>CBFHHM010000014.1:80335-96180 GCA_965655705.1 Candidatus Pelagisphaera sp.
TAAGAAGGCGGGCGCTTTGACCCGACGCTTTTGCGCCGAGTTGATCGATCGATTCGTAACGGTAACCAATGACGAGGTGTGCGCTGCCGTTCAGATGCTCTGGGAGAGTCGGCGATTGATACCCGAGCCGGCGGGAGCCATGGGGATGGCTGCATGGCTAAAGGAAAAGGAAGCCCTCGGCGGCAAGCGGGCCCTGGCAATCATTTGCGGATCGAATATGGATTTCGGCCAACTTTCCTATATCGTACGGCATGCAGGGATTGGATCGGCCCACCGACGCTACTATCGATTTCGCATCCCCGAGCGGGCAGGGGCGTTGCTGCATTTGCTGGAAACGTTCCTCGACGGAATGAATATAATCGAATTCCAACACGGCTTGGCGGGAAAGGAAATAGCCAGTCCGGTGATCGGTATCGATGCAATGCCGCAGCAATTCGCTGTCTTGGAGGCTGAGCTACGGAAGCTTGGCATCGAGTTTGAAGACGCCACCGGGGACGAGGACGTCGAGTTTCGAATCATCCACTACGATGCGGCTCTCATCGAGTATCCCTGCTTCATCAAAATTGAATTTCCCGAACGAGCCGGCGCGTTGCACGACTTCCTGCAGGATACCTGCAAAGGCGCTAGTATTGTGTACTTTAACTATAACTACACGGGGGAACGCGTGGGACGGGCCATGTTAGGGTTCGGCTTCGAGTCGGAGGCGCCCCGCGAATCGTTCAAACGACGGCTCTTCGATAGCGATACGGTCCTGCGGGACGTGCGGGAGGTGTCGCCCCGAGCCTTAGAGCGCATCGTCTAGATACCGAGAACGAACATGTTTACCTTTATCGATCTTTTTGCAGGCATAGGCGGATTTCGCATTGGCTTGGAGCGCTTGGGAGGAAAGTGCGTGTTCAGCTCGGAGATCGATAAACACGCGGCGGCGACTTACGAACGGAACTTCGGCGAGAAGCCAGCAGGCGATATAACGAAGATTTCCTCGGAGGCAGTGCCGGATCACGATGTGCTTTGCGGCGGTTTCCCCTGTCAGCCTTTTTCGGTAAGCGGCAAGCAGCTAGGGTTCGAGGATGCCCGAGGCACCTTGTTTTTCGAGGTCATGCGCTTGGTGACCGCGAAGCGCCCGCGCGCGGTATTCTTGGAGAACGTCGCCAACTACGTGCGACACCGGAATGGGGAAACCCTGAAACGAACGGTTTCCATGCTGGAAGAAGCGGGGTACCGAACGAAATATTCCGTATTGAACGCGTCCCACTACGGAGTGCCGCAGGCTCGCAAGCGCCTGTATATCGTGGGCATCCGCGAGGACGTCGTGGAAGGCGAATTCGAATTTCCCAAAGCGCTCGATCGGGAGGTCCGCCTGAAGGAATATCTGCTTCCCAATGCGAAAGCGCGCGGGACGGAGATCGAGAGAAACGATATTCGCATTGACGAAGCGAAGCGGGAAGGCGCGAACGAGAAGGCGGTCAATCGCCCGATTCAGATCGGCGTTATCAACAAAGGTGGCCAGGGCGAGCGGATATACTCGCCTGAAGGGCATGCCATAACGCTCTCGGCGCATGGAGGCGGCGCTGCGGCGAAGACGGGCGCGTATCTGATTGATGGGGTCGTTCGCAAGCTGCACCCCATAGAATGCCGTCGCTTAATGGGATTCCCCGACCGCTACCGGCTGGACCCAAGAAAAGGCCAGGCCTACAAGCAGTTCGGCAATGCTGTGATCGCTACGGTAATCGAGGCGATAGGGCGGGAATTGCTCGAGGCGGCGAGACTCCGATGGACGCAAACCGAACTAGAGCTGGATGGAGTGTCCCGCGCAGGGACAGCTGAGAGAGTATGACGGGGTTCGCGCTTGTGATGCAGCCTCAACGTGTTTGATTACGGATCGTAGATGACCAAAACGAAAGACAAGCGATCGGTTGATATGCAGATCATGCGTGACTGGGTGGAGCCGGGTTCGCGGGTGCTGGATCTGGGTTGCGGTCGAGGCATCTTGCTAGAGTATCTAAAGCAAACCCGGCAAGCGGAGGGAATCGGAGTGGATATGGACGCTGCGAAGATTCACGCCTGCGTGAAAAGGGGACTCTCCGCTTACTTGGGCGATATGATGGAGTTCATGCGGGCTTTTCCGGATCGGCATTTCGATCGCGTTATTTGTTCACGGACCTTGCAGGAATTGGATAATCCTGAGGAAGTAATCGAAGAAGCGCTCCGCGTTTCCGAGACGCTAACCATCGGGTTCGCGAATTTCGGCTATTGGAAGAATCGGTTCAGCATGCTCTCTAAGGGGCGCCGCGTAGTCAATGAGGTGTATCCAGGCAAGTGGGAGAAATCGCGACGGAGCAATCCCCTTTCCGTGCGGCAATTCGAAGGATTTTGCGCGGAGAAGGGCTATGAAATCGACCGCAAAGTATTCCTTCGAGGAGACTGGAAACGCAAGGCGCGTTTTGCGCCGAATTGGATTTGTGGATACGCGATATACGATTTAGCATCGAAGTGAAGGAGAGGGCGCGCATTTAGCCTGCGCGCGTTCCGAAGGCGGAGCCCTCGCATTGACTCGAGAACAACGGATTGGTCTCCGCTCGATTGGCGAAATCGGTGGAAGAAAGAAAGGCCGTTAGCTTGCCAGAAAATCGCGGACTAAATTGAATAGCTCAGGCGATTCGATGAGAAACGAGTCGTGCCCTAGGTCGATGTCGAGTTGGGTATAGGACGCTTCGATTCCTTGTCTTAGCATTGCCAATACTATTTCACGATTCTGTTCGGGCGGGAAAAGCCAGTCGGTAGTAAAGCCGATGGAAAGCGCTTTGCACTGTAGCTTGGCAAAGGCGTCGTCGAGACTGCCGTAGGCTCCCGCCAAGTCGAAGTAGCCAAGGGCGCGAGTGAAATACAGATAGGTATTGGCGTCGAATCGATTGATGAAGCTCTCCGCTTGATAGCGCAAATAGCTCTCCACTTCGAATTCGACATCGAAGGTGTACTTGCTTTCCTGGCGACGCTTGCGGCCGAACTTACGATTCATGCTCAGATCGGACAGGTAGGTGATATGGGCCATCATGCGAGCGATGGCGAGACCGACGTTGGGGCCTTTCTCGGGCTCGTAGTTTCCATCCCTCCACTCCGGATCCTGCATGATCGCCTGGCGGCCCACTTCGTCGAATGCCATGGCCTGGGCGTTTTGCCGCCAAGTCGTCGCCATTGGGATGATACGGCGTACGAACGCCGGGTACTCGATTGCCCATTGCAAGACTTGCATGCCCCCCATAGACCCGCCGATCACGGCGTAGAGCTGGCTGACCCCTAGCTTATCCAAGAGGATTTTCTGGGAGCGAACCATGTCTCGGATGGTGGTGAAGGGGAAAGCGAGATTGTAAGGTTCACTCGTACGCGGATCGATGGATTTCGGGCCGGTCGAGCCTTGGCAGCCTCCAATGCAATTGGCGCAGAGCACGAAAAAGCGTCGGGTATCGATGGGTTTGCCGGGGCCGATGAGGCTATTCCACCAGCCTGGCTTGCGATCCTTAAGCGATTGGACGCCCGCGCAGTGGTGGTCGCCTGTGAGAGCGTGGGAAATAAGAACGACATTGCTCTTGTCCGCGTTCAGTTCTCCGTACGTTTCGTAGCGCAGTGTGAATTCGGGGATCGACTGGCCGCTTTCGAAGACGAAGGGATCGGGGCAATGAAAGTCCTTCGGCGAAACGAGGCCGACTTCGCCGTCGACGGCGTGCGTTAGATCTTCCTCCGCGTGGTTCATAAAGAAGGGGAGTCTTGGCGGTTGAGGCGATCCGTCAAGGGCGCGAGTATCTTTATGACGCGAGTTCCTCTGGGAGCGCCCATAGGCCGAGATGGATTTCGGCGGCATGAGGCTCGCGCCTCAAGCCGCTCCTGCGGTGAACTTATTCTTCCTCGTCGAGGAAGTCCGCGGGGATGTCCGCGTTGTGGAAGACGTTCTGGACATCGTCCAAGTCATCCAAGGCGTCGATAAGACGCATGACTTGCTTGGCGTCCTCGGAGCTGGCGATGGGAGTCAAGTTCTCGGGCAGATAGGCGAGCTCGGCGTTGTCCGGTTCGATCTCGGCTTGAGAGAGCGCTTGGCTAACGTGATCGAATTCGGTCAATGGGGCGAGGACTTCGAAGTATTCGTCTTCGACCTTGAGGTCTTCGGCCCCTGCTTCGAGGGCTACGTCCATAAGCGTTTCCTCGTCGGTCTTGTCCTTCGAGATTATGAATTGGCCGTTGCGATGGAACATGAATGCCACCGCTCCCGCTCCTGCTAGATTGCCTCCATTCTTGGAGAACGTGGAGCGGACGTCCGAGGCCGCGCGATTCTTATTGTCGGTCGTGACTTCGATGATGACCGCTACGCCGTGAGGCGCGTAGCCTTCGTAGACGAATTCCTCGTAGATGACGCCGGGCAGCTCGCCGGTGCCTTTTTTGATTGCTCGATCGATGTTGTCGAGCGGCATGTTCTCCGCCCGCGCTTTGAGGAGAACGGTCCGAAGCTTAGGGTTCATGTCGGGCTCCCCGCCTCCGTTCTTAGCGGCGAGGCTAATCTCCTTGGAAAGTCGGCTGAAGATCTTGCCGCGCTTGGCGTCGGCAGCGCCTTTTTTTCGCTTAATCGTAGACCACTTGCTATGTCCGGACATGTCTAAATGAAGAAGTAGGGTTGAGGAACTGAGAGCGGGAGTATCGGGCGGCTATTTTTTTCGCTTCTTCTTTTTGGGCGCTGCCATGGCCTTTTTCAAGGCTGGTGGAAGGACCAGCTCGAAATCGTCTTTGCGGCGGTTGATTACCCACTGCTGGCCGATCGTGAAAATATTGTTGATAGTCCAGTAGAGGACGAGGCCCGAAGCGAAGGTGTAGATGATTGGAAAGAAGATGTAGGGCATGAACTTCATCATCTTGACCTGGGCGTTGTCGACGGAAGGAGTCGGCATCATGCCCATTTGGATCACCAGCGACACGAGATAGACGATCGGCAGGATATTGAACTGGTTGCCCATGAACGGGATGTGGAAAGGCAAGGTGAACAGGCCTTCTTGCATCGAGAGATCGGGCACCCAGAGAAACGGAGCGAGACGCAATTCAGCCGCGCTTTGCAACATATAGAATAGGCCGAAGAAGATGGGAATTTGAATCAGCATCGGGAGGCAGCCCGCGACCGGATTCACCTTGTTGAGCTTGTAGAGCTCCATCATCAGCATTTGCTTCTTCTGGGGATTGTCGGCGAATTTCTCGTTCACCGACTTCATCGGCTCCTGGAGCTTGGACATGCGCTTCATCGAGCGCGATGACATGAGATTGATGGGCAGGAAGACGATTTTTACGGCGAGCGTTAGGAGAACGATGGCGACACCGTAGTTGGGGATGAAGCTGAAGAAGCCATTCATCATGGTCAGCAGTACCTTGGAGATGGCGCTGACGAAGCCGAATTGCATATTCGCCTCGGTCTCGGCGCCGACTCGGGAAATACGATTGAACTCCTTAGGGCCGATGTAGAAGTCGAAGCCAAAGGTCTGGGTATCGCTTGGGGCGAGGGTGAAGCTATCCATTTCCATGGATCCCGTCATGCCGCGCTTGGGAGTGCCATCTACGTTCAGCTGTGGAAAGGTGACGGGTTGCGAGTAGTATCCGGAGCCGGGGATGTCTGGTTTGAGAATGGTGATGAAGAATTGGTTCTTAACGGATATCCACTCGAGGGTGCGGTTTTCGGAAATCGAGGAGCGCGGCGGAGAGCTGAAGAAAGGGATGCTGCTGCCATCGAATTTGCCGAGGGCGGTGAACTCGGTATCTTCTCCATCGAAGTAGCCGAAGGTGAGCAGGCGCACGTCCTGCGGGCCGGCGGGAGCGACGGTTCCGGCATTCAGGTTGAAATCGCCGATCGGCAGGGATTTGTCGGTAAGATTGCGAAATTCGATTTCGTGTCGGATCAGGTAGGGTTGTTCCTTTTCGGTTTCCTGGTGGATGACGTAACGCCGCGTCACCTGAAGGTTTTCCTGAACGACGGTTCTAAATTCGACGGTGTTGGAATCGGTCTGTTCGACGAGTTGGTAGGCCGTATCCTTATTTAGCCCGGGAAGTCCAGTGAGCTCGAGGGCAGGGGCAACGCGATTGCCGTTCATCACATAGGGCGATTCGTCTTCGCGCGAAGTATCGAAATCCTTGAGAACGATTTCTTGGATAGCGCCGCCGTAGTTGGTGAAACGGGCTTCCATGAGGGCGTTTTCGCGGGAAACGATGCGTTCATCCAAATGCTCGCCGATCGTTTCGAGCGTAGCCGGGCCGTTGACGGGGTTTGCGGGGGGAACGTTCCCGATAGCTGGCGCAGCATTCCCTTGGACCGGCGCCGGCGCCGGCGCGGTTTGCTCGGGTTGCGGCGCAGTCGCGGGATTCGGCTCGGCGGTCCGCTCCTGAGGCGTCGGAGCCTGGAGGAACATCATTATAAAAGCGGCAGCGAGCAGGGCTATGCCGATGAGCGTATTTTTCTTATCCATTGGGAAAATCTGTGGCGCTTTGGCAGGTGCGAAGGTCGGTCATAAAAGAGCGCCCGCAAGCGCAGGCAAGCAGAATTGGGCGAGTTGGAATCAGGAGCGCGAGTCCGATGGCGAGCGTCTCAGTCCATTGTACTTGATCGCATGGAGAAAGCGTTGTTCCAGCTCTTCGAAGTCGACATCGATTGCGGGCAGGCGGGAACTGACGACGATATCGGCATCGGGTCGAATCTCGAGCTGCCATTTTCGGAAGAGTTCGCGAAACCGTCGCTTGACGCGGTTGCGGGCGACTGCGTTGCCCACTCGCTTGGAAGCGGAGACGCCGATGCGGGCAGACGAAAAATCCGCGCAGGCTTCGGCGCGGATTGTCGAGAACAGTGCGAAACAGCGGCAGCGGTAGGTCTTGCCGTTTCTCCGGGCGCGCAAGAAGTCGTTGTTTCGCTTCAAGCGCCGCGCCGCGCTCAGTCCGAGCTTCGGAGTCATAGGCAAGCTGCCGGCCGTGGAAGCCGGATCCGCTTTATACGTTGACGAGACGCTTGCGTCCCTTCCGCCGGCGGGCGTTGATGAGGGCGCGTCCCCCGCGGGTGGCCATGCGGGCGCGAAAGCCGATTTTGCGGACTCGTTTCAGGCGGTGAGGTCTATAGGTCGGTCTCATGACGAAAATTTGGAAAAAGAGGGAGAAAATGGAAATACCCAGGTGGGCCTGTCAAGCATGGAAAGGCCGTAATGGGTCGGAATAGACGAAAAGCGGCAATTCGGAGTGGGATGGGGCCTTCGGTCGATGATCGCGAGGCCGTTCTTATGTAAGTCCGGACGCGCATTCGTGCCATGGGATGGGGAGCGCTTCTCTTTCAGCTACCGATCTGTTGCTCAATGGCACCCTTTTCAAAAAATTTCGTTTGGGGAACTGCTACGGCTTCTTACCAAATTGAAGGAGCTTGGCGGGCGGATGGGCGTGGATTGAGCATTTGCGACGCCTTTTCGCGCGTGCCAGGCAATATCCTCGATGGTGGAAGTGGCGATATCGCGTGCGATCACTATCACCGTTTTCGCGAAGACATCGGATTGATTCAGGAGATGGGGTTGAACGCGTATCGATTCTCGATTTCATGGCCACGGATTCTGCCTGAAGGCAGAGGGTAAGCGAATGAGGCGGGCTTGCGATTCTACGACCAGCTCATCGACTGTCTGCACGAGCGGAATATCGAACCGTGGGTAACGCTCTATCACTGGGACTTGCCCTTATCGCTTATGAAAGAGGGGGGCGGGTTGATCAGTCCTGAGTTCCCCAGTTGGTTCGAGGCCTACGCGTCGCTTTGCTTCGATCGATTTGGAGATCGCGTCAAGCGATGGATTACCTTCAACGAACCCTGGTGCAGCGCGAAGTTGGGGTATGGCTCCGGCGATATGGCCCCTGGCAGAGTATCGACCGCCGAGCCCTACCTGCCCGGGCACCGCATTCTCCAGGCCCATGGGCGACCGGTCCTAATATATCGAGCGCGATACACGGATTCGCAGAAAGGCCTGATTGGCATGTCGAATAATTGCGACTGGCGGGAACCCCTATCGTCAGATCCGGAAGATCGGATAGCTGCGGAGCGCTCGCTCGAACGCTTTCTAGGTTGGTTCGCGGACCCTATATACCGAGGCGATTATCCGGATATCATGCGTTCGGACCTGGGCGATGAGCTGCCTGGTTTCACGGACGGGGAGCGGGAAGCCTTGAAGGGATCGATATCTTCGGTTTGAATCACTATACTCTTATCTCGCTTCTGCAAAACGCGGTAGCGGCGCGGCAATCGAGCCAGGCGATGGGGGAGGACTTTTAGGCGAACCGGACACGGTATTGAGCGAGGATCCTAGATGGGAGAAGACCGATATGGGGTGGAGCATCGTACCTTGGGGCTGCGGCAAACTGCTGCGCTGGATCGACGAGCGTTATGATCGCCCTCGCATATACATTACGGAAAACGGGTGCGCGTTGCAGGGAGAAGGCCAGCGGGAAGTCGCATTGAACGATACGGCGAGGATCGATTATTTCCGGGCGTATTTGAGCGAGTGCGCGAATGCCTTGGAAGCAGGGGTCGATTTGCGAGGCTACTTCTGCTGGACGCTCATGGACAACTTCGAATGGACGCATGGATACGACAAACGCTTCGGCCTTTACTATGTCGACTTCGAAACGCAGAGGCGGGAAGCTAAGCAATCGGCGAAATGGTATGGGCAAGTTGCCCGCACTGGAATGCTCGCTTAAATATCCGAATAGACGCAGGCGCGGCGCTAGGGATGGGATTTAATTCCCTTGCCGGACGACTGCCTCGTTTGGGTTCGGCTCGATTGGATTTTCCACAATCCATCCCAGGGATTCCGGTCGCTTGGATTCCAGTGAGGGAAGCCGGAACCAGCGCTCCTGAGAACGGATCGACTACTTGAGAATCGACGGCAGCTTGCCCTCGAACTCGGGAGCGGACAGGTCGATCCCCGTTTCGGCGCGCGTTTTCTGGAGCAGGCGCGAGGCTGGCTTGCCTTCGAAGCGATAGGTAACCACGGGAGCGAACGGCGCGATTGCTAGGCCTTCTTCGAGGGTCTCGATTCTTCCTGTGAGGCCATTTACAATCCAGAGCTTGTCCTCCGCCTGCCGATCGCTGTTGTATTCAATTTTACCTGACGAATCGGCTTGGCCTACAAGAGCGATGCTGCCCTGAGTAGCGAATCGGTAGAGCGATGAAAACGCTCGGGCTTCGTCGAGTAGCGAACGTTTGCTAGCCATGCGGAAATATTCGTTGAACTCTATCGAAGGCGATATCTGTTCAACCGACGAGAGCCAAAGGCGTTCCTCGAGGCCGTCTGGACCGATCGTTTCAAGCGTTTTGGACATTTCGTTTACCGAAGGAGCGAGGGCGCTGCCCCATTTCCAGGGATCCAATTGGGCGAGGGATATCAGCTCCTGTTGCCAATACGCTCGATAGGCCGGGGCGAGGGAACGTTCGTCGCTGAGGGTTTGAAGAAGGTCGAGTAAGGCGAATCGAGGCGCCCCATTTAGGATTCGCAAGAGCGTCAGTCGAATGGTTTCCTGGAAATAAAGCGACTCCCTGGATAAAGTTGAGGGTTCGTAGAAAAACCCCCAAAAGCTGCCATCCGGGTGACTGAGGAAATTCATCTCGCGGGTATCCGGTTCCGCTTCTCCGTTTTCGTCGAATCCTCGCGCTTTGAAGCTGAAATTGAGTCCGGTCTTGAGCCCTGCGGTATCTCCTTTTTGGATAGGGTCGACCAGAAAAACGGAGTATTCGCTTTTGGCCACGGGTTCTCCTTCGAAGTACTTGACGCTGGATTCGTAAACGGCCGGGAAAAGAAGGTTGCCTATGAGTCGCTCGAGATGGGCCCGTTCCTCTTCATCCGGATCGATCCGTTCCGTGGCATAGTCATCGGAGCTTCCCAGCTCAATCCAGCCATCTCGGTCGTTCGGCATTACCAAATACTGAAGCAAGGTGTCGTATTCATTCTCCAACTTCAATATCCGGCCTATTGCTCGCTTGGATTCGGGAGCGAGCGTTTCGTAATTGTATATGGCCTCCAGGGAACTAAGGTAGCTTGCGATGTCCTTTGCGTCCTTGATGCTCTTTTGGGCGACTTCCATCGAATCGCGTTTTTGACGAAGCCCTTCCAGGGCCCCTTCGAGACGCCCGAGGCTGCGACTGTGCAGAGAGTTGGCGTCGAGTTCGGGATGGCTGGCAATGAGCGTCCTAGCTTCGCCGATCGAATTTACGAGAGAGGTGGAATGCGTCTCGAAGTCGCGGGCATTGGAAGCTGCAGCGGCTTGCTCGAGACTGTCTTGCGCCGCGCTGACGTGATCCAGCAAGGTTCTTTTTCTGGCGTTGTCTATTTGAGCGAGACGATCGCCTCGCCATGCCTGGAATTGCGCTATGCGCCTTGCTATTGTAGGGTCCGCCCGCTCGCCGAGCGATGCTTCGATGGTTGCGGCCGATTCCAATAGCGGATCGATTAGAGAAGAATTCGGATCGGGGTTGGCGACTCCGCGCAGCGCATCGAGCTTGTCCGCCACTTCGGCGTAGCCGCTCTGGAGATCCTTTTGTTCGGCAATCCAGTCCCGAAGCGATTGAGCCGTTGCGGTCAAGGCGTGTTCCGGCGGGGCCGTCTCGATGATCGCGTTCCAATCGACCAAGGCGGATTGGGCCGATTCGATGTTTTGGCTCGAGCGGGCTTTTCCCAAAGCGGCGGCCGCTTCCTGCCAAGAGGACGCCTCGCGGTTGCGTTCCACCTGCGTGAAGACGATCCAAGAAACGAGGGTAAGCGCCGCGACCGCGGCGACTCCGAGAATCGCGTACTTGGGAGCTCGTTTGCGTTTAGCGAGCGATCGAGCTTTCTTGATTTCCTCTTGCAGGTCGTAAGGAATGCGCCGACCCATTTTCTTGGCTTGCATCTGGAGCGAAGCCAAGCGCTCGTAAGCGTCGTGGGCAGTCGCTTTACTGTTGCCGAAACTTATGGATACGCCCTGAAGAATATCGCGCAGGTCTTTTATTGCCGCTCGTATTAAAATATTGGATTCGAGATTCCCGCGTTGGCGGGAAAGCTTAGTCGAGATGCTTCCGAGAGCATCCCGTTCCTCTTGACTCAATTGCCCGCGGGTGTCCTCCATCGTCAGGCGATAGTCGAGGGCGAGGTATTCGGCCTCCAGGGCAGCGAGGGCTTCGTCGCCTTTTGCGGAATCGGCTTTTTTGACGAGGGCCTCAATGGCGCTGCGAGTCGCCGAGAGGCGGGTTTCCTGCCTTGCCTCGATCGCCGACTTGAGCGGTCCTTCGCGAGCGGGTAGATCGACTCCGGCGGATTCGTAACTGTCGAGCGCGGCATCGGGCGAACGATCGGGCATCAATTCTTCGGAGGCGCTCTTGATTTCCGCTTCCGCTTGGGCGACTACTTGCTCCTCTAGGCGCTGCCGTTCTGACTGAACGTTCTCGTCGCTTTCGAATTCCTCTGCTAGCAACTTGGCGATACGGAAGGCGTCAATTGGTCGCTTTGCTCGGGACAAGCGGCGAAATTCCCCTTCGAGCCACCCTTTGAGATCCTCCTTTTCGGCGAATCGTTCCCGTAGCCGCTTGATTCCTTCGCGATCGATTCCATCGGCGACGCGATACCCCAGCAACTCGCAGCGCCGTTTCCATTCGTCCGCGTTTGCGAAGTCGAGCGTATCCAGGGATTCCAGAACGCTCGGGTTGCGATTGCTTTCGAGGTAAGCCTCGAGATCGTCTTTCTCTTGCAGGCAGCGGGAGAGGCGCTGGGAGGCCCTTTCGACTTCAGCGGCGTATTGCCAAGCGAGGTTGGCTGTATCCAGCCCATTGGACTCGCCCTTGAGGGCGGTTTTAATTCGATATACCAATCTGGAAGCGTCCGGTCGCATAGGAATTGGAAAATTGAGGAATTTACGGTGCCGCGTTAATTCGAGGATGACAAACTCTAATCAAGGAAGGGCGCCTTGAGGGACCAATATCCATTGAGTTCCGGCATTGAGCCCTTCGACGTTCGATTCGGCTGCTTCGATATTCCGAAGGTCGCCCTCTGCTTGTTCCCAGGCCTGCAAGGTTTTTCGATCGAACTGGGCTTGGAGACGGGCGAGCTGCGCCTTGCTGCTGGCGAGGCCCTCGAAAGTAAATTGAATAAGGGCTTCTTCCATGAGGTCGTCGCGGATGAAGGTGGCGCGCCACTGACTGCGAATCCGTTCGAGTCGCGATTGCAAGGAAGCGGTCTCCGCTTGGGCGGATTCGAGTACGGAATAGATAGCCTTGGCGACATCGGTGGGCGTTTCGAATGGATCGCCAGTCTCGCGCAAGGCCTGGCGAAACTCAGGGCTCGCGTCGAACGAGGAGAAGCGGGGCATGAGAAAGCGTTCGTAAAGAGCGACCAGGTGGCTCGTGATATCCGAATCGTCTGGGTTGAGGAGCAGTCCGTCGTCGTCGACCGAGAAGAATCCGGATAGGGCATTGATTTCGAACGCGGCCTCTAGCTGTCGCAGAGGCGCGATACGGTTCTCGTTTTCGAGTTCCTGCATCTGGGTTCGATACGCCCGGGCAGCTCCGATCTCGTTCAAATCGAGGGAAGCGATGCGGTCTTTGGCCGTTCGTTTCAAGGCGGCGAGACCGATGAGGGAGTCTTCTGGCAGAAAGGTGTGGGCGCGTAGCAATTCGTACACCCGCTCGACCGGATAGGTCTCGAGTTTTGACAAAGCGGACTGGAGGCTGGAAGGAACGAGAGCGAAGGGCAGGCCGGTCAGTTCCTCGAAAAGAGGCTGTGGGAGAATCCAACCCTTGTCGTAGCTTGGGGCGAGCTCCTGAGGAATCCCGACGATGTCTTCGTCCGTCCGAGAGACTTGAGCGAGCGTTGAGGCAATTGACAAGGCCTGGGGATGGCCTTTTTCGTGCAAGGCCACGGCAACCGGCATGGCCTCTTCGATCGACTCGAGCAATTCGTTGTCGGCGACCCACTTTTCCCATTGAGCCAGGGGCTCTGCATGGCCGCCGGTTTCTGCGGCTGCGTTGTTCGACTCTTCGCCAGCGGGGCTAACCGTTGGCAAGCTGCCGGGTTGGGAGGGATTCTTGTAGTTGTAAGCCAGGTACGCGATCACTCCGGTGCAGATAGCGGCCAGGGTGGCGAGACCTATGTTTAGCGTTCTGGATATGCGTTTGCGAGTCCATTTGCGTTTTGGCCTGCGCCGGGACTTGCGGTTGATTTCCTCGGGGATCTCTACCGTTGGGGCATCGACTGCGAATTTGCGGGAGGAAGTTGGCTTGGATGCCGGTTTCCGGGCCGCGACGGTATCCGGAATTGGGTCAGCCTGGGACGAAGCCTTCGGATCGGGAGCGGCGGTAAGCTCGAAGGGAAGGTCGCGTCCCTGCCAGTTCGACAGCCACGCGAAGTCCGTGGGTCGATCGGAGGCCAGAATGAAGTTCGTGAACGGAACGCTCCAACGATCGCGAGCGGGGAGCTTCAGTAGCTCGTTGCGATAGTGCAGGGCGAGATCGAGTTCCTGGCCCTCCTCGACCAAGACGGGTGTTTTGACGATGCGGTCGTTTGCGACAAGGCCTTGAAAGCGCTCATTGGGCGAGTCGCTAGGAGTGGCGATCTGACGAATATCGAATTGGTCGCGTTCGTTCAAAATGCGTGGAGGTTCGAGCCAAGCATCCTTCCAGCCTTTCCAGTAGAGTAGAATGGTGGCGGGATCGGGCAATTCGACGGCCTCGTTCTTTGCGAACGCCAGATGGTGGGCGATATGATTGTTGCGCTTGGAATAATCGGCCCCTGCGTCGCGCAAACGGCTCAGGACCTGGTATTCTCCGCTCCGTAGGGATAGCGAGAGGTGGCGGAGTATGAGGGGGCTCGACCGTCCGGGTATCCGATCGTAGCGACTCAGGCGATCGAGTTCCCTGGCGAGATCAACGGGCAGTTCTCGATCGCGGGCAACGCAGCAAAAGCCTGATTTCCCCGGCTCGAGCCCTCGTCTTGCGCTCGTATATAGATACTGATGGGACACGATATTAGGAATCGATGATTTCGGGAGCGATTTGCCTGAGGGCCCAAAGGGTGGGCGCGGTCGTCAGGAGGGGCTTCAAGCGCCGGGGCGCCGGAGCGAGCTTTCCTTGCAGCGGTCCGTCGAGGATCTCCTTGGGAGAGTGGCCGAGCGGCGATATGGGGAAGTAGCGCACGCAGGTAGAAATGGATTCCGCGTTCGCTACGATGGTCGGGCAATACTCGAGCAGAAGCTCTCGCGTGAGACGACTGTTGCGTTCGATTTCCTCCTCGGAGAGGGGTCGGTCTTCCGGAAGGCAAAGACTGTCCGGAGGGAGCAGCGATTTCCATACGTCGCATTTCCCTGCCAGAATCGCCAAAGGCGTGTCCACTTGTTCGTGGCTGTCCTTGGCTTTCAGCTTTTTTACCCGGATGCCCATCTCGGCAAGGATCGTATCTTGCTCGTCGGTCGCTTGAGAGCGAAGCTGGGGATCGCGCTTGCGACGCAGCTGCCGGCGGAAGGAGCGATTGGCGGTGGGATCGTAGAGAAAGAAGAGCGCGGATGAAGCGGCGACATGCAAGGCTCCCGGCGAGTCGTCGAGGCTTATGGTCGGCTTGAAATGTTCGCCTGCGTTGTCGTAGAAAACGAGCGCGACGCGTTTGGAGGCATCGTTTGAGCGTCGCAGGTGGTAAACGAAGGGGCGGGGCAAGGCCACGGTTTTTCCGTTGCGTGGAAGCTGCTCGTACATGAGCCCTTCGAAGTCCGTTTTGGAAATGAAGGCGTCCTCCGGAGTGGTTGCCGAGAACAGCCGGTTCTTCATTTCGTTGAGCTGAACATTGCCGGTCGGGTCGCCGTCTTGGAGGATGCAGGATCGATGGCGAATGAGCTCCTCCGGGAGAAGTTGGAGAAGAGTGGAAAGATAGTAGGATTTCCCACTGCTAGGCGCTCCGACGACGGAAAGAATCAGATGGTTCTGACTCAAAAAAGAAGTGGGCAGGCGTCCGCGGCAGTGGGGACAGGCCAACTCTACGCTGATCACTCCCCGATCGTCGAGTGCTTGACCGAGTTCGTTGAATCGTTTCGCGACGAATCGCTGCTTTGCATGGGCCCCGAGAATGGAGTCCCCCAGCAAGTCTTCGTGGGCCGCGATATTCATGACCTCCCCCGGGGGAAAGGTCTTCCAGCAGGTGGGGCAAGTCGCGTCGTTCGCGCCTTCGAGATTGGCGACGGCATCCGTTCCGTAGTCGGGCAAGGAGGGGGTCTCGTTCGGGATGCTCGCGGAGGGTTTCGGGAGCAAGCTTAGAAACTCCGGCAATGGAAAGCGGACCGTCAAGCTTCCGGGAATCGCAAGAAAGGCGCTTGTGGGAGAGAAGCGTTCCCGCAAACGATTTCGATCCATGTCGACGGGGGGGATCGGGATGCGGGTTTCACTGCCGTCGCTTGGAGCGACGAACCACTCGCCCGCCTTGAAGTCCCTTCCGAAATCTTGATTCTTTCGAGATAGAGTTATGGCGAGCAGGTGTCCTTTCAGGGCAAGGGCATATATTCGATCGAGAGCGATGTTCTGGCTCCCGACGATCGGTTCGCCATCCAAGAGCGGCAAGCTGCTCGCATCGAGCGATTCGATTCGGTACCGGCCCCGTTTCTCCGAAATCCGGCAAAGCGGGGTGGTAGACCCATCGGAAGCCTTGCCGTTGAGCGTGGCTGGAAGCGTCTCTACATGGGTGACAGACCGATTGATGCAATCGGCTATGGAAAGCGCGGCAGGCGCTCGAAAGAGGTCGAATAATCCCATGGAGGAAGCTCTGGTAACGTCGAGGCAAGTCTTTGCCTATGAT
>CBFHHM010000014.1:96279-102849 GCA_965655705.1 Candidatus Pelagisphaera sp.
TGGTTAAAGGGGGAATTTGACTGAATAGCAAGCATGGCGGAAGCGGGGATGGCCAAGGCGAGGGCTTTTGCGCCCTTTAGGAGGGCTGGCTTTTTTAAAAAAAAGCCTTGCATGGCGGTACAGGATTTCTACGTTCTGCGGCTCTTGCTAACGCCCCGTTCGTCTAGCCAGGCCTAGGACACATGGTTTTCATCCATGCGACAGGGGTTCGAATCCCCTACGGGGTACCAATTTTATAGAAAAGCCGTTACTTGATTGTAGCGGCTTTTTTGCGGGTAGATGGCTCTGGGATTTGAATCCCTGTCGCCTCGGCTGGGCTGGGTTTGACGGAGCGAGCCTGCCAGCGGAGATGGGGCGCGCGAAGCGCGAGTCCGAAGGCCTTGTAGCGAAGCGACAACCAATCCCCTACGGGGTACCAATTTCATAGAAAAGCCGTTACTTGATTGTAGCGGCTTTTTTGCGGGTAGATGGTTCTGGGATTTGAATCCCTGTCGTATCTGTTGGGCTGGGTTCGACGGAGCGAGCCTGCGAGTGGAGATGGGGCGCGCGAAGCGCGAGTCCGAAGGCCTTGTAGCGAAGCGACAACCAATCCCCTACGGGGTACCGATTTTACAGAAAAGCCCGGTGCTATCATGCGACGGTCCTTTTTTGGTAGGAAAGTTGAGAGGAAGTTCAATTGTTCCGATTGGATCCGGAGGGGAGGGGGGAGGTTGGTTTGCCCCGCCACCTTTACTTCGTTGCGTCGCCCTCTCAAGTTAGAAGCCTGCACGAAAAAAGCGCCTCAAGTTAGGTAATTTTGTTAACTTGTAACTTTCCTACCTGTCCCCCGTTTGCCCCCTGTAACTATGATCGATTATCTTCAAATACTACGACTCGTTTCCCGTACCCTGGGAATACTTCTGGTCATAAATACTGCCGTTGCGGCGGACCATGATTGGCTCGCCAAAGCGAACCAACGAATAGAGAAACACCGCAAGGCTCCGCTTCAGTTAAAAGTAGTCGATAGACAGGGCAAAGCGATAGAAGGAGCTGAAATTGACATACGGATGATTCGCCATGCCTTTGAATTTGGCTCGGCAGTAAAAGTCGCCTATATCAACAATCCTGAAGAGGAAGCGTACCGGCAAAAAATCCTAGAGCTGTTTAATTCCGGTACGTTTGAAAACGCCCTGAAAGTTAAAGCTTGGAGTGGTGATTTCGGTCCCGCAGTAGGTCCGGATGCAACGGTTAAGGCGCTCCATTGGGCGGATTCGAATCATATAAAAATACGTGGACACGCAATGACCGGAAATGGACTACGCAATTCGTCTAAGTCATTTATCGAAATTCACGAACAAGGAGGGAAGCCCGCCTTGATGGAGGCGGTCATGGGAGCGATCGACGACAAGGCCGCTCGAACCAAATTCGCTATCGACGAGTGGGATGTCGTTAACCACCCGGTCGGACTGCAACGTCCTGGCCGTGAGGCAGAAGGAGTGGGGAATGCCAGACCCCGAGGACAAGTCTTCAGCATCGAGGAATCGATCGGATGGTTCGAACGATCGCGAAAAAACCTGCCTCAAGGAAAACTTTATCTAAACGAGTCGGGTATTCTGTCTTCCGATGACGATTCGCCGCAAATCGATAAATATATTACCTGGGTAGAGCATGTGAATGATGCGGGACTGCTCGATGGAATTGGATTACAGAGTCATTTTCGCGGCAGCCCTGATATTCTTAAAGTGGAAGCTCGAATGAACCGAATGGCATCTTTCGGACTGCCTTTGCGAATAACGGAATTCACGGCCGATGGCAGCGATGAAGAAGAACAAGGACAATTCACCCGCGACTTCATGACGCTTGCATTCAGCACACCCGTTGTTGTTGGGATTCAGTTCTGGGGATTCTGGGAAGGCGCTATTTTTAGGCCACCGGTAGCGTTATTCCGTAAAGATTGGTCCGAAAAGCCAAATGGCGCAGCCTACCGCGATTTGGTGTTCAACCAATGGTGGACTAATGAAGCGGGAACATCGAATCGTAAGGGCGAGTTTTCCACATCGGCTTTTTTGGGAGACTATAAAATCACTATCTCCAAAAACGGAGAATCGGTCTCCTCCTCCTACAGGCTAAGTAAAGAATCGCCAGTTTTGGAAATTACTTTGTAACGGCTGGCCGAGAGATCGACGCTTGATTCTCGCTGTTGCTAAGCAGGACCCAAACGCGCCCTCTTCCGATAGGAGAGCAATGCGAGGGATTTGTTTACTTAGTGGACACAAAAGCTCTGAGCAACGCTTCTGCTTTCTCGAGAATAGTTTGGGAGAAGGATTGCGGGCGATGTTGCGAGAGCGCGTAAAGGCGCATCCAAATCGCTGGCAGAACAGCCGCTAACAAGTAGAATGAGTAGTTGCAGCAAAACTACATAGGTCTACGTCATTCATACGCCTGTCCTATCTTAATCATTCCAGCCTGCATAGATTTTAGACGTCGATCTGCCAAGGCCCTGAGCTTTCTCACAAGCTCCGGATGTTCGCTACTAAGATCGATTTGCTCTTCTTTGTCCTTTGAGAGATTAAATAACGCCGATGGGCTTTTTTCCTCAGACGGCGTATGTCCCGTCACACTCGCGTGGGCTCCATTGAAAAACAACTTCCAATTATTCAATTGGAACGCGTGCAGACCATCGCGTCCATGCCAATGCAGGAGCTCGTTTCTAGGGTGCTCAAAATCGTTTTCAGCGAGAAAGGTTCCCCACACGTTGAGTCCATCGATTTTGGGGGCATCCATCGACATTGCTTCTAGGTCGATGTCACAGGCATACGCCAAGCTTGGCAGGAGATCCATCGCAGATATCAGGGCATCGCATTGCTGCGCCCCGGGTATCGTCCCGGGCCACGAGATCACACACGGTACACGGTTACCTCCTTCAAGCGCCGACTATTTCATGCCCATAAATGGCTTCGCTAATGCCATCTGCCCTTCTTGCGGGCCGTTATCGGAGCAAAAGACAATAATCGTATTATCTCGAATGTTCGACTCCTCTAATGACTCGACAATACGCCCAACCGAGAAATCCAATTCCTCAACCACGTCCCCATATTCTCCGTATTCAGATTTCCCTTTCAAATCAGGATGAGGCTCTATCGGAAAATGAGGAGCGGTGTAAGGCAAATATAAGAAGAACGACTCCCTTTTATTCTCTTGGATGCAGCGAATCGCCTCGTCGGTAAACTTCTCCGTCAACAATCGATTTTCAAACGGATCTTCAACGAGGACTTCTTCACGCCACAATTTGTCCGTCTGATTGTTGCTCATCTTGATATAATACGCCGACTCGAACCCCTGATTCATGGGAGAGAGCATTGCCTCATTACCTAAGTGCCATTTTCCTGAAATAGCCGTTTTGTATCCCGAATGCTGAAAGATTTCAGCGATCGTTAAGGCATCCGGACTCAGCCCCTCGCCTTGATTCATCAAATACCCGACGACCCCCTTTTTCCAGCCTAGGCGAGCGGGATAGACCCCGGTCAGCAAAGCCATACGCGATGGCGTACATACCGAGGCGCCCGCATGGAAATTCGTCAAACGAACGCCCGACTCAGCAAGCTTATCGATGGCCGGCGTCTTTATCTTCGGGTGACCGTAAGCGCTGAGATCATGATACCCCAAATCATCGACCATGATAAGGATGACATTGGGCTCATGGGGAAGAGCGGCGCAAGCTAGGCATAAGTTGGCCAATAATACCAATGCCGTTTGGGTAAACCGTTTCATGCTTAGGTATCTAATACGACTGTGACGCGATGATGAAGTTTTAGTTAAGCCGCCCAGACAATATTTAAAACCAGAGCGAGCTACAAGATGGCGCTAACGCTTGAATTGAGGGGACTAAAAAAGGCCCGCCGCCCATGCTGTTCGCCTGCGTGAAACCGACTGTATTTCACCCCGGCGCCAGTTCAGCATTTGAAGCCTGCGCGGAAGCGAGGAGAAGCAGAAACCAGGTTTTATCGATCATCCTATATGCCATTCAATAAATTAGACACTCTCTTAATCTACTTCTATCGTTAGGTTATTACTGGAAGAATACGAGGTCGCATCTTCGTCGCTCTTTCATACTTCAAGAAACACCCTAATCTCCGGCGATAGAATGTATCCATTCCGCCATGCTGGGGTAGCTCTCTCCGGTATCGATACCCTCACTCGCATTTTTAATCCATTTCCCGTCTAGCCATACTTGGGCAACAGCGCCCGAATCGCCTTTACCGATCCACACTCCCGAGTTTCCGGCAGCCACGTTTTTCTCCAGAAGGGTAACCGCGGCAAGCGGACTATGGCCCTGATTTTCGGGATACAACTTGCCCATGGATATTCCAATCGGGACACCCACCTCTTTGAGGTTATCGATACTCAGATCGGCAAATTGAGTTTTGTAATACGAACCGTGCCATGCGCCGATGACGCCAGGCGTCTTCCTGTCGAATATGATGTGATTCATCATAATCCCACCGGCGGAATTCCCGCTCAGGACTATTTTCTTAGGATCGATTTTATACTTTTCGTGATTCGCTATGATATAATCGACCGCATCAATCCCATCTTGGATTGCTTTTTGAGGTCCCTGCTTTAAGGTATAGTTGATACTGATAAACACGACCTTACCACCGGCCAGTTTCGGCATACTGCCGATCGCCTTGATCTTGTCCCCTGAACTGAAGCCGCCTCCATGGGCATAGATCACGACAGGGTATGATCCCTCTCCGTCGGGAGCCCAGACATCGAACAAGTGATTATCCCCGGTTAGCTCCGGATCCACATCGATTCTCGGACCATAAGCTTCATTGGGAAAGCTCGGCTTTATGTTCCACCCCCAGTCGATCTCATCGGCAGGGAGGGCGCCAACGACTGCCGAGCAAACGGTCAGCCCGAACAACAGAACGCAGTATCGCATACTGTTAAACACACTTTTTCTTATCGTTCCGAATACGTTCATATTATTTTCCTTTGGATTCATTTAAAGATCGTCCAAAAACATTTTTACCACGGAGGGCACGAAGATACCGAGGATCTCAGGTAGGAATGACTCATTTCTTTCTCCATGTCTCTGTGAACGCCAGCGAAGCGGGTGGTTCAGTTTGGCCCCACTACCGAACCTACGAATTTCGGCAAGAATTGCATAACTTGACTATTCTTCGTTTCGCTAAGGCTGTGCACCAGTTCCGCGCTATCCCCAAGACCCACTTCCTTGTACCTCTCCACGACTCGCAGACCATGCGCCGGATCGTGAATATCTCCCTCCACTCCGGGTTCTTTGCGGTAGGCAAGAAAGATAGGAGGCGCTTTTTTCGTTATCGGCTCTAACAAAGCTTCATTAAACGATTGCCCCGGCAGGGCTTGTCCCATATAAACCCCTACAATGCTTGGGTCCAGAGAGTGAGCAAGTTCCCAGCTCACAAAGCTCCCCCGTGATTGCCCTCCGATAAAAATCTTATCGGTATCAAAGTTGTAGATCGCCGCATTTTCCTTCACCCATGCGAACATCACTTTCGCGTCCGCCGCGCAGGTTTGAAAATCAGCCATCCCCTTAACCTTCGCAATCGATTCCCAACTGACGATCGCAATTCCTTCCGCGACGGTCGAATCCGCCCAGTTATTTTGAACATCATCCGCCGTCGATCCGTTGTGATGGGCATACAAAAAAACAGGGGCAGGCTCATCGCCGGAGGGCAAATAGATATTTAACCACTGCCGGTCCTCCGGCCCATAGGAGACATGCGGATGGGTTGGCGTTTTAACTTGTCCGAAAAGAGCGCCGGAAATTAGCGAGATCGCGCATGCAAATACGAGCACGCATTTTACGGGTGTTGTGTGTAGTGTATTCATTTTTTAATTCTATTTTAGGTTATAAGCGTTTGCCATATGGCAATGGTAGTATCGTTAATCCCTACTTTGCTAAAAAGCCATTCAGCCTGAGCCAATCATCCATTCGGTCGGGCCAAGAGGTCACGAGCTTATCAGTACAACGAAGCCCGTGGCAGTGAACTCCTTCACTCCAGATTCATCGAGAATCTCATCGGTATTGAAGAGGGACTTCTCGGCAGCATTGTGCGTTGCGGTGAAAGCAACAGCCAGCGCTGCCAGCAGTGGGGTTAAGTGGATAGCTTTAATGGGGTGTATCTAGCTAGTTATTACTCGATTAAATCAGATCGCTCACGTAAGCGCTCTTAAATGGCTATTCCAGATGATCTCCAATACCATTTCTGTTCTTGTCTGTAACGCCCGAGAGGGGATGTCCCACAACCGCTTTCCAAGCGATTTCGCGGAAGATTTTGTCCAGATCGGCGCTTGGAAATCCCTGGTCGCCTTTGAACTTGATAGGCTCTGAAATAAGTTCAGGGGATTTGCCGTAAAGCGTGGCGTAGAAGACATAGCCCTCCAGACGGTCGAACCCGGGACCCAAGTGGCCGATTTGGTCTTTCCAAATCGAACGCTCTTGTCCGCCAATCAACTTATGCAGCCCTTCAACGCCGGGAAGTTCGCCCCGTTTGAACCGTTTGGCGGCTTCTGTCATGGCATCGTGAGTGGGTACAATGTACA
>CBFHHM010000014.1:102947-104976 GCA_965655705.1 Candidatus Pelagisphaera sp.
CCTTCAACGCCGGGAAGTTCGCCCCGTTTGAACCGTTTGGCGGCTTCTGTCATGGCATCGTGAGTGGGTACAATGTAAACATCATCTGTTGTGTCGCGCAGAACGTTCACGAGGCTTGCAAAAGCAGTGTTCCGGTCGACGGCCAGCCGATCGAAGACCTTATCGGTGAAGAAGGCTTCCGTCTCCGGGTTCGCTTTCAGATTGAAGAGACTCGAAACCTGTTGCAGCTGAGGCCAGGCGTCGGTGAGAAAGAACTTCATGTTGGGATTGTATTGCCTGCAGAAATCGATCCAGCACGTGTAGAATTCCGGGCGGGCGCCGGGGGGACCGTGGCCCCAGATCATTGCCTCCCACTCCGCGTTGGAAATGGCGGCCAGAAGCTTGGGCAGAGGCTTGCCGTCGAATCCGAAAATGCCGTTTTCCTGCTCCCATTTGTAGTGCGCGGTGCCGGTGGCGCCACCGCCGTTATGCAGGCAAAGGGGCTGTTCGAAACCGGCAGCTCGGGTAATGGCAGGTAAGGTTCTGTAGCCAGGCGCGGTGAAGCTGTGGCCCGTACCCACGATGCGCATGGCGCCATCGGCAGACTTGGGGAAGGACATCGCATCCGCTCCCGCATACGTTCGGCCCGCCTCCCCTTTCTTGTAGATGGCCATGATTTCATCAGGCGTCTTAAGGCTTACCGCATGCGGCGGGAACTCATCCTCATCCCAACCTGGATTAAGTCCTAGTGCCGTTTGTACGGCTGCGGCCGATCGCGGATTCCCCTGCCGGGATTGGGAAGACTGTTGACGGGCGGCCTCGAACTCCTCCGCTGATAGCTTGCCATCTCCGTTCGTGTCCGCTTCGGGAAAACGCTTGAGGATTTGCGCCATTTGCGATTCGGAGAACTGCTGGGCCTGCCCATTCGAAAAGGATGCGATCGCCACAATGGCTAGACTCGCAAAGAGCGGGATTAAAGGGTTCCTATTCATACAATACATTTTATTTTGGTAATGGGTGAAAATTCTTAGGGTTTGAGGATCGCCGACATATTAAAATTCACGGTTTGCTCTACGAGATGATCCTCGGAAATCCCTGTGTCTTTTGTATACCATCGGGCAATACCCGTAATGGTCTGTAAAATGTGGACGGCAGCGATCTTGATATCGAGATCCTGGAGTTTGCCTTGCTCCGCCAGTTCGCGCATTGCTACGCAAATCAGGCCCAGGTAATTTTTGCCCCGTTGAACCACAGCCTCCTGCTGCGCGGGTTCAAGATGGCGTCGCTCGGGAAAAAGGAGCGCAAATTCCAGTCCGTTTTCAAACAATCTGTGTAGATGCAGTCGGATGATTTCCCGCAGTCGTTCCTCAGGGTCCTCAACCTGTTTCGCCCGCTCAATGACATCACGCTCCACGCCATCCATCGCGTGGATCAAGATCTGAAAGAGCATATCCTGCTTGCTGGTGATGTGGTGATAGAGTCCCGCTTTGGTCATTCCGACCGCCTGGGCAATGTCGCTAATGGAAGTCGCTCCGTAGCCTTTCTGTACCAACAGTCGAGCTGCCGCTCGGAAGATTTCCTCGTTACGCGCCTGCCCTTTTCGAGTTGGTTTGGGTTTAGCGGTTTTAAATTCCGTTAGTCATTCCTCAACATAGGGTCAAGTTTTTATTGTATTCCGTAGGAGATCCTGACAAAAACACCTTCTCGTTTCTGGCAATTCCAAATGATTGAAGGAGGCGAACCCTTGCTCGGCGGCTTTCGTGTACCACTTAACCGCTTGCTTGTAATCCTGAAGAACGCGTTTGCCTTGTTCTTAGAACCCGCCGACGTTGTACTGAGAGCGTGCAGACACTGCGCTTGTTCGCGGCGAGAGATTACTGAATGGGGTAGGCGGTAAAGGACATCGTTCCCTTGACGAGGTCCACGTCGCCCTTGGCATAGATCATGTCACCATTGGAGAACTGGTCTAGGGTGTATATGGTGACCATCTTGCCGTTACGTTTCCAAATACCCTGCAGGGTGCCTGCGACCATGACGCCGTCGTTGTTAA
>CBFHHM010000015.1:0-33572 GCA_965655705.1 Candidatus Pelagisphaera sp.
CGTATTCCGATCGATCGCGCCCGCCTGGATTGCCTCGATCCAAGCGCTCGACCATGAAACGCGACTCGACAACAATGTCTGGGCTGCTGTTCGAATTTTGTCATTAAATCTCGAATACCGTTTAATCACCGCCTTGCTCACCGATTGATCCCGATAGGATTGCAATGCGGACAAAGTCACCATCAAGATCGCTTCATCCTCGTTCTCGAGCTGCGCGATCAACGGGCCTAACAAGGTCGATTCGGCGATTTCTCCCGCCGCTTCGATGATGCGAAGCCGAGCGTTTTCTCCTGTGGACGGGTCCTCGAGCGCGATTCGAGCCTTCTCGATCGCCTTGCGATCGCCCTGCCTAATCTGCAGCGCCAACGAACCCGCGCCTGAACGCATCAAGCCAGCGATCAATTCCTCGGGCAGTCCCTGCATGGATCGTCCGCGAAAGGCCTCTTCGAATCCCTCCACCAAAGCCGATCGACTCGCTTGCGATGGAGCCAAGGTCAGCAGTTCGGCGCAGATCCTCAGCGCATCGCGACTGCCATCCGAAGCGTAGCGACGCATGATTCTCTCAAGGAGTTCCTCCCGAACCATGGGGCGCTCGAACAAGGACCGGTCTGCAAACAGCTGCAAAATTCCGTCGGGATCGGAGCGGCTGGCCTTTTCCAAGGCCCACCACAAAAGCAATGGCATATACGGATCGGCCGCATCTTCATCCCTCGTCATCAACTCGGCGACAATCGATCGCGCCGCATCCGGTTTCAATCTTTGGGCAGAGGAGGCCAATTGCTGGCGCACCTCGATATTCCGATCGCTGCGAGCCAGCGAAACCATCTGCGACAACTCGCGCGGGCTCGGCTCCCCCTCATCCCCGATCAATCGAATCGCCCAGCTACGGACCCATGGATTCGCATGACCGAATGCGGCCGTACGCAAATCGTCGTCGAAGGCATCCATCAAATTGAGCGTCCACAGCGCCTCCAAGGCTACCTGGCCTTGTTCCATCAGCAGCGCATTCCTCAACTGCGGCAAAATCGATCGGTCCTGTCGCTCCCCCAACAGTCGGCGGGCGGTCTCTCGATACCAGCGACGGTTGTCGTCCAATAGATCGACCAGTTCATTCGATCCCAAGCGACTCAAATCGACGCGGAAGCCAGGTTCCGAATCCGCGGATCGGATACGATATATCCGCCCATCGCCCGGACTGATTCGACCTTCGTGGTTCCGAAAGTGATTCACCTGCCGATCATACCAATCGCCCACATAGACGGCTCCATCCGGCCCCGGCGCGAGATAGACAGGCCTCACCCAACGATCGCCCGCATCCAGCATCAAATCGATCAGCGACGAATGGAAGCTCGGCCCGATCGGGCGCGGTCGAGACGCGAGCACCCGCCCCGCCAAAGCATTCGCAGTGAGGATCGCCCCGTCGTAGCGCTTGGGCAGGGCCCCTTCTTCGTAGACCATCAGATTCGTCGTCACACGCTGGGACTCCTTTTCCTCGATTCCATTGAAATAGCCAAAAGCGTAAGGATTGGACAGCGAACCGTGCTTGCTGAAGTTCTTCCGATTATACGAGCCCTGCATATAATGGTAGCCGAGCTTGCGGCCTTCGTTCGCTCCTGCGAAAAGACGCCCCTTCGAATCGAACTCGCAACTCCAAATATTGCCCCCGCCTTCGCTGAAAATTTCATAAATCCGCTTTTTCGGGTGATAGCGCCACATCAATTGCCCAATGCTCTGGATCGGCGGCGCATCGCTCCCCGCGACTTCGATAGCTGCCGTTACGGTCGACCCTTGCGCCCCGTAAAGCCAGCCATCGGGGCCCCACCTCATACTGTTGGCAATGGAATGCGTATCTTCGATTCCAAATCCGCTTAAGAGAATTTCCGGCTTCCCGTCTGGAACATCATCCCTGTCTTTGTCTTGGTAATACAAGAGATAGGGAGGCTGCAAAACATACACGCCATCCCGATCCCAGGCCAAGCTCGTCGTCAGATTCAATCCCTCCAGGAAGGGTTTGACCCGATCGAAGGATCCATCTCCATCCACGTCCTCATGAATGGTAATGAGGTCGGCCCCCGGAATGTACTTGGGGTGACCCGGCGGAGCAGGCGTCTGCGTATACCGGTTGCGCCAAAACTTGTCCCGACTCTCCAATGTCAAGCCGGCGGGAAACGGATACTGCCGATATTGAACGACCCACATGCGACCGCGTTCATCGAAGGAAATGAAGGAGGGCTGGGCCATTTCAGGCTCTTTGGACACCAAGTCGATTGCAAGTCCTGTGGCGCTTCGAATCGTCGCTTTCGACTTCTCGGGAACCAAGCCCATCGCCCCGGCTTCCTTCTCTCGAACGCTTGGAGTCACTGATACCTGGGACGAAGGGGACGACGCCAACCAGGCCAAGGCGTTTACGAGAAGTCGATTCGTCTCCGTAAGGGCCATCTCCTCGACCGTCCCCAAAGAAGTGTAGAAAACGCGTTTGCCTCCCTTTCGATAGAGCCAGGCAACCGGATGGGTCTCGTATTCGCCCGGATAATGCCCTCCGATCAAGACCTCTACCGCCGGATCGAGGTTCTCGTATTTGTAGAGCTTGTCGCCCATCGGCACGATATCTCCAATCGAGAATCCGTTCAAGATAGGATGATCTATATTGTCAGCCTCTGGCCAGAATTGGGCGGACCCTTCGCTGCCTTCCGGCAAATCCTTGTAGTGACCGAGATAAGTGGCGCCCATCGCATCGCGATCGATGGTGTTCCAAGCCGCGTGTCCTTCGGGAGCCTGATAGCCCTCGCCTTTCGCTCGCTCGCCAAAGGCGTGACTCGACGTGCGAATCATCAAAGTCGGTTTGCCCGAATCGACCCAATCCCGAATACGCTGCATGTCGGCAATTTTAGGATAGCGACGGCGGGCGCTGATCACTAAGACGTCCGCTTCCGCCAACGCGTCCAAGCCTTCGAATTCGTGGCACAGCGGGGAGGCCCGATCGTTGCTTTTGGCGATGGCGAAGGATGTATCAGCTCCCAGTGGCTCGAGCTGCTCCTTCGCGAAGCGCGGCAAGGTTTCCGCCGTGCCGTACTCGCGTTCGCCGAGCAAAAAGAGAATCCGCTTACCATCGAGCGCTTGGGATGACTGGGCATTTAGGGCGATGCCTGTCAGGAGGAAAAGAAAACCAGATAAGATACGCATCCAATCATAATCCGCTCCGACTGCGATTTATCAAAGCCTAAATGCGCCAAGTCTCGCCTCGCCTTGCAACCGAGATTAATAAGGTCGCGCGGCCTCCCAAGCCGATCGACGCGCCGCCTTCGCTATCGCCTTCTTAGACCGCTTCAACACGTAACCGACTGGGCTAAGAATCAGGCGAACCGGTCCCAGGCGCGTTTTGCGGGTTCGCCGAACACGCGCCTCCAAAGCCCTCGCCCGTTCATACCGAGCAACCGGCTCGTAACGCCCTGGGGACGCATTGCTCGAGAAGTGTCCACTGGGTCGGGTGGGCAATGAACGCCCGGGATTCGTCGCAACGGTCGCCGCCATGGGACGACGTACCGGATAGCCTAGAGAAGACGATGGGGATCCGTAGGGTCGAGTCGGTTCGCTGCGTCGGGGGGAGCGCGCTGGGGCATGGGAAAGAGGACTGGGAATCGGGTGACTCCGCGTATCCGAGAACGAACTGGGGGCCGATGGCCCAAGCCTGGGTCGGGCGGATTCCGCGCGCGAACGCGCCGCCAGGGCCGACCACCTTCTGGCCTCGTCCCGACTCTTCTCGACTCCCCGACCTTCCCGATAGAGATAGCTCAGCGTTTCCTGGGCCTGAACATCGCCAGACAGAGCCTTGCGCCGCGTCTCTTCCAAAAAGCTCGCTTCCACAACGAGCGGCTGGGCGATCGTCAGAATCGCCAACCAAACCAAGCCCCTGCCGACAGTCGCCATGAACGCACGCTGCCGCATCCGATTACAGCGAGCAAGTCGTTTGCGAATTTTCCGAGGAGGCGATTCGTTTAATCGACATCGATATCGTTTTCGATTTGCGGCCACGGGAGGATCCATAGACTAGTAGGCGTATGCGATCCGCCCAACCTATCGCCTTCATGCTCGCCGCAGCCCTTCTCGTCATCGGACTCAATGAGCCTAGCTATGCCCTCAACTCCAAGGAACGCAAAGCAGCGAAACTCGCCGAACAAGCCTTCCTCGAGAAGAACGGCGCTAGGAAAGGCGTCGTTGCAACCGCATCGGGATTGCAGTACGAGATCCTGAAGAAAAGCGACGCGGATCGGCAACCGCGCGGATCCGACCGCATGAACATCCACTATCACGGCACGTTGATCGATGGCGCCGTCTTCGATAGTTCCCTCCTGCGCGGGGAACCGATTGAAGTAAGGCTCTGGGACGTTATCCCTGGCTGGACCGAAGGGCTCAAACTGATGTCTCCAGGGGACAAATACCGCTTCTTCGTACCCAGCAAGCTCGCCTACGGGGCCAAAGGCCAGGGCATTATTGACCCGTACACCACGCTCGTATTCGAAATCGAGCTGATCTCCATTAGAGATCGGAAATCCAAGACCAAGAAGCAATAGCCGCCTCCCTATGCCATCGCGAGGACGACATCAAAGCGCTTGCAAGGAGTGCGCTCGAGCGATCCGAAAGATCGAAGCCATCGATGGCGTAATCGGCGTCATCATTGGACGTTCCTACGGCGGCAAATCCCTTGGAGCAGGTGGACGCACGGGCTCCGTCAAGATCCAACGCCAACAGCCAGGCGGACTGAAAGCCGTCACTCAATCGGCCAAGGGCTTGCAGGAAATATTCATCCGAGCAGAGGCCAATCGCGAAGCGGACATCGCCAAGGCCATCGATGACTTGGGCTTGTCCTGAACCCTTAGAACTCTACCCGTCGATCGATTGCACGGTGTCCTTTGGCAACCAGCACTCGCTGCCTTCTTCCAGGCGGGTCCGTAGCCAGCCCGGGCGCTCCTCCAATATCGTCAGTTCCATTCCATTGTGCAGCGGATCGATAAATGCCGAAGCGTATGCGTAGCTAGGACCTTTTCTTCCGTAGGCTTCGTCTACGACCAAAACGCCTTCGGATAAGTCGCTGGCTGCCTCCTTCGCCAAGTCCGCTCCTAATAAGATAGTCCAGAGAAGCGACGCAATCGCCGCCAACCGCCACGCCCTATTTCGATAGCGTATCCAAAACAAAGCGACCGATAGCAAGGCAATCCAGCTCGCCGAAAACAGAGCCTGGCGCCAGCGATACGGCCATTCCCATTCGCGATCGATTTCTGGAAGCGCATCGATCCGCAAGGCTCGAGTCGCCTCAAGGCTTTCAACCAATCTCTCATCGAAAGGCCGGTAGTTTCGGGCTTGGCGATAACTCGCAATCGCTCGTCCCAGCTCCCCGGACTTGAACCAAGCATTCCCCGCATTGTACCAAGCGATGCCCGGTCGAACTCCCGCTTGGCCACAGGCTTCGAATTTTAGGGCTGCTTCCGCAAAACGACCCTCGATCGCCTCCGAGTCGCTGCTGGACTCCGCCGTTTCCAAAGCCTGGGCAAAGGCCGCTTCAGCGGCTTTCCAATCGGCAGCGGAAAGCGCGTCGCTTCCCATGGAAAGCCCCAGGGCCGCGATCAACGCGAGAGTCACCCGATTCCGCAGAGCGAAAACCCGTTTTCCCAAAGCGCCCACCTGGCTGACGAGAGCGACGCGTTCGCTATCGCGACGAAACGGCGCTTGGTCGGCCTGGCTCAAGGCGTCTTCCACTGCAGCAATAAGATCCTCTTCGCCTTGCGAACGCTGCAGAAGGGCCCTCGCATCTCTAGCGGTCAAGGCCTTATCGCGGCGTCCATAGCAATCCGCGATCAGCGATCGCAAGGCCTCGACCTCATCCTCCGAACCGGTAATCGACTTTCGAAAACGCCGATAGGCAAGCTGGCGCCTTCGATATTCCGTATCCGTAGCGCGACGACGCAGTTCTCGGACCCGGGGCAGCAATACGGCGAATGCCACCGCCCCGCCCATTGCAATTATCCACAAACCGTCCGCAAACAGGGCCACGACACTATTCATTGCTTCATCCATTGTATTCGCTTTCTCGTTGTGCCAAACGCCACCACTGCTGGCAGCCAGATTGTAAACCGCTCCCGGAATCGAACCCATATTGAAATAGCCTTTCCCATCCCGAGGTTGCACCGCCAAGGGAATCAGCCCGGTACGGATGGTATCATATCGCCCTTCCTCCGGGTTAAACGTTTGGAAAGTTAGACTGGGGAAAAAGCCCGCTTCCACCGTCAATGGGCGCGCTCGTACCGTAAAAGTCCGTCCATCCGGTCGCCACAACTCGCTCATTTCCTCGCCCACCCAAAAGCGATGGCGCAAGCTGCTTTGCCTATCCACCCGACCCAGGGAAATCATCTCCGAAGCGGTAGCGGATTTCACATCGATTCTCACCTCCATCAACTGGCCAACCTGCAATTCCCGTGGGCTCGTCGTTACCTCGATTCCTTCGGGAGCGAACAGTCCACTGAAGGATTCCTCCCTCCCTTTTTCCGGCAACGGAGCTACTTCGAAGCGCAGGCTCTCGCAATGCGTTTCGATTTTTTCGTAGGGAATCGAACGATCCGGCGCTTCGAATAATCCATTGTTGAAATACGCCGCGTATTGATTCGATTGGCTGTTCGGATTGAGCATCCGCGTGCAGAGCAAGCGCGTCGCTGGCAACTCGTAAACGCCCGGCTCTTCGAAGCGAATGAAAATAGAGAAGCGAGCGACCCCCATTTGACCCGCTTCGGTTAACGGAGTCGGCCTACGATGGGCGATCACCCGTCTCCCCCCGACGGGTATGCCAAACTGTTCCTCTTCCGCTACGACGCTCCGGGGCACCACTATCGATATCGACGCATTGTTAAAGAACTCTGGATACAACCGAAAGTCACGCAACTGCCCGAGCGGCAAGCGACATTCCCAGGAGAAATCCAAGCGAATCGGTTCTCCTTGATACACACTCGTCTTGGGAGCATGAACCTGGAAACTCATTTCCGGAGAAGCGTATGCCGTTCCTACGACAATCTGCCGGGGCCTGGTCACCCAAACGCGATCGTCGCTATCCAAGCGGATCGATGGAAAGTTTCTGACTCCCGAGCGTTTGGGCATGAATTCGACCAAGGCCACATAGCTCCCGCGTTCATCGTTTTGCAGGGTCTCGACCGTCCAGGAAAAAAACCGAAACTCCGCATCGAAATCGGGCAATATGACAACCGGTTGTTCGATCGCATCGACGAATATCAAAGCGGTCGACAACTCGTCATCGAACCAACAGGCCTCCTTGAATTCCAATCGAGCCTCCTCTGGCTCGGTCTGCGCAAAGGAGATCCCTCCCCAAAAGAACAGCGCCGCGAATCCCCATCGCTGCCAAGCCATACGGCCAAGTCTTCCGATCAAGCGCCTCATCACCAATCTTTCTCCACCTTCCCCGCGTTGGCTTTCGCCCGTTGCTGCTCACGAAACTGCTGGCTGCCCATTTCTTCCATCAATACCTCTTCCGCCGAAAAATTGGGCAAGGGCAGCGGCTGCATCATGGCGTCCTTCCGGAAGTCCCCCTGGGCGGGCATCGACGAAGACATGCCTTCTCCATCTTCCCCTTCCGTGTAGTCCTCCCAGTCCTCTTCTTCCCAATCCCCCTCGCCTTCGCTATCGCCGCTCGAAGCGAACAGGTCGATAATTTCCTGCAGTCTATCGATCGCCGCTTGCTGTCGCGATCGCGCGGACGGCCAATACTGCCACTGCTTCAAGAGATCGGCCGCATCGGCCTGCGCCTCCAAAGCTTTCCCCATCAACTCGAGCGGCTTCTTCATTACCGTGTCCAACTCTTCGGCCGGAGCATCCGACATCGCTTGATCCGCCAACGAGAAACGCTGATCCATATCCCGCATACTCGAGGCGATCGCCAAACCCTCGTTGCGCAGGCCTTCCTGCCCAGTGACGAATTCCAAAGAACGACGCTCCACATTAGCCGGAACTTGCGGCGTGTTGGCCGCTGGCCCTGAGACGCGCCGATTGGCCGGTCGCCTCTCGATGTCCGCATCCGCCACCTCTTGCTTCAGTTCCGTCTGCGCCTCCAGCAATTCCTGAATACGTTCCAGCAGCGAATCGATTTCCGCCTCCTGTTCCTGCTCCCTGCGCTCTTCTTCCGCCACGAGCGCCATCAATTCCTCTACCATTCCCGCCACCGCATCGAGGCGCAGTCCCGCCCGCCGAAAGCCCTGTCGCTCCCGAGCCGCCTGCAAAAACGAGTCCCGCGAAAAATGAGCCGCGTTTAAGGCATCCCGAGGCGACATCGACTTGATGCTCTCCGCCTGAAGATAGGAGCTCAACCCTTGATTGAAGGCCGCCGCCGCGATCTCCGACGAGCTAGCCCCTTCGTCTACCATCCGCGCCAGCACCTCGCCGAACGCGTGGCTGGCATCCTCGTATCGATCCGCTTCCAGCCATTCGCTGGCCTGTTCGAAGGTGATCGCCTCTTCCTCTTCGATCGCCATCGAAGCCTCCTGCCCCCAAAGGATAATAGGAAGGAACGTTCCCAGTAGAGCGAATACAGGCAGGGAGAATCGACTCGATCCTCCGAAAGGATCGAAAACGCGGATGACTGAGCCAGCCACCCCTACCCGGCGATCCCATTTCACTGCTCTTCCCTCCATTTCAGTCTCCCCGTCCAGGCCAGGACCAAGGCAATCGGCATCAGGAAAAAAGCAGCCTCCCGATATACCACGTAACCCGAATCTCCATCAATAGACGTCGATCCCTTATTCTCAGCGAAACTATGATAGAGTTCGCCCAATTGGAATGGCAGTGTGCCCACTTTTTCGTAACGGCTGTTTGGAGACAGACGAGCCAGCTCTCCCAGGGTGCGATCTTGCAGTTTCGTGTAGACAACCGACCCACCATGCTTGAGGGGCATCTTGTTTCCTTCGTCGTCCAAGATGGGAATCCGAGCCCCTGAAGTCGAATCGCCCAATCCCACTAGCAATAATTCCAACCCCGCATCGCTTACGGTCTGGGCGACGCGCTTCATATCCGGGCCGTGATCCTCTCCATCCGTTAGGATCACAATATCCTGAAATTCACGCCGTTCCGCATCCAAAACCTGATCCACGACTTTCTCGACCGCTGATTGCAGCATCGTTCCGCCAAACTCTACGCTACGCGGCGCAACCTGCGACAGCATATAGCGAAGGAACTCGTAATCCGCAGTCAAGGGACAGGCAATCGAAGAACTGCCTGCATAAACGACGAGCCCTACTTGTTCGCCACGAAACCCATCCAGGCAATCGCGAATGCCCTGTTTCGCCGCCTCCAATCGAGAGGGGTAGGCATCTTCGGCAAGCATGCTGCGGGATACGTCCAAAACGAATACGACATCCCTTCCCGACTGGGCAATTTCGTGCCGAATAGGATCGTAACCCGGCCGAGCCAAAGCGATGACCGAAAGGGCCGCGACTCCTAGCCACGTGGCATCGCGCCACTTTTGGGACCCCTGTTCGAGTTGCCCCATGGCTACTCGAATTTCCGTACGCTTCCGACGGGCCCGACGCAAGAGCAGTCCAAGCGGAATCAAGCCAGCCAATCCCAGCAGAATCCACGGCCATTGAAAAACGAATACACTCATGCCGTCACCCTCATCCAGGTAGAGCTTAATGCCAATCGCCCTCCAAGCAGTCCGATCGCCACTAGCAGCGGAGCCCAGAACTGCTCCGATACGACCGAAAAGCGGCGCGTTTCGATTCGCGTCGTTTCCAGTTCGTCTATTTCCTCGTAAATCGCCCGTAGCGACTCGTAACCGGTCGCGCGCCGAAACACCCCGCCCGTTTCATCGCTGATTCGCATAAGCGTTTGCTCGGCCACGCTCAATTCCGGTTCGCCGATAGCGTCGTTAGCTCGCAAGGGGCTATCCGGTTCGCCTAAACTGATGGTATAGACGCGACAATCCCATTGCTTGGCCAGCCCTGCGGCCTCTAAGGGAAGGTGATTCCCCGAATTATTCTCCCCGTCCGTCAACAGGACCACGACGCGGCTTTCAATCTCCGCCAGTTTGCGTGACGACGACTGCGATTCCAATTCTTCCAATTTCTTAAGACGGGCGCAGGCAAGGGTAAGGGCATCGCCATAAGCCGTTCCGTCTTCGTTTGGACGATCCTGTATTTCCAAATTCCTTACGATTTGAGCGAGCGCCCGATGACCGAATGTCAAGGGACTCCGCGTATCCGCATAGCGAGCGAAGCTAATCAAACCAATCAGATCGTTCGGCCTCCCATCCAAGCCGTTGCCATCTCCCAAGATGAACAGCTCCAGCATTTCCTTGGCGATTTCCATCCGGGTCTTGCTGCTCCTGTCCGGCAAAAGTACCGAACGATCCATACTGCTGGAAACGTCGACCAGCAATTCGATGGCGATGCCTTCCGCCTCTTCTACCGATTGCGAGGAACTCGCCTGCGGACGGGCGATGGCGACAATAACGCAGGCATAAAAGCCAAACTCCAGAGCGGACAGAAGCCAAAGATAACGCGCCCTTCCTTTCCCCACAAAGGACCATTGGGAAAGAGAGGCGATCGTTACGCCTCCCGCGCTTGACGAGCGAAACACGACCCAAGCAGCCAAGGGGAGCAGCAAGAATGCCCAAGGAAAAGCGAAACTCATCGAGCCAATTCCTCTCCTATCCTGCGAGCCAACGCAGTCCCATCGCTCCCATTCGCGTACAAGTATCGACGGGCTTCGTCTCGAAGCGATTCCGATACCCGATCGCCATGGCTTTCAAGAAACCGCTCGATCCGCGATTGAGCCACTCGATCCTTCCTCAAGTCGGCTTGAAGCGTCTCGATCTCTCGATTCGCCAACGCTTCGTTCGATTCATCGACCGAGTCCTTTCGCCGCCCCTGCGCCCAAACGAGAACGAAACCCACCAAACCAGCGATGACCAACAGAGCCGTCAGAATGAAGCCCCTTCCATCGCCTGCCCCTAACGCGCCACCCTCTCCAATACGTTCCACCTCATCGTGATCCTGCTCTCCGCCAAATCCCTTGGCCAGTAATTCGATAGAGCCTATCGCGATCTCCAACTCGTCGTTCCCCGTTACCAGCGAACCGTTTTCCAGAACAATTTCTCCCGATCGCAACACCTGATAAACCGCAACCCACCGGCTGACGTATTCGGAATCTCCATTCAAAATTACCGGAAATGCCTGTCGAGCGACAAAACGAAGCGACGGACTGCGGGGCTCGACCAGCTCGAAGTCTCGAACCGATTCGCTCGTCGCGATCACTTCTACCTCGAATATATCGCCCGGCAGCAAAACGTCCTCCCCATTATGCGCCACGGAAACCCGCGTCTCGCCAAACGCAAAGGAACCACAGCCCATCAATGCGAAAATCAGCAAACGCCGCGCCCATCGCGGCAGCGCCCCTTTCACCATTTGCTTCGCCATCTTCGCAAACGCTCCGTCACATTCACATATCTCGTCATTGCATTCCTCGAGTGTCGCTTCGCTCGATACACCATTCCACATTTTCCCTACCCTCCTGTCTCGTCAGCGACTAAACGCTGTCGCGATTTGAAGAAGCTCGCGAGCGCCGAAACACAGTCTTCCCCAACGAGCAACTCGATCAAATCGACGCTGCAATCAAGCATGCGTTCGCGAAGCGTCGCAATACGCGGATTTCGTCCCTCGCGCTTCGGGCCGAAATCGATAACGCGTCCCTCGCCCGTTTCGGAATCGCGCACGCGCACCAATCCGCGCTCCGGCTGCTCCAACTCCTGCGACTCGATCAAATTGACCGCAATCACATCGTGCTTGAAAGAAGCCGCTTGCAACTCGCTCTCGTAACCTTCGCCCAGGAAATCGGAGACGAGAAACGCCACCGAGCGCTTGCGGGCCATTCGCCCAAACGTATCCAAGGCCACCGAAAGGTCCGTTCCCGCGCCCGTCGGCTCGAAAGAGTCCAACGCATCCAAAATACGCATACTTTGCTGACTCCCTTTGCCCGGAGGAATGACATGCTCCACCCGATCGGTAAAGAGGATCAATCCCACCCGATCGCTATTCTTGAGAGCCGCCAAGCTGAGCAAGGCGCAGAATTCCGCTAGCGTGCGCCGCTTGGCGCCTTCTCGATCGCTCAAGGTCGATGCCGACAAATCGACGATCAAGAAGAAGAACTGCTCGCGCTCTTCAATGTAGCGCTTCACATGCGGAATGCCCGTGCGAGCGGTGACCTTCCAGTCCATCGACCGAACGTCGTCGCCCGGTTCGTAAACCCGAACGTCCTCGAATTCGATCCCTCGCCCCTTGAAAACGCTACGATACTCCCCTGCCAGCAAATGCTCGACCGGCCGACGGCATTTGAGCTCCAGCAGGTTTAGTCGGCTCTCGCGATTCGCGCTCATTCTTCGGCAATCGGCACCGATGCCAGCATGCGCTCGATCAAATCGTCCGAGGTCAAGCCCTCCGCTTCCGCGCGATAGGACAAGGCCATGCGGTGACGCAATATATCGCCAGCAACGTCCTTTACATCCTGGGGAATCGTGAATTCGCGATGCTGCAGCATTGCGAGCCCACGGGCCGCCAGCGACAAATAGATGGTCGCTCGAGGCGACGCCCCAAAGCGCAAATAGCGACCGATATCCAAGCCGTAGGTCGCCGGATTACGGGTCGAATCGACGAGGCGGAGAATATAGCGCTCCACCTTTTCGTCGATGAAGACCTTGTCCAGCAGCCCACGCATTTCGAGGATTTCGTCCAAAGAGATCGCTGGGTTCACGCTGACGTTCGGAGCCGAACGGGCCATCCGTCTCATCACCTGATGCTCTTCGTCCATGCTGGGATAGCCCACCTTGAGCTTGAACATGAAACGATCGACCTGAGCTTCCGGCAGCGCGTAGGTGCCTTCCTGCTCGATCGGATTTTGCGTCGCCAACACGAGGAAAGGATGCGGCAAAGCGAAGGTCTCCTTGCCTAAGGTCACCTGCTTTTCCTGCATCGACTCCAACAAGGCGCTTTGGACCTTGGCTGGGGCTCGGTTGATCTCGTCGGCCAGCACCAAGTTCGCGAAAATCGGCCCCTTCTCGGCCGAAAACTTATGTTCGCGCGGGTCGTAGACCAAACTTCCCAGCAAGTCGCTCGGCAGCAGGTCCGGAGTAAATTGCACGCGACTGTAGCTCGCTTCCAGCGAACGGGCGAGCGTCGTCACCACTAGCGTCTTGGCTACTCCCGGTACGCCTTCGATCAACACGTGACCATCGCAAAGCAAAGCCAGCAGCAGCCGATCGACCAACGCTTCTTGTCCGACGATCACCTGCGAAAGGCATTGGCGCACGTCGTCCAGCTTGGCGCAGGAATCCTCGATTAACGTCTTCATAAAATCAATTACAGGTATGCATGTCCTCTCTGCTTAGCTCGGCTAACGACTAGATTGGACAGACAAAAAAGAATCATCGGTATTTGTTTCCAAAGGTCAATCGTCTGGTAGCGAATGGCGATTGGCAGTTAGCCCTTGGTTTGTTAACTCAATATCGCGTCCCTCGGAAGGACGCATTGCATCCGGTTTGCCCCTGCGGACCCGATTCACTCAAGACCGCCCTTAGCGTCCCGGTCCCTGCTTACTCGAACCCCAAGGCGGCCATCACCGCCTCGTCTCCCTGCAGCGCATCGCTCGGTCTCGGATAATCCTTGTTGAAGACCCGTAAGGCATCCGGCGGAAGGATCGTCGCAAAGCTCTCGTCAAAGCCGTTATCGTAGGGCAGTCGCTTGTAGTTCAGTCCCAGGTGATAGGCAAAGAAAGGATAGACCGCGCTGCGCTTCGAAGGGCCGTAGTCATGTCCCTCCCCGAACAAATGAACGTGCTCCGCCTTGTGCTCCGCATCGTAGAGCGCATACACGCTTCGCACGTAAGGGTACTCGATGCGCGGGGTATTTCGGGTCCAATCCGCCCCATTCGATACCAGGATCAGGGGACGCGGCGCCGCCATGGCCGCCAGCTCCACGTTGTTGGTTGCATGCGCGGCGCTCTTGTGAATCGGCATGCCGCTCTCGCAAACGCATCCGCCGAAGAAATGGGCCGATACCTGTACTACCGGAGCGGATACCGTGATCCGGTCGTCGATAGCCGTTAGCACGAAGGTTTGCGTGCCGCCCCCCGAGCCGCCGGTCATGCCGATTCGCTTAGGGTCCACATCGGGACGCGAAAGCAGATAATCCAAGACGCGTTTGCTGTTCCACGTTTGGAGCAAGGCCGCGATCGGCATTTTGTGCGTGGTTTGCGTCGAATCCGCGTAGCCCACCATGTCGTAGGCAAACGCAATCGCTCCCAGTCGAGCGAAGGAAGCGCAACGCGTTTGCACGTCTTCCGTAAAGCGCTTGTCGGCCCGATGCCCATGCGGGTTCAAAATGGCCGGAACCCGGCCTCTCATCTCCTCCGGCAGATACAAGTTGCCGGTAATGTAGTAGCCCGGAAAGCTCTGGATCGCGATGTTCTCCACATAATAGCCTTCCATGTGACGGCGACTGTGAATGATCGGCTTAAAGTCGCCCTCGATCTCCGGCATGCGATCCCAATGCAGTCCCTTCAAAATGCCTTTTCGAATCGCGGATGCCCGTTCCTCCCAAGATTCCCGGTCCGACCAAGAGCGAGCGAAGCCCTTCATCTCCAAATTGGCCTCGTCAGGCGTCCAGTGCGACCCGCGCCGCAAGTCCTTCTCCTGAATCGCCTCGGACAGATCGACCGCCTTCTGTCCGAACGCCACACCTAGTCCCCAAACGCCTATCCCAAAAACAATCGAGCTACGAAACAAAGAAAACATAGTCTCACCCTTTCCCAACCTTCCGTTGCAATCAAAGCAAAAACCCGATTGCAGGCCAGATCCTGCCCTTAAAGGCCGCTAAGAGCTACCCAACTACCGGCCCTTCTCGATTCGCTTGACTTCCTTCACAATCAACGGGATTGCGGCATCTTTCGGGGAGTGCCCATAGCCATCCAGCTCGAACAAACGGACCTCCTCGTTCCCCGCCACTTTCAACATTCGGTAGAAATAAGCGTTCTCTTCGTAACGCCCTAGCATCTCAAGTTCCCGGTCGCCCGTGATGATGAGCATCGGAGGCAAGCCCGCGCGAACGTGATACAAAGGAGCCAGCTCGTCGATGATCGGCTGGGTTCCCGCGATCCCCATCTCGGAACGCACCGTAAAGTGCGTGATCGTGTGCCCAGCCAAGGGCATGAGTCCCGCAATCCGGTCCGCATCGATTCCATGCTTTCCCAGCCACCGTTTGTCCAAGCCCACCATACTCGTCAAATAGCCGCCCGCCGAACTGCCGGAAACGAAGATCGAAGAGGCGTCTCCGCCGAAAGACTCGATATTGTCGAAGACCCACGCCACCGCCGCAGCGGCATCTTCGATGTAAGTCGGAGCCGTAACCTTTGGATGCAAACGATAGTTCGCCGCCACCACCGCCAAGCCCTGGTTTTTGAAACCATCTAGAATCGCCTTTTTCCCATTCTTCAATCCCCCGCCATGAAACCAAACGACCGTCGAAAAGCCGTTCTTCCCTTTGGGGTAATAGACATCCAACACGCAGCGCTCTTCGATGTATCCATCCGTCGAGCGCAGGGCCGCATCGTAGTACGGGATATCGGACTTCATCGCGTATTCGTCCGCAAATAAGGATGCGAAGGAACAGATGATCGTACAGAAGGCAGCAAAGGGGGCGAATGAATGCATACCCTGTAACGAATAGAGCTCCGCCTAGAAGAGCAACCCTCATTAATCCCGCCCTAAGCGGGAGGCATCATGCCAAGACTGCCACGCAGACCGCATCCTGTTAAATCCACTTGTCGCGCCGGAGCCTTGGCGTAGACGGACCCTCTAGTCGATCGCCTTACTGGCCCGCAGGGACACCTTATTTGCCGCAGAGCGGCAACCAGCGAACGTAGGGAGCGATGATACAAATCCCATTAAGTCATCGGCCTGCGGCCTAGGAGTCGCCGCTCCCGCGGCGCCAATAGGATCCGCTACGCGGAACTAGGGTTATCCTCTTGATTCTATGAGTGCAATGGACCCCTCCCCCCGTCACCTCTCGCTCCCTACAAGATGCCGCTTCGCGTCCACATGATGATCCTCCAAACCGCATCCTGTTAAATCCACTTGTCACGCCGGAGCCTTGCCGCAGGTGGAACCCCCAATCAAATCCTCACAAAAATCTTCTGCCGATACATCCACCAGCAAATCGACCAGAAGACGAGACCGGTCAAACAGGCCTGAAACATCGGCGCGTACAGTGGTCCCGCCAACTCGAATACGCCATCTCCCAAGTGACGCTTCAAATTGGTGGCCACCCATGATTTGAGCAGCATGTCCATACTGTAGATCGCGATGGAGTTCATACCGACGACCACCAAGGGGAAGGTCCAGCGCTTGTAACCGCGAATGTCGATCAGCCAGTAAAGTCCAGCCAGCATCAATCCGCACCAACCAGTCGAATACAGGGTCCACGAAGGCGTCCAAATCCGTTTGACGAGGGGACAGATCCCCGTAGCGCCCAGCAGCAAACCAGTCACGATTCCCACAACCGCTCCCATTGCGATCAACTTGAGTTTCTCTTCCTTCGAGCGCTTCGATCGCAGCAATTCCCCGCACATCAGTCCGAAGATCATCGTCGCCAAGGATGGAATGAAATTCAGAGTTTGATAGCCGCCCGGATTGACTGCAAACGCTCCCCTGATCTGCTCCGAACCGTCTTTCGTGAACAGCGATTCTCTGGGCATTAGATTCAAGAACCAGGAATCGAAGGCATGAGCCACATTGGCGTTCTTGTGCCAGGAGGGATCGATGCCCTCCAAATGCTCCTGCGCCCACTCGGGAGTCACTTTCAACTCCGGCGCTCCTTGTTCCATATCCAATCCGGATCCTGGATACAAGACGAACAGAAGCCAGGTGAACCCCAGGATAGCCCCCGTCGCGATACACTGAGTCTTGAAGGGCCTCCCCCACAGCAAAAAGAGGAAGACGTACCCCAGGCCCATCTGAGTAAGCACATTGGTCATCCACCAGCGCGTGAGCGGACCGTGAGAAGTCAGGAATATGCCCAAGAAAATCAGGACGAGCGCTCGACTCGCGGCATGGCCGAACATGCGTTGATAGGACTGACCCTGCCGCTGCCGCTTTACGTACGAATAGGCCATCGACAAGCCCACCATGAACATGAACGACGGCTGGACCATGTCCCAGTAGCCGCCGCCTACCCATTCCGCATGCGAGAATTGGTACTTGAGAAAGCCCCAGAATCCGGAATCCGGATTCTCCCCCAATTGAAGGTTGGCCGTCCGAGCGATTCCAAAGCCAGTAAAGGCCAAGGTCGCCATGATCAAGCCACGGTAGGCGTCTAGCGAGAGTAAGCGCTCCGATTTTTGAGGGTCGATTTTTACGGGATCTGAGTCGCTCATACGGGATTTGGGGATATTGTCTTGAGATCGAACTTGGAAAAAGCGGATAATCGCCTTCGTTCGAAATCGGGTTTAGCTAACACCAAAGAAGCAAATACCCATTTGGGCAAACTTTTCGAATGTCCCCGATTAGTTCGCGCTTTCGATTAAACCGCGCTCGCGCCCACCCCAAGCCAACAATGATTAAAACGACTCCCCTTCTCCTCTTAGGACTAGCGCTTCTCGCCGGCCTCGTTCGTTCCCACGCTCAAGAACGCGGCCTCATTCGCAACGACCCAGGAGCCTTCCCAGGCTACACCTTGTACTCGCCCCTCCGCGGCAGCGAAACCCTCCTGTTGAACATGCAAGGCGAGGTCGTCCACAAATGGACCAGCGAGCATCACCCCTCCAACTGCGCCTATATCTTGCCGAACGGCGACCTCCTGCGAGCCGGCAAGGTTCTCGACAATGAGGTCTTCGGCAATCGCGGTCCCAGCGGCGGACGCGTCGAGCGTTTCGACTGGGAGGGCAACCGAACCTGGCACTACGTCTATTCGAGCGACGACTTTCACCAGCACCACGACATCGAACCGCTGCCCAACGGCAATGTGCTGATCCTCGCTTGGGAACGTAAAACGAAAGCGGAGGCCATCGCCGCCGGACGCAAGCCGGACACTGTATCCGATCGAGGGATATTTCCCGATACCGTTGTCGAAGTGAAGCAAACCGGTCCCGAGTCCGGCGAAATCGTTTGGTATTGGTCCGCTTGGGATCACCTGATCCAAGATCACGACGAAACCAAGGCCAACTTCGGCGACGTCGCCGCTCACCCCGAGAAGCTCGATATAAATCTCAACCCCCGTCCCCGTCCCGATTGGATGCACACCAACTCGATCGACTACAATCCGGAGCTCGACCAAATCGTGCTCAGTCCGCGCAGCTTCAACGAGCTGATTGTCATCGACCACAGTACGAGCGCCCAAGAAGCGGCCAGCTCGGAGGGCGGCCGCGCCGGAAAAGGAGGCGACATCCTCTATCGCTGGGGCAATCCCGCCAACTACCGAGCTGGAACGCCCGCCGACCGTAAGCTCTTCCAGCAACACGATCCGCGATGGGTACAAGCAGGTCAGCCAGGCGCTGGCAACCTCACCATCTACAACAACGGATCCAATCGCCCGGCGGGACAGTACTCGACCATCGACGAGATAACGCCACCGCTTAACGCGAACGGTTCCTATCGTATCGAAGCCGGCAAAGCCTTTGGTCCCGCGGCGCTGACATGGACCTATCAAGCCCCTAATCCCACCGACTTCTATTCTTCTTTCATCTCCGGAGCGGAGCGTCTACCCAATGGCAACACCTTGATTTGCTCCGGGGCGGACGGCATCTTCTTCGAAGTGACCCGGAAGGGGAAGATCGTCTGGCAACTCAGTAACCCCGTGACCCTGCCGCCCGTCGGCCCCGAAGGCCCTCACAGCGTTTTTCGCGTCACCCGCTATCCCGCAGACTATCCCGCCTTCGCAGGCAAGAATTTATGAAACCCATCGTACTGTTACTCTCGATACTGATCCCAACCGCGAGCGTCCTCGCTCAAGACGAGTGGCCCACTCACCCCGACTCCCTCGAGCAGGATGGCGTGCCCAAAGGCGAGATTCTTACTTTCACCTTCGACGAGTCCAAAGTCTTTGCCGGCACCTCCCGCAAGATCTGGGTTTACATCCCTGCCCAATATGACGCCTCCAAGCCCGCCTGCCTCTACGTTGGCCAGGACGGCATCAAGTACGACGCGACCACCGTATTCGACAATCTCATCCATAAAGGCGACATGCCCGTCACCATAGGCGTATTTGCCTTTCACGGAAGGGTCACAATCGACGATCCAGACACTCAGGTCGATCGCCTGAATCGCTCCTTCGAATACGACAGCCTGCACGATCTGTACGCTCTCTTCCTCGAACGCGACCTCCTCCCTGCCGTCGAAAAAATGAAGACCGGCAAAGGCTTGCCCATTAGACTCTCCAAGCGCCCCACCGACCGCATGATTGCCGGCAATAGCAGCGGGGGCATAGCCGCCTTTATGGTGGCCTTCTCCCACCCGCTTCGCTACACCCGTGTCTTCACCGGCGTGGGTACCTATGTCAGCATGCGCGGAGGCGACCAAATCGCTGGTCTCATCCGCAAATTCGAACCCAAGCCCCTCCGCGTCTTTCTCCAGGACGGCGAAAACGACAATCACTTGGACGTGGGCGACTGGTGGAACGGCAATCAGGGCATGCAACGAGCCCTCGAATTCTCAGGATACGAAGTGAATCACATCTGGGGCACAGGCGGCCACAACGCCAAGCACGCAACCTCCGTTTTCCCCGACGCCCTGCGCTGGCTCTGGAAGGATTGGCCCGCCTTGCCGCAAAACTCCGGTACCCAGGCTGAATGGATGAACGACACCATGCGGCTCGACGAGGAATGGAAACTCGTCGGCGAAGGCTATCGATTCACCGAAGGACCCGTGGCAACCCCGGAAGGCGACGTTTATTTCAACGATCTCGGCGCTAGCAAAACCTATCACGTCGCGCTCGATGGCAAGGTCACCGAATGGATGGACAACACTCACCGCGCCAACGGCATGGCCTATTCCCCCGACGGTCTACGCTACACGCTCGCCACGGCAGCTGGCGAAGTATGGGCCTTCGATAAGAAAGGGAAGAAGGAAGTAGTCGCCACGGGAATACAAGGAAACGACATCGTCATCGCCCGTAACGGAAACGCCTATATCACCGAACCCGTTTCCAACGACTCAAAGCGATCCGAACGCAGTCGCGTCTGGCTGCTCCGTCCCAATGGAGAAAAGGTCGAAGTGGATCACGGACTGCGATTCACAAACGGAATCGCCCTCTCCCCCGACCAAACTCAACTCTATGTTTCCGACTACGAGTCGCACTGGATCTACAGCTACATGGTCAAGCCCGATGGCGGGCTCGAACACAAGCAACGGCTCATATGGCTCCACCACAAGGACACCGAACCCTTCTCGCGGGCCGACGGCGTCCGTGTCGACACCCTCGGCAATATTTGGGTCGCGACCAACATGGGTATCCAGATTTGCGATTCAGCGGGTCGCCCCCGAGCCATCATTCCGACGCCCAACGGGCGTGTGGCCAACTTCTGCTTCGGCGGACCCAACTTCGACACGCTCTACGCCACCTGCAGAGACAAGGTCTACAAGCGCAAAGTCAAGGCCATCGGCTACAACGCCTGGAGCGACCCCATCCAGCCGAGCCAACCAAAGACCTGATCAACGAATCTCACCCCGTATCCGCAAAGGTAGGGCAACCGCGCCTGCCGGGCGTAGTCCAATCTTAAGTAGGACGAAGACTGGTCCCCGCGATGCCGTATAAGCAGCTTCTAAAATTCCATCATGCCAGTCCCGATCATGCCAGATCTGCTACTGCAGACCGCATCCTGTTAATTCCACTTGTCACGCCGGAGCCTTCGCGTATGAGCACCCTCTAGCCGATCACCTTACTAGCCCGCAGGGACACCTTATTTGCCGCAGAGCGGCATCCAGCGAACGTAGAGAGCGATGACGTACAAAACCCATTTAGTCATCGGCCTTCGGCCTAGGAGTCGCCGCTGCCGCGGCGCCAATAGGATCCTCCGTGCGGACGTAAGGTTATCCGCTTCGCGTCTACAGGATGATCTTACAACGCAGCGCTGCGGGGACGCAGCTGTCCTACCTTAATTTCGGAATGCGGGAGCGCTACAGCGCCACCCAAGCGCCATCGCTCCGATCGCTTTCGACCGCTTTTTCCACGAAACGAACGCCGACTACGCCATCGTCTGCGGTGGCGTACTTCGATCCATCCGTTCCGCTGTACTTTCCAGTTTGATAAGCCCGCACATCCGCTTCGAAGCAGCGATGCAAACGAGCGAAGGCATCGTGAAACCCTTCGGAATGCCCCCAAGGGATAGTCGATTCGTCCAGCAATTCCTGCGGCAGGTCCTTCAAAAACCCATCATTCGGCTCGATACCGCCTCGCCAGTATATTCGTTCCGGCTGATCGATTAGATTGACGACCAACTTGTCGGAATTTTCCTGCGACCATCGAACCGATCCGCGGTCGCCATTCACTTCGATCCGCATATCGTTCTTGCGACCAATCGCGATTTGAGAGGCTCGTACCATCCCTCTCCCCCCGTTGCTTAGCTGGCAATAGACCGTAAAGTGATCGTCTTGCTCATAGCCTTCCGGCAACCCCTTTTCCACGAAGCTCTCCAGGTGGGCGCTCAAGCGTTCCACTTCCAACCCCGTTACGTAACGCAACTGCATCAAGGCGTGAGTCCCGATCCCCAGTCCGCAATTCCCCGCTCTTACCGTCTCCGGACTGAATGGTTGCTTGCTTTCCTTGTAGCCGGGCTTCGTCGAGCGAATCGCTTGATGCGACTGAAGGTAGCTCGAATCGACCCATCGAATCTCGCCCAGCAAACCACTGCGAACGATGAATCGAGCCAATCGGCTGGTCCAATGCCCCAAGTAAGTGTGGGCCACCGAAAACGGGATCTTCTTTTCATCGACCAGAGCCCTAAGGGCAACGGAGTCTTCTGAGTCCATTGTAAGCGGCTTCTCGCAAAGAACCGGAATTCCTGCCTCGAGAAAACGCTTGGCCGGCTCGAAATGAGCGTAGTCGGGCGTCAGAATCACCACGTAGTCGATTCGCTCCTCCGCAGGCAAAGCGAGTTCCCCTTCTACCATCGCATCGAAACTCTCGTATCCTCGAATTCGGTACGGCCAATCGTTGGCTGCGGCAAGCGCGCGTTCGGGGCGAGACGACAGCGCTCCCGCGACTATGCGCCGCGTTCCATCCATAAAGATGGCCCGCTGGTGCGCATTGACGATAAATCCGGAGCTGCCCCCTACTAGGCCGACATTCAAAGGTCTTTTATTCGATTCACTCATAACTTTCAGAAACTCACTGCGAACGCTGGAGTGAGAATCCTCTCAATGCAAGCGCGTGGGGCTATCGAATAGAGAGTCTTCAGTATTTAAGGTAGGGCAGCTGCGTCCCCGCGGCGCCGCATTGCAAAATCATCCTGTAGTCCCGCCTAGGGCGACATCATGTAGCGAGTGAGCAAGCGTATCCTGTTTATACTCCACAACCGAATCGCCCTACCCGCCGAACACCGCGTTCATTTTCTCCCTCAAAAAGCTCACGCTGCGCTGCATCTGCTCGAAGCCATCGACCCCATCTTCGATGCTTACCCAACCATCGAAGCCCACCGACTTGAGCGTACCGAAGATCGCATCGTAGTCATTCAAGCCTTTGCCGATCTCCCCGTGACTCAATCGCTGGGCGTAACCTAAACTGTCCATCTCCTCGTTCCGCAAATCCTCCAGCGTTCCTTCCGTGAGAAAACGGTCGCTCGCATGCATCGTCACCACCCGATGCTTGACCCGCTCCAGGAGCTCGAGGGGATCTTCGCCCGCTAACACTGTATTGCTCGGATCGTAATTCACTCCAAAGCGAGGCGAGTCGATCCGATCCACCAATTCGCAAAAGATCTCCATTCGCTGCGCGAACTCCGGATAGGTCCAGTAGTTGTCCTTGTAGTGGTTTTCAATGACAAGCGTCACTCCACAGCTGGCCGCATGCGGGATACACGCCTCGATGCATTCGGCTGCATAGGCAATGCCCTCCTCGCGAGACACCTCGGGTCGCCGTTGGCCTGAGAGAACCCGACAAAAGCTGCCGCCCAAGATCGCGCACATATCGATCCATCTCTTTTCCTTGTCTATCTGCGCTTGGCGAAATTCCGAATCCGGATGGGTGAAATCCGGCGAACAGCAGAGCATGGGTATCGAACGCCCCTGATCCTCGACTCGTTTACGATAATCCATCCAACGGGACGAAACCTTCAAATCGAGAAAGTCCGAGTAAAACTCCAGTCCATCGACATCCAACTTGCCCGACAAGTCGATCCACTCATTGAGTGTCATCGACCCATCGATACAGAGAGGATCCATCCAGGCTTTCGGAAAGGCAGCTAATTTAGGCATTGTCTTTAATTAGGTATCAACAGGGATGCCGCTTCGCGCCAGCAGGATCTTGCTTCGCAAGAGCAGGTTTTGTCTCAACTGACATAAGAACCTGCTTTCGCGTAGCGAAATCCTGCTCCCACACAGTGGGATCCCTGTTAATCAATCGCTCCCTCCCATTTCAAAATCTTCGTCCTTGGTCGGATTCCTTCCCACGAACGGATATTGCTCCAACTCCATCACCGTTCCCGAGAAGGGCCTCGCATCCTCGCTCAGCCAGAAGGCCACCACGTTGGCCACGTCCTCCGGTCGCGTCATTTTGCCCGAAGGAATATCATTGCGACTGAGACGGTCCGGCCAACCTTCCGGCAAGCCATCCTCGATTTTCCTCGCATACTCCGTATCCGAGAGGATCCACCCCAGATTCAAATGCGTGAAACGCACGCCTTGCTTGGCGAAAATTTCCGCCAAGTTCTTGGACATCGTTTGCAGGGCGCCTTTGGATACGCTGTAGGCGCTGAGTATGCCCTCGCCTCCATGAGCATTGATGGATCCGATATTGACGACGCAGCCCTTGCTCGCCTTCAAATGCGGCCCGGCCGCTTGGCAGATCAAGAACGGCGCTCGAACATTAATCGCCATCGACTGGTCGAACATCGATGCATTCGTCTCCTCGAAACTCGCCCGCGTGACAATCGCCGCGTTGTTCACCACGCCATCCAACTTGCCCAACTGCGACACCGCCTCGTCCACTATCCGCTTTGGCGTGTCGACATTTTCGAGATCGCCCGCTACTCCAACGGCCCGATCGCCAAGTTCGGCAACCACGCTATCGACCGCCGCCTGATCCAAACCGTGCACCGCGACGATCGCTCCCTCCGCCAAGCAGCGCTCGACGATGGATCGGCCAATCCCCGTGTTGCCGCCAGTCACCAAAATTGCCTTACCCGCCAGTCGTTCGTTCATAATTAATAAAAGCGTTTCGATTTTCAAGGGAGAGCATGAGCGTCCTTACTCTGCCCCATTGGCTTTTGCCCAAGTGAATTTCAGGCGTTGAGACACAGCGGAAACGCGATCGCCCGACCAAAGATTCAAATGCCAATACTCCGCGATTTCCGTGGCTCAAATCTCCTACCCCTAGATTTTAGGCTTCAGCACCGACTTCACGATCGCCCCCGAGTGCATGGTTTCAAAGGCCTCTTCCCATTCCTCTAGCGACCAAACGCCTCCGATAACCGGGTCTAAATTCAGCTGGCCTGTCCCGGTCAGTTCGAGTACCCGCTCCCAGATCGGCCAGTTGTGGCTGAAACTGCCCCGCAGGGTAATCGCTTTCTGCACGAGCGGATCCAAGGAGAAACCCAATGGCTGCGGTCCCCAGCCGACTTTGCTGATCCAGCCCGCCGGTCGCGTGATCTGCAGCGCTATTTCCATCGTCTTGGAAACGCCCGCCGCATCGATCACTCCATCGACACCTAAGCCATCGCCCGCATAGGCCCACTCGTCTACATCGCCGACAATCGCTTCGCAGCCATATTGCTTAGCCACCTCGAGTCGCTTCCGGTCAGACTCCAAGCCGACCACGGCTACCTGGGCGCCCCATAGCTTGGCGATTGCCGCGCAGAGCAAGCCAATCGGTCCCGGTCCCAAAACCGCTACCCGATCCCCTGGCTTGATGTCCGAGCGATTTACCACCGCATTGTAGGCGACGCAGCACGGCTCGGTCAGGGCCGCCTTTTCGAAGGACAGTCCCTCGGGAATCCGATGCAAGCAACGCGACGGCACGCGGACGTAGCGGGTCATCGCCCCATTGACCCCATAGCCGAATCCTTTGCGTGTCGGATCCAAGTTGTAGAGACCTTGCCGCGACATGGGATTGTTCGGATCGATGATGGCCGCCGTTTCACTGACCACCCGATCTCCCTCCTCCCAATCCGTCACCGACCTTCCGACCTCCGCAATCGTCCCGCCGAATTCATGCCCGAGTACCACCGGATAGTTCACCGGCCACGCATGCATGGCCTGCCATTGATGGAGATCGCTGCCACAGACCCCTACGGCCTCTACTTCCAGCAAGACGTCCTCCTCCCCAATATCCGGCCGCTGAAATTCGCGGAGCTCGACAGCTCCAGTCCGGTTTTCGTAGTTCACTACTGCGGGGTATGTCATAGGAAAGTGGATATAATTATGGTCAATCCTAGCTGAAAACTCAGCCAGAAATGGGAGAACGAGTCCACTCCTATTCCATAAAACTTTAGACGCTCGATTCGACGGGACGGCGCACCCGCCAACCGAATTCCAGGTCCAACTGGATCCATAGCAGGCCAGGGACAGACCTCTCCCTTGGATAACTTATGGACAAGTAGTTTACCCGCCAAAACGCGCTAATCGGAAAAAGAAATACGATTTTGCGCAACCGCTCCGTGAAATGGGGAGTTAGTACCAGTAGAATCAAAGCGACATATTTGTCGTGAATCTAGTTTCACTAAAAACACAGCGGATATCCGCCTAAACCTATACATTATGACACACTTAAAGAAAATCGCCGCCGTTTCAATTTGCATCCTTTTCGCAGGGCTTTCCTCCGCGTCCGCCCAGTCGCAGGAGGAAACCATGCGTTCCTACACGCTCCCAACCTTCACGGTTGAAGGCTTTTCGGACCCAGAGTTGAAGAGCTATGTAACGCCACGGGTCTCGACCGATTACGTGGGGTCGGATATCATGATGTATTACACCATCGGCAAAACGGGCAAGATTCACGGCATTCGCTCGAATGCGGCATTCAAGGGAGCCGAGCTTGCCAATGCAATGGGCCTTGCCCTACGCAATTGGAAATTCGAACCCGCCACCAACAGTGCCGGGGAGCCAGTACCCATCCGAGTCGCCATGCCCGTCAAAGTAGTCGCTCCGGGTTCGGGTTCCGCCGCCTACGCGAGCATCCAGGTCGCGGGCATGAAACTCGTCGCGAAATCCAGCTAGCTTTCGTCTAAACAGGTCTATTATCAATCTAGGCGCCGTCTCTTCGGGGACGGCGTCTTTCATTTGCGGCCCTCCTGAACCCCCTGCCTAGAAATAATCATTGAGGTTTCCCATGCGAGAACCATTCCTTTGATCTGCAATTGGAGGAATTCGCTTTGCCCTGCCAGTCGTATTAGTCATCCGAGATGATACCAGCGCTTTTTCTTTCGATAATCGGAGCCGCCCACGTTTACATCTTCCGTGTCATCGCATCGGCATTCCCCCAATACAGCCTGCCCGCTGGAATCGGTGTCGCAGCGCTCTTCTCTAGCTTGATTATCGCAATCGCATTGGAGCGGCGCGGGTATCTCAGGCTATCCCTACCCTTTTCCTATCTAGGCTATGGTTGGCTGGGACTAGCCTATCTATGGTTCAACACAGCCATCTTCGTGGATGTTCTCGGCCTTTTTATCGCCGACCTCACTCAAAAGAGCCAATTCTACTGGAGCGCAACGCCGGCATTGGCCTTTGCCCTCATCGGCTATGCAGGCGCTCGAAGCGCCCGAATCGCAACCGTAGCGCTCACGTCTCCGAAGGCCCCCGAAAAAGGTCTTCGAATCTTGCAGCTATCCGATCTCCACCTCGGAGACAGTAGTTCGCTGCCCCATGTCAAACGTATCGTTCGGACTGTCAACGCACTGAAACCCGACATCATCGTGTCTACTGGCGACCTATTCGACGGCTACCTGGATATGATGCAACCTTATGTCGAAACCCTCAAGACGCTAGACGCTCCGCTTGGAAAATTCGCCGTATCCGGCAATCACGAAGTCTATGCGGGATTGGAGCCCGCGTTGCGCCTGACCGCGGCTTCCGGTTTCACCGTACTTCGCAACCAGAGCCTAGATATCGGCGAAGGCCTCTCGATCGCTGGCATCGACGACCCCGCATCGCACACGGACGAAAGCTACTCCGAAGCCGAACGATCTACGTTTCGATCGGTATCCATAGATCGCTATGTCGTATTCCTCAATCACCGTCCCAGTATCCGCGAAAACACCCTGCAGCATTTCGACCTCCAGCTATCCGGACATACCCATGGCGGACAGATCTTCCCGTTCATATTCCTTACCAAGATCGCCTACAAAGCGAAAATCGGCCTCTCCGAAATCGCTTCCAACACGTATCTCTACCTAAGCCGCGGCACCGGTTCCTGGGGACCTCAGCTACGCCTCCTGGCTCCCACGGAAATCACGCTCTTCGAAATTTCGAGGTAATCTCAACTCGATTCTTTCTCTTTTTCCAGCCCGCATCGACGAACGGGGCGTCTGGCAATCGCCAATACGACTCTTCCATAGAAGCGCCTGCCTCTAAACCCCGACGGGGAGGATCTTCGGGCGATGGACGCCCATCCGGGCCCGATGGGTCGAATTCAACGATAGTCGCCACAAGGGGAAGCGAACGGTCGGAAATCGCGGGACAAGGCCATCCCATTTTCTTTCGTTTTCCGCTTTTCCGGTTGGACAGTGTCTCCGCTTCCCAGACAATCGATGCGTAAACCCCAAGTTCCACTTCTCAGACTTGGCTATATGAAAACGTCCAACCCGCTCATAAAGAACCTCAAAGTTTACGCATTCTCGTTCTTCGAAGATCTACGAGGATCGCTGATCGATCTTTCCATCATCGTTGGAATTATCGCCTTCTATCAGTTCGCCATTCTGCAAACGGTTCCCGAAGATCTCACCTCGATGCTCATTGGCTTGGCCTTAGTCGCGGTTGGCTTGGCTCTGTTTTTACGCGGATTGGAGATCGGCATTTTCCCCCTCGGCGAAGACCTATCCCAGCGTCTCGCCAACAAACGCGCTCGTAGCTGGATTTTCATCTTCGCATTCGTGATCGGCTTCGCCACTACGGTTGCCGAACCGGCCCTAATCGCCATTGCCGGCAAAGCCGCTGTAATTAGCGGCGGCCAAATCGACGCCTTTACCTTGCGTATGGTCGTAGCCGTCTCCGTCGGATTCTCGATTGTGCTAGGCGTCTATCGAATCATCGCGGATCACCCAATTCACTGGTATATAATCGGCGGATACTGCTTGGTGTTGCTGGTAACGCTGGTGGCCCCCGAGGAAATCGTGGGACTCGCTTACGATTCGGGAGGAATCACGACCTCGACCGTGACCGTTCCCTTGATCGCCGCCCTAGGCATCGGGCTTTCCAGCAGCCTCAAAGAGCGCAATCCGCTTATCGACGGCTTCGGGCTCATCGCCTTCGCAAGCGTCATGCCGATGATCTTCGTTCAAGGATACGGCATTCTCGCCTATGGAAGTCCCGCCGCCGCCACCGCGATCGAACAGATTGCCGAAACGGAAACCGCCGCGCCCTCGGTCGTTTGGAGCTACATTCAAACCTTCCTTCAAAGCGTTCGCGACGTCGCTCCCGTAGTCATCGTAATTCTCGCTTTCTACTGGGGAGTATTGAGAAAATCGATTCCCAATATATGGACGCGAGCGGGAGGGTTCGGCTTGGTCATTCTAGGACTCTACGTGTTCGTCATTGGACTCGACTTGGGACTTTTCCCCATCGGAGAGAGCCTCGCCATACAACTCGCTAACAGCAACAACCTCTGGCTCATCTACAGCTTCGCTTTCGCCGTGGGATTCGCTACGACAATCGCCGAGCCCGCGCTGACCGCCATTGCAGGAAAGGCCGAAGAGATCAGCGAAGGCTCCATTAAGAAAGGCCTGCTTCGAGGCTTCGTCGCCCTCGGGGTGGGCGTGGGCATCCTTCTCGGGGCGTTTCGGATTATCAATGGCGACTCGATCGTCTACTACATCCTCGCGGGCTATATTGTGGTCATCGTTATGACTTTCTTTGCGCCGCGAACCATTATTCCCATCGCCTACGACAGCGGAGGCGTCACCACCTCCACCATTACCGTGCCTATCGTGGCGGCCCTCGGCCTCGGTCTGGCCTCCAGCACTCCCGGCCGAGACCCGCTGATCGATGGATTCGGTTTGATCGCCTTTGCCAGCCTATTTCCGATGATCGCCGTTCTGGGATATGGCATTAGCAAACGCGAAGCGATTCGCTTTCACGAACGAAGAATTCTGCGCTACGCCAAGCAGGTATTCACCAATGTCAGTCGCCATCTCGAGGCGAACATCGATGGCGAGCTCAACGAAGACGATTCCTATATCAGCTCCCTTCCGATCCCCAAGAAGAACATCATCACTATCACCGGCGAAATCGGATCCGGAGTGACCACCGCCACCGACAAATTGGCGGACGCTCTCGAATACAGGAAGTTCAGCGCCGGGGGACTCTTTCGCAATCTCGCTCGACAATACGGAATGACAATCGACGAGCTGAATGACTACGCCAAACGCAACCGCATCATCGACCGGGAAATCGACACCCTGATTCGACGACTTGGCGAAGGAAGCGAAATCGTGCTCGATGCGCGGCTAGGATTCTATTGGATACACGATAGCTTTCGCGTCTACCTAACCACCGACATGGACATCGCCGTCAAACGAATCTACGACGACGTCACCCAAGGCAAGCGAACGGAAGAGAACTCGACCTCCATAATCGAGTCCATCGTAAGCATCCAAAAGCAAACCGAAAGCGCCCAGGAACGCTACTTTCGGGACTACGGTATCGATATCCGAAATACGAGCGTCTTCGATTTGATCATCGACACGGACAACAAGACTCCCGACGAGGTCGTGGCTCTGATCCGAAAACGCTACAAGGAATGGCAAAACAGCTCATGAGCGAGTTCGCAAATCGCTAATCCGCGGTAAGGAGCATGCCGTCGAGGGTCGCTTCTATCGCGCCGTTTCCCGGTTTCCGCGCTCTCGACCGCCGGGCCTTTCAAGGCCTTTTCCGCCCCCGAAACGCCCATCGAATGAAACCTCGCTCTGCCTGGAGACGCGATCCAGAGCCGAGCGAAACGGAAGACCCGCTCGTTCCCGAGCGAAGCCTCGCCGGAGGGTCCCAGCCAGTCGAGTCTCCAAAAAAGAAGCTTCACTGTCCAGAATTACGCTATCGCCCCGTAATCCCAGTATGCTCCTCCGCTCCCTTGCCTTTTCCTTCCTCGCGCTGTCCTCTCTATACGCTCAGAAGGAGCATCCCAACGTCCTCTTCATCGCCATCGACGACCTGAACGATTGGGTATCCGTATTTGGAGGACATCCCAAAGCGATCACGCCTCACCTGGATCGCTTCGCCAACGAAGGCGCCATGGTCTTTCAAAACGCTCACGGAGCCGGCTCTATCTGCGGCCCCTCTCGGTCCGCCATGCTAAGTGGGTTCATGCCCAGTCGTACCGGCGCTTACGGCAACTCCACCAATATGGTGGAATCGTCGCTCGTTCAAACGTACGCCACCCTGCCCGAGTACTTTTCCAAGAACGGCTACTACTCGCTTTCCATGGGCAAGATCTTTCACAAGCACGACGTAGCCGGAGGCATCGATCGAGGCCAATGGTCCTTCGATCAATTCGAGCCAACGAAAGGAGGCGGGTCGGCGGATCCGAGCCAACTCACATCGCGCATTAAGAATCTCATAAACGGCCAACCCGGGCCGCCGTCCCAATATACGGGAGCCAACGGCAGCGAGTTCGCCTGGGGCCCGACGCTCCAGCCAAAAGAGGAAACCAAGGACTATAAAACCGCCCTTTGGGCCGCCGATCAGCTGCAAGTCGAACGGGAGAAACCCTTCTTCATGGCGATCGGCATTTCCAAGCCTCACTTGCCATTCTTCGCGCCGCAAGAATTCTTCGACCTCTACGATCCAAAGGGCGAATACAAGCCGCCGGTACGCGAGGACGACCTAGACGATATTCTGACGCCCAACGGCAAGCCGAAATTCAAGCCCACCGCGGACTATCTCTGGCTAAAGCAAAACGACCTCTTCGATGAAGCCGCTCGCGGCTACCTAGCGGCCAGCAGCTACGCGGATGCCTGCCTGGGCGTTATTTTCGATGGACTGAAGCGCAGTCCCCACTTCGAGAACACAATCGTCTTCGTTTGGGGCGACCACGGCTGGCATCTCGGCGAAAAGCTGCGCTACCGCAAGGGCTCCGGCTGGAGCGAATCGACCCGTTTCCCGTTGCTCGTGCGAATGCCCGACATGCAAACGCGTCAAGACTGCGAGCGCCCCATCAGCATGATCGACTTCTACCCCACCCTTATCGAGCTTTGCAGCCTGCCCGAAAAACCGGTTCTCGATGGCCGTAGCTTCGCGCCACTCCTCGATAATCCCAAACGAAAATGGACCCATCCCGTCGTTACCATTCACGGCGAAGGCAACGCCTCCGCCTTCGACGGGAGATGGCGTCACATCCGATACAGCGACGGCACCCGCGAACTCTACGACCTCGAAGTGGATCCACAGGAATGGACCAACCTCGCTAGCAACCCGAACGCCAAGGCCAAGGCCGCAGCGAAACGACTCGCCGCAATCATGCCTAAGCGATTCGCTCCCAGTCTGCCTAACAGCAAAGGAAAGCATCCCCGTACCAACCGCTACGATACGGAAATCGAAAAGACGCGCGACCTTTCCAAATTGAAGTAGCCCAACTACTTGCTCTAGACAGGGCCGCACTGCAATCTTGCCATTCTAACCTTCTATTCCCAGCCCATGTTCCTCCTTCGCTCCCTCTCGTTTCTCTCGCTATCCCTCGCGCTGCTCGCCCCTCTCTCCGGAGAGGAACCTCGAATCGAGACAAGCTATCCTATTTCCGCAGACTCGCTTGAGCAAACAGGCGTGCCCAAAGGAAAACTGACCCAATACGTTTGGAAAGACAGTAAGGTCTACCCTGGCACAATTCGCCGCTTCTACGTGTACGTTCCCGCTCAATACGATGCGTCCACCCCGGCGGCGCTCATGGTCTTCCAGGATGGACATGCCTTCATTCGCGAAAACGGCTCTTACCGAATGCCTACCGTATTCGACAATCTCATTCACAAGGGCGATATCCCGGTGACGATCGCCGTTCTTGTCGACCCGGGACACACGAACGGGGAATTGCCTCCGGAACCTGGATGGCGACCGAGACCCGGAAACCGCAGCGTCGAATACGATACGTTGAGCGATGCATATTCGACCTTCCTTCTTGAGGAAATCCTACCTGAAGTCGAACAATCCTACAACATCGCCCGCAACCCCGAATTGCGAGCCATCTGCGGCGACAGCAGCGGGGGCATATGCGCATTCACTGTCGCCTGGGAACGGCCCGATCAATTCCGCAAGGTACTCAGCCACATCGGCAGCTTCACCAATATTCGCGGCGGGCATAACTACCCCGCTCTCATTCGCAAGGGCAGCGGGAAAAAGCCTCTCCGCGTCTTCCTTCAGGACGGCAGCGGCGACCTGGACAATCAGCATGGCAATTGGCCCCTAGCCAATAAGCAGATGTACGCCGCCCTGAAATTCCGCGACTACGACGTCAAATTCGTCTACGGGACGGGCGGCCACAATGGCAATCACAGCGGCGCCATATTCCCTGACTCCCTGCGCTGGCTCTGGCGCGGATTCGAAAACGAGAAGTAAGGCGCCCCTTCCACACCCGGAAGGCTCAGCTTGAATCGCAAGGCTTCCGACGCTGAATCGGCCTCGTAAACCGTCCTTGCTTGCCAAGGCGCCGCGAGCCCTCCTTGATTCCGGCCATTCCATGATTCGATTCAAGCTATTCGATATACCGATCTTCGTCCAAGGCTGGTTTTTTCTTCTAACTGCAGTGATTGGCGGCGCTTTCCGAGCCAACACGCCGGAACAATGGCAAGGCGTCATCGTATTCATGATGGCCGCGTTCGTTTCCATTCTCATTCACGAGCTCGGCCACGCCTTCGCAGGACTGCGATTCGGAGCGCCCGCAGTGGCGATTTCTCTGCACGGCTTCGGAGGCTCCGCCTCGTTTCCAGGGGAACGCTTTTCCCGCAAGCAACGCATTTTGATGACCGCGGCGGGTCCAGGAGCCAGCATCGCTTTAGCGATCGTATTTCTCTTGGTTGGCAACTTCGCGATCGGTTCCGTCGAACCTATCGAACGCGGGGCCGTTCCCCTCTGGGTTCAATTCATAAACGTCACCATCTTCATTAACCTTTTCTGGAGCGTCATCAATCTCTGT
>CBFHHM010000015.1:33670-37951 GCA_965655705.1 Candidatus Pelagisphaera sp.
TCCCGCTCTCCCCATGGATGGCGGTCAAATTCTTCGCGACCTGCTCGGGCCGAGTCAGCTGAAGCTCACCTGTATCATCAGCTTCATTACCATTGCCATCCTAGCGACCGGTCTCTGGATGCTCACCCAGTCGATCTTCAACTTGCTCATCGCCCTTCTCCTCGGCTCCCACACCTGGAGCGTCTACAAGCAAGCTACCCAGTAAGGGGCGACGCTGCGGCTTCAGCGATTTTTCGGTCGTTGAATCTCGAAAAGATCCCTTGTGCGCGTGTATCCACCCAAGCCATGCATGCGCCCGATGGGATGCATCCGTTCCGTCACTATTCGCTTCGTTACCGGGTCTACAAACCGATCCTCGACGAACCCGTGCAGCACCTCGCCCACTATCAGGCGATTGCCGCCAATCTCCTGGGTGGCAATCTCGCGGCATTCCAGATGGACCGGCGACTCCGCGATGCGCGGCGGTTTCACCTGAACCGAAGGAACCGCCGAGAGTCCCACTGCCGCCAGCTCGTCCTCGCCCTCGGCGTACTCGAACGATGTCTGAACCATTTGCTCGCCCAGCTCCTCGGTTGCCAGATTGATAACGAATTCCTTCTGGGCAGCAATATTCGCCGCCGTGTGCTTGATTCCTCCATCCGATCGATTGCCGATTCCCAAGGCTACCATCGCCGGCTTGGATCCAAAGACGTTGAAAAAACTGAACGGGGCGGCGTTCACCCGGCCCTGGCCATCCAGAGACGTAACCCAAGCGATGGGCCGCGGCACCACCACGCTGGTCAGAAAACGATACCGTTCAATCGATTCGATGCTCGCAAAGTCCACTTCCATACATCCGACTATTGAAGTCGCCTCCAACTCATTCAATCACAATCAAGCCGCGCCCTCTCCGCCCATGGATATCGTATCGCACAACCGCAAAGCATGGAACAGGCAATCGCGCGGCGACAGTCGCTGGTGCCAGCCCGTAGAGACGGACGCAATAGAAAGGGCCCGCCAAGGCCACTGGAAGGTTATCCTCACTCCGAACAAAGCCGTTCCCCGCGAATGGTTTGGAGATCTAGCTGGAAAACGCTTGCTCTGCCTCGCTTCGGGCGGCGGCCAGCAGGCGCCCATTCTCGCCGCCGCCGGGGCAAGCGTCATCAGCTTCGACAATTCCGACGAGCAACTCGACAAGGATCGCTTGGTCGCCAAGCGGGACGATCTCGATCTAAGAACCGTCCAAGGCGACATGGCCGACCTTTCCGACTTCGAAGACGAATCCTTCGATCTCATTTTCCATCCTGTATCCAATGTGTTCGCGCAGTCGATTAGACCCGTCTGGAATGAATGCGGGCGCGTCCTCAAGTCCGGAGGTCGGTTGCTCGCTGGGTTCATGAATCCCGCTTTCTTTCTCTTCGATCACGAGGCGATCGAAAACGGCGGCCCATTCGAAGCCAAATTCCCAATGCCCTTTTCCGATTTGACCAGTCTCCCGCCGGAAAAACTGGCGAATCTGCAAGAGCAGGAGGATCCCTTGGAATTCGGACACAGCCTGGAGGACCAGATCGGCGGCCAACTCGACGCCGGATTCGCGCTCGCCAAAACCTATGACGACAACTGGGACGACGAGGCCACGCTACTCAATCGGTTCGGCAGCTTCTACCTGGCTACACTGGCAATCAAGACCTCGATTTCCTAAGAGAGCGATCCATCGCGACCGACTCATGCGCGCATCTAGGCCCGTTGCAACGGAGCGATGCTCGAATCCCCAATGATCAATCCAGCGGCCGCGCCGTTTCCAGTCCCACTGGCACGTCCGGCGACTTCTTCCCGCGGTCGGCTCTGTAGAAAAGCCAGAATCCAATTCCTTGATACAGGAAATTAGGCGCCCAAATCAGCAGATCGGGGCGGTACTTGTGCGCTCCATCCAGCCAGCTGATGGCCATCATGAGAAAGTAGTAGCCGATCGCCAGACCCATGGCCAGGAATAGATTGGCAGAGGTCTCCTTGCGCGAAACCTGAATGCCGAGCGGAATACCGATCATCGCGAACGAGATCACCGAAAAGCCCATGGCAAACTTCTGGTGAAAGGTCATTTTGATCTTATAGTAGTCGTCCCGGGCCGCCTCGCGCTCTTCCACAGTGCGCGCTTGAGCGATCTTTTCCTTTTCCAAGGCCTCCAATGTTCGAAGCTCCTGGAAGGTCATCCACTTGAGCTTTTTCTGAAAAGTCACGCGGCCGAATATCTTATCGAGCGGCATCACGATACTTGTCGATTCGAAGGACAAGGCCGTGCGGATTTTCTTGAAGTCCTCCGGGGCTTCGGGATCGCGCAGTTCGAAGGTACCGCGGTAGGGAACGAGAATCAGGTGATTCTCGTCCTGATTGTAGTGAACCTCGCCTGACTCGGCCCGAATAAACCGTTTGGCTCGATTCTGATCGTCCAGCTCCCAAATCCACAAATCCTTGAGCAGGGCTCCTTCCTTCTCGCCGACGTAGATGACCAATCCCTTAAATCCCTTCACGAAGGTCTTCTCCTGGAGAAAACGCAAGGGGTCGCGTTGGATGATCGACTCCTTCTCCTGCCGAAAGGCGGTCGCCGCCCGCGGACCGTAGTAGAAATTGACAATCAAGGACCCCGCCGCACCCAAAATAGCCAAGGCGATTACCGAACAGGAAATGCGAAACACGCTAATCCCCGAAGAACGAAAAGCCGTCATCTCGTGCTGAGCCGAAAGGCGCCCCATCGTCAGAAGAATTCCCGTCATCAGCCCCACCGGCAGCGCATAAACGAAAAGATCGGGGAACTTCAGTTGAATCAGCCGAAAGAAAACGGGCAAGGTCAAGTGTCCCTCGGCCGCCATATCGAGCATTTCCTTCACGATCACTCCCGCAAGCAGCAGGAACGCGAACATCGCGATCCCAGCCAGGCTGGTAATCAGCGTGCCACGCAAAACGTATCGATGGAACAAGGTCACTGGCCCGTAGACTTGCGCGAGCCCCACTATGTTCAAGTCAGAAGTCCGTTAGCGATTAGCGAACAATAGAGATCTACACCCTAGCCAGCGACCCGACAGCCCCAAAACAGAACGCATCCCTCATTCCTCCTCCTCGCCAATCATCGCTCCCCATTGCTACGCCATCTCCGCTATCGCTCCGTCCCCATTCACTTATTCCCCATTCCTCTCTCGCCATCCGCGAATCGGCTCTCAACAGTTCTTCCCTCGCATGAAATACGAACCGGATAAACGGCCCATCTACGGCGAAACGCTCGATTCGTTGCAGGATCGCTTCGAAGCCATTGGCCAACCGAAGTTTCGAGCCAAGCAGGTGCTGGACTGGCTCTATAAGAAGCGAGCGCGCTCATGGGATGAGATGAGCAACCTGCCTAAGTCCCTCCGGGAACGCCTCCAACACGAATTCGACATCGCCCCCTCCAAGCGCCTCCTGGCCAAGGAATCCGCCGACGAAACCGAGAAGCTGCTCCTCGAGATGGGAGATCGGTCCATGGTCGAAACGGTCGTCATTCGGGCCCCCCAAATCGGCGTTGGCCAGCAAAACTCCCGCAAGACCATCTGCATCTCCACCCAAGTCGGCTGCGCCTATGGATGCAAATTCTGCGCTTCAGGCCTGGCCGGCTGGAAGCGCGACCTCAGCGTAGGCGAGATCGTCTCCCAGCTTATCCATGTCTGCCACCTAGAGGATGCGACCACGGAACGCGCCCGCGAAGAAATCGCTTCCTTCGACAATATCGTCGTTATGGGCATGGGCGAGCCCATGGCCAACTACGACAACCTCCTGCCCGCCCTCCGCATCCTCAACGCGCCCTGGGGACTGAACTTCGGCGCCCGGCGCATCACCATCTCCACCTCGGGCGTCGTCCCGAAAATCCTCGAACTCGCCGACGAGCCCGAACAATTCCGCCTCGCGGTCAGCCTGCACGGCGCCACCAACGAGGCCCGCAACCAAATCATGCCGGTCAACCGCCGCTACCCGCTCGAACAGCTCATCCCGGCGATTCGCCGCTACGGCGAGACCAAGGGCCGCATGATAACGCTCGAGTTCATCCTGATCGAGGAAATCAACGACACCTTCGAACAAGCCAATGCCCTCGCCGCTATCGCACTCGATCTGAACGCTCACGTTAACCTCATCCCCTACAACACTGTCGACGGCCTCGATTGGAAACGCCCCAGCATCACCCGCCAGGACTCCTTCTACAATCGCCTCAAAAGCAAGGGCGTGAGCGCTACCATCCGCCGCGAGAAAGGCCACGATATCGCCGCCGCCTGCGGACAG
>CBFHHM010000015.1:38051-88765 GCA_965655705.1 Candidatus Pelagisphaera sp.
TGAAGCTAAAGACGGAAGCGGTGATTCAGTGAACAGGTAACAGGGGACAAATCGAGATCGATCGCAAACTGCCTGACCCCAGCCTCCTTCCTCCTGTCTCCTGCCTGCCAACTCCCAACTGCTCACTGCCAACTGCTAACCCCTAAACAAAGCTTGCATTCCCTTCGCCATTCTAACATATCAACACATCCATATACGTTGATATATGCAGCAGCAAAAACCCATTACTGAACTCCTCGCTCGCAAGCAGCCTCTGCTCTCCGTCGAATTCTTTCCCCCTAAAACGGTGGAATCGGTTGAGACGCTGGTGAAAGCGGCCCATCGTATCTCCTCGGTTCAACCGGATTTCGTATCCGTCACCTACGGCGCGGGCGGCAGTACACGAGACCTTTCCGCGACCGTGAGCAAGCGCATGAAGGACGAAGTAGGACTCCAGGTCATGCCGCACTTCACCTGCGTGGGATCGACCAGCGAGGAACTCGGTGAAATCGTCGATGGCTTTCACTCCGAGGGCTACCGCAATATCATGGCCCTGCGCGGCGATCCACCCCAGGGCGAAACGGATTTTCAGGTCACCGAAGGGGGATTCGCCTACGCATCCGATCTGGTCGCTTTTATCAAAGCGCGTCACCCCGACATTTGCCTGGGCATCGCAGGCTATCCCGAAAAGCATCCTGAGGCGCTGAGCTTGGACGCCGATCTCGACGCCTTGAAGGCTAAGACGGAAGCCGGGGGATCCTTTATTACCACCCAGCTCTTTTTCGAGAACGACGCCTACTATGCCTACGTCGACAAGGTCCGCGCTCGCGGTATCGAGCTGCCGATCATCCCAGGCATTATGCCGGTGCTTTCCTTCAAGCAGATCAAGCGAATCACCCAGCTTTGCCAATCCCAATTGCCGCCCGCCCTGGAATCCGAACTTTCCAAGATCGAAGACGACCCCGAAGCCGTGCGCTCGGTCGGCGTTTCCTGGGCCCAGCGTCAAATTAGCGAACTGATCGAACGCGGCGCCCCAGGCGTGCATATTTACGCGCTCAATCGCGCTAAGTCCGCCATCGAATTGATCGAAGCCGCTCAGGGTTAAGCGTTGAGCTCGCTTTCCTTCGAGGAAATCGAATACCGACAGCGCAATATCGGCGCCGCTCTCGCCAGCAATGGGCCGACAAAGCACGTCATTGCAGTTTAAATGCGATCCGACTGGTCTCTTGATGTCAGTCAGTCTTTCTTTTTTCGAACAGGCTAATCGACGCGCTTGAATCCAATGGCAAACTCAAGGTCGCGGAGCTAAGGGCCTTTTTCAGCGAACACCGCCAGGATCCTCGCCTCCCCCAAACCCTAGCCGATGTAGCAGCCTACTTCCCACCTCCATACCCATTCCATGAATCCAATCGAATACCGAATCGGCAATCAACTCGACCTGGACGCAGTCATTGAACTCTACCGCGCTTCGACGCTCGGAGAACGACGCCCCATCGCGAACCAACACGTCATGGAAACGATGATACGCAATGCCGATCTCATCGTCACCGCGTGGGACGGCCGCCGAATGGTCGGCATCTCCCGAACGCTCACCGACTTCGCCTACGCCGCCTACCTCTCCGATCTGGCCGTTCACGCCGATTACCAGCGTCAAGGCATCGGAAAGACGCTCGTAGACAAGACGATCGATGCCCTAGAGCCTAACTGTTTTCTCACCTTGCTCGCCGCTCCCGCCGCTAGCGACTACTACGGAGCGCTCGGATTCGAGCCTCACCCACGCGCTTGGGTCACCGGCCCCAAGGTCGATCCGAAACGCGTCCACGCCTAAGACCGTATTCTACCGCGGGCCTGCCTTCCCTCCGAAGCAGTCGCTTCGGCCACCGCTTGCCGTTCTCGAACGGCAGGGCCCGCCACCAAAGCCCGTACCTTATCCCCTAGCCCTTAGATCGCTATACCGCCTAATAGGGAAATAACGGGTCAAAGCGATCCCACAAAGCCCAAGGCCCAATAGGGTCCCCGCCGCCTCCAATTCCAAATCGCGACGCGCGCTCGGGAAGTCCTTGTAGGGAACAAATCCCGACAGGGGCAGATTTGCGAACAGTCACGCCCGCAACCGCAAAGTCCAGGGTTGCGCCCAATATTGAGCGATCCGAATGGCGGAACGAACCATTTCGAGCGTTTTCGCCAGGAAACCGAGGGTGGCGCAGACTTTGCTGTTTTATCAGCGATTCACGTATTACCAATCAGAAATTTCGTAATACACGCCACCGCAGTAACCACATTAAAAATGAGAGCATCGATCGCATCCTTCGCCAAACGCCGCATCCTCGCCGCGCTCGCCTTAATAATCTCTTCGGCTAGCCTCGCGGCAGCCCCCTTGAAAATCGGCTACAGCGACTGGCCAGGCTGGGTTGCCTGGGAAGTCGCCATCGAAAAGGAATGGTTCAAGGAAGCCGGCGTCGACGTGCAATTCGAATGGTTCGACTACCTCGCCTCCATGGACGCCTTCGCAGCCGGCCAGCTGGACGCAGTCTGCATGACCAATGGCGATGCCCTGCTCACCGGAGCGACGGGAGGAGCGAACGTGATGATCCTCATTAACGACTTCTCGAACGGAAACGACATGGTGGTCGCCGCGCCGGGCATCAAGTCTATCAAGGGGCTGAAAGGCAAGAGCGTCGGGGTCGAAGTCGGTCTCGTTGGCCACCTTCTCCTCCTCAAGGGACTCGAGTCCGTCGGTCTTAGCGAAGACGACATTAACTTAGTGAATATGCCGACCGACCAAGCGGCCCAAACCCTCGCTTCGGGCGATGTCGACGCCGTCGTCGCCTGGCAGCCCAACTCCGGCCAAGCCCTCAAAGCCGTGTCCGGATCCACGGCCGTATTCACGAGCGCCGATCGTCCGGGCCTCATTTACGACACGCTCGCTGTATCTCCAGAAAGCCTCTCTTCCAGTCGCGACGAATGGAAAAAAGTCGTTTCTGTTTGGTATCGAATCGTCGACTACATCAACGATCCAGCGACGCGCGAAGACGCTATTTCCATCATGGCTTCTCGGGTCGACCTACCCGCCTCGGAATACAAGCCCTTTCTCAAAGGCACCGCCATCATGACTGGCAAGGAAGCGCTTAAAGTCTTCAAGAAAAGCGAGGGTTTCAAATCCATCTATGGGTCTTCGGAAATCGTCGATGCCTTCAGCGTAGCCAACAAGATGTACGACGATCGGCAAAACGTGGGCGCCTATTTCGACCCCTCCTTGACCAAGGAGGCCCTCAAGTAGGGACCTCTCCTTAAAACCGATTTACTGGAAACGCGGTACTCCACCGTAGCGCGTTCCCGATATCCCTCTATGTCTTCGAGTCCAAAATGGTTCGCCATCAGGAAGCCCTTATCCTCTAGGCGGCAACTCGTTCTCGCCGGACTTTCGTTCATCCTGCCTTTTGGCATATGGTGCGCCGTCAGCTACGTCGATTGGCTCTGGCACCCGATGGTCGAGATTCAGGACAAAGGCGAAGTCTCCTACTTCCGCGAAGGCAATCTGGTCAAGAAAGAGGTGTTCGAACGGGAAAACTCGACGCTCGCCGCCGGAGGCAAGATCCTAGCGACTGGCATACCCGCCAATCCGATCTACCTTCCGGCGCCCCACAAAGTCGTCAAAGCCTTCTATACTTCCTTTACCACCCCTCCCAAGCGACGGAGCGAACCCTGGCTCCACGAGAGCTTGGTTCACAGCGTTAAGGTCATCTTCTGGGGCTTCACGCTCTCCTCCCTAATCGGCCTGCCTCTGGGCATTCTCTGCGGGGCCTATTCCTTCTACTCTAGGCTCCACGAACCCTTCATCGAATTCTTCCGCTACCTGCCGGCGCCCGCCTTTGGCGCTCTCGCTGTCGCCATTCTGGGAATACATGACGCCCCGAAAATCGCCATCATTTTCATCGGCACGTTCTTTCAGCAAGTCCTCGTCATCGCCAACACAACGCGAAAGCTAGATGTATCGTTAATCGAAGCAGCCCAGACCTTGGGGGCCAAACGAACGCGACTGCTTACCAAAATCGTCATCCCGGGCATTCTACCAGACCTGTACAAGGACATGCGCATCCTCCTGGGTTGGGCCTGGACCTACTTGATCGTCGCCGAAATCGTCGGAACGAGCACAGGCATTACCTGGTTTATCAACCAACAAGGAAAGTACCGCATCTACGAGAACGTCTATGCCGCGATCATGATGATTGGCATCATTGGGCTCAGTACCGACCTCCTCCTCAATTGGCTAGGTAAGCACCTGTTTCCCTGGACGGGCCGAAAGCAAAGCAAGTTTTCCCAATTCCTCTACCGCCTCTTTGGGCCCGTCAATCAAACCGTATTCTCTCCTAAATGACACAATCGCTCGAACTCCCTAGCTATCTAGACCAATCGCCAGATGTCCGCGCTCGTTTCGAGCGTTTGAAGCAAAGAGAAACGATCCTGGAAATCGATCGGCTCACTAAGAAATTCGACTCCAATGACGGCGAAGTCACCGCCCTCAAAGACGTTGGCTTCAAGGCTTACCGACGTGAGTTCGTCTGCGTCATCGGCCCCTCCGGCTGTGGAAAATCCACGTTCATTCGCATCCTAGCCGGCCTGGAATCCGCGACTTCCGGTCAGGTCCTCCTCGACGGGGCCCCCGTCTCTGGACCCGGACCCGACCGCGGCATGGTCTTCCAAGGCTATACGCTCTTTCCCTGGTTGACCGTTAAAGACAACGTTATGTTCGGACTCAAGATGTCCGGCCATGGCGGCACCAGCGCGGAAAGCCAAGCCCTCCAGTGGATCGATCTGGTAGGCCTGGGAAAGTTCGCCAACGCCTATCCGAATCAGCTTTCCGGCGGAATGAAGCAACGAGTAGCGATCGCTCGAGCCCTCGCCAACCAGCCACGTATCCTGCTCATGGACGAGCCCTTTGGAGCGCTGGACGCCCAAACGCGAGCCCAGATGCAATCCTACCTCCTCCAAATATGGAAGAACGTGAATATCACCATCCTCTTTATTACGCACGATCTTGACGAAGCCGTCTACCTCTCCGATCGCATCCTCGTCCTCAAAGCCCATCCAGGCGAGGTCAACGAAATTATCGAAGTGCCCGTCCCGCGTCCACGCTCTCCCGAACAATCCATTTCCCCCGAATTCCTCGCTACCAAAAAGCGTATCGAAGAACTCATACATCCCAAGGGAGAAACGGAATCCCAGGAATTGCCCATCATTCGCATGACCGAGCAAGGCGACGACGTAGAGTAATGCTTTTTTATTATTTTATATTACGTTTTCAATTACAAGACCCCCATGAAACCAGACGGTTCTACCCGGAATTCAATCATTTTCCTAAATGAAGAAAGACGCTGCTGAAAGAATTAGCATGACGCTTCCCAAGTCCACTTTGGAGCAGTTGGACAGCATGGTGGCGAAGCGTGGATTCTCCAATCGATCGCAAGCGGTAACGGAGATAATCAACAAGGAAATCGTCGCCCACAACAGCGAGCTAGGCGACTCCGTAATGGCGGGAACGATTACCCTGTTCTACTCCCACTCCCGGTCCGGCTTGCCCGGACAACTGGCTCAGATCCAGCGCGATCACATCGCGGAAGTCATCAGCTCCCTGCACGTTCAATTGGAAAACGACCACACCATGGAAGTCATCCTCGTGCAAGGTCCTGCCTCCAAGCTACGTCGCATCGGCGATGACCTCATCACTTGCAAAGGCGTTAAAACTGGAAACTTGAACCTCACCACCGCCATCCTACCGCCCATTCACAGCAAGAAATAGATCCTCTCAATTCGAAACACTCTCAGCGCGAAATGTCACAAGAAATCGTATACACAAAAACCGTTGTAGGCGGTGGAATGTGGTCGAATGTAATCGGCCGGGGCAAGACCCTTCGCCTCACCGACTTCGAAGGCGGCGTCAACGTCGGGATGTTGCTCTACAACGAGGCTCAGCCCATCGAACGATACAACATGCCGGACACCCTGAAGGGGCAGCACCTATTCTATCTGACAGCCCCTTACTGCATCCACTCCGACATGGGCCGAGTCTTCTGCTCGATCACCAATGATACCGCTGGTTGGCACGACACCGTATGCGGCTGCAGCTCCGCTGAAACCGTCTTGGCGAAGTACGGGGAGCATACCTACCAAGAAGGCCGCAACGACTTCTACCGCAACGCCCGCGAGAATTTTCTTATAGAACTCGGCAAATGGGGGCTCGGGCAAAAGGACATCGTCCCGAACATGAATCTATTTTCGAAAGTCGTTTCCGATGCAGACGGAAAGCTCGCGTTCGTACCCGGCGCTTCCAAGCCCGGGTCGGTCATCGAGCTGCGCCTCGAAATGGATACGCTGGTTGTCCTGAACACCTGCCAGCATCCCTTGGACCCGAATCCAGAATACGCGCCTAAACCCGTATTGATGGAAGTTTTTCAGAGCGCCCCTCCCGCAGCGGACGACCCTAGCCGTCTTTCGCGACCGGAGAATGGGCGCGCCTTCGAAACCACCGAAGACTACTACGCCCTCCGCTCCTAGCTGACTGCCTCCCGCTTCCCAAACCACTTGCTCAGCCATGCTTCAAGAAAGCTCACTCCAACCTGAAAACGCGGTCTACACCGAAGTCGTGCTCGCTGGCGACCACTGGATGCGCGAAATAAAAACGGGCCAGACCTTTCGCATACTCGATCTCGAGGGAAACCAAGCTGCCGATACGCTATTCTACGATGCTGCCGATCCCACGAATCGCTACAGCGCTTCCGATACGATTCAGCGCCAGGCGAGTCTTTATCTCACATCCGGAACGAATCTGTATTCAACAGAAGGTGACATACTTCTTCGCATTGTTGCAGACACCTGCGGACGACACGACACGCTCGGGGGCGCCTGCTCCCGCGAAAGCAATACCATGCGCTACGCTCACGATAAAGAGCCCATGCATGCGTGCCGCGATAGCTTCCTCTGCGGCGTTCAAAACTGGGGACAGGGCATGGATAAGCGGGACATCACCTGCAACATCAACTTCTTCATGAATGTCCCCGTCACCCCCGACGGCAAGCTGACTTTCGCCGACGGCATCAGCGCTCCCGGACGCTATGTGGAATTGCAGGCCGAACGAGATGTCATCGCCCTCATCTCCAACTGCCCTCAACTCAACAACCCTTGCAACGCCTACAATCCAACGCCCGTCCAAGTCTTCATTTGGGATTAATCGCTTGATGACGATAGGCTGCTTCCCCTCGAACAGTCGTTTCAGATAAAGCAGCTCCTTCTAACGCCCACTCGGCCAGTCATCTCATGTTTTCCAAAATCCTCATAGCCAATCGCGGTGAAATCGCGTGCCGCATTATCCGCACGCTCAATCGCATGGGAGTCGATTCAGTCGCGATCTATTCGGATGCCGATGAATACGCTCCCCACGTTTCGCTGGCCACCGAAGCCGTCCGGGTCGGACCCTCCCCCGTCAAGGCGAGCTATCTGAATATCGATCGGATTCTTAAGATCGCCAGGAATACCGACGCCGAAGCGGTACACCCCGGATACGGTCTACTGAGCGAAAATGCGGAATTCGCCGACGCCTGCGAAGCGGCCGGACTCGCCTTTATTGGCCCAACCGCCGAGCAGATGCGCTCCTTCGGGCTGAAGCACTGCGCCCGAGAAATCGCCATCGCTCAAAATGCACCGCTCCTTCCGGGCACGGATTTGATCGTGAGCGAAAAGGACGCATGCAACCAGGCAGCCCATATAGGCTACCCTGTCATGCTGAAATCGACTGCCGGCGGAGGCGGCATAGGCATGAGCCTTTCCTGGACCGAGCAAGACCTCCAAGGGGCCTACGAGTCCGTCAAGCGACTCAGCGCGAACAATTTCGCCAACAGCGGGCTCTTTTTGGAGAAATACGTGCAGAACGCCCGTCACATCGAAGCGCAGATCTTCGGCGACGGCCAAGGCAAGGTCATTGCTCTGGGCGAACGCGATTGCTCCGTGCAGCGACGCAATCAAAAAGTGATCGAAGAGACGCCCGCGCCCAACCTGAGCGAGGCCCAGCGAATCGAGCTTCTAGATACCGCCGTTCGCCTCGGCGCAGGAGTGAGCTACCGCTCCGCGGGAACTGTCGAGTTCGTCTATGACGTCGATGCCCAGCAATTCTATTTCCTCGAAGTCAATACCCGCCTCCAGGTCGAACACTGCGTCACCGAAGCGGTTACCGGCGTCGATCTCGTCGAATGGATGGTACGCCAAGCGGCAGGCAAAATGCCTCCCCTGGATACCATCGAAATCCAACCATCGGGGGCCGCCATACAAGCGCGTCTCTATGCCGAGGATCCCAACAAGAACTTTCAACCGTCTTCGGGACTGCTCACCCAAGTCCACTTCCCTGGGAATGCCCGTATCGACACCTGGATAGAAACGGGATCCAACGTCTCTGCCTACTACGACCCGCTTCTCGCCAAGATCATTGCCAAAGGCGACGCCCGCGAACAGGCAATCGAGGCTCTATCGCGGGCCCTCGACGAGACGCGCATCGACGGTATCGAAACGAATCGCGAATTCCTGGCAAGCATCGCCAAAGCCCCAGCCTTCCAAAACGCGATCCACACCACTAAATTCTGCGATTCCCTCGAATACTCCCCGCGTACCGCCGATGTCCTCGAGCCCGGCACGCAAACGACCATTCAAGACTATCCAGGACGAACCGGCTACTGGGACGTAGGCATCCCGCCCTCCGGTCCTTTCGATACCTTCGCCTTTCGCATAGGCAATCGCATTTTGGGCAATGACGTATCAGCCTCCGGACTTGAAATTACGGTCCTCGGGCCGCGCATACGTTTCAATCGCGACGCTACCCTTTGCCTCACCGGCGCCAAAACCGTTGCGACACTCAACGACCAATCGATTTCATTCTGGCAGCCCATAGCGGTCCAAGCGGGCGACGTGCTCGCCGTCGGCAAAGTCGAACAGCACGGCTGCCGGGCCTACCTTTGCATCCAAGGCGGCTTCGACACCCCGCCCTACTTGGGAAGCCAAGCGACCTTCACGCTGGGGCAATTCGGGGGCCATTGCGGTCGCACCCTGCAGATCGGCGACGTGCTTCGCTTTAACGAAGCGTCCACGGGAGAAACGCAACCCGTCGCCCCGCAAATCGTTCCCCTCTACAGCGATACTTGGGACATTCGCGTACTCTACGGCCCGCACGGAGCGCCTGACTTCTTCACCGACAAGGACATCCAGACCTTCTTCGAGACGGATTGGGAAGTCCACTACAACTCGGCCCGCACCGGCGTCCGCTTGATCGGTCCCAAGCCCGAGTGGGCCCGCAGCGATGGAGGCGAAGCCGGTCTTCACCCCTCCAATATTCACGACAACGCCTACGCCATCGGCACTGTCGACTTCACCGGCGACATGCCGGTTATTCTGGGACCCGACGGACCGAGCCTCGGCGGCTTTGTCTGTCCCGCTACGATTATCCAAGCCGATCTTTGGATGATGGGACAACTCAAGCCCGGCGACACGATTCGCTTCCAACGCGTCGACCAGCAAACCGCTGACCAAGCGGAAAGGGAACAGGAAGCGATACTCGAATCGCTCGCCCCCGTACCCTCGCCTCCGGTGGCCCCGGCTTCCCTCCGCAACTTCACGGTCGACCAAGCCATCCTCGAAACGATCGAAGGCAAGAGCGAAGGGCAACCCCGATCGCGCTACCGTCGGTCCGGCGACAAGTATCTTCTTGTCGAATACGGGGACATGGTACTCGACCTGAATCTACGCTTCCGCGTTCACGCCCTGATGGAAGCGATTCAAGCCGCTCGAATCGAAGGAACGCTTGAGCTCACTCCGGGCATACGCTCCCTGCAAATACACTACAACAGTCGCATCCTGCCACTCGGCAAGCTCGTGGACCAACTGCAAGCCATCGAGGAGACCCTGCCTTCGATAGACGAGATGCAAGTCCCCACCCGCCTCGTTCATCTTCCGCTTTCCTGGGATGACGAAGCCACGCGAATCGCCATTCGAAAGTACGAGCAATCCGTTCGCAAAGATGCGCCCTGGTGCCCGAGCAACATCGAGTTCATCCGCCGCATCAACGGCCTAGAATCCATCGACCAGGTCAAGGATATCGTCTTCAACGCGAATTACCTGGTCATGGGGCTCGGCGACGTCTACCTGGGCGCCCCTGTCGCTACTCCCGTCGATCCACGTCACCGCCTCGTCACTACGAAATACAATCCCGCCCGTACCTGGACCCCCGAGAACGCGGTCGGTATCGGCGGCGCCTACCTATGCGTCTATGGCATGGAAGGTCCTGGCGGATACCAATTCGTAGGCCGTACCGTCCAGATGTGGAATCGCTACCGCCAGACCAAGGACTTCAAGGAAGGAAAGCCCTGGCTGCTCCGATTCTTCGATCAGATAAAATTCTATCCCGTCGAAGCGGACGAGCTCCTGCAAATGCGCTCCGACTTCCAGCATGGTCGCTTCGAACTAGAAGTGGAAACCTCCACCTTCGACCTGAGGCAATACAACGATTTCCTTAGCGACAACAACGACGCCATCGCTGACTTCAAGCAGAGCCAGCAACAAGCCTTTGACGAAGAGCGCGAACGCTGGATTGCCACTGGCCAAGCGACCTTCGAAGCCGACCCCGCCGTCGACGGAGCCATGGAAGGCGAGGAGGACACCCCGGATGGCTGCGTCGCCGTTCCGACCCACGTCCCCGGGAATGTTTGGAAAGTCTGCGTCGAAGGCGGCCAATCAGTGAGCAAAGGCGACACCATCGTCGTCGTCGAATCGATGAAAATGGAAATCAATATCGAAGCCACCGCGGACGGGACCATTGAGTCTCTCCTCTGCGCCGAGGGCTCTCCCGTCAGCAACGGTCAAAACTTAGCCCTTATCAAAGAAAGTTGAAGTCGATGGCCCAAGGCGTCCTTGGCTCGTCATTCGTTAGACCCGCAAACGCGCCGTTCCCTATCCTCTCCCGCAACGCTCAATGACCCACCAAGACCTTTCATTCGACTTCGCCACGCTCGCCGAGGGTTATCGCAATGGCGATTTCTCTCCCTCCGACATCATCCGCGAAACCCTTCGACGCATCGAGTCCGGCGACTCCAAAATCTGGATAACCGTCGATACGGAAAAGAACCTGCTCGAAGCCGCCGCCCGCCTCGAAGGAGAGGACGCTTCCAAGCTCCCGCTTTACGGCATTCCCTTCGCAGTTAAAGACAATATCGACGTTGCCAACCTTCCCACCACCGCAGCCTGCCCCGACTATAAATACTTTCCCGAAAACGATGCCACGGTTGTCACCCGACTCCGGGCCGCCGGCGCCATCCCTATCGGCAAGACCAATCTCGACCAATTCGCTACCGGACTCGTTGGTACGCGCTCGCCCTACGGGGCTCCGGGCAACGCCTTCGATCCCGACTATCTATCGGGAGGTTCCAGCAGCGGGTCCGCTGTATCGGTCGCCTTGGGACAAGTCAGCTTCTCGCTCGGAACCGATACTGCGGGTTCCGGACGCGTCCCTGCCTGTTTCAACAACCTCGTCGGCCTAAAGCCCACCCGGGGACTCCTCAGTTGCTCGGGCGTCATTCCCGCTTGCCGTTCCCTAGACTGCGTATCCATCTTTTCCCTCAATGTCGCCGATGCCCAGGCCGCATTCCGCGAAGCGGCCGGCGAAGACCCGCAGGATCCGTACGCGCGTTCCGCTCCCTTGGATAGCGCGTCAGCGCCCTATGCAACCTTCGGCGTCCCCGAACCCACCCAGCTGCGCTTCTTTGGAGACGAATCCTACCAAGAAGCCTATTTGCAGGCCGTCGCTCGACTCGAATCGCTCGGCTATCGAAAGCAAGTCATCGACTTCGAACCCTTTCTCGCAGCGGCTCGACTACTCTACGAAGGTCCCTGGGTGGCCGAACGCTACTGGGCCATCCAAGATATCATCCGAAATGCGCCTGAGATTCTTCACCCCACCACTCGAGCGATCATTGAAAACGGGGCCAACTATAGCTCAGTCGATACCTTCGATGCCATCTACAAGCTACAAGCCCTGAAGAAGGTTGCCGATGCGGCGATGGAGTCTGTCGATTTCCTCGCGACCCCCACCGCTGGAACGCACTACACGATTGCGGAGGTCGAGGCCGATCCCATCGCCTTGAATTCGAACCTCGGATACTATACGAATTTCATGAACCTGCTGGATATGTCGGCCGTGGCCACCCCCACCGCCATGCTCGACTCTGGCCGCCCTTTCGGCATCACCCTTATCGGCGAAACTTTCGCCGACGAAGCCCTGCTCGCCATCGCCGATCGACTCCAGCAAGCCAGCGATCTGCCGCTCGGAACGGGTTCGACCAAACGCTTTCCGACCCTCCAGCCTGCTTCCAGAACGGAAACCATGGAGATCGTCGTCTGCGGCGCCCACATGAGCGGACTGCCCTTGAATCATCAGCTGACCGACCTAGGAGCCACCCTATCCAAAACCACGCAGACCGCCCCTTGCTATCGCCTCTTCGCCCTGCCGAACACCACGCCTCCCAAACCGGGCATGATCCGCGACGAAGCCAAGGGCGCTGCGATCGACGTCGAAATCTGGTCCCTGCCTAAAGCCAACTGGGGCGCCTTCGTCGAACAGATCCCATCGCCGCTTGGCATCGCCACCATCGAACTGGCAGACGGACAATCCGCCAAAGGCTTTGCCTGCGAAACTTGGGCCACCGAGGACGCCCAAGAAGTCACGGAGCTCGGCAACTGGAGAGCGTTCACCGCCAAGGCCTGATTAACCTAGTCAGTCTGACGCTTACGCAGCTCTCGACGGGTCAGACGATCCACCAGGCTAAAGGCCTTCTCCAAATCGCTTCGATCCTTTGATGGGCGGTGCCCTTTCACATTGCTGACCTCGAATCCCATATCATCGAGAAGGGCATAAAACTCCTGGTATAGAGCCGCATGTTTCAGTCGCTCTCCGGAACGACTGCTAAACTCGTTTCGCTCCAAACGCTCTCGCCGATCGACCAAACCGAGAATGTTCTGGGAATCCGTGTAGACGCGCAAGCCCTCGATGGGAGCGCCCAAATCGGACAATGCCCAAGTCAACGTCCGAAGCTCCAGCTCAGTTGAAGAAACGTCGCTGAACGCCTTGAGCCGTATGCGCTCCGATAACGAATCCGAGACGGCTTCCACACTCTCTAGCAACAAGTAACCGCCCATTCCTACCCTCGTGTCTGGAGATACGCTACAATCCGTTAGCAGTTTCATCTATTTTGCATAATCGGTCGTTAATTTCGATTGATCGCGATAGGTCGAAGACGACGCCGACTGGAGCTTGAACCTCGATTATCATTTCGTTCTTAGGCATGCTCAATTTTTCGTCCAATACCTTTTTCTATCGCTTTCAGTTACCATCCCGGGACATCAGAGTTACCTCAATATCGATCTACGTGGATCCCTTAATGCCTGCGAGTGTAATTAATGAGTCAGCGCCCCATTTAGGAAGGATCATTGAAAATGCAGCGAGCATCCGATTCGCGGGTAGATCCGACCTCAGACACCTTTCGCAATAGCTCGGATCGGCGCGGGACTGCTCATAGATCCTTACGGCCAGAGCCCCTTCTGCCGGTATTTTTACCGAAACGCGCGCCCTCCCAAACTTTTTTGCGCTTTTTCTGTAATATCTGACGAGCTGCGCATATTAAGTAGATTATCGCTCTCGTTACGCCTCCTCTACTCCGAAAAGCCCCTTGAACGAAAACGCCCAACCCATCGACTTCTACGAGGAACTGCTTGAACGGCTCCAGCCTCGTCTCTACGGCTACATCCTCTCCCTCGTAGCCAGTCCCAGCGACGCCAAAGACGTGCTGCAGGAGAGCAATCGCGTCGTCCTCGCCAAGATCGACACCTTCCAGCAGCCGGAGAAGTTCGACGCCTGGGCCTACCGTATCGCCTACTTTCAAAGCCTCTCTTTTATCCAGAAACGCAAACGCAGCCGCTTGTCCTTCAATGACGAACTGCTCCAAACTTTAGCCGACCAAACCGAGCGAACCGACGCGCGCGTCGAGGGAAAGCTGACACGGCTCGAACGCTGCCTCACGCAGCTCCAGGACCGCACCCGCGCCGTCGTCAGCGACTACTACTATCAAGACCTTTCAATCAAAGAGATCGCCGCAAGCCGCAACCTGAAGTCCAACCATGTCGCTCAGGTACTGTTCCGCGCTCGCAAGGCCCTCTTCCAGTGCATTACCGAACAGGAGACCGACACCCATGAATGACCTGCATACACTTATCGCCGCCATGCTCGAAGATCGCCTTTCGCCGAACGAAGCGAAACGACTTCAAGCGCTGCTCGAATCCGACCCGGAAGCCCGTCGCATTTACCTCGAGCAATGCCAGCTGCACGCCCGCCTGTACTTGGACGCATCCCTGAAAGACGCGACCAAGGCGGAGACGCCGATAGACCTGGACGAAAACAACGCGCCAGAAGCGCCGGCACCCGTATCTACTCGCTGGAGACGCCTTTCCTCTAATCTAGGCATCATCGCCGCCTCGGTAGCGATCAGCTTCGTCGGCATCATTGCCTTTCTCAATTTGCAGTCGCCAGGCGAATACGCCAATCCGGCGGCGAGTGACGCTCCCCAACTTTCACCCCAAGAAGCCTACGAGCAGGCGGACTTTCCGGAATCCGGCAACCTCAAGCGACCGCCGACGAATTTCGCGACGATCACTTCTCAAGGCGACGGCAAGAGCGTCCGCTTCAATCGCGACATTCGGCCCATTCTTTCCGAAAATTGCTATCACTGTCACGGCCCCGACGCCAATACGCGCGAAGCGGAACTGCGGCTGGACATCGAAGCCAACGCCTTCACCGCTCACGGCGAATTCGAACCGGCCATCATTCGCGGCGACCCGGAGAGCAGCCCTCTCTATCAACGTATCGTCAGCCCGCTCAAGAGCGACATCATGCCGCCCCCGGACTCTCATAAGATCTTGACCGAAGAACAGAAGGACAAGGTGCGTCAATGGATCGAAGAAGGCGCTGAATGGGAAGCCCATTGGTCTTTCATGCAGCCGAAAGCCCATCCCGTTCCGGAAGCGAATTGGGGCAACGGCCCCATCGACTCCTTCCTGCTAGCGACGATGGCCCAAGCCGGACTCCAGCCGAGCCCGGAAGCCGACAAGGCCGCGCTCGCTCGGCGACTGGCCCTCGACCTGACGGGACTGCCACTCGCCCCGGACGCCGTCGCCCGCTTCGTGGCCGACGACTCGCCCAACGCCTACGAGCGCCTCGTCGACGAGTTGCTCGACAGCGATGCCTTCGGCGAACACCAAGCCCGCTATTGGCTCGACGCGGCTCGGTACTCCGACACCCACGGGCTGCACCTAGACAATTACCGCGAGATCTGGCCCTATCGCGATTGGGTCATCCAAGCCTTCAACGAAAACAAGCCGTTCGACGCGTTCATCGTCGAGCAAATCGCTGGCGATCTCCTGCCCGGAGCGACCCTCGAGCAGAAAATCGCCACCGGCTTCAACCGCTGCAACCCGACCACCAGCGAAGGCGGGGCCATCGACGACGAGTATCGAGCGATCTACGCAAAGGACCGCGTGGAAACAACCGCCACCGTCTTCCTCGGCCTGACCATGGGCTGCGCCTCCTGCCACGACCACAAGTTCGACCCCGTCGACCAAGAAGACTTCTATCGATTCTCGGCGTTCTTTAACAACCTCGATGGCCCGATCATGGATCGCAACGCCTACGATACGGAGCCGATTGCGGTCATACCCTTTTCAGGACACGAAGAGAGCTGGGAAGCGATTCAACCGATCCACGAAAAAACTCAGGCCGCTTTCAGCAAAGCCAAAAAAGACCGTGCAGACGCATACGACGCCTGGCTCGCAGCCGGCAATGCGATCTTCGCGAATCCACTCGAGAAGCGCTCCTACGCGTTGAAACTGGAAGGCCTTAAGGAAAAAGAGGAAGAAGAAGAAAAAGAAGCGAGCCCGGAAATCGCCGACCTACCTCGGTTCAAGATGGGCGAGTCGGTGGAATTGCCCGAGCTCTTTCACGCGCTTGGCAATGGCGATGCCTTCACGGTCGCCTTCACCTATAAGACCCCGCAGATCGATCCCCACCAAGTCGTCCCCATCATGTCGAAGTTCGACGGCGATCGCGGTTGGCGGGTATTCCTGATAGGCGGCGACGACAAACTGCTCGATCGCTATCGCGTACGCGTCGAGCTGATACGCTCGCTGAAGAACAACGATTTGCTTTCGATCACGACCAAGGCATCCAGACGCGGGAACCCGACGCCGAACAAGAGCATCCGATTCACCCTGGCCTACGATGGGTCGGGCAGGGCGGAAGGCTTGAGTATTGGCGCTCCCGGGCGACAAGTGATCGATAAGCGCGCCGTAAAGGATCAGCTGAGCGGTTCCTTCGAAACGGACGCTCCCCTTCGCTTGCACGATGCCGTAGCTCAGCCGAAGGAAGACAACGGACTGGTCGAAAACCTGAGCTTCTTCGCCTCCGAAGTCCCCCTCCACCAGGTCGACCACCTGCTAGAGCTCGAAGAGCGCCAGGCGATCTACGAGAAAGGCAAGGATGCGAGTAAATCGGAGAAGAGAATTCTGCAGGAATACTATTTCGCCATGATCGACTCGGTCACCCGCAAGCTGCAGAACGAATTGGCCCGCTCGGAATCGCGATATCGATTCTACTACGATCAAGCAATCGTTTCGCTTGTCATGAAGGAAAAGGACGAGCCCGCCTTCGCCCACATGCTCGAGAGGGGCGAGTACGACAAAAAGGGCGAAAAAGTCTCCCCCGCCGTTCCCAAAGCCCTCGGCTCCCTGCCCCAGGATGCGCCTAAAAACCGACTCAGTCTCGCAAGCTGGCTAGTCGACCCGAGCAATCCGCTCACTGCCCGCGTCACCGTAAACCGGATATGGCAGAACTACTTCGGAACCGGCATCGTCGAAACTTCGGAGGACTTCGGCATCATGGGCGAGAACCCAACCCACCCTGAGCTACTCGACTGGCTGGCCATAGACTTTCGGGAGAACGGCTGGGACCACAAACGCTTCATCCGCCAACTCGTCACTTCCGCAGCCTACCGGCAAGACTCTCGAATTCGAGGCAAGGCCCTGGAGATCGACCCGGACAACCGCCTGCTCGCCCGCGGACCACGCTACCGCCTCGATGGCGAAACCCTTCGCGACCAGGCGCTCTACGTAAGCGGTTCCCTCAACGCGGAACGCGGCGGCCCTCCCGTGCACCCTTACCAGCCCAAAGGCATCTGGGATGCAGTCGCCTATTCCGGCAGCAACACCCGCTTCTACAAGGAAGACAGCGGGGAGGCGCTCTATCGTCGCAGTATCTACACCTTCTGGAAACGGACCGCGCCCCCGCCCAACATGATCGTCTTCGACGCTCCGTCCCGCGAAAATTGCTCCGTGCGACGCGTTCGCACCAATACGCCTTTGCAAGCGTTGACCCTGATGAACGATCCGCAATACGTGGAAGCCGCTAGGCAGCTCGCCCAACGAGCGTGGAACGACACCGATGGCCGAGCCATTCCTTCGATCGCCTCCATGTATCGTTACGCCTTTGGGTCCAATCCTCCAAAGTCGCATCAGGAAGTTCTCGAGGAATCGTATTCTAAATTCAGGTACGCGTTCAGCGAGGACGCAAACCGAGCCAAGCAACTGCTCGAAGTCGGCGAGTCCCAATCTCCCGAGGACACCAACCCCGTCGAACTCGCCTCCCTCACGATGGTCGCCAACCAGATCATGAACCTCGACAGCTTCATCAACAAATACTGAGCCCGCAGTCTTGGTTTCACCATTGCTACGCCATCTCCGCTAACGCTCCGTCACCATTCACCCCTTCCAATGAACCCGATCGACCAATACGTTAATCTCGAAACACGCCGCCAGTTCCTCGGCAAGGCCGCCAAAGGTCTCGGCATAGCCGCCCTCTCCTCCATCGTCGGCAATGCGGCTAGCTCCACTCTCGGACCGCTCGGTCCAGGGGCCCTCGGCGGACCCCACTTCCCCGCTAAAGCCAAGCGCGGCATCTACCTCTTCATGTCGGGAGCCCCCTCTCAGCTGGACATGTTCGACTACAAGCCGCGGATGAAGGAGCTCTACGATAAGGACCTACCGGAGTCGATCCGCAACGGGCAGCGCCTTACCACCATGACCTCCGGCCAGGCCCGTTTCCCCATCGCTCCGTCGATCTACGATTTCAAGCAGTACGGACAATCGGGCGCCTGGATGAGCGAACTCCTTCCCAACACCGCTAAGATCGCCGACGACATAGCCATCATCAAATCGATGTGGACCGAGGCCATCAACCACGACCCCGCCATCACCTACATCCAGACCGGCAACCAAATCCCGGGGCGCCCTAGCCTAGGCGCTTGGCTCAGCTACGGCCTCGGCAGTCTCAACGAGAACCTGCCCACTTTCGTCATTCTCAACTCCTCCTGGACCGGTCGCAAGGAAGCTCAAGCGCTCTTTTCCCGTCTCTGGGGGGCGGGTCCCCTCCCGTCCCAGCATCAAGGCGTGGCCCTGCGTTCGGACGGCGACCCCGTCCTCTACCTTTCCGATCCGCACGGCGTCGATCGCAACATGCGACGGACAATGCTCGACGGGGTCAATGCCATCAACAGCGAGTTGTACGAGGATTTTGGAGACCCGGAAACGCATGCCCGTATCTCGCAATACGAGATGGCCTTCCGCATGCAGGCCTCCGTGCCCGATCTGACGGACCTCTCGGACGAGCCCGATTACATATTCGACCTCTACGGACCCGACTCCCGCAAGCCAGGTACCTTCGCCTACAATTGCCTCATGGCGAGGCGACTCGCCGAGAAAGGCGTCCGCTTTTCCCAAATTTTCCATCGCGGCTGGGACCAGCACAATTCCCTTCCTAAGGACCTGCCGAACCAATGCCAGGATGTCGACCGGGCGTCCTACGGCCTGATCACCGACCTGAAGCAACGCGGCATGTTCGACGATACCTTGGTGGTCTGGGGCGGCGAATTCGGGCGCACGATCTACTGTCAAGGCACGTTAACCGAGGACGACTACGGGCGCGATCACCACCCGCGCTGCTATACGAAGTGGATCGCCGGGGCCGGCGTCAAAGGGGGCCAAGTCTACGGCGAAACAGACGACTTCAGCTACAATATCACCAAGGACCCCGTACATATTCGCGATCTCAACGCTACCATTCTCAATCGCTTCGGAATCGACAACAAGCGACTCAACTTCAAGCATCAAGGACTCGACTTGACGCTCACCGGCGTCGAAGAAGCCCACGTGGTCGACAGCATTCTAACTTAACGCATCCACCCTTCCAATACACCGAGTCGATCCCTAGTTTCATGCGTACACGCTCCTACTCAATCCTCCTTTTTCTGTGCGGCGGTCTCACCCTGGCCCTCTGCGGCCTCATGATAGCGAATCCGCTCGATGGCGAACCCAAGGCCGACCTTCTCCAATTCGTCGGTCGATTCCACCCCACTGTCCTGCACCTCCCCATCGGGTTCATCCTCCTCCTCGCCATCCTCGAGGTCAGCGCAATGGCCAAGCGGTTCGAATCGCTCAAACCGGCCATTCCGCTGACGCTGACCCTTTCCATCGTCTCGGTGCTTCTTGCCGTCTTCACTGGCTTCCTACTCGCCTACGCCAGCGGAGCCAATGAACACCTGGTGCTCGAACACATGGAGCATAGCATCTATCTGGCCATCGGATTGCTAGCCATGGGAGCCCTCAAGCTTTTCTGGGACAAGAAGGCAGCTAAAGCGACCTATCGCGTTCTGCTCGGCCTCAATCTTATCCTACTCGCCATCGCCAGCCACGATGGCGGGTCGCTCACTCACGGACGCGACTACCTGACCAAATATATGCCAGATGGGCTCAAGTCGCTCATCGGCCTGGAAGTCGCGGATAAAACGATCGCCGACTCGCCCGATCGTCTCGTTGTATTCGCGGATCTCGTACAGCCCATCGTCGAACAGAACTGCCTGTCCTGTCACAATCCCGACAAGCTCAAGGGCGAGCTCAACCTGGAAACGCACGAGGGCTACCTCAAAGGCGGCGACCTCGGCCCTTCCGTCGTGGCCGGCGATGTCGACAACTCCGAGTTCGTTTTCCGCGTCACCCTGCCCCAGGACGACGACGAATTCATGCCGCCTGAAGGCAAGACGCCTCTGTCCGCGAACGAAGTCGCCCTCATAAGCTGGTGGATCGAGAACGGCGCATCCCCCACCGCAACCGTCGGCTCCTTTGCCGAGATCCCCGACCCGATAACGCTCTACATCGCGAACGTCTTCGACTCTATGCTCACGCCCGAGGAAATCGAAGAGCTGGAAGCGGAGCGCATCGAACTCTACGCGAACCTCGAAACGCTCAACCAGGAACTCGGTATTCTGATCACCCCGATAGAGAGCGGCGCGAGCCTATTTCAAATCGATACCTTCTCCGCTCAAAAGAGCTTCGACGATAACACTCTACAGCGCCTACTGCCATACGCCGACAGAATCGTCGAGATCGACCTAAGCGGCACGCAAATAACCGACAGCGCCTTTGCGACCTTAGCGAAGCTCAGCGCCCTGCGGCGCTTGAACCTGAGCAACACGGCCATCGAAGGCGTCGGGATCGCATCGCTCGCGACGCTCCCCTCCCTTGAAACGATCAACCTTTACGGCTCGCAGATGGCGAACGCCCACGCTTCCCAACTCAACGGCTTGACTCAACTCAAGCGTCTCCACCTCTTCCAAACGGAACTCTATACCGAGGAGACTATTGAATCGCTACGCGCCGCTCTACCGGATTGCCAGATCGACCGAATCGATTCGTAGTTCCCCGTTCCGAGCGACAGAGAAATATTTCCCATGATCTGTGAAATTGTCGAAGACCTGAATCTGAACACACGCATCTAGACCATGGAGTAGCGAACCCTTCTCCGCCCCGCCCCTACCATTCACAGTCAGATTCCCATTGCCAAGTCCTAGCGAATCGAGCGATCGTTTCATGAAATACCCACAATGAAATTCCTTCGAACCCGACTTTCGTCCGTCCTTCTAATCCTATCGCTCGCTAGCGTATGCAATGCCGCGAAATCGCCCAATGTGGTATTCATCCTTGCCGACGATCTCGGCTGGCGCGACTTGAGCGTAGAGGGCAGCGAATACTACGAAAGCCCGCATATCGACCGTATCGCCAACGAAGGAACTCGCTTCACCCAGGGATACGCGACTTGCCAAGTTTGCAGCCCGTCTCGAGCCAGCCTCATGACCGGGAAGTACCCCGCTCGAGTCGACATTTCCAACTACATTGGAGCCGCCGAGCGCGAAGCCTGGAAACGAAACACCAAACTTCTCCCTCCTAGCTACAACCACAACCTTCCTCATTCGGAAACTACCCTGGCCGAAGCCTTCAAGGAAGCCGGCTACAAGACCTTCTTCGCTGGCAAGTGGCACCTCGGGAGCGAAGGCTCCCACCCCGACGACCACGGCTTCGACATCAACATCGGCGGACACCACAAAGGCAGCCCACCCGGGGGCTTCTTCTCCCCTTACGAAAATCCGCGCATGGAAGACGGGCCCATAGGCGAATACCTACCGCTTCGCCTCGGCCAGGAAACCGCGTCCTTCATCGAGGCGCATCAGGACGAGCCCTTTTTCGCCTACCTGTCCTTCTACATGGTGCATGCCCCGATCCAAACCACGAAGGCGCTCTGGGAGAAATACCGCGAGAAAGCCGAGAAGCTGCCACGCCCCGAAACTCGCTTCATTGTCGATCGCACCACCCCCATACGACAGGTTCAGGACAACCCGCTTTATGCGGGCATGATCGAAGCCATGGACGATGCCGTAGGGACGGTTCTCGAAACGCTCGATCGTCTTGGATTGGAAGAAAACACCGTTATCGTCTTCACTTCCGACAACGGAGGCGTCTCCGCAGGCGACGGCAAAGCGACGTCCAACCTTCCGTTTCGCGGCGGCAAGGGACGTCAGTGGGAAGGCGGCATTCGCGAACCTTTCTATATTAAATGGCCCGGAGCTCCCGCATCGGGAACGACGATTTCCACTCCGGTAATTGGCACCGACTTTTATCCGACCCTACTCGAAATCGCCAACCTGCCCGCTCGTCCCGAGCAACACGTGGATGGCGTCAGTCTGGCGCCGCTGCTAAAGGGCGGGGCCATTGCCGAACGCAATCTCTACTGGCACTATCCGCATTACGGGAATCAAGGCGGCGAGCCGTCATCTATCGTACGACAAGGCGAGTGGAAGCTAATCCACTACTACGAGGACCGTCGTACTGAACTCTACAATCTAGCCCTGGATCCCAGCGAACAGACCGACGTCGTCTCAGTCTACCCTGAGCTCTCGCAAGGGCTGAAGAAGCAATTGACGCGCTGGCTGGAAAACGTAGGCGCCACATACCCTTATCCAAATCCCAACTACGACGCGATTCAGTACGCCAAAGACGAAATCCGGATCCGCGAAGTCGACATGCCCAAGCTTGAATCCGATCACGCTAAGTACCATAACGAGGATTGGACCCCTCCGCGGGGATGGTGGGAAAAGACCGGGATGCGTCGCTAGGCAAGCGAACGATCCGACTCGATGAAACGCATCATCCCGATTTTGCTCCTGGCAGGGGGACTGTACCTCCCATCGCTGGAAGCGCAAAACGCCGGGCTGGCAGGGTACGCGATCTACTTGGATCAGGACTTCTTCATTCCCGCAAAGAACGAGGATCGCGACTACACCATGGGCTTGGGCATCGAATGGTTTTGGGACGCCGACCCCCAAGCGGTTGGATTCCTCGATCGAGCGCTCGAAGCGATCGACAAGCGCATTGGCCCCAAGGGAACGAGCCACTCCTTTCAAAAGAGCCTCATGTTCGGCTCGCTCACCTTCACTCCAGAAGACCTGGCCAACTCGTCCCCAATATTCGACGACCGGCCCTACGCTTCGCTCCTTTATCTCAGTGGCAAGCGCATAGCCATCCGCCAGGGAGACCCGTCGCACCGCGATTCGATCCTCGGAACCGAATTGCTGGTCGGCCTTCTTGGCAGCGGATTCAGCGAATTCTTCCAGACCAAGTTCCACCAGGCCTACCGGTCCGTTTCCAATACGGACGAACCGGTCGATCCCGTAGGCTGGAGCAACCAGATTTCGGAGGGCGGCGAACCCACCCTTCGCTATCGAGTGACCTTTGCCCAGGAATGGCTCGATGAAGAGTGGTTCGACCTATCCTACGGGTCCGACTTGAATCTGGGCTTCCAGACCAACGCCAGTCTCGGCGCCCAGTTCCGCATCGGCAAACGACAAAGCGGTTTCTGGACCTTGCCTTACGATCCGATTAATCGCGGCAGCTTCATTCCCGACAGCCGACAAAGCGAATTCTACGTTTGGGGCGCCTATCGAGCTCGCTTCGTCGGCTACGACGCGCTCATCCAAGGACAGTTTCGCAACAGCGAAGTCACCGCCAATTCGAGCGGAATCGAGCGTCTCGTGCACGAATCGGGGATCGGCGCGACCTACGGGCAGTCCGCGTTTCAATTGAGCATCTCCGCGAGCTACAAGAGTCCTGAATTGAAGAATGCCATCGAGCGCTCCCATTTCTGGGGAACCATCGCCTTCGTCTGGCGCTTGGATTGAAGGAGCGAACCTAGGCGCTCGCCGCCCAGAATTCCTGCAAACGCTTCAGGTCCTGTTTCATATACGCGTAGACCTTCTTCTGCGGAATCGTCAATTCGCGCCTCCCCTTATTCGCTCCGCCAAGCTCGTCGTATTCCAAATGCAATGACGCCTGAGGCACGATTCCATACGAGCGTAGCAACTTGAAGTAGCTGACGAAGTCGACCATTCCATCGCCAATCGGAACATTGACGACCTTCCAGACGCCATTCACGCGCTTCCAGAGGAAGTCCTTAACTGCGACCGTACGAATATAGTCCTTAAGATAGCCAAGCCCTAGAGGCCAGGCCGTTCCGCCTTCGACAGTCGCATGGCGGATATCGTACTGCGCTCCCACCCAATGGGGATCAAGTCCATCGAGAAAGCTTGCCAGATCCGTCACATAGGCTCCCACCCGAGACCCCGCATGATTCTGATAGGCTCCATGCAACCCATGCAATCGATTGAAGCTTTCGAAGGCTTTCATCTCAACGCGGCAACGCTCCATATTCCGACGTAAGCCCTGGTCCTTGTTTGGAGAAAAATAACCCATACGGTAGTACTTCACTCCCAACTCCGAGGCAGTCTTCAACGATTGCATACCCACCTCATCCTCTACGCTCGATAGGCGCGTGACCATCATGCTCGTATCCAGTCCGAAACTTCGCATCGCTTCGATCGCTTTCGGCAAATCGTCCTGAGCTCTCTCAGGTTCCACGTGACCCGTCGGCCTTACAGTCAGATCCAAGCCTTTGAATCCCAATTCCGCCGCCACTTCCGACATCTCTCGATAATTCAGAAACTGGAGATGCTTGGAAAAAACGTAAACGGGCAATTCCGCTTCGCCGGACGACTCCTTCGCGCCCAATGGCTCCGTCAATCCACGTGTCGCCAGTCCAAGCGATCCCGCCATGGCCAGCTTTCCAAAGGCTCTTCTATCCATCTGCATGACCCAGTCTCCCTTCGCCCTACGAGATTGGCCAGCCCCTTTTTCCGCGATCACGGGCGCTGGGCCAGGAGAACCTGAGCGAGCCGCACGCCCAATCCTTGACCGCGCCCACGCATGTCCCTAGCAACTCCAGCATGACAGCTTCATCGCGATCCATGCGCGTCATCGACGCCAGTCTCTACTTTCTTCCCGTCGAAATGCGAGTCCCCCTCAAATTCGGCAACCAGGTGCTCACCAAAGTCATTTGCGCTCGCGCCTGCCTGAAAGTCGAAGGAGCGGACGGCTCCACCGCTATAGGCTGGGGAGAGACGCCTTTGAGCGTGGGCTGGGTCTGGCCAGCCTCAATCGACTATGACGAGCGCGCCCACTCATTGGAAACCTTTACCAGTCGAATCGCTTCCGAGCTCAAATCGCTCGACGCCTCCGGACACGCCCTGGATATCGGGCACGCATTCATCGAATCGCGCTTGGAAGCGTTGCAATCCGAATTCAACGCCGATCGAACCAAGGAGGCCGCCCTGCCTCATCTAGCGGCCCTCGTCTGCTTCTCGCCCTTCGACATCGCTCTTCACGACGCCTTCGGCAACCTACAGGGACTTCCGATCTACGAAACCTATACCAGCGACTTTCTGGAAAAAGACCTCTCCCATTTCCTCGAACCGAGCGAAGCCTTTGCAGGGAAATACCCGAGCGATTTTCTCGCGAACGCGGCGCCCGAGCGCATGCCGGTTTGGCATTTGGTAGGTGGACTCGATCCCATTTCACCCGAGGAGCTAACGGGCAATGAGCCCGACGATGACTACCCCGTGCTGCTGCGCGAATGGATCGAACGCGACGGCCTTAATTGCCTCAAGGTAAAGCTGCGTGGAGACAACGCGGACTGGGACTACGACCGTCTGGTCAAAATCGGCGCCATCGCCCTGGAAAGGGACGTGGAGTGGCTCACGACTGACTTCAATTGCGCCGTCACCGAGCCCGACTACGTCAATGCCATCCTAGACCGACTCAAAGACGAACACGCTCGCATCTACCAATCCATTCTCTATGTCGAACAGCCCTTCCCCTACGATTTGGAAGCGAATCAGATCGACGTACGCAGTCTCAGCGCCCGCAAGCCGCTCTTTATGGACGAGAGCGCTCACGATTGGCGGCTCGTTCGGCTCGGCCGCGAGCTGGGTTGGACCGGCGTCGCCCTCAAAACCTGCAAGTCCCAAACCGGCGCCCTACTAAGCCTTTGTTGGGCCAAAGCCCACGGGATGACGCTCATGGTACAGGATCTCACCAACCCCATGCTCGCCCAATTGCCCCATGTACAGCTCGCCGCCCACGCGGAAACGATCATGGGCGTGGAAAGCAATGGCATGCAGTTCTACCCGGATGCCTCCCTCCCCGAGCAAGCCGTCCACCCTCGAATCTACCAACGACGCGAAGGTATTCTGGATCTGACTACAATCGAAGGCCCCGGATTCGGCTATCGCCTGGACGAAATGGAACGCGCCCTCCCCGAACCAGCCGTCGCGTTTTCCGAAGCCTAGCAGACTCCTAACGCTCGTCTTCCCAGAGCAGTTTCGTCTGGTAGCCGCTGCGAATACGGAACTCGCCGATTTCCGCCCGCAGCTCCGCCTTCATTTCGGCGTAATCCGGATCGTCCCAGAGGTTGATTTCCTCCGCAGGGTCGTTGACCAAGTCGATCAACTGGCCCCCTGGCTGATCCAGGAACTGGACCAGCTTCCACTCTTTCGTGCGGATCATGGTAACGAAATCGATGGAATCCAAGAACATGTCCCGACCGTGCTCGGCAATGACAAAGGGACGCCCTTCATAAGGCTCGCCATTCAAGGCGGGCATCAGCGTTTCCGCTTCCATCCACTCCGGCTTCTGTACTTCGGCCAAATCGAGAATTGTCGGGCCGACATCGAATAGCTGGCACAAGGCGTCCACCGTACGCCCCCCCTGGAATCGCTTAGGCGACCAAATCAGGAGCGGCACGTTCGTCACGCAATCGTACATTGTCCATTTTTGAATATGCCCATGCTCGCCCAGAGCCTCGCCGTGGTCGCTGGTAAAAATGACGACCGAGTTTTCCAAATAGCCGCCCCGGTCGAGCGATTCGAAGATCTCCCCGATCTTCTCGTCGATCATCGACATATTCGCCAAGTAGTACTCCCACAGGCGTTGCAAGGTCTCTTCGCTGGGATCGTCCAAGTGGACGACCGAATCGTGATCCACTTCGAAGTTGTGCTGCCGCAGTTTTTGGTAGGCGTCCGGCTGGCCTGCGATGTCCTCGCGCTTGATCTTGGGCAACGGCAGCTGCTTCCCTCTATATTTCTCGATAAAACGCTCCGTTGGATCGAAGGGCGGATGCGGGCCGGGAAAACCGATTTCCATGAAGAGGGGCCCTTCAGGCTTCGGCTTCGTATCGAGCCACCATTTGGCGATATTGCCGACGAACATGTCGGACTGCATATCTTCATCCAATTCCCATTCGAAGGCTCCCATGCGCTCGCGATAGTCTGGCCGCTGGCGATACAACGAGCGCTGCTGCTTAACCATACCGCGTGCGTGCAAGGCTTTGTCCCACTCGTCGTAGAAAAAGCGCTCCTCCAGAAACCGGTCTTTGTTTTCGACTACGAAGCGCTCGTGGAATCCCAGCTTCGTGTCCATAGGACAGGTGTGCATTTTGCCGACATTGACGCAATAGTACCCGGCTTCCGACATATCCGACACCCAGGACTTCTTCCAGGCATCGGCGTTTCTCAAAATGCCCGTCGTATGCGGATACGTCCCAGTAAATAAGCTTGCTCGCGATGGAGCGCAGGAAGGCGCAGTTATGTGACACTGCGAAAACGTCACCCCTTCATCGACCATTCGATCCAAATGCGGCGTATCCATATAGTCATAGCCCAACGCTCGGATCGTCTCGTAGCGCTGCTGGTCGGTGATAATGAGAATGATATTGGGACGTTTGTCTTGAGACATAGGCATGCAAATTCGAAGAGTGACCCATCGTTGGACTTTTCATCGCAACGGCAAGCACAGAGTATACGCCCATTGGAGGGAAGACTGCAGACCACTCCGACCCTCTATCCTCAGAATACTTGCGTCACGCCAGTGCCGTGATCGACGATCAACGCGGATTGATCCATCATTCGCGAAATCAACTTCAAGCGTATCTCCGCATGCTCCGGATGGTCCCATAGATTATCGAACTCATCGGGATCCGCCTCTAGGTCGAACAGCTCGCCCAATCCGGTCCCATGGTAAGCCACCAGCTTGTAGCGTTCCGTTCGAATCATCGTCCCATAGCTCCCGTTCCAATGTTCCCTTCCTGGCGCCAATAGGCTCAGGGCGCTGTAATACTCGCAGCGGACGGCGTCTCGGTGACGATCCGCGCCTCCCTCGAGCAAAGGTCGCAAGGAGCGACCCGCCATAGCCTCAGGAATCTCCAAACCCGCGTAGTCCAGGAGAGTCGGGGCCACATCCACCAACTCCACCAAGGCGTTCGAACGGCGCCCCTCTTCGATGACGCCCGGCCAACTCAAGGTCAAGGGAACCCGCACCAACCCTTCGTAGAATCGGCAGCCCTTTGCGATCAGTCCATGATCGCCCAGCATTTCACCGTGATCGCTCATAAAAATCACCAAGGTATTGTCCCGCTGTCCCGTTCGCTCGAGACAGTCGAGCATTCGACCAACATGAGCGTCCACCTGCTCGATCATCGCATAGTAGGCGGCCGTCTTATCCATCGCATCGAATGCCTCCGGCGGTCGCGCCGGATACTGGAAATCCACTTCCGCCAATCGTTCCTGGGCCGCCAAATCGCTATCGCGAAACGCCGGCGGCGGCAGCGATTCCGCATCGTAGCGATCCCGGTACTCCGGCGGCGGATCGAAGGGCAAATGCGGATCGAAGAAATTGACGCTCATCAACCAAGGGCGATCCCATTTTCGATCCATGAATTCGATCGCCTTGTCCGCGCAGAAGGTCGTCTGATGCAGCTCTGGAGACAGGTAACCGTTCGCTTGATACAGGGAGCCTAAATCGCCTCCCTTCTCCCTAACCCAATCGGCGTAGGCATGCCCTTCCGGCCACAAATCGCGATGAGAATGCGACCAGTGGAATTCTGCGTACCCATCGTCCTTAGGACGCGGCTCCACTCGACTGCGACAGCCCGCCAGATGCAGTTTACCCGCCAGTCCGCAGCGATAGCCGCCATCGGCCATTAGCTGGGTCACCAAAGGCGCCGCCTCCGCCCATCGATCGTTTCCATTGCTGCAAGCCCGAATCGAGCTCGCATAGCGTCCGGTCAGGAAGCTGCTCCGACTAGGCGTGCAAATGGGGCTCTGGCAAAACGCCTTCTCGAAGGCGACTCCGGATCGGACGATACGATCGATGTTTGGCGTTCGAATCGCATCATTGCCCAGCGATGCGATCGTGTCCCAACGCTGCTGATCCGTGCAGATCCACAGTACATTCGGAGCGCTGCTTGCGCGGGGATGCGAATTCGATGCTGAAGTATCCATGACTCAGGGGCAGGAGGCCCTCCAAACCTCTCCGCCACTCTCTCCCATGTCCACCCTCTTTTCCCTCCCCTCCATCTCTCAATCCCCCATCCCTCCATCTCGACTCCGGCCGCGTTCTCATCGACAGACGAACGCAAAGGGTATTGATACATGTATCGACCTATGAGTAAGATCCATATGGTCAGCATTCGCGACATCGCTCGAGCAACCGGCTTCTCGCCTATGACCGTTTCTCGGGCCCTTCGCAACAGCCCCAAGGTCAATCCCGAGACAAAAGCGAATATTCGTTCTGTCGCCCAAGAGCTGGGCTACCGACAGAATACACTGGTTTCCGCCAACATGGCCGGTATTCGAGCCAGCAAGAGCATCACCTATCAAGCCACGATCGGCATCATACACGAAACGCCCAATGGAGGCGAATGGATGGGCACCCAACGCTGGCTCGAGACCGCTTCGCAGGCGGCCGAGGATCTTGGCTTCAAGGCGGACTGCTTCGATCTCGCGGATCCGAACATCGCCCAAAACGACTTAGGGCGCATTCTGCGCAACCGCGGAATCCAGGGCATCATTCAAGCGCCTATGGTCAGAGACTTTCGGAACTACCCCCTCGATTTCGCCGAGTTCGCCATCGTCGTTTCCAACAGCGGCTCCTTGCCCCAGAAATTCCATCGCGTCTGCCCCGACCACTACGGCAACATGGATATGCTGCTAAAGCGTATCCACATTCGCGGATACCAACGCGTTGGGCTCATGATCGCTGAAGATCTGGACGTGTTGCTGAATCACCTTTCCAGCTCTCGCTACCTCGCCTTTCTGCAATCCGAGCGTCTACCTCGCCTGCCGATTTTCATGCCCAAAAATCGCGAGGACTACGATTCCACCGCCTTTCGTCGCTGGTTCGACGAAAATCGCCCCGACATCGTCATCACGACCTGCGAGACGATTTTTAGGGACCACTTTTTCGACCGCGCCGGCCTTTCCATCCCGGACGACCTCGCAGTCGTCAAGGTCAACATCAACCGTTCGCGCAAGTATTTCAGCGGTATCGACGAAGAGTCCGCTGAAGTCGCTTCCACCGCCGTCAATACCCTCGCCCAGCTTCTCTTTCAGAATGAGAGGGGCCTGCCCGAAAAGCCTATGTCCGTACTGGTCCCGGGCAAATGGGTGGAAGCCGGAACCGTGCCTGAACTGAGCGCCGTCTAGGCGCGACGCGACAGGGCTGCTCGGGCGTTTGAGGACAGACAGGCGACCCTGCCTATCAAAAAGCCCCGCGTCCTTAAACGCAGGGCCGAAAATGGTAAATCCGCCAAAGCCTCTTAGCCGACCGCGACCTGCTTCATGGCAGTCATGTGGCCGCGCAAAGTCGCTCCCACTTCCTCGACCGGATGATTGCGAATCGTCGCGTTCACTTCGATGAGGCGTTGGTTGTCGACTTGGGCGTCGGCGACGTCCAAGCCTTCGCCAATAACGTCCGTATCGACTCCGCTCATGAAATCGCCTAGCAGTGGCACTGCTGCGTTCGAGAACAGATAGCATCCATACTCGGCTGTATCCGAAATGACCTTGTTCATTTCGTAGAGCTTCTTGCGGCCGATCAAGTTGGCGATCAGCGGCGTTTCGTGGAGGGATTCGTAGTAAGCCGACTCCGCTTTGATGCCCGCATTGGTCATCGCTTCGAAGGCCAGCTCCACGCCCGCCCGAATGAAGGCAACCATGAGGATGCCCTTGTCGAAGTACTCTTGCTCGGAAATGTCCGCATCGCCAGGCGATGACTTTTCGAAGGCCGTATCGTTGGTCGCTTCGCGCCACCCCAGCAAATCCCGGTCGTCATTATCCCAATCGGCCATCATGCCGCTGGAAAACGCGCCGCTCATGATATCTTCCTGATGCTTGTCGAAGAGATCGCGCATGATGTCCTTCAACTGCTCCGAAAGTTCGAAGGCCTTGATCTTCGCCGGATTGCTGAGGCGATCCATCAGGTTTGTGATCCCCCCATGCTTGAGGGCTTCGCAAATCGTGTCGAAGCTGTGTTGCACGAACTTGCTCGCCCAGCCTTCATCCATGCCCTTCTCGACCATCTTGTCAAAGGCGAGCAGAGAGCCGGCTTGCAAGAGACCGCAGAGAATCGTTTGCTCGCCCATCAGGTCGGACTTCACTTCGGCGATGAAGCTCGACTCGAGGCAGCCCGCGCGATCGCCGCCCGTACCCGCCGCATAGGCCTTGGCAATATCCCAGCCTTCGCCCTTCGGATCGTTCTCGGTGTGAACGGCGAGAAGCGTTGGGACGCCGAATCCGCGCTTGTATTCTTCCCGCACTTCCGTGCCCGGGCTCTTCGGAGCGACCATTACGACGGTGAGGTCCTCGCGGATGTCCGCGCCTTCCTCGACGATGTTGAAGCCGTGGCTGTAGGATAGGCAAGCGCCTTGCTTCATGTGAGGCTGCACTGCCGCCACGACCGCCGCATGCTGCTTGTCTGGGGTCAAATTCAGTACGAGATCCGCCGTCGGCAGAAGCTCATCGTAAGCGCCTACCACGAACCCGTTCTCGGTGGCATTCTTCCAGGACTGGCGCTTTTCCTCGATCGCCGATGCCCGCAGCGTGTAGCTGACGTCGAGACCGGAATCTCGCAAGTTGAGGCCTTGGTTCAAGCCCTGAGCCCCACAGCCTACAATGACGATCTTCTTGCCCTTGAGCGCCTCCACGCCATTGAACTCCGAGCTGTCCATAAAACGGCAGCGGCCGAGTTGTTCCAATTTCTGAGCCAAGGTCAGAGTGTTGAAGTAGTTTTTTCTGCTCATAGCGAGATCCGATAAAAAATGAACCGGAGACCCTATGCAGGTCCCGCCGCCCTCGTAAAGCGCAATCTTGTCGCCGGAAAAGACTCCGCCCGCCCTCGCATCGCCCGGACGCAGGGCCAGCGCCTCCAATAGGCAATTCAGGCTTCCCATGCGCGCTGTTTTTTCGAATCGTGCCTCCCCCATGCTGATCGAAAATCTTCGCTACCGCGCCTTGCGCATCGAGCGCTGGCAAATCCAGCCGGACGAGATTTGGTGCCTGCTGGGAGGCAATGCATCCGGAAAAGGGCTGTTGGCCGCTCTTCTCAGTGGAGAGGCAACGGCCGAAAGCGGTGCCGTGTCGGACTTGCCCGCCAACGTTCGCTGGGCCTCATTCGAAATGCAGCAATCGACCTACGAGACGGAATTGGAGAACGACGATACCGACTTCATCGACCGCCTCGATCACGGTTCGACCGGCCTCGAGATTCTCCTTGAATCAGGCGCGGACGAATCAACCGCCCACTCCTTCGCGAGGAAACTCGGAGTCGTTCATCTCATCGAACGCGGGTACAAGTTGCTCTCCAGCGGCGAAGCGCGAAAGTTCCTTCTCCTTCGGGAGATCCTCTCCGAACCGGACCTCCTGATCCTTGACGAACCGTTCGAAGGCTTGGACGCGGCCTCGAGAGCGGAACTGCGGGCCCTCTGCCAAAGCTTGATCGAGCGCGGGCATCCTCTGCTTTTTCTAGTCAATCGATTCGACGATATCCCGGATTGCGCCACGCATCTGGGAATTCTCCAGCGCGGCGAACTCGTGGCGTCCGGACTCAAAGAGGCCATCGCCGCTATGCCGGAGACCAAGCAGCTGCTGGCCTTGGACGCCTCCGAGATCCCCAACCTTCCCCCACCGCCGCCTGGCGATTGGCCTCGTTTCGAGACCTTCGTTCGACTGCGCGATGGAATCGTTCAATATGGCGACGACGTACAATTCGAAGGCTTCGACTGGAACCTCAAGCCCGGAGAGCACACCATTGTCACCGGACCCAACGGAGCCGGCAAATCCACTTTGCTGCAACTCGTCTGCGGCGATCATCCCCAGTGCTACAGCAATGACCTCACCGTCTTCGACTATCAACGCGGAACCGGCGAGAGCATCTGGGATATCAAGCGCCACATCGGCATCGTATCCGCCTCCCTGCACCGAGACTACCGAGCTTCCGGCAACGCCCTTACCACCGTAGTATCAGGCTTCTTCGATTCCATTGGCCTATACCAACAAGCAACCGAAGCCCAACGCCAGCTAGCCCTCCAATGGCTAGACGTCATGGGCCTCCGCGATCAGGCCAACGCCTACTTCCGTCAGCTTTCGTGGGGACAGCAGCGATTGGTCCTGATCGCCCGTGGTTTGATCAAGCAGCCGCCATTGCTCATTCTCGACGAACCGACTCAAGGCCTCGACGATCTCAATCGACACCTCGTGCTCGCCTTCATCGAAAAACTCGCCGCTCTCGAGCGCACGACCTTGCTCTTTGTCAGTCACCGCCAAGACGAACACCTGCCCTTATTCAGACACCGGATACGTTTCGAACCATCCCCAAGCGCAGGGGTTCGCTTCGAAGCGCGGCATTCCATCGCCGAGACGGCTTAGAGAGCGACACCCGCTCCTAGAATCGATCGATACGCCCACAATGCGCTTGCGAACAAAAAGGCATTGCGACAAAGTATTGACCGATGAAACTGAGTCTGAGTCTCCTGTTGTCTGCGATCGCCCTCTTCCTTTGCGCCGATTTGGCTGCCCAGGATTCGAATTCCGAGACTTTCGGACCCTATACCGCAATCGTACGCGATAAGGAAATCGTAAAGGACGTACGCATAGCCGACAACGGGCGCATCTACTTGCTCCTCAATCCGGATTACAAGGAGAAGGAGATTATCCTCAAGAATTCGAACTACAAAGGCCGCGGGTACCGCAACTGGTTCAACGGGAAGCAAGAGCTTATTTCGCCCGCCAATCAAGGCAAGGCGCCCAACGAGTACACCGACTGGGTCGAGACGACCGCGAATTTCGTGGAGTACTACATGGGCGAGAAGCTCATCCTTCATATCGGAAAGACAGCGGTTCTGTCCGCAAACTAATCGCGATCCTCTACCGAACGACGCAGTCGCTCGGCTACCCGCCCCAGTAGCGGATCAATCGCAGCGTCCGACGAAACCGTCCCAATATGCACGCTCACTCGATCCTGACCGACCTTGCCTGGATCATGCTGTCGGCGGCGGTGGCGGCCTTGATCTTCCAGCGCTTTAAAATCCCGCTCCTCCTGGGCTATCTGGCAGCGGGTTTTCTGGTCGGGCCTCACCTAGGCCTTTGGCCCGCCCTCGTCACGCTGGAAAACGTACAGGAACTCAGCGAGCTAGGAGTCATTTTTCTCCTCTTCTACATTGGACTCGAGTTCGACCTCACCCGGCTGCGACAAGCGCTGGGACCCGCCTTGTCCGCCTTGATTCTGCAAACGCTGCTCATGCTCTTTGTCGGCATGGAAGCCAGCCGCTGGCTCGGGCTCTCGACAATGGACGGATGGTTCCTGGGTGGATTGCTCTCCATCAGCTCCTCGATGGTATCGGTAAAGCTGATTCGCGAGCGCAATCTCATTCATCGCCCTTACGCCAATCTCACCATCGGCGTCCTCGTACTCGAGGATATCCTGGCCATAATTCTGCTCGTGCTGCTCGGCGGCATGGCGGTCGAAGGTCAAATGAATATCGAAGCCGTAGGCAGATCCGTGCTTTTCATCGGCATCTTTGTCATCATCGTTTTCCTCCTCGGCAAGCTCGGAGCCCAGCGGCTCATGAAGATTCTCGAAGCCCGCGGTTCGACCGAGATGATAACGCTCACCGCCCTCGGCTTGATTTTCGCTTTGGGCCTACTCGCTCGCCAATTCGATTTTTCATGGGCCCTAGGCGGATTCCTTGCCGGAGCGATTCTCTCCGAATCCCAGCTGGCCAAGCGCATCGAAGAGCTCACCGAACCGCTACGCGACCTTTTCAGCGCCTTGTTTTTCGTAACCGTTGGTATGTTGATCGACCCGAAAGCCTTGCTGGATCACCTGCCGGCAATCCTAGGGCTCTCGCTGCTGGTCATCGCCTGTAAATTCTCGTCTTGCTGGCTTGGGTTTTTCCTGACCGGAAAGCCCGCATTGGACTCTACGCGAGCGGCGTTGATTAAATCTCAAATAGGCGAATTCAGTTTCGTCATCGTCGCAATCGGAGCGAAATACGGAGCCACTAGCTCCGAGCTCCAATCGATCGTATCGGGAATCGCATTCGTAACCATCCTCGCCACGCCAACTCTAGTCCACAACGAGGCTCGATTGCTGAAACTGGCCAGTCGCCTTTCCCCCAACGCCGCCAAGGAATTCTGCGCTCTCTATTCCCAGTGGATCGGCACCTTGAGCCTTTCCGTAGGCCGAAGCGCTTTTCTCAAGCTAGCCAAAAAGCCGATCACTCTGATAAGTATCCACTTTTTCATCATCGTGGCAATCATTATCGGCGCAGGCGTCGTATCGCGCTGGGCGACCGTACCGGATATTCTGCCAATGCCGCAGGCCCTCTTCCAACAGTCGATCTTCATCCTCTCCGTCCTCATCTGCCTCCCCTTTCTCGTCGACACGATGCGCAATCTGAATGTGCTCGTGTGGATCTTCTCCGATTCGGCGCTGAGCCGACCTGCCTTCCAGCAATTTTCCCAAGGCATCTACCGGTCCGCCTTCAATGGACTCATCCTAATGTTGCTGCTCTTCTTCTACGGTACGGTCTTCCTGCTCGTCGCGGCCCCTTATTTTCCGACCGGAGCCGCCATCGTCGCCTTTTTGGCCAGCACCGGGATCGTTGGTTGGATCTTCTGGAAGAAGCTCGCTCGAATGCATCACAACTGGGAAACCGCGGTTGTTCGGTCCATGAAAAGCGCCGCTCAAGAACGCATCGCCACGAAGATTTCAACCAACCTGGAGTCTCTGAAGTCCCGCCAGCCTTGGAATGTCAACGTTCAATCCGTCGTCCTCGAGCCCAACTCGGAATGGGCGGGATCCAAAGTAAAGGAAACGAACTTGCGAGCCAAAACCGGCACGCTTATCGCCGGCATCGAGCGAGGGGGATTTGAGATCGTCAGTATAGACCCGAATACGAAGCTCTATCCGCAAGACCGAATTTTCCTCCTCGGCGAGCCCGATCAAATCGAGCAAGCCAGGACTTTTTTGAATACGAGCGGGGGCGAGAGCGATTCCTTCAGGGAAGCCTTCGTCTTTACCCGCGAAGTCATTCCCCCTCGTTGCGACTGGCATGGCATGCGTATAGAGGATACTCGAATTCGCACTCGATTCAACGTGACCATTGTTGGAATACAAAAAGGCGATCTCAGAATCGTCGGACCGTCGCCTCAAGAAATCCTCGAAGAAGGCGACCTCATTTTGGTGATGGGCTCTCAAGACAATCTGGATGGCTTTAAATCCGAACTGAACCGACGCGACTCGGAGACCTAGCCTTCCGACCGAAGAACCCCTTGCCTTCTACCCCTACCACCCGTTCTATAGTCCCGTGAACGCTTCTTTTCTCAGTCGAATCGGTCGACAGTTGGCCCGTCACTTATCGAAGCCGAGTCAACAGCGCGTTCGACAAGCGACGAATTCCCCCGATGTCTTTAAAGCGGCCCTGCGAAAGGGCGACGTGATCCTAGTGGAAGGCGCCAGCCGGTTCAGCGTCGCGATCAAATACTTGACTCAATCGACCTGGTCCCACGCCGCGCTCTACATCGGCGACACCGTGGATTCCTTCGAAAAAGGGGAAGCGGCTCGCTTAATTGTAGAAGCGGATATCCAAGACGGAATTCGGCTGATGCCCCTTTCCATATTCTACCAGCGGCACACGCGTATATGCCGCCCCGTAGGGCTTACGCCGCAAGGCATCGAGCGCCTCATCGACTACGCAGTCTCTCGAGAAGGCGACCAATACGATCTGAAGAACATTTTCGATCTCGCTCGCTACCTCATTCAGCGGCCACCCGTACCCAGCCACTGGAGACGACGCCTGCTTTCAATCGGTAGCGGCGATCCCACGCGAGCCATTTGCTCCTCCCTCTTAGCTCAAGCCTTCCACAGCGTAGCCTACCCGATCCTACCCGAGTTCCTTCAGGAGCCATCGCGCAACCCGGGGGAACCAGGAATACTCAAGGAATATGCCCATATCCGGCATCACAGCCTGTTCGCGCCTGGCGATTTCGACCTGTCGCCCTATTTTCAAATCGTAAAACCGTCCATCGAAAAGGGTTTCGATCCCACTGAGTTCAATTGGCAGGATCCTGACGCGGTGATCGCCGATTCGCGCGAATAAAGAAACTCCCGGCTTAGAGCCTCCAGGGCCCTACTGGCTAGCCCAAGGGCGGCAAGACCAGGGTTTCCAAATTCAGTGGACGCAGTGATCGATATTGCGGACGCTACTTCAGGTAACGCGACTCACCCCAGATCAATTTAGTCCTCCAAAACGCCTCTTAGATGCCGCATTCTGCAAAAACCGATCGAACGAAGCGGAAAACCCTTCGCTACCGTCCATCTCCAAACGGTTTTTTAGCAATTCGGGCGGACTTTAGTAATTTGAATATAAAATCGAAAGCGGGGCGAACTAATCGCTAGCCTCGATTCGGAGCGCGATTCTAAGCTTCGTTTATGCTTCGCTATTCCCACCGCGTTCAGTGTCGAACTCGAGCGTTAGTCGCATGCGCAATCGTCTCGCTTGCGGCGACCGCGATCGGCCCCACAACGAACGCTCGGACCGAAGCCTTGAACACAGTGACCCTGCAGCTGAAGGGGACGCATCAATTTCAATTCGCAGGCGACGATACTCCCATAGATCAAGCCTTCCCTCGGGAAGAAGGACTCGAATCCACCCTAAGGGAAACGGGCGATCAACCCGACTGGCCGGGCGAAATTGACCTTGAAAGCGCGCTGGACGAAGGCTCCGCTTTCATTACAATCTTCTTCAATAGGATCCCTTTTAGTCCGACCGCATCATGACTTCGCTCTCCCCCACTGTTATCGCGCTAGCGTTGTCGCTGCTCACCGCTGCCGCATTCGGCGTCGCCTTTTTCAAGGCTCGCCGCGAATGGGTCCGAAAATCGACCCGGCTCGAAGGAGAGTTGGCCACATCCCGATCCAGCTTGGAAGAGGCCACCACTGCCATGAACGATGCCCAGCTGCACGTTCGCACGATTGCGGACTCTGTCCCCGTATTAATCAGCTACGTCAACCGGGATCATCGCTTTCAGTTCAACAATACGACGTACGAACAGTGGTTCGGTGTCCAACCGGGGTCCTTTACTGGCATGCATATGAAGGATGCGATTGGGGCGAAGGCCTACGAAGGCATCCTCAAACGCGTCCAAGCCGCGCTGCAAGGCGAGGAGCAGGTATTCGAAAACGAGATGCTTCACCGATCCCTCGGTCCTCGTCAAATCCAGGTCCGCTATGTCCCCGATTTCGATGAACGAGGGAACGTCCGCGGATTCTATTCCGCCATCACCGACGTGACCGAAAGCAAGCGCGTCGAACAGGAGAAGCGGGAACTGGAAAAGCAGTTACTGCGCTCCCAGCGCCTGAAGACGATTGGCACGCTGGCCGGCGGGATCGCCCACGACTTCAATAACATATTGACCCCAATTCTCGGATACACCGATCTCGCCTTGCTGAACGTTCCGAAAACGGATCCGCTTCACGAAGACTTGAAACGCATACTGCGGGGAACGCATCGGGCAAAGGATCTTGTCGAGCAGATCCTGCTTTTCAGCAAGCAAATGGAGAAAGAGCGCAAGCCGATCTGCCTGGGAGCGATCGTCGAGGAAGCCATGAAATTGGTCAGGCCATCGATTCCATCGACCGTTCGAATCGATATGCGAATCGATCATGACCACCCCAAAGTAGTCGCCGACGCATCGCAAATTCATCAAGTCGTCGTCAATCTTTGCGCCAATGCCTGGCAGGCGATGGAACCTAAAGGGGGTCTTCTTGGACTGGCCATCGGAACCGAGCGCTTCGATTCGTCCTCGCCCAATCGCCCCGATGGTCTTCCGGAGGGCGACTTCGTTCGCCTTTCCGTATCCGATACCGGAATCGGGATGAGCCAGGAAAATCTCAGCCGAATCTTCGAGCCCTTTTTCACGACAAAGAACAAGGGAGACGAGGGAACTGGACTCGGCTTGCCCGTTGTGACGGGCATCGTAAGCGCTCATAGCGGGACGATCGAAGTGGAAAGCGAATTGGGCCAAGGGTCAACCTTCCACGTTTACCTGCCTGCCGTAGAGTCCGAGTCCAAGACAGTCGATTCCGGCCATGCCACGATCAAAGGCGGACACGAGACCTTGCTCATCGTAGACGACGAAGAGGCCATTACGATTTTGCTCAAGAAGATGCTCGAGCGATATGGCTACGCAGTGGAGGCGTTTAGCGATAATCTGGCAGCGCTCGAGGCCTACAAACAAAACCCCGACAAGTACGATCTAGTGATCACGGACTTGACGATGCCTCGCCTGACTGGATTGGACCTTTCCAAGCGAATCATCGAAATTCGTCCCGACAAGCCAATCATCATTACGACCGGCTTCAGCAATCAACTGTCCGACGTGAAGCTTGACGATTACAATATCCATCGGGTTCTCGACAAGCCAGTAATGATGACGGATCTTTCTGCCGCGGTACGAGACGCGCTAGAAAAAAAAGCCGCTGCTCAGTCCATAGCCTAAGCTTAGGCGCTCGCCGACGCGAGCGCGACGCCTAGTGCGTCATGGCATAGAAGATGATATTGATGCCCATCGGATAGGAGCTCTTCTCCGAATACTCGCGAAAGAAGGCTTCGTCGTCTCCTTCCCGCTCCCAGCCATCGACCAGATCATTGTTGTGGCAGAGCAGCACCATCATGCGTCCGCGATCGTCGAAGATGCCATAGAAGTGAGGATCCGGATCATCCTCGATGCCCGGCACAGGATGATAGCGGTAGCCCTGTCTCCAGAAATGTATCGCCACTACCTGCGGCTTTTTCTTCAGGTCGTAGACGTTGTGGAAAATTTCGTGCTCCAGTGGCAGCTCGACGGGTTCCTTGTTGGGGAAGACGCGCTTCATCTCCCAATAGAAGTGATCCCACTGCTCCGGACCCCAAAATTCGTCGACCATCAGAAAGCCCCCCGTCAGCAGGTACCGCCTCAAGGCTTCGGCTTCCGCATCGGTGAAGATGACCGACCGAGGGGCAATCAAAAAGGCGAACGGGTGCTGGAAGAGATCCGGATCGGTAAGTTCCAAGGTCACCGGATTCGGATTGACCTTCATCGAGGTCAGTTCCTGCAAACGATAGGAGATGTTCCAATCCGCCTCGGGAAAGTCGCCATCCCAGCCCCTGAAGTAATGCGGCGTGTATTTGATACGGGCAAAAGTGAATACGTCCTCTTCGTAGCCCTGGGCATTCTCCCACATGGGAAAGGTACTGCGATCTGGTAGAGGTCGCCGCCCCCACCCCCCAAAGGGCTGGGACTGGGCGCACTCGGCGGCGAACCCCGCAAGGAGTCCGGCAATCAGCAGCCATTGAAAGCGTATCGGATAAAGGCGCATCGCGAGGTACAACGCCGTCACTATCCCATCGGATACGAAAAAGACGCAATTCCGAAGGACTGCGTCTCGTTAAATTCGAATGACCCGCCCTACCTATTGGAGCGCGTCGTATTGTGATTCGCGCCGCCTGGCTTGGCTGCAGGGGCTCGACCTCCCCGGTTCGAACGCGAGGAATTGTAGTCCTGCGCTTTAACGGCTCGCATCGCCGGCAGCTTCTTCATTCCGGCATAAGTCAACGTGAGTACTTCCTTGTCGCCCAGCCGTTTCACCGAGGTAACCGTTACGCCTGTCAACTGGTAGCGAACGCCATCCTTGGAAAGCGTCATCGCAGAAGGGAGACCTTTTCCTCCGCTCGAGCGGGCCAGCATTGGCGTGGCCTTGTCCACTGGCTTGGCAATCGAGATAGGCTTATGCTGACGCTTGCCAGTGGGCAACCCGGAAGCCGCATCTCGCGGAAGGCCCGACACTGAAAGCACATCGATCCAGTCCTTGTGCTCCTTGTCCTTGGACTCGCCAGGGATGCTGGGAATCTTGACGAAAATCGCCGCGCTAGCAACCGCGGCAGCAAAAAGGGGGAGCGATATCGCCACGAGAGGTTTTTTGAAGATCATAGTATCAGGGGCTGAAGGTTAAGAGACCTTTGGATTCCACTTTCGCAAGCTAGCCTCATTCGCGTATTGCGTCAAACGAACGCTTAAAAAGCAACGACTCGCTGGCCTTACGCTTGAAACAATGAAGCAATCGAGGGATAAATTCGCCAGTCATGAGCGATTCGACCTAGGCTTGACACCCGCTAGGGCCCTAAGAGAACCCCCAGTCCCCATAAGCTTGATAAAACGATCGAGCTAGAGTCCTCTGTATTCGCTCTATGAAACGATTCGAATCCCTACCTTCAGACGCCTCGCTCGCTCACGTATTCAAACGCTTCCCCAAAGGGATCGAGCATTTGCTTCGCTATCATGACGCCATTCTTAGAGGTCCCTCGGAATTATCGATTGGCGAACGCGAGTTGATCGCGGCCTACGTATCCACTCTCAACGCCTGCGCCTACTGCGCGGGAGCCCACACTGTCATTGCCTCTACCTTCGGCATCGACGAGAGTATCGTATCCGCGCTCATCGAAGACGTGGATACTAGTCCGGTCGACAACAAGCTGAAGCCGCTTCTACGCTTCGCTCGACAGTTGACGCTCGCGCCTGCCAGGATCCCACCCGAAGCCAGGGAGGCCGTACGCGATGCAGGATGGTCGGAAGACGCCCTATTCGACACCATCAGCATCTGCGCCCTTTTCAATTTCATGAACCGAATCGTCGAAGGCGCCGGATTGGAAACCAGCGCCGAAGCGCGAGCCGCCACGCGCGATCGCCACGGCAAAGGCAAAAGCGACACTCCCTATACCGACTTCGGCAGACGCCTCGGCCTCATCGCCGACTAGATCCTCAGTACCGCTAACGGCCAACAACTACTCCCCAACCCTCTCCACATACACGTAATACGCTCCAGCAAGGCCGACACGCGGACGGGACTCGAACCATGTATACAGTCGCGTCGGTCCCGCTTCCAAATCGAAGCGAAAGCTAACCGATTTATCTGACGCCTTCACTGGAGCGCTCTGGAAGGCGCGTCCCACTTGGATACGCGCGGATTTAATGGGCAAGACCACGCCCTCCGCAGCGCTTCCTGCGGTCAACTCCAAAGCTGGCATGCTGGACGCTATCGCCGTATCCGCTTCCCTAGGCCAGCGTCGTAACTCGAATTCATAGGTACCCGCCTCGGCGACGACCAGCTCCCACCAGCCATTCTTCTCAACGCCGCGGCGAATCTGACCCTGCTGATCCACGAACACGTCTAGCCATTCGCAAGCCGTTAACATCATCGGATTCTCCGCATCGTGACCGATAATCGTCGGCTGAGGCTCGTTCGCAATCGACTCGACTTCATTCCACCACGCGTCGAGGCGAGCCCTCATCTTGGCAGCGATTTTGGGATGCTTTTCGATGACGTTCCGCTGCTGCCCTGGATCTGTATCCAGATTGTAAAGCTCTCTATCCTCAAGCAAGCGCCACGGTCCCCACAGGACGCCGGCCCCCTCCCGGTGCATCACCGACGGCGAATCCGGCCCCGCGAACTCGAAGCCAAAGGGCATTCGACTGTAATTGATCACTACCATACGATCTTCTGGAACCGAATCGAAACGCCCTCGCAAAACGGGGGCCAGACTCACGCCATCGAATTTCGGGGCGAAGGACGGTACCAGTCCGCAAAGCTCGATCAAGGTCGGCAGCACATCCTGCACTTGAGATACGCCATCGATGCTCCGCGGCGTGCCCAAATCGCCCCCCGGCCATCGCAGGAAAAACGGCACGCGGTGGCCACCCTCCCAAAGCTGTGTCTTGCGCCCCCGCATCCCTGCATTGAAATAGCGTTCGCCAAAGGTGCTGCCATTGTCGGTTTGAAAGATCAGAATCGTATTCTCCGCCAGGCCCTCCGTATCCAGAAACTTCATGAGGCGACCCATGTTGTTGTCGACATTCAAGACCATCCCCAAGTAGCCCGCGAAGGAATCGCGCCCGGATTCGGCTATTCCCGGCAGCTCCTGTCTCTCCATGGCCTTCTTCGCTTGCTCGAGCTCTTTCTTCGGAGACCAGTGAGGTCCGTGCGGCGCATTGGTGGGAATGTAGGCAAAGAAGGGCTCATCCCCCTCCTGGCGATCCTTCATCCATTTCATCGCTTCCTCGAAGTAAACGTCCGTGCAATAGCCCGGTATGACCTTACGTTCCCCGTTTACCCAATACGTATCGTCGAAGTAATCGTTATTCCACCAATCGGGCACCGAGTTGATATGCGAGGACGGAAACCAGAGGGTCTCCTCGAAGCCGCGATCTTGAGGTCGATAGGGATAATTGTCGCCCAAATGCCACTTGCCAAACAGACCGGTTCGATAGCCGTTCTCCTTGAAGACGTCGGCCATGGTCGGCAGTTCGGCTCTAAGCAAGGTGCGCCCCGCGCTGACGTTGATCGCTCCATTGCGAGCGGCATCCAAGCCAGTCAGCAGTTGCCCGCGCGTCGGCGTACACATCGGCGCCACATGATAGTCCTCCAGTCGTAGACTTTGACTATGGAGTGCGTCCAAGTGTGGCGTATCCAAAATCGGATTCCCGTGGACCGACATCTCGCCGTATCCCTGATCGTCCGTCATGACGATAATGACGTTAGGGAACTTGGCGGCAAAGCCGACAAACGACCCAGACAACAAAAGCAATAAACAAAGGGGGTATTTTATCCGGATCATTCTATTCAAAATACCGGCCGATCTCCGAACGGCCACAACAAAACTCGCATCGACTCAACCGCATTCGCCGCTCCCAATTCATCCCCCATTCATCATTCAACTACTCCCAACTCCCTCCGCCACCGTTCCAGCTGCCTTTCCAATCGCTTGACCACGCGCCGGTACTCGGGATTCTTGTATACGTTGGTCATTTCGAGCGGATCCTTCTTCAAATCCAGCAACTCCCACCCATGGTCCTCTAAGCCGCGTGTCGGATAATAGTGAATCAACTTATACCGCTCGTCGCGAATGCCGTAGTGCGGCGGCACATCCTGAAACTGAAAGTCAGGATGGTCGTAGTAGTGATAGTAAATCGACTGGCGCCAGCTGCGCGGCGTTTTGCCCTCGAGGATGGGACGCAGGCTCTCGCCTTGCATGTCTTCGGGAATGGATACGCCGGCATAGTCGAGAATCGTCGGGGCATAGTCGATGTTCAGACTGAACGCATCCGTCACGCTCCCTGCCTTGATTCCCTTGGGATAGCGAACGACGAGCGGGACCCTCAACGACTCCTCGTCCATCAAGCGCTTGTCGAAGCGACCGTGGTCGCCGATGAACATGCCATTGTCCGAAGTGTAGATCACTAGCGTATCCTCGTCGATGCCTTCCGATTTCAGGAAGTCCATAAAGCGACCCACATTTTCGTCCACCGATACCATGACGCGTAGGTAGTCCTTAACGTACTGCTGATACATCCAGTCCTTCAAAACCTGACCCTCGAGATCGCCCGGATCCTCTTTCCCCATCTTCGCCCCAAAGGCCTTCCAACGTTTCAGCATATCGGGATTCAACTGGTTGGTTGCCTTTTGCACCGGTATTGCTCGCCCTGATTCGTCATCGTGATAGTTTTCCGGATACGGTATTTCCTCGTCCTCGAACAGGCGATCGTACTGCGCGTCCGGCACCCATTGGGCATGCGGCGCCTTGTGGTGATAAAGCAGTAGAAACGGCTTGTCCTTGTCGCGTTCCTTCACCCAGTCGATCGCGATATCGGTAATGATATCCGTGACGTAACCCTCGTGAGTCGACCGCTCGCCCATTTCGATTAGTACGGGGTTCACGTACAGGCCTTGGCCGGGCAATACGTTCCAATATTCGAAACCCGTCGGGTCGCTTTTCAGGTGCCATTTCCCAATCATCGCGGTCTGGTAGCCCGCTCCCTGCAGCATCTTCGGAAAGGTGGGTTGGCCGCCATCGAAAACGTCCCGATTCCCGAGCTGCCCATTCTTGTGACTGTATTTGCCCGTCAGCAAGGTTGCCCGACTGGGGGCGCAGAGCGAATTCGCGCAAAAGCTGTTCCGAAACCGCATACCCTCTTCTCCGATGCCATCCAGGTTCGGGGTCGAGGCGCGGGAATCGTCGTACGCCGACATCATCTGCGTAGCATGATCATCCGTCATGATGTAGACGATGTTCGGACGCTCCTTGGCGTAGCCGGCGCTCGCAAAACAGGTGACGAAAATAAGAAAGCAAACGATACGAGGAATCATCTTAGAAAGAGGTCGCAACAGGGCGATTCGCGGGCTGCAGCAATGGGGAAACCCGCTTTCATTGCCTCAAAAAAGAGCAAAAGACGCAAAGCCTTTCGCTTCCCTTGCTTGACTCGTCGATCGGGGAAGAAGAATGGACTAACGACTCGAGCAAAACCCGATCGAAAGGATCAAGGCTCCCCCGTATCAATGAAATCGCTTAAAGAAGACTTTTCTTTCCAATGAATCGGAGCCATTTTGCGCCTTCCGTCTCTGCATGAGTCCAGGGCGGAACTTCAGTGCTCGTCCTATTCATAGAATCGCCTCGATCTGCTTTGCCTTTCTGCCCCTGCTCCTTTCTCAGGGCGGATGCGCGGGCACTGCTTCGTCCAAGGAAAAGAACGCCTCGCAGAGGTACAACATCCTCTTTATCGCTGCAGATGACCTGCGCATGAACCTGGGATGCTATGGGGATGAATTAGCGGTCACTCCAAACCTCGACCGCCTAGCGGCCCAAGCGATGGTATTCGACCGCGCTTACTGCCAATCCCCCAGTTGCAATGCCTCCAGAGCCTCCATAATGACCGGCATGCGTCCCGACTCGATATCCGTCTGGAGGCTGAACGACCACTTTCGCGAAACCGCGCCGCATGCGATTACCCTTCCCCAGCGCTTTAAAACGCAGGGATACCACACCGAATCCATCGGCAAGGCACTACACAATTACAACAAGATCCGCGACAACGAGAACTCCTGGAGCGTGCCAGCCCGCATGGATCAAGAGAACCACTTCACTGATTACGCCTTCCCCGAAAATTCCCGCAAAGGGAAGAATAAGGGCCTGGTGGCGGAGATGGCGGATGCCCCGGAAGAGGCCTACGATGACGGACGGATTACCGAGGATGCCGTAGCGACTATTCAACGACTGGCTCAGCAAGGCCAAGCTTTCTTCCTCGCAGTCGGATTCCTCAAGCCTCACTCGCCGTACAATGCCCCAAAAGCGTATTGGGATCTCTATGACCGAGAGGACATGAAGGCAATCGGCCCTGAAGACCGACCCCCAAACCAGCCCGACTTCAATTGGTACCATTACAACGAGCTGCGCTCCTTTCCGGAAGTGCCGAACGAAGGCCCCATTCCGAGCGAACTGGCCCACCGCCTACGTCACGGCTACTATGCCGCGACCAGTTTCGTTGACCGCAATGTCGGTCGCCTGCTCCAGACTCTCGAGGATTCCGGTTTGGCCGACAATACGATCGTGGTTTTCTGGTCCGACCACGGGTATCACCTTGGGGAATATGATCACTGGACGAAAGTAATGCCTCGCGAACTGGACAGTCAGGTGCCCTTGCTCATCCACGTTCCCGGCCAAGAGCCCGGTCGCGCCTCAGGCATAGTCGAATACACCGATCTATATCCCACCCTCGTCGATCTCTGCGCATTGCCGGAAGTGGAAGGCTTGGACGGGGTGAGCTTCGCCGAGTTCTTCAACAATCCCCAATCGACGACTAGAGAGGCCGCCCTCACTCAAGTCGTCCGACCCTGGCCCAACAAAGGCGTTATCGAGCAAATGGGCTTCTCCATTCGTACCCAAAATTTCCGATACACCCGCTGGGTCGATTTCGATTCCCGAGAAATCCTGGCTAAAGAACTCTACGACCATCGCCAGGACTCGTTCGAACGGACCAACCTGGTCAACCGAGCCAGCTTCCAAACCAACAGAAAACGCCTATCCAAACTGATGGATGAAGCGATCCGAGACTGAGAGGCTGCCCATTCGCTGGGAAAAGAAAAGCCGGTCTCGTACGAAGACGGACCGGCAGAAAGGAATTAATCCAGATTAAGTAGCGCCCTAGAAGCTAAACGTACTCGTCAAGAATGTGTCGCGAGGATTGGAATTCCGGTAAGCCGCGACCCTCCCATCGGGATTCGTTACTACAGGAATAAGATCATCGTCGCCCAAGAGATTCCTCACATTTAGTTGGATCTTCCAATCGATCTTGTCAGTGAGAGGCCTTTTGTAGCTCAGCCACACGTCGCCATTCCACTGATCGGGACCCCAATGCGGCCTGCTTAGAATTGGCAAAACAACGCCATCCTCATTCACTTCTTGCTCGTACCCGGTCGCCACTTTGGATTGGTAGCGATACGAGCCTCCGACTCCAAAGCCTTTTAGGATTCCCTCATCGAAATCGTAATTGGTAGCGAAGTTTACTCTCCATTCTCTCTGCTCCAAAGACACGGTCCCGTCAGCAGCCCTTGCCGCGGCTAATGGAATCAAAGTAGCCCCATTAAACCTGCTGCCAAACGTGGCATCCGCATCGTTATCAGGCGCGTCCTGGTGTCCCCAAAGGCCCTCTCTTTGGTAGCCCTCGACAACCTGCTGGGCGACTTCGCCCAGTATCGGCGCCGTGTTAGCGGTCACCGTTTCTTGCTGACCCACATTCAAGGATAAGCGCCAGTTCGCATTCACGCTTCCCACCAATTCGACTTCGGTGCCTTCGGAAGTGAACGATCGCGTCGCAGCGGCGCCAACAATTCGGTCGTACTCGTAAGCGCCATTGACGTAACGCCTGTTAATCAGCGTCTCAACATCGCGCGGAAGATAATTCGACAGGGCGGTGAAGAGTTCGTCGTAGCTATTGAAACGAGCGGCATCTGGAAAGCGATTACGCTCGTCGAACATTATGGCAGAGACTTCTTCCCACTCCACTCCGTCCGACTCCAACAAACCCCATCTGACTGCGCCAAGCGGCGCCAAAACGCCATTAATCGCGCCGCCTAAATTAGCATCTACGAAATCGCTCGTCATTTCATACTGGCTGATCCGCATAGACACTCTTCCGTTGAGGAATTCAACGCCTATGCCAATTTCCTCCGTTTCGCCTAGCGGCGACGGAAGAATATCGCCTCTAATCGTCCGGCGGGTAGCGGCAGGAGAAAAGTTCTCGGAAGTATTATAGTGGACGCTTAAGCGAGTCGATTCGAGCTCCCAAGGAAGATGGATCACTACGCTTTTGGTCAACGTGCTTCCTTCCGCCACCTCGGAGACATCGGACAATTCCTGCTGCTCAGGGAGTGGGTTGCCATCCCCGTCTAAACCAACGGAAGCTTGTCCCGTATTGATAGACTCATCCGTTCTCCAACCGACGAGTCCTACCACGTGTCCGTCCAGCCACCTGCTCTGCCAGCTGAGAGCTTCTGAATTAATGACCTGTCGGTTTCTAAACGCGCTGGTGAGCTGTTGATTCGCCATGAACGTATCATAGAAAGACGGATCCCCAGTCCCCGGCACGTAGGTTGTCGGATCAGCCGGGATATTCACCCCATTCGGATTCGTCGTTGGAGTGGGATGATCGTTCCAGGACAGGAGGTAGGTATCGCCATGCTGAGGTATTTGCGGGGTAATATAATCGGTTATCTTAACATCGCTCAAATCGCTATTCACGAGCGAATCCGTAAGATAGTGATAATGCCACATCCGCCTTCTTCCATGGCTTTGGTTGCCCGTAAAGATGTCGGCCGCGGTTTTGTCGGAAGTCACATGATCCCAAATCATCCGGTAGTCTCGATCGAGCCGATCAATCGTTTGCTCATTATAAAGTCCCGTGAACACATGATTCCCCATATGCTTGAGCCATCCGTCATTCTCCGCGAAATCCAGCTCGTAAAAAACCGTCGCTCGTTTAGCCTCCCGGTAAGTAGACGCGTACTTTGGGTCACGGCCACCCCAACCAAGCACTTTGCCGACGTTGGGATTCGGTTGGTCGTTGGTCAGGTGCGAGCTTATATCGACACGCCATTCATTCGGACCGGAGAAAGAGTCGAAAGGCAGAGAAGCGTTCCGCTCATACATTTGCTCGTCGTATACGAACTCGATGCCCCCTTTTCCGTTTAACAAGCTTTGCTCGAGGGAGAAGTTTTTCGCGTCGAAGTCGTGCGCTACGTGGCCCGTGTTTCCGGTCCACAACAGTCGTTCGTTATCCAGCATGGACTGCGGCACTCGGGGACTTTCGAATCCCGGAACGTCAAAGAAATCGTTCCGCGACATCGGGGTCTCGAATCTTCCGCGACCAAACTGCGGGGCTCGATTCCAAATAACGCGACCCAATACGCCCTGAACCTCGGGCCGTCCCGGGAGTCCCGTCGACGGCTCGACTTGGCCAATGCGATTCCACGTAACAGGAATATTCACCCAGGCGGAAAGAGTTGCGTTCATTCCAGATTGTCTGCCGGAAGGGACTCCGAAGAGCGTGTCTACTATCGTTCTAGGGACGAATGGGCCATATTGATCCTCGAAGGAATTATCTATGAAACCCGGGAGAGAAACACCGGACATACTCTCAACCACTTCCCGGTTATCGATTTGCTGTTCAAACCAGCTACTGACACCATCGACAGGAGGAATCACATTAACCGGGGTTCCGGCGATCTTGCCATCCTCGTAGTTCCCTTTCAAAACCGTTTTTCCAAAGAGCTCCGACTCGCTGTTTTGAGCCAAAACCGCCTCGAACGAGGCATGGATGCGCTCGTCTGTTTCGTAGGCAGGATTTTGCTTGAACTGCATATCCTCGTTCACCCCAACGAGCCTGAAAGCCAGGCGATCCTCTACAAGAACTCGATTCACATCGATCTCTTCCCGGTGGCCCCCACGTTCTCCAAGTCGAAGTTTAACTTGTCCGAAATTATCTCCAATCGTTGCCAGTTTTACCTGATTGTTTATGACTCCTCCCGGATTCCCCACACCAAATAGGAGCGAGTTTGGTCCCCGGTTTATCGTGATGCGGCTCGTGTTGTAGGAATCAAAAGGAATATCCGTCAGGAAATAGCCTCTCGTAAGGGAAGCGGGTGAAATGCCACGAACGCGCTGTCCGTTGACCGCTGGATTGCTCCGGTCATCGCCAGTATCCACACCGCCTGCGAAATTCCCCTGCTCGCCAGAGACCTCCGTATTCAAACTATATGACAGCACGGACGCAGCGTCCACAGCGCCTGTGTCTTCCATAAACTCTGGCGTTATGACTGAGATCGCCGCGCCGAGATCTCTTAGGTCGGTCTTGATTCTCGTACCGGCAAGGGTAGAGATCGCCTGGTATCCTACGCTATCCTCGGCATCGATTGAGAATGGCGAAAGCTCGAAGACCTCTTCGGCATCATCTTGGGCCCAGAGGCCCGTAGCGCTCGCTATAGCCAGCGCAAGTAGTCCATGCAAAGGACTACGGAATCTTAATACAAAAGAACGCTTGCCGCTCCTTTGGCCAATAATCCGTTTCATATATTTCATTTCGGTATTGATTGATTTGGGTTGGGGGAAGCGTTCCTTTTCAAACGAA
>CBFHHM010000016.1:0-9906 GCA_965655705.1 Candidatus Pelagisphaera sp.
AGCCCGGAGATCACCCGCCGCCTTAGGGGACAAGGCGAGTGGATCTAGTTGGCGATGCGGAGATTCGCCGCTGCGCAATTCGAAAACCGCGTCTCTCGAAGGGGCTTGCCTAAGCAGGCCGGTTTTCTCTCACTGTGAGGCATGTCCCCTGTTAGATATGCTCCCCGCTCTCCAAGGACGGTTCTTTTACTGGCTGCCCTGTTGGCCATCGTCGCGACCAGCCTCTTGGCCAAGCCCAAGAACGTTATCCTGATCATGGCCGACGACTCGGCGGTCGACAATTACAGCTGCTACGACAGCGACTTCTTCGAATCGCCGCGTCTGGACACGTTGGCTGAGACCGGGGCCAAGTTCAACTATTGCTACTCGGAGCCAGTGTGCACCTCGAGTCGCGTCAAGATCATGACGGGGCGCGACGGGATACGCAACTACGTGAATTTCGGCACGCTCGACAAGAGCGAGACGACTTTCGGTACGATGTTAAAGCGAGCTGGCTATGCGACGGCAGTGGGCGGGAAGTGGCAGCTTCATGGCGCGCCGAACGGGGTCCTGCCGGAAGATTGCGGCTTCGATACGTATTGCCTCTGGAACATTCCCGGGGCGACCGGGGATCGCTATTGGAATCCCACCTTGCTGCAGGACGGCAAGTTGCTGGAAACGACGGAAGAAGACTATGGTCCCGATATCGTTTCCGATTTTCTGATCGATTTCATCGAGGATAATAAGGACGGTCCGTTTTTCGTCTACTACCCGATGATTCTCGTTCACAATCCCTTCCCGGAAACCCCCGATAGCCAGCCGATGACGGAGGCTGAAAAGGCATTGCCTAAAGGCTTGAAGCATTTTCGGGATATGATCGCTTACGCCGACAAGACAGTGGGGCGCATCGCGGATACGCTCGATCGCCTTGGGATTCGGGAAGACACGGTCATTTTCTATACGGCGGATAACGGAACGAATCGCAGCCTGACCTATCCCTTTCACGGCGAGCAACGAAAAGGGGAAAAAGCGTTTGCGACCGAAGGCGGTTCTCACGTGCCCATGATCGTGAATTGCCCCGGCTCGATCCCCGCGGGAACGGTTACGGATGACATTATCGATTTTTCGGACGTGCTTCCCACGATCGCGGAGATTGCCGAAGCCGACTTGCCCGACGTCGTCTTGGACGGCCGCAGCTTCTGGCCGCAGTGCATCGGAGAGAAAGGCAATCCCCGCGAGTGGATATTCCAGTACTATTATCCCAAATTCGTTCCAGCGGCGGAAAGACACGGGGAGGGCGTTCGCGGTCGCGAGATCGCCTGGGCTCAGAACCAGGAATATAAACTGTATCGCGATGGCTCGTTTTACGCGGTCTCGGACCGTTACGAAAGGCATCCCATCCCCGTGGAAGCGGCTACCGGAAAACGGACCCGCCAGATGCTCCGGAAAGCGATCGATTCCATGCCGCAAAAAGCCCTTCTATTGGATCCCGAAGCGGCGCCCTGAGCGTTCCACTGTCCATTTTTTGGCTATTACAGAAATCCCTCGCAATGATATCCCGACTTTCGATCGCCCTACGCGCATCCCTTCCCCTTCTCGTTCTGTCTCTAGCGACGAACACTGCTAGATCCGATGTGGAGAACGTATTGTTTCTGATTTCCGACGATCTCAAGGCCAGCGTCTTGAATGCGTATGGCGATGAGCTTTGCCAGACCCCTCACTTGGATCGGCTTGCCGAAGAGGGCATGGTATTCGAGCGGGTCTACTGTCAAGGGACCGCTTGTCGCCCCTCCCGCACGTCCTTCATGCACAGTCGCTATCAAGGCGAGGTAGAGGTCAATCTCGGAAAGCACTTTATCGACAATGGCATCTACAGCGCTCGGGTAGGAAAAATCTATCATATGCGCGTGCCTGGCGATATCATCGCAGGAACCGATGGGGACGATCGGGAGTCGACATGGATCGAGCGCTTCAATTCCCCGGGACTCGAAGCGCACACTCCAGGCGATTACGCCTGCTTGAACCTAAATATCTTCACCGACGAGCTGCGGGGCCGCTATTCGACGGCCATGCCGCATCGTTGGTTCGTAACCGTTAGTTACGAAGGCGACGGCTCGGATCAACCCGACTATAAGACGGCGACGAAAACCATCGAATTGCTGCGGCAAAAAAAGGATGAGCGATTCTTTATCGCGGCGGGTTTCGTCCGTCCCCACTACCCCATGGTCGCGCCCAAGCGCTATTTCGATTTGTATCCAATCGACGCTATCGAGCTGCCCCATGTTCCGAAAGACGATCTCGACGATATTCCCCCGCTTGGCATGGCGAAGACGATGTCGACGACCGATTCGATAGGGCAGTATCCAGAGAATCAAAAACGCATGTGGGCGGGGTACTATGCGACCATCACGTTCATGGACGACCAGATCGGACGCATCCTGGATGAACTCGATCGTCTCGGAATTCGAGACAAGACTGCGATCGTCTTCACGAGCGATCATGGCTATCACCTCGGCGAGCATCACTTTTGGCAGAAGAGCAACTTGCATGAAGAAGCGTTGCGCGTGCCACTCATTATTTCCGTGCCGGGCCTAAAGCCGGGTCGCACTGGATCGATGGCGGAGCTTATGGATTTGTATCCAACGATGTCGGATATCGTGGGGCTGAAAAATTTGCCTGATACGGTTCAAGGCAAGAGCTTGAAGCCCATACTTCTCGATTCGTCTAAGGAAGTTAAGGAATTCGCTTTCACGACGGGTAATTCCGGATACGCCATGAGATCGAAGGAATGGAGCTATATTCGCTATAAGGATGACACCGAAGAGCTCTACCACATGAGCGACGATCCCGATCAATACGCCAATCTGGCCACGAACCCCGAGTATGCCGCGGTCATTCGAGATTGGCGGGCTAAGCTTAACGCTCACGTCGAAACCCACGGATTGAAGCCCTTGAAAAAAGGCAATTAGCCCAGGCTTCCATGAACCTGAAACATAAGCGCTCCCCTATGAAATCGATTATCGCATCCACGCTTTTTCTGTTTGCCGCCGCTGGAGCGGGAGCAGCGGATAAGCCGACCAATGTCCTACTGATCATGGCCGACGATATCGGCTTCGAATGCTTCAGCAGTTATGGCAGCGAAGAATACTCGACCCCGCGGATCGACGCCCTTGCGGCGGCAGGCATCCGTTTCGAGAATTGCCACTCGACCCCGTTGTGCACGCCCAGTCGGGTCAACCTCATGTCTGGCAAGTCGAATGTCTTCAATTACCACGACTTCGGCGTCTATCCCCAAGGCGAGCCGACCTTCGCCAATTACTTCAAGGGACAGGGCTACGCCACGGCGGTAGCAGGCAAATGGCAACTGCTCACCGATGAAGGGGGGACCGCTCCGGGAGAGGCGGGGTTCGATACCTATTGTCTGTGGAACACGCCGCTCACCTCGCGTTCGCGCTTTTGGAACCCCTCTCTCGAGCAAGACGGGGCGTTGCTCGAGTTGCCGGAAAATAGCTATGGACCCGACGTTTGCACCGATTTTCTGATCGATTTCATCGAGGGTTGCGCCGATTCGGATACGCCTTTCGTCGCTTATTATCCCATGATTCTCGTTCACAATCCGTTTCCGCCAACGCCGCATTCGGAAGACCCAAACCTGGAGGACGACAAGCGCAACTTCATCGACATGGTGAATTATATGGATTTCCTCGTCGGGCGACTGGTTGATACGCTCGAGGCGAACGGCCTACGTGACGACACCTTAATCGTATTTACGGGCGACAATGGAACGAACGCGGATCTCGTATCCAATTTCGAAGGAGAGGCGATGAGAGGCGGTAAAGGCTACACCTACGATCATGGGACTCACGTGCCGCTCGTTGCCAATCTGCCGGGGCGCATTCCTCCAGGACAGGTGAATGGCGATTTGATCGCTTTTTCGGACTTCTTTCCAACCATCGTGGAAGCGGCGGGCCTGCCACCCAAGGCGATCTCGGATGGAGATGGCATTAGCTTCTGGGATCAATGCGAGGGCAGGCCTAACGTGGATAAGCGAGAGTGGGTTTATGGATACTATTTCCCGCGTCCCTATGCCAAGACCTTCGACGACAAGTACTTTCACTGGGAAGTGCGATACGCTAGAGATGCCCGCTATAAGCTTTACGACAACGGCGACTTATACGACACGGTCGCCGATGTTCTCGAAAAGAAGCCCCTTGATTTGGAACGAATAGACGCGAGCGGCCGCAGCGCTCGCCAACAGCTGCAGACCGTTCTCGATTCATTCCCTAAGAATGGGGCCTCGGTTGATTATTCGCGCGTAGACGGGGTCTATAAGCCAAAGGCGAAATAGAGTCCTTCTTTCCGAAATTCGGATTTCGGCTTTGCGTTTCTTTCCTTGAAGGCCTTATCGCCGCAATTCGGAAACCCAACTCCACATGTGACTTTGGGGACAAATGAACGGGCGATTGAAGGGAGAGGGTTGTGAAATACCGCCATTGACGCAAATGTACAATGGAACGATGTCGATCCTCCTATCATCGAAGAGGGGAGATTGTTATGCTCGGTATTGTCTCAAGGCTGTTAGCCGAAACCCCAAACGCCCGTACTCCGCCCATGATCCTGCCAGTGACCGACAGTCGATCCTACGCCTTCTTCGAAAAGGTGGACCCGGCCCGGCGTGGTCTCGGGCTTTATCAGCACCTGAACGATGTCTGCTATTTCGTAAAGGATAGCGAAGGACGATTCGTAGCCGCCAATGAGGCGCTCGTTCTGTTGCTCGGACGCAATCGGGAATCGGAGGTACTGGGAAAGACCGACTACGAGCTCGTTCCTACCTATCTGGCCGATAATTACTTGAAAGACGATCAGCAAGTCCTGCTGCAGGGCGAGGAAGTGGTCAACAAAGTGGAATTGGTCACTCACAACAACCTTTCCGTCTACTGGTACACGACCACTAAGGTGCCAATCTTCGATCGTGACGGAAACATTATCGGTCTCGAGGGCGTTACGCGGGAATTCAAGGCGGCGAGCAGCGCTCTGGGTCCTTATCCGGAACTGTTCAAGGTGATCGATTTCGTTGAAGCGAGCTATTCGGAGAAGGTAAGCGTCGCCGATATGGCCCAACGGGCGGGTCTCTCCGTTAGAACCTTCGAACGCCAGTTCAAGAAGCGTTTCAATCTCAGCCCGATCGCCTACTTGAAGAAGGTCCGTATCAATGCCGCGTGCCGGAACCTCATTCACACGAATCACACCATCGCTCAAATCGCCCTCGATTGCGGATTCTGCGATCAAAGCTATATGACCAAGGAATTCGCGCGTCTCATGCGCATCACGCCGCAGGTCTACCGAGATACCCATGTATCCTGACTTCTCAAAGAAGGCATTCTGGCGGCGCCAGCGCGTTTCCTCGCGAATCGAGACCCTTGAAAAACGAATGCCTATTCTCGATTCGACGTCGAAAAACGCCCCTTTTCAAGTAAGTCTAGCGCCCGTTATGCAATCAATCCGACAGATTCGCCCCATCAGAGATCCGCAGCGACTGGGTAGTCGGGTCAGTCGCAAACTATTTTCAGTTACCGAATATCGAGAGTTCCGCTGGGGACCGAACGAATCGCGAGTCCCTGTGGCGGGCTCGGCCTCACTCTAAAAAAAGAAACCCATCATCTACTCATAGCACTATGTTGTCTAGAACCCTCTTAACCGCCTTCTTGGGCCTTGGCATTTTGAATGCGTCAGCGGACACGAGCTTGCCACTGAACGTCGAGAAGGGCGAGCGCATCGTCATTCTTGGAAATGGACTAGGGGAGCGAATGCTCTACTTCCCTCACTTCGAGACCGATTTGCATCGGCAATACCCGAATCAGGAATTGATCGTTCGCAATATCTCTCGACCGGGCGAAACGCCGGGCTTCCGTCCCCATCCGTCCCGTGAAACGCAATGGGCTTTCCCGGGAGCCGAGAAATTCCATCTCGATAAGCAAACCCATTTGGGTATCGGGCACTTCCCGAAACCGGACGAGTGGCTGACCGAATTGAAAGCGGATACCATTCTGGCTTTCTTCGGCTACAACGAATCTTTCGGCGGTCTCGAGAAAGTCGACAATTTCGAGGCGGAGTTGGACGCCTTCGTCCAGCACACCTTGAGTCAGAAGTACAATGGCCAATCGGCGCCTCGCCTCGTGCTGGTCTCCCCGATCTCATTCGAGGATCTATCCAAGCAGCGGGACTTGCCGAACGGCAAGGAAGAGAATGCGCGCCTCAAGGCCTACGCGGCTGCCATGAAGCGGGTCGCCGACAAGCGGAACATTGGCTTTGTCGATCTCTTCGAGCCGACTCGGGAGCTCTACGCCAAGGAAAGCAATCCCCAAACCATCAACGGGTTTGCCCTGTCCGACGAAGGCTACCGCAATCTTTCCAAAATCCTCGTCCAGTCGCTCTACGGCGAAGTGAAGGCCCAAGAGAAGGTATCGCATCAAGCGATGTACGAAGTGGTAGAGGATAAGAATTGGTATTGGCTTAATGACTACAGAATCCTCAATGGCGTTCACGTATATGGACGCCGCTACAAGCCGTACGGCAACGTGAATTATCCGGAGGAAATCGAGAAAATCCGTCAGATGACGGAGTTGCGCGATCGGAAGATCCACGACGTCGCTCAAGGCGGCTCCACCGCTAAGCCGGTGGACGACGGTTCGACGCGGGAACTCAGCGAGATCGTAACCAACTACAACCGTCAAATCGATTTCCTCGAGGTCGACAAGGCCCTCGACAAATTCACCCTTCCGGAAGGCTATAAGATCGATTTGTTCGCTTCGGAGAGCGAATTTCCGGACCTGCGCAATCCTGTGCAGATGACCTTCGACAACGAGGGACGCCTCTGGGTGGCGGTCATTCCGTCCTACCCGCACTACCGGCCCGGCGACGAGCGGCCGAACGATAAGCTGATCGTTTTCGAGGATACCAACAACGACGGCCGGGCCGACAAGCAAACGGTATTCGCCGATGGCTTGCATATGCCAATCGGTTTCGAACTGGCTCCGGAAGGCGTATACCTGGCGACCCAACCGAATCTTTCCTTGCTGGTCGACGACAATGGCGACGGCAGGGCGGATCGCACGGAAATCCTGGTTCACGGTTTCGATTCGCACGACACGCACCACTCGATTTCAGCCTTCCTCGCGGACGCCTCCGGCGCCATTTATATGAATGAAGGCCGCTTCCTCCATTCGTCGGTGGAGACGCCGTATGGACCCGAGTACATGACCGATGGCGGACTGTGGCGCTTCGATCCCAAGACATCGCGCACGGAACGTTTCATGCAAACCGATGTATCCAACCCTTGGGGCGTCACCATTGACGACTACGGGCAGACCTTCCTCTCCGACGCATCGGGCGGAGCCAACTGGTGGTCATTGCCGTTGTCGGCCAAGATCCCCCACGGTCGCGAGATCGAAAAGCTGGCCCAGTTCACGACTCACCGCGTTCGTCCTACCTCGGGTACGGAGTTTATTTCGTCGCGGCACTTTCCGGATGACGTCCAAGGCGACTTTCTGATCAACAATACGATCGGATTCCTCGGCACTAAGCACCACAGTATGGTAGAGGACGGAGCGGGCTTCACCGGCGAGTTGAAGCAGGACTTGATCCAGTCGACGGATCCGAACTTCCGCCCTGTCGATCTAGAATTCGCCCCGGATGGATCGTTGTATTTGGTCGATTGGCACAATCCGCTCATCGGTCACATGCAGCACAGCGCCCGCGATCCGAATCGCGATAACGATCACGGTCGTATTTACCGAGTTACTTATCCTTCTCGTCCGTTGGTGAAAGCGCCCAAGGTGGCAGGCGCGTCGATTAAGCAATTGCTCGAAAATTTGAAGGAGCACGAATACCGTCTCCGATATCGCACGCGCCGCGAATTGCGCGGCCATCCAACCGACAAGGTTATTCCCGCCGTCAAGAAGTGGGTCAGGGGGCTCGACAAGAAGGATCCCCACTACGGTCGCAATGTCCTGGAGGGTCTCTGGGTTACTTGGGGAAAGAATCAGGTCGATCCTGCGATCCTCGAACTGGCTCTCGGGCACGAGGATCACAAGGTGCGTTCCGCAGCGGTGCGTGTGTTGCGGTATGCTCACGCTCAGATCCCGAATAGCCATGAGCTCTTCATGAAGGCCGCGATAGACGAACATTCACGCGTGCGCCTCGAAGCCGTGGTGGCGGCGTCATGGCAGGACAATGACAAGGGCGCCGAAATCGCGCTCGAAGGGCTGAAGAAGCCCGTCACCAAATGGATGGGCCGCGCTTACGCTGCGGTCTTCGAAACGCTTGAAGACGACGCTCAGGCATTGAGCGCAGCAGGCAAGACGAGGCTGGCTGGAAACGATCGGGCCAAGCAATACCTCGCTGGCAACTTCCAATTCTACGATAAAAAGCAGAAGACGATTCAAGTGCCGCAGATCAATTTGTCGAAGCGCGACCTGGAACTCTACACGCTTGGCGAGGAAGTTTTCCATCGCGACGGCCATTGCGAGACTTGCCACGGAGAGGACGGCAACGGGGCAGTGCCTAATATTTATCCGCCTCTCAATGCGAATGAGTGGGTCATGGGCGAAGACGAGCGCTTCATCAAGCTCGTGCTGAAGGGCCTATGGGGGCCCATCGAAGTCGCCGGCAAGACCTACGACCCCTCCACTGGCGTTCCGCCAATGACGGGATTCGGCGGCATGCTGAACGACGAAGAAATCGCGGGCGTAATCACCTATGTACGGATGCGTTTCGGCGACAAGAAGGCGCTGGCCAAGGCGATCGATCCGAAAGCGGTCGCCAAGGTTCGGGAAGACACCAAGGAGCGAATCAATTTCTACATGGTCGACGAACTCTTAGAGGAACACCCATTTCCGGAGCAAGCGAACGCCGGTTCCGCTGTGAAGCAATGGCAGTCCTATGCGGGCAAGGAGGGCGCCGGTAAAGGCAAGCGTGTCGTGCTGATTAGCGGCGACGAAGAGTATCGCTCCGAAGAAGCGCTGTCGCAGTTGGGTAAGATTCTCTCGGAGCATCATGGCTTCGATTGCACCGTGCTGTATGCCCAACATACGGGCACTCCTGGAATCATCGATCCGAATTACCAGAATGGCATTCCCGGCTTGGAAGCGTTGCGCGATGCGGACTTGATGGTCATTGCAACTCGCTTCCGCGATTTGCCGAATTCGCAAATGAAGGAGATCGAAGACTACTTGAAGTCCGGTCGTCCGGTCATCGGAATGCGTACGGCGACTCACGCCTTCAATATTCCGGACAAGGAATCGAAGTATGCGCATTGGAGTTTCAACTACGATGGCGACAAGAAGGCTTGGAAGAATGGCTTCGGAGAGCTCGTTTTAGGCACGACTTGGGTAAGCCATCACGGTTGGCACAAATACGAAAGCACTCGGGGCATTCTGGTTGGCGATCACGCGATCGGAAACGGAATCGGACCGGGTGACATTTGGGGCCCTTCGGACGTTTACGGCGTGCCGCTGCCGCTTCCTGGCGATAGCGAACCGGTCGTTCTGGGACAGGTGGTCGCGGGAATGGGCAAGCTCCATCCGCCAATTGGCCCGGGCCCCTACGACAGGGTTCCCGGTTATGGCAAGGAAGCGGGCTTTCATAAAAACGATCCCATGATGCCGGTTGCGTGGACCAAGAGCTACCAGATTCCAGGCGGCGAGAAAGGCAAGGCCTTCGTCACGACTATGGGCTCTTCAAACGATTTGGTGGCCGCGGGCACGCGACGGATGGTCGTCAACGGCGTTTACTGGGCGGTCGGGTTGCCGATTCCCAAGAACGGAACCAAGGTCAATACGGTTGGGGATTACAAGCCGTCCATGTTCGGATTCTACAACGAAGAGGGATACTGGCAAAGAAAACGCCTCAAGGTATCCGATTTCGACC
>CBFHHM010000016.1:10004-84335 GCA_965655705.1 Candidatus Pelagisphaera sp.
CAAGGGACCGGGCCTCGACGCTGCGAATTCAAACACGGACGCGGAGGGCCGATTCGGGCTCCCCTGTCAAAATCGAATCTATCATTCACAATGAAAACGAACCTACTCGCTCTAAGTCTCGGCGCTTTTGTCGCTGTCACCCTTTCGCTCCGCTCGGCGGATCGTCCCAATATTATCTTCATTATGTCGGACGACCATACGGCCCAGGCCGTTGGCGCCTACGCGACGCTTCTCAAGGAACTAAACCCGACGCCGACTTTGGATAAGCTGGCGAACGAGGGGATCGTCTTCGATAATGCCTTTTGCACGAATGCGATCTGCACGCCATCCCGGGCGTGTGTCATCACGGGCCAATACAATCACGTGAATGGCGTGTTCGACTTGGGCGGCAATATTCCGCCGGCAGGGCAAACCTTGCCCATTCTCATGCGAGAAGCGGGCTATCAAACCGCCATGGTTGGCAAGTGGCATCTCAAGCAAGAGCCGAACTTCGACTATTACAAAGTGCTTCCAGGTCAGGGAAAATACTTTGACACGGAATTCCGGATACAGGGCGACCAAGAGTGGCCTAAGAATACGGTCACTCATAAAGGCGAGCATTCTTCGGATGCGATTACCGATTCCACGTTGGATTGGCTCAAGAACAAACGCGACCCGAAGAAGCCGTTCTTTCTTTGTCACCAGTACAAGGCGCCTCATGACTATTTCGAGAATGCCCCGCGCTATCAAAGCTATTTGGCCAACGTAAGCATTCCGGAACCGGATACGCTTTACGACGTGCCGGATACCTTCGGGTCTATTGCCACTCGCGGCCACAATGACGAGCTAATGCCGCACATAGGTACCTCTATCGGCAAGCGCAACCCGCGCCGTTCCTACGCGACTCATCTTTTTGAGCGGTTCCCTGAAGAGTTTCCCGACAACTACGACCCCGCCGCGCTAAGCGAGCGCGAGACGACACGGATCGCCTACCAAGGCTACCTTAAGAAGTACCTCCGTTGCGTTAAAGGCGTGGACGACAACCTGAAGCGTCTCTTCGATCACCTCAAGGCGGAAGGGCTCTACGACAATACGCTTATCATCTACACCGGCGACCAGGGTTTCTGGCTCGGAGAAAAGGACTACCAGGACAAGCGCTGGGCCTACGACGAATCGATGCGCATGCCGTTTATCGTTCGTTACCCGAAAGCCATCCCTGCGGGAAGACGCAGTGACGCGATCATCGAGAACGTGGACTATCCAGCGCTCATGCTGGACTACGCGGGCATTGAGGTTCCCCAGAGCATGCAGGGGCGTTCCTTTCGCGAAATCTGCGAAACCGGGCAGGAACCCGCCGGCTGGAAGCAAGCGGCCTATTATCGTTATTGGATGCACATGGCCCATCACGACAATCCCGGCGAGATGGCTATGCGAACCAAGGACTACAAGCTCGTCTACTTTTATGGCGTTAACTACAAGGGCGAATACCAAACGCCCGCTGGCTGGGAGCTCTACGATCTAAAGCGCGATCCTCAGGAGTTGAATAACGTGTACGACAACCCGGAATACCAGAGCGTGCGTAATCAGCTCAAGGCTCAGTTTGCCCAGTTGCGTCAAGACATTGGAGACGATGGGTCGCACTATCCCGCAGTGGAAAAGGTCGTGCAGGAATTCTGGGACTACAGCGATGCCGATCGACGCAAGGCCATACAGGTTTCCGCTGATTTCAAGAAGGTACGAGAGGCGGAACTCGCAAAGCAGTAGGGGGTTCGTTCGAACGTTTTCAGCTAGATTGGAGTGGCTTGCCTCTCAATGCTCAGGCAGCATCGAAAAAAGTGAAACCCTTCGTGAACAAGATGCCCCTCACGCTCCTCGGCTTGATCGCTGTCTCGGCGGCGCTTCTACCCTCGTTCGGATCGGATCGTCCGAATATCATCCTCTGCATGACGGACGATCAGGGCTGGGGCGACACTGGCTATAACGGTCATCCCCGACTCAAGACCCCTCATCTCGATCGTATGAGCGAAGAGGGCGTGACCTTCAATCGCTTCTACGCGGCTGCGGCGATGTGCTCTCCGACGCGAGGCAGCGTCTATACGGGACGCCATCCGTATCGCTATGGCATCACCTACGCCATGAAAGGCATGCTCGAGCCAACCGAGATTACGATCACTTCGGTTCTCAAAAGGGAAGGATACACGACTGGGCATTTCGGAAAATGGCATCTCGGGACGCTGTCGAAGATCCAGGGCGATCAGACGCGCTGGGGCGCCTATTCGGAAACGCCGGAACGCTATTACTGTCCCCCCTGGGAGCGCGATGTCGACGTATCTTTCGTCACGGAGTCGAAGGTGCCGACATGGGATCCGCTCGATCATCCGGGACCGATTAAGGCCAATGAGTTCGAGAACGAGGAGATTGTAGCCCTCAAGGGAACCTCCTATGGAAACGATTACTTTGTCGGGCCTGGCCAAGAGGTGACTCGAAATACGAAGGGTGACGATTCGAGGGTCGTTATGGATCGGGCCATCCCATTCATTCGCGATGCGGCGCGTTCCGAGACGCCTTTTCTGGCGACAATATGGTTCCACACTCCGCACTCCCCGGTGGTAGGCGGCGATCGGTATCGAGCGGAGTATGCGGACAGGCCTGAGAACGAGCAGCACTACTATGCCTGTCTGACGGCCATGGACGAGCAAATCGGTCGTTTGCGAGCGGAGCTGCAGGAATTGGGCGTTTCGGAGAATACCATGATATGGTTTTGCTCTGACAACGGACCGGCCCGCCAGGGAAGCCCCCGTCATGTAGGAACGGCGAAACACTTATCTGGATACAAATTGTCGATTAGCGAAGGAGGTATCCGGGTTCCTGGACTTCTGGTTTGGCCCGCTCGAATAACGTCCCCCAAGACGATTGAAGCGCCCTGCGTTACGAGCGACTATTTTCCAACGATTCTCAGCGCGTTGGGGATCAATCTCGCCCAGGATCGAATTTACGATGGACTCGATTTGTGGCCGTTGATCGACGGCGCTCGTCCAGAGCGATCCAAGCCTATCGGCTTTCTGAACAGAGATGGAAACGAATCGGCTTGGATGGAGGACCGCTACAAGTTCATTGTCACTAGGAAGGGCGCTTTCCTCTACGATATCGAAAGCGATCCTTCGGAGAGGCATGACCTCGCTAAGCGCCGGCCCGAAATCGCTCGGCGCATGGAGAGCGAGCTGCGGGCTTGGAAGCAGGGCGTTTTCCAGGAACTCGAGGCCTTGCCGTAGCAGGGAACGCTTCGAAGAATAGCGGGTTGTCAGACCCTCGATAAAGGACGTCCCGCAAGGAACGACCCGTCGCTCCTTCATTATCGATCCAATGAGCAAGCCCTTCGCGAAACGAGAGCATCGCTAGCCCTTTTGCCATGGCGCTAGCGTCTAGCGCTGATAGGTCCGGCAGTTCGTAGAGAATGGAGCCTATGGAATAGGCGCCTGCCTCCAGCCAATTAAACTACCCGATTGCGCGGGGAACCTCCGATTGTCGCGAGCGCGGAATCCGTATATACTAATGGAAACGCGCATCGTATTCGCAGCTCGGTCTTGAAACCGTTTGACTCCTCCGAGCTGCTCGCACGGGTGTCGCGTATTTCGACAACCCCAAAGGAGAAATGCCATGCATCCACTCACTGACTACATCCCAACGGTGATATTCATCGCCGCCGCAGTTGCGATACCCAGCGACCCGGCGATTGTTGAAACGCTTGCGGAATTGCCCGAGCCCGAAATCGGAAGCGAAATCGGACATGACTTCGAGGTTCGCTTATGGGGACCCGAAGAACAACGCAGCGATCTCTTCAGCGGACATTCCTTCGCTCGGGCCGTAGACGACCCCGATTACGCCTACGCCTTCGAGGATGCGTATCGAAAGTGGCTCGAGACGGGACTGGAGCCGAGGCTGGATTCGGGACTCTAGGGATTGCTCGAGAGAGCGATCATCTCGTCTGCTCGGTCTAGATTCACCATGTCCGCTGCGGATTCGAGAATGCGGGGATATTCCTCTTCCGCTCCTTCGTGCAAGGCATGGGCCATGAGCTTAAGGCCGTTCCGGCGGGCAAAGGCGACGAAGTCCGGCGTTAAGTGGTCGAGTCGGTATTCGATGATCTGAGGGTTGTAGGGCAGAACGCGCTGCAAGCCCGCAACATCGACCGCATTCATCTTCAGTCCGATATTCGGATCTAGCTTGCGGAGCTCCTGGGCCCGTTCGTCCTTGGAAAACCAAAAGAAGCAATCGTTCTCGAATCCGGTCTCCCGAATCATTTCGAGCAATGCCGCCAAGTCGGCGCTTTTTACGTCGAAGTAGATCTTAATCTTTCCCCGAAATGTATTAAGAAATTCCCTAAGCCGAGGTACGCGTTCAGTCTTGAACTTCGGATCGAACCAGCTTCCCGCATCCAAGCGATCGATTGCGGTGGAATTCGTTTCAGCGATAAGTCCGCTACCACTGGTGGTTCTGTCCAAGGTTTTGTCGTGAATGACGTACATTACGCCATCGGCGCTCGTCCGTACATCGACCTCTACGTATTCGATGCCGAGCTCCACGCACTTCCACGCGGCACTGAAGGTATTCTCGGGAGCCAGATTATTGGCTCCGCGATGGGCGACGATTACGATATCGCGGGCCGGCAAGGCGCTGGATAGGAGAATGGATAGGACCAGAACGGCGTGGCGAAGGAGGGGCGGCATAGGAAAATTTCCGGCGGGGCTTGTTTGGGAGTCTCGATAGGATTAACTAAAAGCGCGGTCTCGTCGATTTGGAAATGCGGCCATGAAGCGAATTTGCGAGAAGCTGGGGGCGAGTGCTTTCCGAACGATCGGTTTTATTGTAGGCCGTTTACGACCTCATTGTCGGGAAGGGTTGAATACATGTGCTGAACCTTAACATGCCTCTCCAAGAGCTCGGAAGGGAGGGCCTACTGGCTAATCAATATTCCAGATCTTGAAGTTGCGGTAGCGAAAATGCGTCCATTGCATTTGTCGCAGGGCGATCTTTCCCCCTCCAAGAGCGTCTCCGTTGACCTTGCCCTCGTCGACCCAATCGATGATCGCCCGCTCATCCACGTACAGCCTGATGCGAGCCTTCTCCTTGATGAGGGTCACTTGGTGAATCGCTTCGCTCTTCGCCTCGATTCCGACAGGGCCCTCGTAAACGATGTTCTTTCCCGGATTCTTGCGGAGACGCGCTACCGGTCGAGCCGGTAGCTTAGGCGTGTTGGCGTAGTACGATATATGATAATTGGATAGCTGATCGTCGTTGTATTGGCTGAAAGTGCCATCGCGTGGAGGGAGAGATGGGTCCATTACATCTTGCCCCTTCAAGCCGTTGGCCGCGAAGAAGACGATGCATAGTCCGGCTTCCGGATTCAGGTTTTGCATTTCCCACTGGGCGATAAAACTGGATGGAAACGTCTCGGGGCACCAATAGACGTGATGCATCTCCTGGCCAGGCGAGTCGATTTCCAACCAGCCCTCCTTGACGGCGGTTCGCCCAGGCCCTTCCATTGTCCAACCCGCAAGGCTGTCGGGGGATGCCATGGATGTCTGGTAGAGCAATGCGCCCTTGGCTCGGTCGAGCGAATCCAATTCGGATCGATCCGCGCTGCTGGAACCGCAACCTTGAAGCAGCGCCACGAGAAGGCAGATCGGGAAATAGCGTGAAATGAGACTCAGGGTTAGGGGGCGTTGCGCTGAATGCATAGGTAGGTTTCGGTTAGCGGAATAGGCATTAGCAGGTCTGCGAATGGCGCAGAAGGGAGCAGCGAGGGGATTGCGGTGGCAGTGAACGATCTTTTTCAATTGCTAGCTTGTGAGGGATTCCGATTCTGTCGATAGGATTAGAGCGAATCGCGAGTGTTGGGATGATCGTACTAGGGAAAAATGGCAGGGTGACGGCGTGGGCGCCGATTTTCATTTTGGCGTGGGCAACGACAAGTCTGTTCGCGCTTGAAGAGCGAGTCGCCAACGAAACCCTGAGTGTCCCGACGTTCCCCCAACGCTTCGGCTTTCAAACGGAAAACGCTTTCGGAATGGATCTCTAGCTTGTCTTCGCCCATCGATGCTCGGATAGAATCGTTCGAGCCGGAACGCGTTTCGATTGCGATCTCGGGCGAGCCAAATGGGCAGTGCCGAATCGACGTCTCTTCGGATCTCGTATCGTGGCAGAGCTTAGGATCAGTCCAGGCCGATGCATTCGGATCGGCCCAGTTCGTCGGAGTGTTAGAGACCCATTTGGATGCGCACTTTTTTCGCGTAACCGAGGAGTAAGGGCGTTTGTCAGCGCTTGAGAAACTCCGAGTGAACGATCGCTACTTTTCCCATGTAGTTATCCATCGAGTACGTGGTGGCAGCCAGATCGATATGCTCGGCGGCTTTTTCGGCCTCGCCTTGGGCTTCGAAGTAGAGCCCGAGGTAAAGGTGGGCGTAGCACTGGCTTTGTCGCGATGGTTCGCCGGAAGGCCCCAATCGCTTGGCCGCTTCGAGCGCTTCGTCGACGGAACCCGTACCGGCAAACAAACGCCAGATCTCCTTCATGGGAGGGCGCGTGTCGTATCTTATCGGAATCAGGGCCTGCCGCGCGGCGGCGAGTCCTTCCAGCTGAGCCTTGCAAAGGAAGTGCCAAACGGCGTTTTCCACATCCTGGGAATTAACGGTTTGATGCAATTCGAACTGAGCGACTCCATCCGCGTAGCGCCCCGCGTAGTAATGAGCGATTCCGCGTTGCCAATGGTAGGCTTCCTGGGAGGGGACGAGATCGATGACTCGGTCGAAGTCGGCGATCGCATCTTCGAATTTCCCCTCGAAAAACTTGAGAACGCCGCGTCGTTGATAGAGCGAAGGGTCGTCGGATGCCGTTTCGATGGCTCTATCGAGCGCGTCGATTTCATCGCCGGCGAGGGGCCACGCGCCGAGCAATAGGCCCAAAGCGATAGCAGGGCGTAGTATTCCCATTGCGAGCATGCTGCAGACTAGGCCTGCCGCTCGCTAGGACACAAGGCTATAGGGAAGGGGATCGTTTAGTTTCGCATGCCGGCCAAGGCGCGATTCGCTTCCAAGCTGCATTCTGGGAGCGTCACTTTCTTAGCCTTGTCGAGCCCGTTGAAGCCTAGGTGCTTGATCTCGCGGTCGACCAGCATGGCGAGTTCGGAAATTTCCGGTTGGCACTTGCGAGCCGCTTCCTTGACGAGCCGTCGTTGCTCGTTGGTTTTGCCTCCTAGGTTTTCCGTACTGTAGAGGTTCAATCCCGCGTTTTCCCAATCAATCGTAAACCGTTTGATTGCGACTTCCTCGCTATCTCGATTCTCCAGAACTTGTTGGATCTTCGATTGGAGGGCCAAGCGTTGCTTTTCCCATTTTCTGAGTAAACGTCGCTTTTCCGGAGTATTCATGCCTAGTATAATCGGATGAATACGTCTCCTTCTTTAGAAAAACTTTGAGTAATAGCGCCTATTGCGAGCGTTTGAGGGTTCGTCGAAAAGTCGCCGGAGCTTGGAAGCGGTCTTTGAATTGAATTGAGCTTTGCCCACTCAATACTCATGAGGCATTACATATATGGAGGAGTCGAACGAGTTTGAAGAAGGAAACGTGGGCTTCGTGACGATTTTAGGACGCCCGAATGTAGGGAAATCCTCTTTTCTGAACAAAGCGCTTCGTTATCACCTAACGGCCGTTTCCCGTCGCCCGAATACGACGCGAAAGCGGTGGCTGGGCATATTGAGCGGGGAAACGTCGCAGATCGTTTTCGCGGATACGCCTGGGGTTCATTCCTCTAGGAACAAGATGCAGGAAGCGATGGCCGGTTCGGTGCGCAAGGCAATCGAAGGGAATGATGCGGTCCTTTGCCTATGCGATCCCACTCGGGCCTTCGGCGATGAAGATCGCCGCGTTGCCGCATTGGCAAAGGAATCAGGTAAAACGGTTTTTCTGGCGATCAACAAGGTGGACCTCGCCAAGGGCTCGCAGATCGAAGCGATGCGAGTGGCTTACACGGAGGCGATTGGGGCCTGCGAAGTTCATAAAATCTGCGCTCTGACGGGCGAAGGATTGGACGAGTTGGTCGATCGCATACGGGCCTCGCTGCCGGTGGGGCCGTTTCTATTTCCCTCCGATCAGTTGACGGATGTCATCGAGCGCGACATCGCGGCGGAACTGATTCGAGAAGCGGCCAATGAGCTGGTTTACCAGGAATTGCCACAGTCGATTACGGTTTCCGTGGATACCTGGAAGGAAACCGATAAGAAAATCCGAATCGATGCGGTTCTCTATGTTGAACGAGAGGCTCAGAAGGCGATTGCGATAGGCGAGAAGGGTTCCATGACGAAACGCATTATAAAGAACGCTCGCGAGAAGCTCAGAGAGGATTTGGGCAAATTCGTCGACGTGCGCTTGAGCGTAAAGGTAGCGCCGGATTGGCAAAATCGAAAACGCTTCCTCGAAGAAAGAGGCGTGGTCGATTCGCGGGAGAAGTGAGCGGTTGCGATTTCCGCCTACAGGATGCGAATGGCGAGCGCCGACGTATCGTCCTGGGGGAAGTCGCCTTCGCTGTAGGTTTCCAAAAATTCTCGGATGCCGTCGACCACTTCCTGAACCGGTCGGCTGCCGAATTGCGTGAACGGCTCGATCAATCCGTCGAGCCCTAGTTCGGCCCCCGCTTTGTTGCGGCACTCGACGGCGCCGTCCGATACGAAAAGGTAGCAATCGCCACTTTGCGGTTCGATACGTCGCAGTTGCACGTTCTCGCAGATGCCCAGTCCCAGAACGTTTTCGCTGGGGAGTTCCAGGACTTCCGCCTCGGAGGCGTTCGCTTTGAAACGCAAGGCATTGGGCTGTCCCGCATTGGCCAAAGTGAGAGCGAGAGAGCCATCCTTGGATTGGACGAGGGAACCGAGCAACGCGGCGACGAAACCAGCGGGAATGAGCCCTTGAAGGTGTTCGTCCAAAGTGACCATGGCTCGATCGAGATGATCGAACTCGTCTGGGACGTAGAAGTCGGCAATGTGCTTGAGCAGTATTGTGAAGAGTCCCGCGGAGGCCCCGTGCCCGCTGACGTCTCCGAGCAGAAAGGAAAAACGATCCGGTTCGTCCGTCGGAAAGGCAATGACATCGCCATTTACCTCGGTCATGCTAAGGTTGAGGACAGCGATTTCGGCGAAAGCGGGGTTTGGGATGGGACCGGGTATGAGGCGTTTTTGGATACGTCGCGCATTGTCGAAATCCGTCTGCATGATTTCGTTCTTTCGCTTGAGCAATTCCCGGTTGCGCTCGAGCTCTTGCTGGGCGGTCACTTGTTCGGTGATGTCGCGGGTAATGCCCATCAGTCCCACAACGTTGCCCGACTCTAGGTACAGGGGAATTTTGGTCGAACTAACCCAGGTGACGCTCCCGTTGGGCCAGGTCTCCTTTTCGATGATGTTGACGAGTTTCTCTCCCTCGCGCATCAGGCGTTGCTCGTCATCGAAGGATTCTTGAGCATGTTCCGAGCTGAAGAAATCGAAATCGGATTTTCCGATAAGCGCTTCGACGGATTTGAGCCCGAATTTTTCAGGAACCGCGTCGCTCGCTTGGGCGAAACGACTCTGCCGATCCTTGAAATAGACCTGGTCCTGAGTCTGTTTCAACAGAGCCTTGAAGAGGAGCGATGCGGAGGCGTTCAGCAGTTCCGCATCATCGTTTTCCGTCGATTCCATCGTTTAGGCAGCCATTAGCGGTATCTATCCGCATACTGGCGAACGGAGATCGCGGGTCAATCGAGAAGCGGCTATCGTCCGCGTTTTACGCGGAATGGAGAGGCGCTCGCCTATCTATCCGAAGCGCGATAGTAGCCATCCAGCTCAGCGGCCAAATAGCCGGTCGCCACAAAGGCCGCGGCGCTTTGATTGATTCGCTTTGGCTCGATTTTATCGATCGTGTCATTCGGCGTGTGGTGCAAGTCGAAGTAATCGTCCGTGTTCATCTGAAGGCCGATTGCGGGCACCCCTTTGCTGTGCATGGGCCCGATGTCGGGGCCGCCATTGGACTTGCTCCTGCCGGGTTTGACCCCCAGCGGTTCCAGGGCTTTGCGAATACGGGCCAAGCTTGGGTCCAAAGGATTGCCTACTCCAATATTCATGAACTCCACGGGTCCTTGTCCGGCATCGGCCTCCATGGCAACGATGTGCCGGTCGAGAGGTTCCACATCCGCGTAATGCTGACCGCCGACAATGCCAATCTCTTCCGCTCCGAAGAGAACGATCCGTATGGTTCGCTTGGGAGGCTGGGGAAGGGCTGCGATCAGTTTCCCCGCCGCCATGACGATACCGACGCCAGAACCGTCGTCGATCGCACCCGTGCCAAGGTCCCACGAATCGAGGTGGGCGCCGAGCAGCACGATTTCATCGGGCCGTTCGCGCCCGACAATCTCGGCGATTACGTTTTGGCTCGTGACGGGGCCTAGTAGGGTTGGCGTAAGCGTAAGCTTGATACGAATAGTATCCGAGCGTTGGGCTAGGCGATCGATTTGCTGGGCGTCGGGAACGGAAAGGGCTCCCGCGGGAATTCTTGGCGCGTCGTCCGCGTAGCGGGTTCCGCCGGTATGGGCTATACGATCGCTGTCGGTTCCTGCCGAGCGCATGAGGAATGCGATCGCCCCGCGACGAGCGGCTTCGGAAGGGCCTTTCGAGCGAATAGCCCCGGATATGCGAGCATACTGTCCGATCGCCATCCCTTCGGTAACCACGGCGATCTTTCCGTCCAGCGCTCCGACGGGTTCGGCGAGCATGGCATCTATGGTCGTGAAATGGGCTATTTCCGCTTCGATGCCTTCGGGGGGCGTAGGCACGCTGCCGCCCAAGGCAGTTACGACTAGATTCTGAGGAGATGGTTCGACGATCGCAGCGATCTCCTCGCCTCGCTGCCAGCCTCGCTCGACCGGAAAGGAATACGACCAGACGCGATCATAGCCGTATTCATGGAAGCGTATCATGGCCCATTCGGCAGCACGCTTTTCGTTTTCCGAGCCGTAAAGTCGCGGACCGATTTCGGTCGTTAAGTCGGTGGCGATTTCCAAGGCCAAGGAACTTTCCTGAATCTGTCGAGCGAGCTTGGCGGCGATCGCCTCAGGCGTCTCCCCGAGACTGCAGGTCAGAAGCCAGGATAGCGATGCCAAGATAGCCGATGCTCTGGCGAACCGGAAGAAGTCGCGATTGGGATTGGATGGGGACGCATTTCTCACGCCCAGATGCCTAGCGCTTCGCTTGAACGCGCGCAAGGGCCGTTGCGCTCGGAATCAAGGCAACAACGGTCGCGTGGACGACCCTGCCTTCAGCAGGGTCCCGCCCTCTATCCGTTCGGTTCGAATCGGAAAGGTTGGGCGACTTCGACGACTACCGGCCGTCCCTTGACGGTGGGGGGAGTGAATTCCCATTGCTCCAACGCATCCTGAGCCGCTTCGAGGGCTCGCACATCGACGGTTCCTTCCACTCGATCGATATGAGCGAGGCGGACATGTCCTTCGGTATCGATGAAGAAACGGAAAACGCCTAAGTGATAGCCCCTTTTCTTCAGAAGCTTCTTGGGGACTTGTGGCGTGACTACTTTAACAGGCTCCGGAAAGCGATCGAGATCATCGAACTCGGCCACCTTGATCGCATCGAAAGACGTGGCCCCAATACTGGTGTATATCTCGGCAATGCTACTGGTCATATCGAGGCTCATCACGTTTCCCGTGGCTCGAAAATCGATGTTAATGGCTGAGATCACCGAAATCGGCTTTCCGTTCCACAATGGAGGTTCGAACTTCCAGGCGCTCACGGCATTGTCGACAGCGCGGGCGAAGTCCTTGTGGCTCGCATGCGTCACCAACCAATCGCGCAGTTCGCCTTGGTAGTCGATTTCCAGCAAGACGGTGACTTCCCCCTTGTCCGTCCCTTTGCTTTTGAGGGTGACGGGAAACATGGGTTCCTTCATCACCTTGAAGCGAAGCTCTACTCCTTCGCCCGTTAGGTTATACTCGTAGTTCGCCGAGTCGTCGCTCGTTTCCTGACTGCTGACGAAATGTCCGGGCAGGAATGCGACTAAGGCAATCGATATTAATCTCTTCATAGCGTTTCTCTCCTCTCGCTACGCCGGAGAGGCCCCAATAGTCTCTCTCTAACGCAAGCTTCGTTATGTTGAGGGAGAACGGGCTATTTGGCAATCCTAATCGTTCGAAAACGGGCTGGGGCGAGGATCAAAGCGATGCTCGCTCCCAAGGCCCCTCCGATCGTATTCGCGATCAGGTCCAAGTGGCTCGGGTTGCGGCCGGGCAGCAGAATCTGGGCGCTTTCGATCCCGAGAGTGATCAACGCGCAGAAAGCGGCAGCGGTCGCGAAGGCGGCGATTCTCGCGCTTCCGGATCGACGGCGCGCGACGAGGCAGATGGCGAAGCCCAGCGGGGCGAAGCCGAATAGATTGACGACTACATCGCGCACGAGGGCCTTGTTATCTGGATCGAAGGACGAAATTAGCGCGAATCGCTTGCGTTGAAGCGGGTTAAAGTAGCGCGGGACAACGAGTTCGAAAGCGGTCCCGTTTTGGTTGGCGATTCGTCCGACAGCCGGAAGCTTTCCGAAGTCGTAAGCGACCGTTGCTCGGATGCCGTCATTCGCTAGGTCCGCAGGAGCGATCGACTGACGGTAGATTCGAAGCGCTTTGAATGCGCCGATCCAGGACTGGTCGCCGTCCGCGGAGGCTCCGATAACGATACGGGCTTCGGTGGGCGCATCCGGATCGAGCAGTCCGAAGCCCGACTTCGTTTCGACCAATTCCCCATCGATGTAGATGCGAGTCGAAAGGCCGTCCGAAGATACCAGCAATTCCAGGGGGCGGTTGGGAAGCAGGCACTGCCGATAGCCGATTTCACGGTAGGGACGATTCCGCTCGGTCTCGCTGCGCCGGCTTCTAATGACGAGGTGTTGCTGCCACTGGGCGACGATTAGCGGGGGCTGCGTCTTTCCATCGCTCAATTCCAGGAGGGTGCCGAGTCCTTTTGGATATCCCTCGGGCAGGAGCGCCAGATAAACGGCAAGGGGCTCCCCCTGGCGAAAGACGATCGCATCGCCGGAATACGCCAATCCACGACGGTCCGAGTCGTTAAAGCGCTGAGCGCCGTTAAACCGGAGTCCACCTGCTTCGGTCGAATGGAGGACGTCGTTGGGCGAGAGAAAATTGAAGGGCCAGAGTCCGAATCCGAGCGTCGTCAGCAGTATTGTCGTGGCGAACGCGATAGGAAGTCGAGCGGATGCGAAAAAGGTCCAAGCCTGCCCCATAGCGGATTTCGTTACGGATTGGTCGTCTCCATGCGAAAACCCTGGCGCGACTGGCCCAGCGAGGCAAGTCCGCTCGATCGCGGCCCAGAAATCGGTTGGTCCCTAAACCAGCTTGGTCTTACCCGGAACGGCCACGGGGGCCAGCGGGTAATCGCCGAACGCCCATTCCTTGGGCGTCAGGTCGAGCTTCGAAGCGTTCATGGCCCAATCCCAACTCAAGTTGCGTCCTGTGTAGGCGGCCATGCGACCGAGAATTGCGGTCATGGTGCTTTGAGCGATTCGCTCGCCTTCGTTAATCGCATCGCCTGAACGAATGGCATCGAGCGTGTCCTTGTATTCCTGCACGGCCGGATTAACGCGAGGGCCCTCGTATTTGAAGGGATGCTGGCCTTCGATACTGACTTTGGCAAAGCTCAGGAAGAGACGGCCTTTAGTGCCATCGATCCGCATATCGTTCCGAGAGCTGACGCCATCGATTTGAGAGCCAAGATGGGTGACGCGGGCGCCATTGGCGTACTCGTATTCGACCGAAATGTGATCCCAGACGTTCGGGTAGATCGAATCCGTGCGGTGCGCTCTGCCCCCCGTTCCAATCGCTTTGACCGGATGCCCCCCCATGACCCAATCGACTAGGTCGAGATTGTGGACATGCTGTTCGACGATGAAATCGCCCGAGCCCCAAGTCGTAAACAGCCACCGGCGCAGTTGCCATTCCATATCGGACCAGTCGTTTTTTCGAATGGCCTCCGATTGGCGCCAATTGGAGAGGGCGCCGCCAATGCGGGTCGATTGTCCGGATAGCAAGTCTCCCATAGCTCCCTCGCGGATCCGTTCGATCCCGGCCATGATGTGGCGGGCCCGACGCATCTGGGTGCCAGCTACTACGGTAAGTCCTTTCTTCGAGGCGAGCGCCGAGGTTTCGATGATCGATTTAACTCCGGCCGGATCGACGGCGACAGGCTTTTCGATAAAGACATGCTTTCCTGCGTCAACCGCGGCCCTGAAGTGAATGGGGCGGAAGACGGGGGGCGTGGTCAGAATAATCAGATCGACGTCGCAGGCGATGACCTTCTGGTAGGCATCGAATCCCGCGAACATGGTTTCCGGGGTGACCTTGTAAATCTTGTCGAAGGGAAGCTTGCGGCGTCCCATGTTGCGGCGGATGAGCTCCGGAGCCGCGTCCAGGTGATCCTGGAACAAGTCGCCCATTGCCACGAGCTCGATGTTCCGGTCGGCCTCGGCGCAATCGATGATGCCAGCGCCGCAGCCGCGACCGCCAAGACCAATCAAGCCAATGCGAATCTTGTCATCCGCGCCGGCAGCGTGAAGGTTCTGCGCTCCGACGAGAAGCGACGCGAGACTGGCGGCGCCAGTAGTCTTGATGAAATTGCGACGGGATACGTTTTCGAGAGTCATTTCCAATGAAGGCTAGCGTGTGAATTAGACGGGTCAATCCGGTTCGTAACTAGAGAGTAGCGCAATCGAATCGACGAAAACTTGGCATTTATAGTCGGCTATTTAGCGAAACCGATTCGTAGTCCTGCCTGCCCAGGCTCTAATTTCGTTCGTCTCGCGTCGCGTTGCGGAGAAAGTCGGCGAGGTACTTGATCCGTTTGGCGACCTCCGGCTCGTCGAGAAGCTGGCGTCTCATCGCGGGGGCTTGGATGAACTGCTGGGCGACGGCATCGGCTAGAATGGATGGATTGTCTTGGGCCTGGTCGAGGGTCTCGTTGACTCGCTCCTTAGTTTCATCGGGGAAGCTCCGCAGGGCTTGGTCGACGGCCGAGCGAAGATTGGAAACGGCGAGGCTCGCCTCGAAGGGATCGATCGGTACGTTGGGCGCCGGTTCGATGGCCGCGTAGGGGTAGGCCTTCTCGTCGATCCATTCGATGAAGCGTACGCGGAGGATTCCATGGAGCAGCAGATTGGAACGGCCATCGTCCTGTTCGCGCGAAGCCCGTATTAATCCGATTGTGCCAATGTCTGCGACGCTGGCGTTTGGGCCTTCGGTTTCCGGGCCGATTAAAGTGCCCACGCAAATCATGCTATTCGAGCTTATGGCGTCGGCAAGCATTTCCCGATAGCGTGGCTCGAATATGTGCAGCGGCATTGCTCCATGGGGAAAAAGCGTCGCTTCCGGGAGCAGGATAGCCCCGCAAAATTCAGGAATCTCTAGAGCGTTTTGAATAGCGAAAAGAGGTGGCGGCCGATCTCGAAAAGGGTGGGTCCGGTTATATTCGACTTAAACGTCGCGCAATTTCGACTCAAACGTCGCACAATTTCGCGGCATGGCGCAGCGCGGCAACGGGATCGTCCCAAGTGGGAATGAACTCTTGAGCTACGTATCCCGTGTATCCAGTTTTCAGGATTTCGCGTAGGATTGGCGGGTAGTTGATTTCCTGCGTATCGTCGAGCTCGCCGCGTCCAGGGTTGCCCGCGGTGTGGTAGTGGGCGATGTAAGGGTGGTACTGTTGGATGCGTCGAATGATATCCCCATTCATGACCGAAACGTGGTAGATGTCGAAGAGCAGCTTGAAGTTCTCGGAGCCGACTTGCTTGATGAGATCGACGCAGAAATCCACGTCGTCGCCGAAGTAGCCCGGATGCCCTTTCATCGGATGGGTATCGTCGCGGGAGTTGAGGTGCTCGAGCACTAGAGTCACGCCATTCGCTTCGGCATAGGGCACGACTTCCTTCCATGTGTCCACGCAGCGCTGGGCGGCCTTCTCGTCGTCCATGCCGTCGTAGCGCATACCGGTAAAGGTGATGACATTCTTGCAGTTGACGGCTTTCGCCAAATCGATGCCTTTGCGAAGTCCGTCGACGACGAGCTGGCGGTACTCGGGGTTGCAGGGGCCTTTGCCGAATCCGTGATTTCCGGATACGAGCGAGATTTCCAAGCCGAGCTCCCTGACGGCCGGATAGTCGTCGGCGGAAATGCCTTCCATCGCCACCAGCCCGATTTCCTTGCAATGACGGGCCAGTTCAAGGGCGTCCATGTGATCTCGGAAGCACCACCCCATGATGGATTGGCGGATGCGACCGTTGGATATTTCGGGGCCTTTGGATGCAGCGCGCATAGTGGAAACGGGAAGCGAGGTAGCGGCAGCCGTCGCGAGCAACCCACCGGTCCCCCGCTTGATGAGCTCACGTCGATTGAAGGGCGATTTCGGATCCATATCTAGGTAATGAGGCTAGCTTTAGCGTTTTCGAAGTAAATCACATTCCGATTACGAGTGAGCATTGGCCCGTCGGCGCATGATGGGAATGCCCAGTACGCCGATGGCGATGGCGATGCCGAGGGCGATATATCCATATTCGATGGTCTTTTCTCGTTCGGCATCGACGAGGCCTAGTGGGGAGAGGAGAATATAGGCTCCGATCATCAGCAGGGTGGAGGCGATGGATATGCTCTTGAAATGCTTCCAGGGAGTGACGTCGACTCCGTCGGGGCCTGCGTTTCGGAAGTCGGGTTTCGTTTCCGGCTTGAAGCGACCAATAACGAGGGCCAAAGAAATGAATACAACGAAGAGGATGGCCATGTAGTGGAGGTAGTGCATGTCCACGGGAATGAAAAACATGAAGGCTCCGTAAACGGCGAGGAAGAGTCCCAGGCAAATATTGGCGGCGAATGGAGGCGTCTTCTTCGAGAAGTAGCCGAGCAAGAGCACCATCAGAATGGGGGCCCCGAACAAACTATCCACCTTGACCATGAAGGTGAATATCCCTTCTGGGAAATGCATGATGAAGGGGGCGATGGTCATGGTGACCACGGCCATCGCTACGCCGATCTTCTTGCTTCGCTGGATGATGGTATCGTCGTCGAGATCCTTGCCGAAAAGGGGCTTGTAGATGTCGAGGGCGAAGATGGTAACGCTGCTGTTGAGAACCGAATTGAAGGTACTGAGGACGGTGCCGAAAATGACGGCCGCGAAGAAGCCGACCATGAAGGTGGGCATGATGTCGCTAATCAAAGTGGGGTAGACCCAGTCAGGGTTTTCGAAGTGGCCAGGCCCGTAGAGATGGAGGGCGATGACTCCCGGCATGGCGATATAGAAGATGTTCAGAATCTTGAAGAAGGAGGCGAGCATGACGCCTTTCTGTCCTTCCTTGAGGCTCCGGGCTCCAAGGGTGCGCTGGATGATAAATTGGTTGGTGCTCCAGAAGAATAGGTTGTGGAGGAGCATGCCGGTGAAGAGGACCGAAAACGGGATTCCGTCGGTAACGTCGCCGATAGCATCCAGGATTTCGGTGTTCTTGGTCAGGATGGTTTTGGCTCCGGCGATGAAATCTTGTTCGCCCACTTGATAGACCCCGATGATAAAGACCAAAGCCCCACCGATCAGGAGGCCTACGCCGTTCAGGGTATCGGAAACGGCCACCCCTTTCAATCCGCCGAAGAGGGCGTAGATACTGCCGATGATTCCCAGGAGCCAAACCACGACCCAGATGGCGACTTCCGGAGTGATGCCGAAGGCTTCGGGAACGCCGAAAAGCTGATTGATGGCGATCGATCCGCCGTATAGGGCGACCGGCATCCCGCTGGCAATGTAGGAGAAGAGGAACATGATGGCCACGATCCGCCGGGTGCTGGGACTGAAGCGGTTTTCCAGAAACTCGGGAATTGTGGTGAAGCCGCCCCGAAGGAACGTCGGCAGAAGATAGGCGCAAAAGTAGATGAGCACAGGGACGACCGTGGCCGTCCAGGCGATGGGCGAGAGATTGCCCTTGTAGACGTTGGCGGTCATGCCGGTGAAGTTCGCCGCGCTGAGATTGGTCAGCATTAGGGAACCCGCGATGACCCAGCCGTTGAGACTGTTTCCGGCCAGGAAGTAGCCTTTGCTCGAGTGAAGGTTGTCCTTGCGGGTTCGGAGGTAAGTTATGAGACCGACCAAACCGGTAAAGAAGAAGAAGGAAAGTAGGGTGCCCATTGAGGGATGCGGAATTAGGAATTAGGTAAGGGAGGAAGCGGACCGGAAAGGAGAGAATGGGAGACGGGGCGGACGGGAGAGAGGCTAGCGTTGCAAGCGTCCTGGGAACGATGGGGCTTAATCAACTGGGGACAATGTTTTTGTGGGAACGGGAGGGGTCGGATAACTGATCCCGGAATTGGGCTGTTCCTGCGGTCGCCGAATCGTTTGCCTACTTTTCGGGGAAAAGGGCGCGGATGGATGATTCATTGGCCTCGCATAGACCGCGCTCGGTGATGAGGCCCGTGACGAGGCGAGCGGGGGTGACGTCAAAGGCGTAGTTGGCGGCTGGCGACGACGGGGGCGTGAGGAGAACGCGTTTCAGTTGGCCGTTCTCGGAGCCTTGAGCGTATTTGACTTCTTCGTCGCCGCGTTGCTCGATAGGAATGTCGCGTACACCGTCGCGAATGTCCCAGTCGAAAGTGGACGAGGGCAGGGCGACGTAGAACGGGATGTCGTTGTCCTTGGCGGCGAGCGCCTTGAGATAGGTGCCGATTTTGTTGGCGACGTCGCCGGAGACAGCCGTTCGGTCCGTACCGGTGATCACTAAGTCGACGTGGCCGTGTTGCATGAGATGGCCGCCGACATTGTCGGAAATGACGGTATGCGGGACGCCGTGCTGGCCGAATTCCCATGCGGTCAAGCGAGCGCCTTGGTTTCGGGGTCGGGTTTCGTCCACCCACACATGGACGGGAATCCCCGCGTCGTGGGCTTCGTAAATGGGAGCCGTTGCGGAACCATAGTCCACGAAGGCAAGCCAACCGGCGTTGCAGTGCGTGAGAATATTGACCGGCCGATTTCCATTGTTCTCGGCGATCGAACGAATAAGCGGCAGACCGTTTATGCCGATCTTCCGGCAAAACGCAGCATCTTCGTCAGCGATATCGGCAGCGGTTCTCAGGGCGACGGCAACCTTCTCGTCAGCGCTGGACGCTTGCGAGAGCGCGTCCATCTGGCGATCCAAGGCCCATGCCAGGTTTACCGCCGTGGGCCGAGTGGCTTTGAGCTTGGCGTAGGAGGCCTTTAGCGAGACGGCGAACTCCGTCGATTCCAGCGCTTCCAACGCTCCCAGGTACATCCCGTACCCTGCTGACGCCCCAATCAATCCCGCTCCCCGCACATGCATCTCACTGATCGCCGCCGCCATGGCGTCGACACTGGAAATATCCTCGATGTTGAACTCGTGGGGGAGGTTCCTTTGATCGATGATCTGGACGGTCTTGGGGTCGTTTTCCTTGAGCCATATAGTTCGATAAGCGCGACCGTTAACGTTCATATCAGAGAACTACACGAAGGGGAGTCCCAATGGCCAAGAACAATATTTGTCAGCGAACTGACATTTGCGTCAAATCATACCAAAGAAGGCGTAGGTAATACTAGAGGTTACTTTTAGTAACCTATAGAATAGGGGGAAATCCGAGGGATTTTTGCTGGCCTAGCCTGGGAGGGCCTTCAAACTATTCCCTTTCTCGTTATAACCCTGAGATGAAACCGACAAAACAGCAGAACACCGTAGACCTCTACTTTATGGAAGCGCGGGCGAAGCTTATCGATATCGCTGCCTTCATGGATCGAGTCGAACGAGATGGCTTCGAAGATGATTTTCGCTACCAAGCGTTCAAGGACGCTCTCGCCAGCTTGGACTCGAGCAATCGGACGCAAGACGCGCTGCTCTCATTCAGCGACCCGACGGATGACTTGATTCCTGTAGCGACGACCAAGGCGGCCTGTGGGGCCTGGCCGGAGAAACCCCAATGAGATATATCGAACCGCATGCGCACATGGTCAGTCGAACGACTGACGACTATTTGGCAATGGTAACGGCCGGTTGCAAAGCCGTCTGCGAACCTGCATTCTGGGCAGGATTCGATCGGAGCTCGGTCCATGGGTTCTACGACTATTTCTGCCAGTTGACGGAATACGAGCCGGCTCGGGCCGCCAAATTCGGGCTGCCTCATTTTTCCTGGCTTTGCATCAATCCCAAGGAATCGGAGGATTTGAAGCTAGCGGAGGAAGTCATCGCTTTGATTCCCGAGTTCCTGAAGAAGAAGAACGTCCTGGGCATTGGGGAGATTGGTCTGAACAAGAACAGCCGCAACGAGATGACGATTCTCGAGAAGCATGTTAATGTGGCTGCTGAAAACGATCAGTTGATTCTCGTGCACACGCCTCACCTGGAGGATAAGCGAAAGGGGACGCAACTGATCGTCGACTTAATCAAAAGCGATTCTCGAATCGATCCCGACAAGGTCCTCATCGATCACCTGGAGGAGCATACGGCTAAAATCGTTATGGATGCCGGATTCTGGGGAGGGTTGACGCTTTATCCCGAGTCCAAGTGCACGTCGCCGCGAGCGATCGACATAATGGAAACCTACGGAGCGGAACGGCTTTGGATGAATTCCGCTTGCGACTGGGGGGTCAGCGTGCCGCTTGCCGTTCCCTATGCCGCGCAGGAAATGCGTCGCCGAGGCTATGCCGACGATGCGATCGATCAAGTGTTCTATCGAAATCCGGTTCGCTTTCTGAGTCAGAGCTCGAACTTCAATATCGAGTAGCCACTCGCTCTCCGAATCGCGCCCTCGCTCGCGAATCGAATCCATCTTCAGGGTTGCCGGAAGGGGGAACTCTGTTCGAGTATGGCGCGTTGTCCTTGTCACCGAATGAAACTAGCTAACGACAGTCATCTCGCCTATTGCACGAATATCCACCGCGGCAGTTGCTGGGCTGAAACCCTCGACTCGCTCGACCGATACACGCTTAAGGTGCGCGAGCAAGTGTGCCCAAAAGGAGAATACGCCATTGGACTGAGGTTGAGCGCTTCCGCTGCCCAGGAACTGTCGGATCCGCAAACCTTGCTGGCCTTCCGCAAATGGCTGGACGAAAAGGAGTGCTACGTCTTTACCGTCAATGGATTTCCCTACGGCGATTTTCACGGAACGCGCGTCAAGGAAGCGGTCTATCGACCCGACTGGACGACTGCGCAGCGCGTTGACTACACGAAGTTGCTTTTCGATTTGCTCGATGAAATCGCTCCCCCGGGTCGGGAGGCGAGCGTCAGCACCGTGCCGGGCTCGTTCAAGCGCTTTATTTCCTCGGAGGATCAATACGAGGCCATGTTTCGGAATCTGGCGGAATGCGCCCAGTACATCGACCGGCTTAGCGAGCGATCGGGTCGGGATATGCATCTCGGTTTGGAGCCCGAACCCCTGTGCCTGTTCGAGACGAGCGCTGAAACGGCGGACTTTTTCGAACGAATGAGGGACTCCCGTCTCGGCGATGCGGGCGCCAATCAGCGGCGTCTAGGCGTCAACTACGATGCCTGTCATCTTGCGGTGGAATACGAATCGGCCGCGCAATCGCTAGGCCGTTTGATCGATCGCAATATTCGCATCAGCAAGATTCACTTAAGTTCGGCGCTCAAAGTGGCGGACTTTTCCGAGTCGACACTGAGCGCCTTGGAGAGTTTCTGCGACGAAGTATACCTGCACCAGGTGGTCGCTCGCAAAGGCGATCAAGGGCTCCTGCGTTACGAGGATCTCGATGTTGCCTTGGCCGCTCGCCAGGCGGGAGAAGACACGGCAGACGAGTGGCGTATCCACTTTCACATACCCTTGCATCGCTCGCCGGGCGCTCCGCTCGATTCCACGAGCGATCATATACAGGGCGTGCTCGATATCGTGCAGGGGAATCCCGATCTGTGCCGCCACTTCGAAATGGAAACCTACACCTGGGAAGTGCTGCCGAGCGATTTGGGAACGAGCGATGTCGTCGATCAACTCGTCCGCGAGTATCAGTGGACTCTGGGCGAATTCGATAAGCGCGGCCTGCGCTTAGGGATAGTTAAGGCATAGGCGCTTAGGCTTGCTCGCCTCTGCTTGGCCCAAACCTCGTCTGCTCATGCTCGATGTCCCTTTGGCGACACGTCGAATCGCGAGCCGAAATCGTGGCTCATTTAGCCGCCTCACCTGCGCGGGCGGACTCATTTAATAGGCCCTAGCGGGGCCGCGGAAAGGGCGGGGCGTCGCGATCGCGTTCTAGCGCTACTTCCCTCGAATCAAGCGCCCCAGCTAAAAAGCGCTCGCTCTGAGGGAGAATGCGCATTGGCTAGCCGAATGATCAAGGCTAGGGCATTGCTCGTGTTGGGACGCGTTTCCAATCTCAGTACCGTCTGGTCCAACTGTCTATGCGCGTGGCTGTTGGCGGGAGGGGCGCCCGATGCGGCGTTGCTCGGGGTGATCGTCGGCATGAGCCTTCTCTATGTCGGGGGGATGTATTTGAACGACTACTGCGATGCGGGCTTCGATGCGAAACACCGTCCGGAGCGACCCATTCCGGCAGGCGAGGTTAGCCGTTCCACGGTCCTATTGGCCACGCTTGGGTTTTTCGTCGGGGGCTTTATTCCGATCGCCTGGCAGGGAACGTCGGAAGCATGGGGAACACTGGCTTTGATCGGCCTGATCGTGGCCTACAACCTGGCTCACAAGAAGACCCGCTTAGGCATTCCATTGATGGGGGCCTGTCGCTTCGCCGTTTATTGGGTCGCTGGATTAGCCGCTTCGGGGGAGGTCGTTTCGAGCGTTCTCTGGGCAGGCGGGCTCATGTTCCTCTACGTCGTTGGCATTACGAGCCTCGCGCGGACCGAGTCGACGCTCGAAGCGAATTCCTTGCTGGGACTGGCCATGCTAGCGTCGCCGATACTCGCGGGAATTGGTTGGCTCGAAGGCGAGTTCGACGGGGTGGCTGCATTCAGTATCGCGGTTTGCGGAGGCTGGGTCGTTTGGGTCTTTTTCAAGGCCCGGGCCACGGGAAAGCTAATCGTTGGAAAGATGATTGGGCCCCTCTTAGCGGGCATTTGTTTGGTGGATTGGATGATTCTCTCGTCTTGGCTGTCCCATTCTTGGGTTGCATCGGGAATGTTCTTGGCGTTTTTCCTTGTCGCTCTAGTCGCTCAACGACGCATACCCGCGACCTGATATCCAATTTTCATGTCTCAGTTTTCCCATATCGAGTACCCAATTCAGATTCCCTATCTCTTGCGGGTCTATTTTACCAAGAACGCGTTTAGCATCGATAACCCGCTCTTTCGCGACCTTGCGTGTTCGCGCGAAAGCGGCAATCGCCGCAAGGCCCTTTTCTATGTCGACGAGGCGGTGGAAAAGGCGAATCCGGATCTTAGGGATGCGATCGCTCGCTATTTCGATCAATACAGCGAGGACCTGCGTTTAATGGGAGTGGAGACCTTGCAAGGGGGCGAAGGATTGAAAAACGACGAGGCCTGCCTGGATCGCATTTACGGCGATATTGAAAGTCGCAAGATATGCCGCCACAGCTACGTCGTCGGGATAGGCGGCGGCGCCTTGCTGGATACGGTTGGATTCGCTGCCGCTACGGCTCACCGAGGGATACGGCACTTCCGCTTTCCGACAACGACACTGGGCCAGGCCGATGCAGGCGTTGGGGTGAAGAATGGGGTGAATTTCAATCGCAAGAAGAACTTCGTCGGGGCCTTCGCTCCGCCCTTTGCCGTGGTTAACGACTTCAGCTTCCTGCCGACGCTGCCGGAGGTACACCTGCGCAATGGCTACATCGAAGCGATCAAGGTCGCTTTGATTCGAGATGCTTCTTTTTTCGAATGGATAGAGGAGAATGTCGACGCCCTGAACCGGTTCGAAGAGGCGGCAATGGAGACCTTGATTCATCGCTGCGCGGAACATCACGTAGCTCATATCGCGACCTCTGGCGACCCGTTTGAAATGGGGTCGGTGCGTCCGTTGGATTTCGGTCACTGGGCGGCCCACAAGCTCGAGCAGCTCTCGGAATTCCAACTGACTCATGGAGAAGCGGTAGCGATCGGCATCGGCATCGATACCCTCTATTCCGAAGAAATGGGCTATCTCGATTCGCCCAGCGCCCAGCGCATTCTCGACTTACTTAAGAAACTCCAGTTCGAAACGTATTCGGATCATCTGGAGAGACGAAACGGCAGTCGCTTCCCCTACGTGCTGGAAGGGTTGGAGGAATTTCGCGAGCACCTGGGCGGTTTGCTAACCATCACCTTGCTCAAGCGAATCGGGTCGCGTTTCGAGGTCCACGAAATGGATACGGAAGTAGTTTTGAAGTCCATTCAGCGATTGAAGGAAATGGAGTAGAACGCTCGTTCTCGGTTCCAGTATGCAGCGCGTTGCCGTCATAAATGTGGTTGGACTGACTTCCTCTCTAATTGGGGAGTCGACGCCTGCGATCAACGCATTTGCGGAACGCAATCGCCAGTCGTCGATCAAGCCGGCATTTCCCGCGGTAACCTGTACCGCCCAATCGAATATGGCGACGGGCGCCACGCCTGCGGAGCACGGAGCCGTCGCCAATGGCTGGTACAGCCGCGACTACAGCGAAGTTCAGTTTTGGAAGCAGAGCAATCGCCTGGTGCAGCATGACAAGATTTGGGACGAGCTGAAAGCGGCTGACGAGACCTTTACCTGCGCCAAGTTGTTCTGGTGGTACAATATGTACGCATCGGTCGACTTTTCCATTACCCCTCGTCCGATGTACCCAGCGGATGGACGCAAGGTATTCGACGTCTATACGCAGCCGATGGAAATGCGGGATGCGATCAAGGCGGATATTGGGGCATTCCCCTTTCACACGTTTTGGGGGCCCAGAGCAGGAATCGAATCGTCGCAGTGGATCGCGAATTCGGCGAAATGGGTCGAGGAAACCCATGAACCTACGCTCAATTTAGTGTACCTGCCGCATCTTGATTACAATTTGCAGCGCCTCGGCCCCTCGCATCCGGATATCGCTGACGATCTGCGGGCGATCGATGAGGTGGTGGGCGATTTGATCGCCTTCTTCGAGGCGAGGGCGGTCCAGGTCCTATTGCTTTCGGAGTACGGTATCAGCGACGTGGATCATCCCGTGCATTTGAACCGCGTTTTCAGAGAAGAGGGGTGGATTTCCATCAAAGACGAACTGGGCTTGGAGCAGCTCGATTGCGGGGCCAGCCAAGCCTTCGCCGTAGCGGACCATCAGGTCGCTCACATCTACGTGAACGACCCCGGTTTGCTCGAAACGGTTAAAGCGACGGTCGAGAATGTCCCGGGCGTCGAGCGGGTCCTCGACGAAGCGGGCAAGCGCGAATACGGAATCGATCACGAGCGCTCAGGCGATTTGGTCGCCATTTCGGATCCCAATGCCTGGTTCACCTACTATTATTGGCTCGATGACGCAGTCGCTCCCGACTTCGCTCGTTGCGTCGATATCCATCGAAAAGTTGGATACGATCCAGTGGAGCTTTTCATCGATCCGAAACTGAAATTGCCCGCCCTCCCAATCGCCAAATTTCTCGCCAAGAAAAAGCTGGGCTTTCGGGCCTTGCTTGACGTCATTCCGCTCGACGCGACCCTCGTAAAGGGCTCGCACGGGCGCATTCCTGAAGACCGGGGCGAATGGCCGGTCTTTATCGGTCCTGCTTCGATCGATGACGTTCGCGAATCGACTGAGGTTTACGGCGCGATTCGCAATGCGGTTCTGGATTCGTAGCGACGCCGACCGCGTTTCCCTGAATTCGCCATCCAAGCCGATGGCCATACCAGTTCCGTCAATTGGACGGTAGGACGTTTTCGGTCGATTTCAAAGGTTGCCATAGTCGCTTGAAGCGGGTTGCCTGTCATCGTGAAAGCCGTACAGATCACTGCCCCGAGACGCGCGGAAATCATTGAGATGCCGTTACCGGCTTTGGAAGAGGGCGCTGTTCAGGTTAAATTGCAGAAAACCTGTCTCTGCGGTTCGGACATTCCCTATTTCGCCTACGATCAGCAGCAAATGCTGGAGGATGGCTTTCCCAACTGCATGGGTCACATCGTCTACGATGGCAGTCCGATTTATCCGTTGCCCGTTGGCCTGTCCTTGCACGAATGCGTCGGCGTGGTCACGGATTCGAAATCGGATCGCTTTAAGGTAGGGGACTTCGTCTTGGCTCTGCCCTACGAACAGTATGGGTTCATCGAATACCTGACGCTTCCGGAGGAGCGCATCTTCGCGTTTCCTACAGGTTCCGTTAGCAAGGAGGAGATTCTGCTTGCCCAACCGCTTGGTACCTTGCTCTACGGCTTTCGCATGATGCCTGACTTGCGTGACAAGACGGTCGCAATACTTGGTCAGGGACCGATCGGACTGATGTTCGATCTACTGGTCAAGCGAGCGGGAGCATCCAAAGTGATTGGAATCGATCGCTTGGACTATCGCCTTGAAACGGGAAAGCGAATGGGAGCCGACGCTATCGTAAACGCGAGCGAGGGCAGCGTCGTCGATGGCGTCGCGGCGCTGACGGGGGGATCCATGGCCGATGTCGTGATCGAGGCGATCGGGCATGCGGAACTGGACTTGAATACAGCGATCGATCTCGCCAAATTCGAAGGCGCCGTGATGGCTTTTGGGGTGGTCGATTACGAGACGGTCGACCGATTTCCCCTGGGGACTGCCTTCAAGAAGAATCTGACTCTCAAGAACACGGTGGGGGCGAAGGACGGTGGCCATTTTCTGGAAGCCGCCCGCATGATCCATGAGGGCGAAGTGGACCTGAGCCCGCTCCTGACGCACCGTTTGCCTTTCGGTCAAGCTCAGCGGGCCTACGAGCTATTCGTGGATCGCGATGACGGGGCCATTAAGGTGATCATCGATTTCGAGTCGCTTTGATGCGACTGATGGCCTTCCTCAAGGCTTTTTGCGGGCAAGAGCCTTCAAGCGTTTTCCAAGACCTCTAATTTCGCTGGGCTCGCATTCGGGACCGTAGCGCAAGCGAATGGCTTCGTCGTGCAGGGCAACCCAATCGATTCGGCCCAGGGCATCGGTAGAGGGAATCCGGCCTTCGATTTCAAGGAGCAAGCGATCGAGTCGAGAATAGATGCGGCGCTTTCCGGAATCGGTTCGAGATTCGCTACGCCTTTGTATCGGATGACTGAGGACGCGAAAGAGCTGTAGGGCGACGAAGAGGATAGCGATGGCGATCATCGCGTGGGGCAGCGAAAATCGGAACGGGCGGCGCTCGCTTCCATAGGCAGTCGAGGGCTCTGTCGCTAGAGGGGGCGCGACCGCTTCCTCCCGGTCGCTTGGGGCAGGGGATAGATCCTCCGCAAGCGTCTTCTTTGCCACTAGGTCCGCGGCAGCAGGCAGGGGGTCTGGCCGGGCAGGCAAGTCCTCGACGGTCGCCTCGACCGTATCAGGGACTGCCGAAGAGACGCCCTCGCCTTCGCTTTCCAATTGGGCAGCGACTCGATCCAGGAGGGCTAAGGCGCTGGGGATTTCCAGGCGTTCGCCCTGATTAATCCGATTGTCTTCGGAGCCGAGGGCTACGTTGGAAGCCGGCGGGACGAAGTCCTCCGCGCCGGCGGCAGTCGCTTCGAGCGGGGAATTGCCCAGCTGCTCCAGCGCATCCGAGATATTGCGAGCGAAGGCGTCGGATGAGCGAAGGCTGGGTTCAAAGCGAATGTCGTCTGCCGCAATCGGTGTCGGATCGACTTGAATCCAGCGATTGTTCTCATCGAGCGCTTCCGCCCAGGCATGGGCATTGCGCGACCGAACGATAAACTTCCGCTCCCCCCCGCGATACTCGGCGCTGACGGCGCCGGTCACTACTCGAGCCGGAATGCCCTGGGCTCGAGCGAGTAGCGTAAACGCCCCGGCGTAGTATCCGCAAATGCCGGGCGATCGGGTTTTCAGCCAACGAACGAGAACGTGGTCTTTTCCCGGGCGAATCGAGAACTCCGATCGATACGCGTGATTGCGTCCCAAATACGCTACGGCCGATCGAGCGAAGGCTTCGACGCTCGTGTTCCGCTTGGCGATCCGATCCGAGAGCTTGGTCAGATAGGCGATCTCGGCCCGATTCAAGGGCAAATCCACCAGAGCGCCCAGCCTTTCGGGAACCGGCTCGATCTGGCGCCAATCGCTACGGGGATCGAGGCCGGCGATTTGAAAGGCGAAGGGTCCTTCGATATAGGGGTTTTCGATTGAGAAGCGTTGCGGATCGACCCGCGCGGAAAAATCGGCCGGCAAGCGAATCGATTGAAAGGGTCCGGGCAAGGGCAAGGCCGATCGCCAGCGGCCCGCCACGGCAATCGTCCAGAGCGCTTCGCTCGGGCGCTCCGATCGCATCGACTCGGGGGCGGGATTCCATCCGGGTTCCAGACTCTCGAAGCGACGTTCGCGATTCGTTGGAATATTCGAGAACTGTCGAGCTCCCAGTCGTTCCAAGGCATCGATCCTCAAGTAAAGAGCTCGGGGGGGCGTTAGGCCTTCGGGCACGTAGACTTCGAAAAGGGGCGTGTCTTCGAAGCGGGCATTCACTGCGTCCGTGAACTGGACGGTATTCGCTATTCCAACCGGAGTCGGCGCCGGGTCGTTGCGATTGTTCGTTTGCCTGCGAGCCGGAAGGGGCGGCGACCCGTTTTGGAAGCTCGATACGGAGAGAGGGCTTTCCGGAGGCGCTCTCTCAGGGGAAAATAGGCCTTCTTCGGACGCGCTGTCGAAGCCGTCCAAGGAGAAATCCACGGAATTCTCAAGCGGTTCGCTGGCGTCGTCGTTGGGCTCACTCCCTGAAATCGTATAGCTGGGAAGCGGGAGGCTTTGACTGACACTGGGAGGGGCAACGCGAATGCTGGGACCCGATGCGATACGCGTCATCCGATAGGTTTCCGGAGGCGATTCATTCGTAGGCCCATTGAATCCGCTACTGGCCGCTTCTTCCGATTGACTGACGATCCTAACGGTTACGGATCGTTTTTCGGGCGGAGAGCCGTCCTCGCTTGCCGGGCGGTCGCTTGGCGAAGGCGACGCCTCCGGCAGAGACGTGGGCGCGGATTGGTTGCTCGCTTCGCTATCGCTGGCGGACGCTGCGGTCGCTTCGTCGTAGGAAAGCGCGGCCAGAGCATTGGGTCGCGGCGTCGCTTGATAGCGAACTGGGCGGGGCTCGAGCGATTCGAGGACTGGAATGCGTGGGGAAACGAGAGCGGCCAATAGGGTAACGGCGACAATGGCGAGGAACGATAGGCTGGAAACGAAACTGCGCGCTCGATCGCCCCTTGTCACTCGCGCCCGCGATTGATGGCGATTTCCGTTTGGAAGAAGGCGCCGCGCCAGCGGGGAACCTTGAAAATGGGATGCCAGATAGGCCGCCAGAAGGAGAATACCGAGCCCCAGAGTGAGGACGAAATCGGCGCTTTTGGCGTAATAGATGAATGCCAGACTCAGAGCAGCGCCCGTGTCGACGATCGTTGGGGAGCCCTTTCGGGAAAAGAGAAAGGACGAAAGCAATTCCCACGCGAGAAGGAAGAGAGTCCAGGCTTCGAGTTCCGAGTCGAAGGCGTGCGTGAGATAGGGATCCTTCAAGTGCAGGAAACTCGCGAACATCAAGCAGGCCAAGGGAGCGGCAATGAAACGCAGGCGGTTGAGGCTGGCATTGATCGTATAAAGAGCCAGCAGCAAGACAGCAGCAGCTGCGAAGGGGCCCATGCGATTCAATGTCTGAAAACTTTCGGGATAGCCCCCAATTGCAAACGCGAGGACGCATCCTAGGCTTGCCATTGAAAACTCGATACGGGTCCGCTTGAGCTCGAACTTTCCGATCAGCTTGAGTCCCAAGGCGAAAAGCCCGAGGGAGAGCATTGCGAAAAAGGTTAAGCGATCTCCTTCGAGATAGCCGTAAATCCAAAGACCGCTAAAGGCCACGATCGCTTTTGGCAGCGTTCGGTGGAAATTCCTGGCTTCGAGCACACGCATCACAGCGAAATAAGACGGCCCTTCCCATCCGTAAGAAACGCTTTGTTTCCGGTCATTGAGAGAATCAGTTCGCTCCCTCGCGGTTGGTAGGCGTCTCTGGGGGCGTTCGCGTCCAAGGACTGTTCGCTCAAGCGATCGAGAACGGTTTCCAGATCCCTTTGCGAGCGAATCGATTCGCGATGTCCATTGATGACGATACCGCCTAGAGAACGCCGGGCGTAGGCGTCTTCGAGCAAGGAGGCCAAGATTCTGATCGCGTATTCGAAACGCTCGGGCCGTTTCCAATGGCGGGGATGGGTGTCGAAGCCGAAGAAGATAGTCACGATCGTCCGTTCGGGATTGTCGCGTACGATGAGCTTGGCCGTTTTCGCGGACAGCCGCCAATTGACGCGCTTCCGAGAGTCTCCCTGGCGATAGTCGCGCAAGCGGTTGGGGTCGATGTTCTCCATCGAACGCCGCGCGCGATCGCGCCAGGAATTCGTATCCCAGTTATCCAGAGCGGCGAGGAGATTGGGCCTAATTGAAATGCGAGCCGGCCAGATGCGGACCTGCGTCGATTGGGCTTCCAATCGTTTTGCGATCTTCGTGAAGCCGAAGGGAAATAGGGATTCGCAACTGTCGAGACGCAGACATTGCGAGCCTCTCCTGGAAAATTCCGGATATATGACCAAAGTAAGGGCGCCCTTGGAAGCGATCGCCTGGGCAATTTCGATACTCGATCGCTTGCTGCGCCCGGATTCGATGGCGCTTATTTTGAAAGGTCCAGTGGGAAAGAAGGCGCTGCGATTGCGAGTGGAAAGCTCGAAGGGAAACGGCTCGTTTTCCCTCAACCGGTTGGCGAGTGGCTTTAGGCTGCACTCGATATTGGCGACGCTTCGCCAACCGATCAGGCAATGGGCGAACAGGGCGCAGGCGCCCAAGAAGCCTAGGGAAGCGGCCAGAGCGTTTCCGGTCTGCCAAGCATAGGCGAGCCCGAACGCGGAGCTGCTCCCCCATAGGAAGCCGATCGCGGTAGGCGTCTGTCTAAGCGTCGCCATCTTGGAGCTTAGGATCGCTGATGCGGTTCGGGGATCTCAGCGAGTATTTCCTGGACGATGCGAGCGGCAGCCTCCCAGTCGTAGCTTCCGGATATGCGACCGGATAGCCTCAAACGGTGGGCGAGGCAGGGAACCGCGTAGCGCTTGGCATCTCCCGGAGTGACGTAGTTTCGTCCGGCAACGAGGGCGGCCGCTTGCAAGGCGGTCCGAAAGGAAAGAAGGCCCCGGGGACTCACGCCGACCTCTATGCTGGGTCGGTTGCGGGTGGCGAGAACGATCTCGTGAAGATAATCGTAGATGGAATCGTCCAAGTGCACGGACTCGACCGCGCGTTGGAGCTGGAGAATGTCTTCCTTGCTGACTACTGGCTCGATCCCCATGCGGTCGTAGTGCAGCTTTCCCGATCGCAGCAATCCCCCTTCGTCGTCTGGATTCGGATACCCGATCGACATGCGCATGAGAAATCGGTCCAACTGAGCGGCGGGCAGCGGAAAGGTGCTTTCGAAATCGACCGGATTCTGGGTAGCGATCACCATAAACGGCGGTTGGATAGGGCGCGTTTCGCCATCGACGGTAACCAGGCTGCGCTCCATCGCCTCCAAGAGGGCGGATTGCGATTTCGGAGACGCTCGGTTGATTTCGTCGGCGAGCACGACATTCGCGAAAATGGGTCCTTCGAAGAATTGGAAAGCGCCTTCGCCTCCCTGGTAGATTGAGACGCCCAGTATGTCCGAGGGGAGAATGTCGCTGGTAAATTGGATCCGATTGAATTCGCAGTGAATCGACTTGGCGAGGGCGTAGGCGAGAGTGGTTTTGCCAACGCCGGGAACATCTTCGATGAGGATATGCCCCTCCGCGATCAGGCAAGCTATGATCGAATCGATGGCCGCTTGCTTTCCTCGCAATCGTTCGGATAGGGACCGCTGCAGACGCTTGATGGCGTCGACGGAGGGAGATTGGGCGCTCGGGGTATCGGTTTTCACGGTATAGGCGATTTGAAATGCAAACGAACGAAGGGGCAAGCGCGCTTCAACCGTTTTGAATGAGAGCAACGGAAGCGCCCGCTCCTCAGAGGCCGAACCACTGTCCGAAACGTACCGGACCGTTTTCGAGCGAATCCCAGATTTCAAGAGCGAGGTCCTCGCTTTCGGAGTCGTGGACCGCCAGGTCGGGGACGAGAATTACCGTAGCTCCCGCGGCGGCCGCCCCCAAGACCCCGAGACGAGAATCCTCGAAGACAAGGCACTTGCGGGGATCGACCTGCATACGGGTGGCCGCTTCCAGGAAGATTTCCGGGTGGGGTTTGCCCCGGCTGACTTGATCTCCGCTGGCGATGGTCTTGAAGTGGGGAAGCAAATCGTGGTGGCCGAGCTTGCGTCGAGCGAGCTGCTGGCTGGAAGAAGTGGCCACCGCCTGGGGAATGGCCCGCTCGCTCAGCCATTCAATACACGCTTTCGCCCCGGGTTTGATGGGAGGTCCCGCTGCGATTTTCGCCTGATAAAGCTCATTCGCTCGCTGAACGAGAGCGGAAACGTCGACCTTGTCGCAAAGATGTTCTTCGAGCCATCGATGGAAGCTGTCCACATTCATCCCGATTATCTCGAGAAACAGGGAGTCGTCCACGTTCAGGTCGAACTCGCGGGAGCACTGCTGCCAGGATTCATGGGCCAGGCGTTCGGTATCCAAAATCAAACCGTCCATATCCCAGATGACTGCCGCGTAGCTCACGCCCACTAGCTCGAAAAAAGCGCGCCGTTTGGCAACTGTTTCCGTGACTGTCTGTCGGATTTTTCGTTTATTGGACTTCAACTGCTAACATTGTGGCTATGAGCGATCTTCGAACTGTACTTCAACGCCCCAGGGTCAAGCGCGCATCGCTCATCGCGGGAGGTCTCTACGCGTTCTATGTGATTTTCGGGTTTTTCGGAGTGCCGCGAATTATCAAGGGCGCCTTGCAAGGGATCGTGGCGGAGACGCTGGATCGGCCCATTACCTTGGAGCGAGCGAGGTTCAACCCCTTCCTGCTAGCGACGACCTTGGAAGGCCTTCGAATCGAAGACGACCAAGGCGAGGCATTGCTCGAACTCGGGAGCATGCGATCGAACAATCAGTTTTTCCCCATCTTGCTGGGGCGGCTTTCCGTGGCTCGCTTCGAGTTGTCCGATACCACCTTGCGCGTCGCTCGCTTCGAGGATGGCGCTACGAACATAGACCGTTTGCTGGCCTTGGCGACGGGGAAGGAAGACGAGACTGAAGAGGGGAAGGACGCATTGCTGTTCCATCTTTACGTGGGGGAAGTGGACATTGCCAATGTATCGATTGAAGTCGTGGACGAGGCGAGGAGTCACCCTCTGCGCGAAACCTTGGGGCCGATTTCCTTTGTAGCGAGCGATATACGCACGGATCCAGGCAAGGAAGGGACCTACGCCTTCGATTCCCATTTCGGAGAGACCGGGCGATTCTCATGGGAAGGGACGATTGGACTGAATCCCATCGGGTCGAAAGGCTCATTCGGTATAGAGAATCTGGATATGTCTCGCGGAAAACCGTTCTGGCATGACTTCCTAGACGCCGACATTACGGGTAGCTATTCGATGTCGGGCGACTATCGGGCGAATGCGAGCGATGCGGGAATGGTCGCTGAGTTGACGGACGGATCCGTCTCCATCGTCGCCTTCGATCTGAAGGATGCGGCGAGCGCCACCCAGTTCCAATGGGAAGGAATCGCGGTCGATTCGATTGACGCCCAGTATCCGGAAATGAAAATCCGCATTGGAGCGGTCGCTCTAGATGCTCCCAAGGGAACATTAGTTCGCAATGAACGCGGAGAAATCGAACTGCCTTTGCGCGCGAGCGCCCCCGGTCCAGAATCGTCTACCGCCAACCCGCAACCCCCTTCGAATGGCCAAGCGGGCGGCGCGCCCGCGTCCGTACCCGAGCAAGCCGTGGAAGCCCTCGTAAAGCGCCTGACCGTAACCGATGGGCATTTCGCGGTGATCGACGAGGCGATCGCCCCCGAGCCCGCTGCGACAATGGAGGCCTTCGAAGCTGAAATTAGCAATCTAGCGCCGTTCAGCGAATCGGAGGAGGCGGACGTATTTCTAAGTTTCTCGCCCAATGGCAGCGGTACCGCTCAAGTAAAAGCGACGGCTCTCGTGGCGGCGGAATCGCTAGAAGGGAACTTCGAACTGGAAGGCTTCGAGCTGATGAGTCTTCAAGCCGTTGCGAGCGGATTTCTCAATGCGTCGATCGATGGCGGCGCCGCCTCGCTACGGTCGAGTTTCAAGGCGGATCTGAAGACGATGACATTCGTCGTCGATGCGGAGGGTTCGATCGCCCATATTGCGATCAGCGAATCGGCAAGCGAGGCCCCGGTATTCGCGGCCGACGCAGTGGGCTTCTCGGGCGCTCGGTTTGCGGACGAGGCCTTGTCGATCGATCGAATCGAAGTAGCGGCGCCGATTGCGACGCTGGCTTTGCTGGAGAACGGATTGAATGCGACGGCATTGATGAAGGAGTCGGGTAGCTTGGAAGCAGGCGAGGAAACGGTGGAAGAAGAGAGTGAATCGGGAACTGCCGAAGACGAGGTATTGGATTTTCCCATCGCGGCGAACATCGGAGTGATCCAGGTAAGCGACGGTCAGGTTTCGGTGGAGGATCGAACCTTGGAGGAATTGCATCGAGCCAGCTTTCGCGATTTCGCCTTTAAAGCGGAAGGGCTCTCCACCGAGGGGGATGGTAACGCGGTATTATCGATGAGCGGCAATTTCGACGGAGGCGGGGCGTTTTCGATGGGCGGGGAGCTCAACCCTTTGAATTTCAAGGGTAGCAGCGCCTTGGAGCTATCGCTCAACGGATTCGATCTATCGGCCACCGGACCTTATTGGAAGAAGTACCTGGGACGGGCCCTGGACAAGGGTATGCTGAATGTAGCGGCGACCTTTAAAATAGAGGAAAGCCAACTCGATGGAGCGACCGACGTAATGGTCGATCAATTACGATTAGGCGAGAAAGTTCAGAGCGAGGATTCGCTGGGGCTTCCGGTCGGGCTCGCAGTAGCGATTCTGCAAGATCGGAAGGGCGTTATCGAACTGCCCCCGCTCAAATTGACAGGCGATTTGAGCGATCCCAGCGCCAGCGTAAGCGGAATCGTAATGAAGGCCTTGGGGAATATTATCGTTAAAATTGCGACTTCTCCCTTCGCTATGTTCGGAGGAGGCGCCGGAGGAGAGAAGGATCTTAGCGAGGCGGTTTTCGGAGGAGGCGCCTTCGCCTTGGACGCGCCCTTGCAAGAGCGCTTGGACCGGCTCGCAGGAATTCTCGAAGATCGACCGGGTCTCAAGCTGGATATTTCCTCCTTGGTCGCTCAGGAAACGGAAGCGAATGTGTTCAAACGTATACTGATTGCGAATAGGAATGAAGAGGCCTCTGCCGGCGGCGTGGATACGGAAGCTCAATCGGCCCCAGTAGACCCCTTGGCCCTGCTTCAAGGATTCGATCGTTCGAAATACGAGGAAGCGGCAAAACGCTCCTACCGGGACTTGATCGCTCTCGCGAGCGAACTCGTCGAGAGCGAGCGCACGGAGGGCGGCAATTTTCTCGGCAACCTGACCACAGCCCTCAAAACCGTTGTCGGCTTGGAAGATGACTCGGATTTTCCGGCGTTTGCGGAAATCGAAAAGAAGCTCTTTTCCGAGTCGGACATCGAGGTCGACCTCTCTTGGTTGAATCGCTTGGCAGACGAGCGGGAGAAGAACGTTAAGGACTATCTAATCCAAGCCAAGGGCATCGATCTCAGCCGCGTGTTCATTTCGGGAGACAATCAAATCGACGCTTCCGTTTCCGCGAGTTCGGTACAGTTCGAACTAACGGACTGAGTCCATTGGAAACCGTTTGGCTCGACGCCCGAACAGGAGGTCGGGCTCGGAGACCTTGACTCCGGCCTGGGAGATGGTAGGCAAGATCCCATATGATCTGCTCCCGATTACCCCTTTCCCTGGTCCTCCTTGGAGGGCTTTTCTTCGCCGCTTGCAACCCTGGACCGCAGGCGGTCTGGTTGTTCGATGGAAAGTCGCTCGATGGATGGGAGATTCAAAACGGCGGTCGCTTTTCGGTCGACGATGGCGTCATTGCGATCGATCGCGGCACGGGATGGCTTCGGTCCCAGGAGATCTACGCCGATTTCACAATGACCATGGAATTTCGTTTTCTCGAGGCCGAAGCGAATAGCGGAATTTTCGTACGTACGGGCCCCACCAGCAACGACGACGAAAACGGGTGGCCGAATAATGGCTATCAAATCCAATGTATGGATACCTTGGAAGGCGACAATCCTCTCGGAGCGATGATTCCCTACGGAGCGCCCCCGTTCGAGCATTCCACGGATCTGGATGCTCTCAGACGAGCCTACCGTCCTACTGGCGAATGGCAACGCTACGACATTACCTGCGAAGGGGAAACCGTGGAGGTGCGTTTGAACGGTATCCTGATCACGCGTTGCTCATCGATAAAGAACCTCGAAGGTCACGTCGGCATCCAAGGCGAGCTCGGCTTGCTTGAGTTTCGCAAGATCGAAATCGTCGAGAAGTAGCGATCTGCTCGCCTACTATCCCGATCCCCGTGCCAACCCCCTTGATTCGACTGAGTTGCCTCGTCTCAAACTGCGCCAAAAAACTCATCAACGTTGATGAGTTTTTTGGCGCGGGGGCGGCAGGCTATTGTGGGGAGGCTGGTTTTTCAGTCGAGTGGGGTGAGGCGGATGATGGCGTCGGGGCGGTTAAGGACGGCGTAGAGGCTGCCGTCAGGGGCGACTTTGACGTCGCGTACGCGCCCCATGTTCTTGAGGATTATTTCTCCGGATACGACACGGTGGTCTTCGATTTGAAGGCGTTTGATTTCTTCGAAGGCGAGCGCGGTGACCAAGAGGGAACCATCCCATGCGGAAAACATATCGCCTTCGTAGAATTCGGCAGCGGCTAGGGCGGGCGAAGGCGTCCAATACGCGATCGGTTGTACGGTACCTTCGACTTCGGTTCGATCGGTTACGATCTCGCCGCTGTAATCGATGCCGTAGCTGGCGAGTGGCCATCCATAGTTCGCGCCTTCGACGAGAAGATTGAGTTCATCGCCCCCCATCGGTCCGTGGTCGGTGACCCACAGATCGCCCGTTTTCGGATGTTGAGCGATTCCCTGGCCATTGCGGTTGCCGATCGTGAAGATCTGCGGCAGGGCGCCGGGCGTATCGACGAAGGGGTTGTCTTGGGGGATGCTTCCGTCGGTGTGGATTCGAAACCATTTTCCTACGGGCTTGGAGAGGCGTTGCACGTCGTCGTTTCGGCCCATGTCGCCTATGGAAAAGTACAGGTAGCCATCGCGATCTATGAGCAAACGGCAGCCCCAGCGGCCTCCTTTGGCGACATAATCTTCGGGCTTCGCTTCGAATAGAGTTTGCTCTTGGATCCAACGATTGTTCTCGATGCGGGCCCGCACGATCTTGGTCATGCCTGCCACGTTCCGGTGGTCATGCGCTTCCAGTCCGTGACTGTAGGCTAGATAGATCCAGCCATTCTCTTCGTAGTTAGGGTCGACGGCTAGATCCATGTAGCCAGAGGTTTGGTAGACGAGCGGGTCGGGGGTTCCTTGAATCGCTTCGTTCTGCAGCTTGCCATCGATTATCCAACGCAGCGAACCGGGGCGTTCGCTGACTAGCAGGCGACGTTCGTCGACGAATTCGATGCTCCACGGCGTATCGATATCCCCGTCGGGCGTGAGGTTTTCGATCTTCAACGAGCCTTCCGCTCGTTCGAATCGGTCTTGAATTTCCCGTTGGTTGCTTGGGGCGACGGTTTGCTTTTCGAGAATGTAGTCGCGCACGGCCCGACCTTGTTCCGGACTGAGGGCTACCGACCAAGCGGCCATGTCCGTGCCGGGAATTCCGTACATAATGACTCGGTACATGTGATTGGGGCTAGGTCCATATTTCCAATCGTCCTTGATGAGTTCCGAGGCGTTTACTCCCTCCAGGTTGCGGCCATGACAGGCGGCGCAGTACTGGAGGTACAGACTCTCTCCATCAATGGGACTGTCGACGTCTTGGGAAATCGCGGATAGGGTTCCCCAGCAATGCGCGGCGATGAGTGTCGTGAATATAAGGGTCCAGCGGGGCATGGCGGAAAGAGTAGGGCGATCGGGGCGCGTGGCAAGATCGGTGTCTGGAGGCTTCCAGGTTGACCTGAGGAGGCGGGTGAGGAATCTTCAGCCCGTGCTGGTGTACCGACTCTTCAAGCCGCAATTTCCGTTTCGACCGGCGTCACTGCCATTCCACTACGGATGGATTGTGGCTCTAGCGGGGGCGTCGGGAATCGTGGCGAGCATCCCTGGCCAGACCATTGGCGTAAACGTTTTCAACGACGAGCTGATACGCGACCTAGGGCTTACCCGCTCTCAAGTGGCCTTCGCCTATTTTCTTGGGACGACCGTCAGCGGGATCATGCTATTCTGGGCGGGCCGCGCATACGACTGGCTGGGTTCGCGGCGATTGTTCGTCGCGGCTAGCATGGCCATGGGCGCATCGATGTACTGCATGAGTTACGTCGATTGGCTGCCGCTTCTGGCGACGGATCTGCTCTTCGATGGAGCGCCTTCTTCGGCCTTGTTGGTCGCCAGCCTGACCGTAGGCTTTTGGTTGCTGCGCCTTTCCGGCCAAGGGTTTCTAACCTTGGCCTCGCGCAACATGGTGGCCAAGTGGTGGAAGTACCATCGCGGCAAGGTGCTTCCGATGAGCGGTATTGGAGTGAGCGTCTGCTTTTCGCTCTCGCCCTTGGCCTTCTATGAATTGATTCAGGCGACGGACTGGCGCGGCGCTTGGCGTATTCTTGGCCTGGTATCCGGCGTGGGCATCGCGTTCTACGGATGGCTGGTGTTTCGCGACAGTCCAGAGGAATGCGGTTTGGACATAGACGCGGGCATTGCGCCGGGAACCAAGCAGCGCGACGATCCGGAATTTACCATCGCTCGCGATTTTACGCGTAGCGAGGCGATTCGCAGTTTCCCGTTCTGGGTGTTTTGCGGAATCTTCGGGCTCCAGTCGACCTTTGTTACTGGATACGTTTTCCATGTACTGGATTTGGCAGGAGAACTCGGGTTGAGCGAGGAGGGGATTCTGAAGCTCTTTCTTCCAGGGGCTATTATCGGGGGCGTTCTCAGTATTGCGATTGGCTGGCTCAGCGACAGTTTCCGCCTCAAATATTTCGCGGCGTTCATGGCCTGCGGCACCGGTCTTTCCTCCTTCGCATTGTATGCGCGAAGCGATGGCTGGATGATTCCCCTCCTCATTGCGGGAATGAGTATCAACAGCGGGTCATTCGGAACGATTACAGGGGCCTTCGTTCCCCGCTATTATGGCTTGAAGCATATCGGAGCAATCAGCGGAGTGATGATGTCTTCTATGGTGGTCTCCAGCGCGGTGGGACCGTTGCTGTTCAGCCTCGTTCGCGATTACGCGGATGCGTATCGCCCGGTATTCGCGGTAACGCTTGGGGTTGCCATGGCACTATTCCTGGCGTCTTTTTGGGCGGACAATCCGCAGCGTAAAGCGAAGGCGGAAATGGAGCGAGCTTCCGTGGATCGGAGCTAGGAGGCTACGCGTCCTGGAAAATGGGATTCAGGGCGATGAGTTCGACCAGGTCGTAGAAGCCATAGCCTTTGCGCTCCAATTCCTCGACCAAGGCGTCGATGTGAGGTCGGTCGCCTGGCTCCATCCGCCGCCCGCTCGCGTATGCGAGCAATTTGGTAGCGAAGGACCGAGCGATTTGCGGCGTCCGGTCGAGCATGGCGGCTCGAAATGCGACGATACCGTCATAGCGCGTTCCATCTGCCAACGCGCCAGAAGGATCCACGTCGGCGCCCTTGGGATACTGCTCTCGCCATCGGCCGATGGCGTCGAAGGACTCGAAGGCGAATCCCATCGGATCGATCTTCCGATGGCAATCGTAGCAAGTTGGATTCTCCCGATGCTTTTCCAATTGCTCGCGAATGGTAGAGCTTCCCCGGGTGTCCGGGTCGAAGGGCTCGACATCCGGCGGCGGGGGCGAGGGGGGCGTGCCGAGTAGGTTTTCAAGCATCCAGACCCCTCGCGTTACCGGGGAGGTATCCACGCCATTCGCGGATACGGTGAGGATGGACGCGTGGCCTAGGATACCCGCTCGGCGTGGGTCGGTGAGGGGCGTTTTGCGGAATTCGGTACCGCTGACGTTCTCCTGGCCGTAAAGCTTAGCCAAGGATTCGTTCAGAAAGGAGTAGTCGGCTTCGACGAATTGGGAGAGCGGAAGATTCGCATCGAGGAGGTGCTGGACGAATAAACGGGTCTCCTCTCGCATGTCGCTTTGCAGTCCCCGTTCATAGAAGACGGAAAATAGCTTTCGATCGGGGGGTTGCGTCCCCAGGTCTTCGAGGGTGAGGCAGGTATTGAGAAAACTGTTCAGAAACGCCTCGCCTTTCGGATCGGCGAGCATGCGCCGCAACTCTTGTCTGATTGTATTGGGATTATGGATGGCGCCTGTTCTGGCGGCCTTGAGCAATTGCGCGTCGGGCATGGACGACCAAAGGAAATAGGAAAGGCGCGAGGCGAGGGCATAGGCGTCGAGCTTGCCGTCCGTATTGCTTGGTTCTTCGAGATAAAGGAAGGAAGGGGAACACAGCACGCGTTTCAGAACATCCTTGTAGGCCTGGAAGGAGTCCCCGGTTTCCCGTTCGCGGCGTTTCAGGAAGCGTATGAGTTCGTCCGTCTCACCGATCGTAGCGGGTCGTCTAAAAGCCCTTTCCGCGAAGTCGGCAATGAGCTGGCTAGCTCGCTCAGGCGCGTACCCTCGCGCTCCGAGCAAGTTTCGTTGCGAAGCCGGGGGCCAATGCTCGTACAAGGGACCCGTAATCTCCACGTCGTGAATCTGAATATGGGGCAGCTTGCCGTGCTGCATGGCGATGAGGCGCCGGTCGGAAAAGTCGATGTTCTCGAGGTCGAAATTGGGATCGGCGGAAAGGGCGTCGGCGATCGGGCGGAAGTTGCCGCGCAGACCCAGCATGCCATTGGGATAGGTGAAACGAGGCGTATCGCCGGCATCGAGCCAAACGGTTGCTTCGCGCCATTCGAGGACCTCGTCTTGGAGATCGAAGGAAGCGAGCTCGGGCTCGATTGGCTGGGGACGGCTGAGGTCGCCGAAACGCTGATTTCCCGTGACGATGCCAAGGCGAATCGGTTCGTTTGGATTTGTGGATACGCGTCTGTGAAGATGATTGTGGCTCCGATTCTTGGCGATGGCATTTACGCGAACCTGGTAGAAGCCGTCGTGGGGGACCCCTGCCTCGAAGCCGTTGATCTTCGCGTAGGCGCCTTCGTGACGGACGGAAAGCGGCGTCTCGTAGAGGGCGATGAATTCGAAGTTGCCCCAGTCCTCTAGAGCGCCATCGAGTTCGGGTTGCTGGCGAAAATCGTCGGTGAAGAAGTAGGTCTTCGGTTCGGGGCGCTCCTCGAGGGCGAACACCTTTTCGATGACCCTATCGGCCGCCTCGAGATAGCGATCGAGGAGATATCCCGAAGTGACCAGACGGTCGCCGATCGTATCCAGGTGATGGTCGGTTTCGTCTCGGGGAAAGCTCTGAGTCGGATCGAAGGCGGTGGTATCGATTTTCAGGAGATCGCGAATCGTGTTGCGATATTCTCTCCGATTGAGGCGTCGAAATACGGTTTGACGATCGGTGCTTTCCAACTCCGCGTACCGGGCTTCCAGGGTTTGGGTGAGAAAAACGATGGCCTGGCGGTTTTCCTCGTCGGTCGGTTGCCGATCTTCTTCCGGAGGCGGCATCTCCGCCAGGTTGAGAATATCGAGAATCTCCTGGGCTTGGATGAGCGTTTCCGTGTCTGCTATGGGCAAGTGAAAAGTGTCCCAGCGGCGGTCCCCTTTTTCTTTTTCGGGTCCATGGCAGTCGATGCAGTAGGTCTCGAGATAGGCGTCGAGATCGAAAGCGGATTGCTCGAGTTCGGATGCCTGGACAGCAAGGGAGGCTCCGAGGACGAGGAGAAATTGAGCGAACCGTCTCACAAGGATCAGGGGCTGCTTTACGCGAAATCGAAACCGCGCAGCCGACCCGTGCTCTTGCAGAATCGTTGATCGTCGATGCCCAAGCGATTGACGATGGAGAGATAGAGATTGGACAGCGGTTCGTTGCGCGCGGTTTCGCGATAGGACAAGTGCTGCCCATGCTGGAATCCCCCACCGGCGACGAGCATGGGGAGGTTTGTATTGGTATGGGAGTTGCCATTGCCCATGCCCGAACCGAAAAGGACAATGGTGTCGTCGAGAAGCGAATGGCGTTCGTTTGCCTCGCGCGACGATTGGAGCTTGCCGAGAAAGCGAGCGAACTGCTCCGTCTGGTAGCCTTCGAGCGTTATGAGGGCTCGAATCTTGTCCGCTTGCTGGCCGTGGTGGGAGATGGAGTGGTAGCCGCCGCTAACGCCGAGCGCCGAGGTATCGAATCCTTCGCTGGAGATCTCCAAGGTGGCGATACGCGTGGAGTCGGTCTCCAGAGCCAGCAAAATCAAATCGTAGAGTGTCGGGAGGTCTTTGACGATGCCCTGGTTCATGGGGGGCGCAATCGGCGCCTTGGGCTTGGGAACGTCGATCCAATGAGCGTTTTGAGTGACCGCTATTTCCGCGTCCCGCACGGCGGTGTAGTACTCGTCCAGCTTTTCGCGGTCGCGCTGGCTGACTCGTTTAGCGAGCTTGTCGGCGTCGTTTTTAACGGAGTCCAAGATAGATCGCTTGAGCGCGGATCGCTTGGCGGCCGCCCGCTTGCCTTCGGTCGAATCTTCAAGAAAGAGGGTATTGAAAAGGGCCCGGGGGTCGGTGATGGGCGGTACGCGCACGCCGGAACGGGTCCAGGACATTTGGCAGCCATTGTGCAAGCCACTGTCGCATCCAACGGCCAAGGTGGGGAAGCGCGTCCGAGCGCCAATCGATTCCGCGATGCGCTGGTCGAGACTGATATTGCCATCCGGCATGCTTTTGGAATCGACGCTGAGAACGCCTGAAAGGAAGGAATGCACGCCGAAGTGACCGCCGGTGGCCCCGTGATCGAGTCCCGAGAAAACCGTGAATCGCGACTTGAGCGATTCGAGCGGCCTCAGCAGCTCCGGGAATTGATATTTCGCGCCGGTTTCCTGGGGAAAAAACGCGGGTTGATACATGCCGAAGGAGTTGCCAACGGCGACGAATCGTTTCGGGTTGGGGCCTTTGGGCGTGGCCGCGAAGAGGGGAGTCATGGACTCCAGATAGGGAAGGGCGAGGCAGACTCCGGCTCCTTTGAGAAAGGAGCGCCGCGACAAGGCTTGGGTAAGGGCGAGACGGGGAAAATTCATGACGGCAAAGGACGTTGCTGAAATTGCCTGCTAAGGTAGCTTTCTGGACGCCCTAAATCAAGCCCGCGAGTGGAATGGCTGATCTTTTCGTCGAGAATCGAGCCGATACGATTCTCTTCTTGCCAAATGAGAGGGCCGATCGGATTTTCGAGACTATGCTGAAATTTCGTTTGTTCCCCCTTTCAGTCGTCCTGCTCGCTTTGGTTTCGATCTCCTTGGGTCGAGGCGCGGATCGGCCCAATTTCCTCTTTATTCTGGTAGACGATCTCGGATACGGCGACCTTTCGTCCTACGGATCGAGCGATATCGAATCGCCGAGAATCGACGGGCTGATGGAGCAGAGCCTGCGTTTCGATCAATTCTACGCGAACTGCACGGTATGCTCGCCAACTCGGGCCTCCCTTATGACGGGACGCTATCCCGATTTAGTGGGAGTGCCGGGCGTTATTCGACAAACGGCGACCAATAGCTGGGGCTACTTGGATCCGGAGGCCGTCACCTTGCCGGATATGATGAAGCGAGCGGGCTATCACACCGCGATGGTGGGCAAGTGGCATCTCGGATACGAATCGCCGAATATACCGAACGATCGCGGCTTCGATTTCTTCCACGGCTTCCTCGGCGATATGATGGACGACTACTACGATCACCGTCGCAGAGGGGTCAACTGGATGCGCAAGAATCGCAAGGAAATCGATCCGAAGGGCCACGCGACCGAGCTCTTCTCGGATTGGGCCATCGATTATCTGGAAGGTCGGTCCAAGAAGAAGCAGCCCTTCTTCCTCTACCTGCCCTACAACGCCCCTCATTTCCCCATCCAACCGCCTGACGATTGGCTCGAGCGCACGCGCAAGAAGTTTCCCGATCTCTCGGAAGGCCGCGCCAAGAACGTGGCCTTCGTGGAGCACATGGACCATCACATCGGACGGGTGTTGGATGCCCTCGATGAAACGGGTCTCTCCGAAAACACGCTCGTGGTTTTCAGCTCCGACAACGGCGGCTCGGTTCCTCATTTTCAGACGAATGGGAATCTACGCGGCGGCAAGCAGAATCACTGGGAAGGCGGCATTCGCGTTCCCACCTGCGTGCGCTGGCCCGGAAAGATCGCTCCAGATCGGGTCGATACGATCGGGATCACCATGGACTTCTATCCGACGCTCTGCGAATTAGCCGGGGTCGAAATAGATCACGAGATCGAGGGCCGTTCGCTGGTTCCCTTTCTCTTGGAGGGCGATGCGTCGCACGAGGCGGATCGCTACCTCTTCTGGATTCGGCGCGAAGGCGGCGTTACGGGTTACCAGGGCCGGGCCTACTATGCCGTCCGCAAAGGCCCGTGGAAGCTGCAGCACAGTTCCCCCTTCGAGCCCATGCAGCTCTTCAATCTCGAGAAGGATCCTCTCGAGACGACTCCTGTGGAGGATCGAAAGCGCTACTCGGAGCTGAGCGCTCAACTGATGCTCCATTTGCAAAAGGCGGGGCGCATTCCGTGGCAGAAAAGCGAGTAGGCGTCGCTGATAGCCTAGCCTGAGGCTCTATCTTCCATTCCATCGCGGTTATTTGCGGATTGCCCGGCGCGAAATGTAAAAGGGCTTGATATCCGAGTACGGGTGCGATCCGGTAGCTTTTATAGGTTTACGACTCTTCCTTACGCGCACTCGGAATCGCTTTCCCCATGCTACGATCTCTGTTCCCTTTCGCTGCGGGCGTTTTGCTCGCCGGTCTCTTCATTCCCGCACCGCGGTTGTCCGCCCAATCGGCTCTGTCGGAAGCCGGAGTGGGTAGCGACGACAGCTTTCTCGTCTATCTGGACGCCTACGTGAAATACGGTGGCGAGATCGATGTGATCGACGGCATGACCGGCAAGGAGTATCACAGCGACAGCCCGGTCGTGAAAGCGATTCATACCAACTTCCCTAAGATCATGGGAGGTTTGCACAACAAGTTGCTCTTGCTCGAAGCGCGCTTCATGAACACCCAGCTTAAGGTCGGGGCCGAGCATTCCGACCGGCTGTCCGAACTGGGGCGTTCCTTCAATATTCGCGGGTTCGGTATCGACGATGAAAACTGGCTCAAGAAAGAAAAGACGATCTTGGCTCGTCTGAGCGACAAGCCCTTCTTCAAAATCAAGGAAATCGTTGTCTGGGAACGGGAGGAGCTGAGCGACATGGCCCTGCGCGGAAACCCCAGAGGGCAGCATTTGAAGTTCAATCCGGAAAGCTTGGATTGGGAACGTCGCGTCCTCACCGAATGGAAGGTGAATATTCGCAACCGCAACAGCTATCGGGTGGTGACCAAAATCCAAGGACTGAATCTGGATACGAACGAAGGGTTCCACATTAGCGATACGCTGCCTGGAAATGTTTATACGTCCGCGTTTCAGGAAGTGAAACTTTCGTATCCGATTATCGTATCTCGAAGCGAGGATTCGCAGGCGCAGATCGATCGAATGCAGAAGCTGATCGTACAGAACCTGAGCTACATCTACGACCCCTTTTCTTGGGCCGCCCATCGAAAGACGAGATTCCGGGCGCGAATTCTAGGGGACTTTCGGAATCACTTGGGCAGGATGAGCTATCGCGTGAAAAATAGGGATTGGTTCGATCCGGTCATATCCAATTTGCTGAACGACATCGTTACTGTGCAGACCTACGGCCTCGACGAGATCTACGATTTCTATGTAGTGCGCCGCTTCTACAACAGCGCGAATCTCATGGGCAAGGCTACCAACCCCTTGAACTGGAACGAAGGCGAAGACCGCAAGGTGTCAGGTGTGCGGAAAAACAAGAATGTCTCCATCGGGAAAAAGAGCCAGGATGGATGGCGTTTCGCTCTCTTGGATATGTATTTGCGGTATGGAGACGTATTCGTGGATAATTTGAGAGAGAAGCTGACGACTCTGAAGACGAAAGGGGATGGGGAGGCGATCATTCGCCAGACGATCGAGGAAGTCAGCGGCGTGTCTTCGGATACCTACATCAACGCGGCGCTCAAGGCCCAGACCGCCAGTATCGTGAATTTCAGGAAGTCGCGATACGGCGACTGATTTTCGGGCAATTAGGGAGCGCCCCTCTCAAGGGCGTTGCTCATTCTGGCGAACGCGTTGCCGATTTCAACGGGAGGGGGGTTCTCTTAGGCGTAGCCGCAATTTTCATAGGTGCCGTATCGGTACTTGCCGACGTCCTCGAGATCTTGCAGTCTACCCTTTCGGAAGGAGGATAGCGGCGAAATGCCGCGGGCTCCACATAATCTGCCAATCCTAGGACAACCCCATCTCGACACCATGACTACAGCAACTTCTCGTTCCACCACCGGCCGCAAACGCCTCTACGATTCCGTCGTAGAGACCATCGGCGATACGCCTTGCATTCGCATCAACAATCTCGCGCCCGATCACGCGCGACTTTATGTTAAGGCTGAATTCTTCAATCCAGCAGCCTCGGTGAAGGATCGTCTCGCTATCAGCATTATCGAAGAAGCGGAACGCAGCGGAGCCCTCCAGCCAGGGCAGACGGTTGTCGAAGCCACGAGCGGAAACACAGGTATTGGTCTGGCTATGGTATGCGCGGCGAAGGGCTATCCGTTGGTTGTCACTATGGCGGACAGCTTCTCCATCGAACGCCGTAAGCTAATGCGCTTCCTCGGCGCCAAGGTGGTGCTGACGCCGCGGGCCCAGAAGGGTTTCGGCATGTATCGGAAAGCCAAGGAACTCGCCGATGCGAACGGTTGGTTTCTCGCTCGCCAGTTCGAAACGGACGCGAATGCTCTAATCCACGAAAATACGACCGGGCGTGAATTGATCGCCGACTTCGATGGCGATCGTTTGGATTATTTCGTGACGGGTTACGGAACGGGAGGCACGTTGTCTGGCGTTTCGCGGGCATTGCGCAAAGAGCGTCCGGATACGAAGATCATACTAACGGAGCCGGCCAATGCCGCATTGGTTTCCAGCGGCGTTCCCCAAGAGCGGACCGATGAGAATGAACCGGCGACCAGCCACAGCGCTTGGGCGCCGCATCCCGTACAAGGGTGGACGCCTGACTTCATTCCGCACGTATTGCAGCAAGCTTTGGATGCGAATAATTACGACGAACTGATACCTGTGTCGGGGCCGGAAGGCATCGCCGCCTCGCAGCAACTGGCCCGGAAAGAAGGCATCATGACTGGCATTTCCGGAGGCGCCACCTTCGCGGTAGCCCTCAAGGTCGCGGAGAAGGCCGAGCCCGGTTCGGTCATCGTGTGCATGCTGCCCGACACCAGCGAACGCTATTTGTCAGCGCCCTTGTTCGATGGAGTCGAAACGGAGATGACCGAAGAGGAGATCGCTCTCTCAAAATCGACTCCCGGCTTCCAAATGCCGTGAGACATTTGGAAATGCGTCGCTTTTTCACTTTGGAAAAAGCGACGCATCCAGCCCTGGAATGATCCTGAGGGCGTTCTTGTAGTAGAGTTTCTTCAGGATCTCGTCAGGCAAAGCGAGCCCGTACATGCGCCAGAAGGCGTGGTAGCGTTTGTAGTAGGGAAAGTATTCGTCCGACGATTCAAGGACCCGAAAGTAGGTGGCGAATTCAGCGGGCTGGTAGGAGTCCTTGCCGAAGAGCACGCGATTCTGGTGCTTCTCGAAAAACCAGTTGGCCATGCGGGGCTGGCGTCCCAGTTCGGCGATGATAGCTCCAATGCCCACGTGCATGTTGGGGATGTCGTCGAGAACTGCGCTGAGGCCGCCGAGATCGTTCGCCATCCAGGCCATATGGGCGGCGATGAAATTGGTTTGCGGGTGCTTTTTGAATACGTTTCGTTGCTCCTGCATGATCTGCTCCCAGGGAGCCGGATCGTCGGCTCCACGCTTGCGCCGCGGATGCGTTTTCAACTCAAGCCAGCGTTCGTTTTGCGCATCATGGGGCTGCCAGAATGGCTTGGGGTCGGCGGAGTGGATGATGACCGGGATGCCCAGCTCGCCGCACTTGGCCCAGGCGGGGTCGAGCCATGGGGAGTCCACCGGTATGCGTCGGCCTTTGGAATCGCGATTGGAGAGTCCTAGACTCTTGTAGACCTTCAGTCCCTTGGCCCCGTTGGCCACGTCGGTCTCCAATTGGGCGACGGTCCGCTCGGCCCAGTCGGGAGCATCGGCGTTGTTGAAGTCGATATTGGTAAAGATGGCGAAACGGTTGGGGTAGCTCTTCGCTACGTTGCTGGCCATCGCCTTGAGCTGGGAACCGCCACGTCCGCTCAGATTGACCATGATCCCCATATTCATGGCATCCATTTCCTTTGCGCGATCCCGGAGGTCGGAAGGTCCCATGCGCCATTGGTGACTGTGTACGTCGATGAAGGGAAACTTGGCCCGCGTGATTGGATTTTCGGGGACGACGAGCGTCGAAGGCGGGTCGTAGGCTTCCCAGTCCATTTGCTGGGCCGTGGCTGCCAGGGACAGAGTGAAGGATAAGGCGAGGGCGAGGGGACGATTCATAGCGATAGTATAATGGAAAATGCGATTAGAACAGGTCTATGCCTGGATGGCGAGGACGCATGCGGTCGGGATGGAAAGGATAGGGCCGGACTCCTGTTGGAATCCGGCCCCGTTTTTTTTCTATTTCAGTCTTAGTCTCGCACTCATTTCATAGCCAGGCCTTCAGTTTTCGCCTTCAGAACGAAGGGGACTTTGACGCGCGAACGCACGGCCTCCCCATTCTTGATCCGAGGCTGGAACTTCCAGCGTTTGGCTGCGTTAACGACCGCCGCGTTGTGGCGAGAATCGCTCGACTCGAGAACCTCGGCCTTCGCGACCTTGCCCTCCGAATCGACCGTCAACAACACGTCGATCTGCAGTCCCTCGCTAGCTCCCGGCAACCAAGGCTTTGTTACCTTGGTGGGTACCGGAACGCCTTCGAGGCTCTGTTGTTTTTCCACATAGGTTTGCTCGTAACCGGTCTCCGAATAGGCATTCGAAGAACCGATTAACGCGAACAAACAGACCATCCCTATCTTGTTTTGCATGTCGCTTTTCAGGTTTGACAAACGCCTCTCCGGAAACGCCTCCCTTGCAGGATTCGCTGCGAAAGAGACGGGGGCTCATCCCTGTATTCAAAAAGCGAAGTCAAGTGGCCATAAGCAACATTTGCGTGACGCGATCGCCCAGGTTATGCGAATAGGGGTGGCGTCGGTTTAAGGAGCGCGTTAATTCGAGCGCTGATCGCTCGATTTCGATCCGGCCGCGCCTGTTTTCGAGCGCGGGAGCGAATCAAATCGCTCAGTTCGCTCGATCTTGCGTGGATGCCCTTGCCCTAGGCGATTGGGATCGAATTCGACCCGTCAGTCTCCACTAAGAAGCGTGCCGCCCTCGGGCCTGGGAAAAGATGTCTCCGGAAAAGAGAGCGATTCCCGACGGGGGAAACGGCGCTCGAAGCGGTTTTCCCGCATTTAGCGATTGATTGCGAAACTCGTTGCTGGCTCAATGGTCTCAGCTGCAAGCTATCCCCGACCAAGCGTTTTCGCAAGAGGGGCAAGAACGTTTAGATACCTCATGAATATTCAAGGAAAAGGAACCAAGCAAAACACCTTTGACGCTATCGTCGTTGGATCTGGCATCAGCGGGGGCTGGGCCGCCAAGGAGCTGAGCGAAAAGGGGCTGAAGACGCTCGTGCTGGAGCGCGGACGTGACGTTAAGCACGGGGAATACCCCACAGCTCACACGGAACCCTGGGAATTCGATGGGCGAGGCGCCAAGCATCAGGAACAGTTGCTGCGCCAGCAAAAGCAGAATCGCACTGGCTACACCACGCATCCCGCTTCGTCCCATTGGTTCGTCGACGACGTCGACAATCCCTATTCGGAGGATCAGCCTTTCGACTGGATGCGCGGCTATCATGTGGGCGGTCGCTCTCTCCTTTGGGGCCGCCAGTCCTACCGTCTCAGCGCAATGGATTTCGAAGCGAACGCGAAGGATGGCCACGGAGTGGATTGGCCTATTCGCTACGAGGAAATCGCTCCTTGGTACGATTACGTCGAGGGATTCGCTGGCATTAGCGGATCCGAGGAGGGGTTGGATCAGCTTCCCGATGGCAATTTTCTTCCTCCCATGGAGATGACCTGCGTGGAGACGGATGTGCGCAAGAGCATTGAATCGAGCTTCAAGAATCGCACCATGATTATCGGGCGCGTGGCCAATCTGACGAAGCCCCAAAATGGCCGCGGCAGTTGCCAATTCCGCAATCGATGCATTAGAGGGTGTCCCTACGGGGCTTATTTCAGCAGCAATGCGGCCACTTTGCCCGCAGGATACGCTTCGGGCAACCTAAGCCTGCGTCCGTATTCGATCGTCAACTCGCTGATCTACGACAAGAAGAAGGAGAAAGCTATTGGCGTCCGTATCATCGATGCGGAGACGCATGAAGTGGTCGAATACTATTCGAAAGTGATTTTCCTCTGCGCATCCGCGGTGGCGTCGACTTATATTCTCATGAATTCCAAGTCCGACCGCTACCCGGAAGGATTCGGAAACGAGAGCGGAGAATTGGGGCACAACTTGATGGATCACCATTTCAAAGTGGGCGCATCGGGGCGCTTCGATGGATACGACGATAAGTACTACAAGGGGCGCCGTCCCAATGGGATCTACATTCCGCGCTTCCGCAACCTCGACAAAGCCTCTACGCAAAAGGATTACGTGCGGGGCTTCGGCTATCAAGGTCGCGCCAGCCGAGACAATTGGTCGCGCGGGATTGCCGAGTTGGCTCGCTTCGGACCGGAACTGAAGGCGGATCTCATTGAGCCCGGTCCCTGGCGATTCGGAATCGGATCTTGGGGCGAATGCTTGCCGTATCACGAAAACCGGATGTATCTGAATGAAGACCTCCGCGACAAGTGGGGTCAGCCTACGCTCACCTTCGACTGCGGATGGAAGGAGAACGAGTACGCGATGCGCAAGGACATGAAGCAGTCTGCCATCGACATGATCGAAGCGGCGGGAGGCAAGGATATACAGCCCTTCGATACGCCTGAGAAAAGCAACCCCGGAAACTGCATTCACGAAATGGGGACGGCCCGTATGGGGCGCGACCCGAAGACGTCAGTCTTGAATAAGTGGAATCAAGTTCACTCGTCGAAGAACGTCTTCGTGACTGACGGCGCTTGCATGACCTCGGCGGCCTGCCAAAACCCGTCCTTGACTTACATGGCCCTGACCGCGCGGGCAGCGGATCACGCGGTTAGCGAACTTAAAAAAGGAAATCTATCTTAAGCGGAGAGCCAAAACATGAATACGAAAGCGAATTCGGAAGACGCATTGGTAATGAATCGCCGCGAGGCCTTGAAGCGGACCGGCTTGCTGTTCGGAACGACGGCTCTCTCGGCATCGACTATGACCGGGGCCCTCTATGCCCAATCGAAGGCGGCTCCTGCCGGAAGCGCGTTGACGCATTTTACTACGATTGAGACCGCCACTATCGAAGCGGTCGTGGATCGGATATTGCCGCGCACCGATACCCCGGGGGCCCTTGATGTAGGGGTCCCGCAATACATCGACGTCTTGTACGGCGAGTACTTGACGCCCGATGAAAAGAAGACCTTGAAGCACGGCATAGTGCAGACCAATGGCCAGAGCCGCGAAGCTCATGGAAAGGCCTTCGCGGATTTGAAAGGCGCCCATCAAGATGGAATTCTGCGCGAGATGGTGGATGCGAATCCCAAGAATTTGCGTCAGTTTCGCCAGCTCGCCCTATCGGGCTATTTCACTTCCGAGGAAGTCATGAAGAACGTGCTCAACTACGATTTCATTCCTGGAATGTGGAAGGGCTGCGTCGATCTCTCCGAGGTCGGCAATCGAGTCTGGGCCCATTGATGGGCCAAAGGGCCCGTTTATAGCGTCGCGTGACTGTTACAGGGCGGGGATTGACTCCCTCCGAGGAGGAACGCAGTTTCGGGGTACGCTCGCGATTGATCGCGACGCGTCGGACCTCTTTTTCTTTGGTCCGTATCCGAAATGCCCTAAACCCTAATACCTTCATGAAATTCATGGTAACTTGGCAACTTCACCAGGGAAAGCTCCACGATACGCTTTCTCTTTTTTCCCAAATGACTCCCGAAGACGAAGCCGCAATGCACGGTCCCGACATAAAGATCCTCGGGCGCTGGCACGACTTGGCGAGAGGGTCTGGCGTTGCGATCGTAGAGAGCGACAATGCCACCGCGATATCCGCCTATGCCCTCGGTTGGAATCGATTCATGGAGATCGATGTATCGATGGTCGTAGACGACGATGAAGCTCGGGGCATCGGGGCCAACCTTCCTAGCGAAGGCTGAAGGTTCTCTAGCGAATCGGCACTCGCGATCGGAGAGACAGCCCATAAGGTTGGGATCAGAAAGGGGATGGGGCGAATTCGAAGCGGGGGCATTGCAAATCCCCTACAAGGCTTGCCAATTCGGGTCAACGACTGAAGCCGTAGCGATGGGATGCGTGAAGAAACGGCATGTTTTGACTTTCCCTGCCGATCAGCCAAGGTGGAGCTATGTCTGGATCCTTTACCGTTGCTTTCGCATGCTTCGTCGTCTCGGTTTCCGCATACGCAGCGGAGTCCTTCCAAACCGTCGCCTTTCAAGCGTCGGATGGAGCGCGGATCTACGGCAATTTATATGGCGAAGGGGATCGAGCGGTGGTGTTGGCGCATGGAAGGGTCTTCGACAAAGAGAGCTGGCACCCGCTTGCCGAGCGGATTGCGGTCAGTGGCGTACAGGCCCTCGCAATTGATTTTCGAGGCTACGGCAAGAGCCAGAAAGGCAAGAATGCGAATGACAAGCACTTGGATCTTGTCGCGGCGGTAGCCTTTTTAAAAGAGCGCGGCCTCGACTCGATTGCATTGCTTGGAGCGAGTATGGGGGGCGCGGCGGCGGCCAAGGCAGCGGTTGGCTTAGACGATGGAGCGCTCGATAAGCTGATACTCCTAGCGCCGCCTGTCGTGATTTCGCCTAAGGCGCTGACCGGCGACAAGGTCTTTATTGTGAGCGAAGGGGATGGATTGCGGAAGACGGTTGAATCGGCCTTCGACAAAGCAAGCGATCCGAAGCGATTGGAAATCGTTCCGGGTGACGCCCATGCCCAGCACATCTTCAAAACGCCTCACGGGGAAGCGTTGATGGAGATGATCGTGGCGTTTCTCGGAAAATGACGCCCCGACCCGAGGCTTTGCGCTCATTCCTTGAATACGATGCAGATGGGAGCCGGTACGTTGATGACCGAACGGGTTTGGTAAGTTAGTTCCCCGCTCTTCTGATCGATTTCGAAAACGGCCACAGTATTCGAGTGTTGTCCAGCGGCGAGCAGCCAACGTCCGGTGGCGTCCATATTGATGTTCCGCGGCCACTCGCCACGAATGGGCTCGACGTCGATGACCGTCAATTCGCCGGTCTGCGGATTCGCCTCGTAGGCGGACACGGTGTCGTTCCCCCGATTTCCGGAGTAAAGAAAGCGCCCGTTTGGATGAACGACAATTTCGGAGCTGGAGTTGAACAACTCTTTGGACTTGGTTTCCGCTGAAAGCGCTCTCGTCGTGGAGAGGCGTCGCGTCGTACCGTTCTGCGCGTCGTAAGCGAATGTGGTCACGGCGAGTTCCAATTCATTGAGCAGGTAGATGAATTTTCCATCGACGGAGAAGCGCATGTGGCGAGGACCGCCGCCCGCGATGCTTTGCGCAACGCCGTGACGGGAGAGAGCGCCTTTTTTCGCGTCGACCTTGTAGATGACAATCTGGTCCAAGCCCAAATCGGGTACGAATGCGAATCTCCCATCAGGGGAGTAACCGGTCCAATGGGGATGGGGAGCGCTTTGTCGTTTCTCCACAACGCCAGAGCCGCCTTGGTGCTCGATGAGTTGGGAGCGCGCGCCCACGCTCCCATCCGTTTGAATGGGAAAGACCGCTACCGAACCGCCACCGTACTGCGCGGTGAGAAGAAAGGAATTGGAAGGATGGACGGAAATATGGGCGCCCCCGCCATCGCCGATGGGCGTTGCATTGAGAAAGGAAAGACTGCCGTCGCCTTCGATTCGATAGGCGGCAACGCTGGGCGCTCCGTCGCTTTGGCACGCCGCATAGAGGCGGGTCTTGTTCGGGGAGAGGGCGAGGAATCCAGGATTGCCGATTGCGGCGGCCACTTCGGCTTGAGATAGTTTGCCGGAAGCGGTATCGAGTTGAGCGCGGTAGATTCCTTTGGACCCATTGCCGCCTGTGCCGAAATAGACATCGAGGGTCTCGGAATGGAGGGGAAGGGCGAGGGTTGCGAGTAGGAGCGAAAGGGTAGGGATTCTAATCATGAGTATTCAACGGTTGTCTATGCAAAAGCCTATCTGGGATAGCGTTGCGAGTAAATTCGCCAGCGTGAGCGCCTCTCTAAGCGCGATTGCTCAGCCACTTGTCCATCGTTTCCGACAGTCCGTGCAAGGTCAGGGGTTTGCGCATCGAATCGTCCATGCCCGCAACGTCGCTTGTCGCCGGGCATTGCGTGAGCGGATACGGCGACAATCGGAATTCGCTCGCCAGGCGTTCCCCGTTCCCGGATCCGCCTCGCTACTTCGAAGCCATCTATGCCAGGCATCCGAATATCAAGCAATATGAGATCGAAGGGGTGGGATTGGGCCAGGTCGAGGCCTTCGTAGCCGTCCTTGGCGCAGGTCGGTTCGTAGCCGATGCTCTTCAATAGTACCGATCCCAATTTTAGATTTACCGATTCGTCCTCCAGCAGAAGCACGCGACCGTCTCGGGTAGGCATCCCCGTCGTTTTTGGATGCCGATATCATGCTATGGGTAACGCGCTCAATAGCAACGTTCCGCTTTCAAACTGCAAGCTTTTCCAACACTCTCCGCAGTCGCATCGGAACCCGCTATTCGAACGACCGGTCCTGCTTGAATCGGCGCCTGCCTATCGAGCGGAATCAGCGAAAAGAGATGAGCGGTACATCGCGACAATCGCTACAGCGTTCAATGCCCGGCTCGTAAGTGGCCTGGCAGCAAGGGCAGTAGCGGGCTCGCCCGATGCCGCTCGGCGCGGCCACCGCTCTGGCCGGATCGATCTTCGAAAATTCGAGAGCGGGCGTGAGGGCCTCGCTGGTATAAAGGGCGCTAGGTCTGAAGAGACTGTCGCGATAGAGCCTTTCCAGCGAATTTCGACACTTCGGACTGTCCGAGAGGGCTCCCAGAACGCTGGGAACGTTCCAAGCTCGGGAGTAGGCGAAGGCCAGCTCATCGGCGCAGCGCATGGCGTGCCAGGGAAGGAAGCAGGTGTAAATCAATTGCGGCGCGAGTCCCTCGGACTTCCCGCATTTCAGCGCTCGATACGCTCGAAACAAGAGTAGGGCCGCCCAGATCATCAAGGCGTAGCCGAATGCGACTGCGCCCAGGAAAAGGGCTTCGCCCTTCAAGTGGAAATAGAGGTAGGGCAGCGCGGCGAAATAGTAGAGAAAGATGCCCATCGAGAGGATCCGCAGTCGCGATGCGCGGGCAAAATAGATGCGGATCAGCCGTCGGGTCCTCAAGGGGCTCGGGCTGCGCGGATTTGGTTGACGCCGAGGGACGATGAACATGGCGCCGGGCCAGGGAAGGAGCGGGGCGAGGAAAGCCCATTTTCGTATGCCTAGAAATCGCGAGAGCTCCCGCTTGGGCGCCCAATGCCCCTTTCCCGTTCCTAGAGTCGAGAATGCGTTCCTTTGGGTGGGTTGCAGCTTGAGGCATTCGAATAGATAGAAGCCTGCCAGCACCAGGTAGAATGACTCCGCGTCGGTCATGTTCGGACTTCCTGGGGCGCGCGTAGCCTTCGTTGCCAATCGACCTCGCCTAGCCCTCGCGCGAATCCGCTTCCACCGTTTCTCTGCCAGCCAGTCGCGAGAAGAACTTCTTGATCGCGAGACCCACTGCCACGAGGCCCACGATCACGATCTTGAAGAACTTCTTGAAGAAGAGGATCAGGTTGCCGAGCAAGCCGAGCTTAGCCGCTCCGTAGAGGGCCCCTCCGGCGATCAAGGCGCTCAGGCCGTAGGTGGCTACCTTATCGCCTTGTTGGTATTCCGCGTAGGATTTGCCGGCCTTGTACTGATGGCCAATGAGCAGTTCCTGATAGCTGGGAAGGATGTATTCGAGGTCCTCGGGGTCGCAGACCAGAGTGACGTTCATGATGCCATCGCGGCCAAGCAATTTCGTAAGGTAGTTGACGCTGCGGTTGCCCGATTCGGAACGAAGCACGATACCCCATTCCAGGTTGTTGGTCAGCTCGTTGTAGCGCGGTTCCATGGCCCAGCCCTCCGTGTAAAGAGGCTCGATGCCTTGCTGGCGACGATACTCGTTGCTCGGTCCATCGCTTTCCTGGAGCGACTTCAACAGCTTGTCGGCGGCGAGGTCGTCCTTTTCGTCATCCTTCACATACCCGCTGTCTTCGAATTGGAACAGTACGAACCAGTCGACATCTTCAACGGCGATCATACCTTCGTAATCATCCGGAAGGTTTCCGAAGGCTTGCAGCAATGCGTCGGCGTCGGCGCCATTGAGAAAGCGGAAGCCCGCGGGAATATCGATTGTCGCCCATTCTTCCAGTTCTCCCAGGCCTTCGTCCTGCCAGCCAAGGGAGTCGAGGAATTGCTGATACTCGGCCTGGGCCTCCTGGATTTCCGCCTCGGTCATGGACGAGGCATCGTCTTGGGCGAGCAAAGAACTGACGCAGAAAATAAGGGCGAAAAGGGATCGAAGGAGATTGCTTGGATTCATGAAGAGTTGGGGTTGGAGGACCCGAGAGGGGCCGTTGGGACGGGATTCGAATTCAGCGGCGATTCGAGTTCAAGGGACAACTGGAAGGCAGTCGCTTAAACGTCGATAGGCCCGTATTCGTTTTGCGGCGCTCGCCGCTTGCGCCAATAAAGCATGAGGAGAAATCCGATCAAGGCGCCTCCGATATGGGCGAAATGGGCGATCCCACCGCCGAACAAGGAGAACCCAGTGACTCCCGAAAACAAGTCCAGCAGTATCAATATAGGCACGACGATCTTGGCCGCGATCGGAATGGGCACGAAGATGAACATCAATTTCGTATCGGGAAACAATAAACAGAAGGCTACTAGGATGCCGTAGATCGCGCCCGATGCCCCTAGGGCTGGAATGGCGTAGTTGCCATAGAAATCTTGTAGGCGCTCTTCCGATACAGTCTCTTGGCCACGTGGAGGCGTTTGACCGCTGTAGGTGAAGTTCTGGTAATTTCTGGGCTCGAGGCGTTTGTCGTACAGCTTGGAAACTTCGTCCAGTCGAATCTCCAGATGCTGCTCGGACAGGCCTTGCTCCGATAAGTCTCCGTAGACTCCATTGAACTGGGCGAAGTTAACGGCTAGGTAGATCGCGCCCGCGCCGATTCCGGTAACGAAAAAGAAGGCGAGGAACTTGCGCGTGCCCCAGAGGGTTTCCAACACCATGCCAAAGGTGTAGAGTCCGAACATATTGAAGAACAAGTGGGCGATGCTCCCGTGCATGAACAAATTGGTGACGAATTGCCAAATTTGAAAGCGCTCGTTGAGAGGGAAGAACAAGGCCAGGGCTTCGATCATGGGACCCTCCATGCCGCTGACCATATAGGTAATCGCGAAGAGAATTCCATTTGCGATGATGAGTCCAAGCGTTCCTGGCGGCGTTTTTGGCATTGCGGCTATCCTCTGGGCGATATCGCCATGATCAATCCTCAATTTCCGATCGACCGGAATATTGTCCCGCGTATCGCCAGCGAATCCCTGGCGCAGGCGCTCGATTGCGGGTATCCTGCATCATCCCCTTTGGGGTGGGTGTCTCGGACAGGCGCTTGACCCTTGGCCCGAAGCCGTGAAGATGGAGTGGAAAGCTATCCCATGAACGATCTCCCCAACATTATTCTCATCAATTGCGACGATCTCGGCTATGGCGATCTCGGTTGCTATGGCTCGACTCGAAACCGAACGCCGCATATCGATCGATTGGCGGCGGAAGGCAAGCGGTTCACCGACTTCTACATGGCGTCCCCGGTTTGTTCCCCTTCTCGGGCGGCCATGATGACCGGCTGTTACCCGCCTCGCATTTCCTTTGGCAGCTTTCATGGAGAAGTGGTGCTATTCCCGGGAGACGATATCGGACTGCATTCCAATGAAGTGACGGTCGCATCGCAGTTGAAGCAGGGCGGCTATGCGACCAAGATCATCGGGAAATGGCACTGCGGGGATCAGCCTGAGTTTCTGCCGACGCGACATGGCTTCGACGAGTATTTCGGAATTCCCTATAGCAACGACATGGGGAGGCAATCGAATCGACAGGACAACCCGCCTTTGCCCTTGCTGCGCAACGAGACGGTCATTCAAGCCCAGCCCGACCAGCGGGGCATTACCGAGCGCTACACGGACGAGGCCCTGCAATTTATCAATCGCAACCAAGACGGACCGTTCTTTCTCTACTTGGCCCACATGTACGTGCATGTCCCGCTTTTCGTTCCGAAGCAGTTTTTGGATACGTCTCGAAACGGCGCCTATGGAGGCGCTGTGGAATGCATCGACTGGAGTATGGGCGTTCTAATGGATCATCTCGATTCGCTGGGCATTGGAGATAATACCTTGATCATTTTCACCAGCGACAATGGCTCGCGCGCCCAAGGGGAGGGCGGTAGCAACGATCCTTGTCGCGGAACCAAGCAAGAAACCTGGGAGGGCGGGCAACGCGTGCCCTGCATCATGCGCTGGCCCTCGCGCATTGCTCCAGGAACAACCAGCGATGCCGTCGTTTCCTCCATGGACTTCTTTCCTACCTTGTCTCGAATTGCAGGCGTGGATACGCCGACTGACCGAGCGATCGATGGCTACGATATCGAGCGCCTTATGACGGACGAGTCTGCAACGCCGCCGAACGAAACCTTTTTCTACTACAAGCAAAACGCATTGGAAGCGGTGCGCGTGGGAGACTGGAAGTTGCATTTCCGAAAAGCGGGTACGGAACTTAACGAACTGTACAATCTGCGAGAAGACGTGGGCGAAACGACGAACCGCTACGACGCGCATCCGGACATCGTGGCCGCGCTTGAAGCGAAGGCGCAGTCAATGCGCGAGGACATCGGCGACGAAGCCAAAGGCGTTATCGGAAAAAACGTGCGCCCGATTGGGCGAGTCGAAAACGCGTCCCCGCTGACCCAGTACCGTGAGAACCACCCCTACATGATCGCCATGTACGATCTGCCGGATATGGCTACCATGAGCGGCTAACGGGTCCGATGATCCATGATCTTTAGTCATCGGCCTTCGGCCTAGGAGTTCTCACGGGACGAGAACAGCAGGATCCGCTTCGCGGACGTAAGGCGATCTGCTTGGGGAGTTTATTTCCTCCGTTGGTAGCAGAGTCCTTATTCGGCTTTGCCAGACGCCGACCTTAATTGTCCGATCGAAGAGAGGACATCCTAGCGCAGCGATGACCTTCTTGTTTCGCCTTCGCTTGCGAAAAGCTCCTACTTGTCTTTGAGCTCTTTGAGCTTGATGTTGCGGAAGCGTACTTGGCCTTCCTTGCCGGAATGGATCTGCAAGCTGAAGAAGCCTTCGGAATAGTCGTTGGTTCTCCAGCGGGCGGCAGGGACGCCGTTCACCCAGGTGCTGATAAATTTCTTTCGAGCGCGGATGGTGATGCGATTCCAGCCGTCATAGTCGATGGCATTGCGGGCTTCTTCGTGGGCGTCTAGCCAGAGCGGATAGAGCCAACCGCCAGCGGACTGGCCATAAAGGCCTCCCGACCAAAAGCGCTTCTTGGAATCCGCTTCCATCTCGGCTTGGGGACCGAATACAGTGACCCCGCCTTTGCCGCCAGGCTTGGAGTCAGCCCGGAACATGATGCCCGTGTTTCCGTCCACGTCCCACTTCATCTCGGCAGTGAAAATGAAATCCGTGTAGTCGTCCTTGATCGTAGAGAGATAGGTGCTGGGAGAGCCGGGAACGCAGGTGCCGACGATCGCTTCGCCTTCCGCCTTGAATTCGCAGTGGCCGCCTAGCGGTTGCCAGCCGTCGAGGTTCTCGCCGTTGTAGAGGCTGACGAACCCTTTGCGCAGAGCGGGTTCCTTGGCCTCGTTGATCAGCATGTCGGCGGGAGCGGGAATGTTCTCCTGCTTCTGGTAGACTTCGATCCACTTTTTCTGGCTGTCAGCGATCTTGTTTTCGGCGACGAGCGTGACGGCGGCTATGGAAAGGGATAGAAAGGCGAGTAGGGTCTTTTTCATATTTGCCGCAATTTGAATGCCTTTGGAGGCGAAGGGCGATCCAAATCTATCGATTCCGCTCGATGCGTTGACGGTGCTGCGTTCGAAACGCGGCGGGCGATTGCCCGGTCGCTTTCTGGAAGAGCTTGTTGAAATTGGCTGAATTCGCATAGCCAAGCTCGAAAGCGATTTCCTTGATGGGGGCCTTGTCTTCGATGAGCAGCGTCATGGCGTATTCGAGTCGCTTTTGAATGCGGAATTGAGCCGGGGAAATGTTCTTTCGCTGACGAAATTTCTTGCGAAAGGACTCGTAGGAAATGCCTAAGCTCTGGGCGATAGTCTCCAGTTTGAGATTCGAGCCCGGATTCTCGCTCAGCATCTGGCAGGCTTTGTCTATCAATAAGGTCTCTTGGGAGTCAGCCTCCCGCGAGCGGTCCCGCTTGAAGCAATCCACGATAAGAGAGATGGTCTCCAGCAGGGCGACGCGCAGTTCTCCGTCGGATGAGTTCCGGAAGTCACGCACGAATTGGGAAAGTCGGCTCTTGAAAACCGGATCCGCTCCGGCATCGAAAACGGAGTAGTCGTCCTGGATAATACCGGTGCTCGCGAAACTGAGGTACAGCGAGCGCGGCAAGACGATGAAGAATTCGGAATGGGCAACCGACTCGAAACGATGAATACTGTATTTGCTACCTGGATATCGCTGCACGACGCAGCCTGGATGGAACTCATAGGTCTTGCCTTTCTCGTCTTCGAAGACGCCTTCGCCGCTTAGAATGTAGGAGATGGAATAGTCGGGCTGAGTCGCATTGCGCTTTCGCGATTGCAATTCCGGCAAGCCGACATGGAAACCAGCGGAGATCAGCTCCCGCTGCGACGCATTTTCGACGAAGCGATGATGCACTTCACGCTGCAGTTCGGTTCGGGGATTTTCGGAATGCGTGCTCACAAGGGGAGGGAATAAATCCCAAAAAGAACATCGAATCTACCAGAAAGAACAAGGCTAGTTTCTTGCGTCCGGGTTTAAAACGAGGATGCTCGTGGCTCCGTCCCTAAACCCCCACCATGAGCTCCGTAGCCAATACCCAAACCCGATTCTCAATAATGATGCTCCTCCAGTACTTTACTCGGGGAGCTTGGTTCGTGACTTTGGGGACCTATCTCGGCAAGGGGCTGGAGCAACCGGGATCGATGATCGGCTTTTCCTACAGCTTGTTCGGCATTGGAGCGATCATATCGCCCTTCTTCGTGGGCATGGTAGCGGATCGCTACTTCGCCACTGAGAAAGTGCTGGGCGTTCTCAACATCGGGTCTGCGATTCTCATGGCGGTCCTTTCCCAGGTGACCGATCCTTCGGCCTTCGTTTGGCTGCTCTTCGCCTATTGCGTGGTATACACGCCCGCGGAAGCGCTCAGCAATTCGATCGTCTTTCATCACCTGCCGCGCAAGTACTTCGCCTATATTCGACTCTTCGGCACCATTGGTTGGGTGTTTTCGGGATTGGCCGTCAATATGCTACTGGGGCGCTTCGTTCCCAACGTCGAAACGACCGCTATTCCGCTCGTCATGTCGGCCGTCGCTTCGGTGGTTTTAGGCCTGTATAATTTCTCGCTGCCATCCACGCCGCCGAAGGCCCGCGACGAGACGGTTGGGGCGAAAAGCATTCTGGGTTTCGAGGCCTTGTCGCTCCTCAAAGAGCGAAGCTTCACCGTCTTTCTCGGAGCCAGTTTGCTGATCGGCATTCCGATCCAAATGTACTTCGCATTCTTTAACATGTTCTTGAACGACATCGGGGTCGAGAACGTCGCGAGCAAGATGACGCTGGGGCAAGTGTCGGAAGCGGCCTTTATGGTATTCGTTCCGTGGATGATCGCGCGGGTCGGAATGAAGTGGATGATGACGCTGGGGCTGGCCTTTTGGTCGATTCGCTATTTTCTGTTCTCAGGAATAACCGTCAATGCGGAGGCGTTGATTATCTTCTCCATTCTGATTCATGGGGCCTGCTACGATTTCTTCAATGTCACCGGCTCTGTGTACGTCGACTTGAAGGCGGGCGAACGTTTTCGCGCGGCTGCTCAAGGACTGTTCATGCTCGTATTTCTGGGACTGGGTAAATTCTTCGGGTCGAATATCGCAGGACGTATCGCGGAGTGGAACGCGATCGAGGGCGAGACCGCGACCTACGACTGGAGTGGCGTTTTCAATACAACCGGGGTTATCACCGCGGTTGTGACAGTGCTGTTCGTTCTGACCTTCCACGACAAGCAAAAGTATGACTTGGACAAAACGGGCTAGGGCTAAGTCTTGCTGGGTGGGAGGAGTCTAAGAAGGAGATTTATTGATGAAGGAAATCAAGAAGGTTGGAATTATCGGGTGCGGAGCCCGAGGGCTGCATCACATCGGCTTTAATATGGTCGACAGTTTCGAGGAGACGCAGCTCCAGGTCGCGGCCGTAGCGAATCGATCGGCGGAAAGTACGGACTACGCGGCGAGCGAGTTGGAAAAGCGATACCAGGAAAAAGGAGTGGAAGCGTCTGTGACTCGTTGCCAATCGTATCGAGAAATTGTCGACAGCCCGGATATCGACCTGATCGTCATCACTTCCCATACCGATGCTCATGCCGAGCATGCAGTCGCCGCTTTGGAATCGGGCAAGAAAGTCTACCTGGACAAGCCCATTTCCGTAACGCTCGAGGACGGCCGCATCATCGCGGACGCCGAGAAGCGAACAGGCAATCGCTTGCTCATGGGGTTCACGCGGCGCTACGAAGACTCGTGGCTGAAGATGAAGGAACTGCTCGACGGCGGGGCAGTGGGCTCGCTGCAGATGATCCTGCTGCGTTCGATCATCCCATACAGTCGCTACCTGCAAGGTTGGCACCGGAAGCGCGACTGGTCGGGCGGTCCCTTGAACGATAAGTGCAGTCACCACTTCGACGTGTTTCGCTGGATGGCCAGTTCGGACTGCGGATCCATGAGCGCATTCGGAGGACGATCGGGCGTATTCAAACCGGACCCGACCGCTCCGGCGCGCTGTTCGGAATGCGATCGAGAGTGCGCCTATCGACGATACGACGTCCTCGAGGAGTCCAAGGAAACCGTCAGCAATACCTTTACAAGCACCCGAAACCCGGACGACGAACGGGCCTTGAATGACGCGTGCGTCTACAGCCCGAGCGACGTGGAGGATTTCGGAAGCGTCAATATGCAACTGGGCGGTGGCGTGGTGGGAAATCTATTCTTCACTATATTCGGTCCCTTGGCTCCGGACGGAGAAACCCTAGAGCTGGTTGGCGATTCCGGGCGACTCGTCCTGTCGCGTTCCGATGGGATGATCCGCAGCTACACGAACTACGGTCGCGAAACGGACACCTTCTTTGCGGGGGGCAATCAGTTCGATACCTCGCACTATGGATCGGACGTGAATCTCGTAGCGCACATGCGGGACTTTTGCGACGGGGACGATCCCGTTTGCGATGCCACCGATGGATTGCGTTCCTTGGAAATGGTCTGCGGGGCCAGGGACTCGTTCGATGCGAAAGGCGATCGGTTGGAAGTTTATTCTCCCACAGATGACGCAGATAGGCGCAGATAGAGATTTTACCGGGGAATGTAGTTGTACTTTGTCGTATATGCCGAATCTGCAGGTCTAAAATGTATATGGAATCCGAACCTGATAGCTACCAAGGGCGAGAGCTCCTCTTCGGCGATCTTCACAATCACTGCGGTCTTTCCTATGGGCATGGCTCCTTGGAAGACGCGCTGAAGAACGCCCGGGAGCAACTGGACTTCGTTTCCATTACGGGCCACGCTCATTGGCCCGACATGCCGGAACCCGACGAGCGCATTCAGTACATTATCGATTTTCACGAAGTGGGCTTCGCCAAGCTCAAGCGCGATTGGCCTAAGATGATGGATACGCTGCGCTCGTTTAACGACGAGCAGTCCTTCGTCGTTTTTCCGGGCTTCGAGATCCATTCCAATGCGGATGGAGACCGCACGATCCTCTACAAGCGTTTCGAAGGAGATATCATCTATGCGGATAGCATTCCCGATCTGCACGATCGATTTTCGGCGCTCGAATCGGAGGGCATCGAGGCGCTCGCCTTCCCGCATCACATCGGCTACCGGACGGGAACGCGTGGCATCAACTGGAAAACCTACGATCCCAAATGGGGACCCTTCGTGGAATTGCTATCCATGCATGGCTGCTCGGAGACGAACGACAACACCCGCCCGTTTCTCCATTCGATGGGAGGCTCTGATTGGGAAAGCACGATTCAATACGGGCTCGATCAGGGCAATGTATTCGGCTTTTCCGGTCACACGGATCATCATAGCGGTCACCCCGGAAGCTACGGTCACGGAGTTACCGGACTGTGGACGGATGGACGGGGACGCGAGGCGATCTGGGAAGCGTTGAAGGAACGTCGCTGCTATGCCCTTACCGGCGATCGAATTCGCTTGGAGTATTCGCTCAATGGAGCGCCCATGGGCGCGGTTGTCGCGCCTTGCCGGGAGCGAGAACTCGAGGTACGCGTCCAGGCGGCAGGGGCCATCGACTGCGTGGATATCGTCAAGAACGGACGATTGGCCCATCGCGTGTCGCAGACGGACTTCCCGGCTCAGCCGATAGGGGAGACCGTTCACACGTCTATCTATTTGGAGCTAGGCTGGGGTGAGCGAAACAAGGCCGTGCCTTGGCAGGTCGAATTGGGTCTCAGCGCGGGTCGAATTCTCCGTGCGGAGCCGCGGTTCCGCGGACGCGAAGTGGTTTCTCCAGTCGAAGGAGAGGAGAGCGAATCCGGATTTTACGAATCGTCTTGGCGTCAAGCCGACCCGCAGTCCGTCGCGTTTGCCACGACGACTCGCAGCAATCCGAACAACGCGACTAATGCCTCGCAAGGCATGCGCCTGGAGGTCGAGATGCCACTGGACGGGTTCGTGCAGGCCAAGCTCAACGGCATTGAGGTCGCTATGCCCCTATCGCGTTTGATCGAGGGCGCCCGCACCGGTCATCTGGGCGGCATCGATTCGCCCGCCTACCGTTTCAACCGAGCGCCTTTGCCGCATGAATTCAACTGGGCCTTCAAATGGAACGATGAATGCAGCGGCGAAGACAACTACTACGTCCGCGTACGGCAGACCAACGATCAGTGGGCCTGGAGTTCGCCGGTCTACCTGAGAAGGTAGGGCAGCTGCGTCCTGCAGCGACGTGGCTTTCAATAGATTCCAAGTCGCGATCCGAACCCCCGGCTTCCTATCGTATTGCATTTCGGGGCATTTCCGTTCATCTTGTACGGCAATGCGCCATCTCATCCGTTCTCTGTCCGCCTTCCCGCTTTGCATTCTTATGCTGCTATGCTTCGGCTGCGGTGTGGATTCCACGACGAGCGACTCGACGAGCGAAACCTCGGTAGTCGAAATTGAAGGCCTGGGGGCGGTCTCGTTTCCCAATTCGGGATCCGGGGAGGCTCAGAAGCCATTCTATCGCGGCGTACTGCTCTTGCACAGCTTCGAGTTCGGCAGCGCGGCAAAAGCGTTTCGCGAAGCCCAAGCGATCGATCCCGACTTCGCGTTGGCCTACTGGGGCGAAGCGATGACCTACAACCACCCCTTGTGGCGGCAATACGATTGCGAGAGCGGGCGGGCTGCGCTGGAGCGCCTGGGGCCGACTCCCGAAGCGCGACGCGCCAAGGCAAAGACGGAACGCGAGAAACGCTACTTCGACGCCATCGAAGTTCTCTATGAAGAGGACGGCTTGCTCGTGAGCGTTTCGGCCCAGGAAGTATGCGGCGCCGGCGGACCGGCGGGAGCCTCCGTCGATCTGCCAAAGCTCAAGCGGGATAGCGCCTATATGAATGCGATGAAGCGCCTGAGCGACGCCTATCCGGAAGACGATGAAGCGCGAAGCTTCTATGCATTGTCGATTCTTGGCGTCAAGAATGGGGCCCGCGATTTCGCTACCTATATGAGGGCGGCGGCCGAAGTACTGCCCGTTTTCGAGCGGAACCCGCAACATCCCGGCGCCGCTCATTATATCATTCACTCCTTCGACGACCCCGTACACGCCTCGCTCGGTTTGGAAGCGGCCAATGCGTATTCGGAGATCGCCCCCGATGCGGCGCACGCCCAACACATGACCTCGCACATTTTCGTGGCCATGGGAATGTGGGAGCGCAACGTCGCCGCCAATATTCGCGCCACGCGTATTCAAGATGCGGAACGGGCGGAACGCGGGCTGCCTCCCAATGTGTGCGGGCATTACTCGGCTTGGCTGCACTACGGCTACCTGATGTTGGGGGAGACCGATAAGGCGGAATCGATTATGAATCAGGCAGGCGAATTCATCCAAGGCGACCCGAGCGTCATGGAATGGAATTACTTTGTATCCATGCGAGCGAGACACTTGTTGGATTTGAATGACGAGGCGCTCTATGACCGCTGGAACGCCCCGCTGGAGCGATTGCCGGCGAGCGATGGCGCTCGGGACTATGGCGCAGCCTCATTCAAGTACCGCGTAACCGACGCCCTCGTTGGGCTGCGAAAGGGCGACCCCGCCGCTGCCCGCTCTCTCCTCGAGGAACCGCGCCCCAGCGCGCCGGGCGAAGCCTTGCAGATCGACCAGATTGCAGGCTTGCTTGCCATCCGAGAGGGCAGAACCGAGGACGGCGTCTCCTTGCTCGAAAAAGCGGTAGCTGCAGAAGATGCCTTGCCGTTGGAATTCGGTCCGCCGGAGATCGTCGAGCCAACTTATGAGACGCTCGGAAAAGCGTTGCTCGAATTGGGTAGGCGCGACGAAGCGAAAGCTGCATTTCAGCGAGCGACGGAGCGTACGCCGCTGCGCAAGCCCGCTACCGACGGTTTAACTCGAGCCAGTTAGGAGGTAGGGTAGCTGCGTCCCGCAGCGCCGCGGGAGGCGATTGCCGTACCTTGGAAATGCGCGAAAGGAATTGCGGCATCGCCCGATTCCAGCACGCTAGCGTCCTGTGACCCCCAAAACCAATTTTCTTATGCACCGATTCATTCTCGCATTCTCGTGCCTAGTCGCCATCGCTTCGATCGCGACCGCCGCCAAGCAGCCCAACATCGTCTTCGTCTTTTCGGACGACCACGCCACTCAGGCCATCAGCGCCTACGGAGGTATTTTCGCGAAGGCCGCGCCAACGCCGCATTTGGATCGTCTGGCTGCGGAAGGCATGCTCTTCAAACGCTGCATGGTTACCAATTCCATTTGCGGTCCCAGCCGGGCGACGATCCTGACGGGCAAGTACAGCCATCTCAATGGCTTTATGACGAACGAGACCACCGAATTCGACGGCTCCCAGCAGACCTTCCCGAAAGTCATCCGCAAGAAGGGCTATCAGACCGCCATGATCGGTAAATGGCATCTCGGGAGCGAACCGACGGGATTCGATCACTGGGAAGTCCTTCCGGGCCAAGGTAGCTATTACAATCCGGATTTCAAGACGCCGGATGGAATGCATCGAGAAATCGGATACGTGACGGACATCATTACCCAGAAGGCCAAAACCTGGCTCGACCATCAGCGCGACCCAACGAAGCCCTTCGTTCTCATGGTGCAGCACAAGTCGCCGCACCGCAACTGGGCGCCCGACTTGAAGTATCTCACGGCCTTTGACGAAGGCGACCTGCCCGAGCCGGATTCGCTTTTCGACAATTACGACAATCGCGGTACCGCCGCCCGAGAGCAGGATATGACCATCGATAAGACGATGGACATGGGCAACGACCTAAAGGTCGATCAACAAGACCTGACCCAGCGTTTTACAAAGGGCACGCTCAATCGAATGACGCCGGGACAGCGCAAGACTTGGCTTGCGGCCTACACGCCGAAAAACGAAGCCTTTATCGAGGCCGAGTTGGAAGGCGAGGATCTCCTTCGCTGGAAATTCCAACGCTACGTTAAGGACTACCTGCGCTGTATCAAATCGGTCGACGATAGCGTGGGTCAGCTTCGGGCCCACCTCGAAGAGCGCGGCCTGAGCGATAACACGGTCTTCATTTATTCTTCCGACCAAGGCTTCTATCTCGGCGAGCATGGCTGGTTCGACAAGCGCTTCATGTACGATGAATCCTACCGCACGCCGCTCATCGCGGCCTGGCCAGGCGTCATTAAAGGCGGGAGCGTCAATGAAGACCTCGTTTCCAATCTCGACTTCGCCCAGACCTTTCTCGACATCGCTGGCGCGAAGGCGCCCAAGGATATGCAAGGCGCCAGTCTGGTCGGCCTCATGAAAGGCAAGACCCCTCGAAACTGGCGCGATACGCATTATTATCACTACTACGAGTATCCAGGCTGGCACATGGTGCAGCGTCACGAAGGCGTTTACGATGGTCGCTACAAGCTGATGAATTACTACGATCTCGAGGAGTGGGAGCTCTACGATATGGAGACCGATCCTCAGGAAATGATGAATCAGTACGGGAATCCCGAATACGCATCCGTTATCACCCGCTTGAAAAAGGATCTCGACCGGCTTCGCGAGCGCTACGATCTGCCAGCCATCGAGCGGCAAGACCTGAACAAGGTCGATCGTCGCTTCCACTCGGAAGAGATCTTCAAGCGTTTGACTGGAGGTGGATCGCTATGAGCGGGCGATCGAGTGGCGCAGCCTGTCCTCATTTATCCGCCAATGATGGAAGGAAAGGACGGGCGATCCGATCGTCCCTGCCGGGCATGGCTGCGCTTACCGCTTCGGCCTGTATCGCGACCGCTTCCGCGGAGCCGAACTTCAAGTCGCAAGTCATAGACCCCGCCATTTCCATTGGATACGGCTTGGCCATTGGCGACGTGAATGGCGATGGCAAGGATGACATCCTGCTCGCCGACAAGAAGGACTTCTTTTGGTACGAGAATCCAACCTAGGAACGCCATCTCTTTTGGCAGGTTGCCGAAGGAGCCGCCCGCGAATCGATGCGTGACAATGTGAGCATCGCCGCTCGCGATTTGGATGGAGACGGCAAGGTCGAAGTAGCCGTCGGAACCAATTGGAATCCGGGCGAGACGAGCGACTTGGAAAAGTCAGGCGGCGTATGGTTCGTAGGCTCCCTGGGCAAGATCCAGCCGAAAAAGCTACCTCACGACCCGACGACGCACCGCATGTATTGGGTGAAGGGCGAGGGCGAATACGTCTTGGTGGTTGCCCCGCTGCATGGGCGCGGAAACAAAGGGGGCGCTGGCGAGAACGGGACGCGTATCCACGCATACCATGCGGGTGAGGATCCCTATGTCTCCGACTGGAAGCGAACTCTCGTTCACGATCGTTTTCACAAGACGCACAACTTGGACCCATTTTCCGTGGAGGGGCGCAGTTCCGAATCGATGGTGATCGCTGGCGACGAAGGATTGGCTTTGGCTCAGTTGGCCAATGGCGCTTGGCAAACCCGTTCCACCGAAGCGCTTTCCTACGGGGCCGGAGAAGCGCGGGTCGGACCGTCGGATGAAAAGGGCGTTCCTCGAGGAATCGCTACTATCGAACCGATGCACGGAAACAACGTCGTGGTTTACGAGCGCAGAGGCAGCGAGTGGAAGCGTACGGTCTTGGACGACAGTCTGAACCAAGGCCATGCCTTGCTCGTCGCGGATGTGTTGCAGACCGGTAACTTGCAAGTAATTGCTGGCTGGCGAAATCGCGATGCTCGTCAACGCGTGGTCTTCGTCTGGTAAGCGTTTAATCGAGAATACATCTTAGCAACATAACGACAAAGTGAGGTGCGCCATTAGGCGCTGCCTCCACTGCTTTGTTGGCTCTTTCCTTTGTCTCCCTTCGCCGGGTTGTTGAGCACTTTTTTCAAAATTATAAGCATTCGCTGATTGGTCTCCTGATCCTTGACCGCGATCCTTATCGCGTGATTACCCATTGCCGATCCAACACCGGAGGCGTCGCGAAGAAAAAGTCCCTGTTCTTGGCATTTCTTGACGATAAAAGCAGCACTCTTACCTCCCTTAGGAATGTGGAATAAAACATAGTTGGCGACACCTGGGATGATCTCACGGATACCAAGGCTATGTAGGCCTTTGACTAGATTCTCTCGGAGCTCGTGAGTTTGCTGATACCGCATATTGTAGTAATCTGTGGCATGTAGTGCATGTGTGGCAGCGATTTGCGCGGGCAAGCCAACTGACCACGGTGGCGTTAGAACGCGAAGGGGCTCAAGTTGGTGAGGTGACGCGCAGAGATAGGCAGCACGCATGCCACTCAGCGCATAGACTTTGGACATCGATTTGCAGATGATATTGTTCTCACTTTGCACGGCAAATGATTCAAGAGATTGCTCCCGCCCGGCATATTCGATGTAAGTTTCATCAATCCATACGCGCTTGCACTGGGGAGACGCCTTTAGCACCGCCTCCACATCAGGCTTGGCGACATGTAGCCCAGTCGGGCTGTTTGGATTGACCCATACAAACAAATCAAATCCCTCAGCAAGCTTCTTCGACAACGCTTCCAAGTCCAGACGGTAACCATTAGTTCGATCCAGGAGAAATCGCTCCGTTTTGCATTTGATTATCTGGTCCAGAATATGTGCGTATTCCCCATACGTTGGGTCTAGAATCAGGACCTTTGATGAGCGGTTCAACCAGTGACCGAAAGCAAGGAAGATCAATGCTGAGGACCCTCCGCCTGCAAGGATGGAATACTGGTTAACTCCTCGGACTTCAGAAATGGTTTTTTCAAAGCCCGCAGCACGTGTGGGTGGTGACGTGCGCATGATCCAGGGCAACTGGTTGCGAATCGCATCTTGGGCTTCGTCTGCTGGTGGGAACCAAGCATCAAGCACATCTGCATTGATGATGGTGTTCACCTTGCTCATGTCGTCAAACTGATCACCTATTGCATCAAAAAAGACACCTCCGTGGTAGCACTCGCTGGGGCTTTGGAAGGCTATATAGAGTTTCCAGTCCAAACGCTTCTCTATGCGGTCCACCTTTGAACGTAACCGTTGCAGTCTGGCAGCAACATTACCGATCTCCGCGCTGATCAACTCATATGCGACTGCTCCGCATTCAAATATCTGACCGGAGCGCTTTAGGCCAAACTTCAAGTACATGCTGAGAACTTCTCGTCGGCCAATTGAAACAATGCGCTTGCCGCCATGCGCTTCCACCCAACGAAAAGCTGCATACATCAAGCTGGCAGCAACGAATGACCCTCGTAGAGACTGTTTCGTGGTTAGAGCACGGATTTCAAACGTATGGTCGTCCAGCGTCACCAGAATCTCGTCGGGCGACAGGCGCTTCTCTAGTGAAAAACAAGGACTGCTTGGTGGTGTGATACCGACAAACCCAACGACATTATCACCAATACAGGCGGTGATGTAGACAGTCTTTACATCGGTGGCATCGGGTAAGGACCCACTTGGCAGTGATTCATATTGTCCGAGTTCAGCAGCATAGACCTCATGGCGCATTCGGTAGACGGCCTGTTGCCTGCTTGTGTTTGCGACAGCTATGCTTATGCGCGGGGAAGAGGTTTTTGTCATATGTTCAATTAACGTCGAGGATACTTATGAAGAGCGGGCGGAGCCTGCTCGGAATCGAGTAATCCGACTTGTTGGGCTTTGGGAGTGCTACAAGGCGTGGGGCTTTTCGCATTCATTGGCTAGAGGCGTCCCTCATTGATAACGATGCTTATTGGATCGGCGCCAGCATTGCTCAATGAGAACATCGTATTCTCGTTCCGCTACGCCCAGTGACCTTGTTTCCCAAGCTCTTCGACGTACCCGTCCTGCCTCGTGACATGAGCGGCTCCGTCGGTGACCTGAATTATCACAGACGGATTCGAAGATTGAAGATTCTCTATGCGTTCGCCGGGTTCCAACTCAACCCGGTACGAGCAGAACCAGGAATTATTGATCAGAGGCTCTCCCAGCAATTGACTCATCGTTGGGCTCGACTGGGCTCCCGGCCCGTAGTTCGCAAGCGCTATTATGTGTAACAAGTATTCTCCACTGTTCGATACCTCATGGGTAAAGGGTTTAGCGGCATATTCTGTTATCGAATTCACCTGACCGAATACTAGTCCATCCCTTGCAAGACTTATGAATGTATAGAGAATAGCAGAATCATGGATGTGCGGCAGTGTCGTATCGCCGACCTGAATTTGTACGTCCAAGAGATAGAGGTCGCCTTGAACGTGGACAATTCGATGCCGCGGCTCTTCGATTACACGGACGACCCGTTTGTCGGAAAACTTATCCTCCTGTGCAGTTAAGGACGGGAGTATTATTGCAGCAAAGAATAATGGAGGAAGGAGTGCTTTCATTGTAATTGTTCTTGAGTTAGCAAGAGGGTATGGCGCTTGGTTTTCTTCGCCCGACGACCAAGCTCGCCGACGGCAATGGAGCGCAGCGGAATTGCCGTCCGGTGCAGCGCCTTGTTATGCGCCTCTAATCGAATGGAACAATTGGCACATAACCAAGAAAAGAAACAACTTTAGGATCAAGTAGCGCATTCAGCGTTTGCATATCTTCTGCACTAAATTCCTTTAAATACTCCTGGTTCAAATAATAGGCGCGTTTCTTTTCCGTAAATGCAGAAGATTGAGATACTTTTCTTGGATTCCGTAACGTCAATTTAGAAAACAACCTCTTTTCTAGTTTTATTTTTTTTGCAAGCGCATCTAACACAGCCCCCGTATCGTTCAACAAATCCATATACCTAACAAAGATGAACTTTTCAGACTGAGACGAGAATTCGATGAATGTTTTGTAGAATACATTATATTCTTCTATGTAATGATGGTTTACGTTAGGCCAATTGCATTTTTTAGCCCAATTTATGTAGCTCAAATACCAACTGTAGGGATCCTTTGAAATTATGAGATAGTAGTTTGGCGTGATTTCAAAGAGCGATTCAAACTGCTCGAATGTTTCGACTGCAATTTTATTATTGTATTGGGGCTCGGGAATCATTTTTTTGTTCTTGTAGAGCCGGCAGTGTTTTTGAAGAGGCGAACTCCTATCTTCGTTGCTGTTAAGAAACCGAACCTTGTAGTTCTTTTTGATAATATTTTCGAGGAAATTTGTGCCACTTCGTTGCAGTCCGTAATGTAGTAGATTCATACTTTTGTCCTTTCTAATACGCATAACAGTACGGTTAACCCTCAGCAGTGAGAGTTTTTCTGAGGGGTGTTAAATGTCATAATTGGCTTAGTGAAACTACGTACTTTCCTTGGAGCCTGTCAGTGTTAAGTATCAAAGTCGATATTTAACATGGGTTGGGATCCGAGTGTTGAGTATCAGGACCCCTGAACCCCAACTCTTATGACAGAATCATTCAATGAGCCTGAATGGCTACGATCTGCGCGCTCGGCATGGCCGCAAGAATGCAACCGACATGGACTGCATCCGAAGTGGAGTCCCTTCTGGATAAAACGTTTTCTGACATACGTCGAAACCAGGAACAGTGGAAAGCTGCCGAGTCGTCTGCCTCGATACGGTCTTATGGACTCGTTTCTTCGTTTCATCGATAGGGAATGGAAAGTCAAAGCCTGGAAACGAGAACAAGCGCAGTCGGCGGTTGAATGGTTGCTCAATCGCGAGAGTGAACCGGAGGGAGGCGCTGCGGAAATTCCGTTCCGCGAACCCGTGCCC
>CBFHHM010000017.1:0-3098 GCA_965655705.1 Candidatus Pelagisphaera sp.
CGGATGCGGATCAATATTTATTGTGCCCATCGTGGTTCTTCTGTACCAACCTTACATGGAAACCAACTTACTATTCAAAGAAGAATGTTATCGTATCATGGGAGCTTGTTTTGAGGTCTACAAAGAGAAGGGCTGTGGCTTCGCAGAAGCAGTGTATCAAGAATGCTTGGATATCGAACTCGATTTGCAAAGTATCCCATACATTGCTCAATCTCCAATAGAACTGAGCTACAGAGGCAAGAAGCTCTCTCAAAGCTACATCCCAGATTTTTATTGCTACGACTCAATCATCGTAGAGATCAAAGCAGTATCCGCAATCTCAGACGAACATCGAGCTCAAGTCCTCAATTACTTGAAAGCGACCAAATCCAAACTAGGTCTATTGATTAATTTCGGCCACTACCCAAAATTGCAATGGTAGAGAATCGTATTGTCTCACAGATTTTAGCGTCATTTCGCGTATTTAGCGGACTAAACCTCTTCAACTACTCAGTTTTTCGTCGTTAACTTTTTGCAAGACTCACCTGATGAATCCCTCGCTGCTCATAGTCGATGACGACGAAGAAATCCGCACCCAAATGAAGTGGGGGTTGGCGGAGGACTACGAAATCGTCCAAGCCTTCGATCGCGCATCGGCGCTGGAACGCTTTCGCGTCCACAAGCCAAGCGTCGTCTTGCTCGATCTCGGCCTGCCGCCCCATCCCAACGCCCCGGACGAAGGACTCGCCACCTTGGACGAGATTCTCGAGCAAGACCCGAAAACCAAGGTCGTCATCGCCTCCGGCCAAGGAGAACGCGAGAACACCCTCAAGGCAGTCGGCGCGGGCGCCTACGATTTCCTTTCCAAGCCGGTCGACATGGACGAACTCCAAATCCTGCTCAAACGCTGCTATCACGTCGCTGGACTCGAACGCGAGTACGTCGAAATGAAGCGGCAGGTCCAGAGCGACGGCTTCGAAGGCATGGTCGGGGCCAGCAAGCCGATGCAAACGGTCTTCGACACCATCCGAAAGGTCGCCACCGCAGACGCCCCCGTTATGATTCTCGGCGAGAGCGGCACGGGCAAGGAAATGGCCGCGCGAGCGATTCACCAGCAAAGCAATCGCAGCGAAGCGCCCTTCATCGCGATCAACTGCAGCGCCATTCCCGAATCGCTCCTCGAAAGCGAACTCTTCGGACATGAAAAAGGCTCCTTCACCGGCGCCCATGCCCAGCACATCGGCAAGATCGAGCAGGCCCAAGGCGGCACGCTTTTCCTCGACGAAATCGGCGAGGTCCCCCTGCAAGTTCAGGTCAAGCTGCTCCGATTCCTCCAGGAAGGCACCATCGAGCGCGTGGGCGGCCGCGAGAGCATTCACGTCAACGCCCGCATTCTCGCCGCGACCAATGCCGACCTCAAGAAAGGCATGGCCGAGGGCAGCTTTCGCGAGGACTTCTATTTCCGCCTCGCCGTGGTTGAGCTCAACCTGCCCGCTCTGCGCGATCGCGAGGATGACATAACGGTCATCGCGACCGCCCTCCTGAATCGCTTCGCCACTGAGAATGGCAAGGAAGGCCTGAGCTTCGCCAAGAAAACGATCACCGCCCTCTACAAGCATCCATGGACCGGTAACGTGCGCGAACTGCAGAATCGTATTCGAAGAGCCGTCATCATGTGCGACGGCAAGACCCTCTCCCCGGAAGACTTGGAGCTAAGCCCTTCGAGCGGAGCCGTGCTCGGCCAATCGCTCAAGGAAGCCCGCGAGAATCTGGAACGCGAAATGGTCCAGCTCGCCCTGAAGAAGCACAACGGCAAGATTACTGCCGCCGCCGCGGAACTCAGCGTCAGCCGCCCCACCTTCTACGAGCTCATGGACAAGCTCGGCATCGAGCGGTAGCCCATAAAGGGTGTCCAGCCCTCGGAATTGCAGAGCCTCCGAACGTTCCCATTCGAGAGGAGAATATGAGTCCGCTAAACACGCTAAAGGACGCGAAAAAGAGCGTCTAGAGCGAATGCAATGGAGGGAATCCAGGATCGAATCCCAATCCGGGACCCAATATTGCTGCGCCATCTGCACTAACGTTCCGTTGCCATTCGGAATCCAAAATTTTCGCGTTATTTAGCGTATTTGGCGGACTAAAGAACCCTCAACCCAATCGTCTCCAGCCTATTGCGATTCCATAATCAACTTCGCGTACTTTGCGGTTGTTCCCATTCAACCGATTTCCCTCCGTTAGCTCTCCGGTCAAAAAGCCTGGTTCTACCCGATTTCCAATCAAGGTGCACCCAGCTGAGCCTCAATTTTTCAAAATTTTTACTTGCTCTAATCCCACATAAACCTAGGCTATAACCCTTACTCCATCTCACCTAGCCCAGGAATCCAACCCTCGTAGCTTGTTGAGTACCCCCAACCTCAACCCAACCAACTCATGAAACCTGCCCTACCCCTAGCGGCGCGGCTCCTGCCTGCCCTGCTCGCCTTCTCGCTCCTGCCCACGCTCTCCGCTACCTCTATCTGGATCAACGAGTTCCACTACGATAACTCGGGGACGGACCTCGACGAGTTCGTCGAAATAGCGGGGACCGCCGGGGCGAACCTCTCAGGTTACTCCGTGCTTCTCTACAATGGCAACGGTGGCGCTAGCTACGGATCGATTGCTCTATCGGGAACGCTCCCCAATCAATCCAACGGCTTCGGAGCGCTCGCGTTCTATAAGTCCAGTATCCAAAACGGATCTCCCGGCGGAGATGGCCTCGCCTTGATCGATTCCAGCAACGCCGTTCTCCAATTCCTCAGCTACGAAGGAAGCTTCGCGGCGAGCGGCGGCGCAGCGAGTGGCAGGACCAGCGAAGATATCGGCGTTTTCGAGTCTAGTTCGACCCCGGTCGGGCATTCGTTGCAACTCGTCGGGCATGGTTCTACCTACGGAGCTTTCACTTGGACGGGTCCCGTCAACAGTTCGCCCGGAGAACTCAATGCCAAGCAAACCTTCGAACCGGTTCCCGATAGCGGCAGCGCGCTCAGCCTAGGAGCAATCAGCCTAGTCGGCCTAGTCGCATTCCGACGGCTTCAGAAACGCTCTGCGAGGTAAGGAGGATCGGCTCGATCCTCCGCAAC
>CBFHHM010000017.1:3197-5456 GCA_965655705.1 Candidatus Pelagisphaera sp.
GGCAATCTATTCGCAGTCACTATATAGTCGAGCTATCGGTAGCCGTATAATTCCACTGCTCGTAGATTTTAGAAAGTAGTATCCATACAAAAAACCGCCCCTCAGCAAGAGAGACGGTTTGCAGAAATTAGTATCCTCTCCGCCTCTAAAGACGTCGGCGAATGAAGGCGAGACCCGCCAGAGCAGCGCCGAGGAGCATTAGAGTCGTTCCAGAATCAGGCGTGCTTACTCTTCCATCATAAACCGTCCGGTGAGAAAGCGTATGAGATTTCTCCTGCTCTTTACCTTGGGGATTCGTAGTCAGAAAGGTTAGCGAAACCGGAATTGAAATCTGACCCGATACCCCTCCCAGGTAATAAAAGTATGACCGCGTTCCATATTTTCCGGAGATCCATGAAAAACCCGTACCAGCCAGATCCAAATTGATGTTGCCAGTCAATCCTTATTGGTTCCCAGGCTGAGCAGCTGAAAGCGGAGTCGCTAAATTAGGAGCAGGAATATTGGAGCCAGCGTCTACTTCGTAATTCCTTGTTCCGACTGAAAATGTCCCTGAGTTGGGGGCGTTATAAAAATTGATAAGATTGACAAGATACCCCAGTTCGTCACTTGGGTTCGCAGGAGAAGAGGGGTCGACCCATCCTAGCAAGTCATCCGCATCTACTGTTGTTATCGCAGAAGACGACACGGATAACACCGAGTAAGCCAGGATCGCGAAGATTAATTTTTTCATTTTGCGTGTGGGTTGGAATTAATTCAAGAGATGAGTTAGGTTCCCAAATCGATTTGCGTGCCAACCTTTTCACTCAATCGTCGGTGTAACATGTCCTGGTCCTCTATTACGTTTCGTAATCAACGACTTTTTCATATCGCAATTTCTGCACACGAAGTGTTCCTTCGAATCCAGCAATCGCTGCTTTTGTAAAGGTAATCGACAATTTTTCTAATTTCACCCAAAATTTCCGTTGCAAGCACGCTTAACCAGCTAGTTTTCAGTCACTTGCGACACTCACAAGCTCAACCTAGCAATTTGTACAAATTCCTGACAAATCGATTGCCAGATTCAATCAAGCTGGTAGCAGCGGTGCCGCGATGATCCTCATCCGCTCTCAAGCGTCGAAAAATAACCCTTCTAAGGGGACGTTCCGGTTAACTCGCCACTCTCAAAGTCGTTGGATAAACCATTGAAATGCGATTTTTTGAATCCCCTTGCGAATGCGAAGGGGATCCGCTTGAGTCGCTCCGTTCACACTCGACTCGAAATACGATGAACTACGTACGCGCTCTTCCGGACTCTTCCAATCGCTTTCTCCACTTCATGGCGATCGCGATCGGAGCCTTTGCAATCTGGGGAATGCCCAGCGAAGCGACCGCCCAGGCCGAAGCCAATTCGGAAGCGGCCAAGATAATCGAAGGCGACGTGCTTTTGATCGCTTTTCCCGCCGCAGCCGACCTCAACACCAGCCAAAAAGTGCGCCGCGACGGTCGTATCTCCCTCCCCCTCATCGGCGAGGTGGTTGTCTCGGGCCTGACGCCCACCGAACTGGAAACCGCCCTACTCGCCCTTTACGATGATCAATTGGTGACCAAGGAAGTCACTGTAACCGTCACCTCTTCGACCTACACGTTCTACGTCAACGGCGCCGTTCTGGGCCCTGGCAAGCAAGTATCCGATCGACGCCTTACCGCCCTGGAGGCGATTATGGAAGCGGGCGGGCCAAGCCCCACGGCTAATCTCAAGAAAGTCACGGTGAACCGACAAGTTGGCGAAGAGCGTATTATCCATAAGCTCAATTTGAAAGATGCTCTCGCTGGAAAAAAGAAGAAGGTGTTCTACATAGAGCCGTCCGACATTATCGACGTCCCCCAGAAATTCGTCATTTTCTAGAGACTGACTGGGATCTCGACCGCCCCAGCCATCGGAACGAGTTCAAAGTCTCTGCAACGAGAGCAAGGGCCAACTCAGCTACCTATTCCATCAGGTCAGTGGCTAACCATCGCGACACATTTTCGAAAATTGACCTTCCCCTCATTCGCCGATCAATACTAGCTTTTCGTCCTTAGCGATCTTTGCGGTTAACCCCTAATCGCCAAAAGCAATTTGCGAACAACGTTGCAATGATTATCCTCCTCGGAAGTACGGGCTACGTCGGTCAGCTCTTCGGCAAGCATCTCGATGCGAAAGGCGTCGCCTGGACAGCTCTCAGCGGTCGTTCCTTCGACCTGAGCAATAAGGACGCCGTCCTGCAAACGCTACGCGAT
>CBFHHM010000017.1:5556-36213 GCA_965655705.1 Candidatus Pelagisphaera sp.
AACTGCGCCGGCTACACCGGCAAACCCAATGTCGATGCCTGCGAGCTCGACAAAGGCAACTGTCTCGACGGCAACGCAGTCCTGCCCGCCGCCATCCGCGAAATCTGCGGAGATCTCGGCATACCCTGGGGCCACGTGTCCAGCGGATGCATCTTTGCCCTCGAACGCCCTGGAGGCGGAGGCTGGCGCGAAGACGACGCACCCAATTTCTCCTTCCGCAAGCCGCCTTGCTCGTTCTACAGCGGCACCAAAGCCCTCGGCGAGGAAACCCTCGGCTGGCGCGAAGTCGAAGTGGACGGCGCCGACTGGACTCAGTGGCAGCACGAAAGCGAACCCGAAGGCTATGTATGGCGGCTTCGGATACCCTTCGACGAAAACGACAGCCCACGCAACTATCTTAGCAAGGTACAACGCTACGATAACCTGCTCCAAGCGCGCAATAGCTTGAGTCAGCTCGCCGATTTCATCGAGGCCTGCTGGGCTTGCTTCGAAAAGCAGGTCCCCTACGGGATCTACAATGTCACCAATCCCGGATCGGTAACCACCTCCGACGTAGTCGATCTCATTCTCAAACACGGCGTCAACGACAAGGACTACAAGTTCTTCGATAGCGAAGAAGAGTTCATGGCCAAGGCAGCCAAAACCCCGCGCTCGAATTGCGTTCTGGATACGATTAAACTGCAAAGCGTCGGCATCCAAATGCGCCCCGTAGAAGAAGCCCTCGACTGGTCGCTACGAAATTGGGTTTTCGAAAGCGCTTAGCGATTGGCGGATAGCTCTTCGCCCTAAATTCCCAATTCCACATTTCACATCCCACATTCCACATTTATAGATGAAATCTATACTCGTCACCGGAGGCTGCGGCTTCATTGGATCCAACTTCATCCGATTGCTGCTCAAGGATAACGCGGCGCTGCTCGCCGCCAAAGGCTTCGATCGCGTCATCAACGTGGACGCCCTCACCTACGCAGGCAATCCCGAGAACCTCGAGGACCTCGCCAGCAGCGACGCCTACGAATTCGTTCATGCAAGCATTCTCGAGCAGGAGCGCATCGAGACGCTTCTCGAAGAACGCTCCGTCTCTACCCTCGTCCACTTCGCCGCCGAAAGCCATGTCGATCGGTCCATCGACGGACCCGAGCCCTTCGTTCAGACGAATGTTACCGGAACGCTGCGACTGCTCCAGGCCGCCAAGAAGCGTTGGGATTCGCTTGAGGGCGACTGCAAGGAATCCTTCCGTTTCCTCCACGTTTCCACAGACGAAGTCTACGGTACCCTCGCGCCCGAAGACCCCGCCTTCTGCGAAACGACGCCTTACGCTCCTAACAGCCCTTACTCGGCATCCAAGGCCTCGAGCGACTTCCTCGTCCGCTCCTACTTCCACACCTACGGGATGCCCGTCGTGACCACGAATTGCTCGAACAACTACGGGCCCTACCAATTCCCCGAAAAACTCATTCCGCTGGTCATGCTCAATGCGCTCGAAGGCAAGGCCCTCCCTATATACGGCGATGGCAAGCAGATCCGCGACTGGCTCTTCGTCGAAGACCACTGCACCGGTATTCTCGCCGCGCTCGAAAAGGGAGCGCTCGGCGAAACCTATTGCATTGGCGGACGCAGCGAGATGCATAACATTCAAATCGTCCAACGCATCTGCGCCCTGCTCGACGAGTTTCGCCCGATCAGCGAGAATGCTCATTTGAGGGACAAAGGCATCGAGCGCTACGAAGCGCTCATTACCTACGTTAAAGATCGCCCCGGCCACGATCGCCGCTATGCGATCAACTGCGACCGCATTCAAGCCGAATGCGGCTGGGAACCCAGCGAAACCTTCGACAGCGGCATCCGAAAAACCATTGAATGGTACCTAGACAATCAAGAGTGGTGCCGCCACATCGCCGAAGGCACCTACGCCCGCGAACGCCTCGGCAACGCGTAGACGTTAACCGCGAAGGTCGCTCAAATCGCAAAGGGATTTTGGTTGAGAAGAGATTGAGTCCACTAATTACGCGAAATGACGCTAACCTTTCACCTCTCCTGTAATCACCTTCACATTCATTAGCTATAACGAGCTTGTTTTCCTGATTCAGTTTAAACGACATAGCGCCCTTCGCGCTTAGCTTCCATACCTTTATAAGCAGCATCCCTCTTTCGCGAAATTTTGCGTATTTAGCGGACCTAAACTATTTGCCGATTCAACAATCCCTTTGCGATTTGAGCGACCTTCGCGGTTAATCGATTTTATCATTTTCAGTCATGACCTCCTCCACCAATAGAAAAGGCATCGTCCTCGCCGGCGGTTCCGGCACTCGTCTCTATCCCTGCACGATCGCGGTATCCAAGCAGCTGATGCCGATCTACGACAAGCCGATGATCTACTATCCGGTTTCCTTGCTTATGCTGGCTGGGATCCGCGATATTCTGATCATTTCCACGCCGCAGGACACGCCGCTCTTTCAACGCCTGCTAGGCGATGGGTCCATGTTCGGAGTCAATTTCGAATATGCCGTGCAGCCCAAGCCCGAAGGACTCGCCCAGGCCTTCCATATCGGGGAGGAATTCCTAGATGGAGCGCCGGCCGCATTGGTCCTCGGCGACAACCTATTCTACGGGCACGAGCTCGTCACCACTCTCAAGTTCGCCGACGCTCGCCTGGACGGTGCCTCCATTTTCGGCTATCCGGTAGCCGAACCCTCCGCCTACGGCGTCGTCGAATTCGCCGACGATGGCAAAGTGCTTTCCATCGAGGAAAAGCCCGAAGTTCCAAAATCCAACTACGCCGTTCCCGGACTCTATTTCTACGACAGTCGCGTCACCGAATTCTCCAAGCGCATCAAGCCCTCGGCCCGAGGCGAGTTGGAGATCACCGACTTGAATCAAATGTATTTGGAACGAGGCGAGCTCAATGTCGAGCTCCTCGGACGCGGCACCGCCTGGCTCGACACGGGCACGCACAAGTCCCTCATGGACGCCGGCCAATTCGTTCAAGTTATCGAAGAGCGCCAAGGCCTCAAGATGGCCTGTCTCGAAGGGATAGGGTTCGAAAACGGTTGGCTCGATAGTGCCGCCCTTCAAGAACGTATCCAATTTCTGGGCAAGACTAAATACGCGGATTACCTAAAGCGCTATTTGGCTTAGTTGAGTCTAACGCTTCCGCGAAGGACTTTCCCCTAAAGGGGTCGAACTTTAGCCGCGAGATTTATGCTATTGCTCTAACCATTCGTAACCAAAACTTGGTTACTATCTACTCCACTTCATACACCTCCACGAGGGCGTTGCCTGAGCTGCTGTCGGCACTGCTGGCGACTGCGGTGTAGAGACCGGGGTCGAGCCAGATGACCTTCGCGGCCGAACTCGACCCTTCATCGAAAGCGAACGCTCCCGATTGAGCGGCTGCAGCCGCGACCGTCTCCTCTTCTTCATGCCAATCTTCATTCGTAGCAATCTCTACATTGCCTTCGTTGGTGTATTGGTAAATCGTGAGGCGAGGATCCACTAACGCGCCACTTACGCCCAATCCAGTCAACTCCGGCCCCATTGCCCGAACAAGGACTCGCTTCGGCGCATCGCCCGAGACGACGAATCCTGCGATGATCACATCATTGCCGGTGGATACGTCGCCGCGCATGGAAATGTTCGCCAACTGGGAGTTGGTCTCGGCGCCTTCCGCTTCACTCACGTCGAACACCTCGACCAAAGCCGTTCCTTCCATGTTTTTGTCGTTCGTAATGTGGGCCGTGTATACGCCGCTGGTCAACTCGACGAGCATCGCCGCATCCTGCGTAGCGCTTCCCAAGGGAGTCGCTCCGACGAGTTGGGCGGCGATTGAAATATCGCTCGCGTTCGGCGCTTGACCCCAGTCGTCATTCGAGCCAATAGAGCCGCTCTCGCCCATTTTGTATAGCGTAATGCGCGGATCGCCGACCGCATTGGATACCCCTCTCTCGAGGAGCGACGGTCCAATTCCGCGAATCAATACCTTCTTCGCGCCTGTTCCGCTAACGACGAATCCAGCGATCATGGTGCTCGCGCCGGCTTTAACCTGACCGCGAATCGACGTGTTGAATAGAATTTTTTTCGTGTCGATGTCTTCGCGCTGCCCGTCGATAGCGTAGTTCGACTCGCCCACCAATATCGAACCGACCAAGCTCGCGTATTCGTCATTCAGAGACAGTGCCATCGCATAGACTTCGCTTATATCGGCCGTTAGCGTTCCCGCCCCATCGATTGACGCAGGACCTGCATCGCTATCGGCTCCCAAGCCGACGGTTACGTAACTCTCGCCGTTCGGCCCTACAATCGACAAGACTTGACCGTCGGAGGTATTCGGCAACACCGCATAGTAGAAGCCTGCGAATGCCTTGGTCGAGCCGTCCTTCGGCGCACGAGTCGCTTCGAATGTTAGATCCGTGCCGTTGACCGAACCGGAGACGGCGCTCCCCTCGAACGATCCCGACAGTACAATCGACTCGCCTTCCGCATATTCGAAGTATCCATTTTCGTAGATACTGATATCCGAAGACTCCAGTACAAGCCCCAAGGAATCGATCTTAGCCATCAAGACGCCCGTTCCATCGCCTCGGTCCATCAGAGCGAAGCTTCCATTGCTCCCAGGTCCAATAGTCCCGAAATAGTAATGGGAGATCGGCTCGAATATTACGGTGGTCGTATCGCTGAGATAAGTGTCGTTCCCTTGGCTGATGCCGCCTACGCTTATCTCGACCCAATAATCGGCAGTAGCAGACAGCAGATCCGTCACGTAGGTATTGCTCGTGGCGCCCCCAATCGGATTGCTGCGATCGCCCGACTTTCCTTTGAACCACTGGAACTCGAGGTTCGGCCCATCCGCGTTAACCGATAGGGTCGCTTGGTCTTCTCCTTCGATCGTAACGTTCACTGGAGCGCTCACAATCTGAATCTGGCTCACTGCCGTCAGATACGCTTCCTCGCTAGTGGCGTTGCCGCGATCGTTAGCCACGATTACAGAATAGCTCCCTTCGCTTTCCCTGGTAACAGCGTCGATCAGGTACTCGCTTTCGGTAGCGCCCTCTATGGGCTCGCCATTGAAAAGCCATTGGTAGCTAGGCTCTGGATACCCGATTGCCTCAACGCTAAAACCCGTCGGGCCGCCGATCGACTCCTCTATTCCCAGGGGATGGGTGACGATGATCGGGGCGCTTTCGACTGGCCCTTCATTTCCATTTTCAACCAATCCAGTGGCCGTGTTGGAATAGCCGGAATCTCCAAACTGATTGAACGCTCTGACGCGGTAAACGTACTCCTGATTATCGGTTACAGTCGTATCCAAGTACGTTGCAATATCGGCTCCCACCGTTCCGATCTCTGCGAAGGTTTCTCCATCGCTGGATCGTTCGATCTTGAAGCCATCTTCGTTGTCGGAGTTGTCGCTCCAGGTAAGCGTCAGCTGACCTGCAAAGGAGCTGCTTGCAAGGAACCCGCCGGTCAATACAAGAAGAGCGACCCGACGAATTCGGCTCGAAATTCGAATTGGGCAGGCAGCGATGGGTGTGGTTTTCGGTAGGTCTAGTAGGGTCTCGACGTTCATGCTCACCGCAGCATTCGCCCCTATATAAAGCCGCCTGAAGGCTCCCACAGCAATTTGAAGGCTATCCTATCGAGCCCTAAGTAAAGTCGCTCAAAAGGGAGCGGGACGCATTCCAGTTCCATCTGCAGAAACCCCCTATTACGCTCTGTGAGTCTGCCGCATGGATTTGCCTTCGAGCTAGGGACCAGCGCTCAGCGACCACTCCTCCAATGCTCGATCCATCGATTCTGAAGTTATCGTTATCACTTGCTACTCTCTGGTTAACAAAGACTTGAAGTCCTCTATGCCATTCCCGAATTCCCTCACAAGGAAAGCGACTCCTTCTCTCGGCGCCACCCAGAATGCCGAAGCGTTAACCGGTCTCCGAGGTCGAATGGAAATGCTCGATAGGATAAGGGCTGGCTTCTCTTGAACCCCTTTCGGCGCTTTCGCCTACCTTCCCAGCCTGCCCCAACCAATCGTTCGATTCTCCCTCGGAAGGCGCGCTCGCCTAAGAAAACACCCGCGCCACGACGTCGATTGGGATCGAGCCCATCTCGAATTCGTCAAAAGAGATTTAAAATCCATCTAAACGCCGCGCTCTTCCCAACGCATTGCCTTTTCGGATTTTCAGGAAATGTCACCCAAAAGCGAGCATTCGCCAGGTCCTCGTTGGCTAGCGAACCCTGCGGAGTTCGGATATTTGCCTATATTAGAGAGAAAGTTTCGTCGGTTCGCGCCGACTATAGAGAGAAACCAATGGCTCTTCTATCTGCTAAACAATCATCGTCCGCTTCTTCCAAAGAAGGACTGCGTCATAAGAACAAGGGCGCTTCCGTGGGCTTTTGGGAATCGCAACGGCTCGCAAAGGAAAAGTCCTACGAGAAGAAAGCGAAGCGTCACAAGATCAAGCTGGACCAACTGGCCGTCTTCACGCAGCAACTCTCGTCCATGCTCGAAGCCGGCCTCCCCCTCGTGTCTTCGCTGGAGGCTCTGCAGGACCAGACCGAAGACCCCATATTTCGAATCATCATCCGCGAGGTTCGCGGCGACGTTTCTCAAGGAACCGCTTTCTCCGCAGCTTGCTCCAAGTACCCCAGAGCTTTCAACAATCTTTTCATCTCCATGGTGGAAGCGGGCGAAGCCTCTGGCGGTCTCGCCGAAATCCTCGGAAAGGTTGCGGAATATTTCGAATCGACCAGCAAGTTGATCAAGAAGGTCAAGTCCGCTATGACCTACCCGGTAGCGGTCATCGGTCTCGCCGTCGTCCTGGTCAACATACTCTTGATTTTCGTCATCCCGGTATTCGCCGAAATGTTCGCGGACTTCGGCAAGGAGCTGCCTGGGCCGACGCAGGCCCTCATCGACTTGAGCGATTGGCTTAAAGGGAATGTCCTCTGGGTCATCGGCGGCGGCTTCGCCGCGTTTCAGCTTTGGTCGCGCTTCGTAAAAACTCCGAAAGGGCGACGCGTTCAAGACAACATGCTTTTCAAGCTGCCCGTATTCGGCAATCTTCTGATGAAGATCACGCTTTCGCGATTCTGCCGTACCTACGCTACCTTGCTGCGAAGCGGGGTACCGATCCTCCGCACCCTGGAGATCGTATCCGCCAGTAGCGGACGCACCCAAATCGAGGACGCTTGCAAGAAGATTTCCAAGTCGATTTCCGAAGGCGGCCAAGTTTCCGAAACGATTGCTCAAATTCCTTTCTTCCCCCCCATGATGAAGCACATGACGAAAGCGGGCGAGCAAACCGGCAACGTCGACGGCATGATGAACAAGATCGCCGACTTCTACGATTCCGAAGCCGATGCGATCATCGCTTCGCTGACCTCCCTGATCGAGCCAATGCTCATTGTATTCCTAGGGGTCGTCGTAGGCGGCATCGTTATGGCGATGTTCTTGCCGATCTTCAACCTATCTTCCGTGGCCGGCGGGTAAGCGCCCCGCTTTCCGCCAAGCCAATTTTCAGCCAATTATCTATTCTAGCCCACCATGCAATCCATACTGATCGTAGACGACATAGAATCGATCCATGAAATGCTGGATACCGTTGTCCAGCCTCTTGGATACACAACGCTTTACGCCAGCAACGGAGACGATGCGATCCAGCTATATAAAAAGGAACGCCCCGAAATCGTCTTGTGCGATCTCAAGATCGCCCCCAAGAGCGGTTTGGAAATCGCTCGGGAGCTCCAGGAGCTCAACCCTAAGATTGTCGTTATCATGATGTCCGGGCACGCCACGATCGAAAATGGGCTCGATGCGATGAAGCTCGGCGTGTTCGATTTTCTGACAAAGCCTTTCAAAGTAGACCAGCTTATGGCTGCCCTGAACCGCGCGTCCAAACGCCTCTCGCGCGAGGCAAGCGAAGAGGACGCGGATGTCAATTGCGATGCGCTGCGTGGGAACTCGCCAGCGATCGACGCCCTCAAGGAATCGTTAGCCCGCGCCGGAGAATCGTCCAGTCCCGCTCTTATCAGCGGGGAAGCGGGCACACGCAAGGGCGACATTGCCGCTCAAATCCACAACGCTGGCAACGGCGCCTCATCGGACGCGCCATTCGTCGCTTTCGATTGCAAAGAGTCGAGCGACGATGCGTTGAAGCAAGCTATCGAGGGGGATGCGCTTTTCGGGCAAGCATCGGGAGGAACGCTCTACTTCGCCAATATCGACGCCCTCGCTAGCGACCGTCAAGAAATGCTGGGCGAGCGAATTCGGGACGCCAAGTCGGAAACGCGCATCCTTTGCTCAAGCTCGATCGAGCTCGAGGCCAAGGTGGGGGAAAAGGAATTCAGCGAATCCCTCTACCGTCGCATCTCCTCGGTCCTCATTCGCGTTCCCCGCTTGAGCGAGCGAGCGGACGACATACCGGTAATCGCTCAGTCAATTTTGAAAGCCAACGACTTGGGCGATTGCGAGTTGACCGAAAAGGCAATCGAGTCATTGCAGGCTTATCGATGGCCCGGCAATCTTCAGGAGCTCAAGGATGCGGTAGAAGACGCTGCTGCCAATTGTTCCGACAATAGAATCGACCTGCAGGACCTGCCGGAACGCGTTCGCGACCTTTCCGCCTGGAGCAGACTCGCCGACTACGTCGAGGCAGCGACGCTCGAATACAAGCGTCGCGTGCTCCAAGCTTGCCATGGCGACGCCGGGCAAGCCGCCAAGATCCTCGGCTGCGAAGCTGGCCAGCTGTAACGCGAGGCCTCGACCCGCCGTTCTCTTCTCGCTCGCTATCCGATCGCAATCGCGAATCAGCAAGCGCGCCCCGCCCCGTTTCGCATTAGCGATTGAGACAAGGGACGCTCGTGCCCAATCGGGCAGCTCCCGCAAAAAGTGGTTGCGCAGCCGCGCGCCGAGCCCGAGCATTGCCGTCATCCCGGGGAATGCTGCTCTCCGCCCCAACCCAGCCCGAATCGCATGCGCTACCTCATCCCTCTCTTCGCCCTTATCGCTCTCATTGGCTGTTCCAACAATGCCTCCCAGTCCAGCGGGCCCGCCCAATCCAAGGAGCGAAAGGCTCGAATCGAGCTGGCCTCGTTCATCCCTGCGAGCGTAACCGTGCTCGGAGAGCAAATCGTTCACATCGCCGAAGAACTCGAACGCGTCAGCGGCGACTCCATTTCCTTGGAAGTGTTCGATCCGGGCGCCTTGGTGGGCGCGCCGGAAATTCTCGATGCGGTTTCCGAAGGCAAAATAGACGCGGGCTACGGCGCTGCGGGGTTCTGGGCCGGCAAGATTTCCGCTTCGCCTCTATTCTCCGCCATTCCCTTCGGTCCCGACTCCTCCGAATTCATGGCGTGGCTCTATCACGGCAATGGTCTCAAGCTGTATCAAGAGATGTACGACGAGGCCGGTTTCGATGTTAAGGTGTTCGTTTGTTCGATTATTCCTCCCGAAACCAGCGGTTGGTTCGCCCAGGAAATTCATTCGGCTGACGACCTGAAAAACCTGAAAATGCGTTTCTTCGGCTTGGGCGGCACCGTCATGGAGAAGCTAGGCGTATCCGTATCCGTACAATCCGGCGCGGAAATTTTTCCCGCCTTGGAAAAGGGCGTCATAGATGCAACGGAGTACGCCCTGCCCTCGATCGACGAAAGTCAGGGCTTCCACAAATTGGTTAATTACAACTATTTTCCAGGCTGGCACCAGCAAAGCACCGCGTTCGAAATCATCGTCAACCGACGCGTGTGGGAGACCCTCTCACCGACGCAACAGGCCCAATTCGAATCCGTCTGCAAAGCGGGCATCGTTCACTCGATCGCCTATAGCGAAGCCACCCAAGCCGCCGCCATTCGACGCAATCAGGAGCGAGGCGTACAGGTGAAGCAGTGGAGCCCCGAAATGCTCGAACTGTTTCGCGAAACATGGGAAGCGGTAGCCGAAGAACAGGCGGCTGAAGATCCATTTTTCAACAAAGCCTGGTCCGACTTGAAAGCGTTTCGAGAGGAGTATGCGACCTGGGGCCAGCGAGCTTATCTCCGCTAGCTTAGCTAATAAACGGCCTTAGCAACCTACGTCGTCTTCCGAATGCAATCGCTTGCTCACCGTATTGAATCTTTCATTGCAGCAGTCGGTCGCGTTTCCTCTTGGTCGCTCGCCTTGCTGCTCGTAGCGATTGCAAGCCAGGTAGTCCTTCGCTACGTTTTCGGACAGACCTTTACCTTGCTTGAAGACTCCCTTTGGTACCTCTTCGCCTTCACTCTGGTACTCGGGCTTTCCTATACCATGATCGACGATGGCCATGTCCGAGTGGACTTTCTCTACCACCGCTATTCGCCGAAATTCAGACGATGGGTCGACTTGTTCGGAATCGTTTTCTTCCTCATCCCGCTTTACGCCTTTCTTGCATGGCATGGCTGGGATTTTGCCGCCAAGTCTTACGCCATCAACGAACGCTCTCCCAACCCAGGAGGCATGCCCTGGCTCTGGCTTGTCAAAGGCCTGCTTCCGCTCAGCTGCCTGCTGCTGCTCTTGGAATCGGTCGCCAAGGGGATTCTCCTCCTGATTGAGCGGAGCCAAGACGTCCATACCGCGACCGATGGATCCTAGCGCTACGCTGATGTTCGCCCTTCTCGGGCTTTTCATTGGACTCCTCTTTCTCGGAGTGCCCGTAGGATTCGCTCTAGGCGGTTCCGCGATCGCCATCACTGGACTCGCCGTCGCTCTCGACAGCCTTTTCGACGTCTACACTGGGCTTAGCTTCCTCCGCTTCTCCTTGGTCGTCGATCGGGTTTTCGGCATCATGAAAAGCGAGGTGCTGGTGGCCTTGCCCATGTTCATCCTCATGGGCAATATCCTCGACCAATCGGGTGTCGCGGAAAATATGATGCGCGCCCAGCAGAAGCTGCTCGGACGCATTTCCGGCGGGCTCGCCCTCGGCGTTACCTTAATGGGTATTCTATTGGCCGCTTCGACTGGAATCATCGGCGCCTCGGTCGTGCTGCTCGGCACGATGACCCTCCCTGCGATGATGAAAGAGAAGTACAGTCCATCCTTCGCTGCAGGAACCGTATGCAGCGCAGGCACCCTGGGCATTCTCATCCCACCAAGCATTATGCTCATCCTGATGTCGACCCAGCTCGACGTTTCGACAGGCGATCTCTTTATGGGGGCCGTTATGCCTGGGCTGGTTCTCTCTGGAATGTATCTGCTATACATCGTCGCATACGCTCGCATGAACCCTGACGCGGCGCCCAAGCCAAAGCAGGTAGCCGCCTTGACCTCCAACGATTGGATCGACCTCGGCTTAGCGATATTGCCAGCCGCTTTCCTCATCATTCTCGTTCTCGGCTCGATCTTTTTCGGTATCGCCACCCCCACTGAATCAAGCGGTATGGGCGCCATGGGCGCGTTGCTGCTAGCCGCTTTCAATAAACGCCTCAATCTACCGTCCTTTCGCAAATCCCTTCGCGATACCCTGCGTACGATGGGGTTTCTCGCCGCCATTTTCATAGGCGCCACCTGCTTTTCCCTCGTGCTGCGCCGCCTCGGCGGCGACGAGATGATCGCCAACGCAATCGTAAATATCGGCGCTGGGAACTACGGAACGATCGCCGTTGTATTGCTCATTATTTTCGCCTTGGGCTTCTTCCTGGAGTGGATCGAGATCACCATGATCATGCTGCCCATCGTCGCCCCCCTCATCAATGGCATGGACCTCGCATGGCTGGCCGAAAGCGGGATGGACGCGACCTCGAAGCCCGCCCTTATTTGGTTCGCAATCCTCTGCGCCGTCGCCCTGCAAACCTCCTTCCTCACGCCGCCGGTGGGCTTCGCGCTGTTCTATATCAAAGGAGTCGCCCCGCCAGGCGTCACCCTCAAGCATATTTATCGGGGCGTCGTCCCTTTTATTGCGATACAGATAATTGCGCTCGGACTCGTGCTCGCTTTCCCGAAATTGGTCACCTGGCTGCCTGGGGTGAGCTACTGAGCGGCGCCCGATTCCATAGCGGGTTCGGTCTTCCAAAACATGAGCCACAATCCCACGGCAAACAAAATGGGGACGACGGTCATTCCCACGCGCTGACTATCGAATTGGGCCGTCAGGATCCCGCAGAAAAGCGGCCCCAAGAAAGAGGTCGCCTTTCCCGAAAAAGCGAAAAATCCGAAGAATTCGTTCACTTTCTCCGGTGGAGCCATGCGACTGAGAAAGGCGCGACTCGCGCTTTGATTGGGGCCGATGAATAGACCTAAGACGATCGCGCAAACCCAGAATCCGCCTTGGGTTTGAACCAGCACAGCGGCAGCGCTACTGACAAGCAGGCAAATCAAAGAAATAATAATTGTAATGCGACTTCCAATACGATCTTCGATGAATGAGAAAAGGAACGCCCCCAGTCCCGCGCACACATTCAGAACGATTCCGAACTTCAGCACTTCATCCAAGGCGAACCCGAAGGTTCCTGTGGCATATATCGCCCCAAAGGCGAAAACCGTTACCAATCCATCGTTGTAGAAAACGCGAGCGAGGAAGAGCCAGAACACATTTCGATAACTCCGAATATGGCGAAAGGTCTCCGACAATCGGCGGAAGGACTGAGCGGCAATCTCGCCTGGACCGCTCGCTGGTTTGGGCTTCCGGGAATCCTTCACCCAAAGGAGCATGGGAATACTGAATACCAAAACCCAAACGCCTGTCAAAACGCTTGTCGCTCGAGCGCTTTGAGCGTTCTCCTGCGAGAGCCCAAACCAGGGCTGATCCGTTTGGATAAACCCCACCAAGGCCAAGCCCAAGCATATCAATCCGCCCGCATAGCCTGCGGCAAAAGCGAGTCCCGAAATCTTCCCATGCTGCTCCCGGGGGGCAATTTCCGGCAGGAAGGCATTATTGAATACGATCGCCATCTCTACAGCGATCGTGCCGATGGAAAACAGAGCCAGAGCCCAAAGAGCTTGTCCCGGTTCCGGAAAATACAAAGCGCAACTGGCAATGGAACAGAGAACGATAAAGGAAGCCATGAAGCGGCGCTTCCAACCATAGGCATCGGCGATCGCGCCCAGGGCCGGCGAGAGCAGCCCGATCGCTACTGAAGACAAGGCGACCGCCATGCCCCACATCTGCGTACCGGTATACGTGTCCGGCGCAATGGCCCGAATGAAAAGATTCGAGTAGACGAAGGTCCCGACGAGCGTAGTAAAGGCCGAGTTCGCGAAATCGAAGCAGGCCCAGGAGAACAATCGGCGCTTTCGTTCGAAACTCACTGGACCATTAACCGAACCCGAATGCCAAAAGGCAAGGCCATCCGCTCTCCCAGGCCTCCGAGCAGATGCTACATCCGTCGTATCTGCTAGAGTGAATACTCCGCGCCGCAGTTGCGCGTGAAACGCCATGCTGGTCGCATGCGATCTCGCGAGAGAGCGCAAAGCCGACGACGCCTGACTCGAGAACATCGAGCCCTTCGGGTTCAAAAGATCCCGCTCGCTTCCTAGCCAACTTCCGGCTTGAGATCCCGACTCATCAAATCGCCCAGCGCTTCGATGGGCGGCTTATTCTCATACAATATCCGGTAGATTTGGTCCAGTATGGGAGCCTCGATGCTGCGAGCACCGAGCATCGAATGAAAGGATTTAGCGGTTCGGTAGCCTTCCACAGCCGTTTTCTGCTGCGCGATTACCTCTTCGGCGGACCCGCCTTTCGCCACCGCCTCGCCGAAGGTTCGGTTGCGGCTCCAATCGCCATGGCAGGTAGCGACCAAGTCGCCGAAACCGCTAAGACCGTAGAAAGTCTCGGATTCTCGCGCGCCAAGGGCCATTCCAACTCGGACCATTTCCGCCAGAGCGCGCGTCAGCAACGCCGCCTGGGCGTTGTCGCCCAGCTGCAGACCCTGACAGCACCCCGCCGCAATCGCATAGACGTTCTTCAGGCAGCCGCCCAACTCAACGCCCTTGAGATCCTCGCTCGAATAGATGCGCATGCTAGAACCGCTCAATGCGGTCTGAGTCGCCTCGACGATCGGATCGATGGATCTGGCCGCCAAAGTCAGCGCAACGGGTTTTCCGGCGGCGACTTCCCGCGCGAACGTGGGGCCCGAAAGACAGCCTACCAAATGTTCTGGCAAGGCTTCCGCGATGAGCTCGCAGGGCGTTTTGCCCGAGCTGAGCTCCAAACCTTTCGCCAGGCTGACCAAAAAAGGGCGCTCGTCGCTCGATGTAATCCCGGCCCCAATACGCTCCAGCCAGGATCTCAAGGCGTAGGAAGGGACTCCGAATAGGATGAGCTGAGCGCCATCGAACGCTTCCCGATCCGAGCTCGCAATCGTCAGTCCCTCGGGAAACGAAAAGCCAGGCAGGTAGTCCTCGTTCGCTCTCGCGCGGGACAAGGCAACGCTCTGTTCGGAGCGTCGCGGGAGAAGAGACACAGAATGCCCTTGGGCGGCGCATTGAATCGCCATTGCCGTTCCCCACGCCCCTGCCCCGCATACCGCTACCTTGCCAATCTCTGCCATCGGACTCACTTCTACCAGCCGCCCGTTCCTTCCATCAACGGAAAAGCGGATACGAATTCCGCGAAGTTTCAGGCCAGCAGGCTAAGGTCCTTAAGCCCCGCCACTCAATAACAGGGGCAAAGCGCATAAATCTCTCGAGTTTACATCAATTTTGAACGTTGCCATCCGATTAACGTCTTGTTAACGTACCTGTTACTTTTTCCTATTCTATTATGACTGGTTCCCTCTCCAGATTGCTTCGGCGAAAACGCGTCAGACCCGACGCGTTGCTTGATAGCGATTCGGACGAGTACCGCATGCAGAACGCCCAATTCGTGAGCTTCCTGCAAAAGAGCGGGTTTCGGCACCGCCAAATCGATCGTCACGAAAAGACCAAGCGGTTTAAGCGGATCGTGGCCTTGTCCTTCGCTTGGATCCTCACCGGAAGCTTCGTTTGGATCGCTGTGGAAAGCGCCCAGGCACTCGACCTCTTTTAAGGCTCCGGAACGGAAACGCGCTTAAGCTTTGGCCTTGAAAAGGCTTTTCACGCTCGCCGAAAGATAATCGCGATTGAGCTTCGAAATGAACTCTTCGCTGATTAGCTTCGGGCAGGCCGCCGAACATTCGTATTGATTTGTGCAGTTGCCAAAGCCCGCTTCGTCCATCGTCGCGACCATATTGAGGACGCGAGCGTCCTTTTCAGGCTGGCCCTGAGGCAATAAGTTGAGCTGACCGGCCTTGGCTGAAACGAACAGCATTGCCGACGAGTTCTTACAGGCGGCCACGCAAGCGCCACATCCGATGCAGGCAGCGGCATCCATTGCCAAGTCCGCCACATCCTTCCCAATCGGCAGGGCGTTCGCATCCTGGCAACTCCCGGCTCGGGCCGTAATGAAGCCGCCCGATTGCATCACCGAATCGAAGGCGGCTCGGTCGATTATCAAATCCTTTTGCACGGGAAACGCAGTGGCTCGAAACGGTTCGACAGTGATCACGTCTCCGTCATTGAAGCTGCGCATGTATGTTTGGCAAGTGGTCGCGCCCGACTCCGGACCGTGGGGCTTGCCGTCGATCATACAAGAGCAGGAACCGCAAATGCCCTCGCGGCAATCGTGGGCGAAGGCGATGGGGTCATCGCCCTTTTCGGTCAGCGTTTCATTGACTACATCGAGCATCTCCAAAAAGGACATGTTCGGGTTGAGCCCTTCAGCAATGTACTCCTCGAACTTGCCAGCCGATCCGCTATCTTTCTGGCGCCAAACTCGTAGTGTTACTTTCATTTCCAAATTCGTTTCCTATTGCTACTTGTAGCTGCGGGTCGCCATCGCTACCGACTCGTATTCCAAGGACTCGACATGCCGCTTGGGCTCCTGATCCTTGCCCTTCCATTCCCATGCCGCTACATGAGCGAATGATTCGTCGTCCCTCATCGCTTCGCCTTCCTCCGTCTGGTACTCCTCGCGGAAATGCCCTCCGCAGGATTCCTCTCGAGCCAGGGCATCGCGACACATCAGCTCGCCTAGCTCGAAAAAGTCCGCAACGCGGCCAGCTATTTCCAGCGACTGATTCAGACTCGAAGCCGTTCCGGGTACCCGGACGTCTTCCTCGAATTCCTGGCGCAATTCGGGGATGCGTTTTATCGCGTCCTCCAGACCCGCCTTGCTTCGAGCCATGCCGCACTCGTCCCAAATGATCTTGCCCAGTCGCTTGTGAAAACTATTCACCGTTTGCTTGCCATTGTTGTCCAGCAGCTTGCTCGTTCGGTTCCGCACCTCTTCCTCCGCCTTTATGAACTCCGGATGACCCGTCGATGGAGCCGCTTCCCGTGGCACATTCGCCAGGTAGTGCGGAATCGTATACGGGAGCACGAAGTAGCCGTCGGCTAGACCCTGCATCAGAGCCGATGCCCCCAGTCGGTTCGCTCCGTGATCCGAGAAGTTGGCCTCGCCTATTGCGAAGCAGCCCGGAATCGACGTCATGAGGTTGTAATCGACCCAAAGACCGCCCATCGTGTAGTGCACCGCCGGATAGATCCGCATGGGCTGACTGTAGGCGCTTTCGCCCGTAATTTCGTGGTAGATATCGAAAAGGTTCCCATAACGCTCTCGAATGGCGGCTTCGCCCAATCGGGCTATCGCGTCCTTGAAATCCAAGTACACCCCTAAGCCGGTCTCCCCCACTCCGCGTCCTTCGTCGCAAACTTCCTTGGCGGCTCGCGATGAAATGTCGCGTGGCGCCAAGTTGCCGAAGCTCGGATACTTGCGCTCGAGGTAGTAGTCGCGCTCGTCTTCCGGGATCTGGCCTGCCGGACGCTGATCTCCCGCTTTCTTGGGAGCCCAGATGCGTCCATCGTTGCGAAGCGACTCCGACATCAAAGTCAGCTTGGACTGATAGTCTCCTGACACGGGGATGCAGGTCGGGTGGATCTGAGTATAACAGGGATTGGCGAAGGCCGCTCCCTTTCGGTGCGCCCGCCAAGCGGCCGTTACATTGGAATTCAGGGCGTTCGTTGAAAGATAGAATACATTGCCGTAGCCGCCCGTCGCCAAAACGACGGCATGAGCGGAGTGACGCTCGACAGCGCCCGTAATGATATTGCGGGTTATGATGCCTCGGGCTTCGCCATCGATCAGTACCAGCTCGAGCATCTCGCGATTCGAGTACATGGTTACATTGCCCAACCCAATCTGACGACTCAAACCGGAGTACGCCCCAAGCAGCAACTGCTGCCCTGTCTGGCCGCGCGCATAGAACGTCCGCGATACCTGAGCCCCCCCAAAGGAACGATTAGCCAGCAAACCGCCGTATTCGCGAGCGAACGGCACTCCCATTGCCACGCATTGATCGATGATGTTGGCACTTACTTGAGCCAAGCGATAGACATTCGCCTCGCGCGAGCGAAAGTCCCCCCCTTTGACCGTGTCGTAAAAAAGCCGATACACGCTATCGCCATCGTTCTGATAGTTCTTGGCGGCGTTGATCCCTCCTTGAGCCGCAATCGAGTGCGCTCTCCGAGGACTATCGTGAAAGGTAAAGGCCTTAACCGAATAGCCCAGCTCGGCCAAGGTCGATGCGGCAGACGCCCCTGCCAATCCTGTCCCTACGACGATAACTTCGTATTTTCGCTTGTTCGCCGGATTGACGAGCTTGCCATCCATTATGTGATTTTCCCACTTCTTTTCGAGCGGGCCGGTGGGGATCTTCGGATCAAGTATCATCTATCTGTAGCGAAAAAGTTAAGATTGGCCGGCCTCTGAAGGAACTTCGCTCTCCGCAACTGCCGCTGCATTCCGAGCGCCGCAAACCTCACAGGCGTCCCGACAGGCGAAGCCAGCAACCATCGGATTCTGGATTCGCACCTGCCCCGTCATGGCCGCAAGCACTATCGACGCATTGCCCAAGAAGTAGAGAATGCAGATAACGATGGACGCTCGCTCCAAAGCCTGGGTCCACACGCGCGTCTTCAGCCCCAACGATTGGAACATGCTCACTAGCCCATGGCTCAAGTGCCAGCTCAGCAGAGCGATTGAAATCAGATAGAATACTGAGACCAGCGGATTTTGGAATCCCAGAATCATCATCGAGTGCACGTCGTGTACCGGCGTCCCATCCGCAAGCACCGTCATCGGATACGCCTCGGGACCATGCGTAGACCGAACCGTGAAATGCAGAATGTGATAAACGATGAAGGCCAGCACGATGACTCCGGTCCACCGCATCGAGCGAGACGCCAAGGTTGCCTTGAACGTGATCTGCTTTTGATAGCCTTGTTGGCGCGCCTGTTTGTTTTCGAGAGTCAGTTGAGCCGCCAACCAAATGTGGACGACCGTCACAATCAACAGGAACGCGCGGACGACCCAAAGTCCCGGCCCTAGCGAATGGAGAAAGTAAGCGTAGCCGTTAATCTTGTCCGGGTGGGAGAAAATTTGCAGATTGCCGGACAAGTGCCCGATGACGAAACCGAACAAAATAAAGCCCGTCACCGCCATCGTGATCTTCTTGCCGATGGACGTCTTGAAGAGAACGTGAAGAATTTTCATCGAGAACCTATTTGGAGCGCGTCGTCGACGCCTGCTAGCGAAGGTTCGCCAGTGGACCGCGAACCGACCCTGACGCTACCCTGAGCCCTTCCAAGGTCAACGAGGAATCCGTTTGGGGCAGTCTAGATTCGCACGAGATAAGCCGTGCCAATAGAGGCTATTAGGGGGCCTCTTGGATATCGCCTGAACTGCCTGGAACGACGATTCCTCTAATTTCTCCGGCGGGCTCGAATCTTCTCCCATTCCGGATAAAAGAGCAGCAACGCATTGAGGGCAAGCGAATGGTAGATCTCTCCTTGCCGTACCATCTCGTAGACTTCGTCGATCGGAAAGGCTTTCGCCACGATTTCCTCGTGCTCATCCCAGTCGAGCGTGGCATTCAAGCGCACGCGCTCCGCTACGACGAAGTGACAGGTATTGCTCTGAATCGCTGGATTCGGTCGCACGGAGCCTAGAAGGCGGGCGCTTTCCGTGGTGTAGCCGGTCTCTTCCGCCATTTCCCGCAAACCCGCTTCCAAGGGATCCTCTCCTGGCTCCATAACGCCTCCTGGAATTTCCCAGGAATTGCGCTTCACTCCGAAACGAAACTGCTTAACGAGCACGATTTCGTGGCTCTCGGTCACTGGGACGACATTCACCCAATCTCGGGTCTGTATAACGTAAAAGTCCGATTCCGTATCGCGAATCGGATGACGAAAGCGCTTGGAATGCACATCGAAGATACGGCAATCCGCAATCTTCTCCGAGCCGAGCTCCTCCCAATGCGGAACGTCGTCGCTCGATCCAGCCTGTTCGGGATCGGACATTTGGAAAAAACGCTGAACCGCTTGCTAGTTCCCCGCGCTGGGGATCACGATCTTTTGGCCAATCCGCAGACGTCTCGGATCGACGCCTGGATTCGCATCGATCAAATCGTTCACGCTCACCTTGTAGGTGGAACTGAGTTTCTGATAGGTATCACCCGATTGAATCGTGTGTTCGCCAGCGCCGGCAGGACTTTCGGCCAGTCCGCCTCCTCCAGTAGACTTTTGGCCCAATGAATCCGAGCCGCTGCTCGACGAACGAGGAGCGGGGGCGACGCCATTCGCTTCCAGGGCCTCTGCCTTCTGCAGGGCCGTACCCGCTTGGATGGCCAGGGAACGCATGTTTTTCTTAACGTCGGATATGTCCTTGCGCACGCCCTCGGTTACTTCCGTCAGTCCCCGTTCGATTGTCGAAAGCTTACCGGCGGCGCGGCGTACCATCTCGGAATTGCCATCGACCGTCGTCTTGATTTCCGCGATCGACCCCGCCGCTCCTGAAACCTCGGCGATTTTCGCTTCGAGGGCATTCGCTTTCGAGAAGCCCAGCCAACCTAGGGCGACCCCAGTTACAGCCACAATGACCGCCGCGATAGCGACGAACAATGGCGTCTTGGTAGACGTATCCAAATCTGCAGAAGAGATGTTATCCATAGCGGTGATCGTAAAATGGCTCGAGATCGAAAACGAAAGGCGCAGCGCGTGCATTTCGAATTCCGCATTAGTTGTCCCGACATCCGACACGAATTTCAAGATATTCTTGACAGCAAAGCGGAATAGCCCTCTTTTGACGCCTCCAATTTTCGGGGCGTAGCTTAGCCTGGTAGAGCGCCTGGTTTGGGACCAGGAGGTCGAAGGTTCGAATCCTTTCGCCCCGACCATTTCACCATTGGAGTGAGATGGTCCTTACCGGAAAGGAGGTTTCGCCCGAGAACGTCTCAAGCGATAGGATGAGAACCGAAAAAGGTTCGACGGAGCGAAGCGGAGAAGGGACAGGCAAGGCATGAGTCCGCAGGACTTGGGCAGCGCCCAACCAATCCTTTCGCCCCGACCATTTCACCATTGGCAACGCGCGTTTCCTCGCTCCCTCCCTCTGGAGGGGCGATTAAGGGCAGAATCGTCAAGAATAGCTTTTCACAGCGAAAAACGTTCTTAGCTTAACGACCATGCAACCTGATACATTATCGCTTCACATTGACGCCTGGGAAAACGGCTCGCCCATACCCCCGCGCTTTGCCTTCGGAAAACCAGGAACCGATGGCCCATTCGCAGTTAGCGATAACATTAGTCCAGCGATCCGCTGGGAACACGCGCCTTCGGAAACGCGTTCATTGGCTCTCATTTGCCACGACATTGACGTGCCTTCGTCGGGCGAAGGCGTGAACCAAGCGGACCGAGTCGTTCCCTCGGACCTGCCGCGGGTTCCCTTTTACCACTGGGTGTTAACGGATATCCCCACAGACCTCAGCGCTATCGAAGAAGGGGCCGCGTCTGACGGCATCACTGCTCGTGGCAAACCCTGCGGGAAAAGTCCAATCGGCGCAAATGGCCAAAACTCCTACACGGACTGGTTCGCTGGCGACCCAGACATGGAAGGCGTCTACGGCAGCTACGACGGACCCTGCCCGCCTTGGAACGATAGCATCGTTCACCACTACTATTTCACGCTCTACGCCCTCGACGTGGAAACGCTAAGCCTTCCGGAAGCCGCCACGGGTCAGGAAGCGCTTGAAGCGATGAACGGTCATATTCTCGCCGAAGCGTCTCACATGGGAACCTACTCGATGAATCCAGACGTTCCCGCGTGAGCGGCGTTTTGCATGGAAAGACTGGCGTTTGCTTCGATTCTTCGCCCGGGCAGACGGCGCCACCCAGTCGAATGGATTGCCCGCGTTCAACGAGATCGCAAGGGCATGGGGCCTCCTCGTATTGAAGCGGCTCCAATTTCCGATCATCCAGAGCGCTCAATGCTGACTCGAAAATAGATCCTGCCGCTTGGAGTATACCCCTCGTGGTACCACGTCATCTCGCCATCATGCGGAATCGCCAGCTCGCCGATTTCGGTAAGCGGGCGCCAATCCCGCTCGTCCGAATCCAGTGAATCCGTTGCCTAAACGCGATAGCGCCTTCCTTCTTTTGCCTGCCACTTAAGACCCGGCTCGATCCCATTTTCAGAAGGCCTTTTAATCAGTTCGAATCGCGCCCATTGAGAGTCGGCATTGCCTCGCTCACGCCTCCTCCCAACGCCCAGATTCTACGCTCGCCCCCTACGCGTTCCTGCGAATCCGCATAAGCTTGAGCCGCAATGGGCTCCAGCTCAGGCCGCGTCATCCGTTGAATTAGCCGATTGTGCTCGCAAAGCATTGCTTCGCTCGCGAGCTTCGCCGAAACTTCGTTTTATCCGCTTTTTGAAAATCGCATGTCCTCGGAAACACATACCATATCGATCCCGCTGCTCCTGGAGTATTCCATGGCTCTCCCGGCTTCGCCGAAGATATTCGCCCGTCTTTCGAAACTGATCGAAGACGAGGACATCGGGCTCGATTACATGGCTTCCATCGTGAAAATGGACCCAGGCATCGCTTCCCATATTCTGAGAGTTACTAACAGCGCCTACTACGGAAGCGCCGTTCGGCTTTCCGACATCGAATCCGCCATTGCCCGAATCGGATTCAATGAAGTCCACAAGGTTCTCAGCGTCGTCATCGCTCACGACTCGTTCTACCAGGCGTTGCCCGCCTACGGAGTCACCGCTACGCAATACGCGGACGAGTGCATCGCAGTCGCGGTCGCCTCCGAGGTCATTGCCCAACGCCTAGGGCGCGATATGAATGCCTCCTATATCTCAGGCTTGCTGCACGCCATAGGAAAGCTGGCGATCAATCTCTATATAGAAAAGGTCGCCGCATCCGTTGACCTGAGTCGCCTGCAAGGCGACCGAACCTTGTACGAGACCGAAGAGGCCGTTTTCGGCATTACTAGCTGGCGAACGGGCTATGAACTGCTGCAGCACTGGCAATTCGACCCGGAGATCTGGCAGCCCATTCGCCAGCAACGCAGCCCTCAGGACTCTACTCATTTCGTAGAGCAAACGGCTATCCTAACGCTTTCCCTCTGGCTATCCCACAAACTGGAAAATGGGGACTCGGAAGAAGCGATTGCCAAGGAAACGGAATGGGCTATGGAAACGTTGCGATTCGATGCCCTGGACCTGGCCCCGCTCTTCGATGACTTTCGCGCCGAATTCAATGATCGCCAAAACATGTTTTCCATGCTTGTGTAAATTCCGGTTCGCGCACCGTGAATTCGCAAGTAACTCAGGACACTCCAACTCCTAAGCCATCGCCCCGCCCCGTTTTTTCGAGGGTTCGCGGCGCCTTGGCTATTCTGTGCATGAGCGGAACGGTGGGCCTGTCCCAATCGATCGAATACGATACTCTGAGCGGGTTGATCGATAAAGGGTCTCAAGCCTTCGCGGGCGGACAATACGCGCGCGCTTCCGAACTCTTCCGAAAACTGCAAACGCTCTACTCGGACGAGCCCGAATGGACGCAAACGCGACTGAGCGAAAAGGTGCTTCCCATCGCAGGCTATGCCGCGCTCAAGGCCGGCCTCTACGAACAGGCCATCGACTCCCTGCAACGCTTTCTGGACGAGGAAAATCCCGCCTACAGCCAGGAGAGCTTCGCCAAGTACTCCATCGCCCTCGCATACATGCGGCAAGGCGAGCATGATGCCGCGTTGACGGCCTTCGCCGATTTTCGAGAAGGGGCCCACTCCACATCGCAAATCGGAATCGCCATGCTTCAAGAGGCTCGAATACACATCGAGGCAGAGCGCGGCGACGACGCTCTGGAAACGCTCGGCGCGATCCTGGAAAGCGATGCCGCCGACCGGGTGCGGGCTCAAGCCCGCCTCCTCGCTTCGCGTCAATATCTGGAGAAACAAGACTTCCCGAATCTAATTCGTTCCCTCGCCGGATCGCCCTGGATGACCGATTCGATGCCGGAACTCGCCTTGCTGGCCTTCCTTTCAATCGACGCAGGCGACGCTCTCATGGAAGCCGGCCTGGCCAACGAGGCCTTGCAAGCCTATCGCCTCGCTCCCTCGAGAGACGACTTGCTCGTCCAGCAAAGCGCCAAGCTCGCTACCTTGAAGCGCCGATTCGAAGCGCGGCGGGGCTCCGTAGGGATGGGCGGTATTATGTGGACTGAATTCTACGAGCAGCTCATAGGCAATGCGACCGCCCAGCTAGACGCCCTTCGACAAGCCGAGGACTATTCCTATCCTTTATTGCTGCGACGCGGGCGGGCTTCCCTGCTCGCGCATCGTCCCTTCGAGGCCTGGCTCTTGTTCGAGCGGGTCGCCCGAGACGCAGTCGATCCCTACGCCGAGCAAAGCCATTTTCACTGGATTCTCGCCGCGAGAGAGCTGGGCCGACCCAATGAGGCGATCGCCATCGCTCGCGATTACCTGGATCGCTACCCGAGTTCGCCCAGACTCGACGACACCCTCTACCTCATCGCCCAATCCATGCTCGATCAACACAAGTTCGACGAAGCGATCGCGGCGCTGGGCGAGCTCGCAGACAGGGCCTCCGATCCGGAGCTGCGACTTTCCTGCCTTTTTCAACGGGGACAGTGCTTCCTTCGCAGCGGGCGCAGCAAACAAGCCCGGCAGGATTTCCTTGGCGTCGCAAGCGAAGCCCCCCAATCCAAGATCGCCGACAAGGCCCGAATCTGGAATGGCATCGCTCTTTTTCTCGAACACCATTTCGAGGACGCCCTAGCCGCATTCGAGTCCCTGGCTGAGAACGCCCAGGATACCCGCCTCAAGGGAGAAGCCCTCTATCGGTCCGCAACCGCGCTGTATTCTCTTTCTCGCTACGAACGAGCCGCCACTGCTCTTCAGGCCTTCGTCCGAACCTACCCCGATCACCAACGGCGCTTCGAAGCGACTCTTCTTAGCGGAGACTGCGCCTTCGCGCGGGACCGGATCGAGGAGGCGATTGGCCACTACCAATCCATCCCGCCCGATTGGCCGGAAATTGGCCAAATCGCAGCCATTCAAACCAGCGATGCCTATCTTGAGTTGGGCAAGCCAGAAGACGCGCTCGCCGCTATCGATCGCCGTACACGCTTGGCCGTAACGTATCAAGATCGTTGCGAGTTGAGCCTAATCGAATCAGGCATACACTTGGAGTCAGGCAAGCGGGCCCTCGCTATCGATACCTTGGATCGCTCGCTCGCTTCAATGGGGAATGCGCCTGAGGCCATGGGCCTCTTCGAAGCGCTGCAAATGCGCCATTTCCTGCAACCGTTGGATTTGGAGAACGACTATCGCGCGGCGCTCGAGGGGGAGTCCTTCGCCTGGGCCGGCAGGTTGGGCCTCCTGCTCAGTCTGGAGAATCGCGAAAACGGTCGCCCTTTTCGGGCTAAGGAACTCATCCTCGAACTCGCCAACGAGTTGCCTCCCGAGTCGTTGGGACCGGCCTGCATCGCCCACTTCGGCCTGGAGCTGGCTCGACTCGACTTTCCCGAAGGCATCGAGTTGCTCGAGCGCTTGCAGAGCCAATACCCGGATAGTCCCTACGAAGCGCTCGCCTACTTCGGGTTCGCATGGACTCAAGCGAATCAATCCAATCCCCATATCGCATTGAGCTGGCTGGAACGCATCTCGGAAACCGCCATCGAAAGCGGCGTCTACATCGACGCGCTCGCTTTGAAAGGAAAACTGAGTTTCCAGACTGGCGAATACGCAGCTGCTCAACGCGACTTGAACGCCATTCTCTCCTTTAAATGGGCTCGAAGCGCCGACAAGGCCAACGCCCTCGTCAGCCTGGCCGACCTGAAAGCCAGTCAGGGTGAACCCAAGCAAGCAATCGCCTACTATCAACGCGTTTTCACGCTTTATCCAGGCGTCGGGTCCGCCGCGGCCCAAAGCTATCTGGGCAGCGCCCAGCGACTGAACGAATTGCATGAAATCGAAAAGGCCCGCGAAACGATCGTCGAGTTTCTCAATCGATCGGAGCTGCGCGATTTCCCCGAATACAGCGAAGCCCAAGCTTTGCTCGACCAACTAGAGGAAGCGAGCGCCCCTCTCGACGCGGAAGGCGGTCCCTCATGAAAATCCGCTTGCCGATCGCGCTGATCCTCCTCTGCTATGCCGGCTCGGCGGACACGATTGAATTGACGAATGGCAGGGTTCTGAAAGGCGATCTCGTGGGAAGGGTCGACCGCTATATCGCCATTGCCCAAATCGAAGGGCGCAGCGCTATCGAGCGCCGGGTCAAGGTCGACGAGGTGCAACGCATCCAATTCTCGGATGCCTTCTCGAAAGAGGAGGCTGTCCTCGCCAGTCAGTCCGGTTCCCCACTGCAAGCCATCAGTCTGCTCGAACCGCTCGTCAAGCGACGCAGCGCCTACTTGGACTTAATTCCTCCAGCCGAGCAACGCCTCTTCGCTCTCCTTTTGGAGGCTTATATCGAAGTGGGGCGGGAAGTCGATTGCCTCGAACAGGCCAAGCTATGGCTTCCCAAAACGAGCGAACCAAAGACGCGCGCATCCATTGAGATCCTGCAAATCCAAGCTGCCTGGCAAATCGATCGCCGGGACGAGGCCGCCTTCTATGCGACTCGCTGGATCGAATCCGGCAAGGATGCTCAAGAGACCGCTCTGCCTTGGAATGTTCTCGCCGCAAACGCCCTCGAAGCGGGTGAAACGGAGACTGCATTATGGACCGCATTGAACCCCATCGTCTTTTCGCGGCCGAAGCGCCCCGATCAGCTCGAATGGTCCTACGAACTCGCGATCGTCGCCGCCCGCCAGCTGGGGCGCGTCGCTCACGCCAAGCGCCTCCTGGAAGAAATGCGGGAGCGAGACCTAGCTTGGCCCATCGAATCCAAATGGGCTGCCGTTGCCCAAGAGCTTGAAATGATGGACGACCCGCCTACGCTTTCTTCTCAATCCAACTCCACCATAGAGTCTCGAGGCCCCAACTCCCTGACAAGATTAGTAGGGCGCCCCTAGACCGTTCTCAACATGCTATCCCTTAAACGCTCCCGTTATACTCTCACCCTATTGCCTCTCGCCTCCCAATCGCTCTTTGCCCAGGAAGGAGCGAGCTCTCAGGCTTCTCAGTCGAGCCTTTGGAGCATGATCTCGGAAGGCGGTTGGGCGATGATACCGCTTGGAATTTGCTCGCTGGCCTTGATCTACCTCATCGTCCACTGCCTGCGGGAAACGAGGGCCGACCGGTTTGGCCACGAAACCCTCGGCGTCCGCCTAGAAGAACTCTGCGGCAAGGGAAAGATCGAAGAAGCCGTCCATGTCGCTCGCCATGACCCTAGCTTGCTCGGTCGGGCCGTAGCGGTCGGTCTAGCGAAATTCGACCCCCAAGCGCCAAACGAGAGTATCGAGAACGTCGAGGCCGCTACGATCGAACAGTTCGACTTGGAAGAACATGGCATTGGCCAGTGGATACACTACGTCAACGTGATCGCCGCCGTCTCCCCAATGATTGGCCTACTCGGCACGGTCAGCGGCATGATTGGGGCATTCCAAACCATGTCTGCAGGGGGAATGGGACGCCCGGAGCTTTTCGCAGGGGATATTAGCGAAGCATTGATTACCACCGCTACCGGTCTTTGCATCGGCATCCCCGCTATGATCGCCCATAGTTTCCTCAACAATCGTCTAAACAACCAGCTCGTTGAAAATGGACAACGAGCGAGGGCGGTCCAAGACTGCCTGTTGGAGAATTCCTAAGGCGATGCGGATTTCTGGAGGCAAAGCGCGTGGCGTCGAATTGAGCGTATCAAAAAGCGCCGTGCATCGGCCCGCCATGGACCGTCTCCGGCAAGGCATTTTTTCCAGCATCGGCTGCGCGGTCGAAGAGGCTCGCGTATGCGACTTGTTCGCTGGAACCGGATCCTACGGACTGGAGGCCTTGAGCCGCGGCGCCCGCTCGGCCGTCTTTGTGGAAAAAAACCGCAAGGCCTGCTCAATGATCAAAGAGAATGTACGGATTGTCTCCAAAAGCATGGGACAATCCCAACTGGAGGCGACCGTTTATCCGGGCGACGCGATTAAGGCTACTCAGCTGGACGACCGATCTTTCGATCTGATATTCGTCGATCCGCCCTACGACATGATCGAAGCGAACCTAGCCCCGCTCTTTCGCGCTTTCGATCGATTGCTCGCAAACGACGGAATAATCGTATTCGAGATGCCGGGACGCTTGGTATTCGAGCCCGCGGGCTGGACGCTCCGCAAGCGCCTAGGCAAAGGAAGGGATCAGCCGACCGCTTGCATCTATCGCCGCACGGATCCCTAGCGGGCGAAGTATCCTATCGAATCAGTAACGCGATTCCGGCAACCACCGCCGTCTCCGTTCGCAGCGGCCTTGGCCCTAAGTGAGCGAGCGTATAGCCACCCCCTTTCAACAAAGCGCGCTCGCCACGGGTCCATCCCCGCTCCGAGCCTATTGCCAGGGCAACGGCTTTCCCCACGGTCTCCATAGATCCCAGAGCAATGCTCGCCTCGTAGTTATCCAAGGCGACTTTAAGCGCGCCCGCCGCAAAATCGCCCACAGCTTCCTCCAAGCTAAGACCGAAGGAAATCCGGGGAATGCGCGTTGTGAATGCCTGAGCCGCGCCCGCAACGATATGGCGGCGCCACTCGCCGCTCGTCCAGAGCTTGGACTCCGCATAAGAGGGCTCTCCGCGTTCCGTCAGGACGAAGCGGATACTTCGAACCCCCAGGGACGTCGCTTCTTGGAGAATTTTGCGATTCGTTTGAGGACGCGACAGTCCGACAATCAGATCGACTGGATGCAATTCCGGCTCCTCGATCGACAAATCGAAGTCCAGCTCCAGGGTTTCTTCGCCGATCGAGCGGACGATCGCCTTGCCCCGCCTCCCGTCGATCTCGCCCGCATCGAAGGAATCCCCTTCTCCTCGACGCAAGACCTTCAGGATGTGCTGGGCCCGTTCGTCCGACAGGATCAACGGGACTCCGGTTTCCCCCGCTTCGAAGAGAACGATATTCATCCGTAGGCTATCGCAGCAGATTAGGCAGCCACGTCGTCAAGAAGGGAGCGTACGTTATTAGCAGTACTCCAATTACGAATACGGCCAACAACGGCAATGACGCCTTGATCACCTCCGACATGGGCTTGCCGAAGCGATAGGACGCGAGAAAGAGATTCATGCCGATGGGCGGCGTTAGATAGCCCAATTGCAGATTCGCCAAGAAGATGATTCCCAGGTGCACGGGATCGATGCCGAAGACAACGCCGAGCGGAACGATTAAGGGAACGATCACGATAATCGCCGAAAAGATATCCATCAGGCAACCGACCAGGATCAAGGCCCCATTCAGCAAGAGGAGAAACACTAGCTTGGAGTCGATGTTCGCCTGGGCCCATTCCACCATCTGGTCCGGAATCATGGCGAAAATCAAATAGTCGGTCAGCCCCATGGCCACGCCGAGAATCAGTAAGACGCCCCCCACAAGCAGTCCGCATTCCGACAGCATCTGCGGCAGTTCCTGTCGAATGTTCGCTTTGCGGATCCACTTCGCATCGGCAAGGTACAAGAGGAACGCGTAGAACGCCGATACCGAGGATGCTTCGATCGGCGTGGCGTACCCGCTGAACAGAGCGAAGAGGGCCACGATCGGCAATAGTAGTTCCCCCAAAGCCGCGACAAAGGCCTTTCGAATTTCCGTCCAGTCGATCGCTTCCCGCTTCTGTTCACTCTTCGGCTGCTTCCAAATGCCCCATCCGATCGTCATCAATACGAGCAAGGTTCCCGGCAAGGCGCCGCCCAGGAAGACGTCCTTCAGCGAAAGGCTGACGAGCTTGGTATTCGTCGCCACCACGGCGTAGAGTATCAGCGGCAAGCAAGGCGGGAAAAGCACGCCCAAGGAGCCCGCTCCCGTCAGCATGCCAATGCTGGACCGCTCGCTATAACCCGACGACTGCAATACGGGCATGAGCAATCCGCCCAAGGCGAGAATAGTCACCCCGGAAGCCCCCGTAAAGGTCGTGAAGAAAGCGCATACTAAAACCGTGACGATAACCGCTCCCCCTCGAACGCCGCCGAATACGGAATGGATGAGCCGAATAAGCCGTTTCGAGGAATGCCCTTGAGCCAAAAAATAGCCCGCCATGGTGAAGAGCGGCAGCGTGACTAAAAGCGGGTTGCTTATGAATCCGTAAAGCGTTTGCGCCTGGGTGCTGACCGTTACGTCGACCCGCTCGTCCGGGAAGTAGCCGCCCCACCCCCAGTTCATAATCAACGCGGCGCCGCCGATCGCAACATACAAGGGTGTACCGGAAATCGTTCCGATAATCAAAAGGGTCAGCAAAGGCCATACGAACGAATCGACTTCTTCGAATTGGCGAGTCGCGAAAACGAACAACGCCACCCCTACGACCAAAGGGATCGCTCTCAACTTCCACGAGTCGCCAGAGAACCAGAGAATGCGGGCCGCCAGCAAGGCGAACCCTACCGGCATAATGCTCATAAATACCCAAGCAGGCAGGCCCCAAAACAAATTCGATTCGCCTATTCCCGGTGTATTCAGAAATCGGAGGCACCCCAGCCCGATGGTCACTGTAACGAACAACGCCACCGACGCGCTCGTCGATCGGGCCGCAATAGCCCAAGGGCCTTTAAGGAACGCGGTAAACGTCGAAAGGGATAGTAGCCTACTCTCGCGAGCCGCGATCGCTCCGCCCATCATGGCGATGAACAGGACGAGGTGCTGCAGCATTTCCGCCGAGCCGGATACGCCGGTACGAAATTGTCTCAGGGCGATTTCCAGCAGCGGCAGGAGCATCATGACCCCTAGGGCCAGGCTGATCAGCCAATTCTCCGTACGCGCCCAGAGGGCATTGATCCAGGCAGGGGATCCGACTGCCCCGTCGGAATCCGGATTCGATGACGCTTCCGCTGTTTCCACCTAGCCAAGCAAAGAGTCGCGATTCCAAACCGCAAGGGGGAATTCGCGGTACGCCTTTGAGCCACGCTACTGAGCCGCTCGGTAGTCCTCGAGAATTCGAACCACCTGATCCCAGACTTCGCCCGGCACCGTGTTGTCGCGGATATGACCGTAGGCTTCCGTTGAGATCGCCTGCCACTTGGCCGCCTCAGCTTCCTCGAGCGAGCGAACCGAGAGATTCCAATCGTCGCGCATGACGCGGATCGAGTCCTCGCTCTCCTGGCGCCCCGACGCCGTCATTTCCTTCCCCGCCTTCTCGGCCGCCGCTCGCATCGCAGCCTGCTCTTCCGGACTGAATCGGCTCCAGACGCGTTCGGACACGACAACCGCGCCCGT
>CBFHHM010000017.1:36309-66512 GCA_965655705.1 Candidatus Pelagisphaera sp.
CGTAATGGGAGCGTAGTTGAAATCGAGCATGTAGGGAGCCGTATTGTAGGTCTGGCTCGCCAGAGCGTAAAACGGAGGCATCGGCACCGTATCGATCAATCCGGTCGTCATGCTGGAAACGATTTCCGTGCTTTCGATCGCCACGGGGCGAAAGCCCATCTTCTTGAGCAGGTCCGTCTGCTTGGGGTCGCCGGCCCAAGTGAAAAGCTTGCTGTCCCGCATGTCGTCCGGCGTGATTAATTCGTTTTTGCTGAAAATCCGCACCCAGCCGCTGTCGATCCAGCAAAGCACAACGAATCCCTTACTCAAGATCCGCTCTTCCAAGACTGGAGTCAGCTCCTCCATGACATGCTCCAGCTCGTCGAAGCTGCGATAGAGCATGGGGACCTTTTGGAAAACAGCGACGCTATCGTCGATTTCCGCCAGACCGATGCCCGTTAGCAAGGCAGCATGCAGGCGATTGATCCGCATCTTGTTGATCAGCTCCGACTCGCTACCCTGGCTGCCTCCTGCGTAAACGATGAGGCTGGCCTTGCCTTTGGTATCCCGTTTCCAGGCCTGGCCCATTTTGCGAAGAGATTTGTCGAAGGAGGTGTCCTTCGGGGCCAGTGTGGCCAATCGCAAAGGAACCGCCACGGCTACCGCCGAGAAGATTCCTGCCAATAGAAGGGCCGCGATCGAGCGACGAAACGATAGAATGCAATGAAACATAGTGAAATTCGGTTCTTAATTAACAAAGGACGAAGGCAAGGGCATAGCCTCTTTGATTCCCAACGCGCTAAAACGTTTCAAAAAATCCGGGCTTTTCCCGATTAGAAAAAATACCAGTCGAGACGACCGAGCAGCCATTTCGCGCGACGCTGATAGATTAGATTCGATAACCGCCAGTCGGGCCGGGTATCGAGGTCGATCGTCAGAGCCTGATTGAGCAAGGCCTCGAACAACTCTTTGTCTCCCTTTTCGATCGCCACGGATTCGGCATACGCCACGTAAATCGAAGCCATCACCCCCCCCGAAAGACGCTTCGCTTCCTGAAAGTGCCGCGTCGCCTTTTCGATCGGATCGCCGGTCCCGCCGAGGCGACTCATTTCATAAGTAATGAAGAACCCGCGCAAGGTCCCATAGTCCCAGTCCGGATTCAGCTCCAGGGCTCGTTCGAGAAGACTCTCCGCGACGGCAAGGTCGCCAATCAGCTGCGGATCGTCCAGGGAAAGCGCAACCGCAGCCGCCCAAGAAAGCCCCGTCCAGTAAAGCATCTCGATATCCTTTTCGCCCACGTCCGCCAAAGTCGCCTCTCGATCCGCCCGCAGGCGGGCTTCGAAATCGGGATAGGATACGCTCAAAGCCCGCATACCATAGCGCTTCGCTCGGAGGTAGAGCTTGGTAGCCCGTTCGCGAAGGGCGATCGCCTCATCGTAATTATCGTCCTCGATCTCGTCCGCGTCCAGCTGGACGAATCCGTAAGCGTATTGCGTGAATCCACTCGTCAGGGCGGTCAGTAGATCCTGGTGCTCGGGCGTTTCCGCCAGCACGCTCTCCATCAATTTAAGACTAAATGGCAAGGCATCGCCGACAAGTTGGGGGTCTTCGTCCGATGAAAAGACCGTCCCCCCGCCGGACAAGGCATTGCCGACCTGATTCATGGCCATCTTCTTGACCGAGCAGCCGCTGAAAAGCGCGAGCGCCGCCGCGAGTGAAATGCAGGATAGAAGCGATGGTTTCATCTTCGCATCAATCTAGGCTCTACCCGGAACGAATTGCAAACACGCATCCCAAGGAAAAAGGGCCGACGCGCTCGCCGACCCTTTGCAAAGTTCGCCAGTCAGGGACTTTCCTACATGTCGTAGCCCTGCTCGTCGTGCGAGCTTAGGTCCAAGCCACGGAGCTCGTCCTCCGTATCGACGCGCAACCCGCCTGTGAAATAGCCGATCAGCTTGAAGGCGAAAAAAGAGACCACGCCGCTCCAGAGAATCGTCACCACAATGCTGAGAAATTGCGCCCAAACTTGACTGCCCATGCCGCCATCGACACTGAAGCCCGCGCCGCCAAGAGCGGGCGCCGCCACCACGCCTGTGAGCAGCGCTCCCACGATACCTCCCATGCCATGCACGCCAAAAACGTCCAAACTATCGTCGATCTGCAAGGCGCTCTTCACTTTGACCGCGACCAGGTAGCAGCAAATCCCGGACGCCACGCCAATCAGCAAGGCTCCCATCGGACCGGAGCTACCCGACGCAGGCGTAATGGCGACCAAGCCAGCCACCGCGCCCGTTGCGATCCCCAAGACACTCGCCTTTCCGTTCTTGAGCCACTCGATCACCATCCAAGTCGTGGCGGCTGCCGCCGTCGCGATTTGGGTGACGAGCATAGCCATGCCCGCCGTTCCGTCAGCCGCCAATTGGCTGCCCGCATTGAACCCAAACCAACCGACCCAGAGCATCGACGCGCCCACCACAGTCAGGGGCAAGCTGTGCGGCTTGATCGGCTCTTGGAAAGCGCCACGACGCTTTCCCACCATGAGACATCCCACCAATCCGGCCACCGCCGCGTTGATGTGAACGACCGTACCGCCAGCGAAATCGATGACGTTCCACTCATGAAAAAGACCGCCTCCCCAAGCCATGTGCCAGACCGGCAAGTAGGAAAACGTGAACCAGACAATCGAGAAGATCATCACCGCTCCGAATTTGATACGCTCGGCGAAGGCCCCGACGATCAGCGCCGGCGTAATAACGGCGAAAGTCATTTGGAACATGACGTAAACGCTTTCGGGGATCGTCCCGTTAACCGTATCGACCGTCATATGCTTGAGGAAAAGCATGTCGAAACTGCCCCAGAAGCGCCCGCCCTCGCCCGCGGCTACACTGTAGCCGTAAATCACCCAGAGAATGCTCATCACGGCGCAAATGGCGAAGCACTGCATGAGAATCGAGAGCACGTTCTTCGACCGAACCAAGCCGCCGTAGAAAAGAGCCAATCCTGGCAGCGTCATGAAAAGCACCAAGGCAGAGGCCACGATCATCCAAGCCGTATCGCCCGAATTGATAGTTGCTTCGTCAGCCGCCAAAGCCGCGGAAGGAGCCAGGAAGGCAAGGCCGAATATGAGGGAGAGCAGTCGTTTCATAGCATTTTGGGTTACCGGGGAAAGGGGAATTTTCCGAGCCAGCATGAAACAAGCCGTATGGGCCGCAACTTCAAAATAAAAGCGCGCTTGCGAACGCCTTTCCGACGCGAATCGCGCGATCCCCCGCGCTAAGCGAGCAGGAAGCCTTTCGGCCTAAACGTGGTGAGGGAAACTAAATCCCGCTCAATACAATCGGTCCGACCGGGCGTTCGGGGCGCTTTTCAGCTTCCTCGGTCACGAAGAAGGATATCGCCTGATCCCCATCTTGAATTTCCGCGTTGGAAGAAAGATCGAAGAAAGCCAAGCGACTGCCTGCCTCTCCGGGCTTGAGCATGCCTGCCCAAACAGGATCGCCATCGTCAGATAGACGCGCCCACACGTTATAATAGCGGCCCAAGCGACTTTCAGGAATATTCTCGATTCCGATGACGCCGATTTTGATCTTTCGATCGTATATCGAGAAGCCGCCCGCGAATGCCTCGGAATCCACGCCTCCTTCCAAATCAACGGGGGGAAGACCCTCTCTCGAGAACCAGTAGGCCTCCGCTAGACCGGTCAATTCCAGCAAGCGATCTTGAAAGAGTTCGTCCTCCTGGTCCGACGACGGGGCCGCCACGAATTCGGGATTGCCCAAGTCGCCCAAAACAATGTCGCTGGCCGCAAACGTATCGCGTTCTACAGGACTTCTTGAAGCGACCAGACCAAAGAAAAGGGTCACGCATGCCGCTACCGCCCAACCTCCCCAGGCGTAGAACGACGCGGACCTGCTATGCGAACGAACCGACGCGGCAGGGGATGCCGTTCCATCCGCATCGATTTCCGCCATGATCGAGGCATAGGCCTGGAAGGGGGGTTCCAGCTGCTCGCAATCGCCGGCATCTTCTTCGTTGATACGCTGCCATTCGTGAACCTGGCTCTGCAGCTCGCGATCCTCGACCAAACGCGCCTCGAATCGCCGACGCGACCCTTCCGGCAAAGTACCTAAAGCGTACTGAAACGCTTCCTCTCTCAATTCTTCGCTCTTATTCATAGCAGTGAGACATGAGTTGCCTGAGACGGTGCATACCTCGACGCATCGAAGTCTTCACCGTTCCCAAAGGCATATTCAGTCGGTCTGAAATTTCTTGTTGCGTTAATCCTTTGCTCAAAGCGAGCGATAGACTGTCTTTCTGGGCGCGAGGCAGTCGCTCCAGCATCTCCCGCAAGCGGCTCACTTCCTCCTGGAGGGCTACCGCCTCAAGTGGATTGCGCTCCTTGGAATGGGTCGCTTCGTTGGACTGCAACACCATCGGGTCCTCTACGATAGACTCGGGTTTGAGGCGACGCAACCGATCGATGCACAAGCGCTTCGTCACGAGTACCGCCCAGCTGAACGGGCGGGAAAGCGATGGATTGTAGCGAGGAGCCGTTTTCCAAATCTTGACGAACGCGTCCTGCAAGACCTCCTCCGCCATCATGCGGTCTTTGAGGAACTTGTGCGCATACGAGAAAAGCGGGCGCGAATAGCGGCCATAGAGCTCATCGAACGCGCCGCGTTCTCCCTCGCCAATACGACGTATCAATTCCGCTTCGATGCTGGCGTTGTCCATCGCTTCTTCGAATCAAGCGCCCTTCGCCTATTCCTCCTCAACAGGCGTCCCTAAGCTCGGAGGCAGATCGCCTGCTCCGGTAAACCGGGGATCGTCGAAGTTCACGTCAAAGTGATCGTTCAATTCCCTAATCAACTTGACCAAGGCCCTCCCCAATACCTCGTTGTACTTGGCGATCGCCTGGGAAGACGATATGATCAATCCGCCGTCAGCCTGGCGGAAAAAGCCTAGCTTATTCCGGTTGCGACCTTGCGGAGTCTCCGTCTTGAGCGACGCATTGAGACGCACTTCGATTTCCCCAATCCCGTTGTGGCCCCACTTGTGGAATACGAGCTGCAACTCGGGTTGGTCCTTAGGCGGCCTCCACCCGAATCGCCCAATTTTATAGCCCATCGGAAAGCCCGTGTCCTCGAATGCCTTCTCAAGCGTTTCCTCTATGTAATGGAAGCGATCGTACTCGTCCCCGTAATCGGCGATATTGTCGATCACAGTGACGTATAACACCTGGTCCGGATTCAAATAGATGAATGGAATCTCCTTCTTCGCCCGTGGCCAGGCCATGGCCAGGCTGGGAAGCAGCAGAATCGCTAGAACTGTTCTGAAAATCGTCATCGTTGCCAAATCGAGCAGCTGGACTAGCGCGACTGATGCTCAGCCTACTCACTTCTGATTCGATGGCCAGGAATCTTTGGATTCAAATATCGAAATTATTCGCTCCCACCCCCAACTCGCGCCCATCGAAAGCGGCCGTCACGGGCCAAGACGGTCCACCCGTTAAAACTACAACCTTGTAATTTTAACGGCGCATTGAATGAAGCCCCAATTCGCTCTCCGCGGGTTCGATTCCCTTGAGGGGATTTCTCGACTTAGTTCTTCCGAGTCAGGCGATCCAAGCGAAGACGCTGGCGTTCGTCGAACAGGCGCATTTCGACCATCTTGAGGGCCGCCGCCATGCCGAACCCGACCCCCGCCGCGATGAAGAACCAGATGATTATCTGATACTTAACCGCCTCGGTCGGATCCGCCCCAGCCAAAATCTGCCCCGTCATCATTCCCGGCAAGGCGACAATGCCGGCGGTCGCCATCGAATTGACAACCGGCATGATACCGGTGCGAATGCAGTCTCGCAGATACGGGAGAATCGCCTCGCGGGCGCTTTGTCCCAAGGCCAGACGCTGCTCGATGGTCGAACGGTTGTCTGCCAGGGCCGACGTCAATCGGTCCATGCTCAAACTGATGGCGCTCATCGTATTGCTCATTATCATCCCCAGGAGAGGAATCGCATACTGCGGCATGTACCATGGGTCCGGACGGACCACGACCAGCAAACCGAAGAGGGCGATCGCAAAGGACGAAACGAACAAGGTCGAGGCGCCGAGTCCGAACGAGGCCCAGCCTTCGAGCTGCCATTTTTGCCGGGCCACGATTTCCCGCGAGGCGACCAAGAGCATTACCGCAGCCATCGCGACCACATAGCTCAAGCGGCCTTCAGCGAAGAGAAAGGTCAGCACATAGCCGATAAGCAGAAGCTGGACGATCAACCGAATGGACGCCACCGCCAGCGATCGCGTCACTCCCAAACGATAGTACGCCAAGAGCCCTCCTAGGGCCACTACGATTCCCGCGGAAAATGCGATATCCCAGAGACTCAGCGCAACCGTTTCGTTCATATGCCCGCCTCCTCGTCCTCAACCGGCGCGAGCCGCTTTTTCTCCATTCGCAATGTTTGCGCTGCCACTCGCCTCGCCTGAGCCCGACTATGCGTTACCCATAAAACGCTCGCGTCCTGCGTGCGAACGTACGCTTGAATCTCCTCCTCGAGCTCGGAAGCCGCTTCATCGTCCAAATTCGCCGTGGGTTCGTCGAGCAACAGTACGCTCGGCGTTCGATCCAGCATGCGCAGAAAACCCAGTCTTTGTCGCTCGCCCATCGACAAGCGCGACGGCTCCCACTCCAAGGCAGTCGCCGGCAATCGCAAACGCTCCAGCAATTCCTTCGATGGGCGCGACTCGAAATGCCCTCCTACCGTGTCTTCCCACCAATTGATTTCCGCCGGCAAATAGCCCACCAATCGACGCCACTCCTGGGGCGAATAGGCGCCGCGTTCCTTCCCCTCCAATTCGACCCGGCCTTCATTCACGATCAAATCGGCGATCGCCCGCAACAATAGCGACTTCCCCGAGCCGGAATCGCCCAGCAAGCAGACTACCGATCGCGGAGGCAGATCCAAATCGATACCCGACCAATCGAGAAAGCTCAAATTCCGTATTCGTAAATCCATAGCGGCCAACCCTCGCCAGTCTGACCCGATGGAGTGGACTGGCAAAGGGAAAACGACCTCCAAGCGATTCAAAGCCCTTGCGACTCCGCTTCGATCCCCGCAAAGGAGTGTTGCCTAAGCCTGCGAGTCGCATTCCAATAGCGATCCATGAACGAACCGATCCGAGTTGGCATCGCCGGAGGAAACTGGGGGCGAACGCAGGCGACGGCTTTCCGAGAGATCGAGGGCGTGTCACTGGCAGCGATCGCTGAAAAAGACGACGACTTGCGTAATGAGCTGGTCGATACATTCGGTTTTGGGAATTCGTACGAACGCTACGAAGAAATGATTCTCTCGGGCGGACTCGACGCGCTCGTCGCGTGCCTTCCGGCCGATGGCCACGAACGCGCGACAAGCGCCGGTTTCGACGCCGACTTGCATGTCCTCTGCGAAAGCCCGCCAGCGATTAACGAAAGCGAAATGTCGCGAGTCGTTTCGGCAGCTGGCTTCTGCGGCAAAGTCTACATGTGGGGACGCCACTCGCGCTTCGACCCGAGAATCCAGAAAGCGAGGAAACTCGTAGCCGACGGAGCATTGGGCGAAGTCTACCGAGCCGAAGCGATCGGGCGCTTAGCTTGGTGGCCCTACGACGACAATAATTGGCGCGGCAGTCGCGAGCGCGGGGGCGGCGCCTTGCTCGACCGAGCCCTCCCCTTGATCGACGACCTTTGGTATTCGATGGACTGCCCCGACCCGATGGAGGCGATGGCCGCTAGACACAGTCTGTTCCTCGCCGATCGCGTAGCGGATCCCTCGGATGTGGCAGAGGATTCCCTCTTCGGAAACGCTCGCTTCAAAAACGGCGCGAGCCTTAGCGTTTCCTCGACTTCCTTCGGCCATATCGATGCCCCCCCCAATGCTGACGGCATCCCCGAACGACGAAACCTCGCCCTCTATGGGACCTTGGGAAGCCTCGATCTCGTCAAAGGCACGATCGCTCGCTCCACCGGTTCGCAAGTCACCGTCGAACCGTATGCCGAAGCGATTTCCGAGCAGGCCCAAATTCGAGCGCAAGCGCAGGAATTCATCGACGCGATCCGCGAAGAGCGCGAGCCGCTCAACAATGGCAAGCAAGGGCTCTCCCTCATGAAATTGCTCGATGCATTCGCCTCGTCCGCGAAGGAAAAGAAAGCGATGCCAATCAAAGTCGCTCGCTCCCTCGACGACTTGTTTGGCGGGCTGTAGGCGGCGTCGCTTGCTTGTCTGGCATAAGCCCGCGCCCATCCGCGTAAGAATAGGCTGTAGTCGAGCATAGGAGCGGATGGTCCCGCGACAATATCAATACCGCTTGTACCAAAATCGTGGCCCCGCAGGGCAAAGACTGCGCCTACGCATCGATGGGCGAGCGTGCGCTGGCGTGTATTCTCAACTTGGCGACGTATGATTTTTTCTAAACGGCCGGCCGATCCTATATTCAGTTTTATCCGACTACTCGATCACAAACAACTCGATGAGCCCAACGCCTTCCGTATCGCCAACCCCTGAAAGCTGAAAGGTGTAGACCCCTTGATTGAGGGTCAGCAACAAGGCCGCATCTTTAGAGCCGTCCGCCAATGGCTTGTTCTGGCCCGTCAGCGCCGCTGTCAATTCCGCCGCGTTTGGGCCATCTTCCCAATCGTCATTGGTCACGAGCAACTGACTTCTGCCGCCCTCGTCGAACAGCGTTTGGAAAACCTTGAGCTCCGGATCGGCCAACGCTCCCGGCACTCCATCCAAGGTCAATTGAGGGCCCAACCCGCGAACCAGCACGGTCTTTGTCGACCCGCCCAGCACGGTGAGCCCCCCAATCATAATATCCGCTCCCGTACCAACGAATCCACGCGTCGCGAGATTCACCAATTCCGCTGTCGCCGCATCATCAAGGGTAAGCGTACCAGCGGCGGAAACAGCGGAGCCCGAGTTATTCGCCACCTCGACTGAATACTCGCCTTCATCCGCTAGCGACGCCTCGGAAATAACCAAGGTCTGCGACGTTTCGCCCGACAGCTCAACCCCATCCTTCAACCATTGGACGGATTCCACCACGCCATCGGCTTCGAAAAAGAACTGAGCTCGTCCACCCGTCGGAACTCGCATGGATGAGGGAGAACGCAAGATCTGCGGCACCGTAAGAGGGACTTCTACGGCAACTTCGTACCAGCCCCCCTCGCTTTCGCCATTCGAGTCATAAGCTTTGATCCCCAATACGTTTTGGTTGGAGAAGAAACCATCCGGTTCCAAGGTGGCTAACCGGCTCGGCGTGGTCGGAGCTCCGGTCAACGTGAGCAGCTGACTATTAATTCTATAGTACTCATTAACCCCTCCCGGACCTCCCGTCCGCTGGAATGGCCCCTCCAAGGTGCCCGGCGGAAGCGCATCGCTGACAAAGTCGAATCCATCAATCAAATCACTGGCTGCGTCGACTTCCCAATAATTAACCTGAACGCCATCTAAATTGAGGGAAAGGGTTACCTCCTCGCCGACTTCAATCGTAAATGACGTCCGGTCGGTATAGCCTGCGCCGTCTATCGACGATTGCAGCCCGGTCGCGCCTGCCGTGGCATGAAACACTCCCATTCCCGTGGCCAGCCAGGTCGCGGATTTAACCACTTGCGGCGTTGGCAGCCTTAGGGCTTTCTCGAACAAGGAAACGATCTGAACCGCGGGTGTTCGCTGCAAAATAAATCCTAGCAGGAGGATGGCGAATTGCCCCCTGGCAAGCTGCAATTTGAGGTTCAGAAAGTTCATAGACAATCAAGCGTTCCGTCGGCTCGAACAGCGAACGCTAAAACAACCCTTCGCAATTTAGGTAGATCCGTTTAAGCATCATCGATATAAATACTCGCATTTACCCCAAACCTTAAGGTCCGGTTTCCGCAACGACAAAGAGCTCGATCAAGCCTACGCCCTCCGTGCCGCCTACTCCTGAAAGCTGGAAGGTATAAACGCCTTGATTAAGGGTCAGCAACAAGGCCGCGTCTGTGGAACCGTCCACTAAGGGCTTGTTTTGGTCGTTCAAGGCAGTCTCCAGTTCCGCTGCGTTGGGGCCGGTTTGCCAATCGTCGTTGGTCACGAGCAATTGGCTCCGGCCGCCCTCGTCGAACAGCGTTTGAAATACCTTGAGCTCTGGATCGGCCAACGCCCCGGGCACCCCCTGTCTCGTCAGCTCTGGACCCAGACCACGGACCAGCACCGTTTTCGTCGACCCTCCGAGCACAGTGAGTCCGCCAATCATAATATCGGCGCCGGTCCCAACGAATCCGCGTGTCGCCAAATTGACCAAATCCGCCGTCGCCTCGTCATCAATGGTCAGAGCGCCTGCCCCAGAGAGCGCAGACGCCGCAACGTTTGTCACTTCGACCGTATACTCGCCTTCATCCGCAGCCGAGACGTCCGGTATAATCAAGGTCGCGCCCGTCGCCCCCGCGATTTCGGTCCCATCCTTGAACCACTGGATCGAGTCCACTACGCCTTGCCGCTCAAAGAAGAATTGGGCCCGACCCCCCGTCGGAACTCGAGTGGACGCAGGGTTTCGGAGAATCATAGGAGGATCCGGCGCACCTTCGGCAACGATGATCGTTATCGTCGTTTCAGTCGTGGTTTGGGCCGTTTGGTTTTGTCCGTTCCAAGGCTGTACGGTGATATTGAAGGTTCCGGCTTGCGTGGGAACGCCTTGAATCGTCACCGGGTCTTCCGTGTTAACATTGTCTCCCACCAGACCAGAAACGGTAAGCCCCGGCGGAATCTGCCCCGTCACACGCCATGAGGAAGCGTCCGCTGGAGTCCCGGTAATATCGAATGCCAAGGCGAATTCTTCGCCAACCGTCGCATCAGCGGGAGAGGCGGGATTGATAACATAGGTGGTCGCTCCCGCGGTCGCGTGAAATAATCCCATGCCCGTGGCTACGTAGGTGGTCGCCTTGATGAGTTTGGCGACTGGGGCCGCCAATGCTTTCTCGAATTGAAAGGCGTATTTGATAACCGGCGTCCGCTGCAGCAGAGCTACCAGGATGAATAGGCCCATTTGGGCGCGGGCTAATTTCAGCTGGAGGTACATTAAGTTCATAGTTCGGTCAGCGATTGCGGGATTCGGATAGCGTGGCTCGCAGGAATTCAATTACAGCCACAGCCGCCGCCGCCCACGCCTTCTCCGCCTGTAGTGGCCTCGCGGGAAAACTGTATGTGGGACGTCATGACAGTGGCTAACTCGTCGCGATCGGACCGCATGGTGTAGTCGGCCAGATTGCCTTTCTGGTAAGGGGCGACGGTGGAGCAGCCGGACAGAGCCAGCGCTCCCGCGACGATCGTTAAAATTGCTATTGGGCGGGCCTTCATTCGCTTAGTAGGGTTTGGATTTCTTCTGTCAGGCTTTGCACTGATTTCTTCCCATGCCAACCTTCGTGAACGAATCGAACAACGCCTTTCTTGTCGATCATGAAAGACGTAGGCATTACCTGGATACCCGCTTGCGCGACGAGCGTCTGCGAGGCATCGTGAACCGTTGCGAAGGACGGCTCTCGCCGATCGAGAAACTGCTGCATTGACCGCTTATTTTGATCCACGCTTACCGCGATGATCTGGAAGCCCTTGCTCTCATGTTCCTGATATAGCTTTTCCATCTCCGGAAAGGCAGCCTTGCATGGGGCGCACCAGGAAGCCCAGAAATCGACCAAGGTAACGCTGCCCTCGATCTTCGGAATATCCCCGCTCAAGGAATACTCGTCCAACGAGGGAACCTCCATCCCCGGCTCCCAGCCAGCCGCCGCAGCGCTGACGCTGGCCAGAAACAGAGCCAGGCCGCCGATACTAATTTTCAACCATTCTTTCATAGAAATGCGATGTTTGCTGTATTCCTGAACTCATTACAAGGCACCCTTCAGCTCCGAAAGTCCCTTCCACCAACTTGAACCCTTCCTCCTCCCCCAACACGCAAACGGCGGTAGACAAGACGCCCGCTTCCAAACAGGAATTCGCCGTGACCGTGACCGAGAGAATCCCGTTATAGACCGGCTTCCCAGAGCGCGGATCCAAAATATGACCATAGCGTTTGCCCTGGTGCTCGAAAAAGCGGCGATAGTCTCCCGATGTGGCCACACCAATATCCCTGGCCGCCAAGCTACCCCAAACCGTTCCCGGATTCTCCGGGTTCTCCAGGGCCACATGCCAAGCAGGATAGCGGGGAGGCTGACCAAGAGCGTGGATATCCCGTCCAAAGTCGACCAGGCAATTGCCGATTCCGTTGCCCACAGCCACAGCCGCCACTTTGTCGACCGCGTACTCCTTGCCAAAACCACCCAAATCCAATGCCATTCCCTCGAGCGGCAGGCGAACTGCGCCAGGCTTCCGCTCGACCTTGCTCCAGCCTATCAACTCACGCGTTTCCAAAACCGATTTTTCGACGGGCAGAACCTCGTGCCGGTCACGGTAATCCCAAAGCCGCATTAGGGGCAGCATGGTCGGATCCAGTACCCTTTGGGTCATGAAATGCAGATCGTCGCAAATCGCGAAAATCGATTCCACTTCGGCATCGATTTCCGTCCAATCGCCCCCTGCATTGCGATTGATCTCGCTGATGAGGCTATCGCTTCTGAATCGGGAATACTTGGTTTCGAAATCGGCTACCCACTTAACCGCCTCTTTGGCGAATCCGGCCGCCTGCTCATTATTCGCCGCCGCGTACTGGACACGGCAATCCGTGCCCAAGGCTTTAAAGGTCAAATCGTACAATCCGCGCTCCGAATCGAAGGCTACCTTGGCGCTGATTTTCAATGGAGCTGGCTGTTCCTCTAGAACCATACGGTCGCTCCTAACGTTATTACGTCCGCGTCGGCGAAGGCCGATTGCGGCGTATCGTCCTTCCCTTCCATCTCGTAGCGTTCATACGAACCGTCGATGCTAAATTTGTCGCCGAATTTATAGATGATCTTCAAGCCATAAGTGTGCGTATCGAATTTTCCAAGACGATAGTCGGCCGAGTAGTGAGGAGCGATGCCCGAGGTCGATTCCCGTGGATCTATCGGCGTGCCTGACAAGTCTAGCGTGTAGAAGTCCGCGGCATTCTGGGAATAGTAGCGATACTTGGGCCTCAGAATCAGGTTTTCTCCAAGCTTTTGGTACCACTCGAAATCGAAGGTATTGCTTTCAACGCCCCAGGAATCGCTAAAATGGCGGTAATCGAAATCCAAGCTGGCCCCTATTTTATCGAAGTACCGCTTGGCATTGAAAAACCAAATACGACGATCCCGGCTATCAGGGCGATTCTCGGGAAAAGTCAGCGGCAAGGATAAGCCTGGGAGAATCTCCGTTTCCCTTTGAATGATTTTGTAGGGGTCGCTGAGAAAACCATTGTAGTCGCTATACGTAAAATTCAGGGCCACAATCGTGTTTGGATCCACCACTTGGCTAATCCCCACGAAATAGTCGTAGCTATCCTTACGACGGCTCTCGTCGAGAAAACTCGGACGCACGAGATCATCTATGTGGCCGATCCCGTAATTGATCCCGGTGTTCCGCTGATTGATTTCCGTCGTCTGCGAGTAGGCGTAGCCGCGCGACAGAAAATCGTCTTCCGCGCTGTAGGAAAACTGAACGCTCGACGTGTGGATGCCGTGAATCCAATCGAGGTCGACCACGCCCGCCTCGCGAATGTCCGTTAAGGTCGACAAGGGCGCTTGCCCATCTTCGCCCGCTGGCGTCCCTGTTGGCGTCGCCCCGGAAATCGCGTCGTGCACCCCATGTCCTTTTAGGACGAATTGGCTGCCAATTTGCTTCTCGAAGCCCAGATAGCGCGAGATAACGCGAATTCGATCGTCGTCTTCCGCATAGTCCTGCCACTTGACGGAAATATGATCTTCCCCAATCGCTCCGCGCGGAGCGATCAGATACAGATAGAGCGCGATAAGAGCGATCCTAGCCTGCCTGAGGGGAGGAATCGGAATCATGAATGATTGGGAGCGAGTACCGGTTTGCCAAGTCTGATACGCGAAAAAACGCATCGCTGGTTTCAACAATTGCATCCTGAGCTTTAAATGCGATCCTTTAGGTCTCGGTTACGTTTTATTTACGAATCTGTAACCGACTGCTACTCAGACGTCTCTACCGCCAAGCATATGCCTTTCACTTCATCGCAGAGTCTATTCGCCTACGGCACCCTGCGCAGCCCTCACCCCGAGCATAAGCAGTGTTTCGCGAATGTCGGATCGATACGAACTGCCCGCATCCCTGGCGAGCTATGGATCCTTGCCGAAGGCTACCCCCTGCTCGTCGTCCAACCCGAGCAATGCCTTCTCCGAGCAAGCGTCGATAGCCGGAGCGATTGGGCCAACGCCCTCGAGTCGCCCGATCCGAAAAATACGCCCCTCCAGCACGCCGATTCGCTGGTGGAGGGCGAGCGCCTCGAGCTGCCGCTCGGCAATGCCGCCTTGATCCAAGCGGATCGCTGGGAAGGCTTCGAACCCGGTCGCCAGAGCGTCTATCAACGCTTCGTCGCTCGCCTCTGGTTGGCAGACGGATCGTCGGCTTTGAGTTGGATCTACGGAGCCTTCGCCCCGCCCCCAAACGCCACCCGATTCGAAGGCTCGCGCTGGCCAACGCCCCCGGGGTGACGATTCGCATTGCCTTGCCGCGCGTTTCCTAAACGATGAACTTTATGGGCGAGAATATCGAATTTCAAATTCCCAGCAACTGGAGAGAACTGAAAGGGCAATTCCGATCGGCGCTTTGGATCGTCGTTGGAATCCTGGCGATCCTTGCGGGCTACTCTAGCTTCTACACGGTACAGGCGGAATCCCAGGGCGTGGTCCTTCGATTCGGCAAGTACGTGGACACCGTCGAGCCAGGCCTGCGTTTCAAACTGCCATTCGGGATCGATCGGGTCGCTATCGTTCAGGTAAAGCGCCAGCTCAAGCAGGAGTTCGGCTTCGCCACTCCTGGAGCGTCAAACCCCAGCCAATTCAGCACCGTGGCATCCGAGCGCGAACGCGAGCGCAGCATGGTTACGGGAGATTTGAACGCGGCAACTGTGGAATGGATCGTACAGTATCGTATCCAAGATCCTAAGCTCTTCCTTTTCAACGTACGCGAGCCGGAAGATACATTGCGCGATTTATCCGAATCCGTCATGCGCACCGTAGTGGGCGATCGAACCGTCGACGAAGTCATCACCATAGGACGTCAGGAAATCGAAAGCGTAGCTCAACTGCAAATGCAGTCGCTGGTCAATCGATACGAACTCGGCTTGAGCATCGACCAAGTTCAGCTCAAGGACGTCAATCCGCCACGGCCCGTTCAACCCTCCTTCAGCGAAGTCAACCAAGCCCAACAGGAACGCGAAAAGATGATCAATGTCGCCAACGGCGAATACAATAAGGTCATCCCGCGGGCCCGAGGCGAAGCGGCCCAAAAGCTGCAGGCCGCCGAAGGCTACGCCTTGAAGCGCGTCAATGAAGCCGAAGGCGATGTCGCTCGATTCAACGCCGTGCTGGAAGAGTACATCAAGGCGCCGGAAGTCACGAAACGGCGCCTCTACTTGGAGACCATGGGCTCCGTCATTCCCAACCTGGGCAAGAAGATCATCATCGACTCCGATGCCCAGCAGATTCTCCCGCTGCTCCAGCTCAACCAAGAAACCCAAGCCCGCTAATCGACATGAAAAGCATCGCAGGAATACTCGTTTTTCTACTCGTCATCGCAGGCGGCATCGTTCTGCTGGCCTCGGCCTACACGGTCTCCGAAACGCAGCAGGGCATCATAACCCAATTCGGCAAGCCCGTCGGCGACCCCATCGTCGACTCGGGACTGCACTTCAAGACGCCCTTCATTCAAGAGGTCAATATGATCGAAAAGCGCATCCTCGAATGGGATGGACGGCCCACTGAAATGCCCACCAAGGACAAGACCTACATCTCCGTGGATACGTTCGGCCGCTGGCGCATTAGCGACGCGAAGCAATTCTTTCTGAGACTTCGCGACGAGCGGAGCGCTCAATCGCGCTTGAACGATATTCTGGGCAGCGAAACCCGTAACGCCATCGCCAAGCACGAACTGATCGAAGTCATTCGCACCACCAAGGATCGCCAACCGGACAGCAACGCAACGCTCGCCGACGCCCCCGGAACGATCGGCGTTCTCAATCCCATCACTCTGGGTCGGGCTAAAATCGAAGAGGAAATTTTCGAAAACGCCGCCTCCAAGCTAACTGCATTCGGCATCGAGTTGCTCGACGTTCGATTCAAGCGAATCAACTACAACGACAGCGTCCAGCAACGCATCTTCGAACGCATGATCAGCGAACGCCAGCAAATCGCCGAACGCTTTCGCTCCGAAGGGGCAGGCGAGGCGGCCAAGATTACAGGAAAGCGGGAACGCGACTTGCAGGAGATCGAATCGGAAGCCTATAAGAAAGTACAGGTCATCCAGGGCGACGCCGATGCCCAGGCCACCGAGATCTACGCCAATGCCTTCAATCAGAGCCAGAAATCGATAGAGTATTACGAATTCGTCAAATCCCTCGAGACCTACGAACGTATCCTCGAGGAAGATACAACGCTTATCCTATCGACTGACAGCGACCTCTTCAAGTTTCTCAAGGACATCGACCCGAATCGAGACTAGCCGCCTCCGTTCTCGCTATGCTGCTCGCTCTGAGAATCGCCTTTGCCTTCATCGCGATTTCCACAGCGGGCTACTTTCTGGCAAGGACTGCCGATACGTTCATCAACCCGCAACGGTCGGATCGAACTTCGAGCAGCAAACCAAAGCGGGCAACTGAACGCCCCCAGCCAATCGCTCCCGGGACAGTCGACTCGCCTGCCCCGAAACCGTCCACGACCGAACCGCTCGTAGCTACCTTTCTTGACTCCAGCGATCCCAGCGCGAGCGTCGCCTTGAAGCGCAAGCTGGGAGCCCTCGACATCGACCAACTCGAGGACCTTTACATAGAAGCCCTTTCCTACGACTTGATCGACCGGCGGGCCTTCGAGGCGGCTCGAATCGCCCTGGAGGGAATCGCCGCGCTCGATCCCAATCGAGCCGTCCAGCTTCTCTACAGCCTAGCCCCTTCCGAGAAGGAAAAACTGGCCACCGCCTTGGCAAAGGGTTGGGCCCAGGGCGACGCCCTCTCCGCTTGGGATTGGATTGATTCCGCCTGGATCGACGGCAGTGGAGAATTCATAGATCGATCGCTGCAGAACGCGATGTTCCGCGAAACGCTCGATACGGTTCTCGTCGACCGCTCGGACTATCAATTAGCCGCCGACTTGATTGCCAGCGTTGTCGAACCCGGCTTGCGAAAGGAATTGGCGAATCTCGTCGCCTTCTACGTGGTATCCGAAAATCCAGTTCAAGCGCTGGATCGCTTGGAATTCGACGGCGGCGACTTGGTCGACAATGCAATCATGGATGCGATTATGACCGAATGGGCGCAACGCGATTCGCGCGGCGCCATGGCGTGGACGCTTGAAAACGAACCCCAAGTATCGAGCGACAGCGCCCGATCGATCGCCAAGGACCTTCTTCTCAATGGGATCTACGACGAGCTCGGTCGCTTTCACTCCAACCTAGCCGCTCCCCATAAACGCGATTCCGTTGCCTCGGAGAGCGCCCGGCTCCTCGCTCGTCGGGATCCAATATCCTCCATTGAATGGCTCGCTGCAATCGAAGGCGTGGCCACGCGATACCAAGCCTACAGCGATTCGCTCTTCGAAATCGGGCACGACGACTTCGAAAGCTCGGTACGATACGCGGAACTGGCCTACGGAGCCACCGAGATCGATCGCGAAACCGCTCTTTTCGAAGCGCTGCAGAGCTGGGCCTCGGTCGACGGGAATAAGGTTCGGCAGTATCTGGATTCTTCGGACGCCACCAATGCAAGCGAATCGCTCTCGGCCTTGAGGCAAGCGCTCAACTGAAGTCCCACCGCGCGAACGACAACCCACGCGAGCGCCATCCGGCAGCCGCCGGCCTCGAAGCGGTCGCCACTCCTCCAATGGCCACTCGGAAATTCGATGGGCCGAGGGCGCGGACGGCAAAAGCGCGCCGCGGCGGCGTCCGCAGCCCAGGATGTCAATTTACACTTTTTTTTCTTAACAAGCGTCGCCCCTGGCCGCATGCTCGCTCCTTATGTACGAAATGGAAGGCAAGGTAAAGGTCATCGAGGATACTCAGACCTTTGGAAGTGGGTTTCAAAAACGCGAATTCGTCGTTACCTCGGAAGAGAAGTATCCGCAGGATATAAAGTTCGAGTGCACCAAAGAAAAGATCGAGCTTTTGGAAAAGGTCCGAACAGGGGATCAGGTTAAGGTTAGTTTCAATATTCGAGGCAACGAATACAAGGGCCGCTATTACGTGAACCTCCAAGCGTGGCGCATCGAGCACGGCGAAGGCAAAGTCGAGAGCGACCTGGCCAATGTTACGGAAGAAGGCGGATCCGGATCCGGAAACCTCGACGACCTAGAAGAATCGCCCTTCTGAGCCTCGCTTAGCAAGGGCTGGGGCAGCGCATTCGTCCCGCTAGCGGTGGCGCAGCAAACGCATAGCGCCGCAACCCAGCTCAATCTTCTGCTTGCCGCGACCTGCTCGATCCCGCAGAAAAACTGCCATGCAAATCGAGAACAAAGTCGCTGCCATAACCGGTGCCGCTCGCGGCGTCGGTCGGGCCACCGCGCTGAACTTGGCCCAAGGCGGGTGCCATGTCGCCATCAACTACCGATCCTCGAAGGAAGAGGCGGAACAGACCGTACGCGACATCGAAGCTTGCGGCGTCAAGGCGATCGCCATTCAAGGCGACATTAGCAAAGACGCCGACTGCCGGACCTTCATAGCCGCAGTCGAAGCGGAATTCGGACGTCTCGACATCCTCATCAACAACGCAGGTACGACCAACTTCATCCCCCACAGCGACATGGAAGCCGTGCCCGACGAGCTTTGGGAGCGCATCTTCTCGACTAACGTCAAGGGCATCTTCCAATGCTGCCGCGCCGCCAAACCATTAATGGACCAGTCGGGCGGAGGCGAAATCATCAGCATCGGCAGCGTTGCCGGCATCAGCGGAGATGGCAGTTCCATCCCGTACTGCGCCTCGAAAGGCGCTGTTCATACAATGACGCTCTCGCTTGCCCGCGTATTCGCTCCGGAAATACGGGTTAATACTATCGCTCCCGGTTTTATTTCCGGGGAGTGGGTCTTGGAAGGGCTCGGAGATGACTTCGAAGCCGCCAAAAAGGCCAAAGAGGAAGCCGCCGCTCTCAAGAAGGTCTGCATCCCGCAAGATATTGCCGATGCGATTGTCTCCATCGTTTCCGGCTCCGATCTGGTGACAGGCCAAGTGCTCGTCTGCGATGGAGGAGCCCTACTCGCCCCCTAGCCCACATCGAATGACACCCCGCCTCAGGCTGCTATGAAGATTACCGTACTCGATGGCTATGCCCTCAATCCGGGCGACCTAAGCTGGAGCGACTTCGAATCGCTTGGCGAATGCGTCGTCCATGATCGCGTCGCCAAGGAGGATGTTGTCGCCGCCGCAACCGGCGCTGATATCCTGCTCACTAACAAAACGCCTTTAACGCGCGAAACGATCGAGGCCCTGCCGAATTTAAAGTATATCGGCGTGCTGGCTACCGGCTACAACGTAGTCGATGTGGACGCCGCCAGAGAACGCGGCATACCGGTCGCGAACGTACCCAGTTACGGCCCCGAATCGGTCGCTCAAATGGCCATCGCCCATGTATTCAACATATCCCGTCAAGTGGCTCACCACGCTAGCGCCGTTCGCAATTTCCGCTGGGCCCGCAACAAGGATTGGTGCTTCTGGGACTTTCCGCAGATCGAACTGGTCGACAAAGTTTTCGGCGTGGTCGGACTGGGGACCATCGGATTGGCTACGGCGAAGATCGCCCAGGCGCTAGGCATGAGGGTCATCGCTACGCGAAAGAGCGACACCCCTATGCCCGAGGGGATCGAACGCGTGTCGCTGGATCGCCTATTCGCGGAAAGCGACTTTCTCAGCCTGCATTGCCCCTTGGCGAGCGACAACGAGAAGATGGTCAACGCGGAGCGACTCGCCCAAATGAAGCCTACCTCGTTTCTCATCAACACCAGTCGCGGACAGTTGGTAGACGAGGACGCTCTCTACCAAGCCCTCAAGGACCGGCAGATCGCCGGAGCCGGCTTGGATGTGCTCACACAGGAACCGCCCGAAGCCGACAATCCACTCTTCACGCTAGAGAATTGCCACATCACTCCCCACATCGCATGGGCTACGCAATCCGCTCGCGCCCGATTGATGAATACCGCGTTTGAAAACCTATCTTCCTGGCAGAAGGGGAATACCGTCAACGCAGTGAACCTCTAGTCGCGCCCCAACGCCCATACCCCATTGAAAGTCGATTCCCATCAGCACTTTTGGCGCTACGATCCTGTCGAATACCCCTGGATCGGCCCTGACCTTGACATCCTGAAGCGAGACTTTCTCCCTTTGGATCTCGAGCCGATTCTCCAATCCGAGAACTTCGACGGCTGCCTGGCGGTACAAGCGCGGCAAACCCACGCCGAAACCGAATGGCTGCTCGAGTTGGCCGATCGCTATTCATTCGTCAAAGGCGTCGTCGGCTGGCTTCCGCTGCAAGATCCGCAGTTCGAGTCCATTCTCGACTCCTATCGCAATCGCCCGCGCCTGGTCGGACTCCGACACGTGATACAAGCGGAAGCCGACGACGCCTTTATTCTACGCGACGACTTCAATCGAGGCATCGCCCAACTGGAAAACACGGGGCTCGTCTACGACATCCTTATCTTCGAGCGCCATCTCGGCGCCACCCTGGAATTCGTCGATCGCCACCCCAATCAGCGCTTCGTGGTAGACCATATCGCCAAACCCGTAATTCGAAGGGATGCCTTCGCCGCCCAATGGCGCCGGAATCTCATCGAGCTCGGTCGCAGAGAGCATGTTTCCTGCAAGCTGTCCGGGGTAGTCACCGAAGTTCGAGACGAAACTTGGGATGATGCCTTGTTGGCTCCCTATTTCGAAACCGCCCTAGAGGCATTCGGCTCGGAACGCCTTCTCTTCGGGTCCGATTGGCCCGTATGCCTACTGCGAGCGGACTACTCGCAATGTGTACGCTCCGTTGAAAATGCCCTTCAGTCCCTCAGCCGCGACGAGCAATCCGCGATTTGGGGAGACAATGCGGAAAGAGTGTACGGACTTCGATAGGGCAATCGCCTAGTATCCCAATAGATCCCGCTCCCAGTTTTCCGTATAGGCCGTCAGCCTGTGATCGCCGACCCCTTCGAAAAGCTTCGGAAGCGCGCTTGTCCCTCGATCCACGCGGCGTTGGAACGCTGCCCGCTTGGCCGGCTCTTCTATCGGATGTCCATTGTCGTCAAAGGGATGGGTAATCGGAAAATGTCTAAACCCGAGGGCGCGCGGCGGGACCTTTGGCACGACATCCTCGTCGTTGACGTGAGGATAGATGCGCTCGTTAATCTCTTCCAAATAGCAGGTTACGAATGTCGCTCCTCCAATCTTCGGCTGCCCGAACGTGTAGATTCCCAACGCGTCTAACCCGTATTCCTCCTTGAAATACAGGCCGGCCAACGAGGCTAAAGCGCCTCCCAGGCTATGTCCCGTCAGCAGCGTAGGCTTCGTATCCGCGAATCCTTTTATCTTTTCCCCAAACGTCTCGGCGCTGAGTTGGCCATTGGCGATCCCTTTGCGATCCCCATAGCCGCGATCTACCCGAGCGATGTCGATAAGCGACTCCAGCGATCCCAGAAAACCGCCGTGAACGCGATGACCCTTATAGCCCTGTTTAACGAAACGAAAATCCGTAAGCCAATTCTTCAGCTTATTCAGTTCCGTCCCGCGAAAGGCGACCAAAGCCAAATCGTCGTATTCGAGAATACAGGCCTGGGTTTCGGTGCTCCGATTTTCGAAACTGAATACAGTGGGACTGTTCCAAAACACTTTCGTTTCTCGGACAATGCCCGAATAATCGCGGTAGGCCATAACCGACAATCGAGCGAGCCAATAGGCCGTTCGCTTATCGAAGCCAGGTTCGTTGCTTATCTCAAAGGCAATGCGACTCATTCCATCAAACAGGCGGCGATCCTATTCGTTCAAGAAAGCGTGTATCCACTTCGCTAATTTCGGCTGCACAAGGTAGCCGTAAGACTTATGGGTATTGGAATTGCCCGATACGGTGGTAAAGGGGTTCCGGAGTTTTACGTAGTCCCGGTTTGAATAGGCGCTGCTCGAGAGCAAGCCCAGGCGCTCCATGGACTTGTGAAAATCGTCCTTCAATGCGCTGTCGTGGCACACTGCGTCCCCGTACGCCGAGAAATTGAACCATGCGTCGAGATTCGCAGGATAGCGCCGTTCGTCCTTGTCGCCAAATCGATCGCCAAAGAGCAAGGACTGAATATAGCCGTCGCCCATGGGGCTTCCCAGCGTAATGAAATAGCGTATACGCTGATTCCAACAGGCCTCGTGCTCCCTTCTCCGCGAAAGCTGCCAAAGCGCGTCGTAGGCAATGAAGCTGCCCATGCTGTGCGAGAGGATCATCACTTCCTCGCCTGCATCCCAAGCAGCCCGAATCGCTTGGATCAAGGGCTCTCAGATCGCGTCCGCTACGTACTGGTCGTGTCGGTATAGGCGCGCCTCGACCAGCTTGTTTTCGACAATATCGTCCTTGATGCTAAACGCCGACGACATTGTGGAAGCAGCGCTCAAGAGGACGGATTTGGAGAGCTTTCTCAAGTTCCACTTGCGAGGCATGTGAAAGGCCTCCCCCTTCTCCCGTCTCACCGAAATCAGCTCGTCGATCCGATCGCTCAGGGCTTCGCAATAGTCCCCGTCGTCTTCGATGTGATTCGGAATCGCGTTGGCCCAGTAAATGACTTCGATCCGATCCGCCCAATCGGCGCCCTCCGGGTCCGGGAATGCATTTTCGTCGAAGGCGTTCAAGTTCGCGGCGAGGCAACGCTTCCAATTGCGGACGAGCGTTTCTCGCGGCGGCTTGGACGCCAGTCCATGGATGCATATTATTTTCTTAGGCACGAGGAGGATTCGAAGGTTGGCGACTGCATCCAACCTAGGCCTCTACGCAGTCGCTATCAAGCGCGTTCCCAACGAAATCACAGGAGTCTCGCCCCTCCCTTGGAGCGAAATCCAAATTCGCCGTTACCTTTGCCGAAACGTCCCTATCTTTCCTTTACGCAGCTTTTACCTCTATCTTGATCGTAGGAGAGGCTCCCAAACGCGAAGGGCCTCAATCCCGTTCCCATTTCTCTCCAGCGAAACCAAACAGACTATGAACCCCATTCCCGCTAGGATATCCCGAGTCGCGACCTCCATTCTCCTTTTGACCTGCTGCTGGGCAGCGCTCCTCGGATCTCCCAATATCATCGTCTACTTGGCAGACGATCTTGGCTACGGGAGCATCAATTCCTACGGGGCCGATCCTCAGCTCGTTAGAACGCCCAACTTGAATCGACTCGCTGCCGAAGGCGTCCGCTTCGACCACGCATTCACTACCGGGTCGGTGTGCTCTCCCACTCGTTACGGACTCCTCACGGGTCGCTATTCCTGGAGAACGCGACTGAAGAAAGGCGTCATCAACTCCAATGACGCCCTTCTAATCGAACCGCAGACTCAAACCATCGCGTCATGGCTTCGCCAGTACAACTACAAGTCCGCTGCGATCGGGAAATGGCACCTGGGCTATCGGTCGCAAAAATTCGAAAACCATCTAGGCAGCATACGCCCGGGTCCCCTCGAGGTGGGTTTCGACTACCATTTCGGCGTCCCCAACAATATGGACGATCTGCATAAGATCTATATAGAAAACGATCGTATCTATGGCGTCCGCTCGAATAGGATTTCTCCCTACGGAAGGAGCTTTTACGGCCGCCCCTACGTCGGCTACGACGCCCCGCAACGGGTGACCACCGAGGTAATGGACACCACGACGGAAAAAGCCATCCGCTGGATCGACAGTCTCGACAACGATCAGCCCTTCTTTCTCTACTTCGGGGCCGTCGCCGTGCACCACCCGATCTCGCCATCGGAGCGGATGCGTGGCACGAGCAATGCCGGGGCCTACGGCGACTTCATTCACGACGTCGATTATTCCGTGGGGCAGCTCATGGCCGCCCTCGACGCTCGCGGACTCGCCGATGACACCCTCTTCATCTTCACCAGCGACAACGGGGGCGACATCCCTTCCGACGCCAAGCGCCCTGAAGTTCAAGCTCAGACAGCCGGCCTCGCTTTGAATGGCCCCCACCGAGGCGACAAGCATACGATTTTCAACGGCGGCTTCGCAGTGCCGTTTATCGTTCGTTGGCCCGGAAAAACTCAATTGGGCGCCGCGAGCGACGCGCTCGTGAACACCGCTGATATATTCGCGACCGTCGCGGAGGCCGTCGCCGGAACGCCGCCGCCAGTCAAGGAGGCCGCCCCGGACAGCGTCAGTTTCCTTCCAGCGCTGCAGGATTCGAGCAAGGCGTCCCAGCGTTCTCATGCCGTGCTTCGCGATTCCAAAGGGCGTCGCGCCCTTCTCTTCGGGAATTGGAAATATATCGACGACTCGCTTCCAGGAGGAGATCGAGTCAGCGGGCCGGATTCCCAGATGCTGTTCGATTTGAAGCAAGACCCCAGCGAATCCACGAATCTCGCCTCCGATCGCCCTGACGTCATCGCCCAAGCGAGAAAAATGCTCGAATCCATAGACGCGCAATCACCCACCGGGAGCGCATCCCATTACTAAACCCACCGCAAACGCTGCCATCCCATGAATCGTAGAAGTTTCGTAGAATCCACCGCCACGTTAACAGGCTTCGCCCTCGCTTCGCCCTTTGCTATCGGCAAATCCGGCCCCTCCGCGAACGGCAAGCTCAATATTGGTCTGATCGGTTCCGGCGGAATTGCCAAAACCTGCTTTCGCGATAGCGGACGCGAAAACGTAATCGCCATCGCCGACGTCGATGAAGTAACTGGCGCCCCCGGCTTCGAGGCGTTTCCAGGCGCCAAACGCTATCAGGATTTTCGCAAGATGCTGGACGCGCGCTGGAAGGAACTCGACCTGGTCATTGTCAGCACGCCCGACCATACTCATTTTCCGGCGACCTACGCCGCCATGGAACGCGGCATTGCCGTTCACACGCAAAAGCCGCTTACCCACAACATCTGGCAAGCGCGGACGCTTCAAAAGGCCTCTCGCAAGTTCAGCGTCCAAACCGTAATGGGCAATCAAGGACACAACATGGAAGGCATGAAGTACATTCGCGAATGGTACGAGGCGGATCTGCTCGGCGAAGTCCGCGAAGTACATGCCTGGACAGGGCGCACCACCAACAACAATGCGAACGCGAAACGCCGCCTTCCCGGACAACCGATACCCTCCACCTTGAATTGGGATCTCTGGACAGGGCCCGCAGCTCTCCGCGACTACAATGCCGCGTATTGCCCCAAGGGCTGGCGTTGGTGGTGGGACTACGGCTCCGGCGGGCTTGGCGACATCGGTTGCCACACCCTCGATATCCCAATGTACGCAATGGGTCTGGGCTATCCGAGCTCGGTCCGAGTGGACAATGAAATCGACTTTCGAAAGGAGCTCGATGGCAAGTCCCCGAAACCGGAGGCCGCCACCTATGTGTATGAGTTTCCAGGACGCGGAGCGAAACCGCCCGTGACCGTATATTGGTACGAGGGCGGGAACCTTCCCCAGCTCCCCGATGCCCTAAAATCGGGCAATCCCAAGAATATTCTAAAAGGGGGTTGCCTCCTGGTCGGCAGCAAAAACTCGATCTACTCCCCAGGCATGCGCCCTACCAGCCCGCGATTAGTGGACGATTGGAATGAATTAAAACGCTCGCTGCCCGCCAAAACCCTTCCACGAGCTATCGGAAATCCCGTCAAGGAGATCATTGGCGCAGTCAAAGGGGATATCGATAAATGCGGCTCCAACTTTGACTACGCCGTCCCCCTCACCGAAGTGGTTTTGCTGGGCACGGTTGCTCTGCGCTCGGGCAAGAATGTCGAATACCGCCCCGAAACGATGGACTTCGATGACTCCAGTCTCGACTCTTACATAAAAGAGCCCGTACGCGCTGGCTGGGAATACGGCGAATCGCTCGAAGCCTAAGAAACCGATTAACGATATTCAACTCTCCAAAAGCGTCCCTCTTTGACATGAAAACGAATCGACCGAACGCCGGTCATCGAAGGTCCATCGACTCCTGATATTCGTTGGATCGAAGAAAAAGGAACGTTCTATCTGAGGGGGCAACGCACGAGTGCCCGCGCCGAATTGCGTACGAGCGGCGACGGGATTCATTTCGAATCCCAGGGCGTTAGCGTTACGAACAAGCATGTCGAAACGCTCCAATCGCTAAGGGAGTGTTCCCAGAGTGTCTAAATTGAAGCCGTAATATAGAATAATAGGGTATCCTCGAATGAAACGCTTTCTATCGCTTCCTGCTTTCGCCTAATGCCTGCTTTGCCTTCAAACGTCTCTCGCGCCTCGGTTCGGTTTGTCTGCCGGCGGCTGACTATGCTTCCGAGCATTGCCGCGATGATAGGCGTATCGGCCTATTCGTCAGGCAAAAGCGTTCCCCATGCATTCGAAACGGCCGCCCTGATCGAAGAGACCTGCCTGGATTGCCACGACGACTTCGAACAGAAAGGCGATCTGCGTTTGGATATCCTGGCATCGCCATACGAGGATCCTTCCTCGATGGAAACGTGGCTGCGCGTATACGACCGGGTTTCTTCCGGTGAAATGCCTCCAAAAAAGAGACGGTTCTCCGAGGAGGAAAGAAACCGTTTCACCGAAACCCTCGGAGCGGAATTGCGCCGATTCGATGCCAAACGGCAGCGTTCGGAGGGGCGGGTTCGCTTTCGTCGTTTGAGTTCAGTGGAATACGAGAATACGATCCGGGATTTGCTGGAGCTGCCAGGCCTGACGGCCGCGCAATACGCGCCGCCCGATCCGGATTACCATGGCATGGGCAATGTCGCCGAAATGCAGGAGTTGGCATACAACCGGATATCCCAGTATTTGGAAGCAGCAGAAGCGTCCTTGCAGGCGGCTGTGGCGACGCGTCCCAAGCCCGACAGCGCGCCCACCCGCTATGCCCCCCAGGAATTAGGCGCCGCGCGCAAGGCCTTTCGGAACGCCTATGTTCAGGTGGACGATGAGCTAGTCCTGATCAAGGAGCCGGACAAGTCGCAAGGTCCTTGGAATTTGTTCACTTCGCCCGAGGAACCGGGCTATTACAAGATACGTTTTCGCGCGCGCTCGGCGCAGATCGCCTACAGCGCGATCTTGAACAAGGACGATCCCAATGCGCCGCGGCCAGAGCTGCTTCCAGGCAAGACGAATCAAACCGTGGCTCTCGGCATTTCATTGGGACGATTCCTCGAATCGTTCGACGTGGGCCCGGAAACGGACACCTACGAAAGCACCGTTTGGCTGCATGGCGAAGAGCGCATACGTCTCCTTTGCGCAGATCTCCCGCTTCGAAGCGAGCGATTCTTTGAAGGAGGGAACCCGGAAATATGGGATGCTCTAGCCATCGAATGGGCCGAGATCGAAGGGCCGCTGGTCGAGGAATGGCCGCCCAAGAGCCACCAAGCGCTTTTTGGCAATCTGCCGATCGAGAAATGGAGCGAAGCAAGCGGCTATCGAAAGCCGCGCCCCATTGAAATGGGAACGGGAGAAATTCGCGAGGCGAGAGAGTCGCAGGAAGGGCCTTATTTCGTTCATTCCGAAGATCCTCCGAAAGATAGCAAACGCCTGCTGCGAGACTTCATGGAGCGGGCCTACCGTCGCCCCGTTAAAAACGAAGAAGTCGCCGCCCTGCAGGAGCGGGCTCTCGAAGCGATGGCGGAAGGCGCCTGCTTTCAGGATGCCATGCTCATCGCCTACAAGGCCGTTCTATGCGCGCCCGATTTCCTCTTCGTTCGGGAATCATCGGGAACCCTTTCGGGCAGAGAGCTGGCCACGCGTCTCGCTCTGTATTTGTGGCGCTCCTTGCCTGACGAGCGATTAATGAAACTCGGTCGCTCCGGCGCATTGAAAAAACGTTCCGTATTGTTCGCGGAAGCGGAGCGCATGCTCGCGGATCCCAAGGCCGAGCGTTTTATCGACGACTTCGCGAATCGTTGGCTCGGTCTCGGCGACATCTATTCGACTGCCCCTGACGAGCGCCTCTATCCCGAATACGACGGCGATAGCTTTCTGGTCGAGTCGATGGTTGAGGAAACGGGCGCGTTCGTCCGCGAACTGATCCGCGCCGACCTGCCAATCGCGAATGTGGTCGATTCCGATTTCGCGTTTCTGAACGATCGTCTGGCCCAGCACTACGGCGTCTCCGGAGTCACTGGGGGAGCGCTACGAAAGGTGACGCTGCCGTCGAGCAGCCCCCGAGGCGGAATTCTGACTCAGGCGAGCATTATGAAAGTGACCGCTGACGGCTATGCCACGTCGCCAGTCAAACGGGGGATGTGGGTGCTCGAACGCATTCTCGGGACGTCCCCGCCGCCACCGCCGCCGAATGCGGGGATGGTCGAGCCGGACACCAGGGGGGCCGTTACGATTCGCGAGCAACTGGACCTGCATCGACGCAGCGAGTCCTGCGTGAGTTGCCACCTCATGATCGATCCACCGGGATTCGCGTTGGAATCGTTCGACGTGATGGGCGGCTACCGAACGCGCTATCGCAGCCTCGATCAGGGCGAGAAGGAGAGATTGCGCCGAGACCTGCTGGGCTACAATATTACGCTCGGTCAACCAGTCGACGCATCCGGGGAGGTCGCCGATACCCACTTTGCCGATATCCACGCGTTCAAGAAGATATTGGAAAAAGAGGATCGGCAGATCGCCCGAAATATCCTAGACCGACTGCTGGTTCATTCTACCGGAGCCGTAGCCACTTTCAGCGATCGAGAGGTCATCGAAACGTTGCTGGACGCCAACGAACCCAATGGCTATGGATTCCGAAGCCTGATTTTAAGCATCTTAGATACCCCTATGTTCCTACGGAAATAAACGAAAGTATCCCGACATGAAACCCAATTTCTACTCCGACGGCCCGCAATCGAATCGTATCTCGCCCCTGCAAATGCCTCATTTGCGCACGGCGATGGACCGACGTTCGTTTCTGAAGACCTCCGGAGTCGCGGTGGCGCTTCCTTTCCTGGATGCCATGAAACCCTGCGCTCATGCGTCGGATCGGCTCGTTGCGGAATCGGCTTCCCCGCAACGCATGGTTATTCTGATGAATAGCCTCAGTTTGCTGCCCCAGCATTTCTTCCCGAAATCCGCCGGTCCGGCTTACGAATCCACGCCCTATTTGGATTTCTTTTCCGCCCATCGCGATCGCATGACGATCATGTCAGGCGTTTCCTTGCCAGGCGTTGATAGCGGTCACGGCGCTTTGCCCTGCTTTTTGACCGGTGCTCCGAATCCGGGAACGCCCGGTTTTCGCAATACCGTTTCCGTGGATGTTTTAGCGGCGGAAGCGATTGGCAACAAGACGCGCTTTCCCTTCCTGCCCATCATGATCGCTCCCTGCGATAGCGGTCCCGAACGCGGCGAGCCCATGTCCTTTACCTCGGCGGGCGTCCCTATTCCGGGAGAAACGAAGGCCGCTCGCTTGTTTCAGCGAATGTTCCTGCAAGGCAACAAGGCGGAAGTCGAAGCGCAAATCAGGCGCCTGAAAGAGGAACGCAGCATTTTGGATACGCTGATCGGACGGGTTAAGCGCTTGAACGGCAAGGTTAGCGCGGCGGATCGAGTGAAGCTGGATCAGTATTTCACTTCGGTGCGCGAGCTGGAGCAGCGACTCGTAACGGCCCAGGAATGGGAGCGAAAGCCAAAACCGAAGGTCGATGCGCCGGTGCCCGAAGACATTACGACGACTGACGACGGGATCGAGCAGCATCGCAATATTTTCGATGTAATGAAGCTGGCCCTGAGTACGGATTCCACCCGCATTATTTCGTTGGGCATCCATATGGGATCGCTTCCGCAAAACATCGATGGGGTCAATGGCGGCACCCACCCCTTGTCGCACCATGGCAACGATCCAGCCAAAATGGCCCAATTGCGTATCGTCGAGGAATTGCAGCTCCGGGAAATCGCCCTCTTCCTCGATGGCCTTCAAGACGTCACGGAGCGATCCGGCAGCCTGT
>CBFHHM010000017.1:66610-76448 GCA_965655705.1 Candidatus Pelagisphaera sp.
TTGGACAATACCATGGTTATGTTCGGCTCGAATATGGGCTCGGCCAATTCGCACTCGAATGTAAACCTACCGACCTTCCTCGTCGGGGGCGGCTTCAAGCATGGGCAGCACCTAGCGTTCGACACGGAAGACAATTATCCCCTGACCAACCTGTATGTATCCATGTTGCAAAGACTGGGCTTGGAAACGGATTCCTTTTCAACCGGGACAGGCTCCATGACCGGCTTGGAAATGGCGTAAGGGAGTTCCCGCGCCGACACTCCGAATTTCGAGAATGCGCACAGGGGGCCGGTCGGATTGACCGCAACCCCGTGCTTCCCCGAACCATAGAGATGAAAAACAGTAGATTCTTGCTTAAACGAATACTTAGCGGCCTACCCGTGTCGCTAGCCCTCGCGTTTCAGTCCTTATTTGCAGCCGACAAACCGAATATCGTCATTATCTTCAACGACGATCAAGGCTACCAGGACTTGGGTTGCTTCGGGTCGCCGGATATCAAGACGCCCCGCATCGACCAGATGGCTCGGGAGGGCATGCGATTTACCGACTTCTATGTGGCTTCTCCGGTTTGCTCGGCCTCTCGAGCAGGTCTGCTTACCGGATGCTATCCACATCGGGTCGGGGTTCAGGGCGTCTATTTTCCCAACCGGGGAAGCGGCGGTTTGAGTCCCGAGCAGGTTACGATCGCGGAGACGCTCAAGTCCGTAGGGTACGCGACGGCAGCGGTCGGCAAGTGGCATCTCGGGGACGAGGTGCCGTATTTGCCGACCAGCCAAGGCTTCGATTCGTATTACGGAATTCCATACAGCAACGATATGCATCCAGCGAAGGAAATGGCCTATGCGGAAGACTGCCATTTCCGCGAGGGAGAAAGCCTCCAAACGCTGAAGGCCGCATTTGCCGGCGAGCTCCGAAGGGGCGCTCCGAGGCGCCTGAAGAACAAGGTGCCTTTAATGCGGGATACGGAATGCGTGGAATTCCCCGCCGATCAACGCACGATTACGCGTCGCTTCGCCGACGAGGGAATACGCTTCATTTCGGAAAGCGTTGCATCCGAAAAGCCCTTTTTCCTCTATCTGGCCAACTCCATGCCGCATACCCCCCTTTTCGCGTCGCCTGAATTCGAAGGGAAAAGCGAGCGGGGCCTATTTGGGGACGTGATCGAGGAGATCGACTACAACACGGGGCGCATCCTGGACCACTTGACGCAAGTGGGCGTGGAGGAAAATACCATCGTGATCTACACCTCCGACAACGGTCCTTGGCTGGTGAAACGCGATCATTCCGGTTCGGCGCTGCCCCTATTCGAAGGCAAGTTCACTTCCTTCGAAGGCGGTTGTCGCGTACCTTGCATCATCAAGTGGCCAGCTCGAATTCCCGCAGGCAGCGTTTGCTCGGAAATCGCTTCCACCATCGATCTGCACCCGACGCTTGCTCGACTCGCCGGAGCGGAGCTGCCGACCATGGAGTTGGACGGCAAGGACATTGCCAATCTCATGGCGGGGCAAGAAGGAGCGAAGTCTCCCCATGACTACTACTTCTATGTCAACCGGGGAGAAGCGGTTCGTTCGGGCGATTGGAAGTATCACAAGACGAGGCACTTCACGACGATGAAACCCGAGGACGACCAGTCGGGCCCTGCCCTCTACAACCTCAAGCGCGATATCGGCGAAAGCGAAAACCTGCTAGCCGAGTATCCAGAGATTGGAGAACGGCTTGCAGATGCCCTCGACGATCACCTGCGTCGAATCGGCGTAACGGCTAAGTAGCGGAATGAGTCGATCTTGTCGTTATTCGCAGATTTTGCCTAGGTTAGGAATTGTTGCTTACGCTTCTTTGTTCTGTCCGTTTAAACTGCGCGATGGATTGAGGAGCCACGGATGAGATTGAGTGGTTGAACTTCTGTTGGAGCGAATCCGTGTCATCCGTGGTTCATAATTCTTCTTCTACATGCCTCTAATAATGAAACGCGAAACCGCCGACTCTTATATGCCGCAATCGAAATGGATTATCTCCGGCCGCATTTTCCTATACACGAGTGTCCGCGGTAGAGTTGGGGAGGAAAAGTCGATGAACGTCTTGTTTTCGTTCTGCGAAGAATAGGTACCTCTGCGAGACGATAGGCTTTCGAGTAGTGTAGTATGATTGTTTTCGAGTTATTATGATGAGTAAGGTGAAACTGATTCTAAGTATCGCGTGTGTTTTTGGATACGCAACGATCGATGCGTCCGCGAACGACTGGGTGGAACTCTTTGATGGCCGTACCTTGAACGGATGGGAGGAAATCGGGAGCGAGGATTCGTTTCGCGTTCAATGCGGAACGATCGTCGGGGGCAACGAGCCGGGCGACAAGACGACCTTTCTTTGCACGCGAAAGCATTACGTCGATTTCGAGCTGCGCTTCGCGGTTAAGCTGATCGATACGGGATTGAATTCGGGAGTGCAGCTTCGGGCGGTACGCCGAACCTTGAGCAGCGGCAAGCCCGGCCCCATCGTTGGACCTCAAGTGGAGATCAATGGAAAGAATCCCAGCAAGTCCTTTTCCGGCCTTATCTACGGTCAAGGCTACAAGGGCTACCTGACGCGGGACAAGACCCGCAAAAGCCACCCGCATTACAAGTCGACCGAATGGAATGAATTCCGTGTGGTCGTTCGCGGGAAGGAAATCAAGACCTGGCTAGACGGTATCGCGATTGCCACGACCGTGTTGAGCGATGAGATGCATTCGACCGGAGCCATCGGCCTGCAGGTCCACGGAATCAGGGAAGACAAAGAGCCCGGGGAAGTGGCCTTCAAGGATATTAGAATCAAGGAATTATGATCTGCTGTTTGGGATCTAGAGAGATTATGACTAGATTACGCCAAGTAACGAAGGGGTGGCGCGAGACGTCCTCGGCTCGCGTTTCGACCCTATTGTTGAAAAAGACTCTAGGGATTGGCGTAATCGCGATAAATGCTCTATTTGTTCAGGCCAGCGCCGAAAAACCGAACATCCTCTTCATCCTGACCGACGACCAAGGCTACGGGGATCTCGGCTGCTACGGATCGACGAATGTCGAGACGCCGCGCATCGACTCCTTGGCGGAGCAGGGCATGCGGTTCGATAGCTTCTACGTCCATAACCGTTGCTCTCCAACGCGGGCGGCCTTCATGACGGGGTGCTATGCTCAAAGAGTGGATATGGGCAAGGTGATCTACCGCCATGATCGAAGTGGATTGAATTCCAAGGAGATCACGGTTGCTGAGCTTCTGCAGGATGCCGGCTATGCGACTGGAATCGTGGGCAAGTGGCATTTGGGCGAGTGGCCGCAATTCAATCCGGTTCGCCATGGATTCGACTTCTTTCATGGATTCATGGAATACGGCGGCGACCGGGGCAAGGATCGACAAACGGGAATTTATCGCGGCGAAAAGCGCATCGAGGAGAACGTCAGCAAGACCGATGGCATCCATTCGCCCAAGCTGCTGAAGGCGGGTATCGAGTTTCTAAGGACCAATCAGGAGAAGCCCTTTTTCCTCTATTACGCATCGCCCTTGCCGCATACGAAATGGAAGCCGCATAAGGACTTCGAAGGCTCCTCGAAGCAGGGAACTTACGGCGATGTGATTCAAGAGATCGATTGGCAAGTGGGAGCCTTGCTCGACGAGCTGGACGCGCTCGGGCTTTCGGAAAATACTGTGGTGATTTACGCCTCCGACAACGGACCTCAGCTCAATGTCGATGGACACGGGAGCTCGGGACCCTTGCGCGATGGAAAGTGGACCGACTTCGAAGGAGGCATTCGCGTCCCATGTCTCATGCGATGGCCGGGGCGGGTCCCCGCAGGTTCGTCGAATAATGAGATAACGGGTATCATCGACATGCTTCCGACCTTTTGCGAGCTGGCGCGCGTCGAGGTCCCGTCGGATCGAGTCATCGATGGCATGAGCATTCTTCCCTATATGCTAGGACAGCCTGTTGGAAAGCCGATACACGAAACCTTTATCGTTCCGGGAGCCACCATACGTCGCAACGATTGGAAACTCCTGGTCAAGGCTCAGAAGCCGGGTGGCAGCGCGAATGGGAAGGGCGACACGAGTCGCGTTGCGGGGCCAGCAGGTTCGCTGTTCGATCTGCATAGCGATGTGGGAGAAAGCGAAGATCGGTCCAAGGAACATCCGGAAAAAGTCGATGAACTTGGAATTGCCATGAAATCCTTCATGGATGCATTCGAAAGCGAGATCAGGCCCCGAGAGGCGGTAGTTGAATAGTAGGTATGGAGATGTCGGATATGATTAATGCAAAACTGAAAGCGAGTTTGAGAGTACGACTGTTGGTCGCGCTTGCTGTCTTCGGGGCAGCAATCGCTAAGGCTGAGAGCCCCAACGTGTTGTTTCTCGCCATTGACGACTTGAATACTTGGCTGCTAGAGGACCCGCATCGCTATGCAGGCAAGGTGATTGCACCGAATGTGCGGCGCTTGGCGGAAAGCGGGGTTCGCTTCGATCGCGCCTATACCGCGAGCCCGGCCTGTTCTCCTTCGCGAACGGCCCTCTTGTCAGGAGTTAGCCCCTGGAAATCGGGGGTGTATGAAAATGGGCAAGTCATCGAGGAGAGCGTGGCTCTTAAAGAGGCCGTCTCTCTGCCGGAGCGTTTCCAACGGTCCGGCTACTACATGGCTTCGTATGGAAAAATCGGGCACGGCTGGGAGAATCGTTCGGTATGGAACGATCGCATCCCGCACAAACGGGATCCGGTTCCCCCAAACGCCCCGCTCATGCCAGCGGGCAAGGGCGAGCAGGATTGGGGACCCATACACATTCCTGAAGAGGAGATGGGCGACACGAAGTATGCCGACGCGGCAATCGCTCAATTGCAGAAGAAACACGACCAGCCGTTCTTTATCGCTTGCGGGCTCTTCCATCCTCACATGCCGTGGTACGTCCCGCAGAAATATTTCGACATGTATCCATTGGATGAAGTCGTTATCCCGGAACTGAAGGAAGGCGATTTGGACGATGTGCCCCCTCTGGGCCGCCAAATCACGGACGGCAAGAGCAAGTTCGTGGAAAGCGTGATGTCGCATGGCGAACACAGGCGGGGCGTACAGGCCTATCTCGCGACCACGACCTATGCTGACGCTCAGATGGGACGCGTGCTCGACGCCCTGGAGGCGAGTCCCTACAGGGACAATACAATCGTCATGCTGATGAGCGACCATGGCTTCCATCTAGCGGAAAAAGGGCATTGGCAGAAAATGACCCTGTGGGAAGAAGCGACTCACTGCTTGCTCATGTTTCGCGTTCCGGGCGTGACGCAGGCAGGCGGTATCTCGAATCGATTCGTATCGCTACAAGACATTTACCCGACGCTGGCGGAACTGTGCGCGATCGAAACGCCGAACGAATTAGACGGTCGTTCCCTCCTGCCATTGCTCGAGAATCCCAACGCCCCATGGCCGAGTACGGCGATCAGCGCTTTTTCGAATCGCTATGTAAGCATACGAAACGAAGGCTTTCGCTATATTCGATACAGCGCCGACCAGGAAGAGCTCTACAACAGCAGGACGGATCCACACGAATGGACGAACCAAATCGACAATCCAGAGTATGCGGCGGCCCTAAACCAGCTGCGAAGCCTCGTCCCCTCGCTCGAAGACATGGCCATCCCCGTTCCCTCGAAGAAGAGACGCTAGACTCAACGTTAGACGATCCCGAACGCATTCATGGCGGCCCGCAAAGTCGGTACGCAATCGGTAAGTCATCGCCCATATTGGCATCGCCCGCATAAAGACGGTCGGAATTGGGGCGAGCCAAACCGGCAACCGACGCCCTATCCAGGACGATATTACCTGAAACGCCAAACCTCCGCGTAAGAGATTGGTCGCCCCGCTCATCGGCCCAAGCAGCTTCCCACCAATATGTCGGCCTCGAGGCCAACTCGTCGATGCAGAGGATAGCCAATAAGATGGAATTTCGCCCTTCACTCTTCCCGAGATCCCTTCCAGCCTGCCGCTGTAAATCGCATCATTCCTATTTCATAATTCATCCTCCTTCCCTTGCCCTACCCGCTCGAGCCAGCTACCGACACAAAAGACCCGGACGTTCTCCTGGAGCGCTTCCTCGATTACACCCTTGAAAAGGGGATGGAGCTCTACCCGGCACAGGAGGAGGCAATCCTCGAGATATTCGCCGGAAAACACGTCATCCTCAATACTCCGACGGGTTCCGGAAAATCGCTGGTCGCCGCCGCGCAGCACTTCCACTCTGCCTCGCTGGGTCGCCGCTCCGTCTACACCTGCCCGATCAAGGCCCTCGTAAACGAAAAATTCCTCGCTCTCTGTCGCGACTTCGGACCGGAAAACGTTGGCATGATGACCGGCGACGCCTCCGTAAACCGCAATGCCCCGATCCTCTGCTGCACGGCTGAGATCCTCTCCAATATTGCTCTTCGAGACGGCGAGAAAGCCCGAGTCAACGACGTCATCATGGACGAGTTCCACTATTACTCGGACCACGAACGCGGCGTCGCCTGGCAAGTACCGCTCCTCACCTTGCCCCACTGCCAATTTCTTCTTATATCCGCCACTCTCGGCGAGACTTCGTTTTTCTCCCGCGAGCTTGAAGACCTGACCGGCATCGAATGCGTCACTGTATCCAGCAAACAGCGACCCGTTCCTCTCGATTTCACTTATCTCGAAATTCCGATGATCGAGGCGCTCGACAAGCTGAAGGAGCAAAACAAGCTTCCTTGCTACATCGTACACTTCACCCAGAGGGCGGCCTCCGACACAGCTCAAAACCTCCTCAGCTACAACGCCTGCTCGAAAGAAGAAAAAGCTATGATAAAGGAGGAACTAAAGGGAGTCGCATTCACCAGCCCTTTCGGCAAGGAGATCAAGAAATTCCTTCTCAACGGAATCGGCCTCCACCACGCGGGGCTCCTTCCCAAGTATCGAGTACTCGTCGAAAAATTCGCCCAAAAGGGATTCCTCAAGTTCATCTGCGGAACCGACACCCTGGGCGTGGGCGTCAACGTACCCATTCGCACGGTCCTTTTCACTCAGCTCTGTAAATACGGCGGTCGAAAAACATCCATTCTATCGGCCAGGGACTTCCATCAGATATCCGGGCGCGCTGGACGCAAAGGATATGACGAACATGGATACGTCGTTGCGCTCGCCCCTGAGCACGTTATCGAAAACAAGCGAGCCGAGTCGCGGGCCGGCGACGATCCCAAGAAAAAACGCAAGATCGTCAAAAGGAAGCCGCCTGCGCGCGGTTACGTCCAGTGGGACGAAGAAACCTACACCAAGCTGCAGGACGCTCCCGCGGAAGCCCTTGTGTCTCGCTTCAAGGTTTCACACGGCATGCTGCTCAACGTGCTCAGCCGCCAAGGCGATGGCTGCCGAGCGATGCGAAACCTGATCGACGGTTCGCACAACGCGCCGGGCAGCAAGCCCGCCCTCCGCAACAAGGCCTTCCAGCTCTTCCGGTCCTTGGTCGAACGCGAGATCATCGAGATCGCTCCTCCAGGAACCGAAGGCCAGAAGCTTACCGTAAACGTCGAGCTGCAGGACGACTTCTCGCTCAACCAAACCCTTGCCCTCTACTGTATCGACACGCTGGAGCTACTCGAAGAGAAGGACCCCGAGTACGCTCTCAAGCTCCTCAGCTTGGCCGAATCCATTGTCGAAAACCCCGATGCCATTCTGCGCAAGCAACTCGACAAGCTTAAGACCGACAAGGTTGCCGAGATGAAAGCCGACGGTATCGAGTACGAGGAGCGAATGGAGAAACTCGACGAGCTAGAGTATCCAAAACCTGAATCCGAATTCATCTATGATACTTTCAACGAGTTCTCGCGCAAACACCCCTGGGTCGGCTCGGAAAACATCAAGCCCAAGTCCATCGCGCGCGAAATGTACGAGCGCTACAGCAGCTTCTCGGACTACATCAAGCTCTACTGTCTCCAGCGAGCGGAAGGACTTGCCCTTCGTCACATCACCAACGTTTACCGCGTACTATCCAACACCATCCCCAAAGGGTACCGCGACGAACAGGTCGACGAAATGATCATCTATTTCGAACACCTGCTTCGCCACGTCGACTCCAGCCTCATCGACGAGTGGGAGCTGATGCGAAACCCTGACTACCAAGCCAGCGAACTCGACGCGGATTCGCTTCCCGAAAACCCTCGGACAGCCGACATCACACGCGACAAGTCATCCTTCACCCGCCTTATCCGCAATGAGCTTTTCCAATTTATAAGCATGCTTGCTGCAGGCCGCTATAAGGACATGGACGAGACCTACGACCTCAGCCCTCTCTTTTCCGACACGCACGACGAAACCCCGAAGTGGATGGATGTGGAACTCGAAAACCGGATGGACGCTTTCTACGATACCAGATCTTGGATACGCCTCGATCCAGCTGCTCGCAACAAAGAGCACACCCATATAACCGAAGCAGACGACGGCTTGTCGTGGACAGTCGAGCAAATGCTGATCGACTCCGAAGAGCTCAACGACTGGACGCTCGCCATCAGCGTCGACATCCCAGCCTCCAGCGAACAGGAAAAAGTCGTCTTCGAACTCCAAAGCCTTAAACCAATTTCCTAAATCGCTCATCACCCCAATCCTTCCCGCTATGCTTCCCGCCCTCAGCTATACTTCGCTTGACGAATTCGATGACGACTACGCTGAAGCGCTCGTCGAAGAAGCCTCTGCATTCGCCTCCGAGCGCATCTGGTGGAACCAGAAATTCGCCCTCAAGGCCGACCCGAGCAATCCCGCCCTCCTGACCGGCTGCGTAAAACTCATGCATCGCTCCCTCACCGGCAAAGATGGGCGGCCTCGCGCAATCGAGTACCGGGACGACGTCCTCATGGCAGCGGTCGATACCCTCGCCCTCATGGAAATGCTGACAATCCTCAGCAAGGAACACGAATTCGCATGGCAAGTCTCCATGCCTTCGGAGCCACGCCCCAAACCCGTCGGTCGTATTATCGACGGGGAAATCGAGCCCCTATTGCTCGAATTGATTATGCCTGAAGTAGAAGCGCTGGAGATCACCGAAAACGAATTGAGCGACGAAGCGCTGCATCAGGAACTCCGCCAGAAATACAATCTGCCATAATAGAACGCGCTAAATGCCCGAGAATTCAAACGGCGCCGCGCCGGGTTCCTGAGTCCGGCTAATCCAATCCCTATCGACAAATTGACGCGCGTCAGTCGCTGAAGGCGACCAAGGGCGGGCGTAACGCCCTGTGGACCGACTCGTCGAAGGATTCTCCAAGCCGAAACCGCGAACCCAGCGGCGATTTGGCGTCCCGTAAAGGATTCGAACCTCTGTTTCATGGATGAAATCCATGCGTCCTAAGCCTGACTAGACGAACGGGACCGCGTAAAAAGCAGCAGACCGTAGAAATTATGAACTTCCATGCAAGCGTTTTCGAGGCGCCCGAATCTCGCGACTTCGCATTCGAATTTCCATGCGCTTTTCCTGAACGATAGGAGCGCGTTGGCTCGAATCCGGAACGAGGGCCCCACTGCAGCTTTGGCGGCTTGCATCACACTCGGGGAAGGCACTGTCTTCGCGATTTGCTGATTATATGGGGAATACGAAGTGACTCCTCTTCTGGACAGGGTTGACGCATGAAAATATACCGAACGATCGGTAGGTTTTTTGTTGCGTTTTATCTGTCTCCTCGTGTTTTGCCATGAGCGATGAGTGAACAGACTGAAGCGGACCTCTCTGCATTGTGGCTCTACTAGAGAGCTAACAAAGAATAAGGCTCAGATAAAAAGAGTTCATTAACAAAAAAGCCCCATACGAGGCCCCTTCACCGGAGATCCGA
>CBFHHM010000018.1:0-75627 GCA_965655705.1 Candidatus Pelagisphaera sp.
TTAACCGCCTCTCCAGCGGCATGAAGATCGTGAAGCCGTCGGACGACGCCGGAGGCCTGGCCGTCTCCATGAAGATGTCGGCCGCCATCAAGCGTACCGACGCGGTCAATACCAACCTTGCCAACGCCCAGTCCTACCTGCAGACCCAGGACGGCGCCCTGGCCACGGCGGGAAAGGTGCTCGAACGCATGTCAGAGCTCAAGACCATGTCCACGGACGTCACCAAGAACGCCACCGACATAGTCAACTACGACACCGAGTTCACCGCCCTCAAGGCCCAGCTCACGTCGCTGACCGCAGAGAAGTTCAACGGAGTCTCCCTCTTCACCTCCGCTGCCTCGGCCACTAACCTGGCGGTCGGCACCACCGAGGACGGAGCCAGCACGCTGAACATCGACCAGGCCGCCCTCTCCAACGCCGTCACCGGCGCCACCGGAGCGGCCAATCTCGCCGCGCTGAGCGTCAGCGTCTCCTCCACCGCGATACAGAACGTGGCTACCCTGCGCGCCTCCAACGGCGCCCAGTCCAGCCGCATGGCGTTCGCATCGGACATGCTGACCACCAACAAGCAGAACCTCGAGGCTGCCAACAGCCGCATCATCGACGTCGACGTCGCCAGCGAGTCCACCCAACTGGCCCGCTCCAACATCCTCGTTCAGGCAGGTTCCTCCATGCTCGGACAGGCCAACGCGTCGGCCCAGATAGCCCTCAGGCTCATCGGATAACGATCCCTCAATCAAACGACATGATAGCGGCTCCCCTTTGCAGGGGAGCCGTTCTTCGCGTTGGGGAAGGCCGGTGTCTCTCGATACGAGGTTTCCTTAACGATTCCTTTACCGTCGTTCGAGATCCATAGAGTAAATCCTTCAAGAGTCTGTGGGTACCTTAGCTCAAATGACTAAATCGCCCGTACGGACAAGCGATACTCGCCTAAGCAAGAGTACTGAATCCAGAAACGCAAGAGTACCGAATCCAGAAACGACTCAGAGAGCGATAGCGACCATAGAACTACACGAATTCAACCCAATTGTCCCGAATCCCAGCCGCAATTTCGCTCAGATGAGCTAAAGTCGCCTAATCGAAACGGGCAACGAGACAAAAGACTTCAAAAACCGAAATATTTATATCCAGAATTTTTATACAATTTAAGTCGATCGGACAATTCTATTCCGAATCGATGGAATTTCTTCCACGGATGGAAGGAAAGCGTTGTCTGACGCTAACCTCACAGGCGCGCCGCGGCCCACACGTCGCAGCAAATCTCAAGGATGATATAATACTATGTCAGTTACAATAAACACCAACACAGCGGCTACCGTCGCTACGAACAACCTCAACCGCAGTAATGCTATGCTGCAGAAGAGCTTGAACCGCCTATCAAGCGGTTTGAAGATCGTTAACCCAGCTGACGATGCTGGTGGACTCGCAGTATCCATGAAGATGTCTGCTGCCATCAAGCGTACTGATGCTGTTAATACGAACCTCGCAAACGCGCAGTCTTTCCTGCAAACGCAAGACGGCGCTCTCTCAACGGCTGGTAAGGTTCTCGAACGCATGTCCGAGCTCAAGACCATGTCCACGGATGTCACCAAGAATACCACCGATATCGCTAACTACGATACGGAGTTCACCGCCCTCAAGGCTCAGTTGACTGCGCTCTCTAGCGAAAAGTTCAACGGCGTTTCTCTATTCACTTCCGCCGGCACCGCGACAACCTTAGGGGTAAGCACGACGGAAGATGGAGCGACTTCGGTCAACATCAATCAAGCGACCCTCGCCAATGGGGTTACAACCCTAACTGGCGCCGCCAATCTAGCTGCCTTCACCGTAGCTAACGCGACCACTGCGATTCAAAACGTAGCGACTCTTCGCGCTACCAATGGAGCTCAGTCCAGCCAATTGGCATTCGCCTCTGACATTCTTACAACGAACAAACAGAACCTCGAAGCTGCGAACAGCCGCATCATCGACGTTGACGTTGCAAGCGAATCGACTGCATTGGCTCGCGCCAACATCTTGGTTCAAGCGGGTTCTTCAATGTTGGGACAGGCAAACGCATCCAGCCAAACGGCTCTGCGTTTGATCTAAGCTACCTACCAATATCTGGTTTTCAAGTGGTCCTTCGTTTTCGAAGGGCCACTTTTTCTTTTGCCCTAACGCCTTCTCGAAAGACACTGAAACGTCCATGCAGAATGCGCTCTTAACTTCGATCGGCAGCAAAGTCGCCCTGGCTCGCATCGCCCAGCAATCCTCGCGGGAAAGGGGCGTTACGTTGCATGCTACGGATTCAGGCGCCAATACGCCCGCCAAGCACATCGTCGACCGCTACCATCGGATCGATTTCGGAAATGCCCCCGACCCTCTACTTGAACTTTGCAAGAATGAGAACATTGGGCTGATCATTCCAACGCGCCACAGCGATCTCCCTTTTTTAGCTCGCAATAGGGAGGCGTTCGAAGCCGCAGGAATAACCGTGGCCATTTCGGCGTTCGAGACGGTCGACCTGTGCATCGACAAACGAAAGACAGCGGATTTTTTCCAGCGCGAAGGGATTCCCTGTCCCCAAACTATCGATTGGACAGCAAAGGGCTCCCCCGTCCGCCGCGAGCAATTTCCCTTGATCGCAAAGCCTTTCGATGGCTCCGCTAGCCAGGGTTTGCGTCGTATCGACTCTCTCGCCGAACTCGAAGCGCATCCTCCCAGGGAAGACGAAATCGTTCAAACCCTGGCAAAAGGAGAAGAATTCACGATCAATCTCTACCTCGATCGATCCGGGTCCATCGCGACTGCGATTCCCCATCAACGCCTCGTCGTTGCGGACGGCGAATCGGTTCAAGCGATTACCCAACGGCATATACCTTTAATAGAACTCTCGACTCGGATCGCTCGGGCCCTGCCTGGCGCATGGGGACCGATTAACATTCAAGCGTTTTTCGATCGGCAATCCGGCGAAACGCGCGTCATAGAAATCAACCCGCGCCTCGGCGGCGGATTCCCGCTTGCCCATCAAGCGGGAGGCGCTTTTATCGAGTGGCTGTTTCAAGAGACTTTCGAAGATCGAAGTCCCCCCAATCTCGACAATTGGGTCGAAGGCTTGCGAATGCTGCGTTATCGAGACGCGATCTTCGATTTTCCCTCCGATCGAAATCCAAGCCGTTGATCGTCGCAGGGAAAGTTTTGTAAAAAGCGCGCGCAAAGCGATAGGGGACTCAACCTAAGGCGAGGTAAGGTCGATAAGCCCCTTGGGATAGCCTCTCTTCGCGCCCGACTATGGATACAGAAACTCACGAGATAACTGCCTCGAGCTCTCGGATTCGCATCGAACGAATTCAGGAGATGCGCGACTTCGTATCCCTACTGCCGCTCGATCATTTCACTCTCCAATCGAACCGCATATTCAATGTTTGGGGCGAACAGGGCGTGGGTAAGAGCGAATTCGTTCGCGCAATTCGCGAAGAAAACGCGATCCAATATAAACGCGTTCTATGGATACAGCCTAAGAGCGATGAATCCATCGATACGCCTCAAGAGTTTATTGCCGCCTGTAGCAATGGCGTGCGCTACCCTAAAGAACCCGATCGCGAGGAGGCGATCGCAAAGAATCTCGATCTTTCCCAAAGAGGCAAAATCGATCCATTGCACTCGGACGACGCCATGCTGATCACGCGTTCCTCGGTGGCGACCAACCAGAAGCCATACGTCAACGCAGCGGCCGCCGCATCGGTCGGTCGAACCAAGTTCGTTAGGGATGATATGCAGGTATCAGTCGGACTGGGCAGCAACAAGTCAGGCAAGCAAGCCGAGGCGTTCCTGGATGCGCTACCGCTCCAATCGATGGGCACGGATCTCATTATTCTGCACTTGCCAGACACCGATGCTATTTCTTTGGCAGTTAAGGACTGGTTTCGTGACTATGTAATCCCGGCTGCCACAAAAGGTCCTTTCAGACGTAATTTGGTCGTATTGACCGAAACGAACGAACCCCGCGAGCGCAACCTATTCGATCAGTCGTTTGGAGAGTGGGACGACCTCGCCGTCAACGTCGCTCTCTGGCCTGCGAGCGAAACATCGGTTGTCAAATATGCGACGGACCTCGGGTGTTCGCCAGAAGAAGCTCAATTCGTATTCGTTAAGAGCCAAGGCTATCCCGCCGCCACCACACAAGCGATCGAGGACTCCAAAAACCATAGGAGAAATCCGGAATCGCTCCAGTTGGCTGCTACCCTTGTCTCGACCCTGCCATCCACGCAAAAAGCGAAGCTGGCAGCCTGCTGTCTCCCCGAAAGACTCTATCCAAACGAATTGGACGCCCTCTTCGGCAATGGGAAAGGCATGGATGCCCTAACCTGGCTTGCCTCTCTTCCCGGCCTGCCCCTCGCTCGATCCGAGGACGGCAGATTCTACACGATTGACGAGGACATCCGGTTTATAGCGATTAGCGCTGTCGGCGAGGACTGGGGCTTCGCTAAGTTCAAATCGAAATGGCTCCCTTACGCTCGCCTAACACGCGCCGCCGCCAGCAAGTCCGATCGTTCGAAACTTTACCTGGTAGCGAGTCTAAACTGGATCGAGCCGGATATTTGCGAAGCCTTATTCGGCGCGAATAAAGAAAATATTTCCCAATTTTTGGATACAAACCCGAAGTATTTTGCAAAGAGAATTCATCGAACCAGAATCTCCGAGCGACTCCGTAGATACTTGCGGGAAACCGCTTCCAACATGGGGCACACGGGAATCGCGTCCCTCCAAAACAAGGCCCGAAAACTTTGGGAAGAGCGAAAGGAACAGCTCGTCCAGACGATCGAAGATCTCGAGCGGTCCATGGTCACCTTGGACGAAGCTATGCGAACGCTGGAAAGCAAGCGTAATCAATTGTCGATTCAGCTCAAGGGAGCCGAACTTGAGAAGCCGCCCGCATTGAACGCTCAAGCAATCGCAGCGGCAGAGGCCAGTAATCATGGCAAAATGCTCGCTCTTCTAATGGGAGCAGCGGCCTTGTTCTTTATCGTCGGATCTTTCCTGGATAACGGCGCGGGTCTTGCGGCCAAGGTGGCCGCTAGTATTGCATTTGGCTCGAGTCTCTTTTTCGCTCCCGGCTGGCGACGGCAACTTATCGCAAAGTCGATCAAGGCGAGGGCTGAAGTGAAAGGGTCTCCTGAGAACCTCCGCAAGGAAACGGTCGAGCTCGCCCAGCAGATACAATCGGGTGAAAACGCTCGAGAAGAGCTCCAGCGCAATCTTGCAGAGGCCAAAGAGGCCTTACCGTACAGTTACGTCTAGACGTTTGCGTTCCATATATTCCCCGGGAGGTCGGCGAAGGACCCCATACCAGGTATCGAGCATCGCATTGGCTCCGGGCTTCGGTGGCCCCGCTAAGCATAGTTGACGGAGCGCTCTAATTTGCCAACATACAGCCTTTTCCAAAAATGGCCTCCAAACGACCGGACTACAATTTCACTGAAATCGAATCATCCTGGCAGCGCTACTGGGACGAGAACAAGACCTTTGCCGCATCCACCGATACGGATAAGGAGAAGTACTACGTACTCGACATGTTCCCCTATCCCTCCGGAGCGGGCCTGCACGTCGGCCATCCCGAGGGCTATACCGGCACGGACATAATCGCGCGATACCAAAAGGCGAGGGGCAAGAACGTGCTCCACCCGATCGGTTGGGATGCTTTCGGCCTGCCCACTGAGCAGTATGCGATCAAAACGGGGCGACACCCCCGCAAAACCAGCATCGACAACATTGCCACCTTTAAGGAGCAGCTGCGGGAAATCGGTTTTTTCTACGACTACGATCGCGAGGTCGATACGACCGATCCGAACTATTATCGATGGACGCAGTGGATCTTCCTTCAGCTCTTCAAGCGCGGTCTCGCCTATGTCGACAAGCGCCCCGTTTGGTGGTGCGAAGAACTTGGAACCGTTCTCGCCAATGAGGAGGTTATCGATGGCAAGTCCGAACGAGGCTCCTTCCCAGTAGTTCGTCGCAGCCTGAGGCAATGGGTCCTCCGGATCACGGCCTACGCCGACCGATTGCTGGAGGACTTGAAGGACATCGATTGGCCAACATCGACCAAGAAGATGCAGCAGGAGTGGATCGGCAAATCGACTGGAGCGACGCTTCGCTTCGATCTGGAAGACTCGGCTCAATCGCTGGAGGTCTACACAACCCGCCCCGACACGCTCATGGGGGCGACTTATATGGTTATCTCTCCGGAACATCCTTTGGCGAATACGATTGCCACTGACGACCGCAAGGAATCCGTGGCCGAATACCAAAATGCCGCGGCGGCGAAAAGCGATCTCGAACGCACTGATCTGGCAAAGGAAAAGACCGGCGTATTCACAGGTTCATACGCGCTCCATCCTCTTACTGGAAATAGAATTCCAATCTGGATCGCAGACTACGTGCTCATCAGTTACGGAACGGGCGCAATCATGGCGGTACCGGCCCACGACGCCCGCGACTTCGAATTCGCCGAACAATTCGACTTGCCCATCGCGCAAGTCATAAAAGGCGATAACGATGACCCCTTGCCTTACATCGGCGACGGAACGCTAGTCAACTCGGGCGAATTCGATGGCCTGCATTGGCAGGAAGCCAAGGAGCGAATAACTGCCAAACTAGGCGAATCCGGCAAAGGCGAAGAAAGCACCCAATTCAAGTTGAGGGATTGGCTTTTCTCTCGCCAACGCTACTGGGGAGAACCCTTCCCCATCGCTTGGGTCTCCAAGGAAGATTACGATACCGCAGTGGCAAGCGGCGACCTTGACGGTTGGATCCCAGAAGATCCCGTTTCCTATTCAGATGAGAACGGAACGCAATACGCTCTACCCGTACCGCCTCAATCGCTACCGCTCGAGCTGCCCAATGTCGAGGACTACAAACCGGCCGGAAGCGGCGAATCGCCACTCAAAAAAGCCGAGGATTGGATGGAGATTTGGTATGACTACTCGACTGGGGATTACGTATCCGCTTCGAAGCCCAAGCCTGAAGGAAAAAATTGGATACGCGCCTCGCGCGAAACGAACACCATGCCGCAATGGGCTGGCTCTTGCTGGTACTATTTACGCTACATGGACCCCCATAACGACGAAGTATTCGCTTCCAAGGAGGCGCTCGAATACTGGCTAACTCCAGACATCTACATAGGCGGCGCCGAGCACGCCGTGCTGCATCTGCTCTACGCGCGATTCTGGCACAAGGTTCTATACGACGAAGGGCTCGTCCCCACCAAAGAACCCTTCATCCGCGTCTTTCACCAAGGGATGCTGCTTGGCGAGGACAATCAGAAGATGTCGAAAAGCCGAGGCAACGTCATCAACCCAAGCGTTATCATCGAGAAATACGGCGCCGACTCGTTGCGATTATACTTGATGTTTCTGGGCCCGCTCGAAGCAATGAAGCCCTGGAGTTCCAAGGGAATTGAAGGGGTATTCCGCTTCTTGAAAAAGATATGGCGGGGGATTGTCGGAGCGGATGGAGAACTAAATTCGAAAATCAAGGAGGGCTTCGAAGATGACGCTGAAACCGAAAAACTCCTCAACGAGACGATTAGGAAAGTAACGGAAGATACCGAAAACATTCGCCCCAATACTGCGATTTCGGCGATGATGATCTTCGCGAACCATCTGCAAAGCGTCGATTCGATCAGTCTCTCCGCCGCAAAGCGTTTCATTCAATTGCTCGCCCCGTACGCCCCTCACATCTCAGAAGAACTCTGGAAGCGAATGGGCGGAACCGATACCATATCGATCGCTCCCTGGCCAAGCGTCGACGAGTCGAAACTCGTCAGCGATGAAGTCCGCATCGTATTCCAAGTAAACGGCAAGATGCGAGGACAAGCGATGGTGCCCCAATCCGCCACTCGAGAAGACGTCCTCGAGATTGCCCAGCAAGAACCTCGCGTACAAGCCCAAACGGAAGGCAAAACCATTCGCAAAGTCATCTTCGTACCCGGCAAGATCCTCAACATCGTCGCAAATTGAAGCTCTATAATTAAAACGCGGATACACGCGCGGAGAAACTCGGCCGCCAACGAGTAAATTCCGCGATTCCCCAACGATGCTCTCCAAATTCCTTCCTCCCGATTTCGATCCGTCCAAACCCATCGGCTTAATCGCCGGTCGCGGTTCGTACCCTAAGCGGATTGCTGACGAAGCGAGGGCCAAGGGCGCCGCAGTACGGCTCATCGCATTTGAAGGAGAAGCGACGGACGAGCTCATCGACTCCTTTTCTGGCGATCGAAGAGTAGTCATCAACGTGGGCAAAGTAGGAGCTTGGCTCAAAGCCCTTCGCAAATTCGAATGCGCCTACACGATCGCCGCTGGCCAAGTTAAACCCGGCAAGCTTTTCCGAGGGCTCAATCCCGATCTCAGAGCGGCCTCCCTCCTCTTCAAGCTCAAACGTAAAAACGCTGAAACCATCTTCGGCTCAATTGCGGACGAACTCGCCGCCAATGGCCAGACTGCCCTCGACGCCCGCAGCTTTCTCGACGGCCAGATGGCGGAGTCCGGTTGGATGACTCCCCGGTTTCAGAAAATCGAAGACAGCTATGTCGAGCACGGAATCGAGATCGCCAGCGAGATGGCTCGACTCGACGTCGGTCAAGGAGTTGTCGTCCGAAAGGGAACTGTAATCGCTGTGGAGGCGTTCGAAGGCACCGATCCAATGCTGCGCCGAGCGGGCGATTTCAAAACAGACCAGCTCATATTCGCAAAAACGGTCAAACACCGCCAAGACTACCGCTTCGACGTCCCCGTATTCGGGCTTGGCACCCTGGAAACGATGCGGGATGCGGGAATTCAAACGGCAGCCCTCAAAGCGGGTAGCGTCATAATGCTCGATAAGGATACCGTTCTTGAGGAGGCCAAAACAGCTAAAATCCAGCTTTTCGGCTTCTAGCCCTGTGTCTGCAAGCGGCTGATATTCAAATAAATCCCCCAAAATGACTGTGAGGGCTAAGGCTGGAAGCAACATAGACGATTTCTCTACAATGCGTGTATATGATTGTGCCCACCGCTCGAACGCGCGATTGTAGACCGCAAATCAGACTTTAAATGAGCTCCCGCGTTGTTTCAGTTTCCGTCAAAGGCGTCATGCCCACTGTCAATGGCTGCGCCGTTTTCCTTGGAAACGACGACAAAGCCTACGTAATTTACGTCGATCACAGCGTCGGCAACGCCATTTCCATGGCTCTCAATGGAGTGAAGAAGGAACGGCCGCTTACTCATGATCTGATGAGCAGCATGCTCGTCGGACTTGAAGCGAAAATCACTCGCATCGTCATAAACGATGTTCAAGAGAGCACCTTTTTCGCACGCATTTTCATCGAAATGGAGAACGAGATCGCCACCAAGATACTCGAGCTCGATTCCCGTCCCAGCGACTCGATCGTTTTGTCGCTCCAGAACGACGTGCCCATCTACACTGCGGAGAGCGTATTCGATTCCGTAGACGATATGACGCCAATTCTGGAACGCGTGCTCAAAGAGCAGAGCGAAGGCAACAAGGACTGAGCGATCCAGGCCCCGATGTTTCAGAGAGCGCCAGTCCGGCTTCCCTGGCATTTTTGATTGAAACTTCCGCCTATTGGGCCGTAGAAGCGGCTGCATAATGACCCTCTCTACGCGACGAGAGCTTCCCGCCCTAATCTCGCCAGGGCAACCCGCTACGGCATTGGCCCCTATGCAGGATGTAACGACGCTTCCCTTCATGAGCGTGGTCGCGAAGATCGGAAGCCCCGACTACTTCTTCACGGAATACTTTCGAGTGCACGTTCAGTCGCGTCTTGAAAAGCATATTCTGGAATCCATTACCGAAAATCAAACAGGGCGGCCCGTTTTCGCTCAAATGATCGGCGAGGACATCGATCACCTCAAGAGAACCACCTTGGAATTGCTTCGATACGACGTCGCAGGCATTGACCTGAATATGGGCTGTCCCGCCCCTACGGTTTACAAAAAGCGATGCGGAGGCGGCCTTTTGCGAGAACCTGATAAAGTAGATCGTATCCTCGGAATGCTAAGAGATACGATTCCGGGACTTTTCACGGTTAAAATGCGTATTGGCTTCGAAGATACAGAAAATTTCGAGGCGATCCTCAAATTGATCGACAAGCGCCAAGTCGATCTTCTCAGCTTGCATGGGAGAACCGTCAAGGAAATGTATCGCAGCCAAGTTCGCTACGAACGGATCCGCCAGGCGGTCGATTCGGTCAGCTGCCCTCTCCTCGCCAATGGCGATGTTTCATCCGCAGAAAAGGCCCGCGAAGTCCTCGATTACACCGGAGCCCATGGGGTGATGATTGGACGGCACGCAATCCGCAATCCATGGATTTTCAGACAGATTCGCGAATTCAAATCTACCGGATCCTGCAATCCCGTTCTCTTATCAGAGGTATTCGAATACGTTCGAAAGCTCTACGAAGCGATCGCAAAACCGTGGATCTCCGAAAAGGCCCAAGTCAACAAGATGAAGAAATTCCTCAACTTCATTGGCCAGGGCGTTGATAGAGAAGGTCGCTTCCTCTACGAAACGCGGCGCGCCCAATCCGAAAAGGAATTGTTCGCCATCTGCGAGCGCCATCTGCTCGAATCGCCCAGCTCCCATTTCGCGAACGAACCCTACCGAGGGCTCGTGGCGCGTCCGAATTGCGAATAGGCATCGAGTCGCCCCGTCGCGTCTACTCCAGACCTAGCGCCTTGCGACCGGTGTCGGAAATCATTTGCGGATTCCAAATGGGCTCCCAGACGATTTGCACATCCGCATTCTCAATTTCCTCCAGCTGTTCGACGCGACTCTTGGCATCCTGAGCGATCACGGGACCCATGCCGCAACCTTGAGCCGTTAGCGTCATCTTGATCGCAACATCCTTCTTGCCCCCATCCAGCTGGTCGATTCGCAGGTCGTAGATGAGTCCTAAATCGACGATGTTCACGGGTATTTCGGGATCGAAACACTGTTTCAGAGCGGCCCACACCAACGCTTCTGAAAACTCGCCGGAATCTTCTTCGTCCGGATCGTTTTTCTCTTCGCCTATCTCAACGCCCTCAAGCGCGTCCACATCGACATTGGATATCCGATAGAGCGTTTGCCCAATTCGCACGGTCGCATTGCCACCCAGCGTTTGCGTCACAAAAGCCGGTGTATCCTTTTCCAAGGTAATCGCCGTGCCTTCGGGTATGATCGTTGCGCTGCAGTCTCTGAGAAGTCGCGTTTCCATCGACCGATATTCCAAATCCATCCCTGAGCAGGATGCGAGGGAAATCGACCGAATAGGAAAGGCCGCGAGAAACGCTATTCGGTTTCGATCTCGAAAGGCAGTACCGCGTAAATTCCACGAGGATCGTCAAACCGCCCAATCACTCGCAAATCGTCGATAGACGCTTCGATCGCATCCAGGTAGGGATTGGATACCGATGCAGTCGTAGCGAGGTTCTCCATCAACTCTTCGAAAAAGTCCTTCGCTTCGGGATAATCCCTTATCCCCGGATTATCGCCGAGCGCCGCTTGAGTCGCCGCATAGGCGATCGCTTCTCTCAACCCTCCCAACTCATCGACAAGCCCAATTTCCAACGCATCCGCGCCAGACCATACTCGTCCCCCGGCAATCTCTTCGATGGCGCCCTTGTCCTGACCGCGGCCTTCGGCCACTTTCCTGAGAAAGTCCGCGTACACGCCGTCTACTTCGCGCTGGATAATCGCCATTTCTTCCGTCGATTTCGGGCGAGCGATTGAGAAGGCGTCCGCAAACTTGCCCGTTTTAACCACATCGAACGTAAGCCCATGCCGATTCGCTATTTCCTTGAAGTTCATGAACATGCCAATCACGCCAATTGAACCCGTAATCGTATTGGGCTCGGCATAGATTCTATCGGCGTATGCGGAAATCCAATATCCGCCAGAAGCAGCGACGGTACCCATAGACACTACGACCGGCATCTTTTGTTTCGCCAAACGCAGCTCGTGCTGTATCTGTTCGCTCGCCAATGCCGAACCACCCGGACTATTTACTCGCAATACAATCGCCTTCACTCGGTCGTTGTGCCTCAGCTCTCGAATTTCACGAGCCAATCGCGACCCGCCGACATCGCCCTCGCCCCCTTCTCCCACTACAATTGCTCCCTCGGCATAGACAACCGCTATATGGTCGCCACTGGTATTGCTCCGCTCCGCAACCATATAGTCCGCTAGCGAGGTCGACTTGAATTCCAACTTCTCGGATTCATCGCCAATCGCTTCCTTCACCGCATCGATAACGCGCTCGCCGAACCCCAGTTCATCCACGAGTCCCGCCGCCAGAGCATCCTTTCCGTTTAGCAGGCCTCTCGTATCCACCAGATCTTGGAATTCTTCGACGTTCATTTCGGTACGCTCTGCAACCGTTTCGACATAGTCGCTCCACAGGTCGTCCAGCAAAGCCTGAGTTTGCTTACGAGCAGGATCGCTCATTCGCTCCAAAACGAAACTCTCCGCCGCGGACTTGTACTCTCCTGCCTTAGTCACTTGGACTCCGATGCCATACTTTTTGAAGAAACCCGCGAAAAACATAGGCTCCGAAGCGAAGCCCGTATTCATGAGTAGCCCCTCCGGATTCATAATTATTCTATCGGCCGCAGAAGCTAAATAAAGGTCTTTATCCGATGGATACACGAAGTGAGCTATAACCGGTTTTCCCGACACTTCCTTGAATTCCACAATGGCTTCCCTCACTTCCTTCAATGCGGCAAAGCCGGAACCGTAGTTCCGCGAATGCAAGGATCCCTTCAAGTAAAGCGCCTTGATACGCATGTCGTCCGACGCGGCCTCCAGCGCATCGAGTACGGAACGAAGCGAATAGTCTTTCGGCCCACCCCGTCCCAAGGCTTCGTTAATAACCTGCTCTTGGGTTAAGGATACCGGTCTATCTTGAATGTTCGCATTCATATCGAATACGAGCACGCTATCCTTCGTGATGGCCGGTACGGGTTCGCTAAAACTCAAACTCGCGCCCACGATGATAATCAGAAGCAGGAAGCCTCCGAAGCATACCATGGCGATCGCCAGCAACGAGGCGAAGAACATCTTGAGAAAGTCTTTCATAATTCAGTTTCCTGCCTAGAAAACACACCTAAGCGATCCGAGTCGCAAATCAATTTCGAGATAAAGCGAACGATCGCGGCGCGAGGAGGCGTCTCTCCCGCAAAACCGCCGGCGTCGTGGGAAAGTCGTCTGGATGTCTAGCAGGACCGACCGCCTTTGGATTCCGCAACCCCCCGGATTGCAAGCGGTTCCAGAGCTTCTTCGAGCATTCCCTTCGCCTTGGGCCAAGCGAACAAGGCCTCGACCACCATCCACACTTCAAGCGCCAACGTTGCCAGACCAATCAGAATCAGGGCCCAATTCCTATTTTCAGCAGCTAGCCAGCTTGCCTCCATACCGGCTCCTTGCACGAAAAGCTGATGCATCATGGCCCACGCAGGCATGATCAGCATGAAAACCGTAGGCGCTACGATAAACCAAACCGGGAGGCGTCGACGCCACATCCAAAACGCGATTACCAGGAACGCCAGACCGCCCAGCAGTTGATTGGTCGCCCCGAACATTGGCCACAGGATGAGCCCTCCTCGTCCGATGTTGGCCCATCCCCAATCCATGCCTGAAGGCGGCAACGCCGCCATGAAGAAAGCCGCGGATACGGCAAACAGTGTCGCCCCATGGGCGTTGCGCAACCAACTGAACGGATTAGCGGACAAGGCCACGGTACCATCTGGCTCGGACTTAACGAATGTCGACGCCAGCTCTTGAATTACATAACGCTGCAGACGGCAGGCCGTATCCAAAGTGGTCGCAGCAAAGGACGCCACGAGCACTCCCATAAGGGCTACCGCGAAACCGCCTGGCAGGTTCGTCGCCTTCAGGAAATTCGCAGAGCCATCCACAAAAGCGCCCACCTTCGCTCCTAATCCGCCCGCAGCCGCCCAGGAGGAATACCGAGCGTCAAAGGCGGCTTCGCCAAGAAGAATGCCTCCCATTCCGTCTCCGATGCCTAGCCCCAATCCAGCCACGCAGGCCAGAATCACCAGTGTCGCCAGAAATCCCTCCGTCAGCATCGAACCATAGCCAACGAATTGAGCATCGCTCTCGCACCGTAGCTGCTTGCTTGAAGTACCACTGGAAACGAGACAGTGGAATCCACTTATCGCGCCGCAGGCGATCGTAATGAAAAGAAACGGAAAGAGAAGCGGCGCCCCCATATCGGCCAATTGAAACGCCGGGGCGGCAATTTCCAGAGCAGGTCGCTCTCCTGTCTCGCCCACTGGAGCTCCGCCCCAAATTGCCGCCGCGAAAAGCCCAACCACAACCAATGCGAGCGCTGTCAGCAATTGGAGGCTGTTGATGAAGTCTCGCGGCTGAAGCAGTACCCAAACCGGCAGGACAGATGCGACATACGAATACGCTAGCAGCACTGCAATCCATGCCCATAGAGGCCAAGCCGATAAGGTCTGATTAAAGGCGCCGAGCAATCCTGCTTCCCCAAATGCTACGCTTAGATACATAAGGGCGAGCGCGAGAATCGATGGAATGAGCAAGTTTATACCCTTGCGATGGAGGTAGAGTCCGATCGCAATCGCCAGCGGAATCTGCACGACGCATGGGAAAATCGCTGCAGGATAAAGCTGGAATACTACCGCTATCACCAGTCCGAAAATCGCCAGAACGATTGTCAACGCCATGAAGAGAATAAAGAGAAAGAGCAGTCGAATACGCGGATTCAAAACCCGCCCGGAAATGTCGCCAACGGTTTGACCGCGATTGCGCATCGAAACGACAAGGGATCCAAAATCGTGGACCGCGCCGATCAAGATCGACCCAAGCAGAACCCATAGCAAAGCGGGCACCCACCCCCATATCACCGCGATCGCTGGACCTACGATGGGGCCCGTCCCTGCGATCGACGTGAAGTGATGACCAAATACCACCATCTTCGAGGTTGGCACGTAGTCCTTGTTATCGTTCAACGCGACGCTTGGAACATTAGCATCGGGATCCAATTTGAAGATCTTCCGCGCAAGGAACTTGCCGTAAGTGTGATAGGCTACGAGGTAAAGGACGCCTGCGCCCAAGGCGATCAACAGAGTTTCCATATGCAATTGCGAGGATTCGACGGAGTAGAGAAAAGACCCAGCAAAAAACGGGCAAGATTGCAGGGCAACCCTTTTTCAGGCGCGCGAATGCGCCTTCGCGCGCCGCAAACCAAGATTGCAAAGGTCGCGGGCTTCCACATACATACACAAAAAATGTCTGAACCTTCACCTAGCGAATTACTGACGACCAATCGAAAAGCGCTCTCCGTCAACCTCGACAGTTCCCGATACGGGACCTTCGCTGAAATTGGGGCGGGACAGGAAACCGCTCGCATATTCTTTCAAGCCGGCGGGGCTGCAGGGACGATCGCCAAAACGATTTCGGCTTACGATATGACTTTCAGCGACGAGATCTACGGAAAAGCCGACCGTTACGTTTCTAGCGATCGGCTTTCGACCATGCTCCGGCACGAGTATGGACTAATCGAGCAACGCCTTGGCGAAGCCGAAGCCGACAAGTGCTTTTTCACCTTCGCCAACACCGTAAAGACCAAGCCCTATAAAGGAGCCAACGATGCGCACGGATGGCTAGGCATCCGCTATCAAAATCATCCCGATTCCGAGCCGAACGAAATCATCCTGCACGCCCGCATGTGGGACGAGAACTCGATCGAACAGCAACATGCGATCGGTACGCTCGGCGCCAACCTTCTCTACGGAGCCTTCTATTTTCACCAACAACCCGAGCGACTCATCGAATCGCTTTTGGATGAACTCGGACCGAGCCGAATCGAAGTCGATCTCATCAAGTTCACAGGTCCGGACTTCGCGAAGATCGAAAACCGGGTCATGAACCTGCAGCTCGTTCGCAAGGGACTCACTCAGGCGGTTCTCTTTTCGCCCGAAGGCAAAATCGAGTTGGCGGCAAACGCGCTCTACAAACGCGCCGTACTCGTCGAGCGGGGCAGCTTCAGACCCGTCACCAAGCTCAACATCGATATGCTGAAGTGCGCCGGAGCCCAGTTTATCCAAGAGCCGGGTCTCACCGGGAAAGACGTTATAGTCATGGCGGAGATTACAATGAACAACCTTCTGGCCAGCGGTGAAATAGACTATGATGATTTCATCCACCGTATCGATTCATTGGCGACGACAGGGAACTATACGCTCATATCCAATTATTTCGAATTCTATCGTCTCACGCAGTATTTCCGCCGCTATACGAACGAGACCATTGGTATCGCCATGGGCATCAACAACCTGCTCGAAGTGTTCAATGCAAAATATTACACTCACCTGCCGGGGGGAATCCTCGAGAGTTTCGGTCGCCTGTTTCGCAACGCAGTCAAACTTTACATTTACCCTATGAAACAGAAGGCGTATCGGCACTACTTGGAAATCAAGGCCCAAGGCAGCGCAGAGCCTCCTTCGTCTTCGCTGCAAACGGAAGGTATTGCGGGCGAGCTTCTGATCACATGCGAGAATCTGCGTATAGAAAATTCCCTGGCGAATCTATATCGCCACCTCTTGGAAAACGGATACATAGAACACATACGTGGAATCGACGAATCGCTGATGAACATTTTCTCCCGTGACATTCTCGACAGTATCGCCAAAGGCAACGAGAACTGGGAGGCGATGGTACCCGAGACGACTGCAGCGTTCATCAAGCAAGAGCAGCTTTTCGGTTATAAATCGAACGCGAGTGGCGGTTGATCTCAATTGGATTCCCAATCCTGCTCATCCTAGATCGATACGCTCCCGAATCGACGAACGTTCCGGCCCAGCTCAAAAAGGCGATTTATCTTCGGATGCGGGCGATTCCACGTTGACTCAACCGAGCGAACTAGGGCGAGCAAGCATCATCGCCCATTAAGGCAATCAAACGCTTGGCATTTGGAAAGTCATCGCTTGAATTGCTCTCATCGACTTCGAAGACGGCCCTCTTCCCCGAAACCGCAATTCCGATACTCTACACAGACAAATTCCCTCTCCCCTAGCAAACGTACATGAGCGATCTCACTGAACCCAAGCAAACCAAGAGTGAACAGAAAAACCAACTTAAGGAACTAGCGATTCGCCTGGGCGTCGTTCAGCGGGAAGCCCAAGAGCGCAAGTTGCCCACCCTCGTAATCATAGAAGGGCTCGACGCATCTGAAAAAGGCCTTCTTCTCAATCAGGTGCTTCTCGAAATCGATTCACGCTCTTACAATGTGTATTCGACCCATGCTAGCCAAAAGGAACCTCGAGCCTATCCTTTGCTTTGGCGATTTTGGAATCACACGCCTTCTCGCGGCAGGATTCAGTTCTACGACAGAGGGCCCTACTATCTGGTTCTCGATGCCTGGGCGGAAGGAAAATTGCACGAAGACGAATTGCCCGCCTACTGGAAGCACATTCGCAATTTCGAGCGACAGCTTTGCGACGACGGCGTAGCGGTCATCAAGATTTTCCTCACCGTACCCAAGAAGGAACAAGCCCGTCGTTTCGAGAAACTGGAGGGAAACAGCAAAACGTCTTGGCGCGTAACGACCAAAGACTGGCGACGCCATCGCCAATACAAGCCCTATATGGCGAAGGTGAGCGAAATGTTGAAGGCAACCGGGTCTAAAAGGAGACCCTGGGTGACCATCGATACAATGGACATCAAGGACGCCACCATAAAGCTGTATTTGACGATCATCGAGCAAATGGAAGCGGCGCTTGAGCGAAAGAAAGCCATCGACGCCAGCGAACCGCCGCCGCGCCCCTGGATTCCCTACGAAGGGCGCGACTTTCTGGCCGAAACGAAAAACGCGGAACCGCTAGACAGAGTCGAATACAAACGATTGCTCAAACAACGTCAGGAGAGAATCCACGAAATCGTGCACGAAATTCATTCGAGCAAGATTCCTGTCGTTATGGTCTATTGCGGTTGGGACGCTGCTGGCAAGGGGGGCTGTATTAAGCGGCTTGTACAAGGGATAGACCCCAGAGCCTACAGCGTAACTCCGATTGGCGCTCCCACCAAATTCGAGCTTAATCAACACTATCTCTGGCGCTTCTGGAAATCCTTTCCAAGACCCGGGCGTATCGAGATTTTCGATCGGTCCTGGTACGGAAGGGTCCTAGTCGAAAGGGTCGAAGGGCTCTGCTCCAATGAAGAATGGCAGCGCGCCTATAGGGAAATCAACGAAATGGAAGCCCATTTGGCGGACTTCGGAACCGTCATTATCAAGTTCTGGCTGCAAATCGATAGGGAAACCCAGCTAGAACGATTCCAAGCTCGAAAGTCGAATCCATTCAAGCAATGGAAGATTACGGACGAAGATTGGCGCAATCGCGAACGGTGGGAGCACTACGAGCAAGCGGTAAACGAAATGATTAAACGCACCGACAAGAAACACGCGCCTTGGAGTGTCGTATCTTCCGTCTGCAAGATGAGCGCTCGCCTGGAAACCATCGATATTACCATTGCTCAAATGGAGCAAGCCCTGCAGAAGGGCCGCAAAGCGAGGCTTTGAGATTCAATCAGCGCTTGAACTGGGCGTGAGCCTCGAATACGGGTTCCATCGAGCGAGACAATTTCGAATGGAACGACTGCAGTTCCTCGTAATGGGAACGAGCCGTTTCTTCGGGATCGAGCCTAGTCGACTCATCCAAAGCCGTCGCCCCTTCTACAACCGACTGAATGGAAACCTGGGGATCGCTTTCTCGCAACCACTGCCAAGCGGCTTGCAAGGCCCCGCCAAGAGCAGCGCCTTCATCCTCTTTCATACAAACGACTGGAGTTCCGAATACATCCGCTATTATGCGACGCCACGCCGCGCTGCGAGATCCCCCTCCCGTCAAGCGAACCTCGCTCGTGGTCACGCCTAATTCGCGAAGTCGCTTCAGTCCAAAGTTCATCCCCATCGTGACCCCTTCGACTGCTGCGCGGACCATGTACTCTCGGCGAGCAGTCTTAGCATTCAAACCCAAAAGAACGCCCGACCCATTCGGTAGCGAGGGGGTCCGCTCGCCCTCGAAATAGGGAAGTAGAGTCAATCCTCCCGCTCCCACAGGAGCCGCTTCGATTGCGGCGCTCAACTCGGCATGATCCATGTCGAATAAACCGCGGAAATGCTCGGAAACCGTAGTGACGTTCATGGTACACATCAATGGCAAATATCCATTCGTCGAATCGCAGAACGCCGCGATCTCTCCCCGAGGGTCGACGACGGGAGATTCATTATAGGCGTATATCGTCCCGCTCGTACCAAAACTCGCTGTAGCAATTCCCTGCAATACGTTTCCCGTACCGATTGCTCCCATCATATTGTCTCCTCCGCCCGAACTGACCAATACGCTTGTCGATAATCCGTACTTCTCCGCAATCGACGGTTGCAGATTCCCACAAGGCGTATCGCTGGAAGACAGACGTGGCAAATAGTCCGCAACGCGCGAGTCGATCGCTTCGATAACTTCCTTATTCCAAGCGCGAGATCGGACATCCATAATGGCGGTGCCCGACGCGTCCCCAAACTCCATAAACCGCTCCCCTGTAAGATAGAAATTCAAGTAGTCATGCGGCAGAAGGATGGTTTTCAAGCGTTTGAAATTTTCTGGCTCATTGCGCTTCAGCCAAAGAATCTTCGGAGCGGTAAAACCGGGTAGAATTCGGTTGCCGATTTTCTCGATTCCAGACGCTTCTCCTCCCAAGGCTTCCGTAATGATCGCGCATTCCTGGGTCGTGCTCGTGTCACACCATAGCTTAGCCGCTCGGATCACCGTCCCCGCATCGTCTAACGCCACAAAGCCATGTTGCTGACCGCTAACGCCAATCCCCTTAATCGCTGCGCGGTCGATACCCGATAACGCCTGCAGGATGGCCGTATCCATCGCTTCTGTCCAGCAGCCTGGATCTTGTTCCATATGGCCCGGCGACAAACCCTCCAAAAGAACATGTGGGGCCCGCCCATCGGCGATGACACGCCTCGCATCGAGGTCGTAGACAACCGCTTTCACGCTTTGAGTACCGCTATCTATACCTAAGAAAAGAGACATAACGAATCGAAGTAGAATTTTGATTGGAGCTCATTCCCCAAAGTCGAACTCGAAACCGGCAAGTCGCGACCGACTCAAGGAAAGCCACATTCCAATGCAATGCGTATGACCTCAACGCAAAAAAGCCGAGACGAAAAACGTCTCGGCTTTCGAAATCAATGAAGGTTCCGCTTCCTGCTTACTTCTTCTTTTTCTTAGCTGCCTTCTTAGGAGCTACCTTCTTCTTGGCCGCTTTCTTAGGCGCTGCTTTCTTAGGTGCAGCCTTTTTCTTAGCCGCTGCCTTCTTAGGAGCTGCCTTCTTCTTGGCTGCTTTCTTAGGAGCCGCCTTCTTAGCTGCTTTCTTCGGAGCCGCCTTCTTAGCTGCTTTCTTCGGAGCCGCCTTCTTAGCTGCTTTCTTCGGAGCCGCCTTCTTAGCTGCCTTCTTAGCTGCCTTCTTAGGAGCCGCCTTCTTGGCCGCTTTCTTAGGTGCAGCCTTCTTGGCCGCTTTCTTAGCTGCCTTCTTAGCCGCCTTCTTAGCTGCCTTCTTAGGAGCTGCCTTTTTCTTGGCTACCTTTTTCTTCGGCTTTGGCGCAGCCTTTTCAATTCCGGACTTCGCAGGGTTCGCCGGCAAGCTTTCAAGCGCGGCGCGGAGCAACTCTCCGATGCTGACTTTCTTGCTTTTAGCTAATCGAACGAGCGCGTTCTTCTGCTTGAGAGGCAAGCGCACGGAGATTTGGCGATGCGACTCTACGACTGGTTTGAAGGTGTTGTAATCGAAGCCCGAAATCGCGTGACGGATGATTTCGCTTTTCGATACGCCACCAAGCCTAGACTGATATTTATCTAGAACTGCGATGAGATCTGCCTTCAGATCGAATGTGAGAGGTGAACTCTCGGCACTTTTCTTTGCGGCCATTGCTGTGATGTATTTTGTGGTTAACGATTATATGTCGGGAGATTTTCAACGCCCTATCCTAATCTAATTGCAGATCCTCCACATTTTTTCAATAACAATCGCGTTATCATATTCTGGTTACACTCCATTTTTACTGTAATATCTGAAAACTACGCTTTTGGGGCGGTAATTTGTTAAAACATGTAAAAGCGAAAGGCATACCCGCTCGAAACTACGCTTTTGCAATGGTACCCAAGGCGAAAATACAGTGGAAACCGCCATTTTTCCCTATGAAATTGTGGATACCAGGGTCTTTTATCCTTCTACGTAATGGTTTCGAACCTACTTCAAGAGCAATTCGGCAAGAATAATCGTAGTTGTCCATTGTCTGTTCAAAATCGAATACGCAGTCGTTAAAGCGGGGTTTTAATCTACTCGATATCACTAGAACCGATACAGTACCAAGAGTCCCGTCAAGATATGGCTTTCAACGGCCCTTGACCAACGCTCAGCCAATTCGACTTTCCAGTATCTACGAAAAGAGAAGATCAAACGAAGTGGACGTATCAACGAATATCACACTGTCGCGGATACGCCGTTGCCCAACCTGGCAATGGCAACGGATTCAGCCGCGAGCAAACTATCGGCCCAGCTTTACTCAACTGGCTCGAATTGCTCGGAGCGGCTGCGATCGAAAACCCGCCCTCGCAAACTCTCCATCAGCGATTGCGCAGTAAACAACTCGTCTGGCAAAGAAAGCCCCATCTCCGCATCCACAATTTTGAGACGGGTTTTGTCGCGGGTCTTTTCGTTGCGAACATCCATCTCCTTGAAAATAGCTTGGCCGTCGACTCGCTCGATGCCGACAATGTACAGTGTTTTCATCAACGACTCATCCGCATCGAATAGCTGCGTCTGCACCAGGACATTGAACTGATCGTTTATGTAGAGTCGCACTCCCCCAATCCGATTCTTCAATTCGATATCTTCCTGCGGAGGATACATCCAGAACAAGTGCGTTGGACTTCCCCTGAACGTCGTCCTTCCTTCGTACTTGAATTCGGGCCAATAGACATAGGGGGCCATCAATTCAAACAGGGTAAACTCCGACCCGGCAATGGGAGCGAAGAGCTCATTCGCTTCCGCGACCTCTGGCGGTCCTTCATCAACGCTGCGTTTCGTCATTGCGAACGAGTTCTTCCCGCTTTGAAAAAGCAGGCGAAGCGTATCCGCCTCGATTAGTTCCCCATTCGCATCCACATCGATCGGACGCTCGAACAGGTCGATTCGACTGACCGGCCCGGTAGAAAGCCGATTCCCATACAGCAAGCCTTGAACCGTACGGGTCTTCTGGCGGCGCGGCATTATTTTAAGTTCTATACGCCAGCGGTACCCGCCATCCCAACCCAGCGATCGAAAAGTCCTTAAGATCTCCCAGCCTGCTTCCTGACTCGGATTCTCGCCCACGGTATCCAAAGGGCTCCCCTTAGAAAGTCGCCTTTGCCCATTCGAATCGGGCATGAAAAAGGCCCCTAAATATAGGAACCCTAAAATTGCCGGTATCGATCGCATAGAGACCATAGACCCGGCTTTAACGGAATTGTTTAAGGCTATTTGCTCTTAGGCTCCGCTGCCTGTTCGGTTTGCTCGCCTAGAGCCTCCGCTGCTTGTTCTGCCGTTGTTTCGCCATCCGTCAGAGTTTCCAGCAAACCAGCTGCATCCGCCGCAGGGGCGTCAAACTCGGGCAATGCCGTTCCATCGTCATCTTGGGCTACGCCATAGAGGTAGATGCGGGCCAATCCCAATCCGAAAACCAGAACGAAAAAGACGATCGCGGTATTACGAGTCCAATTGGTCAGGACTGTTGTCGTCTCTGCGCCTAAGGCGGATTCAGCCATCCCTCCGCCCATCGCAGCGCCCATTCCACCATTCGCATTTCCCTTTTGGGCCAATACGATTAGAACGAGAAATACGGAGAGAAGCGCTAAGACAATCGTTAGAATATCTGCCAGAATGCTCATAAGAACCGCAGACAGTCGAAAATCGATCTAACCTTGTCAAGCGCGGATAGTCATGAAAACCGCCCCGCTTCTATTGTCAAAGAAGGCGCCATTTACCATCGTTCGTAGCGCTTAAGCTTCGACCAAGGAACCATTTTCGCTGAGCGCCGCCTTAATTCGAGCCATGGCCGTTTCGACATTCTCTCTCGAATTAAACGCGCTGATCCGGATATGCCCTTCGCCACAGGAACCGAACCCTGCCCCAGGAGTGCAGGCGACTCCCGCTTCGTTGAGCAAAATATCGAAGAAGTCCCAAGAGGGTCGACCCGCATTGATCCAAACGTACGGAGAATTGTCGCCTCCTACGCAATCGAAGCCGAGCGCTTCCATTTCGTTCCGAACGATCTTCGCATTCTCCAAGTAGAAATCCGTCAGGGCCTTGACCTCCGCCTTGCCCGCTTCGCTGAAAATGGCTTCCGCCGCCTTTTGCACCGGGTACGATACGCCGTTGAACTTAGTGCAATGGCGACGGTTCCAAAGAGCATGCACGGAATGCTGCTTGCCCGAAGCGTCTTGAGCGGTCAATTCCTCGGGAACGACCGTGTAGGCGCAGCGAGTTCCCGTAAATCCTCCATTCTTGGAGAAACTGCGAAACTCGATGGCAACTTCCTTTGCTCCTTCGATTTCATAAATGCTCTGCGGCAAGCTTTCATCGCGAACGAAGCCCACGTAAGCCGCATCGAATAGAATCAAGGCCCCGCACCGCTTCGCATAGTCCACCCAAGCCTCGAGCTGGGCCTTCGTTGCCGTCGCTCCGGTAGGATTATTCGGAAAGCAGAGATAGATTAGATCTACCTTCTCCTGAGGAATCGCTGGAACGTAGCCATTCTCGGGCGTGGATTCCAAATAGACGAATCCTTCATAGCGGTCGTTCACGTTGTCTCCCGTGCGACCCGCCATTACATTCGTGTCCACATACACCGGGTACACCGGGTCGGGGATGGCAATTTTGATATCGTCAGCGAAGATCTCCTGGAAATTGCCGCTGTCGCACTTGGCGCCGTCGCTTACGAATACCTCATCGGCCGAAATATCCGCTCCACGCGATTGGTAGTCGTTAGCAGCGATGGCCTCGCGGAGGAAGGCGTACCCCTGTTCGGGGCCGTACCCGTGAAAGCCCGCGCGCGTACCCATTTCATCGATCGCTTTATGGAAAGCGTCCCGACAGGCTTGCGGCAATGGTTCGGTGACATCGCCAATGCCGAGTTTGATTAACGAGCTGTCGGGATTCGCCTCCTGATAGGCAGCGATTCGCTTAGCGATATCTGAAAAGAGATAGGAAGCTTTTAGCTTCAGGTAGTTTTCGTTGATCCGGATCATGGTCTTATCGAATAGGCTTGTTTAGCGAGTCCCAGCAGACTCGAAAAAGTTGAGAAGCTGTCAATCACCGAGCGAAGCCTAACGCCGCTCGATCACTTCGCTCTTGGCGTAGCGCGCCTTTGGCATCGAAGCGTATTTGTCGTTGGAAGAACGATAGCCCAAAGCGCAACCCAGGACGGTGTGGTATTCGTCCAAGCCCAGCGCTTCGTCGTATGCATCGGCTTGAATACCTTCCATCGGACACGCGTCGATGCCCAACATCGCAGCGCTCGCCATGAGCTGTCCAAGCGCGATATACGATTGATGCGTCGACCAGTGCTCGATCCAACCTTCGCTAATTCCCTGAGCGACGAATCCCCCTGCGAATTTGCGGTAGCCCTCCAGTTCCCCGACGTCGACGCCTCTTGCATTCGCCATACACTCGATAAAGCGCCCCACGTCGGCTTCGGCGAAATTTCGCTTGATCGTCAGAACTACCATGTGAGAGCAATCCTTTGGCTGGGATTGATTCCACGAAACCGCGGGCAAACGCTCTTTCAAGGCCTCATCCTCGATCACTATGAACTTCCACGGCTGCAGGCCAAAGGAGGATGGCGTGAGAACGAGCGCCTCCTCGAGAGTCTGCATCGTTTCTTCGGAAATGCGTCGGGTTGGATCGAACTCCTTAACCGCATAGCGCCACTTCAATTGATCTAACAGGTCCGTTTCAGTCACAGTTGCCATAACGTGGAATACGAAGTTCCTTTCGCGACTATTTCAAGTCTTCTATGGTTGCGCTGGGCAAATCGATCTCCTCGTCATCCAAGGCGATGTAATGGCTGCCCTTGCTTTGCGCATTCAAACTTGCCGCATGCACTACGAGCAAGGCGGTCTTCACCGCATTACGCAAATCGATCAATGACCGCGTCAGGCGATTGCCGGAATAGAAATCGTTGATTTCATGATCCAGTTCCAAGAGAATTCTGCGTGCCCTCTGAAGACGCCGGGACGATCGAATCAGGCCCACGTAATTCCACATGGTACTCTTGATTAAGCGCATGTCCTGTTGGATCAAAACCTCGTCGGCCCGTTCATCCGGGCTCTCCCAGGCTCTGACTTCCGGAAGATGGAAGTCTAGCGAATCGAAGTCCCTGCGATCGGCTTCCGCTGTAAGTTTCGCCGACACGAGACATTCCAAAAGGGAAGTGCTCGCTAATCGATTGGCGCCATGCAAGCCCGTGCATGCGGTCTCCCCAATCGCATTCAGATTCCGTACCGAAGAACGTCCATCCAAGTCCGTGTAGACCCCGCCGCAACAATAGTGGGCCGCAGGGGCGACCGGGATAAGGTCCTTTCGAATATCCACCCCGTTCTCAAGGCACCGTCGAAATATCGACGGAAACCGCTCTTCCACGTAATCCGGCTCCAGCGCCGAAAGATCGATAAATACGCAATTCTCGCCCGTCGCGATTAGCTCTTGATGGATGGCTCGAGCAACGATGTCCCGAGGAGCCAGCGATTTCATCGGGTGCAAGCTATCCATAAACGCCTTTCCGTTGGCATTTACGAGCACGCCTCCCTCCCCTCGAACCGCTTCCGACACAAGAAACAAGGGACAGCCCTTTTTCAGGAATACCGTCGGGTGGAATTGGATGTACTCCAAGTCGATCACTCGAGCCCCTACGCGCTGGGCCATCGCCATTCCATGGCCAACTACTCCGCTTTGGTTCGTGGTATTCTGGAATATCTGGCCCAATCCGCCCGTAGCAAGTATCGTCTTTTTAGCGATGATCGCCCTAATCTCTCCCGAATCCGTATCCAGGATGTAGGCCCCAGCGCAGGTGATTGGCTTGTACTTATCCAGCGGGTCGACTGAATTATGGGAAAGCGTCAACAGATCGACCGCTACTGTATTGGTCAAAACGGATACGCCTTCGAGGCCCAGCACATGGTCGTGCATATTGGACAGAATGGCTCGCCCGGTGAGGTCCTTGGAGAAAATGATTCGCTTATCGGAGTGACCCCCTTCTCTCGTATACTTGAGATCTCCCGATTCTTCGCGATCGAAGGGAACGTTCAGTTCGTCCAGCAGCAGCGATTGAACCGCTGCCTGTCCGTGCTCCACTAGGCAATCGACCGCAGATGGATTGGAAGTACCGTCGGAGGCTGCCCGGATATCCTGCTTGAGCTGCTCTTCATTGAACGACGTATCGAAGATGATACCGCCTTGAGCCCACTGACTGTTCGCTCCTTTGGTCAGTTCGTCCGAACACACCAACGCTACCGATAGCCCAAGCTTCGAGGCATAGTGGGCATAGGCGCATCCTGCGAGCCCAGCTCCAATAACTAAACAATCTGTTCGAATCGTATCCAATAGACTCAACTATGCTCAAGGTTCTGCGACTCGGGAAATCAAGGCAAGCAATGCGATGCTGGATTCGAAAAGCGGAAGGGCCCCACTAAGCTAACTCGAACATTCGATCGATGGAACGAAGCGCTTTCAGTCGCAAGTCCTCGTCCAACTCAATACGCTGATGCTCCCTGGGAGAGACCAGACAATTCCTGATCTTTTCCAAGGAATTCATCTTCATATATGGACAGAGCTTGCAACCGGAGATGAATCGCTTTTCCGGGCTTTCGACTTCGATCCGTTCCACCAGACCACACTCGGTCAGCATCATAAAATAGGGCGCTTCCGTCTGCTTGACGTACTGCATCATCCCTCCGGTGCTCCCGACATAGTCGCTCAGTCCCGTTATGTCCCGAGTGCATTCCGGGTGGGATACCACCTTCAGGCCTGGGAAACTGCGACGAGACTCTTCTATCAAACGGGGATCGAACTGGTCGTGCACAATGCACGTACCATCCGAAGAAATGATTTCCTTCTTTATCCCACGCTTCTTCATCTCTACCCGAATATTGTCCGCCATGAGCCGATCCGGCACGAAGAGAATGCGCTTTTGAGGCATCGCTTCGACGATCTTGTACACATTGCTCGAAGTCACGCAGACGTCGCACTCGGCCTTCACTTCCGCCGTACTGTTAATGTAGCAAACGACGCCCGCATCGGGATACGCCGACTTGAGCTCGCGCAATTGCTCGCCCGTCAGCGAATCGGCCAAGGAACAACCCGAGTTTCTATCGGGGGCGAGCACTTCGGCTTGCGGCGATAGGATCTTAGCCGTTTCCGCCATGAACACCACACCTGCAAAAACGATCTTATCCGCATTCGCCTCCTTCGCATTCATCGAGAGCATGTAGGAATCCCCAGAGTAGTCCGCCACCCCGTAGATAATCTCGGGCTCTACATAGGAATGGGCCAAGATGACCGCCCGCTGCTCCTTCTTGAGGCGATTGATCTCAAGCGTTAGCGACGCAATCTCTCGGCAGTTATCGATATTCCAGGAACGACGCGAGTCGCATTCGACATGCATCAAGCTAGCGAGCAAACGCTCGGCTTCCGTTTCGATTTCCGTTTCCGTGAACGGAGTCGCTATGGTCTGAAAGGACATCGTTAGGATATTCTAATTAGAGAAAGTGTCGCGAATGTGCGCCGAACAGGCGTCCTAAGCAACCTTTCGACGCATTCAAGCTTGCAGGTCAGCAAATTAGATCGTCGAAATCGGTAAAATCCGCTCGAAACCCGCCGGGGACGCCCTTGCAAATGACCGATACCGCATCATGGGAGTGCAGCGATTCCAAATGGGAGCAGGCGACCTGAAAGTCAGCAATCCGCTCATCCTCGTCTAGACGCTTGAACACCGAACGCACCGCATCTTCGACGAATTTGATGTAAACGCCATTGAGCTCGGCAAAGGCCTGCTCGTCCTCTCGCTTCACCATGACCTGAGTCTCGGTCTTCAACGCTTCCGAGCAATGCTCCTGCAGCTCCTCGATTGCTAGCGTAGCATCCTTACCAAGCGTTACCCAAACCCGCGCTTTGCTTCGCTGCGAATGGGGAATCGAATATGCGTCCCGCAAATCGCGCGCATGCTCGGCCAATTCCGCAGAACAGGGACAGGCTGACGAATAGACGAAATCGAAGACGATGGACTTCTCGTAAACGCCCGTCCGCAAAGCGCGACCCTCGAAAATGCAACGGTAGTATTGGTAGCCTTCCAAACCGCTTCGGAGACTCTCCTGTAAAATCGGGTAATTGAAGCGCAAGGCCAATCGGGCATCCAAACTCTCCACTCTCTCACGAAAAACATCTAGGATCTGCCCAATCGTATCCAGCGTAAACACTTCATCCTTAAGCTCATAGAAAGAGCGCATAATGCGGGACATGTTGATTCCCTTCAAACTCGCCTCGAGGGAAACCGATCCCACGACACTCGTTTCCAGGACAACGATTTCTCCATCTGCCCGGCGATACTTCAATGGCAATCGAAAATTCGACACGCCCACCTGCTGGATTGGCACAGGGGCTCCCTGCATCGATTCGATAGAATCCATGATATCGGGCATCGATTCGCGATAGGACTCATCAGGACTGAACGACTCGTCATAGGAACGCCCAACCGGGGCCTCCGAATCGGCTTCGGTCTTATGCAAGTACATCTTTGGCTTATCTTTGGTGGACATGAACTTATACAGGCGGTCAATCGGCCGAGAAAACGGTGGTGCCAGTGTCCCTCATCTCGTTGACGACTCGCGCCGCCAAATCGTTGCAAACGCCCAATTGCTATTCAACGTCGCTCGGATCCGAAATTTGCAATCCGCCACTAGATAGCGTCTCGAAAAAAAGGCAAGCCTCCCCTCGCAGGTCTTCTTTCAACCGAAAAGCCCCGTTTTCGTTCGCAACGCCTCTTCCCATCCAATACACGCCACCCGCTTTACATCCAATTTCTGAATACGATTTCAACCAATAAAGCGAGGTTTGGCCATTTCGAGTTTGAAATGCCTAACCTAAGCGTAACACTGGCTGTCGATGTCCATGCAGTTCTCCATCCTCGGCAGCAGCAGTTCCGGCAATAGCGGTCTGCTTATCACCGAGAACTGCAACGTCCTGATCGACGCTGGCTTTAGCTGCAAGCGACTGACAGGCATGCTGGAAGAGCGAGGCGTGCGACCCGACGAAATTGACGCGATCTTCGTAACCCACGAACACAGCGACCATACCGCGGGAATTTCGACCTTCGCGAAGAAGCACGCTCCCTACATTTTCGCGAATACGATGACTGCCAAGGCCTTGCAGCCAAAACTGAAAATCGAACCGAAATGGAAGCTCTTCAACACCGGCGCCACCTTCAGCTTTAGGGATCTCACGGTCGAGAGCTTCTCCCTCCCCCACGACGCCCACGACCCAGTGGGATTTAAATTTACCGCAGGGCGGGGAGACGATCTCTTTTCGCCAACTCGCCGGCTCGCTTGGCTCACGGATCTCGGCTTCGTCCCCCCAAAGATTGCCGAGCGAATTCGGGACGTGGACACTCTCATCGTAGAGGCAAACTACTGCCCGGATTTGCTGGAACGGGACGAACGCCGCCCTTGGTCGCTCAAGCAACGAATCGCCGGCCGCCACGGCCATCTATCGAACCGAGCCGCTTGCGAATTGCTGGAATCGATAGAGAACCCGAATTGGAGTCAGGTGTTTCTAGCCCATTTGAGCCGGGACTGCAATAGTTCGGACGCCATCCAGAATGTCTTTTACGATCTGCGACAACGCGCCAGCTTCCCCATCGAAACCGTCGAAGCCGGGGCCGGCTCATCGCTCAAAACCGTCTAACTCAACCGCAATCGCTGCATATCATGGAAATCAATTCCCAACGGATACCGAGACGAACGAAAGTAATCTTCACAATCGGTCCCGCTACCGACAGCGAGGAAATGCTCGAAACGCTGATGACCGAATACTTCGTGGACGTTTGTCGCATCAATATGGCGCATGCGAACCACGATTACGTTAGAACCGTCGTCCGCCGCATTCGCAAAATCGAAGAAAAGACCCAACGTCCCATATCCATCATGATGGACGTAAAGGGTCCGGAGATTCGCACCGGCGACGTGGAACATCCGATTACGCTCAATGCCGGCGAGACCTTCGATTTTACCGTTAAGCCGGACGCCGCCAACTCGGAAGAGATTCGATCGGTCGACGTCAATTACGCGAACCTTATCAATGATATCGAAGTCGGCAGCGTCGTTTTGGTCGACAATGGACTTATTCGACTCGAAGTACTCGAAAAGAATAATGCTCGAATTCGTTGCAAAGTCATCATTCCAGGCGAACTAACCAGCCGCCGTCACATCAACTTGCCCGGGGTTAAAGTCAATTTGCCCGCCCTGACGGAAAAGGACAAAGCCGATACCTTGGTCGGTCTCGAAGAAGGGGTCGACCTCTTCGCGCTTTCCTTCGTGCGCGAGGAGAAAGACCTCGCCATGCTTCGCGACTTCCTCGACGCGAATGACGGCCATCTCGCTCGGATTGTCGCCAAGATCGAAGACCAATCCGCCATCTCCAATCTCGAAGCTATCATTCAGGAAACGGACGGCCTCATGGTCGCCCGGGGCGATTTAGGTATAGAATGCCCGTTTGAGACCTTGCCTATCATCCAGCATCGCGCGGTGAAAACCTGTCTCACGCTCGGCAAGCCCGTCATCATCGCTACCCATATGCTCGAATCGATGATCTCGAGCCCTATGCCAACCCGCGCGGAAGTTTCGGATGTCGCCATTGCCATCGAAGAAGAGGCGGACTGCGTCATGCTATCCGGCGAAACGACGATTGGCAAATACCCGATCGAATGCGTCGAAGCGCTCACCAAAATTTCCAAGGCGATCGACCAGCAAGGCAAGAAGTTCAGCTTCGCTCGCGAATTCGCCCTCACTACGGACAAGGCCCGCATACAGTATTCGGCCGTCGTCATGGCCAACGAACTGGAAGCGGTCGCAATCCTCTGCTTTACTCGAAGCGGCTCCATGGCCCGAGGCGTATCCGCTCAACGCCCGACTTCATCGCCCATCTTCGCCTTTACGAATTCGACCGACACGGTCCGTCAATTGCGCATTCATCACGGGGTGGTTCCCTTAGAGATGATCTTCTGCACGGAGCCGGAAGCGACCGTTGCTCGAGCCATGAAGTTGCTGGTGAAACGTGGCTACCTCAAGCAAGGCGACAAAATCGTACTCGTATCCGATATTCTAGCGAGCGATCGCGTTATCGACAGCGTTCAGCTGCGTACCGTCGACGAAGCCTAGAGGCGCCGCGGCGCCGCCCTCAGTCAAATAGACGGCTCCAAACGCCTGGGTCGATGAACGCCCGCAGGGACTGAAGCGACTGCAAATCGTCAACATCCTCCCGGCTTTCCAGCAACGCAACCGATGCGCCCGCCGCGGCGCATCGCTCCAAAGTCAAGGGCAACACCTTTTCCGTTCCCCAAGGGATTTCACGGAACAATTCGATCTCGAAACGCTTTAACCCCAGCAAATAGTAGCCCCCATCCACGCTGGGCCCAATCACCACGTCCGCATCATCCAATCGCGCCTCCGCTTCGATGAGATCCCGATCGCCCAGCGAAGGGCAGTCCGCCCCCACCAAAATCGCCCGCGAGACGCCCGGTCTTCCCAACGCCTCTTCAACCGCTCGACCCATGCGCTCCCCTAAATCTCCCTTTCCCTGCGGCGCCAGCCGCGCCGATGTCGCCAACCACGCCTCCATTGCGTCCCTCTCCGTATCCGGAGTGAAGTAGACCAGCGCAGCGCCCTCGCCTGCCGCGATCCACTGCCGCCTCCCCAACCAGCGATACAAAGCGAGCGCTCTCTCGTCCCCAATCGACTCTGCCAACCGAGTCTTCACGGCGCCTTCGACAGGTGCCTTGTACATGAGAATTCGTTCAGTACGACCGCACATACAAGCCGTCACTCTTCGAACGATGCATCAATGTATAGCCGATCAAGCCAATTGCAAAGGGAACCCAAAGGGCTACGCTCTGCAGCGAAGTCAGTTCCAAAGGACCTCCCAGCGCCCCAAACCCAAGATAGTAGACGAACGCCGATATCGAGACCAAACGAAAGCCCAAATGCGAAACGCCAATCGCGAAGGGAGCGAACCATAGAAATTGCCAAGGATATACCGCCACTCCGACGAGTAGGGCTACGCTAAGGTATAGATTGCTGTAACGTTCAAGGGTTTCGTTCCGAAACATGAGCAGCAGCGCTATCGCCGCCGCAACACCAGTGAAATAAACGCCTTCCAAATCGATCCCCATTCTTTCGAAAAGGCCGGGCAGCAAGGCCAACGCCTCTTCATTCTCCTGTCTGGGGATAGGTAGCAGCTTAACCAGCTCCACCTCCAAACTCAGCAATCCCCACCCGGTGAAGGCGAGCAAGGGAATCATGCCCACCAACAGAATCGCCATCCCCGCTCGCATTCCAGACTTGCTCAATACCTGCCACGCCATCCACAAGACGATCGGCAGGAAAATCAAATTCAATGCAGCCGCTACCCCCAACAGCAACGCCGCGAAGCAGACCATCTGCCCTAGACCCCCTCCCAAGCCCCCATTCGCGTTGATGACCACCGCGCCGCCCTTGCGATCGACCCATGCCTCCCATATGAGAAAGCCGCCCAACGCAGGAAGCAGGACTAAGCTTTCCATATGACCGCCCCCAGCGACACTGTAAGCTACGAGTGGATTCCAAGCGTACAGGATCGCCTTCTTCGAACCGAATCGCATCGCCAATATAATGCATATCCAAAAGTCGAATACGACGAATATCGCCTTCAATCCCCATTCATTCAAGCCCAACGATTCGGCCACTCGAAAAACGGCCAAGCTGAGCGGGGTTTGCTGGGAAACCGTATCGACACGACGCATCCGCTCCCAATCGCTATCTCGAAGCGGCTCCAAATTCGAATCGTCCGGCGCCACCTGGTAGGGGTTGTAATTCAAATCGAGAACCGCTCCTTCCCACATTCTTCGAGTCAAATCCTCCGAAGCGGGAAGAGGCATTAGAATCAAACGCGACACTAACGCTACCGCCAACATCAATCCCGTCCATCGTTTCCCGTTGAACCAACTGATGAAAAACCCGAAGGAAGCAATCCCCGCCCCAATAGCGAAATCCCCAATATTGCTCGGATCCTCCGGCAACCCAGCCTGCGCCATCCGATAGCAACCGTAGAGAAAGAGAAAGCCGGCGAATAGGAATAGCGCCCGCTCGCGCTTGCTCGCTCGGTAGAAGACCGAGCCCGCAGAGTTATCTAAATATGTCGGAGTGCCTCTCATAAGTGAACGGAGCGCGGGAGTTCCAATATCGCCCCCAATCCACCGGAAATCGATCCTCCAAGCAAGCTGCAATCCATTGATAGGCAGATTTTTCGACGAATGCTCTATCAGATTTGCCCTCGCCTTCGACAGATCGCCACTCGAATCCAGGAATACGCCGCGATCAGCCTTAGACGCTAATAAGCTTGAACGTCTCTCCGCTCACGCTGTCTTCTAGCCTATGCAGCCCATGCCCGTATTCGTTTCAGCGTTCCTCGCTCTCGCCCTCTCCGGGATCGTTCGTTCTGCGGAAGAGCCGGGTCCGGATGCCAAGCCCAATCGCCTGATCGACGAGCAGTCTCCTTATTTGCAGCAGCATGCCTACAATCCTGTCGATTGGTATCCGTGGGGCGACGAGGCCTTCGCGAAGGCGAACGCCGAGAACAAGCTGGTTCTCCTATCCGTGGGCTATTCCACCTGCCATTGGTGCCACGTAATGAACCGCGAGTCCTTCTCCAATCCAGAGATCGCCGCATTCCTCAACGAGCATTTCGTCTGCATCAAGGTAGATCGCGAAGAACGTCCCGATGTCGATGGCGTATACATGACCTTCGTACAGCAGCTGACCGGAGCCGGCGGCTGGCCCCTCAATGTGTGGCTTACCCCAGAACGAAAGCCCTTCTACGGCGGCACCTACTTTCCGCCCGACAATAGCCGCGGAATGCGGACCGCTACATTTCCGGAATTGCTCACCCGTATTCAGGATACATGGACCAATGATCCCGAAAGCGTACGCCAGCAGAGCGATCAAATCGTAGCGGCCCTCGACGATTTCAATCGACAATCCAGCGTCGGTTCGGAGAGCGATCTCACAATCGATCTTATCGCTAACGCGATCGACGCCTTCAAGAGCTCCTTCGTCGAACGGACCGGAGCCTTCGGAAGCGGCCCGAATTTTCCCAGCGCTGCCAATCTGTCTTTCCTGCTCAGGAGCAGTCGCGTCAAGGAGCTCGACGACGAGCGCAAGCAAGCCGCCGAACGAATGGCAGTCCAATCTCTCGAGGCCATCGCCCAAGGCGGAATTCGCGATCACATTGGAGGCGGTTTCCACCGCTATACCGTGGACGGCGAGTGGAAACTCCCTCACTTCGAAAAAATGCTCTATGATCAGGCGACTCTCGCCAACGCCTATCTGGACGCTTGGCTGGCGACCGGAGATCCCCGTTTCCGCGAACCCGTCGTCGAAACGCTCGAGTACCTCATTCGCGATATGAGACATCCAGAAGGTGGATACTATAGCGCGGAAGATGCCGAGAGCCTGGAGGCCCACGGTTCCAATGAAAAGCGGGAAGGAGCCTTCTACGTCTGGAGCCTTGACCAGCTGCGCCAAGCCATCGACGACGAATCGCTCTACGAAACCGCCCAACGCTACTTCGCCATGAACGAAGCCGGCAACGCCCCAAGCGGAAATTTCAGCGTCTCGGAACTGGTCGGCTACAATACGCCCCGAATCCCTAACGCATTAGCGCAATTGGCCGAGAATCTGGAAATTTCCACCGAGGAAGCCTATACCCGCATCGAGCGCATCCTCGATCTGCTATTCAAAGCGCGCTCCGAGCGCCCTCGCCCGCATTTAGACGACAAAATCATCGTATCCTGGAACGGGCTCGCCATATCCGCCTTTTCCCGAGCCGCTCAAGCATTGGGAGAGCCAAAATACACCCAAGCAGCCATCCAAACCGCTCAATTCATTCGAAGTCGACTCTACGATTCCAATTCCAAGCGTCTTTCGCGACTCTACCGCGACCGAGCATCCGAGGTGGCCGCGTTCGTCGACGACTATGCCTACCTCATCGAAGGACTTATCGACCTCTACGAAGCAAGCGCCGATCCGCAATGGCTCGATTGGGCCAACCAGCTGCAGCAAACGCAAAACGAGTTGTTCTACGATAGCGCCCAAGGTGGCTACTACTCCTTTCAAGCCGATGAGAGTATCGTTTTCGAACCTTCGAAGGAAAGTTTCGATGGATCCATTCCCAGCGCCAATTCGGTCAGCGCCAAGAATCTGGCCCGACTCGCTCAGTTCTTCGACAGCGGGCTCTACGAAGAACAGGCCCGCATGACCCTACTTGCCTTCCTGCCGACGATTCGCGAGTCGCCCATTCGCATGCCCGCTCTCTTGGACGCCTCTCTGTATGTCATTAAAAAGCCTATGCAGATCGTCATCGCCGAGCCAAAGGAAAGCAACGCAATGGCTCGCATGGCAAGTTCGACCCTCCTTCCCAATCGACTGCTCCTGCACGCGAATGCCAGCGAGAGCCAAGCCTATCTCGGCCAACGGCTCGAGTTCATTCGCGGGGCCACCGCAATCGGCGGACAGCCAACCGCCTACGTCTGCGAGAACTTCGTCTGCCAATTGCCCGCCCGTTCTCCAGACGAACTGGCCAAGCAGCTGCAAGGTCTAATCGAATAGGCGAGCGCTTCCTCCGTCAGCCTTAAGTCTTCTTCTAGTTATCCATGGTCCCGCGGACCCGACTCTTCACCGAACGCGCTACCGTAAGCGGGACCCCCGATTGAAAGACTTCGTCTACGAAAAGCGCAATTTCGTGCTCGCCGAATTCGCCAACCTTGATCCGATTGATATTCAGAATAAGATTGATTGCGATCGACTTTCGATTCGAAGGAATCTTCACCGCGAACTTCGCTTTCATTTCCGGCGCCAGCAGAATGCCTTTGGCACTGCGAACTCTCAAGACCAGCTCGTGATTTCCAGCTTCGTCTTTCGTAAAACGCATTCGAGTCGCAATAGAACAACGATCCCGCTCAACCGGCGTACTCGGACCTGCAATGCCCTCGAATACGCCTAGGATATTCAAACGACCCTGGACATCCGTGGCCGCATCGCAAATCGCCAATAGCTCGACTTGCATATTCGGTCAGCGCAACGCCAGCGGCGAATCGAGGATCTCCTTCAGAGCAATGGCGCGACGCACGGAGCCCTGTTCTTGCAAATCCTCTCGAACCGCATCCCGAAACGCATCCGCTCGCCGATCCGTATATTGGTGCGGATGCCACTTAACACTCGCGACCGGCGCTTTCACCGCGGGCGCGTTCGCTTTCAATTCTCGAGCTTTCTGAAGCTGTTCTTCGATTTCGCGCCGCTGCTTATCGAACGGGTCTTCCCAAGTATCCGCCGCATCTTCCCAAACGTCTTCCAATCGTTCGGGTTCATTGTAGCCCCTCACTTCCACCTCGGCAACCTCGCGAGAGGATTTAGACTGGGTCGGATGCAAGACCGGCGACGGCTCGGGAGTTTCGTCTTCGAAGAATATGCTAGGGCGTTCCGACTCCGCGGGGGATGCGGGACGCCCCTTTTGCTGCCGCTCGAGGATCTTGCGGCGAATCTCCTCCTGTATTCCACGAGCGCGATCGCTTGCCTCGGGGCCAGGTTCCGATTGCTGCGTCTCCGCCTTCTTCAACTTGCTGGAACCGATAAAGTACAGCAGCGCAATCACGAACGGGACGAGCTTATCTAGATTGTCGAGTATCCAATAATCCATGTTAGCGGCGATTAGAACTCCCCAGATTAGCTCTGCCGGGAATCTTCCCCTTGTCCGTCCGGATCGGCGATCGAGTCGCGCATTCGGGTATCCGATTCGATATTTTTCATCTTGTAGTAATCCATGATACCCAAATTGCCGCTACGAAAGGCTTCCGCCATAGCCAGCGGCACTTGAGCTTCGGCTTCTACAACCTTGGCCCGCATCTCTTCGACCTTGGCCTTCATTTCCTGCTCCGCGGCAACCGCTGCCGCGCGACGAATTTCCGCCTGAGCCTGCGCCATGTTCTTATTCGCTTCCGCCTGGGCTTCCTGCAGCGAAGCGCCGACATTCGTGCCGACATCTACGTCGGCAATGTCGATGGATAGGATTTCGAACGCCGTTCCCACATCCAATCCGCGCTCCAATACGACCTTGGAAATCGAGTCCGGCGACTCCAAAACGACCTTGTACGATTCCGCTGAGCCGATGGTCGTAACGATACCTTCTCCCACGCGAGCGATAATCGTCTCTTCCTTAGCCCCTCCCACAAAGCGCTCCAAATTCGTACGTACTGTCACGCGAGCCTTCGCTTTCACCTGAATACCGTCTTTGGCGACGCCATCGATGGACTTCTTGGGGCCATCCTGACTCGGACAATTGATTACCTTCGGGTCAACCGAAGTGCGAACCGCTTCCACGACCGACTTGCCGGAACCCTTGGTCGCCAGATCGATCGCGCACGCTCGGGACCAGTCTAAACTGATACCGGCCTTCATTGCGGCAATAATCGCCTGAACCGTCGGGATCAAATTTCCTCCAGCCAAGAAGTGCGCTTCCAATTCGTCCGTAGTCAATCCAACGCCCGCCTTGACCGCCGTGATGCGGGCATCGACCACCAGACCGTAGGGCACTCCTCGAAGTCGCATGGCTATAATGTTCAAGAAACCGACTGGAGCTTGGGCTAGCAACGCTTTCAACCAAGTATTGAAGAAGGAGAATATCAGGAAAATCGCGATTAAAGCGACTATGGTCGCTCCTACCATAAGGATCAGTGGAACGTTGTCCAATAGGGCCAATGTCGTTAGTAGTGAACTATTCATAAGTTTAGGATACGTTATAATTTGGATACAATGATTCTGAAATTGTCTCGCCCGATCACTTTGATGCGCTCGCGCTTGTCGATGAATCCCGCCCGCGACGAGGCTTCGAGTTTCTTGCCTTCTATTCGGACAAAGCCCGTCGGTCCCAAAGCGGTAATCGTCTCCCCTTCCATGCCAATCATGGAATCGTCGCCCTTCGAGTAGGAACTGGAGGCCTGAATCGAGTCGTTGAGAAACATGCCCTTACCCAGTCGGGTCTTTGGAAGCACTTTGAATTCAATCACCAAGGCGAACACGACGAGCGCAAGGGCGACCGCTGAAGCGATAAAGGCGCCACTCGCCCCATATTCATTGTAGGCAACTGCAATGCCCCCGACCAGGCAACCGCCTCCAGCCAATCCAATGATGCCGCCTGGGAGAATAACTTCGGCCGCGATGAGTAAAACGCCTGCCACGAACAAGATTACAATCAGCGTCATGCGTTCGCCTCCTCCACGGAATAATTGAAGGTATCGCTACGCACGATGCGCACTCGGGCTCCTTTATCGATCATACCGATCTCAACCTTCGCTTCGTAGTGTTGTCCATCTATTTCAATTTCACCCGTTGGATACAAATCGGAAACCGCTATGCCGATATCGCCCACTTCAGGACGATTCACGGTCGATTCCTCCGGATCCAGACTCGTGCCTTCAATCGCTTCCGCCATAATCATCCTATTCCAAAATAAGGATTTCGGAAGGAAGCGGGCCAGCAACGCGAACAAGACGACAGCAATCGTCAAGCCGCCGAAAAGGTTGTACATGGGCGTCAGAAAGAGATCGAAAGTGAAATCGAAGTTGGGCGTTTCAGCAGGCCAAATATCCGCCATGCTCCACAGCAAGCCGCCCAACATCATCAGAGCGCCCGGAACAGCCAGGAAAAGGACTCCCGGCATAAAAACCAATTCGACGAAGACCAAACACGCTCCTATGATGAATACGATTAGACCTTCGTATCCAGAGAGTCCCGCCACATGATGCCCGAAGTTGACGATTGCTATAAACGCGACCCCCGCGACTCCGAAAACGCCGAACCCAGGGGTTCTGAACTCAACTAGGAGCAATAGAATGCCGAGCCCCAGCAACACTGGGCTCAAATCCATGAGCCGCGCCGCGAGCGACAACGACCAAGTCGCCTCGAAGTCAATCCGTTCGACCTCCTTGCCATCTGCCAGCGATTCCAAAAGGGCATCCATATCGTCGTGAATTCCCGAGCCGAGAAGCGCCCGTGGCGGATCGCCGTATTCTTCGTGCGCCGTGCGGGCGTTGAGGTTCAGCAACTTGCCTTCTTTCGAAATAACTTTCTCGTCGATGACCAACTCGATATCCGGGTCGACCATCGCCTCCAATACCTGGCTGCGATATGGGTATTCATTGATATACGCATCGATCTTGGCGGTCAGGAAGGCATTGATCTTACGCTTCATTGATTCGTCGACATCCTGCCCCGTCCCTGTAACCACTTCGGAACTACCCATGGTAGCCCGCGGCATAAAATAGATATCCTGGGTTACCGACGCGATAATCGCCCCGGCGCTGATAGCCTCTTCGTTGATGAACGTCGCTGTCTTTCCATCGAAGCGATCGATCGCCTTCATGATTTCCAAGGTCGAGCCCAATTCCCCGCCAGGGGTGTCCATTTCGAAGAGCACCAGGTCCACATCCGTTTCCAACGCGTCCTTGATCCCGGATCGAACGGCAAAGAGCGTCGGCCGCCCAATCGCATCTTGAATCGGTATAACGTACACCCTAAATCGCTCGGAATCCGCTGGATTTCCGGCGATGTTCTTGCCCAATTCCGGGCGGACATCCGCAGGCGCCGCATCCCCTGCTTCCCCCACTGCCTCTTGAGCATCGGTATCATCGGAAAAAGCGTAGCTCGCGCCCCACAGAAGCATGGCGAGCGCGAGAAAAAGGGATAAACGATCCTTCATTGCAATAGTACCCCCATCCTGCTGCGCGGATTGCGAAAAAGCAAGGACAGGTCGAAAGACAAACGTTTAACTGGCCGCAAATTATTGCAAGGAACCGCCAAGTCTTTCAATCGCAATAAAAGATCTCTGGAAACGAAGAATTCGATTCCCAATTCCCGCCATTTCACTAAAAGTGAACAACAAGCAATATGGAGGAAATCGAATACCTTGGAGCGATCATACGAAGGTGGGAGGTGGGGGCCTCCACCTTTCTCGTATCGCCGGAAATAGGCGCCCGCCTGATGAACTGGAACATTTCCTATCCGGACGGGACCTTCCGCGATATCATTTCGTGGCCCGAACTTTCGAGCGCAGATCAAATTCCGAAAGCCCGCGGCGGCAACCCAATCCTATTCCCTTTTTCCGCCCGAACCTTCGACCATGGGGACATCCACTTCTGGCAGGATCCTACGGGACAGCGGCGTACCATGCCCATGCATGGATTCGCCCGGACGGGCGCATTCGAGACTTTTCGCGTGGACGAAACCGGCTTCGCAGCCCGCTTCCTCCCCAACCAAGTATCCCAGGAAGCCTATCCTTACGAATACGACTTCGAAGTCGTCTACCGATTCGAGGAAAAGGAGATGACAGTGGAGCTACGACTGCGAAACAACGACAGCGTACCGATTCCCTGGTCCGCTGGACACCACTTCTACTTCAATTTGCCTTGGGTCGAAGGAACGGCTCGACGCGACTACGAAATCGATATCCCCGCTCGCAGAGCCTGTCGCCATGCGGCCGACGGATCTCTTTTCGAAGCCGGCCTCTCCAAGCGCGCCGAATCCATTGCCAACCCAGAACTGATCGACCGGATTCACTACGATTTATCCGACTCGACCGTCACTTGCTTGAACAAGGCCGACAATTCGAAAATCGAGATCGAAGTGGGAGCCGAGCGAAGGCCCCATTCCGAGTATGCCGTCGTCACCTGGACCGAATCGGACGACTCGCCCTTCTTTTGCATCGAACCTTGGATGGGACCTCCCAATAGCCCGGAAACCAAGGTCGGTCTGCACACGGTCAACCCCGGCGACCAGGAAGCCTTCTCCGTCACAATTAAGGTCTGAGCCGATCGCGCGAGCGCCTTGATCCAGGTTCTACCGTTTCCTCGTTTTCGGCGACGCCTTCCGCGCTTCGGCCTCCGCCAGCGCATCGAATTCGGGATTAAGTTCCTGTGGCACAGGAGCTCCGATGCCTTCCCGCCATCCCTCCAAGCGAGAGAGCAGCTCCGTGGCTTTCTCAGGCATGCGATTGGCTAAATTGCGCGTCTCGCCGATGTCGTCTTTCAGATTGTACAATTCCAAGTCGCCCGATTCGAAATACTGATGCAGCTTCCAATCGCCTAAACGAATGATGCTGCAGGGACGGCTGCGGAAGAGCGCGTCTCGCTGCTCGTTGGTAACCGAGTAGGATTGAAGGTAGGCAGGGAAATGCCAATAAAGAGCGCGTTCTCCCAACGTATCCGCGCCGCCCGATAGCAAGGGAACGAGGTTTTGCCCATCCAACGCCTGCCCTTCGGGAAGAGCGGCTCCCGCCATAGCGCACAGAGTAGGATAAATATCCACGCCGATAATCGGCTCCGAGCTCTTCGAGCCGGGCTCTATCACTCCGGGCCATTTGACGAAGAAGGGCACGCGAATTCCTCCTTCGTAGTACGTACCCTTGTATCCCTTGAGCGGCGCCATATCCGTCGCCGGTCCGTACCCGCCATTGTCCGAAAAGAACAGTATGATCGTATTCTCGGTCAGTCCGAGTTCGTCTAGAGTCGCCATGATCTCGCCGACTCCATCGTCAACCGATTGAACCATGGTCGCCATTGCTACGTGATCGTGCAAGGTCCCCTTCTCTTTCGCTTCGTACTTGGCCACCAGCTCCTTCTTCGCATCGAGCGGGGTATGAACCGCAAAGTGGGTCAAATACAGTAGCCAAGGCTGCTCCTTGTTCTCCCGAATGAAATCAATCGCTCGATCGTTCAGGTAATCGGTCAAGTAAGAGTCCTCAGGGGCTCCCTCCAGACTGGGAATATTCGGATGCGGCGGATAGTAGCCCCGGGGCGGCGAACCGGAATGGGAGCCGCCCACATCGATGTCGAAGCCGTAGGGAATGGGGTCGTCGCTCAAATGCCATTTGCCCATCGACGCGGTTCGATACCCGCGGGCTTGAATCTGGGCCGCCCAGGTTCTAGTATTTCTATCGAGCGTATCCACGCCGGGGATATGCTGTAATCGGCGATACTTGGGATTTCCTCTCGGACCGGTTCCCACGTTATAGATTTCATGCCGCGGCGTATACTGACCGGAAAGCAGACAAGCTCGCGCAGGGGCGCAATTGGCGGACGCCGAGTAGGCTTGATCGAATACCATACCCTCCGAGGCCAGGCGATCAAGATGCGGCGTCTCGTAGAAATCCGACCCCATGTAGCTCGTATCCTTCCACCCGAAGTCGTCCAGAAAGATAAAGAGTATATTCGGTTTTTCAGTCGCTAAGGCAGACGCAGCAACCGATAGCAGAACGGACAGGATCGAGGTTTTCAGGTAATTCATAATAGGGTGGGGACGTTGGAGGCCATTCAGCTCTCCTGTAAAGTTGTGGTGGGTATCTCCGTTTCTTCGCGATCGGAAACTCAATGATGCAGAAACTCGACCGCGATCGACTCTTTTTCCAGTCCCGGCCCGCTCCATTGGACATTCAAGCTTGGTCGAGAATCGCTTTTCTTCAAATAATGAAGGCTAATCGGATGCATCCCCGCTTTCAGCAGCGCCGTCCCAGTAGCCTCCGATCCAGCCGCGTATCCGAAATCCGCATCGATTACATTCGAATCGTGAATGCGCATAACGGCTCCCGAATCAGCGGTGAGCGCGAACGCGTATTCGCCATCGGCGGGCACTTCGAGGTATCCGCTGAATACGACTGCCCCGCTCTCCGGCCCTACTTCGCCCGAAATGCCGAGCGTTCCGCCCTGCATGCTCGGCGCTTCATTCCAGAATTTAGGCGTCCATGGGAAGTCGCCTTCGTATCCCCGCCAACGCAGCCCCGAACGCGTCGCCTCGACTTGGACTGCCGGTACTAGCTCGCCATCGTAGGGACGCGGATTGTCTGCATTGGGACGCCGCAACTGCAAGACGCGATCCTTCATCCGCTGCTCCAAATCATCGAAATACGCGCTCGTGCCCGCCAGATTGTTACGCTCGCCCAAGTCCGTCTTTACATCGTAGATCTCGAATGCATCGGAATGCCCTTGAATATTCACACGCACGCCCTTGTAGCCGTCGATAAAGATCGCTTGCATTTCGCCACGGGCCAATCCGCGTTTCCGCGGCTCGAAGTCGGGATAGTTCGGCGTTTTTCTCCCGTGAGCGTATTCGACGTATACCGTGCTAGGCTGACGCTCATCCAGCCCTGTCAACGTCGGCGCCAAGGAAACGCCATCGGACAAGGCCGGCATCGGCGTGCCAGCAAGATCCGCGAACGTCGTCATCCAATCGTGAAACTGCGAAGGCGTACGATCGATTGTCCCCGCGGGAATGCTGCCCGGCCACCAGGCCAAGGCCGGCATACGGATGCCGCCTTCCCAAACATCGCGCTTCTCGCCATCAAAAGGCCCATAAGACTGGAAGTGCACGGGAGTGAATGGCTCGCCGTCGATATAGCTAACTGCCAGAGGTCCATTATCGTTAGTGTAAACGACTAAGGTTTCCCGATCGATGTTCAAGTCCCTCAGCGTCTGCAGCAAATCGCCTACTGAATTGTCGATGCGCCGCACCATCGTCGCGAACCGACGCTGCACATTGGTCCAATCCGGATTGCGATATTCCGGGTGTATCCACGAATCGACTTCACCGCTCGCGGTATTGATCATTTGCCCAGGCGTTCCTAGCCACTGAATCCCACCATCGACTCCCATACCCTCCGGGTAGGCCTGCGTCGGCACTTGCAAGGCCGCATGCGGCGTATCGTACGCCAAATAGATAAAGAAGGGCTCATCGTTACTATCTGCTTCGTGCTCGACGATCCATTTCTTAGCGAACGCGGTAAACAAATCCGTAGTGTAGCACTTATCTAGCTGCGCGGATATCTCCTTGTCGTCGTGCCACACCGGCTTTCCCGTTCGGTGCGAGTCCGAATTGCCGATCGGCCAATCGTTATTGGGATAATGAACATGCCCATCCACGTGACGCACGTAGCCCATGTATTCGTCGAACCCGCGCTTGGTGGGGTAGGCGGGCCACTCTTCGGGCGTATCCCATTGCTCATTTTCCCCGTCACCCAGGAAACTCCCTTCCGGAGGCAGGCCTTGGAGACCGTATTTGCCCACGTGCAAGGTGCGATAGCCCGCTCCTTTCATCACCGTAGCGAGCGTGTGGTTATCCGGTAGCTCCTTGTCGAAATTGCTGTTCCGCACTTCCGTGTGCCCTTGATGCAGTCCACGCAAGAGCGACGCCCGCGAAGGAGCGCAAACCGGAGCGGGACAGTAATGTCGACGCAATTGAACGCCTTCCGCTGCCATGCGATCGAAGTGAGGCGTCCGATGCTTCATTCCCTGCTTCGCGTTCTGATGCAACACACCGAGGTCTCCATAGCCCATGTCATCGGTGAAAATGAACAGGATATTCGGTTTAGAGCCGCTAGCGGAATGGCCGAGCGACGAACCAGGGATCGAAATGAAAAGGAGCGCGAGGACAAAGGCCCCCATAGAGGTAATTCGGTTCAACATGGTAGCTGCCATACGAGACACGCATACTGCGCCCAGAGCATCAAGCGTCAACTTCCCACCGGATTCTCATTGCCAGTGCCAGGTCGATGCGCGGTTTTGTGGAAACGATTCAATCGCTCCCTCCAAACCATGTCTGCAAACCCCATCGACGCCCAATTCGACCTTCGGGCGCGTCATCCCAATTTCCAGGATTACTTCGATCGCAATGAAACCCTGAGCCAAAACGCGCTCGAATCGCTGCCCTCTCGATTGGACGTCCGTTACGGCCCTCACCCCCTCCAAACCGTAGATTTCTTTCCCGCCCCTGAGCCGGGCGGTCCCATCGTGATCTTCATCCACGGCGGGTATTGGAGGGCGCTCGACAAGAAAGGCTACCGGTTCATCGCAAAAGCCCTGCATCGAGCGGGTTGCGCTGTCAGCCTGTTCAACTACCGCCTGGCTCCCGACGTTTCGCTCGCGGATATAGTCGCCGATATCCGAAACGCCCTCTCTCTAGCGATTCGAACGGCCAGCGACATCAATGGCGATCCCCGCAAAATGCATCTAACCGGCCATTCCGCAGGCGGACACCTCGCATTGATGGCCGCTTTGGAATTGCAGCGCTCGACAAGCGCGCTCCTCAACTCGATTCGCAGCGTATTCAGTCTGAGCGGTCTCTTCGACCTGAGCCCGATACGACAGTCTTTTCTCAATGCGGCCCTCCAGCTGAGCGAACCGGACGCAAGGGCGTTCAGTCCCTTGCGTCAGCCAATCCCAATCCTCCCATTTCCCCTCCATTTCGCAGTCGGAAGCAGCGAAACGAACGCATTCATCGAACAATCGAAATCCATGCGCGAACGGGCGCAAGGCCAAGGCAATGAAAGCGCTTTCGAGCTCGCCCAAGGCCTCAATCACTTCGAAATCGTCTATGACTTCGGATTGGAGGGGGGCTTGCTAAACAAGAAACTGCTCAAGGTCGTCAGCGGCTCCTGACAATCGCTAGGATCCAGACGATCGGCGCGCTTCCCTTTTCCCCTTCGGGCTGAAGCGCATTCGCTGGCCCTCCCTCATTTCGAGCGCTCTATTCGATTCCACTGACTTGAATCGCCGACGTCCCAGCGCTTCCAACCTTGGTTATACGAATTCCCATCGACTCCAACTCCCGCTTGCGATCAACCCGAATTAACGCCCGCTACTTCGCCTCGCTGAAAAGCAGCTTGAGAGCGAGCCCGATGAAAACGAATCCTGCCAGGCCATTCATCAGCGCCCGAACCCGCTCCGACTCGCGCAGTCGCCGCCCAACGCTTCCCGCCAAAATCGCAATGCCTCCAAATATCAGCAATGTCATGAGAATGAAAAGCCCCCCCAGAGCAGCGATCTGCCATTCGATCGCTCCGCGCTCAGGGGCAACGAATTGAGGCAAGTATGCGAGGAAGAACAGCGTCACCTTAGGATTGGTCAGATTCATCGCGATACCGCGAACATACAGTCGAGCATAACCGATCCGCTCGGCATCGCCCGTCTCCGACAACGCCCCTCCCCCTGCAGAAAACGCTTTCCAGGCGAGCCATAGCAGGTAACCCGCTCCTACGAGCTTCAGCCCAAAAAATGCCGTTTCCGAAGCATGTATCAAAGCGGCCAAGCCTAAAGCCACCGCCAGCGTATGCCCAATCAATCCCGTTGACAAACCGAGCGTCACCGAAAGCCCCGCTCGCCTCCCATGCATTGCCGACTGGGCGAGGACAAAGAGATTGTCCGGGCCCGGAGCGACTCCAATGGCTACCGACGCCACGAAAAAGGTAATGGCCGTTTCGATACTCAAGGAACCCAGCAAATCGACAGAGATTCTAAAACTCAAACAATCTTAGTATTGCTCTCCTCCCTTCTCCGACGTGAACTGTTCCCATGCATTCGAGCGCCCCCCAACCTCCTTTGCGCAGCGCCCGCACGCGCCGCAAATTTCTCAAAGCCTTCGCCGCCGCCCTCATGGCCGCTCCACTCGGCGCGGCCACCGACCCGAGGAAACCGCTGCGGCTCGGACGACTGCTCGATTCGCGGGCTCGGTTGATCAGCCTCGATTCCCGTTTCGACAATCTCGTTTCGCAAAGCGCTTCGATCTTCCGCCTGCAAACCGGGTCGATCTGGTCCGAAGGCCCAACCTGGGATCGCGTTTCCCAGAAACTGATTTGGAGCGACATCCCAAATAATCGACAGCTTAGCTGGAACGAGCACATCGCCCTCGCCGGCTCCTTTCGCGAACCGTCCAATCAAACCAACGGAAGCTGCTTCGATGCGGATAATCGCCTCATTTGCTGCGAACAGATCGGTCGACGCGTCATGCGCTACCGCTCGAATGGAACCGACGGCGAAGTCCTCGCCGACCAATGGCAAGGCAAGCCTCTCAACTCGCCCAACGACGTGGTCGTTCATCCCGATGGGGGCATTTGGTTCACCGATCCAGGTTATGGAAACAACGGTCGGCTCGAGCTAAAGGAAGCCGTTTATCGCATCGACCCCGAAACGAAAAAAGTCGATCGGGTCGACCATTCCATGGGCAAGCCCAATGGACTGTGCTTTTCTCCGGACTACTCGCGTATGTATATCGCCGATACCGGACCCGATCGCCCCAGACCGCTTTACGTCTTCGACGTGGTTGACGGGAAGGAACTAGCGAATCGCCGCGCGTTCGCCGACGTGACTTACAACGGAATGGATGCAGGACCCGATGGACAGCAAGTCGACCAGGACGGTAATCTATGGGCGAGCGCCGGACACGGCGTCGATGGTGTCAATGGCGTGCACGTTTTCGATCCGACCGGTCAGCGCCTTGGCATGATTCTGCTCCCTGAGTCCTGCGCAAATGTCTGCTTTGGCGGCTCTCAAGGCAATCTGCTCTTCATGACCGCAACCACCTCGCTCTACGCGATCGACGTTAGGACCCGCCCTGCCCACGGAGCGTAGTCGCTCCGCCCGGTAAAGCTCGATTTCCATTCGGGCTCGACCCGACGCCCGAGCTACTGCCCTACGCCTTCCAGGGCGCCTCCGGGAGCGAAGAGCTCTGGATGCCTTCCTTGAATAAGCTGACGCAATTCGGGACGATTTTCTAAAACGCGCGGCAAACGTTGGACCATCTTCGGATCCGTAAGTCCCCCCATTTTTGAGGTCGCGGGCATCACCTGACTGTCCCAGTCTGCCAGCTCCTCCGGCATCACACCCGTCAACGCTACGCCGTTGTTATAAGCGCTCGGGGCGAATCCGCCCACGATGCTCACATCCAAGTTCGGTTTGATCCGTTTTTCCCAACCGCCAGCCCATAGACAGGCGTTGACCAAAAAGCGACGTCCATCCTCGCTGAGCAAATCCTCGGAAGCGCCGTACGAAGCATAAACGACTCGGGCCGTCTTACGCGTCCCCGAGGGAGCGATGTAGTGATCGCGCGTCCAGCCCGCGTTCACGATAGGCTTTTCCGTATTGATATCGTCGCTCGCATGAAAGGTATTCAATACCTGCACTTCCAAGAGGGGAGTCGCCCCTTCAGGAGGTTGAGACTTGTAAGCGCCCGAGTAGGCGTGAATCCGACTGACGCCTTTCAAGATAGGATGTCCGCTCGCCCTAGCTGCCGGAGTGATGCGACAGCCCATCGCATGATTCTGGCCATAGTGGGATTGTCCCCTTTCCTTGTGCCAGGTATTGCCGAAGATCTGCTCGCCCAGTCCTCCAAAATAATCGTCGCCCCCGTAGCTGTAATTCAACTTCTCCCACTTTCCTTCCTGACCATTGAAGCCATGGGTTGACGTGCGCAAACCTACAACCGGTCCACCTCGTTCGAAATAGTCCACGAGCAGATCCACTTGCGAGTCCTTCAGATTCATAAAACGCGTGTAGAAAAACAGCAGATCCGCGTCCTTCAAGGCCTCCATGCCCGGCAGATCCAGGCCGCCCGCTTTGATTGCTCCACGTTCATCCAGGCCAAATAGAACCGTGCACCGAAAACCGAAATGCTTCGCGAGCATCTTCGCGATCAGTGGCGACGTTTCCTCCGAACGATATTCGTGATCGTTTGCGATAAAAACGATATGCTTGCCTTTCCCAAAACCTTTTTCGCCTTCGTACACGACCGGATTCCCGATACCCGCCGACGCTATTCCCATCATTGTCGCAATAGTCAAAAAAAGTCTCGCCAATCTCATAATCAGTTCCCGCTTAGTGAATGCTCGCTTATAGAAGAAGCGTCAATAGAGAGCAAAGCTACCGGCTTGGCAACTGTAAGTCCTATCGTTATATCAGCTAGGGAATCGCTAGCCCGCGATGCCGCGCCCCAACCTACAGCGCCTCACTTCCATTCCCAGACATCGGCGCTGCCAAGACCGGTCTCGGCAATCGGCTTCATCGACTGCAACCACGCTTGCGACTTCCCGTCATCCTTGAGATAGGCGTTCCAAAAACGCAGGCTTATCTCCTGTATGGCCAGGTGATGCTTCGGGTTTCGCGTTCGCAAACCAGGGCTATCGCCGAAGGCAAAGTGCTCGCCTCCCTCCAAAACTAACTGGAACTTGTCCCCCGGCTTCAGCGCTTGGTAGACCTTCTGACGATCCGCCGGTTCGAGTTTCGCATTGATCGGACTTCCATCCTCCGTACCGGTCATGCAAAGCGTTGGCTTGCTTAGATGCCCAAACGCTCGCTTCGGCGGCAATCGTTTTCCCGGCTGCGGACTCATCGCTAAGAATGCATCAATCCGCTCATCTTCCATCGTCCGATTCAAGGGATACCGCTGTCCCGCCAGGGCCAAAGTCGTTACCGCTCCATAGCTGTGCCCACACAAGCCGATTCGATCCAAATCCATACGTCTTTCCAACGCGTGCCCCTTCTTAACATTCCAAGACTCCAACCGATCGATCACTAAGGGAACGTCGTTGAAGCGGTCGATGGATGTCTTCGCTCCCGTCGCCGATTTAAGCGCGCCTAAGCGATTCCGAACCGGAACGGATTTCCACACGTCCTCATCGCTTCCCGCGTGCTTCATAAATACCGCTACGTAGCCAGCCTGAGCCCAATATTCGCCTAGGTAGGCGTTGTTATCCCGCGAGCCTCCCAAGCCGTGCGAGAACAGAACAACGGGCAGTGGCTTCTCGTCCGTTCCCCAATACACCTTCACCGGAACGACTCGATCGTCACGATCCGCGTCAATCGGCTCGAATACGAGCGCTTCCACTGAATCCGCGCCTTTACCCTCTGCCGCATTTACCCAATGGACCAAGGCGATTCCTCCCAGGCAAACCCATATAAATCCAGCGCGAATCGCTCGAAGCGAACCGGCGCTATTCAGGTTTAGAGATACGCTATTCATCGATCGGAATCGTTCCGAGACACTTTCCCAAAGACGCTCGAACAGCAAATAAGTTCCTTCCAATCTATGCGGGCACGCGGCAATCATATGCCGCAAGCAACTCGATATGTTGACTCGGAAGGAGATGAATCGATTGTCCAACCCGCTCTATTCCAGCTATGCGACCGTGAATGGTCGCCCTCCGCCTAGGTCCAAAGGGAATGCCAACGCAATCCAGGCGCTGCACAGTCTTGCAACGACCACCCCACATGCTATCGTGAACGCTCATGCAACCAATCGTCCAACCCCAGACCCTGCGGTTCGAGAGCGATGGCAGGGCCTTTCCCAACCACCCTACGCTCCCAGCGCTCGTCTATCCCCAAGTTTTCGATACAAAAACAAAGTCGATCGCTAGCAAATTCGAGAAGCAGAACCAAACCAAAATCCTCCAAGCCAATCCCATCTACGGACCCCACGGTTCTCTTGCCAAGCTGTGGTCCCCAAAAGAGCGAGATACATCGCTTCTCATAAAAAAGGCCTATCAAAACAAAAGCCATGGCGAACGCCGCAGCCTCCCCAAAGGGCCAAAGCCACTAAGCTCTTGAACTTAAACTAAAAATCCAATCGAAGACGTAGCCATCTCAATCAACCCGCCGGCGGCCTACACCTTAACCGCGTTTGTCTTGAAAACCAAATACACGTCCAGACCTACCGCTAGCTCAAGCTCGTCGATCGCATCCTGAGTCAATTCGACCGCGAAACGCGTATCGCCCACTCGAGTAATCGCCAACGAGCGACGCCCCGTCGTTTCGATACGTTCAATTCGGGTCGGGAGACAGTTGCGGGCAGAAAGTCCCTTCAGGCGCTCCGTAGCGATCAGCAGATCGTCCGACGCTACGCTCGCGATACAATTCCCCCCAATTGCAGTTTCCCCGACCGGAACGCGGACTCTTTCCTCGCGCCCCGCCAATCTCACCTCCATGGTTCGATCCCATTTTTCGACGACCTCTCCCGCAAACACATTCTCGAAACCTTGATCCTTAGCTGTATCGAAAACTTCGCTACGAATGAAAATATCCTGGGGGCTCCCTTGGGAAATTACCCTGCCTTTTTCGAGAACTAGAATCCCATCACAGAGAATCTGCAGTTCAACCGGGTCGTGCGACACAATTACCATCGGCAGATCGAAGGTATCGCGAACTCGAATCAAATAGGGTAAGATCCGTCGTTTTAGCCCCGCATCGAGCGAGGCCAAAGGCTCGTCTAATAACAGTAGCTGGGCTCCCGAGCAAAGCGCCCGCCCAAGGGCCACTCGCTGACGCTCCCCACCCGACAAGCGGCGCGTCGATCGCTTCAAAAGCGCTTCCAACTCAAGCGTATCCACCACTTGTCGGAATGTCTTTTCGAAGTCTACCCCCGCTTGTCGCGCCCGAAGCTTCCCGAATTCCAAATTCCCCCTCACATCCAAATGGGGAAAGAGCAAGTGATCCTGCGCCACATACCCAATCCGCCTACGCGCCGTGGGAACATTGATGCATTGATCCGAGTATAGCCAATTTTGCTCAGCGAATGAAAGGCTACCCTTAAAATTCTGCCGTAGGCCAGCTATACCCTCCAAAAACGTCGTCTTGCCCGACCCCGATATGCCAAACACACCCAGAACGCGAGCGGAGCCATGGTAGTCGACTGACAACTCGAATCGATCAAGCGGCGTCCGCAATCGCATTTGCCAAAGTTCACGTTGAGCGGTCATCGGTCACCTCCCTTTCGCGTCAGCCGCTCCGTCAAATACACCGTGGCGAAGCCGACTAGCAAAGCGACCCAAAGCAGATGATTCGCTCTCGCGTCATTGCCCGCCTGCTGGGCGCTGAAAAGGGCCGACGCCAAGGTTTGAGTCTGCCCTGGAATATTGCCCGCAATGATGATCGTCGCCCCGAACTCTCCCAGCGAACGCGTGAAGGCCAATAACGCAGCCGCAATCAACCCGCGGGAAGCAAGCGGGAGGGTCACTCGCTGAAATGTCTGCCAGGGTCCCATTCCCAAACTACGGCTCATCGACTCCAATCGCGGCTCCACTTCTTCGAAGGCCACACGAGCGGTACGAACAAAGAGCGGGAAGGACATGACCGAACAAGCGACAATCACCGCTTTCCAAGTAAGCAGGATACCCAAATCGATCCCAATAACCTCATCGCCCAACCAACCATCGTTCGCGAGCAAGCGAAGCAGCAAATAGCCCACCGCCGTGGGCGGCAAGACAAGCGGAAGCGTAGTCAGCGTCGATAAAACGCTTTTTCCGAAAAACGAACGACGGGCCAAAACATAGGCGAACCCCACACCGGGAACCGCCACGACCGCGCAAGAAATCGCCGCCCATAGCAAGGTTGATAAAACCGTTTCGTAAATCGCTAGCACGTCCTGCAATACATCGCGCCTAAGCGAAATCTGGCAATGCGTTTTTTGGAGGAACGCTATAAGGCGTCAATTGCCCGTACATGGCTCATTGGAACGAGATCTCCCGCGTTCTCCGAAAATCACAACACCTCGAATCCGTAAGTTTCGAAAACGCGCTTCGCGGCGTCGGACTGGAGATAGTCATAAAACCGGTTCGCTCCTTCCGATTGGACCCCCTCATCGAGCAAAGCCATCGGGTAGCGCACGGTTGGCTCAGTCATTTTCCACAGTAGCTTCGCCCGACTCGCAGCTCGGATAACCTCGGTAGAATAGACAATGCCAATTGCGTCGCTCCGACTGATCGCTTGCTCCAGCGCCGCTCGGACATTGGGTGTCGGCGACACCCGTTCTCGAACCGCTTCCCACAATCCCCCATTCTCCAGCCAGGCCTTCGCGTATCGTCCTACTGGCACTGCATCCGGTTCGCCAATACATAGATATCGAAATTCCAATGACGCTAGGTCATCGGGAGTGGACATCCTAAAATCACCGTTCGCTCCGCAAATGATCACTAATCGATTGGCCAAGAGCGGCTGACGCGAACCCGCTTTCACCTGTCCTTTCTCTTCGATAAAATCCATCCAGGCATTGTCCGCGCTCACGAATAGGTCCCCTCTTCCCGAGGCGACGATTTGCTGAGCCAATGACTGCGACCCTGCAAAGTTGAAAACGACTCGGTGGCCGGTTTCCGTTTCGAAGGACGCTCCAATCTCCGTCAGGGAATCGCCCAAGCTAGCCGCTGCGAATACCAGTACGTCTCGATCCGTATCCGCGCTTTGCCGACAGCCAGCTAGGAAAAGCAAGCTAAACGACGAAAGCCACAACGATCTGCGAACCCAGACGATCACTCAGCGACCCAAGAGGAAACCGTGGACCAACGCAATGCCAAGAGTCGCCGACGTTTCGTTTTCGGGACATGGACCGCTCGCGAACGGTTCCCCCCCATCCCTCCGTTTACGGAGTGTACTCCGCCAACATCGACTCCAAGCGGTCCTGATTTGCTTTCGCCGTCAGAATGAACAAGTGCCCTTCCGATTCCCAACTACTCACTGTCCACCCTGCTTTGCGCGGTTCGAACTCCGGCCTACTGGCAAATTCCACGTCAGTGTAATCATCCTGACGAGCTACGAACAGATGATATACGACTTCCGCATCCACGCAAATGATAGCCACTTGGCTTTCCCCCCAATTCAACGGACGGCAGCCTATCCCCTCCTGAGCGAGAAAGCGGGGCGGCAACTGATCGGGAACCTCGAAGTTCTGCGATTCCAGCCAATCGGTTATCTTCGTCGTGTCCTTATTGAAGTAGCTTAGCCGGGGCCCATCGAAGGAATAGTTGAATGCCCGCTCCACCAGAGGGCCCGTATACTCATCGCTTCGATCGACAGCGAATTCGATATACAAGCTCAAGACGATCGCTACGCTAGCAGCCAAAGCCAGATAACGGAACGCTTTCCTACGGATCGACTTCCCCTTGGCCGCGTTCTCCATGCTGGCCGAAAGCGCCGCTCGCAGATCGCTAGGCGGCTCGAATTGGAGCAGCGTATCCTGTACCGCTTGATCTTGCGAACGCTCGCGTTCCCACCAAGCCATCAGCTCGGGGTCCGACTCGGCGATGCGCCATGCTTCGTCGAAACGCGGGTCATTCTCCGGTCGCTCGAGCAGCGTGTAATTCGCCAATACTAATCTAGCTTCCACTTTATCCATTGCCGGACATCCTTTCTGATACGGGGTAGGAAATTACCTTGCCTGGGGCGCCTTCGCCGCGGAGCTTGCGGCGCAGCACATCCTTGCCGCGAGCCAATCGAGACATCACCGTGCCAATTGGAATATCCAATATCTCGGCGATTTCCTTGTAGGAGTACGACTCCAAATAGTAGAGCGTTACCGCCTTCCGATACTCGATCTTCAAATCCATGAGAAGCTCCATCACATTGCCCGAATCAAAGCTTGGCAAATCAGCGTCCGAATCGCTCAGATTCTCGTAGTCCATCTCCTGATCCTCAAGAGCCACCAATCGCGCGTTTCGCCGCGCGACCTTGAGAAACTCCCGATAGAGCGTCGTGTAGAGCCACGATTTCGTCGCTTTCTCCGAACGTATGCTCGATCGCTTTCGCGCCCAAACGAGGAAAGTCTCTTGCGTCAAATCCCAGGCTTGGTCCGAGGAACGGCACAAGCTCAGCGCGAACCGGTAAAGGTTCTGGTAGTACGCGTCGACGACTTCCTGAAAGGCTAAGGACATAGCAAGCAGTAATAGAGCAACGAAAAGATGCTGCGACCGATTCCGATTCTTCCCAAATTCATATTTCTCCTTATTGCCTCCTAAGAGGGACCGCGGGCAGGCTTTATTCCCGCAAATCGCAGGTTCTTCTACCTTCGACGAATTTAACCGAAAATAGAGCCCTTCCGACGAAGAATAGAGGAACTCGGACTCCTCGCCTTAAGTCAGGTATTTACGTTCGTCGTCGATACGCCTAAGGAACAGTCGCCCATGCCTCCTCGACCGGGCATCGCCCGCATCCAATGGACTCCACTTTCAAACGTCCTCTTCTTCGTTGGCTTATTCGCCTAAGCTTAGGCGGAGCGGCATGCCTATTGGGCGTCGCGATCGGCATCCTGGTTGGACGCAAGGAAATCGCCAACCGCATCGCCCATCACTATCTCGGCCAAGCGGGGCTCGATCAGGCCTCTCTGCAAGTCGCGTCCCTTGAACGCGACCATTGCGAACTCGCGGGATTAGAGATCGCAACCGATTCCGCAACGCTGAACATCGATAGTATCAAGGCCACCTACGACTTGAGCGAGGCCTGGAAAACGCATCGATTGCGCCGAGTCCAAATCGACGGCGTCCAACTGCGCTACGACCTGACCGGTCCCTCGACCTTCGAGCCACAGGCTTGGGACGACCTAATCAAGCAAGGCATTCCCTTCCCTCTGGAACGCCTTGAGATCGATCGGGCCCAGATCGAGCTGCTTATGGATTTCGGGACGATCGCCTTCGAGGTCAATCTGGCGTTTTGGCTGGAGGCGGCATCCAAAATACAGGGATCGTTGATTGCCTACACGCCCGACGAGTCCGTAGACATGGAATTTTCCATCGAGGATACCCTAGACTTCCAAGCGAACGCTTCGGTCAATGATCTTCTCCCTTGCCTGAAGCGCTACGGTATCGATGTGGAAGACTACATTATCCTACCCGAGGGATCGGACCTGCAAGCCCAGAACCTGGCACTGCAAACGACCGGATCTTTTCACGGCATCCAGCCTCAGCGCATCGAATTCGAAACCCGTATAGGTCCAGTCCGCATTCAAGACCTGCAGTCTGACATCGCGTTCGATACGATCGAAGCGCAGGGCGTTTGGCAGGGAGGAGCGCTCCGAAAACTGTCGGCGTCGCTGCAAATCGACAAGGCCCAGATCGAAACGATGCGCATCGGCCAATCCCTCGTCACGATCGAATCCAAGGATCTCGAAAATTGGACAGCCGCAATGTCCGAAACGAGCTGGAGCGCTAACGAATCGCTCAGCGGCAGACTCAGTATGAATGCGGGCCTTATTCTATCGGAAAGCAATGCGCTCGAAAATCTTCGAGCGACCCTGAGCCTGCCCCAGCTCAACTACGACGACATTGCCCTCGAACCGTTCACCCTCTCGCTCTCCGGATCCCTGGATCGTTTAGAAATCATAAGTAGCAGGCTCGCCAGTCCCCAGTTTCCTTGGCTTCGCTTGGAACCCATCCAAATCGACCTCGCGGCGATCGCCGACCCGGATGCTAAGGTCAGCCTCTTGACCACTCTCGCTTCCCCCGAATCCTGTGCGCTCGATTCCAAGCCTCCAATCGAAGGATCTTGGGCGCTCGCAACATCGTTCGAACCCAACCGCGACCCTCAAGTTTTCAGTCTTTCGCTAAAGCCCAGCAGCGCCGAACAACTATTCAAGACCGACGCGATCCAAGCCGTGGGCGATGGCCGGCTCGAAATCGAAGCGCGACACTGGCCACAGCGCGGAGAACTCGACGCAAGCCTTAGCGCATCGGCAATGAACCTGGAAATCGAGTCCCCTACAGCTTCGGGGTCCGGGCTCAACCTCAGCGCTTTCCTTAAGAGCGAGGCCATTCCGGTCGAACGACTTTGGACGGCGCTCGCCGACTCATCTCGAAATGAGCTAGCACAGTTGGTAAAGGAATACGCTTCCTACCATTTCAACGCCCAAGGGGCCCAAGCCGATATCGGCGATTCCATTGCGCTCCAGTGGTTCGCCGCTGGCCTGTCGTCTACCGAAACCGTCCAAACCGAGAAGCCCATAAGCGCCCAGCTGAACGCGAATATCGGCATCGCCAACGCTGCCCAAGAATCGCTTCAGCAAATTACGCTCGACGGCAGCCTCGAGACCAATCTGGAAGAGCTGTCGTTCCAAGCCGACGGAGAGTTCCTTTTTGAGGGCGAGCCCGCCCGCTTTTCCGTGAACCAGGATTTAAAATTCGCCAATAGCGGACTAGAAGTCGAAGGGGACTATGCGATTCAAAATATTCGACTGATTAACTCGGACCTCCTCTCTCGATACAGTCCCTCCCTTATCGGATCCGCGACAAGCGCTAATATCGACGTTCAAGGCGAAATTAGGCTAGGCCAAGGCACTCTGAGCGTCCCCGCTGCAATATCGATTTCAGACGGCTCGCTCATCCAATCGGCCAACGACGTAAGCCTGGAATCGATACAAAGCGAAATTGCCTTCGAGTCTCTATGGGACATAGCGACTCTTCCCTCGCAAGCCATCCGAATTGAGTCGCTGCAGATCGGCGATATCGATGCGAGCGACTTGCAGGTAGCATTCCAACTCGACAGGCATCGGAACCTGATCGTCGAAATCGCGCGGGTACAGACCTTCGATGGAATCCTCGCCCTCGAGCCCTTCTCCCTTTCCCTGGAGGACCCTCAAGCGGCGCTCACCCTCACTTTCGAACGCATTTCCGTCGCCCCCGCGATCGCCATGCTCGACTTCTTCGATGGGAATGTCACTGGACGCCTCAACGGCTCGCTTCCCATCAGCATTGTCGACGGTCTACCTGTCTTGGGCGAAGGCTTTCTTGAACTCGATCCCCATAGCGACGCCCGATTCTCCTACAATGCCCAGGGCTACTTCACCGACGTTGACGACCCCAATCGGCCCAAGAAGGCCCTGGGAGATAAACTGCTGGAGCGCCTCGAGCTCGAACCGAACAGTCTTCTCGAACGCGCGCTCGGGAATTTAGCGATCAGCGACTTGCGGGTGGATCTGTTCAACAAAAACCTGCCTGAAACGCCCATGCGCATTCAACTCGCCGGCGTTGCCGACGCCGGAAACGCCGAGATCCCCCTCAATATCACCACAAACGTCAATGGTACGGTCGCCGAACTGCTCAATTTCCTCATGCGCCTCGACAGCCTCGGACTGGTCGCGGAATGAGGCTTTGGAGACGCGCTCCCCCTTCTTTCCCCTCGTAATTCTCCGCCCGCTTCCCACTATCTTTCATTGAAACTGAATATCGCCTCGAACTTTGCCGTCTAAGACGGTGTCTAGAGATCACTCATGAAAGCCCTCGCCCAGTTCCTCGCTCCTCGAACGGCCCTTGCTGCCACAGCCTTAGCCTTGACCGGATGCATCAGCATTAAAACCCACAGCTCCTTCGAGCCGATCTACATGACCCTGGACGTCAACCTGAAAGTGCAACTGCAAGAGGAGCTTTCAGACGTCTTCGGCGATATCGATGCCGCCTCCTCTTCCCTTTCGCTCTAGCCCAAACCGCCCGATTTTCTATGAATGCAAAATACGCAATTCGCTGGATCCTTCCTTTAATCGCATTATTCGCCGCCTTGGCGGTTGCTCCCTCGAAAACCGAAGCTCAGAGCGGAGAAGACGCGATCAAGGAACGCATAATTCAACGCCTGGAATCCGTCGACCGCTTGAAGATCGACGGACTGGTTGGAGAGAACAACAAAGGCCTGCTCGAACAACGCGCCATGCTCTCGCCCGCTCAAACCAAGACGATGAACGAGGAAAATGCGGACCGCAAGGCGCTCTACGCCATTTTAGCCAAGCGGCTCGGCCTCTCCGTAACCGTCGTCGGCCAAGGTCGAGCGGAATCCATCCGCAATAAATCCGCATCGGGTGTCTGGATACAGGATCCGAGCGGCAAATGGACGAAAAAATAGATATTCCCGCCAGTGGTCGGGCTACTGCGTCCCGCAGCGACGCTGAGGATTAAGCGAACGAGGCATCCCAGGCATTAGTTATGTCATAAGCATAGAATAGCCTCGCTCCAATCGGCTTCCAGCGCTTGCGTAGGATTCCCAAACGCAGGCTGGCAAACCCTAATTTGCTATGAAAGCCCTTGTCAAAAGCCAATCCCAACGCGGACTCACCCTCGAGGACGTGCCCGAGCCGAGCGTCGGCATAAACGACGTCCTCATTCGCATCGACCGAACCGGCATATGCGGTACGGACCTTCACATCTACCAATGGGACGACTGGGCTCAATCCACCATTCCAGTCCCCATGGTCGTGGGACACGAATTCGTTGGAGAGGTGGTCGCCATCGGAGACAACGTCAACGACTTCAATCCGGGCGACATCGTCAGCGGCGAAGGCCATGTCGTATGCGGACGCTGTCGCAATTGCATGGCCGGGCGCCGCCATCTCTGCGCCGACACGCAAGGCGTCGGCGTCAATCGTCCCGGCGCCTTCGCGGAATACCTGGCCCTGCCAATGACGAATGTCTGGCACCACTCCCCTGGAGTTGACCTCGATGTCGCGTCCATATTCGATCCTTTCGGCAATGCAGTCCACACCGCCCTCACCTTTCCGGTCCTCGGAGAAGATGTATTGATCACCGGAGCTGGGCCTATCGGAGCGATGGCGGCCGCCGTCGCTCGCCATGCAGGCGCTCGCCATATTGTAGTTACGGACGTCAATGAGTATCGACTAAAGCTTGCCCGTCGGATGGGCGCCACGCTAACGATCAACGTCAAGGATCGCGATATTCGTTCGGCCCAGGAAGCACTCGGAATGATGGAAGGCTTCGACGTGGGCCTCGAAATGTCCGGCAACCCTACGGCATTCAACGACATGATCGACAACATGTGCCATGGCGGAAAAATCGCCATGCTAGGGATCCCCTCCGAGGAGATTGCCATCAACTGGAACCACGTTGTATTCAACATGCTGACACTAAAAGGGATATACGGCAGACGCATGTACGAGACCTGGTATCAAATGACCGTCATGCTGCAAAGCGGTCTCGATATCTCCCCCATCGTCACCCACCGCTTCCACTACACGGATTTCGAAGAGGCATTTCAAGTCATGGAAGCAGGACAATCCGGCAAGATAATTCTCAATTGGCGATAGACGCAATGCGATGAATCTGACCTTCCAGCGTCACCTCCAATCCCAACTCGACGAGATTCGCGAGGCAGGGCTCTTCAAATCCGAACGAGCGTTGGCCTCCTCCCAGAATATCGATATCCAAGTCGAGGACGGGGCCCACGCCTTGAACTTCTGCGCCAACAATTACCTTGGCCTCGCTCAACATCCGGAAGTGCGCCAAGCAGCGATAGAAGGCATGGAGAAGTGGGGCTATGGACTTGCGTCGGTTCGCTTCATTTGCGGTACCCAGGTATTGCATACGAATCTCGAGAAGGCGCTTAGCGAGTTCCTGGGAACCGACGATACGATCCTCTATTCTTCATGTTTCGACGCCAATGGAGGCCTATTCGAAACCTTGCTGAGTCCCGAAGACGCGATCATTTCGGACGCTCTTAATCACGCTAGCATCATCGATGGCATTCGTCTCTGCAAAGCGAAGCGCTTCCGCTATGCCAACAACGACATGGCGGATCTCGAGACGCAACTCAAGCAAGCCTCCGATGCCCGTTTCCGACTGATCGTCACGGACGGGGTCTTTTCCATGGATGGCCATATCGCCAACCTGCCCGCTATCTGCGATCTTGCCGATCGATACGACTGCCTCGTCATGGTCGACGACTCCCATGCGGTCGGTTTTATGGGACCCAATGGGCGGGGTACTCCGGAACATCATCGCGTCCAAGAACGTATCGACATCCTGACCGGAACGCTTGGCAAGGCGCTCGGCGGAGCGAGTGGCGGCTATACCTCAGGACGGCAGGAAATCGTCGATCTGCTTCGCCAGCGTTCGAGGCCCTATCTCTTTAGCAACACCCTCGCTCCTGCGATCGCCGCAGGCTCTCTCAAAGCGCTTGAGTTGATCGGCGCTTCGACAGCGCTGAGAGATCGCCTCGAAAATAACACCGCTTATTTTCGTAAAGCGATGACCGAAACGGGCTTCACTCTTCTCGAAGGCGCCCACCCAATCATCCCGGTCATGATCGGCGACGCCCGAAAGGCGAACGAACTGGCCGCCGCCTTGCTCGAACGCGGCATTCATGTCATCGGGTTCAGCTATCCCGTTGTCCCCCATGGGCAGGCCCGTATTCGCACCCAGATTTCCGCAGCTCACCGACAGTCCGATTTGGATAAAGCAGTCGCTGCCTTCGCAGAGGCCGGGTGCGAACTGGGCTTGATCTAGCTCCGCCCATACATCAAGCTGCGCTTCGATTCTGCAGGAGCCCTCTCGTCTTGCGATTCACCATGGCAAAGCGCGGCGCCCGCTCGCCGCAACGAATTTCAAGCGCCTCTTTGTGTCCCAATTATGAGAAATCGTAGATCCTTCATCAAAGGTACGGCCGGCGTTGCAGGCAGTCTTTCCCTCGCGGGCTCGCTTCCGGCGGCCTCCCATTCGCGCCCCCTATACCGCAATCGAATCGGCGTCTCTACCTATTCCTTTTGGGGCTTTCGACGCGACGCCTTCCGGCCCATCGAAAAGTGTCTCGATCTCGCAGCCGAGATGGGCTTCGACGGAGTCGAAATCCTACAGAGGCAAATGGAGGATGAATCGAACAGCGCGCTGCAAAGCATCAAGCAACGCGCCTTCGTATTGGGACTCGACCTAATGGGCTTCTCAACCCACCAGGGCTTCGTCTCGCCCGACCCGGCAAAGCGGCAAGCCAACATCGATTTAACCCTATCCCAAATCGAGCAGGCCTATCGCATGGGTATTCCCACCATGCGCATCAACACGGGACGCTGGGGCACCTCGAAGAACTTCGACGACCTCATGGCCAACAAGGGCATCGAGCCCACGCTTCCCGGCTATACCGACGAAGATGGATACGCGTGGGTCATCGACGCCATGGAAAAAATAGTCCCAACCGCAGAGAAGCGCGGCGTGACCTTGGGGCTGGAAAACCACTGGGGGCTGGGACGTACCGCGGAGGGCGTCGAACGCATCGTCGAAGCCGTCGACTCGCCATGGCTGCAAGTTACGCTCGATACCGGCAATTTCCTGGAAGACCCCTACCCGAAACTCGCTCAACTCGCCCCTCGCGCCGTCCTATTGCAAACGAAGACCTACTTTGGCGGAGGCACTTGGTATACGCTCGATTTAGACTACGCTCGCATAGCGGACATCATGAAATCCGCCAACTTCCGAGGTTACGTATCCCTCGAATTCGAGGGTAAGGAAGATCCACTGACCGCAGTGCCCAAAAGCTTGGAACTATTGCGGAAACACTTCTAACAGACCACCGCCATCGCCCTTGCGGGTCCACCTGAACGCAAAAAAGCCGCTCCCGACCGGAACGGCTTTTTGAAATTCGTTTGGCTCGTTTGCGCTTACTTGGCAGTGATCACGCCTTTCATTAGCGCGTAGTGACCAGGAAATGAACAAATGTAGTCATACGTTCCCGCTTCAAGAGTGAAGGTGATCGTATCGCTTTCTCCCGGACCTAGCAGCTTCGTAGCCGCTACGACTTGCTCCGCCATTGGACCGCTCTGCGGGACGTAGTCGGTAGCCGCCGCGGTGGCTGCCCCGGCTCCGAACGCCATCACGTTCGAACCTGGTTTTAAAATGACCACGTTGTGGCCCATAGCTGCCTTCGGGAGATTGCCTTTGTTCGTAAAGACCAACTTAACTTCCTCGCCTGCAGGAACTTCGAACGACTTATTGTCGAACTGCATCGTGTCGTTACCCGACAGTTCCAATACGGTCTCCGCTTGGGCGATAGACGCGAAAAGCGAGAGACCCGCGAGAGTCATTAATCCGATGGCGAACTTCATTTTCATAGTACTATCCTGTTGAAGATGTTGTAGAAATGCAGACAATGGATACCGACTTGGATCCTTCAACCTCGAAATGGTTCCAACCCTTTCTGCGCCATCAACTATTCAATATGCGCGCGCTCTGCATTTGAAATTCTAATCGAATCGTTTTGCCTAACGACATGAGTTCCCCCCTATACGATCTGGAAGTAGAGAATATCAGTGGCGAATCGTACACCCTCGATCGCTACCGCGACAAGGTGCTGCTGATCGTCAATGTCGCTTCGCAATGCGGCTTCACTGGTCAGTACAAGAATCTCGAAAACCTTCACAATCGCTTCGGCGACCAAGGTCTCGTTATCCTGGGATTTCCCTGCAACCAATTCGGCAGCCAAGAGCCAGGCAGCAATCAAGACATCGCGAACTTCTGCTCCCTCGAATACGGCGTGAGCTTTCCCATGCACGCCAAAATCGACGTCAATGGTCCCAGCCAGCATCCCCTGTACGCGTTGCTGACGGAACCGAGCGCTCCCTTTCCCGGGAAGATCCGCTGGAATTTTTCCAAGTTCCTCGTCTCGCGCCAAGGGGAAGTCTTCGAGCGCTTCGGCAGCATGACCAATCCGGAATCGAGGAAGGTGGTCGTCGCCATAGAAAACGCCCTTTCCGATCCGAGGGGATAACGAGTCGAATGCCGAAAAAGCCCAATTCCCGTTTACGGGTAAATTCGTTGGCCGCGTATGCCCTCTCGCATCCGATCCGGGCCAGAAGAAGCAATCGGCTTTTCCGAAAAAGCCAATGTTTCCTCGAATCCTAAATCCGGACTCGCCTCAGGCTCCGCCCAAACATGGCCCGGACTCCTTGGTTTCTGCTAGACTTCGCCGAACCAATTTAGGAGAACCCAGGCCTTTGTCTGGCAGCGCACTCTCCAGGCAGTAAATCAAAGCGAAGATTTCATTTATTCCATGAGCGAAGGCAAACGACCCGTTCTCCTAGTCATCCGCGACGGCTGGGGCTCCAACCACAATTCCGAGCAAGACGCGTTCAACGCGATCAAGCTAGCGGATACTCCCGTTTCCGACAACCTGACCGCTAATTGGCCCCGTACCGAGCTCGCCGCTTGCGGGCTCGACGTAGGCGTTCCCGCGGGCATCATGGGCAACAGCGAAGTCGGTCACCAGAACATCGGAGCCGGACGCATCGTCGATCAGGAGATCGTACGCATTAACAAGGCCTTCGAAACCGGCACCGTTCGCGGCAACAAGGCCCTCGAAGGCGCCTTCGCCAAAGCCAAAGCCGGAGGGAAGCTGCACTACATGGGAATCGCGTCCGATGCGGGCGTTCACGGCCTGCTCGATCACCTCTATGGACTGCTCGCCGAAGCCAAGGCAGCCGGAGTCGAGGAAGTCTATATCCACGCCTTTACCGATGGCCGCGACACGCCCCCTATGAGCGGCAAGGCCTTCATCGAACAGGTCGAAGCAAAATGCGCGTCGCTCGGCATCGGCAAACTCGCGTCCGTATGCGGACGCTTCTGGTGCATGGATCGCGACAATCGTTGGGAACGCGTATCCAAAGCCTACTACATGCTGACCGGCCAAAAGGCGGAAGGAACTGCGACCAGCGCCGCCCACGCGATCGGCGATTACTACGACAACCCCGCCAACAGCTCCTCGGTGGGCGATGAGTTCGTACCTCCGACTTGGGTAGTAGACGATTCCGGCGAACCCGTGGCGACCATCGGCGATGGCGACGCAGTCGTCTTCTACAACTATCGCGGCGACCGCCCTCGCGAAATCACCCGAGCATTCATCGAGGACGATTTCACCGACTTCGACCGCGGACCCAAACGGGACCTCTTCTACGTCGCCATGACCGAGTGGAAAAAAGGACTCTGCGAGAACGTCGTTTTCTTCAAGCCCGAGAAAATGCCCAACATCCTTGGCAACTACCTCGCCAGCAAAGGACTCAAGCAATTCCGCTGCGCCGAGACCGAGAAATACCCTCACGTCACCTTCTTTTTCAACGACTACACCGAAGAGCCGTTTGAAGGCGAAGACTGGGGACTCGCCAACAGTCCAAAGGTAGCCACCTACGACCAGGCTCCCGAAATGTCCGCCGAAGAAGTCAAGGAGCTGACCAAGGACGCGATTCTGTCCAAGCAATACAGCTTCGTCCTCGTAAACTTCGCCAATCCGGATATGGTGGGCCATACCGGCAACATCGAAGCCGTCAAAGCGGCCTGCGTCAAAGTCGATACCTGCATTGGCGAGCTCTTGGACGCAATCGACCAAGTCGACGGCGCCGCTCTCGTAACTGCCGATCACGGCAACAGCGATCAAATGTGGGATCCAACAGTCGACGGTCCCCACACCGCCCATACGCTCAATCCCGTCGAAGCCGTCATCTACGGCAAAGGCCTGCAGGACAAGACACTCGTCAACGACAACGACCGCCGCCTCGCCGATATCGCCCCCACCATTCTCGCGCTCCTAGGAATCGAGAAGCCCGCAGAGATGACCGGGATCAATCTGATCGAAGATTAGGCGACCCTTCCAATCGATTTACCATACGCATAATGGCCAGGAATACTCCTGGCCATTCTTGCAACCTTTTACTTGCGCGTCCGCCTAGGGATAGTATCCCATTTCCTCATACGCGTGGCTCGGAATGACCACCTCGTACCGGGATTGGAGGAATTCGGCTAAGTCGATCATTTGCCCGACTGTCATCTTATCGGTGAAATCCGGCATAAGCGACTCGCCTTCCGCGTTCGTGTACTCTCTGACATGCTCCCACTTGATGGAGTGAGAGGGATTGATGATCGAAGTAACGAGCTGACCATAGGTCTTAACCCGCGTCACTTCACCTCCTAGGACAATGTGTATGTCCCGTTTCAGATCCGGATCCGGCATCAAGTCCTCGTCTTTAACGGAATGGCATTGAATGCATCCCAATTCCACGAAGGCTGTCTTACCTTTCCAAATACTGCCTTCCGGCAACCTAAAGCCGAGAGGCGATTTCTCATTCAAGGCGCAACCCGCAAACAGAAGGGCAATGCCCATGGCGATCGCGACCTTGATTTTATTTCCAATCATATTCGATATCATCGCAATAATCTCCTTTCTCTGAATTTAAGATAATCTTTTCTTTATTAGGGTCAAACATAAACGACCTTAATCCCTTAAGACCTAACCCTCCCTTGAATTCACCTTTCCACATTCACCCTTCACCATTTTCGCTCGTGGGCTCCCAGGAGCGAACTACCCCTCGTAACAGTTGCAATATTTCATCTAAAATCCCGTTTGCCATACGAGCGTGGTCATTCAAAAACAAAGGCTATAGTACCCACTGCCCCATGAATAAACTGATCGCTTTTTGTATTCCTCTCGCGACTGCCCTGGCTGCTCCAACGCAGCCCAGCGACGAAACTCCCGAATCGTGGTACCAGCAGGGTCGCCAAGCGATTCTCGATGCCGAAGCTCGTCAACCCAACAATCGCCAGGCCAAGAACGTCATTCTCTTCGTTGCCGACGGCATGGGTATCTCGACGGTCACTGCGGCCCGTATTTTCGAAGGACAAATGCGGGGCGAAACGGGCGAGGAAAATTTCCTGTTTTTCGAAACCTTCCCTCATTCGGCCTTATCCAAGACCTACAATACAAATCAGCAAACTCCCGATTCGGCTGGAACCATGACCGCCATGATGACTGGAGTGAAGTCCAAGGCGGGATTCATCTCGGTCAATCAAAACGCCATACGAGGCGACGCCGAATCCACCATTGGCAATGAGCTGGTTACCTTGCTCGAAAAAGCCGAAATGGCTCGTAAATCAACCGGTATCGTATCGACCGCTCGTCTCACGCATGCCACCCCCGCTTGCGCCTATGCCCATACGCCCGAGCGCGGCTGGGAAAGCGACGGGGCCGTACCCGAGAATTCTCCAGTCCAGGACATCGCTGCCCAGTTGATCGACTTTCCAAAAAATTGGTCCCAGCGCGGCTACTCTCAAATGGACGGACCCGAGGTCGCCTTGGGAGGGGGTCGCGGAGCATTTTTCCCAACAGGGAAAATTTCCGAACGCTATACTTCCGAAGGCGGCAATGGCTCGCGAACAGATGGTCGCAATCTGGCCCAGGAATGGCTCGAAACTCGCGAAAACCCCGCATTCGTATACGACCTTGAGAGCTTCAATAAAATCGACGCCGATGATACCGAACATCTCTTTGGCCTCTTCGAGAATTCGCACATGCAGTACACAGCCGATCTCGAAAATGGAGAACGCTCCGAGCCCACCCTCTCGGAAATGACTGAGCTTGCCATCGACATTCTCGACAATAACCCGAAGGGCTTCTTCCTACTGGTGGAAGGCGGTCGCGTAGACCACGCGCACCACGCCGGCAATGCCTACCGCGCCTTGCGCGATGCCGCCGAGTTCTCCAAAGCCGTCAAGACCGCCCACGAACGCACCGACCCACGAGATACTCTGATCGTCGTTACCGCCGACCACAGCCACGTCTTCACGATGGCGGGATACCCCACCCGTGGCAATCCCATCGTAGGGCTCGTGTCCGGCAATGACAAGCGCGGCGAGCCAACCGGAACGTTTATGACCGATATCATGGGCAAGCCGTATACGACGCTCGGATACACGATCGGCGCCGGATACACCGGAGCCAGTCCCGATCAACCAGAGGGGCCCAAGACCTATCCCCACGCCCCCCGCCAATACAAAAACATCACCCAAGGGCGACCCGATCTAGCAGTCCACTTCGGCGTCACGCCTGCAACGCAGCAGAACGAGAGCTTCAAGAATCACATGCAGGAAACCTCCATTCCTGCCGGCTCGGAAACGCATGGAGGCGAGGATGTAGGCATTTGGGCAACAGGTCCACGGGCCCACTTGCTCGACGGCACAGTCGAGCAAAACGTGATCTTCCATCTAATGGACTACGCTTTTGGATTCGAGCCAGTCGATCCCTTCAAAAAGCAGTAGACTGCGTTGCTCCCAACAAAAGAGCCCATCCCCTCACCCAAACCGACCTAGGTCCTTCCAGCGATCCGTCGGCATCCTTTTTTATCTTGACTTCAAGGTATTTAAGTCAACTATGGCCGCGTGTCCACCACTCAGAACATCAAAGGCGAACATCTCTTTCTCGTCCTTTACAAGGCGAGCAAAGCAGTGGAAACCTACGATAATCGAAGCATCCGGGAACTGGGCTTTTCCAACACCTCCGACTTCGCCGTTCTTGAGTACATTCGGACCAAGGGGCCACAGCCGGTCAATACGATCGGTCAATCGATGGGCCTTACCAGCGGATCGATGACGACCGCCGTGGATCGAGCCCAAAAGAAGGGTTGGGTCGAGCGAGAGCGCGATCCCGATGACGGGCGCGTCGTCAATGTTGTCCTCACCGAAAAAGGGAGCAAGGCCATCAATGACGCATTCGAACTTCATGCCGCCAATCTCGAGCGCCTATTCACCGTCTTCTCCAAGGAAGAGAAAACCGAGTTCGCTCGCTTAGCCAAGAAAATCGGGAAGACCGCCGAGGCGCTCAATCTCTGATTCAGTCGACACAAAACCGACCTACAAGACGAACTCGCTCTTTTATCTTGATATCAAGCTTTTAAGCCACGCGAAAATGAACCCTAAAACGAACGAACGCTACACGCTAGAAACCTACGCTCCGGGGCAACAAGGAGCCGGCGCCTTCGACGGAGGAAAGATCACCGAAATCAAGCCGATCCCCTTTCCTCAGGAATCGGGCGGGGCCCGCCGAACGGGTCCCCTTCTTTACTGGGCCTGGGCATCCGCCCGCGGCGATGGTGTAATCGGCATGCACCCACACCAAGGGTTCGAAATCATCTCCTACGTCATGGAAGGCGCGGTCGGACACACCGACACGGCTGGAAACAACCGCCGCGTATCCGCCGGCGGTATACAGGTAATGCAAACGGGGTCGGGCATTTCGCACCAGGAGGAGATGTATGGGGAGCGGACAGAGTTCTTTCAAATCTGGTTCGAGCCGAACATTCGCAAGACGCTACGCCAGCCCCCGGTCTACTCCGACGTCGACGACAGTCAGTTTCCGCGTTTGAAACTCGACACGGGCGCGACTATCAAGCGAATCGTAGGACCGGAAGGAGCTACCCAAATCGAAGCGCCGATCGAATGGAACGAGGTTTCGCTCGATGCCCATGGGGCCTACACGATTACCATGAATCCGCAATCGCTGGCCGCCGCAGTCGTAACCCATGGATCGGTCCAACTAGAAATCGACGGAAAGCCCACTAAGCTTGATCGCCAGTTCTTCGCGCTCGCGAAAGCCCGTGACAGCGTCTCTCTGAAAATAAAGGCGAGCGACAGTCCTTCTCGCTTCGCCATCATCACCGCTCCCCTCGATCCAGGATACCCTTTAATCAAATTCTAGCGCGAACAATCGGACCCCAAAGCAATACAATCCCCGCAACCTATACAGGCCAAAGTCACCATGAGCAAACCTACCGTAGCCGACAACAAACCCGCCGCCGTCGATCTGGAGAAAGACCAAGAGTACTACTTCTGCGCTTGCGGCAAATCCGCCACGCAACCCTTTTGCGATGGATCGCACAAGGGAACTGGATTCGCTCCTCAAGCGTTCACAGCTGAAGAAACGGGGACAGCGTATCTTTGCGCCTGCAAGCAAAGCGGGAACTTCCCATTTTGCGACGGCAAGCACGCGCAAGTCCCAGCGGATGCGGTCGGTCAAGAATATGCCCTGCCTTCGGACGATGCGAATGCGATGCCCAAGGCTTCGCCAACTCCGGAAGAACCCACTGTCGCTTTCATCCACAAGCTAGCCCATGAAGGTCTCAGCAAACTCGGCCATCACGGCGAGATGGCTGCGATGGGCGTGCCGCGAAAAGACCTGCCCGACTGGAATGACATTCAAATTATGGTCGCCCAGCTCAGCCGCAAGCCCCTCATGGAGGAGATACCGGTCGATACCCAACTGATCATAGGACCGAATGCGAGAAAGCCCTTGCAACTGGATATTCCCCTTTTCGTTTCCGACATGAGCTTTGGAGCGCTTTCCGAGGAAGCGAAGGTGGCGATGGCTCGAGGCGCCGAACTCGCGGGAACGGGAATTTGCTCGGGCGAAGGCGGCATGCTTCCCGACGAGCAAGCTGCTAACAGTCGCTATTTCTACGAACTCGCGTCTGCCCAATTCGGATACAAGGAGGAGGCCCTAAAAAACGTTCAAGCGTTTCATTTCAAGGGAGGCCAAGGAGCAAAGACAGGTACCGGCGGACATTTGCCCGCAAGCAAGAACATTGGACGAATCTCTGAGGTTCGCGGCATTCCGGAAGGTCAGTCGGCAGTATCGCCTCCCACCTTTGCCGATCTCGCCACAGTAGAAGACTTCGCCCGCTTTTCCGATCGCGTTCGAGAGGTGACCGGCGGCATCCCCATTGGCTTTAAGCTCAGCGCCAATCATATCGAAGACGACATCGAATTTGCCGTTTCCGCAGGAGCGGACTACATCATTCTCGACGGACGAGGTGGCGGTACCGGCGCAGCGCCCCTGCTCTTTCGCGATCACATATCCGTACCCACGATTCCAGCCTTGGCTCGCGCCCGACACAAACTGGATCAGCTCGGCAAAACGGGAACGGTCACCTTAATCATTACAGGGGGACTACGGACGCATACGGATTTCATCAAAGCCCTCGCTTTAGGAGCGGACGGCGTTGCCCTTTCCAACTCCGCCATGCAAGCAATCGGCTGCGTGGGAGCGCGCATCTGCAACACCAACAACTGCCCAGCGGGGATCGCGACCCAGAAGCCCGAGTTGCGTAAGCGTCTCGATGTAGCGATTGCAGCGAAGAAATTGGCTACCTTTTTGGAGAGTTCGGTCGAGCTAATGCAAGTAATGGCTCGGGCGTGCGGACATGATAGCCTCGCTCAATTTGAAAAACGCGATCTCGCCGCTTGGAAACGAAACATAGCCAAGCTCGCAGGTATCGAACACTCCGGCTACGATCCGGATCGATGACGCGATAAAAAAAGGATCTCTACGGCTTCGTCAGAAGCCATAGAACGAACACCGCAGCGAGTAGAAGGCTCGCTAGTATCAAGCGTTTTACGGGGTCTTTTTTCTTTTCCATAGGGCTATCTTCTCCAGGCAAATCCAATCCATCGTAAACGGAGCCTTCGCTCCAACCTGAATTCGGACAACTGCCGCATTCCCTGCACGAGGCCGAACCCGCGGGAACATACTCGCCGCAATTGGGGCAATCCCCAGGAGGAGTGAATGAACTCATGCCAACACCTTAAGTGCGACCCAGTTCCAATCAAGGCGCAAACGCCATATCGCATTTGGCGACAACGCTTCCATGCAGCCCTCGGACACCCAAACGTCTGCCTGACTAGCCGATCGGGGAAATCTACCCTAGCGGATCGTTCTAAAGCTCCTTGACCGAGAGTCCACGAAACTGGAATACGTGCTCGGGACCGTGACCCGCAAAGCCGAGATGCCCCTTCGGCAAGAGCTTACCAGGATGAGGCGTGTCCGCCATGTACTCGGTGATCGAACTTAAGTCGGTATCCAAAATCACCACTCCGTTCAATTCTACTTTTATCGTAGATCCTCGAACGGTGATCTCCTCGTAATTCCACTGTCCCGAGGGACGTAGATAGCCGCGATGGGCTCCCGCCATTCCATAAGCGCTACCATGAACCTGCCGCGGCTTTACACCCGCATAGCGCTCATGCCCATCGTCGAGGATTTGCACTTCCGACATACCGTCGTAGGCCGGATTCCCTTCGCCGGGATAGCGAACTGCTACCCCGTTGTTGGCCCCTGGAGTCATGTTGAATTCGAAGCGAAAAACAAAGTCGGCGTATTGCTTTTTGGTATACAGATGTCCTCCATCGGTCCACTGTAGAATACCATTAGCCGCCATCTTTCCGTTCTTGTCGCCAATCCAACCCGCTAAATTCCGGCCGTTGAAAATCGGCTTGAATGCCGTACCGAACTCATCGCCTCGCAGAATTCGATTCGCTTCCTCGTCGCCAATCTCGCGCACGTAGATATTCCGCCAACGAATTTCCCCTCCGTGCGTCTGCAGGTGAATGGGGCCCGTTTTCGGCATGGGTTTCGTCTTGTCGAAAAAGGGATGGAAGAGAGCGTTGTCCACGACCAACTGGTCGTTCAGCCATACCCAAATGCGATCGCCCACGTGACGCACCTTCAGGCTATTCCATTCGCCAAAAGGCTTATCCGCATGGACCAACGGATGCTTCCCGTTCGTGTCCGCATTTTCCTTCGGATTATTGTACAATCCACCGGATCCCTTATCCGCCCCGATATCCCACTTTCCGCCGGCTTTGGTAGTATCCCATATTTGCACCTGAGGCGATCCGCGCAGGTAGATGCCGCTATCCGCCAGCGCCACCGTCTTGTACTCGAGCATGAGTTCGATATCCCCATAATCGCGAACCGTTGTCGCGTAGGGACCGTGACCATCATTGACGAGTTCGCCATTTTCGATCGTCCAATGCTCCTTGAATTCCGCTTGCTGCTCCTCGATCGCGGCTTGACGGTCATCCGCTTTACGCGACTGATGCGGATTGTCTCCATACCAACCGGAAAGGTCTTGCCCATTGAAAAGGGGTCGAAACCCTTCAGGTGGATTGACCGCTTGCGCAAAAACGGACGTTAGAATCGTTAGGGTTAGAATTGGTAGCAGTTTCATCGGTACAATTAGTAGCCTGGAGCCTTCGCCCAAGCGGTATTCATATTATTCGTTCGAGCGCCAGGGGATTACAATTCAACAGTCTTGCCGGTTCGATAGCTTTCATCCGCCGCCAAGACGATTCGGCTCGCATTGCACGCGGCTTCAAGAAGCTCGGATACATCCAAATCCTCCCGCAAGGCCTTGAGGAAAAATTCCTGTTCGCGCTGGAATAAAGCGTCGTGGTTCGGCTCGCTCTCCATGGAGAGAAAATCGTCTTTCTTCACGAACGCGCCGTTCTCGTCGAGCGCGGCGTGATGCACTTGCAGGCTTTGCGTGCCCGTGTGGGAATTGATATCGGCGCTTTGCCCTTGGGCTCCTGCCTTATTCGCCACGATCGAGACGCTGCCTTTAGGGCCGACCACATCTTTGACGAAGAAGGCCGTTTCGCTCATCATGGGTCCCCACCCCGCTTCATACCAGCCAACCGAACCATCCTCGAAAGTTACCTGAAGGTGAGCGTAGTTGATTTTTCCCTCCGGCAATTCGTCGCTTAAGCGAGCCCCCAAGCCAGAGACTCGTATCGGCTTCGACCGCGTCATTTGGCACATCACATCGACGTAGTGCACGCCGCAATCAACTACCGGCGAGATCGAAGACAACAGATTGCGATGGGTCTGCCATTGATCGCCAGAAGATTGCTGGTTCAGATTCATGCGCATGACCAGAGGCTTGCCCAGCTTTTGAACTTCCTCTACGAAACACTTCCAGCTGGGGTGATGGCGCAGCACGTAGCCTACAACCAATTTCCGGCCGACCTTATTGGCGAGAGCAACCAGTTCCTCCGCCTGTTCAACCGTTTCCGCGAGAGGCTTCTCAAGAAAAACATGGCAGCCAGCCTGCAAGGCCTGCTTCGCATAGTCGTAATGCGTATCCGGATAGGTAGAAATGCAAACCGCGTCGGGCTGGGACTCCGCCAACGCGGTTTCGTAGTCGTCATACCCTGGATACTCCGTACCCAACTCTTCCGTCAGCGGTTTACGCGACGACGCGCTGCGCGTGCAAATGCCCGCAACCTCGAACCCGTCCAATCGATGGTAGGCCAAAATATGCGACCGCCCCGTGTTCCCCGCTCCTACGCACAATACGCGGTAATTTCCTTCCGATGCCATAATATTGCCAGTCGAGATTTCGGTATTCAGAATGCGCGATAGTCGCGACTCATATATCGATTCGCTTCCTTAAGATTGGTCACACGCATCGCGATCGGATTCCAATTCAACTTTCGGTTCGGGAAGTGGCTCGCCACCACGCCGAGCTGCAGCGCTTCGCAGAGCGGACCTCCGAATGAAAAGGGAGAATTCGTTTTGCCCGTTCCCAGGCAGGCGTCAACCCACTCACCGTGATGATCGCGCGGCTTCAGCTCCGGTCGCGGAACGCTGCGAATCAATTCTCTAGGAAAGGTTTGCGGACCGCTCATGTGCGGCATCATGAGCGTACCTTTTTCGCCAATCATGACACAGCCTTGGCTGGAAAGCTCGACTTCTCCATTGTCGTTAAACCCTGGAATGACTGGCGGCGCGTTGTCGCCATCGTACCAAGACCACTTCAAGGTCTTCGTCGTATGGGCAGTCGAAGGAAACTGATACTCCGTTCGAACGCTTACTGGGTGCGAAAGTCCATTCGGTTCCCGACAAACGCTACGCACGGACTTGGGAGCCGTTAGTTCCAAGGCGCGGTACGGCGTATCGAAGATGTGGACCCCCATGTCCCCCAAGGTGCCCGTTCCGAAATCCAGCAAGCGGCGCCACTGTCCCGGATGGTAGTACTGGTCGCGAAAGAGACGTTCCTCGGCTACGCCCAGCCATAGATTCCAATCGAGAGTGTCGGGAGCTCGACTTGCAGCGACCGGCAGAGAGGTTTCATCGCGGCCCCACTTCTTATTGGACCATACATGCACTTCGCTAACCCGGCCGATCAATCCGCTTCGGATATATTCCACAGTCATACGCTGACCAATGGTCGCGCTAACTTGAATACCCATTTGCGTCACCAACCCGTTCGCTTCCGCCAATTCCTTCAGCTGGCGATTTTCGACCACATTGTGAGCGAGCGGTTTCTCGCAATAGACATGCTTTCCCGCTTCCATTGCCTGCATGGATATGGGGGCGTGCATGTGATCTGGCGTGCACACGAGGACCGCATCGATCTTGCCCGCCATCTTGTCGAAAAGAACGCGATAGTCCTTGAAAGTCGCCGCCTTGGGGTGCTTCAAAGCCCCTTCCGCTAGAGCATCGCTGTCGACATCGCACAAAGCCACGATCTCCATATTGGGCAATCGCATCAGGGATTCCATGTTGCCCTTGCCACGTCCGCCCACGCCAATCTGAGCGATCTGCAGCTTCCCATTGGCCGATACGGCCCGCAAACCGCTTGGCAGTATCGTAAACGCCGCCATGCCGCCCAGACCCTTCAAAAAGGATCGACGCGACGATTCCAAATTCACTCCGTGCTTCATTTTTCCTTACTGTAGATATCTCCTAATCGCTCTCCCCATCAGTCTCCGGCTCGCGGAATACCAAGGTGAAGAAGACCATGATCACGCCCGCCATAATAGCAGGAATCCCCCAAATCATTCCCCAATCCATCGTTTCCAACTGCTTGGCTCGGAATTCGTTCTTTTCTGCCGTCAAACGTTCGAGAGCTTCTCCGGCTACCCCTGATTCCACCAACTCCGCTATGCGATCGGAAACCGCCTGAACTTGCGCGGCGTATTGAGTCGACTCCTCGGACGTATACATCGATTCCACCTGCCCTCCGACTTTGGCGCCGATGAACATTCCAAGCCCCAATGTAAAGAAGACCAGCAGTCCTTGCGCTTGGGCTCTGATATTCTTGGGAGCCACCTTATCGGTATATATCTGACCTGTTACGAAGAAAAAGTCGTAGCAGATACCGTGAATGATAACGCCAGACAATATCATCCACGAGACGCCCGCAGGCGCTCCAAGAGCAAACAACACGTATCGCAATACCCATGACGCCATGCCGACGAACAGCATCCACTTTACCCCCAGCCGAGCGA
>CBFHHM010000019.1:0-35200 GCA_965655705.1 Candidatus Pelagisphaera sp.
ATGGCGACGCGCGTCCCGTTTATAATCATGGGTCCGGGTATTCCAAAGGGCGTCGTATGCGACAAACCGGTCGAGCTGCTCAGTATCTACCCAACAGTGATGGATTACGCGGGGTTGGAATCGCCTCACGCGCTGGAGGGGCGATCCTTGCGCCCTTTGCTGGAAGATAGGGACGCTGCATGGGATTACCCCGCTTGGACGACCTTCGTGGACCACCATGCTCTGAAAACCGAGCGCTGGCGTTATATACGGTATGCGTCAGGCGAAGAAGAGCTCTACGATACGAAGAGCGATGCGCATGAACTGACGAACCTGGCCCATGGGCAAGCGGATAAGCCTGTGATTGTCGAAACGCTGAATACGTTGCGAAGCCAGCTCGATAGCCTTCTCGAATCGACGCCTTAGTTGTGTTGTCCTTCGTGGAGTCAGCGTTGAGGGGAACTCAGGCGTTTGATCTGCCGACTTGTCATCCAGTCGATTTTTTGGCTAGTTGATCGCTCCACCGATTGTCCTCGTATCCTTATATGAAATCCGCTACCTATCTTCTTCTTTCCCCCGTTGTCTCACTCTGCACCAGTTCTGCGGATACGGATGATTGGATTGAACTTTTCGACGGGAAATCCTTGGAGGGGTGGACCGCTAACTTTTCCGATCAGACGGTTCAAGCGAAGGATGGCGTTATCGAAATGCGGTCGGTCAAAAAGAACCTGTGGCTCGTTCATGATACCGTCTTTCGCGATTTCGAATTGGTTGGGGAGATCAAGGCGCCGCACGAAAACTACAATACGGGAATCGGGTTTCGCTGCGACTCGACTCCAGTGGGTTACCAGTGCGAGATCTTCGACGAGCAGTCGGGATCGCTGTACGCGATCAAGCAGGGCTGGGTCTTCCCGCCGAGCAAGGACGAACTGGAACAGTTTTACGAAGTCGCAGGCGACTGCTTCAAGAGGGGTGAATGGAACGAGTATCGAATCGTGTGCGTGGGAGATCGTATCCAGATTTGGGTGAATGGGCATAAGACGACGGACATTCGCGATTCGACCTTTCAAGAAGGGCGCGTTGCGATCCAGCGCCACGGGCGAGGCGATACGCATTACTATAGGAATTTCAAGATTCGTCCGATCGCCGATTAGGATTCGACCCGCTCTCCGTTGCTCGTCGATGAAAATGGGGAATAATGGCTTCCCGTCATAGCCAGTCGGCCAGGTTGCATCGTGAGGCGAGTTCTTAGGTCCATCGCTGTAGGCGATTGACGAGATGGCGATCGTACTCTAGGGATCGCAGTCAGTCACCCCGTCTGATTGAAAACAGGAGCCTCGAAACCATGAATCGCAGATCTTTTCTAAAAACCAGCGCCGTTGCGGGAGCCGCCACGATCTCTGCCCCGGCCATCTTGCGTGGCCACAATCTGAATAGTCGCCTGAACATCGCGATGATTGGTATTGGCAATCGCGGTCAACGAAACACGGGCTATTTTCAGGCCGAGAATATCGTGGCTCTCTGCGATGTGGACACGAATAAAATGGGGCTCGCCTCCAAGTTTTTTCCGAAAGCCCGGCGCGCGACGGATTTTCGTAGCCTGTTCGATCATGAAAAGGAATTCGATGCGGTCGTCGTATCTACTCCCGAACATACGCATGCATTCGCCACGCTTCCAGCGCTTCAATTGGGAAAGCATGTTTATTGCGAGAAGCCACTGACTTATAACATTGAGGAGGCCCGTATCATTCGCATGGCGGCCCGCAATGCCAACGTAGTCACGCAGATGGGAACGCAAAACCATGCGAACGACAATTATCGGCGGGTGGTCGAACTGATCCAATCCGGGGCAATTGGCAACGTAAGCGAAGCGCATGTTTGGAATTCCCGAGCGTGGGGATGGCATGCGAGCGAGCAGGCGGCTCGCGATGCCAATGATCGGTATATCGTGATCGACACTCCCAAGGAGACTCAGCCCATACCCAAAAACGTGAACTGGGACCTTTGGGTGGGACCCGCTCCGGAAACGCCGTTTCATCGCAACTATTACGAGGGACCGCTTTGGTATCGCTGGTGGAATTTCGGCAATGGTACTATGTCCGACCTGGGAAGCCATTGGATAGACCTGCCATTCTGGGCTCTGAAGCTCGATGCTCCCCATACGATAGAGGCGAAAGGACCGAAACCGCATCCTGCTATGGCCCCAGCTTCCATGCAGGCGATTTATGAATACGGCGCGCGCGGCGAGATGCCTCCGGTCAAGCTGACCTGGTACCAAGGATTGGAGAAACCGAAAATCTGGAAAGAGAAGGGAATTCCGCAGTGGGGCAGTGGGCACTTATTTGTCGGCGACAAGGGGATGCTATTATCGGACTATAAGAAGCATCTTCTGTTGCCCGAAGATAAGTTCGAAGGTTTCACAGGCCCGGATCCGTTTATCCCGCGTTCCCCGAATGGCCATCATCAGGATTGGGTGGACGCCTGCAAAGGAGGCGCTCCGACCCTGTGCGACTTCGAGTATTCAGGATTGCTGACGGAGGCCAATCACTTGGGCAATGTCGCCTACCGAGCGGGGCAGAAAATCCATTGGGACAGCGAAGCGATGCGCGTGACCAACACGCGAAAAGCGGAGCAGTATGTGAAACGCGCCTACCGAAAAGGGTGGAAGCTGGGTTAGCGTATAGGCAAGCGCCTCCATGGGGCTTCTACGCTACTTGGCTCGGAAGACGTCGCTGTTGACGGCGGTGATGATGAGGTCTTGAAAACGATAGCCTTCGCTGGGTTCGTCGGCGACGATGCGATCGACGACGGCTCGATCGCCGACCGATAGGGCTCGCCCCGCTCCGTATTCAAGAAGCTTGGTCAGAAGGCATTGGGTAAAGATCTCTCGATTCTCTAGCAGGTGGCGCTTAATGGAGGCGGCTCCGTCGAGTCGGGTTCCGTCGGGTAGGGTGGAGGATGCGTCGATGTTAGCGCTGGACTCGCCGAGGTAGTGATCGCGCCAACCACCGATGGCATCGTAGTTCTCCAAGGCCAGTCCGAGAGGGTCGATGTCGCGATGGCACTTGGCGCAGGTCTCGAGCTCCGTGTGAGCTTTGAGCGTTTCCCGTACGCTGGTCGCTTCGCTCGTGTCGATATCGATTGCCGGGACGTCTTTAGGGGGAGGGGGCGGGTGTTTGCCGAAGAGATTCTCCAAGACCCAGACGCCGCGCAGAATCGGTGACGACTCGACCCCGTCTCCAGCGACCGCGAGTACGCCGGGCAATCCGAGCGCTCCCCCGCGATGGATCACGTGTTCCGGCAAGATGTTGGATGCGTTGGAGAGCGCGATCCGTTCTGGTTCCGGCCAGACAAGGCTCTGGCGCTGACGCGCGGCAACCGCTCCTAAGGTTTTGTCCCTCTCTGGGACCATTCCCCAAATCACTTTCATAGCATCGTTGGCGTAGGTGAAATCGGAATCGATGAAGGTCGAGATCGGCAGATTTTCCCGCAGGATTTCCTCGAAAAACATTTCCGTGGAACGGATGAATCCGTACCGGACATTGTCGTCCCATTCGTAGCGATTGTCGCAGACATTCAAGGTGGCAACGGCTCGATTGCCCAACCATTGTCCGGTGAAGCGCTTGATGAACTGCTGAGCTTTGGGGTCGGCCAGCAATCGTTTGGTCTGAGCGGAGAGGACTCGAGGATTGGAAAGCTTTCCTGTGCCTGCCAAGTCGAGTAGTTCGGCGTCGGGCGCGGCGCTCCAGAGGAAATAGGACAGGCGGGAAGCGAGGGCGTAATCGCTCAAGGTGTTGGTGTTTTCGGCCTCGCGGTAGAGGAATTCGGGGGAGCAGAGGATTCGACGGATGGCGTAGTGCCAGGCGAACTCCGGCTTTTCGTTGAGGGCGCCATGTTCGAGAACGGAGGCGATCAGCTTTTCGGACTCTGTATCCGACAAGGGGCGACGAAAGGCTCGGGCAGCGATGGGTAGTAGCTTCTTCTCCAGTTCCGATCGATTCAGCTTGGGTGGCCACGCGCCGAAGTATTCCTCAACCCGAGGAGGGATGTCCACGGGGCCTTCGACCATCATGCCTCTGAGCTCGACGGTTAGCTCAGGCCGATTGTTGATTTCCTTGAGGGCGGAGCTGACTTCGGCGCGGTTTAGGTCGCCCATCGGGTAGCTGCCCGGCGGAAGTCGGTTGGCGCAGTAGACGTGGAAGGTTTCGCCTTCCTCTACCGGCACGCGGCATTCGATCCATCGTGGCTCGCCAGCGGGAACTTCGACCTCGGCGACGAGCGTGGCGCGTTCCAGCCGATAGCGCTTCATCAGTTGCTCCTCGGTCGGGTCGAAGGTGTAGAATTCGAGGCGAAAGGGTTTTCCGTCCGCACCCAGCTCAGTCTGGGCATTGGCCAATAGTCGAACGCGATAGACCCCGGAGGCAGGGGCGACGAAAAGCGGGTCCCAAAGGGCTCCTACCCAGCCGGAGTGATTGTAACCGGTAAATTTCAAATACGCGTCGTTGGGCCCAAACCATCGCCTGCCGGCATCGCCCCCGATGGTTGCCGTGTCGAGGCTCGATGCGTAGGTGGGCGGATTCGGCAAAGGCGCGAATCGCTCGGCTATAAGCGTCGCCACATCGTGATAGCCTTCCATTACCGCTGGCGAGAGTAGGAGCCCTTCCGGCATGGTGTCGAACTCGGTGGACGGCGCGTCTTCCGGAAAAGACAGTGGCAAGTTGATCATGCGTATGCCGAAAATTCCGCGAATTGTATTTAAATATTCGTTACGATTGAGTCGACGGGCGGGGGTGCCTCCAGGCTTGGCGGATACATCCGCCTGAGCGAACGCAGTATCGAGTTCCGCTAGAAGCGCTTTTTTTTCGGATTCGCTCGGATGGCGCTTCGCGTCTTCCGGAGGCATGTCGCCGAAGGAAACGTATTCGCGAACGCGTTCCCATTGGTCTCTCGAATCGGACTCGGCGAGGGACCAAGGCAGGGTATCGATTCGAAAATCGCCTTTCTGCTTTTCGGCATCGTGGCAGGACAGGCAGTATCGATCGGCAAATTTCTCAATGGACTCAGGCGTAGTCATTGCTCCCATGGCGTATGGGGCGAGGAGTACGCCTAGAGCCAGCGAGGGTAGGTAGGCTTTAAATACGCGTATCAAAGCAATGCCGCGTTCAAATTGCCCTGGCTGGTCGCAAATCGATCCTGCTCGAATCCGAGATGTTGGAGTACGGTGACGAAGAGGTCGCAGGCCATCTCGTTCTTGTGGACGTCGTTTTCGTCGCAACTGATATGTCGCTGATGGCGATACCCGCCTCCGGCTAATAGAAGCGGAAAATCGACGCGTCGATGCTTGGAGGCATCGGCCATGGCGCTGCCAATGAGAAGCGTGGTATTGTCTAAGAGATTGCTGCCATCGATATCCTGCGTCGCTCGCAGCGCCTTCATGAAACGAGCGGCGCCCTCCATGTGAGCGCGTTCGATGGATACGAGGTCATCCACTTTTTCCTTCTTGTTTCCGTGATGGGATAGATTGTGGTAGCCGGCTCCCATCAGCTTGCCGTTGAGCATCAAGGCCCCATCTGCGAGGGGAATGGTCAGCGAGAAGACGCGGCACGCATCGTTCTTGATAGCCAGGGCCATGAGGTCCCACATCAGATCCTCGTTTTGGATCATCATGGAGTGGGCGACGTTTTCTTCGGCCGGAAGCTTGAAGCTGGGTTCCTGTTTGGCAAACGGCTTGTCGAGCCAGTCCCGGCGACGAGCGAGCTTGCGCTCCACATCGCGAACGCTGGAAAGGTATTCATCCAGCTTCTCCTTGTCCTCGCGTCCGACGCGTCTTTGGAGCGCCGAGGCGTCTCCCCGCACTTCATCGAGCAGACTGCGCCCGGACTCCAGCAAGTATTGCTGCCGTTCCATATCTGCGGCCTTCCCGCCGAAGACCTTGGCAAAGAGCACGCTGGGACGAATGATGGGAGGCAGTGGAATCCCATTCTCGTTGAGAGAAACGGGCGCGTTAAAACGCTGTTCTCCAGCGCAGAGTTGGAGAGATTCGTAGCGAGTGTCGGCTCCGAGCTTGGGCGCCACGTACTGATCGAGGGAAATGCTGTGAAGGACCTGTCCGGTATAAAGCGTATAGACGAGCGCATGGCCATTACCGGTGGGGCCCTTGTGGTCGAGCCCGGATAGGGTCGTGAGCCGATCGCCTACGCCAGCTTGATCGAACGGCCTGATCAGACGGGCGGCGGGGGAATTGGCGAAAAAGTCGGGCTTGTACCATCCCAGTTGAGTCCCCACGCAAACCAGCCGCTTAGGGGCTTGTTTGTTTGGGGCGGCGTTGACCAGGGATGGCAGCAGGGGCAGGGCGATTGCGCCTTGGAGAAAACGACGTCTGTGAATGGGGCGGGTTCTCATTGTCGATCGCAGGTTCTAGCGCGAATTGTTCGATTTGGCAATCCGTCTAATTGCAGCTCACCTCGCGTCTTTGGATCTACTGAGCGCTTGGCTGGTGCTTCGCTTGTACCTGCTGTCGAAATGCCGGGTCTCCAAACGGATCCTTGGTCTGCGCTTGCCAGTCCGCGAGACTGTCTTTGAGGCGGGCGAGGATTCGCCGGGACGATTGCGTTCCTGCAATGTTGACGAATTCGACCGGGTCTTCTTGCAGATCGTAGAGTTCCCACTCGGGGGGATTGGGCAGGCGTTCCATGGCGATGCGAGCGGGATGGTCGCGCGGCAGTTCTTGAGCAAAGTTCCAGGCACGGTCGCCATCCACGGCGTTGCTGGCCTGGGCTTGGCCAGCGAGCAAGTTGTGGATGAGCTTGTAGCGCCCGTCGGTGATCGCTCGGCGGGGGAAGAAAGGGCTGGCTCCGTGATAGTGGAACTCGGCGACGAGCGTGTCGCGCCAATCTCTCGTATTCGAATCGCGCAATAGGCTCCGCACGGAACGTCCATGGAGGTCGGCAGGCGCATCGACTCCGGCGGCATCCAGGATTGTCGGGTAAATATCGATGCTGCCAACGAGTCGGTCGGAAACATGCGGCTTGGAGACGCCGGGCCAGTGTACGATGAACGGAACGCGGAGGCCCGCTTCGTAGCAGCTGGTCTTACCGCGGGTGAAGGGCGGTCCGTGATCGCCGAGAAAGATAATCAGCGTGTTCTCATCGTGACCGGTTTCCTTCAGAATCTCCATTAGCTCTCCGATGGCGACGTCGATGCGGTGTACGCAGTTGTAGTAGCCAGCGATCTTCGTTCGTTGTTCCGGCGTGTCGATGCCTTGCCAGGGCCAGGCCGGAACATCGTCGGCAGTAAGCGCGTTTTCGGGAATGCCCTGGACCTGGTCCGGCAAGTACTGCGGACTGCGGCTACCGTCGGGCAGGCGATCGCGTTGCACGTGCGGGTCGAAGAGATTGAACATGAGAAACCAGGGATCCTCTGAGTCGGCTTCTAGGAATTCTTGGGCGAACCGCAGTTGCTGGCGAACGTCGCGTTGACCGAAACCCTCCCTCGTGTTGAGATCGAACGCGAAGCGTTTTTCTGGGTGGACGTGCAGCTTGCCTATGATGCCGGTACGGTAGCCGGCTCGTTTTAGAATATTCGGCAGGAGGTTGTCGATGAGCGCCTCATGGACCCGAAAACCGACATTCGCATTAGCGAGTCCGTAGTGGCCATTGCTATGTGGATACAACCCGGTGAACATAGTAGAGCGCGAGGGACTGCAAGACGCTTGACTGACGTAGGCAGTCTCGAAACGCGTCGATCGAGCGGCGAGCGCATCGATACTTGGGGTATGAGCGATTGGGTCTCCGTAGCAGGAGAGCTGAATGCCCAAGTCGTCGGCAGTTATCAACAGGGCGTTGAGCCTTTCGGTGCCCATGAGCGCTTGCCCAAGAGCGAACGCCAATAGAAGACAGGAAAGCGATTTCATTTCTAATTCTCCGGAGTCAAGCGCAGGATCATGCCGCGTCGATCGATGAGGACGTAGAGCGAGCCGTCGGGGGCGGTCTTGATATCGCGGACACGACCGGATTCGCGAAGGATGACTTCTTCTTTCACGACTTTTCGACCCTCGAGAACCAGGCGGTAGATATGTTGGTTTTTAAGCGCGGCGACCAAGAGGTTATTCTTCCATTTGGGTAAGAGCGGGCTGGATACGAATTCGATGCCGCAAAATGCAGGAGAAGGGATCCAATAGTGGATCGGCTCCTTAATGCCGGGAAGGGATTTGTAGGGCGTTTGAACGGTTCCATCGCGATCCAAGCCTTTTGTGGCGAGCGGCCAGCCATAATTGGCTCCCGCTTGGACTATATTGATTTCGTCGCCGCCCATGGGACCGTGTTCCGAAGACCAGATCTCACGGGTTTCCGGATGAATCGCGAAGCCTTGAGCATTGCGCGTTCCATAGGCGAACACCGATGTCAAAACGCCATATTTCTCTAGCGAGTTGTAGGGGTTGTCGGCGGCTGGACGACCGTCGTCGTGGATGCGGTGAAACTTGCCTTCCGGTCGGGAAAGGCTCTGAGAATCGAGCATGCGTCCGCGGTCGCCGATGGAGAAGTGGAGGTATCCCTCGTCGTCGAATACCATGCGTCCGCCGAAATGATCGTGAATTACGGTATAGTCCTCGGGGCGCGGGTCGTAGACAGTTTCTTCATCGACCCACTCGAAATTTCGGATACGTCCTCGAACGATACGGGTGGAGCAAAGGCGATTGGTCGCTCCAGGCGGAATTTCGCCTACTTCATGTATGTAGCTGAGATAAATCCAGCCGTTCTTCGTGTAATTCGGGTGGAGGGCGATATCCAGGAACCCGAAGGTTCGGCCGTTTGGCTTTTGGGCGGGCGAGGGCGTGCCGGCGATGGGAGTGGGAAGGACTTTGCCGTCCACCATGAGTCTGAGCTGTCCGACGTGTTCCGAGAATAGGGCGGTCCGTTCATCTAGAAACTCGATGCCCCAAGGTTGCTCCAAGTCTTCCGCGAGCACCTCGACCTTTAGATTGTAATGCTCGGTCTCGGAGCGTTCTCGGGGTGGCGGCGGCATTACTCCCATCTGCTTTTCACGCTCGAGAATGAAGGTGAGAACCGCGTCGATTTGCGGGTTGCTGAGGGTCTCTCCCCAAGCGATCATCTGGGTGCCGGGAATGCCGAATTCGATATTATTTCGGTGCAGGGCGTAGCTTGAACCATGGTTCCACATCCCATCCAAGAAACCGGAGAATTGTCCGCCCTCGAGATTGGGGCCGTGGCATTGGGCGCAGTAGGTCGCGTAAATGTCGGCCCCTTTGCTCAGGTCCTGCGACCAGGCAAAGGGCTGGACGGCCCAAAGAGCGGCGGATGCGACGCAAAATCGGATGAAGGATTTCAGTCGGCTGGTTCGGCGGCGCGGCGCAGGGGTTGATCGGTCCATCTCGCTAAATTGAATTTCGTTGGGGGAGGAGGCATGGAGCATTAGGAATGAATAGTGCCTGCCTTGCGGATGGAAAGGGTTTTCTCTCGCTCCCGTTTAGCGGCTACCTTCCTCTATAGCTCGCGAACGCGCTTCGCAATACGCTGATTGGCGGCCCGTATCTTGTCGACGTTTTCGCTGTCTGGGTTTTCGCGTTCGTCGAGCAGGCCGTAGCGTCGGGCCTTGTTGCGTTGATAGGCCCCGCAGAGATGAAAACCGATGCATCCGGGGTTGTCATACAGCGCCGCTAGCGTCTCCGCATACCAGTCGCCGTTGTTGGGAGTGAATTCGCCCGGGACCGTATTCCATTTGATACGGGCGGCATCGGCGAGCAGCACCGGCTTTCCGGTCGTTTCGTGCCAGTGCTTAAGATGCTTCACGGGTTCTCGGAAGTCTTGAAAAGAGAATACGTCGACGAAGGGCTTGGCCGCGTTGATGACTTCCATCGCGATGGGCGCATTGGCTTCGTAGCGGTCGCCGAGGATCAAGTGATGCGGATCGTAGCGACGGATCGCATCATGGGTGGTTTGGTAATAGCTGCGAGCGATCTCGGTCAGTTCCTTGCGGCCTGCCTCGGATTTAAGGCGTTCCGGATCGAAGATGGGCCCCCGCCAGGCGCTATCGGGGCGATTGTGTATCCACATGGGGCAGTCGCTGTAGAAATAGCCGATCAGGTTCGGGTCGTGGCTCAGTTCGGCGCATTGATCGCGCGCCACGTAGTCGCACCAGTCCTTCCAATCCTGGCTTCGGAAGTCGTAGTTGACGGTGTGCTTTTCCCATTGGTGGGATTCCGTGAAGGGGAGCAAATGGCAGTAGGGCATGTCGAGCGCCCGATATTCGTCGAAGGTGAAGGCTCGAGAGTGGGCCCATTGACGTACGGTTACCTCCTGCACCCAACCTATGGAGTTGAAGCCCCATTCCTTGAGGTTGGGAGCCACGGACTCTTTGATCCATTCAATCGCGCTGCCGTTGTACTTTTCCCGCCAAAGATCGATATTCTCCGGATAGCGCAAGGTCGCCGGGTCGATGTGGTTGATCCCCATGGAAAAGAAGGGCTTTCCATCGGGAGTGATCAAGCGCCAGCGATCGCCGCGTCGGCCCAGCGTAAAGAACCCCTTGGGTGCGGTTTGAGTCGTCTTGACGGGAAGGGTCGCTCCCATCAGAGGAAAAGGCCCTTGAGCGAGAGCGGCGCTCAGGGCCAACCCTCCTTTGATGAAATTTCTGCGGTTTAATGAGGTCATGGGATCAGGGCGTTTCATTTGAAGCCAGGGTCGCGGCGTTGGGCGAGGCGGTTGCGGTTTAGGTCGGGCGGCAAGAAAGGCGGCATGGCAAGATACCACAGATTTGAGTCCGCCATCAATCGCGCGACCATGCTAGAGAAGCTTGGCCTTTCCGCTTGATCGGAATCGAGAAGGAGGGTGCGACAACGGTTCTCGTTAAGCGTTGGTGTTCCGCTAGATAGCTTGGCAGGCCGTGACCGATAATCCACGAGCAGGGATGACCGACGGCGATGGACTGGGGACTAACGAAAAAATTGTCGATTGTATCTATTTATTAACCACGGAGAGCCTGGAGGGGTGGGGGAAGAATCTAGTTCGGGAGATTGGTTCAAGCCTAGATCGGACATCTCGACCTTTGCCAATCGAGGGCTGGCATCAATTTGGAATCTCCGTTCCTCCGTGTTCTCAGCGGTTGAAAACGTCTGACTAATTCGACTTTTTCTCGAGCAGCGCTTGCGTTAGCTGCTCCACTACTCTGGGAGATTGATCGGCGATGTTGCGCGTTTCCTTATCGGGAGAGCTGTGGTCGTAGAGCTCGGTAGAGCCGTCTTTGTGAAGGGTGAATCGATAGCGATCGGTGCGGAGGGTTTGAGCGTTGCCGGTGTAGGCGTAGGCGGTGTGGCCCTTGGCGTTTGGCGTTTCGATTTGGGGAAGCAGCGAAGCGCCGTGGGCGAAGTCCGGGCGCTCCAAGCCGGTGAGTTCGCACAAAGTGGGGAAGAGGTCGACCGTTTCGACCACTGCGTTCGATTTGGTCCCCGGGTTCTTCATGCCAGGGGCGGAAATTATAAGGGGGGAGCGAAGGGCTTCTTCGAAGAGGCAGTGCTTGCCCCAGATGGCGTGTTCGCCCAAGTGCCACCCGTGATCGCCCCAGAGGACGACGATGGTGTCTTTGTCGCGCCCGGTTTCCTCGAGTTTGGCGAGAATTAGTCCGACGTGGTGATCGACGTAGCTGACACAGGCCGCGTAGTGACGACGTACTTCGTCCGCGTAGTCATCATCTTCGTTCGGGTCCTGTCCGTAGTGGAAGTATTGGTTGGTGAACTCGCCAGAGGCGTGCCAGGTGCTTTTCCAGCTGGGCTTTTCCGGATGAGAGATGGGAGGCAGCGCGACGTTTTTATAGGGGTCCATGTAGCGGGCGGGCGCGCCGAAGGGGAGGTGGGGTTTGATAAAGCCGATGGCGAGGAAAAAAGGCGTGTGGGCCTCTGCCAGATTTTCAAGTTGTTCGAGGCCTTCGACCGCAATCAAGCCATCGTGATAATCGGTGTCTTCGCCTTCGGCGCTCTGCATGACATCCATCTTGTTCTCCGAAAAGGAACCGATGGGTTTGATCTCGCCGTTGACCAAGGAATGCATGGCGCCGCGCGGATGCTTCCAGCGACCGGTGGGCATGAGCTGGCGATCCCAAGCTCCGGGCATTTCAAGAACGTTGTGGTCGTACCAGTCCTCGCCTCCCCAGCCACCTGGGTGATGCGACACCTTGCCGACGGAGACGGTTTTGTATCCATTTTTTCGAAACCACTCCGGCATGCTCGGAGGAACGGACGAATCGGAAGACTCTACCTTCTCGGCCCGTTTGAAGAGAGCGTTGTTCCCGTAGACGCCATACTGTCCGGTTAGCATGGTGTAGCGGGAGGCCCCGCAGGTGGGGGCGTTGACGTAGTGGTTGTGAAAGGCTCGTCCAGAGGCTGCCAGCCGATCGATGTTCGGCGAGTGAATGTAATCGACTCCGAAGGACTTCAACTCGGGACGGAGATCGTCCACGCAGATGAGCAGAACGTTCTGCTTTTGGGATGAGGCAATTGGGCTGAAGAGTAGGGCGATGGCGAGCGGTATGAAGCGTTTCATTCTGGAGATGATGGGGGATATGCGTATCGGCATGTATTTGGAGTCCGAGTAAACTGAAGAGCCGAATGCTCAGTATCAAGGTATAAACGGTGAGGCTTTGCGGGGTGGGATGCGTCTCCGCTCTTATTGGAAGTACCCCTTCAGGAGAATGGGAAAGGCGAAACAGAGTCCGGAGCTGTTGAGTGAAACGACTTGACGGCTTCGCGCTACGATGATCGCTCAGTCCAATATCGGTCCCATGGCGATCCGCCATGGGGAGCGGAAGCTGATTTTGGATACGAGCGGTTCGGGTGGGCCCAAAACGCCCGGGGCGCAACCTACTGACATTGCGCAACCTTGGCAGGGTCGGCCTTCCAGCGTAGGACAGCTCTACCACATCGAGCGCGATTCCTGCGAACCGCATGATCTGTGGGACAAGCATCCGGAGAAAGCGGAGGAACTTCAAGCGCTGCTTAAGGAGAGCCTCTGGAGCGTGCGGTTGCGTTAGCTAGAGGGACGGACGTTTCGTGACGCTCTAATTGAGTGATTGCCCTTCGTCTTCTCTTGGGCAATCGTGAGTCATGGAAACGTACCCCAAACTCCTATGTCTGACTGCTATTGCCCTATGCGCGTCGACTCTAGGGCTGGCCCAGCCGCTTGCGATTAAAGGGGAGCTGATCTTATCGGATCCGTTCCAGGGATCGCTGGAGAAGAAAACGCTCGTCGAACTGAAAGACGGCTGGCAGCGGCGAGTGAGCTTTGGCGATTGGGCGGTGAAAGAGGATGGTTCCGTCACGGCGGTAAACATCCCGGAAGACGGGCATGGACCGGTGCTCACCTTGATCGCGCCGGTGAAGGACATTGTTATCGAATGCGAATTCCAGATTCCCTCATCGCCGCAAAAGGACCGACACTTTCGCATCTTCCTCGATCACTTGGACTATGCGGGGCACACGATTCAGTCGACGGCGAATCTCAGCTCTACTTTTCGTCCTGTGGGGCTGACGCTGCAGCACATTAGCAAGGAGCGAAACGCGCAAAAGACCCTCATCAAGGATATCGAATTCGGTCCGAAGGAAATCGAATTGAAACCAAATACTTGGTACACGATGCGCTTGGACGTGGTGGGCGACAAGGCTTGGACGCGCGTGAACGGCGTTACCTTGTATGGTCGCAACCCGGTTTTGGACGTCGAGAAATCGAAGATCGGCCTGAATCCCGGGATGGCTGGGGGAACGATCCGCAACGTTCGGGCCTGGACGGTCAGCGCGGAAAACGAAGACGCGGGAGTCGCTGAAGCGCTGGAGGAGATCAACGATCGTTTTGAGAACGTCGCTGTCAGGGCGATCGAATGGCCGGAAGCGACGCGAACGGCCTTCGGCAGTCTCAAGCGAGTCGCCTTTGTGGCCTCTCCCGTGGAACAACCCTCCGGGAAACTGCCTTTGCTGATCGCCTTGCACGGAGCGGGTGGCAAGAATATGAGCCTACGCGATCAGTTGATTCGATCGGCCCGGACCAAAGGCCTGGCTCTCGCCGAAAAGGCGGGGATGGATTTTATTTTGCTGGAGCCCAATTCTTCCGATAGTTGGGATCCGGATACGCTGGATCGAATGCTCGATTACACGCTTGAGACCTACGATTACCTGGATGCGGAACGCGTGTACGTGATGGGTCACAGCATGGGCGGCTCGGGAACGTGGAATTGGATCCGCCAATCGCCGGGTCGCTTTGCCGCTGCCGCTCCCTGCGGGTTCAGTTCAGGAGCGAGTACGGATGGGATCGAAGCTCTGGTAGGGCTGCCGGTTTGGGGAATGGTCGGCGGTGACGACGGCAACAACGTGGCGAGTATTCAAGCGATGGTGGACAACTTGCGAGCTGCGGGCAATGAGAGCGTTCGCCACACCGCCTTTCCCGGGGCGAAGCACTCGCAGGGCAACGCGGCTGTATTCAGCTCGGTTGACCTGGTCGAGTGGATGCTAGGGCAGTGATTCGTTAATCCTTGCCTACGAGGGTTATCGAAACGAAGGTTTTAACGCTCTCGCTATGCCACCCCTCGATCGAGAAACATCGCTTTGGTTCGAATCCGAAGTTCAGCCCCATGAACCCGGGTTGAGAGCGTACCTGCTAGGGACCGTTGGAACTTCGGATATCGATGATCTTATTCAGGAAACCTATATTCGGATTTTGAAAGCGAAGAGACGGGGCGATGTTCAGTCGCCCCGGGGACTCCTGTTCACTATAGCGAGGAACCTTTCGCGCGATTTATTTCGACGTCGAAGCAAGGTCAGCGTTTTTCCGATAACGGATTCGGACAGCTTGCGCGTCTTAGGAGATAAGCCGGGATTGGAAGAAGCGGTTGCGAGGCGGGATGAAGCCGAACTCCTCGAGCAAGCGATTCTAAGCCTCCCCGAGCGTTGTCGAATGATTTTAATCTACCGAAAACTCGAGAACCTTTCTCATCGTGAAATCGCAGCGAAGATGGGAATAACGGTTCATACCGTCGAGTCCCAGCTGACCAAGGGCTTGCATCGCTGCGAAAAATTTTTCCGTTCAAAGGGAGCGGTGTTTGGCAACTGAGTTGCCAACGGATTGAATGTTGTGTCCAAGAATTCGGAAGAAATAGAGGAAAAAGCAGCCCGCTTGGCGGTCCGGAAGGATCGTGGTTTGAGCGCCGATGAGCGCCGGGAATTGGAAGAATGGCTAGCTGGCGATCGTCGAAATGCGGAAGCATTCGGTCGCATGGGCCAGAGCTGGGCTCGGCTCGACGATATTCCGGAGCATCTCGGAAGATCGGTGGCATCCTCGCTCGAGCGACCTTGGGGGTCGTCGAGGCTGTTCAGGTTCGGTTCTGCGGCGGCCGCCGCGTTGGTTGCGATCGCGTTCCTCGCCTTGTGGCAGGTGGGCGACAAGCCGTTGGATAACGTTAAACGAGTCGCCGAGAACCCGATCCGCGAAGAGGATAGCGACGACGCAACGCGGACGATCATTCTCTCCGACAAGACGCTGGTTCGGCTCAATGTAGGCGCGGAAGTGGTTGAGTCGTTTATGCCGGGCGAACGACGGGTGTATTTGGAGCGCGGCCAGGCTCATTTTATGGTGACCAAGGATGCGAATCGACCCTTTACGGTTTATGCGGGAGGAGTCTCGGTTAAGGCGATTGGGACGGCCTTCGGTGTCGATCTCAGTCGAAATCGAGTAGATGTCCTGGTGACCGAAGGAAAAGTGCAAGTGGATGTGAGAGCCGCGTCGGAGATGGCTGTCGTCGACAATTCGATGCCCGATTCGAATACGGTGCAGAACTCGTCTTTCCTCGATGCGGGGCATCAGGCTACGGTGACCTTTGCGCAATCGACGCCCCAGGCAGAAATTCGCTTGTCGATACCTTCCGCGACGGAGGTCTCGGAAACCCTTGCTTGGCAAGACTCCTTGTTGATTTTGGGCGGAGCCTCTCTCGCTGAAGTGGCCCGAGATTTTGAACGCAAGACGGGAAGATCGATGATTTTGTTGGACCCTTCGCTGGAGAACCTGGAGATCGGAGGACGGTTTCGGAGCGATGATGTAGAAGGATTCGTCTCTATTCTCGAGGAGAACTATGGTATCCGTTCGGGCGTCCACGATAGCGGCGAAATCCTGTTAGGACGATCGATTAACCGTTAGGCGACTTTCTCGGATTTCGAGGGAATCGAGGACCCGAGGTAGGGCTAAACGCATTTTTTGCGCATTTTAGGTAACGGATTATAGAAGTGGTTGCGTCTACTCAGGTTGTAGCGAGTCGAGCTCGCTTTTCTTCTACACTCAATGCCCAGAAAACCCAGGGAGATTCCCGATTCGAATTGGCGCATGACACCACTGTCATTGCGCGCTTTGGTGCTACCTAGCCCCCTATGCGTTTCGTTCGGCCCATTTTCTTCTCTATGATGCTCTGTTTCCTTGTCGATGGCCAGATTGGTTCCCGACGCGCCAATGCGGCGACTGAAGAGAAGTCGAATTCCGTCGACTTCCAGGTGGAGTCTACGGATGCAGTCATTGCCTTGGAGACCTTCGCGGATCAAGCGAGAACGCCTATTGTGTATCTCGTCAAAGACGTTCAAGGGATCCGGCTCAATGAAGTCTCTGGAGTATGGTCGCCCAAGGAGGCGTTGGAGCGAATGGTCGCCGATACGCCTCTATGGGTTGTGGAAGATTCGGAGCGCGGCGTGCTCTTGGTCAAAAAGCGCGAACCAGCCTTGGTTGCGGTGGACCAGAGCGAGCCGTCGAACCCGAATGAGCTACGCGAAACCAAACAACCGAACAACCGAACCAAACCTATGAAACGAAACGAACCACGGAAATCCGGGGGCCTATTTGGTATCCTGTTTTCTATCGCCGCAATTGGAGGGACCCAAACTGCGGATGCTCAAGACGATGGACCAACCTATGAGTTGGAGAAACTAAGCGTATACGGATCAGCGGCATCCGACGCGGTAGCGCGTCAACGCGAATCCGATATCATCGGCAGCTACTTGAGCGCGGATGCCTTGGCGGACTTGCCCGACGATAATCTGGGCGAAGCCATTTCCCGTATGGCGGGTGTCAACGTGATTGGCGGCCAGGGCAATGCCGAAGCGGCCGTCACTATTCGCGGGGCGGTTGGCCAGTATAACACCATCCGCGTCAATGGAGCGGCTCCTTCCAATGCGCGTATTGGCGGGCGTGTTGACTCCAACAATGAAGCGGCGAGTTCACGCGTCTTCGATCTCAACCAAATCCCTTCCGAGATGGTGTCGGGCGTGGAGATCATCAAGAGCATTACCGCGGAGCATCCAGGCGACTCGATCGGGGGATCGGTCAATGTGGAAACGGCCAGCGCGTTCGATCTGGGAAACAAATCTCGCTATAAATTCGAGTGGCGGCATCGCGAACAAGGCTCTAGCGATGGCTGGGGCACTAATTTCGTGCATTCGCGTATCGTCGATGCCTTCGGTGGCGATGATAATCTCGGTATCCTCTTCAACGTGACCTTTAAGGACGAAGATCTCGCCGTGTGGGGAACGCAGAACCGGTACTACGACGAGCCCAATCGATTCCGCGGCTCGGACGAGGAGACCGAGGTATTCAACAATTTGACTACGCTCGAAGTGAACCCGGATGCATCCATTCCGATTTGGGACCGCTTCGATCCCGACGAAGGCCGCACGAGTCGCGATCAATTGACGTTCGGCGCCAGTTTCGATTTGAAGCTCAACGAGCGGACCGAGCTTTTCTTCCGCCCTCAATATCAGAAGGCAACGGAGACGCGTGACAATATGGCGTTTCGCGTCGACCGCTTGGAGCGGGCGTTCCGGGGCAATTTCTGGTTCCTCGACGATTCAGGCAGTCCGATCGGCTCTTGGGAAGATAGCGATGAAGATGGCATCCTCGGGAGCGAGGACGATACCTTCATTCGAGGCGTAGATGCCAATGGCGATATGATCGTAACGCCTAACTTCGAGGCAAGTTGGGATGGTCGTGAGGCTCACATCGTTAACGGTCGCGATCTCGAATCCGAAACCTACACCTTGGATTTTGGGGGAGAGACGGAACTCGAAAATGGCCTGCTCGAATATCGCGCTTATTACTCTACCGATGACGGCTCGGATTTCCGTCGCCAATACCGCTTCGAAAACCGAGCGACGGATCGCCGCATTACCGATGCCTGGCGGACGCGCTTTTTCGGCACGACGCCTCTCCCGACCTTCGAAACCTTCGAGGTTACTTCGAATCGTGGCCATGTTCCTTCGAACAACGGGGCCAATCTTTTCGCGGAAGGAAGCGTGGCTACGGATGCTTCCCCGCGCTTCCTTTTAGTGGATACGGCTGAGGACGTGTTCTTGACGAGCGTGGATTGGACTCAGGACTTGAGTGAAAATCTTACCTTTAAGACAGGGGCGCGCTGGCGGGTTTCCGAGCGGGAGAACGTTACCGCCGAGATGTTCCTGAATCGATCGGAAGGTTCGCGCCGGACATTGACGATCGCGGATTACGCCGCGATGGGCGCTGCGGATGGCGTTCATGAGATCTTCGACGGCCAATACAGGGATATCGCAGGACCCTTCCTGCTGGCGGATCCCGTATACGATTTCTTTTTCGACGACTACGCGGCGAATCCAGGAAACTGGGTATTCAATCGCTCCGACTTGCGCGACGCCATCGATACGGCGGAATTGCGCGAAGAGGTGTTCGGCGCCTATGTCCAAGGAACCTGGAAGTGGGAAGACTTCTCTCTGGTAGCTGGCGTTCGAAACGAGCTTACGGATTTAGATACCGTTTGGAAGCCATCGAACTTCTTCGTAGATGGGCGGAACTTTCCGCTCAGCCAGGATCGTAAAGATGCCTTGGAGGAAATTCTTCAAACCGGTGTAACGGATCGTGGATACAATGGTCCTACAGGATCCTTTTCATTCGGAGACATCGTAGACGATATTGCCGATGGCAATCGATACGACAACTGGTTGCCTAGCGTTGTCGCTACCTACCGAGTTCCCGATACAGGCCACGTATTCCGCGCTGCCTGGACGAATACGCTCACACGTCCTGACTTGCGTGAGCTTGTCCCGTTCGACTTGGAGCTAGCGAATCGGCAGCTCGGAGCCGCGGGCGTGTTGAATCTGACGAACCGGGAAGAAGAATTCCATATCGGAAATCCCGACTTGTCGGAGCAGTTGTCGGAGAACGTCGACATTGCTTGGGAATACTACTTTGGCCCAAGCGAGGGAAATTCGATTTCGGTCACCTATTTCCAGAAAAACCTGGATGATTTCTTGCAGCTCGACGAGTTCACTCGCGATGTGACGGTACTGATCGACGATACCGATCCCGATGCTGGTTTCGAAGAAATCGAGTCGGAGATTCGCTTCTGGACCAATGCCTCGACTCGAAATATCAAAGGCGTTGAAGTTTCCGGGTACTTCAATCTTGGAGATTTCGCCCCGAACGTACCCATCTTGAAGGATTTCAGCTTCGTCCCGAACTACGCGAAAATCACGGGTGATCAGACCAACCCGATTTTCGATCAGGATGAGCTTGCCCTGGGCAATATCGTTCAGATCGGCGAGCAAATTACCAATAGCCTCACCAACCAGGCAGAAGAGATCTACAATCTCCAGCTCTTCTACGAGTGGCAGCGATTGAGCGTTCGACTGTCGTACAATTACATCTCCGAACTGCAGCGAAGCCCATCGAGCGCAGCGATCGATTCGCTCGAGTTCGACGCGGAGAAACAGAACTGGGATATGTCTGTTCAGTATCGACTCTTCCCTGACCGCGACATTCGTCTCTTCATCGAAGGAGATAATCTAGGCGATGAGCCGAGCGACCAACGTTTCAATGGGTCGGATCCGAGTCTTTACATTCGGCGCTATGAAACAATCGGAACGCGTTACATTTTCGGCGTTCGCGGATCATTCTAGCAAATCGCATATTTAACGGCGCTAGGGCGGCTCTTGAATGAGCCGCCCTTTTTCGTTTTGCCTTACTTGCGAATGAGGGGGATTAGGTCGAATGGACCGCTGCATTGGGACTGATGCAAAACAAGTTCCGCGATCACGAGCGGCTCGATTTGCAAGATTGGCCCGAGAGGGAAAACGCAGGACGTGACGCACCGCGATTGTGGCCAAGCTGCGGCAGCCGTTGCCTCTACGATCTCCCTTGTCTCAGGAGCGCGTAGACCGAGACGAGAACCAACCCGGAACCGACGAAGCCTCCGGGCGTGAGCGTCTCGCCTAGGACGACCCAACCCAGGACTAGAGCCACCGCAGGGTTGACGTAGGCATGCGAGGAAACCGCGGATGGCGCGCAGTGGCGTAGGAGAAAGACGTAGGAGGTGAATCCCGCGAGGGAGCCCATAAGGGTGAGATAGCCGAACGCCGTCCATGAGCGCATTGAAATTCCTTCGACATTCAGACTCTTGAATTCCCCGAGAAGGGCTCCGGCGATCAGGCAGGCCACGCTTCCGCAGAGCATTTGCATGCCCGATTGCAGCCAGGGATTGATTTGCTGCGGATTGCGTTTGGAATAGACGGAGCCAAGCGTCCAGAAGAGAACTGCTAGGAGAATCAAAACGTATCCAATAAACGAATTACCGATGGCGATGTCTTTGCTCGATGCCATCAATAAAACGACTCCCGCGAAACCGCCAAGCAAGCTGGCCACGATCCGTAAGGTGGGTTTGCTTTGTACGCCGCCCCACCAGCTGAGAAGCGTCATGAAGAGGGGGTTGCTCGCGATGATCAAGGCGGCCATGCTGGAGTCGATCCATTGCTCGGAGAAGGTGACGATTCCGTTGCCTCCAGCGATGAGGAGGCTGCCGACGATGCTCGCGTGTATCCAATGTTTCTTGGTGGGCTGCGCTTCTCCCTTGAGTCGGGCGTATGCGTAGAGAATGGCTCCGGCCAGTAGGAAACGGGTGGTCGCCATGAGAAATGGCGGCATCGTTTCGATCGCAATTTTGATGCTGAGATAGGTGGATCCCCAAATGATGTAGAGCGCCGCGAAAGCGATCCAGAGTTGCCAAGCGGGCGGGTGCGTGTCGTCAGTCATCAATTGTCCGCGCAGGCCTAAGTCGGGGATGGCGTCACGTCAAATCGGTAAACGCTCTATCCCTGTTATAGAGGCGTCGCGTTACTGAGAGGGCTGGCCCAGCGCCGAATCGAGAAAGGCCCGCTCCGGCGATCTTGTGTGTCTCGTGACCCAGGAGAAGATCCATTGGGTCGACCAATATGCGCTGGTCTCAGGGGCGACAATTGTGTATGCCGTACTCAGAATTATGAAAAATACCCTTCTGCTCCTTCTGTTCGTATCGTTCTCTTGGTCGCTCTTCGCTGGCGACGAACCGGGTTTCAAGCCTTTGTTTAACGGCAAGAACCTCGAGGGTTGGGACAGCAAACCCGGGGCGTGGGAGGTTCGCGACGGAGAGATCTGGTGTACGGGCGCTTCCGTGGAGCGGAATTGGCTGATTTGGCGAGGAGGCGAACCGTCCGATTTTTCGCTTCGCTTGGAGTTTCGTTGGGACAAAGGCAACTCGGGCGTACAAGTGCGCAGCGACGATTTAGGCGAGTGGCAGGTTTATGGATACCAAGTTGAAATCGCTCGCAGAGAGGTGATGGGTCTTTGGCATCACTCGCTCATCGCGAGGGATCACCCCAAGCGCGAAGCTCGATTTCTCATGTCTACAGCCGGGGAGCGCGGCGTGATCGACGAAGGCGGCACCCGCGTGAACACGGCCCTCGAGGATACGGCAGCGGTGCAAGCTCACTACCATGAGAACGAATGGAACACGATGGAGATCATCGCCTCCGGCGACACGGTGATCCAGATGATCAACGGCGTTCACTTTGCCACGCTCATCGACAATGATTCGGTGGAGAGCCGCCGCAAGGGCTTCATCGCTTTTCAGGACCACGGCAAAGGCTGCACCGTCGCATTTAGGAACATTCGGCTCAAGGAAACGAGTCCTTGAGAATAGTGAATGGCGAGTATTGAGTGGTGAATGGAATCAACACCACCGATTATCAAAGAAAGGGCATTCGATTTCGCCGTACGAGTCGTTGCCTTGTGTCGCAAGCTGGATGAAACCCGAGGGGCTCCGAGGGCGCTAAGCAACCAGCTGCTGCGATCCGGAACGTCTGTAGGCGCTAATATCGAAGAGGCGCAAGGTAGTCAGAGCAAAGCGGACTTTACCGCAAAAATGTACATCGCTTGCAAGGAATCGCGCGAGACGAACTATTGGCTTCGACTATTGGTAGCGACGGATATGCTGCCCGAGCGGCAATTAGCAGCCCTGATTGACGAATCTAATCAACTGGTTGCCATCCTCACAGCTATCGTCAAGAAATCTAAATTAACCTAGCTGACGGAGCTCATTCACTCTTCACTACTCACCCTTCACTATTCAAATGCGTAAACTAATTGCCTTCCTTTCCATGACTGCTGCTTCGCTTGCTGCCGATACGCCCAATATTCTCTGGATCACTGCTGAAGACATGAGCCCGACCTTAGGGTGCTATGGCGACGACTATTCGATCTCGCCGAATATCGATCGACTGGCGGCGGATGGCGTGACTTACGATAATGCGTTCGCGACCGCTCCGGTTTGCTCGCCGTCGCGTTCTTGCTTGATCAATGGGCTTCCGGCCACGTCGCAGGGAACGCAGCAAATGCGCTCCGCGTTTCCGCTTCCTGAATACATGGAGGGCTTTCCGAGCCTCTTGCGGAAGTCGGGACGCTACGCGTCTAACAATGTTAAGACGGACTACAACAGCGGCAATTGGGAAACGATCGTCAACGCTTCGTGGGATGAAAGCAGCGATCAGGCTCACTGGCGAAACAAGCGAAAGGGTCAGGCCTTCTTTTCGGTCTTCAACCTGATGACCTCGCACCAGAGTCGTACCATGGTCTGGCCATACGAACAGTTTGTTTCGGACGTGCAAAGCCAGCTCGATTCGAGCGAGATTCACGATCCGGCCAAAGCGCCCGTGCCGCCTTACTATCCCGACACGCCCGTGATCCGCAAGACGATCGCGCGCTTCTACGATTGCGTCACGGCGATGGATAAGGAAGTCGGAGCGATACTCCAGCAACTGGAGGACGACGGCTTGGCTGAGAACACCATCGTCTTCTTCTATGCCGACCACGGTTCGGGCATGCCGCGCCACAAGCGGGCGCTGCTCGATTCCGGCTTAAAGGTGCCGCTCATTGTACGCTTCCCGGAAAAGTATCAGCATCTCGCTCCTTCGGCCCCCGGTACGCGTACGGATCGCCTCGTGAGTTTCGACGATTTCGGACCGACGGTTCTGAGTCTGATCGGCGAGACGATTCCTGCTTACATGGAAGGCAAGCCCTTCCTCGGCGCAGCGGAAGCTGAGCCCCGCGACTACACCTATGGGCATCGCGATCGCGTCGATGAAGTGCACGACCTGGCCCGGTCCGTGCGCGATCAACGCTATCTCTATATTCGCAATTACATGCCTCACCTCGGATACAATCAACCGACTTTTTGGCCCGACCTAGGCGAGATTCGGCATGAGATTTACGCGCATGCGAAAACCGAATACATGACCGGTCCGCAAAAGCATTTCGCTGGACCTACTCGTCCTTTGGAGGAGCTATACGATTGCCAGTCCGATCCCCAGAATCTGAAGAATCTCGCCGACTCGTCCGCTCATCGCAGCGTCCTCGAGCGCATGCGAGGCGAGCTAGGCAAGCGATTGACTGAAAGTCGCGACCTGGGCTTCGTTCCCGAGGCCTTCGCTTGGAACCTGAGCGATGGCTCGACTCCCTACGATCTGGCTCGTTCCGGATCGTCGCAGTACAGCCAGGCCCGATTGATCGCCGCCGCATCGCAAGTGGGCAACAGTTCCGAAGCGACGCTGCTCAAGAATTTGAGCCAGGACGATCCGGGCGTTCGTTTTTGGGGCGCGGTTGGATTGAGCGCCGCGAAGTCGCTCTCCAGCGAAGCGAAGCAGGCCCTTGCTCAAGCGATGGAAGATAGCGTGGCCAACGTACGCATCGAAGCGGCCAACGCGCTGGCCCGTCATGGAAATTTGGGAACATCGATCTCGGTGCTGGCCGACGCTTTGAGCAACGAGAATCTGGCGGCCGTGCAGCATGCGGCGCGCGTCATCGAGCTGCTCGGGGAAAAGGCCCTCGACGCCTTGCCGGCTGTCAAGGCCTGCAATGCCCGCATGCTGGAAATCCGTCCGCCGGAAACCTCGCCCTTGGATCCGGATCCGGAAATGGACAAAGCCATGTTCGTCGGCTTCTCTACCGCGACTTTCCTCAAGCGATTCGATTCGCAATAGGCCGCCCAATTGGCGTTTCCGCGTTGATCGGCGGTCGATAAACGAACTCGACAGCCCCCTGGGAGAAGCAGTAGCGTGGAGACATGGTTAGTTCGGCAAATACCCCACCCCGAAAGCGAATCGAATCCGGGAACCTCTCCCGTCGGAACTTTATCGCAGGAACGACGGCGGCGTTTCCGCTGGTCTTGTCCAGTGGCGTGTTGGCGGCGAACGGGCGGCCTGGAGTCAACGATCGTATCGTAACGGGACACATAGGCGTAGGCGGGAAGGGGACCAGCCATCTGAAGGGCATTCCCGACAACGTGGGGGCGGTTTGCGATGCGGATACGCTGCACGCTGAGAAAGCGGCAGCTCGGTTCGATCGGAAGATTGCTGTCTTCAAGGACTATCGCGAACTGCTTGAGAGCAAGGATATCGATGCGGTGGTCATCGCTACTCCGGATCACTGGCACGCCTTGATGACGATCGACGCCTGCGAGGCGGGCAAGGACGTCTACGTGGAGAAGCCAGCTTGCAAAACCATCGAGGAGGGAAGGGCCATGGTCAATGCGGCTAAGCGCCACAAGCGCGTCGTTCAAGTCGGCTCGCAAGGGCGTCACCACCCCGGAGCAAAAGTATTGAGAAAATTTATACAAGGAGGCAGCATCGGCCGAATTACGCGTGTCGAGTGTTGGCACAATGACAATCCGGTAGGGGGCGATCCCTTGAAAACGGCGAATGCTCCCGGTAACTTGGATTGGGACCTATGGTTGGGTCCCGCTGCGGGACGGGCCTACAATCCCGACTACTGTCATCGCAATTTCCGCTGGATGCTGGATTTGGGCGGGGGACAGATTCGCGACCGCGGCGCCCACGTTTTCAATCTCATCTCTTGGTTTATGGGCTTGGATCGGACCGGGCCCTCGCGCGTCGAGGCGAACGGGCGACATCCGGAGAGCGGCCTTTGGGACTGTCCGACGAATTTCGAAGTGACCTATGCCTTCGATCGTCCCGATCTCGAGATCTACTGGGTTCAGCCCGGAGAGAAGGCGGCCGACTTCGATTTTGGAGCGGTCTATCACGGCACGCGGGGCAAGACCATCGTGCGGGGCGGGGACGGGCGCGTCTTCCCCGACGAGCAAGTCATCGCTTTCGCCGAAGCGAACGGCTTGGAATCTAAGCTTCCCAAAGGGGTACCGGCCCACGATTTGAATCTGGCCAACTGGCTGGACTGCATTCGGTCGCGCAAGCAGCCCGTCATGGATATCGAATCCGGTCACCGCGTGGCCAGTATGTGCATCCTAGCGAACCTGGCTTACCGACTGGAGCGTCCCATTGCTTGGGATGCCAAGCGCGAACGCATCATTGACGACGCGTCTGCCAACGGCTTGCTCGGCAGTCCGGGTCGCGGCGAATGGCGTTTGGGTTAAAGTAGGCCAGAGAAATCGAGTGTTTCAGGGGCGCCCGACATAGCCCTGGCACTCGTCGCCCATCCCTGTACGCGCAATACGGATACTAACGCTCGACCCTGACGCGTCCGAACAAGGCGGCGGGATTGTCTTCGCGAATGTGAACGAGCGTTAGGGTTCCATCCGAGCTTGCAGTAATCGATTCGACGGCTTCCCAGCTGTCCGTGGCAAGCGACTCGCTGATTTCGAGAATGTAGGCCCTTCCGGCGACTCCCTGGAAGGTGACTTCGAGAAATCCGTTTTCCGATTTGACGGGCGCTGCGCTGAAATAGGACTGAGGATCGGTTGGGTTCGTGCCCGCGACGAATTCTTCCAAATCCGTATTCAAATCTCCATCGAAGTTTGCGTCATTGCCTTGGGACGAGGTCAGGTTGCCGAAATACTCAAGCTCCCAAACATCTTCAATCCGATCGTCATCGGAATCATTGGAGGGGCTAGCGAGGCTTAGGCTTTTGAATACCGAGTCGTTGAAGTTCGTATTGTTTTGGGAAGATGCGGCGAGCCCGATTTGGGCCACCTCGCCGAGAGCGACGCTTTCATGCGAAACGGCGGTCCAGTTCTCCCCGTCGGCCGAGTAGGAACCCGTAATCGTATCGCCCTCCCGGTCGAGCTTGAGCCAGTAGGGGCCCGAGAGGCCGCCCAAGGTCGTAACCGAAGCGCTGCCATCGACTGTCGAACGGTATTCGAACCGGGCTTCGCCGTGCTCCGTCAGGAAAATCGAAGCGTGCTTGGAGCCGGCATCGAGCGTCTCGCGGATCATGAGTCCGGCCTTCGAGTCGCCTCGTTGCAATATTCTATCTACATAGGCGACGAGGGCCCCGTCTCTTTCGATCGATGTATGGGCGAAGTGGAAGGAGTCGGCGAGGCCCCCGATGCCCGATCCCGATCCGCACACGGTGAAGTTTCCATTTGTGTGAATCGTCTTGCCTGGCAGAGCGACGCTACCGATGTCGCTACTTTGCCAAGTGGCAGGGAGTTCGCCCGAAGTATAAGCTGGGGTGGATACCTGGTCTTTATAGATTTGCCCCGTCGAGGTTAGCTCGCCATTGGCGAAGAAGTCCCCGGTTCCGGTGAGGGGTTGAAAATAGGCATAGCGTTCGACATAGCCGATGGACTCCAGGTAGGGAAGCGCCAGCTGCAGAAATTCGTTTTGAATATCCGTAGCACGATTGACGTTTGCATTGAACTCGGTCACCCACAGCGGTCTTCGATGCCGATGGTAGGCATTGCTCAAGTAGCGCTTGAAGCGTCGGAAGATTTGGCTAGCAGGAACCACGGGATTGTTCTTCGGACCGCTTTCCCAGTCGTACCAATGCAGGGCCACGAAATCGATGCGGATATCGGCTGCCTCGGCTTGAGTTATGAACTGGTTAAGCCAACCGTTCGTGTTTTGGGCGCCCTCCTCTCGCGTTGCTGGGGATCCGAGGCGTAGCCCGACTTTCTGTAGATTCTTGTAAAAGTCCACGGCGGTGGTGACATCGCAGAGCTTGGGATTGCCGTACTGGCCACTTTGGTCGAAGCAGTTGTCCGATTCGTTGAAGCCGAGGAGATGCGTGACCTGATCCATCGCGAGGTAATCAGGCAGTGCCTCGTCTCTGGCGCCTCCGGCTCCCCAGCTCATGGGAACGTAATTGAGCCCGCCGACGGCTTGGCCTTCGCCAATATCGCGGCTCCATCGGTAATACCACGCTGCATCCACGCTCGGTTGATCGCTCAAATCCCCCCCGGTTCCTTTCTTGCTCGGGGATTTCCAAGGGACGACGCGAATGAAGGAAAGCGCGTTGTCGAGCTCTGGAGGCAGCGTGGGGACGATCAAGTCGCCACCCTCGGCGATGTAGGTTTTGCCCGGGCCGAGTCCGTCCGGAGAAGTGGCGAGCGTCGCCATGAACCCAGCTGCCAGGCGGAAGGACGAAACCTTGTCATCGAGCCCATCGGGGATTTGGGATCCGCTGTAGACCGTAAACGCGTCAGGGATGGCGGCGCCTGTTCCCTCGAGATTAGGAGCATCGTGCAGCGTCATCGGAGAGGCGGCCATCAGGCCCGTATTGAAGAGAAAAACTAGAATGCCGAAGCGTACCGCCATCAATGCTCCTTGTAGATGAAGAGAGGGCATAGCGGCAAGTTATAAACCGGTGGGCGTCCACGAATGCAAGGTTCTGCGCATAGTGGCTCCCGAAAATGCCAGCCCATTCGTCGAAGCCACGATCCGACGAGGGACCGGCGGGCCGATGAGTGGGTACGCAGCGGTCAGTGCCCGCGCAATCGCGGATGCGAGATCGTCCGGGCGCTTGGCGCTGGGTTATCCGCCTTCGTCAAGGACGATTTGGAAGAATGTGTCGGGCAAGAAGCTTTCCAGATCGACCCGGACTTCGTTGCCGACGACCTCGTAGGTTTCCGCGGACACGGCGGTCCAAGTCTGAAGGTCCGTGCTAGATTGGAGTTCCCAGTTCACACCCTCGAATAGAGGGCTGATCGTCAGTTGCTCGCTGGGGACGGTCGAAAATTCGTAGCGGATAGTCGAGCTGCCGTCGACTGGATTCAGTTTGGCCAGAAACTCGAAGCGATTGTCGAGTTTGTCGCCATCGGGGTCGGCGTCCGGACCAGCGATTTCAGGATCGAGAATTTCCCCTTCGGTGAACAATTGCAATTGCCAGGTGGCGTAGTCCCCGGCCTCCGCGAAGGTTTGGATCGGCATGTGGGTGAGGCTTAAGTATCCAAGAGACGCGTCTGGAAAGTCGCTGCCGGATTGGCGGGCCCAGAACCGAATGAAAAGATTGTAGTCGGTAAATGGATCCAGTGTATCCGCCGGAATCACGGTCGAAGTTGGGGCCGAGTCGTAGGTTTCCGACCAAATAGTTTGATTCAATTGGTTACGTATCTGGATGGATACGGTCGTGACTCCTTCGGGAGCGACGCTCCATCCGATTGTTTGTTCTTGAGTCGAGTCGAAGCCCTTCAGCTCGTCGTAATTCGAGAACTGCGGCGCTGTGGGGTAAGCATCGCCAGGCAGTTGGTAGTCGCCGTACCCGATGAAACTTTGATTTTCTTCGATATAGAACTGGTAGTAACCAGGTGGGTAGGATGCATCCAGAGCCTCTTTGGTGTCCAGCGGAGGAGAGAGGATGTAGGAATTGGCCGTGAAGAAGTTGAGCGCCGCCGATTCCGATTGGGAATTGATTTCCGCATAGGTCACGGTGTTCGATTGGCCGATCACGAACGCGAGCGGTTTATAGCCTTCGGCTTGAAGCTCGTCAGGCGCTGTCTGGAGGTTGCTTTGAACCTTGTAGAATATGAGATCGGTGTCGCTGGTGAAGGTGCTCACTTCGAAGGTCGTGCCTGAAATGTAGCCAATGATCGTATCAGGCGTTTCCAGACCGCCGGTATCCTTTATGAACAAGAGTTCGAATTCGTATCCATTCTCTAGGCTTAAGGTGCCGCCAGGGATATCGTATGAGGTGGCCGTTGCATCGAGGAACTCGAATATCAGATCCCCGTCCTCGCTGCGATTATTCCCGATAATGAGAATGCGATCATCGGCATCGGCGCCGCTAAAGGCGTTCCAATGCAGGGTGAAGCTTTGGGCGGGATCGTTCGCCTGAAATTCCTCCAGATTGAGAATGCGCGGGGCGGCAGGGTAATCATCGCCACTGATAGTGAACGGTCCCAATTGCTCGTCGGATCCATCGACGGTTATGTTTAGCGTGTAGGACCCATTGGGGAAAGCCGCGTCGAGGGCGGCTTGGCTCGCGTATTCGAGGTCGTCGGTATCGTATTCGCCTGGCTCGCCGATGAAAACGATATTGCCGCCTGGATGGTCGAGCGATCCGCCGGTTACGTCATTGCCGCCTTGCACGCCCGCTCCAAAACCCCATTCGACCGGTTCGGTTGGTCCCGCATTATCGGTTTGTTCGAACAGCTTCTCCTTGATCGTATAAGCGAAGTCGATACCTGGGTCGCCGCCTCCGCCCGCGGAGGTTTGGAAATTAAGGAAGGTCGACGTCAGGTACCCCAGCTCCGTAGGCGGCTTGTCGTTCGTGATTGCTGGCATCCAGAATCGGACGAACATACTATAGTTCTCATCTTGATTCAAAGCGCCCCCCGGTAGGGCGACGCTAGTAGTGGTTCCCGGCTCATCCAGGTCTTGGCTCCATACGACACTGTTTTCCTGGTTGATGACCCGTACTTGCACGAGGCTGATCCCAGCCGGGTTGGCACCCCAGCTGATATTCTGTTCGGTCGTGGCATCGAAGTTCAGGAGCTCGGTGAAGTTTTCGAGTTGAGGCGCGGTTGGATAAGCGTCCCCAGGCAAAATGAAGGCGCCATAATTAGTCGAGACATTGTCCTCGGTCACCGAGAAACGGTATTCGCCTGGAGGATAGGCGCTGTCGAGTTCTCCCTTGCTATTGAATTGGGTGAAAAGGCGATGAGTATTGTTTCCAATTGAATTGAGCGCGGGGTTGGACGTCTCGTTCGAAATTGCCGCGGCAGAAACCGCTTTTGTGTCACCGGTCACCAATGAGATCATCTGATAGCCATCGACTTGAACCGTGTCGGAGGCGACTTGCTGGTTGCGTTGCCATTTGTAGAACTGAAGCGTAGTGTCGCTGGTATGCGTCGAAAGCAAGTAGCTGGTCGTCGAGAGGTAGCCGATAATCGTCTCTGGGGTGTCGAGTCCATCCGTCTCGTTGACGAAAATGATTTCGACTTCGTAGTAATTGTTTTCGACGAAGGTATTGCCTGGGATTGTATAGGAAGTATCGCTCGCAGGTAGAAACTCGAAGACGACTTCCGTATCCGCATTGCTATCCCATATTTGAATGATAATCTGATCGGCTTCGTCCGCCCCCGTAAACGCATTCCAGGCGAGCGGGAAATCCTGACTGTAGTCGCTGGCCTGGAGCTCGAGGGCGTTGGTGATGCGCGGTGCGATTGGGTAGGCGTCGCCTTCGATTGAAAAGGGCCCTAAGTCTTGGGACTCGCCTCCATCGGTGATACTTAAGGAGAGAGATCCGTTGGGGTAGGCTGCGTCTAGATCGGCTTTCGTAGCAAAGGGATCCGGGTCGAGGTCGAATCCGTCGTCATTGAGAATGGATGTGGCTGAATTGTCTCCAGGAAGCGTTACTGAAACGGCGGTTAGCTGATCGTCTCCCGAAGCTCCTGCGCCAAAGTTCCATTCGGTTGGCTCTATGGGTTGGGTGTTCCCTTGCTGGTCGAAAACCTTCTCTTTGATGCCGTAGAGAAATTCGATTTCGGCCTGAGCTTGGAAACCAAGGACGATTAAAGAAAAGGAAAGGGAGATCAAAAATCGCTTCATGAAGAGACGGGGATGGATTGAGACAAACCCAGAGCCGATGCAATGCGGGGAAAGCCAGCGAGGAGCGAGGCTTCCCATTGTGATAGAACGGTTACGGAGGTCAACCAATCATAGCGAAGCGATTGGAAAGGGCCGTTTGCGCGGCGTTTCAGGTTAACGCAGACGAACGGGCTAAGGCAGCTCGATCTCGCCGCTGGCGATCTTGGCGAGGGTGTCGGGGTAGAGCCGGTGCTCCTGAGCGAGGACGCGCTGTTGGAGCGACTCCGGAGTGTCGTGGGTGAGAACGGGCACGGTCGTTTGCTGCAGAATGGGGCCTTCGTCGTATTCGTCACCGATGATGTGGACCGTGGCGCCTGTTTCGGTCTCGCCGGCTTCGAGGACCGCTTCGTGGACGCGACGGCCGTACATGCCCTGGCCGCCGTACTGGGGAAGCAGGGACGGGTGAATATTGACGATTCGGTTGCGGTAGGCCTTGAGGACTTTGGGTCCGATCTTTTTCATGAAACCGGCCAGGATGACGAGGTCGACGGAGGCGTGGCCCAAGGCGTCGAGCATCGCTTGATCCCATTCGTCGGGCTCCGGGTGCGTTTTCCCATTGAGAACGCAGACAGGCATGCGACTCGCGCCTGCCCGATCGATCGCCTGGGCATTGCGATTATTGCAAATGAGCAAACTGGGCGTAGCGGCGATGGATCCGTCGCGACAGCCGTCGAGGATCGCTTGCATGTTGCTGCCGCTGTGAGAGGCGAGAAAGCCCAATTTCATGAGAGCAGATTGGGTCGTGGGATCAATGAGGGCAATACGGGATTGGCGAGAGTGAGACGCCGTTTGTTTTGGGTCGATCCCCAAGCCAGGGACCGTTGATGTCGGATGCCTGTGTGTAGGTTGGATCGATGGCGGAATCGAAACGGCATTTGAAATTGAAGTCGGAGGCGATCGAGTGGTTGGGCGAACAGGGTTGCGATGCGTGGGCTACGGAGGTTCGGCTTCCCTTGTCGAACTATCGGGTGGACGTAGCGGGCTATCGTTCGCGGAGGCGTTTGGAGGGAGCTCCCGGTATGACTTATGCGATCGAATGCAAGCAAAGCCGGGCGGATTTTCTCAAGGACGCGGGGATCGAGGCCTCGACGCGCGAAGCGCATAGCGAGCTCGTGGATAGAGTGACGGCGTTGCGGCGTTTGATGGGAACGCATCTGCCCGATTGCAGAATGCATCGGTCCTTGTTTCTCGAATACGATAGTTTCGATTTTGAAAACTGGCGTCACGACGGGTGGGCCCGCTCGACGAGGCGCCTGCAACGATTGGAGCGTCAGCTAAAGACGGGGATCAAGTTTTCCAGGGTGGCTCGCTACGCCTGCGCCAACCGATGCGTTTTGTTCGTAAGCGCAGGCGTGATCGTCGAGGAATCGGAGATTCCCCTGGGCTGGGGCTGCGTGGAGTGCGGCGAGAGGGGGCGGACGGTTTTGCGCACGCCGTTGATACTGGAATCGCGACCTGAGGCCAGGCTGCGTTTGTTGGAGCGTATCGCGGCGAGGGGTAGGCGCGTATCATGAACAGGGCACGGCCTGTCGAGGCGAGCCGAGAGAATGCTTGGACACTCACCATGTCACGGGGTGTTAGGGGATCTGACATCCTGTAAGCGAATGCCGTGAACCGTCAGGCGAGTCTCGGTCCGATGCTATGCGACTACCTGTCTTTAGCCGCTGATGTTATGGTCACGAAAAGGCGCAAAAAGACGCAAAAATGATTTTGGAAAGTAGACTCTTCGCGCTGCTTGTCGGCTCTGGGGAGCATCCTGATTCATAATTAGGATGCGGTTGGCTTTGCAGCGACCGCCTGAAAACGGGTTTCTGCTGGCTTACGCGGTGAAGTGGCCCGCGATAGCGACGACTCCGACGATGAAGCAGTAGATTGCGAAGTGGATGAGTTTGCCGCGGGTGACGATGGCGATCATCCATCGGCAGGCAAGTACTCCGGCGATGAACGCGGCGAGGAAGCCGATGATAAGGGGGAAGGCGGCGATCGAGCTGTTGGCCATGCCGCCATCTAGGATATCCTTGGCATTGGCGCCCATGATTGGGATGAGCACCATGAGAAAGGAAAAGCGGGCGGCCTTCTTCTTATCCACGCCGAGAAGCAGGGCCGTGGCGATGGTCGCGCCTGAGCGAGAGATGCCGGGCATGACCGCGATGGCTTGAGCGATGCCGATGAGGATCGCCTTGCCCTTGCTGACTTCGCCGCCGTCTTTGGGAGCGTAGTAGGTGAAGGCGAGCAGAGAACCGGTGATGAGGAGCATGCAGCCCACGAGCAGCACGTTGTTGTTGAAGAAGCCTTCAATCTCATCCTTGAAAAGCAGGCCGATGATGACCACGGGGATGGCCGAAAGGCAAAGAGTGAAAACGTAGTCCGCGGAGGCGTTCCACTTAAAGGCCAAGACCCCTTTGAAGAGGTTGAGAATATCTCGATAGAAGACAACGATGGTACTCAAAACCGTGGCTCCGTGCACCACGACAGTGAAGGTGACGTCGTTGGTGGCCTCGATGCCTAGCAGGACTTTGCCGAGCTCGAGATGGCCACTGCTACTGACCGGGAGAAATTCGGTCAGGCCTTGGATAATACCGAGTATGAGCGCTTCGAGCCAGGACATGTTGGGTGCGGGATTAGAAAGTATATCGGCGCTGACGCGAGGAAGAAAAGCGGATGCTTGCATTGAGACGAATAGGATCCGTCGCGCTTGGCCGGCCTGGATAGAGGCTCTCATCCCAAGTGTTTGGGGGGAGGGGTAAAAAGGGTAGGGCAGAGGCGTCCTCGTCTCGCCGCGCTTTTTCGATACGCTCTGGCGCCGCGCCGCCGCTCCTATACTGGAAGCAATTCGTCGGTCATCGCTTGGGCTTGTCGGGCGTAGGCGGAGCCGAAGAGATTGAAGTGGTTGAGGCAGTGGTACAGATTGTAGAGCGTCTTGCGGCGTTCGTATCCGGAAATCAAGGGCAGAGCTTCGTTGTAGGCATCGTAGAACTCGCGGGGAAAACCGCCGAAGAATTCGGTGAACGCGAGATCGGTTTCGCGATCGCCAAAGTAGCAGCAGGGATCGTAGATGAAGGGCTGGCCGTTTTCGTCGAAAGCGGCGTTGCCGGACCAAAGGTCGCCGTGCAATAGCGCCGGTGACGGCGTGTAGTCGGCGAAGAAGGCGGGCAGTCGTTCGAGCAGTTCCGAGGCTCCGATCAGGTCGAGGCCTCCTTCGCTTGCCCAGCGGATTTGCGGCTCCAGGCGTTCCTCGCGCCAGAATTCGATCCAATCTTCGTGTCGACGATTGGATTGGAAGGTCGAGCCTATGACATTGGGCCGCTTCCAGCCGTAGTAGGATTGAGGCAGTTTGTGTAGCGCGGCGAGGCGTTGGCCGAAGACTTGCCATCCGGTCGCGCTCGGAGATCCAGTTGCGATGTATTCCAATACGAGATACGAACGTCCCTCCGAGCGCCCTGAGACGATCGGCTTGGGGACGCGGATGGTTTGGGTTGCGTCGAGGGCATCCAGGGAGTCCTGCTCGGCTTCGAATTGCTCGAGGAATGAAGGCTCGTTGGTTTTTAAGAAAAAGTCTCGGTCAGAACCGGTCAGGCGTTCCGCGGCGCTGATACAGCCGCCTCCAATAGGGGAGCGACTCTCAATGGCGAAGGAACGGCCGGTCGCCTCGGATAGGACGGATTCGATGTGTCGGTAGAAGCGCATTGGGGAGCGGCCGTTCGCAGAGCCACCGCGTCCTGGGACGCTCGAGGAATGGGTCGTAATAAGTGAGAGCGCGGATGATGGGCAGGAGCGACGGGTAGTTTACGGGGAGGGATTGCGGATAGATTGGAGGAGGCCTTGGCAGCCATCTTCGAGCAGGTCGAGTACGAGTTCGAATCCGTCGGGTCCACCGTAGTAGGGATCGGGAACCTCTTCGTGTTCGGACTGGCTGCAGTACTCGCAAAAGAGGCGTACCTTGGCTCGATCCGCGTCACTGCGCGCCGCGTCCATTATATCGCTATAATTGGAACGATCCATGGCTAGGATGAGGTCGAAGCGGTCGAAGTCGCTCTGTTCGATGCAGCGGGCGCTACCGGTCATGGGCAA
>CBFHHM010000019.1:35299-45167 GCA_965655705.1 Candidatus Pelagisphaera sp.
TCCGCGACGTTTCCCCGCGTCGCTCATTCGCGAATCCGGAGGATTGCCTTGGTGGGCGCGCATGGTGCCAGCCGAATCGCAGTCGATCTCGGCGAGCCCTTCGTCTTCGAGCAGCTTGCGCATGACGTTTTCAGCGCTGGGCGAACGGCAAATGTTTCCCCAGCAAACGAAGAGGAGCGATTGGATGGGCGATGGCGAGTCAGTCATGATGGAGTAGCAATGCGAGTGTTCCGAAGGGCGCTTATTGGGCGCAACTTATAGCGCCATTCGGTGTTTTATCCATTGCAGAGGAAAGGAAATCGAATTAAATTTCAGTCATTATGATAGATGTAATAAAAAAAGCCATGTTGGCAGGCGTGGGAGCGGCTGCATTGACGAAGGAAAAGGCGGAAGACGTCTTGGGAGAATGGGTTGAAAAGGGAAAGCTATCCGCTGGGGAAGCGAAGGAAGCGGCCAAGAAGATCGCTGATGAAGGCAAGAACGAGTTCGAGTCGGCCAGCGTCAAGGTGCAGGAAAAGTTCGAAGATTTGGCGGCAAAAATGAGTCGCAAGCAATCCGAGCGTATCGACTCCCTGGAGGCGCGGATCGCCGAATTGGAAGCGAAACTTTCGGAAACCGCCGATTCGGAATAAGGCAGTCAATCCGCTACGGATATTGCCGTTTTTGGCGACTCCGACTAGCTGCTACGCTTGATGCTTGTGACCGGCCCCTTCTTGGCCTTCAATGGGAATTGTGGCGCTTAAACCGTTTGATATTATCGCAAATGTAGGTCGGGCCAAGGAGATCGCAACCGTCCTGGCTCGCAATGGGTTCGCGGATATGCTGCAGCGGCTCGATCTGCCTCCGCGCATTCTGAGCGCGTTCGGCGACGCAGGGCGAGTCAAGCTGAACCAATGGGAGCGCTTGCGGCGCGTATTGGAGGTATTGGGACCGACTTTCATCAAATTCGGGCAGTTGCTGAGCATGCGTCCCGATGTCGTGCCAGAAGAGTTGATTGGCGAGTTGCGCAAGCTGCAAGAACGCGTCCCCCCGACGAAATTCGAGGACGTGCGCCCCATTCTCGAATCCGAATTGGGAGCGTCTATAGAAGACGTATTCGAATTCCTGGACGAAGAGGCGGTTGCGGGCGCATCGATGGCTCAGGTGCATCTAGGGGTCTTGAAAGAGTCCGGAGAAGCGGTCGCGGTGAAGGTACAGCGTCCAGGGCTCGAGAAGATCGTCGAGGCGGATTTCGACATTCTCATGTGGTTCGTCCGTCAGGCCCACGAGCGCCTGGAGGAGCTGAAACCCTACGATTTGCCTGGGGTGGTCGAAACCTTGCGCAAGGGTCTGGAGAAGGAATTGGATTTTCGGTACGAGGCCCGGAGCATGACTTTTTTCGAGCTCCAAAACCCGTATGCGGAATCGGTGCATGCGCCGAAAGCATTCGAAGCGCTGTGCTCCAAGCGCGTGCTAGTCATGGAGCGTATCGATGGACGTCGCATGTCGGAGCTCGATCCGGACTCGGAGGAGGCGAAGCGCATGGCCAAGGTGGGGTCGCAAACGCTCTTCCATCAAATTTTGATCACCGGCTTTTTCCATGCGGATCCGCATGCGGGAAACCTGAGAATGATGGATGATGGGCGGCTTTGCCTCCTGGACTGGGGATTGGTCGGACAAATGACGCAGCGCATGCGCTACGGCTTGGTCGATTTGTTTCTAGGCTTCGTGCGGGGCAATGCAGAACAGGTCGTGCGGACCGCGATTAACTTGGCAGACTCGGGAGAGCCGGTGGACGAGCGGGCAATGGAGCGCGAAGTACTGGTCGTTATGCGGGAGCACTACGATCCGGAAACCGGTATCGGGAACATTGGCAAAGCGGTCTTGCAGTTGCTGTACGTCTTCGGGCGCAATGGCATCGACCTGGCCCGCGATTACTCTCTCATGGCCAAGGCCATTCTCTGCGTCGAGGAAACGGGAACGAAATTGGACTCCACTTACAATTTGAAGGAGGCCTTCGAGCCTGTTCTGATCGACTTGATGAAGGAGCGTCGGAGTCCTGCTCGTCTGTTGCAAGGCGCTCGAGACACGGCGATGCAGGGTTTGCAGTACTTGCAGACGCTTCCAGATGAACTCCGTCGCATTCTCAAAAAGATAGAGAAGGATAGCTTGCGGGTGAACCTGCAGCACAAGGGCTTGGACAAGCTCGACTATACGATCGCCGACGCTAGCAACAAGATTACCTTGGGCATCATCATCGGTTGCTTGATTGTCGGCTCCTCCTTGGTGATCACGACGAAGATCCCTCCCTTGCTTTTCGATATCCCGGTAATCGGTTGGATTGGCTATGTGTTGTCCATGCTGCTCGGAATATGGGTGGCCTTCGACATCATGCGCGGGGGCAAACGCTAGGCGGATTACGCCTATAAAAGTTGCAAGTTATTGCTTTATAGTAGCTTAAAAGGAATTGAGCTATTCTGCCTAATCGATTCCCTGAGGGTTTGATCCAAGTGTTTGGAGGCCTTTTTGGCTTTGTGAAAGCCGATTTATGACGTAAATTAAACGTAAATAAATCTATGAATTTCGAAAACGCAGTACGAGCTCAGATCCGCAGTCGCCTCAACGATGAGAGTACGGAGGCCGAAGAGGAATCGTTCACCGCCAATTGGGAGCGACCTTCTTTCGATGACCAGACGGGCAAGCCCTTGCGCAGACGCATAAAGCTAAATCAGGGGGAGCGGGAGCTGGGCCCTCGGGGGCGTTTGGAAATCAAATTGCGCTCAGGCGAAGAGCGAATGACGGCCAGCGATCGCGAATTGCGTATCGGGCTCAGACAAAGCTACCGTGAGATGTGGGAAGCGAGCGTTCGATAACGCTCGTTAACGTCGCAAACAGAACGCTTGGAATTCAATGCAGCCTGCTTGCGAAAGCGGGCTTTTTCGTGTCTCCAGCGAAGGGGCGGTACTAGTTGCCGCCTTTGGTGTAGTAGTTGATGCGGTTCAGGAGGTTCTTGACCTCGATCGGGCGCTCGAACCAGTCGCTGGAAACGACTTCCGGCACATTGTACTCGGTATTGTAAAAGGCCTTGGTGGCCACGTTGTCCGGCTTGACCCAACCCGCTTTCACGGCAACGCCTGCAAACAGTCCCTTGGTCGTGGTGTAAACGAGGATATTGGCGCTTTTATAGTCCTTTCCTTCGTTGGCTTCCGACAAAACTCCTACGGGACCGGCAACGGCTGCGGCATCCGCGCTGAGGTCGAAACGCCCCGTGTAAGCCTTGCGTATGGTCTCGTCGTCCATGATGACATAGACGGTGTCGAGTTCCTTGACGCCGAACTGCAATCCGAAATTGGCTCCGCCGGTAGAGACGAAGGCGGGCATGCCCCACTGATTGGTGAGCGGGTTTTTGACGACCAGCATGCCACGACCTGCCTGGCCGCCGATGAAGAAACCGCCTCGATAGTTGACGGTAATGATAATACCTTTCGCCTGCTGGAGAATGGAAGCGGGGATTTTCGTTTCGCTCTTCGCCATGATTTCCTCGAGGGCGTATTCGCTATTTACGACACGTGTCACGAGCTGTTCGCGCTTGGGCGCGGCGAACGCTCCCGCTGCGAATACGAGAGCGAGAACGATAGTGGAGATCCTTGAAGTGCGGTTCATATTGACTGAGATGAGCGGTCTTTGCCGGATGTTCCCTCTTTCGGGGAATATGATTAGCGGGAATTATTGGAGACTCCCGGGTTGGATTGCAATAGAAGAGCGCGGGTTGCAAAAGGGGCCGATATGAGCCGATTTCAGGGCTTTCGTGATTGAGTCGCCAGAGGGTACCCCGCTTAGTTGGCAGCCAGCGGCTCCGTCCAAGACATCCCTTTATAGACGTTCGCGACGATGGTTGGCACAGCTCATGGAAGGCCTTTCCTTGAATCAAAGGCGTCGATTTCATGCGCTCGCTTTGGTTATTGGAGTGATGAGCGGGCTGTCTGCCGTGGCCTTTCACCAGTCGATTCACTGGGCGGAGAGCAATGGGATTCATCGAGTCAAAGACCTCCCAGGTTGGTTGGGGATTGCCGGACTGATCGTTCTTCCGACAGCGGGGGGGCTGCTAGTGGGCGCCTTGGTGCGTTTTTGGGCTCCTGAAGCGGCGGGAAGCGGGATTCCCCAAACCAAAGCCGCCTATTTCCTCAAATTCGTTTTCGAGCGGCGATTAGCAAGTTCGTTCTCGGTACCCTCTCGATCGGCTCAAGGGCCAGTCTCGGGCGGGAGGGACCAACTGTGCAAATCTCAGCGGGGCTGGCCTCTTGCTTCGGTCGTTGGGCCGGACTCGCTCCGAGACAGGTGATGGCTCTGATTCCCTAGGGCTGCGCCGGCGGCGTAGCGGCGGCGTTCAATACTCCTCTGGCGGCCATCGTTTTCGCATTCGAAGAGATCATGGGTGATCTCAAGCATCGGGCGTTGGCGGGGATCGTGATGGTTGCGGTGATCGCAGCGGTGATCGAGCGCTCGATTTTGGGGACGCGTTCGATGTTCGAGGTGCCTTCCCATCCGGAATCGCATGCGTTGAGCACGCTTGCTTGGAGCCTCGTCTTAGGGTTGATCGCAGGCGTCCTTTTCCACCTGTTTGTCGGCGTCTTGCTGGCGATGCGCGAACGAGCGAAAACGATTCGAGGACGCTACGCGTGGATGCTGCCTGGACTAGGTGGCTTGGCGACCGGATGTATTGGGGCGGGGATATTCGTCAATACCGATCGTATGGGCGTTTTCGGCATTGGCTACGAAGACTTATCGGCCGCCTTGGTTGGCGAATTGGGCTTGGCGTTGCTCATCGGAAAATTCGTGGCGACGATCGTATCTTATTCGAGCGGTGGCGTTGGAGGCGTATTCGCGCCGACGCTCTTCATTGGGGCCATGCTAGGAGGAATCCTGGGCTCGATCGCCGATGCCACGGGTAGTGGCGGCGGTTCGATGCCAGGAACATTGGCCTTGGCCGGTATGGGAGCGATGTTCGCTGGGATCATTCGAGCGCTGGTTACGTCGATCCTTATCATTTTCGAACTGACGGGCGACTACAATTTGATTCTGCCGATTATGGCTGCCAATCTGAGCGCCTATGCGATCTCCAGTCGTTTGAGACAGGTTCCAATATACGAGGCGCTGCTCTTGCAGGATGGAATCAGTTTGAAGAAATTTCCGATCCTACGTCCGCACAACGGTTGGCAGAACCTGCCGATCAACGCGATAATGACCAATACGGTGCATACGCTGGAGGCGAGACTGCCGCTCGAGCACGCGTATTTGAGAATAAAGGACGAACGCTTTAAAATTTACCCCGTTGTCGACACTCACGGAAAGTATGTGGGGATGGTCCACCGAAAGGGAATAACGGTAGTAAGCCAAAAGGACCCGGACAAGCTCGTGCAGGAGATATTCACTGCTCAGGAATTCCCCAAGGTGTATCCAGATATGAAAATACGAGAAGTCGCCAAGCGATTCGTCACCACGGAGTGGAGCGCCTTGCCGGTTGTCAGCCGACTGGACGAAGGGCGCGTCGTCGGGGTGGTGACCTTGCATGACATCACCCGCCAGCAATTTCTGCAAGAGCGGGAATCTTAGGCGACCTTCTGGCGGTTTTCAGGTCCGAATCTGACCGTCGCCGACGACTTTGTACTTGTAGCTGCAAAGCTCGCGCAGCCCCATGGGACCGCGGGCGTGCAGCTTGTCCGTCGAGATGCCGATTTCCGCTCCAAAACCGAATTCGAATCCGTCGGTAAAGCGCGTGCTGACATTCCAATAAACGGTTGATGAATCGACTCCGTTGAGAAAGGACTCCGCGGCTTGGGGATCGGTGGTCAAAATGCCGTCGCTATGCGAACTGCCGTAGCGGTTTACGAACGCGACGGCTTCCTCTAGCGAATCGACGACTTTGATCGAAAGAATGAGGTCTAGGTATTCCGTCCCCCAATCCGACTCGGTTGCGTCCAGGCAATCGATCTCCGCTGCTCGGAGAATCGCGGCGCAGCGCTCGTCTCCTCTCAATTCCACGCCTTCGTCCTTCAATGCCCGAGCGATTGAAGGGAGGGCCTTCTCGGCAATGGCGCGGTGAATCAGCAGATTTTCGAGCGCGTTGCATACCGAGGGCTTCTGGCACTTGGAGTTGACGATCAAGGCGGTGGCCTGCGCCTCGTCCAGAGATTGGTCCGCGTAAAGCGTGCAGATTCCGTCGAAATGCTTGATGACGGGAATGTGGCTGTTTTCCGCGACGAAGCGAATGAGTCCTTCGCCGCCGCGCGGAATGATGCACTGAACGTATTGGTCGAGCTTGAGCAAGGTGTTAAGGGCGGCTCGATCCTTAGTGGGAATGAACTGGGACGCCTTGGCAGGCAGACCGCTTTCCTCTAGGCCTTGAGTGACGAGTTTCGCGAGGGCGATGTTCGTATGATAGGCCTCTTTGCCGCCTCGGAGAATGCTGGCGTTGCCGGATTTAAGGCAGAGGATGGCGCAGTCTACAGTGACGTTCGGACGAGATTCGTAGATGATCCCAATGACTCCGATGGGCACGCGTACTTTCTCTATGGCGAAGCCCTGCGGGTGCGTGTAGCTCTCGAGCGTTTCGCCGAGAGGGTCCGGCAAGGCGGCGACTTGCTTCGCTCCTGCGAGCATGTCGGAGAGCATGCGATCGCTCAGCTCTAAACGCTTGAGCATGGACTGGGTGATCCCGTTTTCCTCGGCCGCATCGAGATCCTTGGCGTTTTCGCTCCGCAAGGCGTCGGCGTTTTCTTCGATCAGCGTTGCGAGTTTACGAATGGCCTGGTTCTTCAATTCGGTTGGGGCGTTGGCCAGGGCGAGCGAGGCTTCGCGGGCATCGCGAGCCATTTCGGTAACGAGCGAATCGATTTGAAGGGTCTCCGTAGTCATGACGATATTTCCAAATGAAAGGTGGCGGACGATGCCAAGGGGAATCGCGTCTGGCAATCCTTTCTTGGACCTTCTCTTGGAGCGCATTTCTAGTCGTAGAGCGGCAAGTAGCGGTCCTCTAGGTAGCGGAGGAGGGAACGCGGGGAGAGGGGAGCTCCAGTGGCTCGCTTCGCGAGTTCCGGAAGTTCGTAGCGCATGCCGTGACGGTGAACCGCGCTGCGCAGCCATTGCAAGAGCGGTTCGAACTGGCCCTTCGCAAAGTCGGTTTCCAGATCAGGCAGATCGGCGAGCGCGGCGTACCACAGTTGGGCGGCCAGCATGTTGCCCAAGCAATAGCTGGGAAAGTAGCCGAAGGACCCGTCGGACCAATGCACATCCTGCAAGACCCCTTCCGCGTCGTTGCGCGGTTCTAGGTCGAGCAGTTCTCGATACGATTCGTTCCAGGCGTCAGGGAGCTCTCGCGCGGTCAAGCTTCCTTTGAAAAGCCGTTTTTCCAGCTCGAATCGAACGATGATGTGGAGATTGTAGGTGACTTCGTCTGAATCGACTCGAATCGGATTTCCGGATACGGCATTGATTGCGAGATAGAGTTCGTCGCTGGAAACGGAATCCAATTGCGATGGAAACCGCTTCCGAAACGCCGGTTCGTAACGCTTCCAAAACGAACGACTGCGACAGACTTGATTTTCCCAGAGGCGGCTTTGGGACTCGTGAGCGCCCATGCCGGCTGCTTGGCCGAGCGCGTTGTGCAGGGCATTCAAAGGGAGCCCTTGCTCGTATAGTCCGTGGCCCGTTTCGTGTATGGCGCTGAAGAGGGAATCCAGCGGATTGTCTTCATCGAAGCGAGTCGTCATGCGCGTGTCGGCTCCGTTGCCGCCGCAAAAGGGATGGACCGACGTGTCGATTCGCCCACGGCGATAGTTGAATCCCAAGTCACGTGTGATTTCATTGAGGAAGCTCGATTGGGCCTCGATCGGAAAGCCTTTCAGAAAATCGGTTTCCGGCTTTGTGGGAGAATTCAGGATACGGCGAACGATGGGAACAAGATCGGTTTTCAGCGCTGCGAAGAGCCCGCCAATGGTCGATGCATCCATCCCTGGGTCGAATCGATCGATCAAGCAATCGTAGGGGGCGTCCGACTTGCCGAGAAAGGACGCGTACTCTTTGGCGCAAGCGAGCTGCTTTTCCAAAAAGGGCGCGAAGGCGGCGAAATTCGACGAGGACTTCGCCTCGACCCATGCGTGATAGGATTCGCTATCGAGACGCGCTTTTCGGCTCACGAATTCCTGGGGAATCTTCACTAGCCGATCGTAGTCCTTGCGGGCGTTGCGGACGACGATCGCTTGATCGGAATCGAGGGCGTCGGGTTGGCTTTCCAGCGAGTCGAGCAGCTCTCCGATTTCCGGATCGGTAGCTGCTTGGTGGACGACTTCCGCCATGATGGCGGATTGCTCTTGGCGTTGGTCGGCGCTGTCAGGGGGTAGGTTGACCAGTTCGTCCCATCCGAGCAGGCCTGAAACGGTATTGAGGGTGTGCAGACGCTTCAGTTTCGCGTCGAGGGATTCGTAGCGTGGGCGATCCATATTGTCCGACTATCCAGCTTTGGCTTAGGCTGTAAATGAAAACGGAGCCCCCCGAGGAAGGGCTCCGCCAAAATGGTAGGGCGCTGGAGCGTCTTTAGAAGAGCTTGGGAACCTTGACGCCGGAAGCATCGAGGAGTTTGGAAGCTTCCTTGAAAAGCTGCAACGCGGTATCGTATTCCTTCTGATACTTCGATTTGAAGGCTTCCAGCTCGGCTAAGGTTTTCGGGTCGAACTTGGCGACCATCTCCTTGAGTTTCGATATGCTGCTTTCGAGATCGGGAATCTGAGCCATCACGGCTTTCTTGACCTCGTCCGGCAACGCGCCTTTCAGCGAGTCGTATTGCTTTTTCAGACCATTGAATTGGTTGGTGAGCTCGCTCGTATTCGACTCGAATTGAGCCATCAGTTCGGAGCGTTGCGTTTTAAGCGCCGCATTGAGATCCGATTGTAGCTTTTCAGCCTCGGCTTCGGCTTTCTTTTGGATGTCGGCCAGACCGTTCGCGAGATCGTCCTGGGACGCGGCGGGAGGCGTCGAATCCGCAGCGCTGCTCGATTCTTCCGGCGACTGCGAACACCCGAATAGGAGGAGCGTGGAAGCGGCGATGAAAGTGTTAAATAGGTATCGTGGGCTCGGTTTCATAGACGTGAAATTCAATCAGCTAACCGATGGTCCGGCAATGGCGAAATTCGGGACTTTTTGGTGTCAGGCGTTTCTCTGCCTCGGGTTCGAAATAGGGGGATAGATGCTCCCATTGCCGATCGATTCGACGAAGACGATTCAGGGCTCCGATTTCGGTTCCGCCGCGGAGAGTCCGGCGATGCGACCCGTGGTCCAAGCCGCCTGAAAATTGAAGCCGCCCGTTACGCCATCGATGTCGAGGGCCTCCCCGGCGAAGTGAAGCCCAGGGCGCAATTTGCTCTCCATGCGCTTGAAGTCGACCTCCTTTAGCTCGACTCCGCCGCAGGTTACGAATTCCTCCTTGTTCATGCTCTTGCCGGAAACGTGGAAGCGGCTGTCGACGAGGATTGTGGCAAGCGTTTGCAGATTCGCTTTGGAAAGTTGGGAATACGGAGTTCGGTCGGAGATATCCGCGCAGCGAACGAGTCGAACCCACAGGCGTTTGGGCAGGTCGAAGGGCGTGTCGGAATTCACCAGTTTGGCCCCCTTTGCGCCCTTGGCTTGTTCGAGGGCGTCCGTTGCCGCTTGCCGATCCAGCCTTCCAGTCCAATTGACGGCGACCTCGAATCGATAGTCGCAGCTTGCGAATGCCCGGGCGCCCCAAGCCGACAGCTTGAGCGCTGCCGGCCCGCTGAGTCCCCAGTGGGTAATGAGCAGAGGACCGGATTGCTTCAATCTCGCTTGCGGGCAGGCAATCGTCGCATTTGGAACG
>CBFHHM010000019.1:45267-71435 GCA_965655705.1 Candidatus Pelagisphaera sp.
CTAGTCCTTGAAGGCCCTCGATTCGCGGGTCCTCTACGTGGAAGGTGAAGAGGGAGGGCGCGAGCGGGGCGATGTTGTGGCCCAGGGATGTTGCGAGGGCGTGGGCCTCTAGGGATTTGCCTCCCCCTGAGGCGATAATGAGTCGATCGTAGCTTTCCGCGGGGCCGGAATGCGGACTGAGGATAAAGCGTCCTTCGGAATCGACGGTCACCGACGATACTCCTGCTCGGGAGCGGAGCTCGATCTTCGATACACTCGCCGCGTCGAGCAGGCAGTCGATGATCGTTTGCGATGAGTCGGTTGTCGGAAACATGCGACCGTCGCGTTCGGTTTTCAGGGCGACGCCGCGCATTTCCAGCCAATCGATCATATCTCTTGGCTGCCATCTATGAAAGGGTCCCAAGAGGGCCTTCGAACCGCGCGGATAGCGGCTGATCAATTCCTTGGGGTCGAAGCAGGAATGCGTGACATTGCATCGCCCGCCTCCGGATATCTTTACCTTGGATAAAAACCGTGGCGACTTTTCGAATACGACAATTCCCGCATTCGGATTGGTTTCCGCTGCGGTAAGGGCGGCGAAGATTCCAGCGGCGCCTCCGCCGACGACTGCGATGCGAATCGACGGATGGGAGGGCTTGCTCATCCTATGCGAAGAGCTGATCGCGGGCCTGTCGCGCTTGAGTTGCCGCGAGGCGTGGGCCGAACTTGGAGACGACGAGGGAGGAGGCTAGGCTCGCCAGCTTACCGGCCTCGGCGAAATTCTGCCCGCTAGTAATTCCGTAGAGGAAGGATCCAGCGAACAGGTCGCCCGCTCCGTTGGTATCGATAGCTTCGGTGGGGAAGGGGTCGATTCGCGATTCCGTTTGGCCGTCGAAAACGAGGGCCCCTTGGGCTCCTAACGTGATGACGAAGGTTCGCGCAGCGCCCTTCAGGGCTTCCTTGGCCTGGTCGATTGTTTCGGTGTCGGTGTAGAGCATGGCTTCTTCCGCGTTGCAGAAGAGTAGATCCACGCCGTCGCCTACGACATCGGTCATGGCCTCCTTGAAGTACTTGACCATACTGGGATCGGAGAAGGTCAGAGCGGTTTTGACGCCATTCGCCTCGGCCAGATCCTTGGCGGCCTTCATGGCCTCGCGACTTCCATCGCCGGTGACGAGGTAGCCTTCTATATAGAGATACTCGGAGCTTTTTAGGGCGACTTCATCTATTTCGTCAGAAGAGTAGGTTGCGGTGATGCCGAGAAAGGTATTCATGGTGCGCTCGGCATCGGGTGTCGTCATGACCAGGCACTTGCCGGTTATGCCCGCTTCGTGATTGCCCGGCGATAGGTTGGTATTGACTCCATTTGCGGTCAGGTCGTCGTGGTAGAAATCTCCCATTTCGTCATTTGCCACTTTGCAGGAATAGTAGCAAGAAGCCCCGAATTGAGCAGCTCCGATGATGGTGTTGGCTGCGGAACCGCCGCATTGCCGTTCCGAGCTGGGCAGGTGGATGGCGTTGACCAACTGATGCTGGCGTTGCTCGTCCACAAGCGTCATGATGCCCTTTTCGATCGCGTGCTCCGCGACGAAGTCGTCGGACACTTCGGTAACGATATCGACGAGCGCATTGCCCATCCCGTAGATGTGATATTGCTTTGACATAGTGTGAATTCGGTAGCGCCCACGGAGCGGGACGGGTTCGACGAAATCGGATCCCCTAGGAGGCGCAATCAAAATTCGAGGTTGAAGGACTTGGAAGCGCTCGCGTAATGTGCCGGTGAATGGCGTACGCAATCGAAGAGATCGAAAAGTTATTCGAGCTGTATCCGCCGTGGCTCGTTACCACTTGTCTGACCATTGTGGCGGCAGGATTGCTCTACGTCGTTTGGCGGATCGTAAAGTTTGGCATCGTATTGATGGTTACGGCCTTGCTGATCGCTTTAGTGGCCTTCGCCGGGTGGACATTATTCGGCGGATAATCCATTTTCCACTTTTGGAAACTCGCTGATTGACCTGTCTGCCGCTTTCGCATTCACATGGCAGTCGACGTGCAGAAAGAAAAGCCTAAGAAATATATTTTCGTAACAGGCGGCGTGGTCTCTTCGCTGGGTAAAGGACTGACAGCCGCTTCTTTAGGCGCCTTGCTAGAGGAAAGAGGCGTTTCCGTGAGGATCCAGAAATTCGATCCCTACCTCAATGTCGATCCGGGTACCATGAATCCGTTTCAGCATGGCGAAGTATACGTTTTGGACGATGGCGCAGAGACCGATTTGGACCTCGGCCACTACGAGCGTTTCACATCCGGAAAGCTCAGCCAATTCAATAACCTTACTTCGGGTCAGATCTACGAATCGGTAATTCAAAAGGAGCGCCGAGGAGAGTACTTGGGGGCGACGGTTCAGGTTATCCCGCACGTCACCAACGAGATCAAGAACCGGATTCGGGCAGCGAGCGCCGATGTCGATATCCTGATCACGGAAATCGGCGGGACGACTGGAGACATCGAAGGGCTTCCCTTTCTCGAAGCCATGCGTCAGTTCTCTTTGGAGGCCGGACGTGGCAATGTAATTTTCATACATGTTACCCTCGTTCCGTTCCTCAATGCAGCGGGCGAGTTGAAGACTAAGCCAACGCAACAGAGCGTGGCCAAGCTGCGCGAGATTGGTATCCAGCCTGATATTCTCGTTTGTCGAACCGAGCATCCCATCGACCGAGAGATTCGGGAGAAGCTGAGCTTGTTCTGCAATGTGCCGGTCAAGGCGGTGATCGAGGAAATCGATGTCGAGTCCTCGATATACGAGCTGCCTTTGGCGCTGCAGCGCGAAGAGATGGACGACCTGGTCGTCGATCTCCTAGACTTGGATGCGCCGCCGATCGAGCACAGCGTGTGGATCGACATCGTGCGACGATTGAAGTCGCCTTCCGAGCGCGTGGATATCGGCGTCGTCGGCAAGTACATCGAATTGCAGGATGCGTACAAGTCGGTATACGAGTCGCTGACGCACGCAGGCATTGCAAACGACTGCGCTGTCAATGTCGTACGTATTGACGCGGAAGCCTTGGAGAAGCCGGAGGGGCTGAACAAGCTTAAGGGACTCAATGGAATTCTCGTGCCGGGGGGATTTGGCGATCGCGGCATCGAAGGCAAGATTGCTGCGGTCAAATACGCTCGAGAAAACAGCATTCCCTATTTCGGATTGTGTTTGGGGCTTCAGATCGCCGTGATCGAGTTCGCTCGCAACGTGCTGGGACTCGAGGGAGCGAACAGCTACGAGGTCGATGAAAATGCGGCGCACCCCGTGATCTCGATGATGGACGAGCAAAAGAACATCGTCGACAAAGGAGCGACGATGCGACTCGGGTCGTACGAATGCCAGGTCAAGGCCGGAACCAAGGGCTTTGACGCCTACGGTCAGGAATTTATTCGAGAGCGGCATCGTCACCGCTACGAAGTGAACAATGATTACGTCGAACAACTTGAAAACGGCGGTCTGGTCGTAAGCGGAATCAATCCCAAGCGCGATTTGGTAGAGATGGTCGAATTGAAGGATCATCCCTGGTTTCTGGCTGTCCAGTCGCATCCGGAATTCCTCTCGAAGCCGAGCAAGGCCCATCCTTTGTTCCAAGCCTTCGTCGCGGCGAGCCTTGGCCAAAAGAGGGGCTAGCATAGGCTGCCGAGGCTGAGGCGCTGTTCATTTTCCTTTCAAACGAGAATCCAATATGGCCAAGCTATTGATTGAAGTGCCGATCCCTTCGATGGGGGCGACGGTGAACGAAATCACAGTGATCGATATCCTGTCCGAAGCGGGCGATTCGGTCAGTAAGGGCGATAAAATCGCGGAGCTCGAGAGCGATAAATCGATTTTCGATTTCGAAGCGCCCTGCGATGGCGTAATCAAGTCTTTCGCTTGCCGAGCAGGGGATATCCTGGAAGTGGATACGCCTTTTTTCAGGATCGAAACGGAAGACGCTTCATTGAGTCACTTGCAAGTCAAAGACGATGCATCGAATCCCGTTCCGATTCCGGCGAAAGTGGAGCCGGTGGAGAGTCCCGTAGCTCCGCTCGCGGAAGTCGGACCCACGCCCGCGGCGCCTGCGGCAAGCGTTTTGGCGAAGCCTGCTTCGTCCGGGGAGCATCCGTTGGACGCCTCGGGCCCGCAAGATCGCGGTGGACCGAGGACTCGATCCTGCGTCTATTACGGACATCGTCGGCACCGGCCCCGGTGGCCGAGTTACCGGAGACGATCTCGACGATTATCGCGGCAATGGCGCCAGGCCTCAAGCGACGGGGCAATCCGCTCCAGCGGGATCGCTTTCGGATCAAACCGTATGCGTGGCCGGAATCGGCTATGCGGTTCCGAAGAGCGTTCGTTCGAACGAGGAAATATTAAAGGAGTTTCCGGGCAAAACGGCTGAAGAAATCGTCAAGGTGACAGGGATACAGCAGCGTTATGTGATTAGCGAAGGAGAGTCCGCGACGAGTCTCGCCACGGAGGCGACCCGCAAAGCCTTGGAAATGTCGGGACTTTCGGTGTCCGACATCGACGCGGTCGTCGTGGCGACCTTGCTTCCGGATCAGCCGGTGCCGGGAGCGGCCAGCGCCTTGGCTCGCGAGCTCGGAATTGGGCAGGCATTGGCTTTCGATTTGAATGCGGCTTGTTCTGGATGGCTCTATGCGTTGGAGGTGGGGCGTTCCTTCATTGCGGGAGGGACGGCCAAGAATGCGCTCGTCGTAACGGCGGAAATTCTCTCGCGCATAACGAATTCCAAGGATCACGAGACCGCGTTTCTTTTTGGAGACGGAGCGGGCGCTGCCATATTGACTCCCCAGGAGGGTGGCCATCGCTTGTATCGACATGAACTGAGTGGAGATTCGCGCTACACGCATGCGATCTGCCGTACGGGTGGGGGCGCTATGAATCCGATCCCGCGGCCTGGCGACAGTCTCGATTCCTTTTATATCCAGTTGGATGGCGGGGTCGTTTTCAAACGGGCGGTACTCGCATTTTCCGACATTATCGAGAGCGCCATGAAGCGCCACGGACTGAGCGAAAACGAGGTCTCCTGGATCGTGCCGCATCAGGCCAATGCCCGAATTCTCAAGGCGGTGAGCAAGCGGGTGGGCATTTCCTACGAAAAGTTTATCGTCACCGTTGGAAAGTATGGAAATACTTCCGCGGCGTCCGTATCGATGGCCCTGGGTTGGGCGGCAGAGGAAGGCATCTTCGAGGAAGGCGACAAGATCATCTTCTGTTCCGTGGGCGCCGGGTTTACCTATGCCGGCGGATTGATGACTTGGTAGCGGGTTCGATTAGGCGCCGCCCCATTCGTATCGAAGAATGCTGAGGGCGCTCGTGGCTGCGGTTTCGCACTTGAGTACGTAGGGGCCTAACGTGATCGGCTGGAATCCCGCGGCATTGATCCGCTCGTACTCGGAATGCGAGAGATCGCCTTCGGGGCCGACTAGGAATACCCCCGATTTCGCTGAATCCTTAGAGAGCGATTCGATGGCGGCTTTCAGGGTGATGGTATTAGGCTGGAGCGATGCGATGAGCTTGAGGGCAAGGTTTGGGGCCGCCTTCTCGAGGAAGTCGTCGATCTCCGATAGCGGGTGAATGCGAGGGAGGAAGGGATTTCCGCTTTGCTTGGCTCCTTCGATGGCGGCAGTCAGCCACTTGTCGCTTTTGCTTTGGACTCGATCGCCCTTGATTCGCGTTTCGGTTCGCTCGGTCACCAAGGGGTAGACGTCCTGAATTCCCAATTCCGTGGCCTTGCGAATGATGCCCTCCAGTCCCTTCCCCTTGGGAATGGCTTGAGCCAGGGCAATGGAGTAGGGAAGGGGGTCGTGAAGAAGGAAACGCTGGCCCTCCAATGTTGCAGCGCGCTTGTTGGCCTCTTTCAATTCGCAGAACCACTCGGATCCCTTCCCGTCGAATACCACCACCGGCGCGCCTTCGCGGGCTCGGTTAACGGCAACCAAGTGATGGGATTCGTCGCTCGATAGCTGAATCGAAGGGCGATCGGGGGAGAGGTTCGGGAAATAGCTCCGGTAATCAGGCATGCCCATGGGTTATGGTAGGGATTAAGCAGTTTTGCAAATCTCTAAGAGCGGAGGGGTTTGAGTCTCTCGAAAAAAACGAAAAGGCCCCGCTAAGCGGGACCTTTTCTAACTTATCAAACTACAAACCAGAATTAAGAAAAACTCTAACTTCCTCTTCTGTACTAGGTAGTCGCTGGGAACGGGAAAACGTTCAAAGAATTCGAAGATTTAATTGAATAAGTTCGCGCCGAGGGGCTGAGATCCGATTGGAGGGGCATCGAACTCTTCCATTCGCGACTATTGTGGAAGAACCATTTGGCCTGGAAAGTATCCGGACAAAAAAAGAGCCCCGCTAAGCGGAGCTCTTTTTCAACTTATCAAACTACAAACTAGATACGAAAAATGAACAAAACCCTTGTGTATCGTTATAGGGATAGGCGCTCGAAGGGGTGAAACGTTCAAACTTTAGGGAGAAAACTTGGAAACGTTCGGAAAAGGCCTCCTGCCTATGCAAAAAAAGAGCTCCGCTAAGCGGAGCCCTTTTTCAACTTATCAAACTACAAACTAGATACGAAAAATGAACTATTCCCTATAAACTGCACGGGGATAGACGGAGAGTTCGGCAATACGTTCAAAACCGTTGAAATAAAATTCAATTATATGCCCGAAGCGTATGGAGGAGCTTGGGATCGTGTCTGCCCTTTGATGTATTAATTATTGATAGTTATATGTTTGCGTTGGAAACATGTCGGTTTAGAACAGGTCCGTTAAAAGTGGTCGTCCTTCGAGAATTGGATAACAATTCCGAGGTCAGTCATTGGGTATCGCCCTTGCATTCGCATTTGCCGCCCGAAGGGGCTCCTCGGAGGCCTTGATTGGGGCATCATCGCCTTCCGATTGCAGGTCTTGGGGAATTGCTAGAGGCGGGGTGGCGTTTGATAGAGGCAGGCGCGTTTGAGGGAACCGAGGAGGTCGAGCTCGCCTCGGTCCGCTTTCAAGCATGCCTCTGGTAGAGGCGCTGGTAGACCAGGCAGCGGTCGAGCAGCTCTTCGTGCGTTCCGGAATCGACTATCTCGCCCTTGTTGAACACCAGTATTTGTTGAGCCGATACGATTGTGCTAAAGCGGTGGGCGATGATGAGGACGGTTTTGCCAACCACTAGCTTGCTGAGAGCTTGTTGCACTTTGCTTTCGCTTTCAAGGTCGAGGGCCGAAGTGGCCTCGTCTAAGATTAGGATGGGAGCCGCTCGCAAGAATGCTCTGGCGATCGCAATGCGCTGTCGCTGTCCCCCTGAGAGCCTGGCTCCTCGTTCTCCTACGATTTCATCGTATCCGCTCTCCAACGATCGTATGAATTCATCGGCGAAGGCGTCTTTCGCTGCAGCCTTTACTTCATCATCAGTGGCGTCTTGACGTCCCAGGCGGATATTCTCCATGACCGTATCGTCGAAGAGCACTGGATCCTGGGACACGATCGCGATTTGCCTGCGCAAATCGCCGAGTGGCATCGAGCGCAGATCTCGGCCGTCGATTGAAATAGAGCCTTTGGCGACGTCGAAAAAACGAGGGACCAAATTTACGAAAGTGCTTTTGCCGGAGCCGCTCGGCCCTACCAGCGCGCAGATGGAGTGCCTAGGGATCCGAGCGTTGACATTGCTCAAGACGGCTGTGGAGGAATCGTATGAGAAATCGACCTGATCGAATTGAATATCCCCTTTCGCTGGCCCGAATGGATTTGCGTCAGGTTCTTCTGCGACTTCGATGGGGTGGTGAAGAATTTCTTCGACTCGAGTAAGCGCTGCGACGCCTTTCGAGAGTTCCGCTGCGAATATACCCAAACTTTTAATCGCGTTATAGAGAAAGTAAAGGGCGAGGAAGACTCCCGTGAAGACCCCGCCGGAGACTCCTTGGAAATAGCCGATTACGAACGCTATGGAAAGTCCGACAGACGATATGGTCTCGATTACGGGAGGGAGCGAAAACCCGTATTTGACGACTTTCATCTGGGATTGGTACAGGTCTATGGCCCGATTGCGGAAACGGGAGGATTCGCGTTCTTCCAGATTGAACGCTCTGACTTCTCTCGCCCCGCTCAGATTCTGAGCGATGTTCTGGGTTAAGCCCCCGAACTCTTCCTGCTGCTTCACGGCTTTTCGCGAGAGCTTTCTGCTGAAGTGCCGAATGGGGAAGACGACGATTGGCAGGGCGATCAAGCAGAGGTATATCTCCAAGACGCCTTCATCTTGAATCGCTTTAATTGTCAGAAAATAGAGGGCCCCAATAATCGTGGCCGGTTGGGTTATGAACTTTCGGGCGACATAGTTGAGCGTGAGCTGCAGCATGTGCGTATCGCCGGTAATGCGGGCGATCAAGTCGCCGCTGGCCATCTTTTGGAAGTAGGCGAATGATAGGAGCTGAAGCCGATCGAAGATTCGAATCCTGAGATCGCGAATGGCTCCCAGACCTGCTGAATGGAGCAGGTAGGCGCCGAGAAAGTTAGAGGATCCGATGATCAGGAATAGAATGGGGAAGGTTGCTGCGATGAGCAGAATTTCGTTCAGTTCCAAGGATCGGTCGTCGCTGAAAACGCTGGAAAACAAACGCTCCGCCCCGCTCGTCAATCCCGCGCCGGTGAGGGCGCCACCGACGGATCCAAAAATAACAGACATCCAGATCTTGCCTTGGTAGGGGCGCAAAAGAGCGCAGAACGTCTTGATGTCGCTGATCATGTTGCGCGAATGATGGCGACCGCATTTGAGAGGGCAATCATCGATCAGGATCGAGCCAATTAAGGTGGGGGGTAGACGAATCGCTTGAAATCCGCTACCGCTCATAGCGTTCGCCTGATTTCTGGTTTCCGAAACAACGCCCTTAATCCTCTTTTTTATTGGCCACCTCCACGCGCGCGCCAGAGACTATTCCCATGGCCGCCTATTGGCCTGATACATGCCTTTGAAAATGCAGATTGCCGCCCCCTATGACACCGCTGCGTGGAGGACTTGGCTACAGGAATTGCCTCAATCGATTGATTGTTTCCCGAAGGAGTATCTAATCCAGGGCGGACGCAACCAGCTGTTTCGACAGCGTTTCGAGGGCGTGGATCTTGTCGTGAAACGCTTCTCCAATCGCGATGTCTGGAAAAAGGTTGCCTATCGGGTTTGCGAAGGGAAGGCGAAGCGCTCGTATTTGCATTCGCAGCGCCTCAATGAAGCGGGACTGAAGAGTCCGGCGCCGATTGCTTGGCTCGAGTCGTGGGATGGCCCTTGGATGAGGGACAGTTTCTACGTCTGTGTCTTCACCCCTTTCGATCATGAGGCCAGGGAGCTTAGCCAATCCAATCTGCCTCAACGCGTGGAGAAGGCCAGATTGCTTGGCCAATCTCTGGCGAAGATGCACCGGGAGAACATTCTCCATTTGGATCTGACTCCGGGCAACCTTCTCTTTACATCCGGAAGAGATGGAAGCTGGGAGATTCAGATAGTGGATAACAATCGGATGCGATTCGGTCCTGTTCGACGGGGACGAGCGTTGACTTCGCTCGCTCAGACGGATCTTCCCGACGATCTGGCTTCGCCCATGTTGGAAGCTTACGCGCAGAGCAATCAAGTCCCCCTAGGCGACTTGGAGAAGGCTTATTGGAAGCGTCGCCGCGGCTACGCATTGAAGTGGCGCATTAAGAATGCAACCCGTCCTTGGAGGAGAAAAATTGGGCTCTGATTACAATGCAGGGCAGTCCCATTGGGACCCATACAGCGAGCAGCCGTATCCGATTCGTCTCCAATTGTCGCTCGCCCAGCGCTTGAGGGGCCGCTTTTGGTCCTTCGTGAAATCCGCGTTTTGTTCTCTGGCGGCCTTTCCAGTGATTGCGGTGATTCAAGGCGCTCTCTCGCTCGGCTATCGCCCTAAAAACTGGAAGCAGCGTTCGGACAGCTGGAAGGACTTCATGGGGATCGGGGTGGCGCTTCAATCCTGTGACGGACCAAGTCTTGCCCACGAGATAGAAAAGCTGGGGGTTCGCCAGGTCCTGCTTCGCTTTCCTCTCTGGGAAATGAATCGCTTGGAGGAGCATTGGGAATTGGTCGATTCTCTTCCGGATTGCGAGTTCGTCTTGTGCTTGATGCAGGATCGTCAGCACATCCTCGATCATGATTTGTGGAGGAAGAATTTGAATGCGATTGTAAGTCGATTCTGGCCGAGAATCAGAAGCTACCAGATTGGTCAAGGAATCAACCGTTCGAAATGGGGCATTCTCAGTTGCGACGAGTTTCTCGCCTTCGCTTCCGTGGCCGAAGAGATCAGATCGGAATACCCAGGCATAGACTTCGTGGGACCGAGCGTTTTGGACTTCGAACCCATTCCATTTATTCGGTCGGTGATACACGGGTTTGGAATTTATTGGGACGTCGTGGGGTGTTCGCTATACGTAGACCGTCGCGGTTGTCCTCGAAATCGGCAGCTTCTCATCTTCGACCTGAAGCAGAAAATATATCATTTCGTCGCGTGTGTGATGTGCGCCAATCGGGCGAATCGCCGATTCTGGATAACCGAAGTCAATTGGCCATTGGAAAACCAGAGCCCCTACGCCCCTACCAGCGAAAAGGAGTGCGTGAGCGAAGAGGATGCCGGGAAGTATCTAAGGCGCTACTACGAGGATGCCTGGGAAAGCGGCTTGACCGAGCGCGTTTACTGGTGGCAGCTCGTTTCAAAAGGATTCGGTCTGATTGACGTCAATGATGATGGTACGTTGCGGTACCGCTCTTCCTACGACGAATTCAAGAAACTGCTATCTGGGGAATCCGCGGAGTCGACTCCATTGGCACGCGATGGAAAGGCGACGGCAGGAGGGGGAGAGTAGGGTATGGCTCGCGGCCCCGCCTCTGGGGCCGCTCAAGGGGCGATGGCGTGAGCGCCTTCCGTGATTCGCGAAGGCGTGGTACCCAGGGTGGGACTCGAACCCACACTTCCGAAGAAAGCGGATTTTGAATCCGCCGCGTCTACCAATTCCGCCACCTGGGCATCCGTTTGAAAGAGGAGTGAGGTGTATGCCTCTCCAGAGAGGTGGAATCAAGCCAAAATCCGAATTTCGACGAGACTGCCGGATTTTCTTCTGCGAATCGAAAAAAGCGTTTGAAATCCGAGGATGGGCTCACCAGATTGGCGAGCCTTTCCTTTTTGTCGGGCCATGGCGCAGCCTGGTTAGCGCGCTTGTCTGGGGGACAAGAGGTCCCGAGTTCGAATCTCGGTGGCCCGACCATTTTTCTCGCTTCCATTGCGAACGCCTGAGTTTCCAGGCGAAGCTCACAAGGAATGGCAACTGACTCTAGACTGACTCTTCGCACGCTTTGGCCCGCATTGGCCTTGGTGGCGACGCTCGCGTGGGTTTCCGGTTTCGATTCAAGCGGGCCTGATGGACCGAATGTACCTTATTTCGATAAGATCGCCCACTTCTTCGTGTTCGGGCTGCTGGGAACGCTTTGGTTTCGGTGGTTGAAGGGCGATCTGAATTCGAAGGGACGATTCGCATTGGCCCTCGGACTAACGCTTTCCTATGGAGTCGCCGACGAGTGGATACAATCGTACAATTCGTATCGAGTGACGGATGTTTACGATTGGATGGCGGATGGCCTTGGGGGGCTCGTGGGTATTTTCGTTTACCGAACGTGGACGCTCTATCGCCGAATCTTGGAAACGCGGATTTCCATGCTCCTCCGCGGCCAGATCGGCGGACGCTTGCGTTAGCGCAATGGAACGCTTGAATAGCGGTATGGATCGATCTGGGGACTTAGAACGAATCGAGTTTTTGCGTAGCGAAGTAGCCCGCCACGACGAGCTATACCATCGTCAGGTGGCGCCTGAAATCGCGGACTTCGAATACGATGCGTTGAAGCGCGAATTGGAGGAGCTGGAACGCGTCCATCCAGAGCTGGAGTCGGCGGATTCGCCAGCCCGCAATATCGGAGACGACCAGCGGGAAGGCTTCGAGTCCTATCGGCATCGCCAGCCGATGCTTAGCTTGGACAATACGTATTCGAAAGATGAATTCTTCGCTTTCGTGGAACGAGTCGAGCGAGGCTTGGAAACGGATGGAATCGAATTTGTCGTCGAGCCGAAGATCGATGGGGTGGCGGTTAGCCTTACCTATGAAGCGGGTCGCTTGATTCGAGCGGTAACGCGCGGCAACGGGGTCGAGGGCGACGATATAACCGCGAATGCCCTCTTCATCGATGGATTGCCGAGGGGTCTGCCGGGCTCGACGCTTCCCGAAGCGATCGAAATTCGGGGAGAAATTTATATGCGAAACGACGAGTTCGATCGGATCAATGCCGAGCGAAGCGCGGCGGGATTGGAAGAATTCGCCAATCCACGGAATCTGGCAGCGGGCACGGTGAAAATGCTGGATCGCGTTGCAGTGGCCAAGCGGTCGCTCGATATTATCCTGTATGGATTGGGGCACTTGGAGGGCGACGCCATCGATTCGCAAGCCCAGTACCACGATCTACTGGAGCGTTGGGGAATGCCGATTGGCGAGCGATTTTTCAAGGTGGTTGGAGCCGATGCGGCCTGGCAAGCGATTGCGCAATTGGATGCGGCGCGTACGCATTTGCCTTATCCGACCGATGGCGCGGTGATCAAGGTGAATTCCTTGGCCCAGCAAGACCAATTGGGCGCGACAGCGAAAGCGCCACGATGGGCGATCGCGTTCAAATTCGCTGCAGAGCAATCGGAAACGGTACTCGAAGGAATCGCGATTCAGGTTGGGCGGACAGGTGTACTGACGCCAGTGGCGGAGTTGCGCCCGACCAAGCTTGCGGGAACAACCGTCTCGCGGGCGACGCTGCACAATCAGGAAGAGATGGAACGCAAGGACGTGAGGGTCGGCGATTCCGTCATTGTCGAAAAGGCGGGCGAGATCATCCCGGCGGTCGTCCGAGTCCTCGTCGAGAAACGACCGAAAGGCAGCCACCCATTCGCATTTCCCGATGAATGCCCCGAATGCGGCTCGCCCGTGCGCCGCCTGGAAGGAGAAGTGGCTCTGCGTTGCGTCAACGAACTTTGTCCGGCCCAGCTGAGGGGCCGCTTGGAGCATTTTGCATCACGGCAGTGCCTCGACATCGAAGGCTTGGGAGTTGCGGTGGTCGATCAGTTGGTAGGGCTCGGCTTGGCTAGGTCCTTTTCGGACGTTTACCGGATTTCCTTCGAACAGTTCCTGGAACTGGAGAAGTTTGCGGAGAAATCGGCCCGCAATCTAGCCGATGCGATCGAGCGGAGCAAGGGGGTTGAGCTCTGGCGTCTGATTCATGGATTGGGGATTCCTCAAGTAGGAGCGGCGGCAGCGAAGGACCTGGCGAGAGCGTTTGGCAGCGTGGAGGCTTTGCGCGAAGCGAGCGTGGAGCGATTGACGGAGATTGATGGGATTGGGGAAAAAACTGCTGCGGGAATTGCGGCGTTTCTCGAATCGGAATCGAATGCGAAGGATATCGACGGCCTGTTCGAATTGGGAATGAACCCAGTTGCGCCGGAGATTCCGAATGAGGAGGACGCTATTTTCGATGGTATGACCTTTGTCATTACGGGCACCTTGCCGACAATGAACCGTAGCGAGGCGAAAGCTCTGATCGAACGCAAAGGGGGCAAGGTTGCCGGAAGCGTGAGCAAGAAGACCGACTTCTTGCTAGCGGGCGAATCTGCCGGGTCGAAATTGGCGAAGGCGGAAAAGCTTGGCGTGGAAGCGCTCAGCGAAGCCCAATTGCTTGAGCGGATCGAAGCAGGCTAGAAGCCTTGGCTTTGCATCTTCGTCTGCAGCTCGACCTGGAAGGCTTCGATATCCTCTGGGCTCGGCTGGTAATCTTCCTGCTGAGGATCCAAGCCAAGACGGCCCATTTGGTCGATATACCAGGTCGCCGATACGCCGTCGCTAAAGACCACCGTGCCATTCAGAGCGGTTCCAGGGGCTTTGACTGCAGCGATTTCGACGGTGACGGAACTGGCGGATGCAGGGAGGACCTCGTCGACGGGGCTCGCTTCGGCAGGCGCCGCAGGGCTTTCGGGAGGGCTCGGAGCATCCTCAAGGGAGTCGGAAGGCTCGGGCTCGGGCTTCGGTTCTTCTTTTAGATCGAGGTTCAAGTCGTCTATGAGGAAGCGTGTTTCCATGTAGGTCGCGGCGACATGGTATTCGTCCGAAACGAGTCGCTGGATATCAGCGATGGATGCTCCATCGGCGAGACGTTGGGCGATCGTTTGCTTTTGTTCGTCGCTGAGATTCATGATCGGCTAGAAGAAACCGGAACTGAGACGATATGCAATGGGATTCTAGCGCGAAACCGTCTGGGCCTGCGCTATCGAGAAAGCTGAGCTTTCAGGTAGTCCACGCTATGTCGTACGGTATCGTCTTGATCGACTAGATTCTCGACCTGGCGACACGCGTGGATGACCGTACCATGATCCCTTCCCCCAAAGGCTTCACCGATTTCCTGAAGCGAGTGCTTGGTCAGTTCGCGGCTCAGATACATCGCAATTTGACGCGGGACCGCGATGTGGTTGGGCCGGCGACGGCTGTGCATATCGGAGTGGCGTAACTCGAAATAATCGGCGACCTTCTTCTGGATCGTATCGATGGTCAGCTGCTGTTTAGCCGCTTCCATCAGCACATCGCTGAGAAGCATTTCGCAAGTGGCGATGTCCAGGGGATTTCCGGTGAGCGAAGAGTAGCTGCAGACTTTTATCAAGGCGCCTTCGAGTCGGCGAATGTTCTTAACGATATGCTCGGCGATGAAATTGATAATCTCGTCGCTGACCTTGAATCTGTGCTGCTCCGCCTTCTTGCGGAGAATCGCTACGCGGGTTTCGAAGTCGGGAGCTTGTATATCGGTAACCAGTCCCCACTGAAATCTGGATACGAGACGGCTTTCGAGTTTGGCGATTTCATTGGCGGGGCGATCGCTGGAGAGGAAAATCTGCTTTTGCTGCTCGAACAATTCGTTGAAGGTATGGAAGAACTCCTCCTGAATTCGTTCCTTGCCACTGAGGAATTGAACGTCATCGATGAGCAGTACGTCCACTTTGCGGTAGCGCTTGCGGAATTTGGAGAGCGTATTGTCCTGAATCGCGGAGATGAATTCGTTGGTGAACTTTTCCGAAGAGAGGTAGGCTATGCGAGCGTTGGGCTTATTCTGCAGGATATGGTGCCCGACTGCGTGCATAAGGTGGGTCTTGCCCAGTCCGGTATCGCCGTATACGAAAAGCGGATTGTAGGCGCCGGCCGGCGCGTGGGCCACGGCTATGGCGGCGGCATGCGCCAATTGGCTATTGGAGCCGATGACGAAATTCTCGAAAGTGTTGCGGCGATTCAGATTCGCTTGTGGAGCGGAATTCTTGCGACCCTCTTGTTCGCTTGCCAATCGGGGTTCCATAGACGAACGGTCGATGGTTCTCATGCGATTGCTCGATTCTTCCGACGCGGAATCGTCGATGGCGGATTCGTTTTCCAAGCGTATGGAAACGGGATAGCCTAGGAACCGCTGAAATGCTTTCGACAAAAGATCCAGGTAGTTGTCGTTAATCCAGATTGCGGAGAACTCGTTCTGGGTTTGGAGTACGACCGTGTTGTCCTCAACTTTGAGGCAGCTCACGCGGGAAAACCAGCTTTCGAAGATATCGCTCGGCAAAAGCTCCGAAAGCTCGGCTTTAACTTTGTCCCATATTTGAGTGGGTTCGGTGACCTGTGACATTGAAATGGTTAGAAACGTTGATGGTTATTCACATCAGAGGGAGGAATGCCGAGCCGCTGTCACTTCTAACCTGGAATCTGGGAAAAGCAGTCACAATAAAAATCGAATCGTTTTATCGAATAGTTCGATTTGGGGTCTAATGACGCAAAGTATTGATGTTCAATGCTTTGTTGTGGAAGCTGTGACTGCGGGGAAAATTCGTGGAGACTAGATGGAAGCAGGGGGGGCAATTGGCGTGAAAATCTGAAATGTTGTAACAGTAACGTAAAGTGATTCGCATTTCTCAAGCCCTAGTTTTAGACAAGTTGTTCACATCGGATTGAGGATAAGTTTTTTCTCAAAATGCTTGCCATGAACTGAGAGAATTTCCTTTGGCGGAAGCCCTTTGAAATAAGCTCTTTAAGGGGTCGAGCCTTTGGAAAGGGCGATGAATTCACACTTTCGATATCTCTATAAGAGGCTCGATCGGCGTGGAATCGGCAGGAAATAAATCATTCCCTATTTTCCTTTCGCCATGAGCTCGATCAACCGGTCATTGAATTCCTTCGCGGGATCGTGTCCGAGCCGCTTCAACGCTTGGACCATGGAGGCTACTTCAACGATGCGAGCGATATCGCGACCCGGTCGAACGAAGATTTCGATGTGAGGCACGTCTATGCCCAGTATGGTAAAGTAGTCTTGGTCGAGGCCGGTACGATCTTCGTCGGAGTCGGCCGTCAACTCGAGTAGGGAGACTACTAGGTCGATGCGCTTGTCCAGTCGCACGCTTCGTACGCCGAACATTTCGCCGACATTTATGATTCCGATGCCTCGGCACTCCATGTGGCCGCGATTCAGTTCATTGCTAGAGGCGATCAACTCGCGTTCATCCAACAAGCGGATACGCGTCATGTCATCTGCCACGATACTGTGTCCGCGTTCGATTAGGGCGAGAGCGCACTCGCTCTTGCCGATCCCGCTGTCGCCTCGTATGAGCGTCCCGATACCCTTGATATCCATCATAGTACCGTGTTCGGTGGTGCTGGGAGCGAATGCGGCGTCAAGGGCCAGAGTCGCGGCATTGAGGAAGTTCATGGTGATCATGGACGTCCTTAGAATGGGTAGGCCTCGGTCTTCCGCGATCGCTTTCATGGAGGGCAGAGGCAGGTAGTTTCGAGAGAGGACGAGGCAGGGGATCGATTTGTCGATCAATTCGCTGAGTCGCTGCTTTTGAGTCGCGCCGTCGAGACTGCGCAAGTAAGTCATCTCGGAAGCTCCGAGAACTTGAAGGCGTTTGTTGGCGAAATACTTGTAGAACCCGGTGAGGGCTAGAGAGAGGCGATTGACGCTTCCTTCGCGTATGATGCGGCGGATTCCTCGTTCTCCCGCGACCAGTTCCAACTTCAGCTGTTCGCCGCAGTCCTTTAGAAAGTCCTCGACGGGAAGGCCTTCGATTTTCTTGATTGGGTTGTTGTTGGAGGCGGAGGTTTTGGGCATTCGAAACGTTTTATCCAGGCTACGGTTTTTTCAAGCAAAGCCGAGCGCTTTCTGGATTCGATTTCGAGGAGCGAAGTCCGGACGCGCTACAAATTGAAATTTTCGCCGAGGTAGAGTTTGCGACTCTTGGGGTCGTTGATGAGAAAGTCGCGATCGCCGCTAGCGAGGACTTTGCCTTCGTGGATTAGATAGGCTCTGTCGACGATGTCGAGGGTGTCGCGGACATTGTGATCGGTAATGAGGATGCCGATACCGCGCTTTCTAAGGTCTCGGGCGATATTCTTGACCTCATTCACGTTGATTGGGTCAACGCCAGCGAAGGGCTCGTCCATTAGAATGAACTCGGGCTGCGTTACCAGGCAGCGGGCGATTTCGAGGCGCCGCCGCTCTCCGCCGCTTAACGTATAGGCCTTTTGGCGAGCGAGTGAGAGCAGTCCGAGGTCGCTCAATTGCTTTTCGATGACTTCCTTGCGTTGGCGCCGATTCAACGAAAGGGTTTCTGCGACGGCCTGTACGTTTTGCCATACCGATAGCTTCTTGAAAACGCTTGGTTCTTGGGGCAAGTAGCCAATGCCGAGTCGGGCGCGTCGATGTACCTTCAGATGCGTGACGGTCTTGCGATTGAGCAGCACGAAACCGCGCGTCGCTTCGACCAGCCCAGCGATCATGTAGAACGTCGTCGTTTTGCCGGCCCCATTGGGTCCGAGCAGGCCCACGACTTCCCCAGTGCGAATTTCTAGATCCACGCGGTTGACCACCGTCTTGTTGCCGTAGGTTTTGACGAGTCCCCGAGCTTCGATGACGTGGACTTCCTTTTCTGCCTCCGGCTCGACTGGAGCGGATGATTTCTCTTCGACAACGTCGCTCATGGGTCGTTCGATTTCGCTTTCTCGTCGTCCGGTTCAGAAGGTTCGTTCCGTTCCTCCTCCGGCGCCTCGCCAGAGGGAGCGTCATTCGCCTCGGAGTCTGGAACGATCGTCTCTTCGTCGTCTTCGTAGCCGAAATCCTGAATAGGGGCGGCGGAGATGCGCACCTTGTTTTGAGCGTCGCCAATCATTTCGATACGCCCCTTGCCGCGGTGGATGACCAGCTGAGCCCCAGTACCGTCAATGGTGGCCGCGCCTTGATAGACGATGGGGTCTTCATCGAGAATGATTACGTCTTCGTTGGGCACGACTTCCATGCGACCGGCAGTGGCAGTTCGCTGATCCTGGACGATTTTCACCGCTCCGGTGGCCAGTATCTTCTGAATGGCGCTGAAATCGCCCAGGGCGGGATCGCCTTCCTCTTCTTCTTGGGTTCGAGCGAAGATTTCCAGCTGGTTGCAGGTCAGCTCCAGATTGGTAGCGGTTAGTTTTACGCTGCCGCTGAAGATCAAATAGGTCAGTCCATCCTTGGTTTCGCTGCGTCCTCGCTCCGCTTCCACTACGGTGGCTTGCATGGGAGTGTCTGGGGCTTTTGCAGACGGCGTTTCCCCTTGTCCGAGGGACCAGGTCGACAACGCGAGGGCGGTAGCGAGTGCGAAAGCGATACGATTCATTTGATTAGATCGCCAATTTCGGAGGCGATGACGATTCGAACGTGTTGGTTGATGACTACCTGGTTGTTTTGCTCCTGCCAAATCCAATCCTCGCCGGTCAGCTGGAACATATCATTCTCGATGCGAATGGATCCGGGCCCTGAAGCGCTGCTTCGCCCGTCCTTGTCGAAGCGAAACAAAGCTTCGGGACTGTCGATCGAGCCGGTGACGATGTCGCGTTCGTCGCCCGAGTACTGGTTCAACTCCATATCGATAATGCGAATCTCAGCTTCGTTGAGATAGATGCCCTGCTCGCCGCGCAGGTAGCCGGTTCGATAGCCGTCGTCGTTGAATAGCGGCAGCTTGAACTTGGTGATCGGGGCATTGGGTGTTTGAGCGTAGGCGAAAACGGATAGGAGGATGCAGAGGAGGAATCCTCTTTGGCCGATCGAATGTCCGAAAACCGTCTTCATGCTGTTTGAGAACGCGCCGCTAGGATAAGGTTGCATACTTCTCTCACTGCTCCTGCTCCTCCGGGGTGGGCGGTCACGTAGTTGGCAGCGGCGAGTGGCGCCTCTTGGGCTTCGGGAACGGCGACGCCGATCCCGGCCAATTCGATGGCTCCAGTATCGATAATGTCGTCGCCCATGTAAACGGTATGGGCGGAATCGATATCGAGTTCGGAAAGCAGATCGGACAAAGCGCCGGCCTTGTCGATACGACCTTGTATCACATGCTTGATCTTGAGTTCTTCAGCGCGGCGAGAGGTCGCTCCGGATCCCCGGCCGGAAATCCAGGCGATGGCGATGCCTGCCTCGCGTAGCAATACGAGGCCGAGTCCATCTACGATGGAAAAGCGCTTCGATTCGGAACCGTCCGAGGAGGTATAGACGCTTCCGTCTGTGAGGACTCCATCGACGTCCATGGCGAAAAGCTTTATAGAACCCCAGTCGAGCTCGTTTTGATTGGAGGCGTCGTTCATGATTAGTCGGCCTCGATCCAATCGATCATGGCGTTTAGTATCGTTTGCGTACTTGGGCGATAGTTGGCCTCGAGCTCAGGAGCGAACGGAACGGGCATGTCCTTGGATGCGATTCGCAGAGGAGGGGCTTCCAAATCGAAGAATTGCGACTCGGTAATCCGGGCGACCAGCTCGGCCCCGAAGCCTCCATTGCGACGGCTTTCGTGGATAACGACCAAGCGTCCCGTGCGAGCTACCGATACCTGGATGGCGTCCAGTTGCAAGGGCGCGAGGGCGCGTAGGTCGAACAGATCGCAGGCGACCTCGTATTCGCTCTGGAGATACTCGATCGCTTCGTTGGCCCAAAGCGTCATTTCTCCGTAGGTCACTACTGTCGCGTAGTCCCCATTTCGTCTCAAGGCAGGGCGCCATACGTCTTTGTAGCTCGGATTGAAGCGGATCGGAGCCTTGAGGAGGTTGTAAAGATTCTTGTGTTCGAAGAAGAGCACGGGATTGTCGTCTTCGTAAGCCGCCAGCATCGCATCGAATGCGTCTTGGGGCGTGCTGGGGTAGAGGAGCTTGGTACCGGGGAGGTGCAAGTAGAGCGCCTCCAGGTCTTGGGAATGAAAGGACCCGAAGGTGAGGCCGCCTCCGGAGGGGAAGCGCAGTACCATCGGAACTTTTGCTCCCGAACGGAAGTGATAGGTGGCCGCGTTGAGCGTTATTTGGGTGGTCGCATCGGTGGCGAAGTCGGAGAACTGGAATTCGACGATAGGGCGATGGCCATTGATAGCCATGCCCGTTGCGTAGCCGACCATGGCGGATTCGCAAATGGGTGTATTGAGAACGCGGCGCCGCCCGTGTTTTTCGAAAAGGTTCTTGGTTACCTTGAAGGGCCCACCGTAGCCGGCGATGTCCTGTCCCATGACGAGGGATTCCGGGGAATCGGCGAGGATTCGGTCCAAGGCCCGATTGATGGCTTGGGCGAATGTAACGGTCTGCTCGGAGCTGTCCGCTTGCCATTCGACGGGGCTTTCCGATGGGGCGTATACGTCGTCGATTAAGCCGTCGGGACCGCCCATGGGAATTTCGAGGGCTTTGGCAACGGTCTCGGTAACGAAGGATTCGAGAATGGCTTCCTCCTGCGCGATCCGCTCTCCATAGCCTTTTTCGATCAAGCGCGCTCGGAGATTTTTCAGGCAATCTTCGTCGAGCCACTTTTGGGAGAGTTCCGGATCGATATAGTCGAGCGTATCGTAGCCTGCGTGGCCGCGCAGGCGCAGCGTATGCATTTCGATCAGGAGGGGGCGGCCCGTTTCGCGCACCTCATCTATGGCTTGCTGGAACACGAGCAAGTTGTCCTCGATATTCGCGACATCGAGCTCGATGCCTTTCATTCCATAGCCGTGGGCGCGATCGACCAGCTTGCCTGCATATTGTTCGTCGAGAGGCGTTGAGTAGGCGTATTTGTTGTTCTCGATGACGAACAGAACGGGGATGTCGAGAACGGAGGCTAGATTGAGGCTCTCGTGTATCTCGCCCGTGCTGGAGCCGCCATCGCCATAAAAGGTAACGCCTATCGATTTGAGACCCTTGCGGCGCTGGGAGTCGGTTCCGCCCAAGACATTCGAGGACATTTTGCCGAGGTGGCTGATCATGGGGAAGCTGCGGTTTTTAGGGTCCCCATGGTGGGCGTTGCCCTCCCGTCCCTTGGTCGGGCTGGCCGCGTTGCCGAGAAATTGACTGACGTGGTCCCCGAGATGGTCGGACCAAATGAGGTGGCCGGGCATACCGCGATGGGTCCAGGAAACGCAGTCGATTCCCTTGTCGAGCATGAGAGCGATGGGGGCGACGAGTCCCTCGTTGCCATCTGAAACGGTCACGGTACCCTTCATCTTGCCTTGGCGGTACAATTCGAAGATGCGGGTATCGGTAAATCGGCTATAGGCCATCCACCGATAAGTCAGAAGCAGCTCTTCGTCGCTCGCGCTCTCGCCACTCACACGCAGATCGCGCTCGAGCAGCAAGCGGGGCGTTTCCGGATAAGGTTTGGATTGAGTCAAAGTCGAGGTCATCCGTGGAATCATTCTTCGTTTGGCGCTGGGACGACAATAACCAGCGGTTTCGCATTAGAGGATAGAGCGGCTCGAAAGGAAGCAAGATCTTTGGCGAAATCGATATCCTCTCGATCCCCCCAATTCCATGTTTTCCCTAGGATAGCGATCCGCTTAGGCTTTGGCGAGGACGGGATCTTTAGAGCGGCGTCGACCGGGGTTATGACTTGGGCGGCCATGCCTTGCGGAGGCGTGAGTTCGAAGAGGCACAGAATACGATCCTCCAATTCCCAGGCTTCGATCGGTTTCGCTTTCCATCCCGCTGCGGGGGTGTCGAGTCGCAAGCGAACGACCTCCATCGCTTGGTCTGAGGAATGGGGCTGACAGGCCGCGAAAAGAGTAAGGCTCGATGCAAGGAGTCCCATTGGCAGGGAACGTCGTCCCGGGCAGCTAATCATCGATTTCCTTGATAGGGCTGAGGGCGACATTGATTTCATCCATCAGTTCGTCATTCAGGCTATCTACGAATTCCAGGGCAGCGAGGTTGTTGGAAAGCTGCTCTTCTTTCGAGGCCCCCAGAATGACGCTGCTGACGTTTGGGTTCTTGAGGCACCAGGCGATCGCCAGCTGGGCGAGATTCGCCCCGATTTTTTGGGCAATGCTTTCGAGAAGGCCGAGGGCGGACTCGATTCCGTTTGCTTCGTAGCGTTCCCATCGCTCGCGAAGAAAGTCCATATTGTCGAGGGCCAAACGGCTATTTTCGGGAATACCGCCTAGATATTTTCCCGTGAGGATGCCTGCGGCAAGCGGAGAAAAAATGGTGGTTCCCAGTCCGATGGAATTGTAGAGACGGGCGTATTCGGTTTCGACTCGGTCTCGATTCAGCAGGTTGTAGTTCGGCTGCTCCATGGTGGGAGGAGTCAGATTGAATTGGCGAGCCACGCTATAGGCCTCCATGATCTCTTGGGCGCTCCACTGGGAGGTTCCCCAATAGAGAACCTTCCCTTGTTGAATCAAGGTGTCCATCGCCCGCACGGTTTCCTCGATGGGCGTATGAGGATCGGGCCGGTGGCAATAGTAGAGATCGAGGTAGTCGACGCGGAGGCGCCGCAAGGCGGCATGGCAGGCTTCGGTAACGCGCTTCTTGCTGAGTCCGGTTTGATTGGCCAGGTCGCCTCCCCAGAAGACTTTGCTCGAGACCAGGTAAGTGTCGCGCGGCCATCCGAACTTGGCGAGTATGCTGCCCATGAGTTCCTCTGATTGCCCCCCCGCGTAGGCTTCGGCATTATCGAAGAAATTGATGCCGGCGTCGTACGCAGACTTCAAACACGACTCTGCTACGGAGTTTCCAATCTGATTGGCAAAGGTGACCCAAGAACCGAAGGAAAGGGCGCTGACTTCCAGTCCTGATTTTCCGAGTCGTCTATATTCCATGGAATAAATGTGGATTGTGGATTGTAGATTGTGGAATGACTTTTCCTAATTTATCATTTCACCTTCATCACTCCACATTTCTTAGGGGTAGCGTTTCGCGTCGATCTTCTCTATGCGAGGGATGTGGCGCCCGCCTTCGAATTCCGTTGCCAGCCAAGTGTCGACAATATCGAGAGCGTCTTGTTCGGTTACGGTGCGTTCCCCGAGGGAAAGGATGTTGCCGTCGTTGTGGGAGCGATTCCAAATGGCCAGTTGTTCGTTCCAGCATACGCCGCACCGAACGCCCGGAACCCGGTTTGCCGTAATGGCCTCTCCATTTCCCGATCCGCCGAGAACGATGCCGCGATCGTACTCGTCTGCCGCGACTGCCTCGGCGACTGGACGAACGAAGTCTGGATAGTCGCAGGATTCAGGCGAATGGGTTCCGTAGTCCTTCACTGTGAATCCACGTTCGCTCAGATGGGCGATTATGGCTTGCTTGTACTTGTATCCAGCGTGGTCGGAACCGATTGCGACGGTCAGTTTACTCATTGGCTTGGTTTAGGCATCGCCCAGCCTGGATTCAACGCATTTCTCGAGAGAAATCCTCGCTGAGAGAAGAGGGCGATTCCGAGGCGCGCTAGTCGCCGTTTTGCTGGCTTTCCAGAATCTTCGATGGGGTGATGCGAATAGAGGTTTTTCCCTGCGGCATTTGGTAGGTTTGGGAACCTACGCGGACGGACAGAGCGGCCTCGTCATTATAGAAAATGCGGATGCTGCCGGCGGCGCTCAAAACGCGCTGTTCGCCTTGCGGAATGACTTCGAAGAAAATGGTTCGCTCGCCATCGATCAATTTCACTTCTACGCGCACGTCGTCGTTTGCTATCAAAGTGAACGGGGTCGCGTTTGCGGCGGGTTGGATCGCAGTTGGCGCCGCGTCGAGCTGGGAATCGGCCACGGGATCCTCGGATCCGATGAATGCAAGGACTCCCCAGATGATTGCGAATAATACGACGAAGGACAGTCCGACTGCGATACCAATCTTCAGAGCAACGTCCTTCTCGAGATTGAGCTTTTCCCAAATCGATTTGGAATCCGCAGGGTTTTCCGCCCGTTCGACTTCCTCTTCGACAATGGAGCCGGCAGAGGTAGGGTCCTGCTCGGGGGCCGACTGTTGAAGCTCCAAGCGCCCGAGGAATTCTCGGTTTTCGCGTCGCTGCGATTTGCCTTCGCCTAGCAAATGGGCGTTGTAGTCGGTTATGACCTTGTCTGAATTCAGCTTCAGATAGTTCGCGTAGGATCGTAGGAATCCGCGAATGTAGATGTCGGGGATGTTTACCTTGAAGGAGTTGCTTTCGAAGCTGTTGATGTAATCGCCGCGGATTTTGGTCGCTTCGGCAGCCTCGCGCACAGTGATGCCTTTGCGCTTGCGGGCTTCTTCCAGACGTTCGCCTATACTCTGCATAATCCTATTTGCTAAAGGGTTCTCCTAGAGAAAACAAGCGATTAGATCGTCGGTTCCGAGGAAAGACTTCGCCGATGGCAATTTTCGCAAGGGTTTCAAGATTGGTTAGCTGTTAGCTGTTAGCTGTTGGCCGGTTGGCGATGAAGATGGCATTGCCCGCTTTCGCCTTTGAGGCTGAGTCGAGACAGGTCGCTCGAGGATGCGGAGAGGATAAAACGAGAAAGACGAGGAGAATTGGGGTAATTGAGAAATGGGTACGCGCGTTTCTTGGTAGGGCTGGCGCTTGCTCCACGCCGCGAAGGTTTCGTTCAAACGTAGAACAGGCATCCTGCCTGTTGTTCTCTTTTGGGAAACAGGCAGGATGCCCGTTCTACTTCAAAGCAAGCGGCACCGTCCTGCTATCTCGCCTTCAAATAACCGAGATCGACTAGAAAGTCGTCCAGCGCTTGGAGAGTCTGGCTATAGTACTCTACGCCGTTCTTACTGGGTCGTCCTTTGTTGAAGAAGCCGTGTTCCGCTTGTTCGTAGATTGTCAGGTCGCAACGTCCGTCCGCGTTTTCGATGGCCCGTTTGAAGGCGTGCCCGGTTTCGGCGGGAATGAGACGATCGCTATCGCCCAATAGGAACATCGTGGGTGGGGCGGGCGCATTGATGTTGTGAAGCGGCGAGAAGGCTTTCCAGAATTCCTCGACCCGATCATGACCGTAGCCGCCTGGGCCGTTGTCGATGACAGGATTGAAGAGCAGGAGCGCATTGGCCCGGGTATCGACTTTCTTGTTCTTGTCTTTCGGATCGTTGAAACCGTCGCAGAAGGTGCTCGCAGCGGCCAGATGCCCACCTGCAGAACCGCCGCCGACCGCCAAGCGATTCGGGTCGATTCCCAGTTTCTCTGCATTGGCCCGGACGTAGCGAACCGCGCTTTTCGCATCCACGAGGCACACGTTTGGCGGGACATTGTGAGAGGTGTAGGTGCGGTACTGGGCGCAGATGGCGACCATGCCGCGTTGTGCCAGGTGAGTTGCTTGATCGGCGAAATGGCTGATGTCGCCCCCGTTCCAGCCGCCCCCGAAAATGAAGAGCGCGCAAGGGAGGGCATCGGAGTCGGCTTGGCCGCTAGGGCCATAGCGTTTCAGTATGAGGCTCTCATTGGGCGCGATCTCCTTGTAGGCGATGATTTCAGTGGAGATGGGAGAGTCGCCGGCCTGGAGGCTCAGCGAAAGAACGAAAATCGAGATTAGGAGACTGAGGTAAAAACGCATCAAGGAATGCAGGCATAAAAAAAGCCCGCAGTCGACTGCGGGCTTTGGAAAATGTAGAGTGGCTGCCAATCGGCTATTTCTTGTGTTTGAGGAAAGCAAGAAAACCGAGACCAAGTCCTAGGAGGATGAGGGGGCTACCGGAATCGGGGACGTTTGCGCCCACCTGTTTGCCAAAAAACGAGATATGAGACCAACCGCGTCCATTACCAGGTGCGTCAACAGTTCCTTCGCCTACAACATGTTTTCCGTCTTCAACTAGATACATATTCAAAT
>CBFHHM010000020.1:0-66728 GCA_965655705.1 Candidatus Pelagisphaera sp.
TCCGTCCAGCTAACCGCAGGCACAGGCGAAGGCAGCAAGGCGATGAGCTTCACCAAGCAAGGCATTGGCCTTCCGATGGTCCAGCGGCCCAGCGTGTTCTACAAAGAGCTCTTCATGTCCGAAGCGGACAAGGCTCGCATGGAATACATGCTGCGCAGCGGCAAGAGCTCGATCGATGACGTATTGGAAGACGCCCTACGCTTGCAGAAGTCGGCGACGAAACGCGACAGCGACAAGCTCGACGAGTATTTCGATTCTCTGCGTTCCGTCGAGAAACGAATGACTCAGCAGATCGCTTCGATCGACGATCCCATTCCTACGACCGACTACCAGCTGCCGGATTCCGACCCGATTACGCCTAATCTTCTCATGGAAGCGGAAACGCTCATGTACGATCTCATGACGCTGGCGATCGAAACCGAATCGAGCAAGGTCCTCTCTTTCTTTATCGATGGCCTCGGCCAAGTCTTCTCCTTCGATGGCGAACCCCTCAAGGCGGGCTATCACGGCCTATCCCATCACGGGAACGACCCGGCCATGATCAATGACCTCATCAAGATCGAGCAGTCTCACATATACTGCCTTAGCGGCTTCCTCAAGCAGCTGAAGGAAAAGAAGGACACCGAAGGAAAATCGCTCCTCGATAGTACGATCATTCTCATGGGAACAGGAATGGGCGACGCCAGCCGTCACTCGAATTCCAACCTCCCGACCCTCGTGGCCGGCGGCGGATTCCATCATGGCAGCCATATCGCCATCGATTCGAAAACGGAGAATGCGCCACTACTGGGCGACCTATATATTACCTTGATGCAGAGGTTGGGAATGGAGACCAACGAGTTCTCCAACGCCTCTCGCAACATGAACCAGCTTTTCAGCTAAATTATTCTAAAGGTAACGGCCGATCTCCGAGCGGCCACACTCTACATGGCAAGATCCGATTCTGAAACTCGCCCCATGCGCCCCCTTTCTTTCCTAACTGTCCTTATCGCATCCACATTTTCGCTACACGCGAAAACCGAACTGCCCATCCCAGATAACGCGATCGGGGTCCTGGAAGACTACTGTCTCGATTGCCACGACGAGATCGAGATGAAGGGCGACCTCAATCTGGACTTCTTGTCCATCGATTGGAGCCAACCTGAAAATCGCGAGCTTTGGGAGAGTGTTCACTTCATGATGCATGGGGGGCACATGCCGCCCGAAAAGAAACGGCAGCCGAGCGAAGAAGAGAAAGAAGCCGTTCTCGCCTGGCTCGATTCCTCTCTTCTCGAGCACACTGAAATCGGCGGCACGCTCCCGCGTCGCCTCAATCAATCGGAATACGAGACGACCGTTCGGGAGCTATTCGACATAGAGGATTTCACCTTGCCCCTCGGCTTTCCAAAGGACAGCGAGTTTCACGGTTTCAACAACGTAGGCGAAGGGCTCGTACTGTCCCCTCCTCTTATGGAAGCCTATGGCAAGGTAGCGGCCCACGTCGCGGATACAATTTTTCCGCCTGCGAAACCGACTCCCGAATCCACCGTTAGACATGCGGGACCCAACGACATGGTTCTCAGCTTCTCTGCAGCGACGGTTAAAGGCGACTCCCTGCTCCTCGCCTCGCGGGCCGAGCAAATCATGCGTAGCTGCACCTGGCCCAGTCGCATTGAGATCATGTCTTCCGGAACCTACCGCGTAACCGTCAACGCCTCCCAATTTAGTCCGGTTTCGGATGAACCCATGAAACTCGAATTTCGAGCGCGCGAGCTCACCGCCAGCGACCGTTCCTTTACCGATTCGTTCCGACTGCTCGAGGAAATCGAAATCACCAGCGAATCGCCCGAGAGCACAACCTTCGAGGCCGATCTCTACAAAGGCCAAACGCTGCTTCTCCGATGGACCAATGCCGAACTGGATCACGAGTTCAACAATCTCGCCGATCAAATGGAAGCCTGGTTCGAACGGGACCCTCGCTTCATCGCCGCCTGGCAAAAAGCGGTCTTCCCGACCGGCAATCCCGAAGGAAACGGCAAATTCTCCTACCTGCGCGGACGTAACGGATGGGACGTCATCACCGCGAATATGGCGAATCCGGAACTCGATATGAGTCAAGCGACCATGGATTCGCCTATTACCCAAAAACTGCTTACGCGTTTTCGCTCCCTGGGTGGCGGCACCTACAGCACCGCCGATGCGATGTGCCACTACTACTTCGAAAACGGCCCCGCTCTCGCGATCCATGGTCTCACTGTAGAAGGGCCGCTCAAGACCGTAGAGACTCCGACCGAAACCCAACGCAGAGAATTCCGCGAAGAACTTGTGGGCATTGCAAAGCCCAGCCAATCCAACGAAGCGCGGGCCCGCCAAATGCTAGAAGGTTTTCTACCCAAAGCCTTTCGGCGCCCGGTCGATACGCAAACCATCGACACCTTCTTGAACATTGCCAAACGCCACTGGAACGAGGGCGCGACCTTCGAGGACGGAATGCATTTGCTGATTCGCAACATCCTCATTTCGCCGCGATTCCTCTACCGCGTAGTGTCGCCCGGCGATATGGATGACTACGATCTGGCCTCGCGACTCTCCTACTTCCTCACCCAAGGGCCTCCCGACCAAACGCTATTGAAACTGGCCCATTCAGGATCCTTATCTAAGCCCAACGTTCTGCGCGATCAAGCCCTTCGTTTAATGCCCAGCAAACCCACCGACGCCATGATCCAGAGCTTCACGGGTCAATGGTTGGATACGAAGCTGCTGAGCGAGATCATGCCCGACCCGAAGCTCAAATTCTCCGACGGGGACATCAAAGTCGCTAAGGCGGAAGTCGAATGGTTCTTCACCGCGATGCTGAGCGAGAACCGACCACTGACCGATTTCATCGACCCCGATTTCACGTATTCGACTATTGGATTCGCTGAGAAAATTTACGAGTACGTAGACCCAGAACCCAAGCCGAAGATGGATGACTACAAAGTAGACATTCGCGGCCTGCAACTTGAGCGCTTGCCCATGAAGCGCGGCGGTCGATACGGTGGCCTGATGGGCCAATCCGCTATTATGACCGCTACGGCGAATGGCGTGGATACCCAACCGGTTCTGCGAGGGGTATGGATGCTTGAAAACATTCTCGGCATGCCACCTCCGGAGCCGCCCCAAAACGTGCCGGCGCTCACTCCCGATACTCGCGGAACAACCAATCCCAAGGAAATGCTGGCCGCCCACATGGCCGATGGCGCTTGCGCTACCTGCCACAAGCAGATCGATCCCGTCGGCTTCATGCTGGAAAACTTCGATCCCGTGGGACGCTGGCGCGAAAACTGGCCCAAGATCGACGTGCCCATCGAATCCTCCGGTTACTTGCCCGACGGCACGAAAATCCACGACGTCACCGACTTCAAAGCCTGGCTCGTCGAAAACATCGACTACTTCTCCAATTGCCTGTCGCAAAAGTTGCTGACTTACGCCACGGGGCGCGTTCCCAACTACAAGGAGCGCAAGGAGATCGAAGCAATCGTTCGCGACAATCGCGAGAATGGAACGAACGGTTTCCAAGACCTCTTTCTCGCCCTTATTCAAAGCGAAACCTTCCGCGCGAAGTAGGAAACCAAAGACGAGTTCAGTTAAGGTTGACTCGGTCCGACAGAGTCAAGACGCGCTCTACGCGCTTGCCGCTTCGGGCGGCGATCCGGCGATCGTCGTTCTCAGCATCACCCGACGCTTTCCTGGATAGTCATTGATCGCCGCATGCATCAGATTCTGGTTGGACCATAGGGCGAACGTTCCCGGAGCCCATCTCAAGCGGCATGTATACTCCAAGCGCTGGGCATGGGACAGCAGAAACGAGATGATAGGCTCGCTCTCCGCTTCCGTCATGCCTTCGAACCGAGTCAGCGATCGGCTCAACAATAGGTGCTCGCGCTTCGTCGCTGGATGGCGACAAACCAATGGGTGGGGCGTTTCTATATCATCCACCTCTTGCCCGCTATCTCTCACCGAAAAAGCCGATTGCGCCGCATTTAAAGCGTAAACCCCCTTGCCAGAGTGGATTCCGATTAAATCGCGAATCAGCGCTCGCAGGGTATCCGAAAGTCCATCGTAGGCCGCCGCTAAGCTGGCGAACAAGGTATCTCCCCCTACCGGTGGAATCTCCTCTCCATATAGCACGGTAATGGCAGGCGGGTTTTCCATCCACGCCAAATCCATGTGCCAGTCTTCGCCCACCACCGGACCGCAATCTTCGGCTCCCCTCGTAAATCGAACGATGTCCTCGAAGCCATCGATCGGCGTGTGAATCGGGTTGCCGCTGAACGGTCCGAATCGACTGGCGACCTCGTGAAAGGCCGCCGGATCCAGGTTCTGGTCCCTTACCGCCAAAACACTGTAGTGATCTAGAGCGGTCCGCAGTTGCTCGATCTCGTCATCGCTCGCCGCGTTGAGATTCAATCCCGTAATATCGGCGCCAAGGCTTCCCGTTATCGGGCGTAAATCGAATGCGGTAAATTCAGGGGGCGAAAAGGAAACGCGTGTCATGGGGCAGAATGGCTAACGACCGGGCTTCGTATCCAAAGTCCTGTATGAATCTAGACGCTTGAAACGAAGGCCATCGCAATAAGGGCATCTAGGGTTAGATAAACCCGAGCCACCTTTCGACGCCATCCCTCAGTCAGTCGACGGTTGACCAAGCGTCACCGTCTATTTCGAATCCTGGAACAGTCCCTTGACAAATCGCCCAATCCCATCGAACGCTTTCCACATTTCCGGCATATCGGGAAATAAATGGGCGCTGTTGTGCCAGCCGTGGGGAACGTCATCGTAGGCTTCAAGGCGAGCGTCGACGCCGGCCGCCTGAGCCCTCTCGAAGAAACTCACGGAGTCGCCAAACATCGTCTCCAATTTGCCAGCTTGCACAAGAATCGGCGGCAGGCCGGACAGGTCCGAGTAGACCGGCGAAGCCAATGGATCTCTAGCGTCCTGACCATTCAAATACAAGGCAGCCATTCGATCGAGATAGGCCTTCGATATCGTCGGATCGGAGGCCGCGTTCGTCTCGAATGTGGATGCGCTTTGCGTCAAGTCCGCCCACGGCGACAGCAGCGCTGCGCCAGCGGGTAGCGGCCCTTCTTCCATTTTCAGTTTTGCGAGCAAGGATGCCGCCAAGCCTCCACCCGCGGAACTGCCCCCGATAACGATACGATTGGCAGCTACGCCTTGATCCAATAGCCAAGCATAAACGGTATACGCATCGTCTAAGGCCGCCGGAAACGGATGTTCCGGAGCCAAGCGATAATCGACCGTCAAGCAACGGCAACCGCAAGTCGCGCTCAAGTTGGAGGTAACCATTCTGCTCTCCTTTGCGGAACCTCGATAGTACCCCCCGCCATGAAAGAACACGTAGACCCAATCCGAAGCCGGCTCGCCATGAATGATCCATTCGCAGTACACGCCGTTCGCATCGACGGCTTCAACCGTCGTATTCGTCCTGGGCTCGCAACCGGCGCTACCCGACCTCAATTCTTCGATCGTTTGCTCCGGGCGATAGGCATTCGCTCGACGCAGAGCCAAGAGCTCTTTCAGTTGTTCGCTAGGCATACTACGAACCCTATAGTGCAGAGGCCCTGAAACGGATCAACAAAAAGAACTCGATCCTTGCGCCCTAACGTTGGAGAGAACGCCCCCTCCTAAGCTAGAATTGGTCGAATCACCTTCGCCGGCTCGACTCCAGTCAGCTTCATATCGAGACCCTGAAACGGATAAGCGAATCCATTGCCGTCAATTCCCAGTTGATGCAACATAGTGGCATGCAGATCCCGCACGTGGGCAACATCCTCGATCGCATTGTAGCCCAACTCATCCGTGGCTCCGTAGCTGGCGCCTCCTTTGATGCCGCCCCCCGCCATCCACATGGAAAATCCTTTGATATGGTGATCTCTACCAGCGCCGCCCTTCCCTTGAAACATGGGGGTTCGCCCAAATTCGCCACCCCAGATGACCAGCGTGTCCTCCAGCATTCCGCGACGTTTAAGATCCGTCAGCAAGGCCCAAGTCGGGCGGTCCGTCAGTCCACAGCATATATCCATATACTTCCTCAAGTCGCCATGGTGATCCCACCCGCGATGATAAAGGTGTATAAAGCGCACTCCCCGTTCCGCTAGGCGCCGCGCCAAAAGACAATTGGAGGCGTATGAACCATCCCCTGGGGTCGCCCCGTAAAGATCGAGAGCGCTCTGAGGCTCGTCCGATACATCCATCAGTCCCGGAACGGATGTCTGCATGCGAAATGCCATTTCGTAAGCGGCAATGCGCGTATCTATCTCCGGGTTTAGAACCGCTTGATTGCGTTTTCGATCCATCTGTCCAATCGCTTTGACAAGAGCCGCCTGCTGTTCGCGCGAAACCCCTTTCGGATTGCCCACATAGTGAACGGGATCGCCGGACGCATTAAACTCAACTCCTTGATAGCGACTGGGAAGAAATCCTGAAGACCATTGTCTTGAAGCGATCGGCTGAGGATTGCGTCCGCCGACGCTGGTCAGCACGACGAAGCCCGGCAAATCCTCCGACTCCGAGCCCAAACCATAATTGACCCACGAGCCCATTGACGGGCGCCCGCTGATTGCCGTGCCCGTATTCATAAACGTATGCGCCGGATCATGATTGATCTGTTCGGTCACCATCGAGCGAATGATAGCGATGTCGTCAGCCATTCGAGCTGTCCAAGGAAGATAGTCGCTGATCAATTGGCCGCTTTCGCCATGACGACTGAACTCCGTTTGGTGCCCCAAAACGTTCAACTCTTGCCCCTGCAGTTGGGCGATCGGCTGTCCCCGCGTAAAGGACTCCGGCATGGGCTTTCCATCGAGCTTATTCAGCTCCGGTTTATAATCGAAGGTCTCCAGGTGGGAAGGGCCACCCGCCATGCAGAGAAATATGACTCGCTTGGCTTTGGCCGCAAATCGAGGAAGTTGGATATTGGGCGCATTGGCTCCAGCAGTTGTCGACCCCATGAGGGTCGCCAGAGCCGCCGAGCCGAGGCCCAGGCCGGCCTGTCCGAGAAATGCGCGACGCGTTAAAGGATTCATAGCGATCGGTTCAATTGCGCGTTATCGCTTCATTGAGGTTAAGCAGTCCCCGAGCGACTGCAGTCCAGGAGGCCAATTCGAGATTCGACACCGTCGTCGAGAGCGGCGCCAACCCCGTTTCGAGCAAGGCGATCGCCTCGCGGGGATCCGCTCGATAGGCCGTCTTCGTGGCCTCCAGCAATGATCTAAAAATCGCCCGTTCGTCCGAATCCGGTCTGCGGGTCAACGCAAGCTCGAAGGCGAAATTCAACCGCTCTTCCCAGGTTTCACCGCCTTCTTCAAGAATTCGTTGGGCGAATACGCGAGCCGCTTCGACGAACGTTGGATCATTCAGCAACGCGAGCGCAGCATTCGGCGTATTCGAACGGGGGCGCTCGGCCACGCATTCCTCCCGACTGGGAGCGTCCAGCGTCTTCAAGGTCGGATGAAGAAACATGCGCTGCCAATGAGCGTAAACGCCTCTGCGCCATTGCCTCGAGTCTTCGTGCGGGGTATAGCCTCGCTCGGGGAAATTCAAATGCCGGTAGTATTTTTCCGGCTGATACGGCTTCACGCTATCGCCGCCGACTTCAGTTACGAGCAAGCCGCTCACTGCAAGGGCGTTGTCGCGAATCATTTCGGCTGGAAGCCGGTACCTAGCTTGCCGGGCTACGAGTTGATTGAAAGGATCGCGCTCCAGCATTTCCTCCGAGGCGATCGAAGATTGGCGGTAAGCCCGACTGGTCGCCAACAAGCGAATGAACTGTTTAAGATTCCATTCGTTTTCGTAGAGTGAGATCGCCAGGTAGTCCAAAAGCTCCGGATTGACCGGTGGCTGCCCCTGCCCGCCAAAGTCAGCCAAAGAGGACGATATCCCACTGCCGAAGAAGAGGTACCAAAAGCGATTGGCGAATACCCGCGCCGTCAAGCCGCCAACGCCTGTGTCCGCATCGGTCAGCCAATTCGCTAGATCGAGTCGAGTCGCCCGCTCCCCCTCCGGACGCTCGATCTTCCCCAGAAAGGCGGGAACGCCTGCCTGAATCACGTCGCCGCTATCGTCTTGCCAATTGCCGCGCGGCAATACCCGCATCGTTCTCGGTTCCTCGGCCACTGTAATCATGGTCGGGCGACCTTGCGTCAACAACGCTTCTTCCTGCTTCGCCCATTCAACCCATCGGCCGCGTTTATCTTCGGCAACGCATTCGATTATTTCTTTTTCCAATAGCGCGAGCGCTTCTTGAACGGACTTCTTGGATTGCTTGCCAATTTTGAGAGCTGTCTCCAGTTCCGATTTCTCCGCCTCCAGAGTTTCGATACGCCTCCATACATCCTCTCCCACTAAAGCTTTCTTTGCATCTCGAATACGCTCGCGTTCGACCTCTTGACCGTTCGAAAGAAATAACATCTCCGGAGGTCGATTCGTCGGAAGCGTATTTCCATTGTATCCCGCGTCGTGAATATCCGCGAAAAAGGCCGCCATCGAATAGTGATCCTTCATCGTGTAAGGATCGAACTTGTGATCGTGGCATTGAGCGCAACCGAGGGTGGCTCCCATCCACACTGCCGACACATTGCGAACGCGATCCGCAGCATAGATGGCATTGTACTCCTTTTCTTGGATACCGCCTTCGTGCGAGGTTTGCAGCAGACGATTATAGCCCGAAGCGACCTTCTGCCACTTGCTTGGCGAATCCAATAAATCCCCGGCCAACTGCTCTCGAGTGAATTGATCGAATGGCAGATTCTCGTTAAACGAGCGGATAACGTAATCTCTATAGGGAGAAATATTATGATCCTGATCCCCGTGGTAGCCTACCGTATCGGCATAGCGAACCAGATCGAGCCAGTACATCGCCATGCGCTCGCCGAAACGCGGCGAATCCAATAAATCGTCGACGACCTGCTCGAAGCTAATCCGCCCATCGATAAATGCAGTCGCTTCTTCGGGCGTAGGCGGCAGTCCAATGAGATCGAAATAGACCCGGCGGATTTGAGTTATCGGATCGGCATCGGAGGACGGAGAAAGTCCCTTGCTTTCCAAGCGCTCCAATACGAAACGGTCCACATCATTGATAGGCCAGCGTTCGTTACGAACGTCCGGAACTTCGACTTTGACCGGGCGTTCATAGGTCCATGGGGCCGAGTACTCGGCCCCCTCCCCAATCCAACGTTCAAGCAAGGCAACCTCCTCCGCGCTCAATGCTTTGTGAGAATCCTCCGGCGGCATTGGATCTTTACTATCGTTGATGCGAGCCACGAGCTCGCTTTCGCTCGGTTTGCCTGGCGAAATCGCCGCATACCCACCCAAGTCTGCGTAGGCCCCGACCGCAGTGTGCAACATTAAATCCGCTTCGCGCTCGTTCGCGTCTGGCCCATGGCAGAAGAAGCATTTGTCAGAAAGAATCGGACGGACATCTCGATTGAAATCGAGTCGCTCCTCTCCCGTCAAAGGGGAGGCGATGGCTGTAAAAGCTAGCAATGTGAAGATCGCGCGATTCAAGTGATCCACCCTCTCTAATTGAAGGGATATCTGTCAATCGTTTGGGACTGGGAGAAACGGCCTTCTCGCGCTGCGAACATCTTGGAAGCCGTATTGAATGCGCCGCCGGTTCGACTCAGCGGAATGCCACGGAGCCGCCTTAGGCGAGCAAATCCTTCACCACAGAACCATGAACATCGGTCAGTCGAAAGTCGCGGCCTTGGAATCGATACGTCAGACGTTCGTGGTCGAAGCCAAGCAGATGCATGATCGTCGCTTGGAAATCATGGATGTGCACTTTGTTTTCGGTGACCGAAAACCCTAGTTCGTCTGTCGCTCCATAACTGAAGCCTCCTTTGACGCCCGCTCCCGCCATCCACATGGTGAAACAATCCGGATAATGATCGCGGCCCAGGACGCTTGACGCAGCGGTCCGCCCTTCTCGAAACGGCGTCCGTCCGAACTCGCCCCCGCAAATGACCAGCGTTTCGTCCAACAGTCCCCGGTCTTTCAAATCGCGAATCAAGGCGGCAATCGGACGGTCCACGGAAGCGCATTTCTCGGTTAGCCCGCCTTCGATTCCATTTTTAACGCTTGTCCCGTGAAAGTCCCAACCCCAATCGAATAGCTGCACGAAACGGGTTCCCTTCTCCACGAGTCTCCGGGCAAGCAGGCAATTGTTGGCGAAACTCGATGCCCCAGGCGAGGCGCCGTAGGTTTCCAAGGTCTTGGTCGACTCGCTCGAAATATCCATGACCTCGGGAACCGAGACCTGCATCCGGTAAGCAAGCTCGTATTGAGCGATGCGCGTACGCGTTTCCGGGTGACCGTACTCATCGGCGTGCAATTCGTTGATCTCCTGAATCGCATCCAAGCTCAGACGCCGCGTATCGCGATCCATGCCTTTGGGATCCGAGACGTAGAGCACCGGATCGCCGCCCGACCGGCATTGCACTCCTTGATAAACCGAAGGCAGGAATCCGCTGCTAAACGAAGCATTGCCCCCGTTCGGCTGAGAACCGCTCGAAATCAGGACGATAAAGCCCGGCAGGTCCTCGTTCGAAGAGCCAAGCCCATAGGTCGCCCAAGACCCCAAGGATGGTCTTCCCGGCCGCGGCGAACCCGTTAGCGTGAACAATTCCGCTGGAGCGTGATTAAATTGATCCGTATTCATCGAATGGATCATGCATAATTCATCCGCAACTCCTTGAAGATGCGGAATCGCATCCGACATCCAAAGTCCATTCTCCCCGTATTGCTTGAAGCTCCTCCGTGTGCCGAGCAGTTTCGGGGTCCCCGAAGTAAAGGCGAAGCGCTTGCCTTCGAGAAACTCGGCCGGGCATTCCTGGCCATCTCGTTTCACCAACTCCGGCTTGTAGTCGTACATATCTAGGTTGGGAGGCGACCCGGTCAAATGCAGATAGATAACCCGTTTGGCTTTCGCGGGAAAATGCGGCTCCTTGGGCGCGAGAGGATCCGCGACCGACGAAGCGCGACCGGAATTCATCAACGAACCGAGCGCAAGGCCGCCGATGCCCGCGAAGGTCTGCTTGAGAAAGTGGCGCCGCGTAGCGGCTTGAATAGTTTCTAAAATCGGGTTCATCGCTTCAGGAACATTTCGTCGAGATTCAACAAGGCATTGGCAACGACCGTCCACGCCGCGTACTCGGCCGCTTCCCCGCCTTCGGGAATGGGTCCAATCGGATTGCTCGCCATTTCCATGGCTTTTTCCGGATCGGCCGCGTACCGAGGCTTCAAATTGAGATACAAGCGCTCGAGCGGCCCACTTTCCTTCGAGGATGGCGCACGGGCCAGGCAGAGTTGAAAGCCGTAGGCCACCTTCTCGACTGCCCCTCCTTCGAACGAAGCCATTCGTCGGCCGAGGGCTTGAGCCGCTTCGATATATACCGGATCATTAAGCGTCACTAGAGCCTGCAAGGGCGTATTCGTTCGCTCGCGACGAACGACGCATACCTCCCGATTCGGCGCGTCGAAAGTTGCCATCGATGGGTACGGGTTCGATCTTCGCCAGGAAGTGTAGATCCCGCGCCTAAACTTGTCTTCCCCTTCGCTGGTATCCCAATCCGTAATGTCGCCGAAGGCCGTTTTCAAACCGAGCTTGGGCTGTGGCGGATTCACCGGAGGGCCGAACATGGCTTCGCTTAGCAAGCCGCTAACCGCCAGAGCCTGATCCCGTATCATTTCCGCGGAAATACGAAAACGGGGACCTCGCGCCAGCAATCGATTGTCCGGGTCGCGCTGGTAGCCTTCCTCGTCCACGGTCGACGACTGTCGATAGGTGGCCGAGCTGACGATCATTTTCAGAAGATGTTTAATATCCCAACCGCTTTCGACGAATTCCGCGGCGAGCCAATCCAGAAGTTCGGGATGCGAGGGCAATTCGCCCTGAGAGCCGAATTCTTCACTTGTCGCCACAATCCCAGTACCGAACAGCGCCTCCCAGTAACGATTCGCCACCACCCGAGCAGTCAATGGATTTTTCTCGTCTATCAACCACCGAGCGAGATCCAAGCGATCGAGAGCAGCGCCTGCCGGATGCTCGTGAAAAGCGGATGGCAAGCCAGGTCCGACTTCCTTGCCCTGATCTAGAAAATTTCCCCGGTTCTGGATGTAAGTTTTTCGTATCCGCGTTTTCGACACCTCCTTCATCACTGGCACGGTCGTGAAAGGCTTTATCGCCTTGCGGTCCGATTCGAGCGTCGCGATAGCCCGATGGGACTCCAGTGACTCCGGATCGTAGCGAGCGAAGTATTCCAGCAAAGCGGTCTCTTCGGTGGGGGTCCGACTGCGTCTGCTCTTCGCGAGCGACTTCTCCAGATCCTTCGGTCGAGCCGGCATCGGCTTCACTTCGTCGCTGACAAACAGTCTAAAGCGCTTGATCGCCCGATTGTAGGAAACCTGGCTAAGCGTTATTTCAATTTTTGCTCCCTCCGGCAACCGAGCCGGTTTAGCGAGCTCGAAAACCGCCTCATTGGCCTCGCCCATGTTCCCATCGACTGCCCACCCGGACGAGTGATTACTTCGGACGCCATCGTAGGCATGGTTCACGCGATACTCTGGCTCCTCATAGCTCGCGCTGCCATTGATGAGTCGAAGCGGCTTGTTCGCGTTTTTAGCCGGGGCCGCTTGGCCGCCACCTTCTTCCGACGCCCCGCCCTCTTTCGTTTTACCTTCGAGAATGACCTTAACGTCAATCTCGCTCAAAACCCAAGCCAGCTCGCCTTTCACCGCTGGCATCGCTTCGAGTTTAACCCCTGTGAGCGTGTTGATTCCCTCAGGCGGCTCTACCGTTATCTTATACTGTTCCGTTGGCCTCAGGTTTTCTCCGACTTCGATCAATCCGTCTTCTCTCACGGAAAACGACGCCTTGGATCGAATCGTTATCTCCTCTTCCCCTGGGCTGAGCGCCCGCCAACCGCCGCCTGATCTCAATCGGGCTTCCCATTCGCCGCGCCGTTCGCGATGCGCCTGCCCGCTCAAAGTCGATTCCAACTCATCCCAACGCTTAGCAATCTCAGCATCCAGCGCTTCGCGCTTCGATTCATCCGCCTCCGAAAAGAGCGCCAAGACCGGCCCCTCATCCTTCCGATCCTCATCGGCAGTGCTGTTCAAGATAGCGAACATCTCGAAATATTCTTCTTGGGTAATAGGATCATATTTATGGGTGTGACACTGGGCGCAGGCCATGGTCGTTCCCATCCACACGCTCATGGTGGTATTGACGCGATCGACGATGGCTTCGTTTCGAAACTCCGCGTCGTCCGTTCCGCCCTCGCTATTGGTTTTCGTATTGCGATGAAAGGCCGTCGCCACTTTCTGGTCGATCGTTGGCTTTTCCAAAAGGTCCCCGGCAATTTGCTCGATCGTGAATTGATCGAAGGGCTTGTTCTCGTTGAACGAGCGAATCACGTAGTCGCGAAAGGCCCAAATATCGCGCAAGGGATCATTCGCATAACCCGCCGAATCCGCATAACGCGCCAAGTCCAGCCACATACGCGCCCAATGTTCGCCATAACTTAGCTTCGCCAATTGCCGGTCGACAAAGCGTTCGTAGGCTCCCGGGGCCCCGTCGGCCAGAAAGGCATCCACCTCTTCCAAGGTCGGGGGTAGCCCGGTTACGTCAAGGGCCACTCGTCTCGCCAACGCATTCCGATCGGCTTCGGGCGATTGCGTCAACCCCTCCGATTCAAGGCGACGAGCGACGAAATGGTCTAGGGAATTGCGCAAGACGAAGTCGCTCGAATCGATTGCCGGAACGGCCGGTCGTTCGACCGGCTGATACGACCAATGCCGATCGTACGTTCCCCCTTCTTCGATCCATCGCTTTAGCAAAGCGACCGCTTCGCCATCCAATCGCTCCCCGTGTTTCGAAGGCGGCATTCGCTCCTCTTCATCCTCCGTTTCAATGAGGAATAGCAGCTCGCTATCCTCCGGGTCGCCCGGAGCCAATGCCGTATAGCCCCCCAAATCCATGAGAGCGCCCGCTTCGGTATCTAGGCGCAAGCCCCCCGAACCGCGACGGCCCCCTTTGCGCTCCTCGGGGTCCGGACCATGGCAAAGAAAACAATTTTCGGAAAGGATCGGGCGTATGTCGCGATTGAAGTCGATCATCTCGCTCGCGCCCAAGGTTTCGGCGAGCAATAGAAGGGATCCAAGGAGTATGGGAGCGACGCGTTTCAACACGACGAGCATCTTCCAAAATCGAGGCGCCTGTCAATCGCAGGCGACACCTTCGGTCGGGTCTAAAAGCCCTGAGTCCCTACGCCAGGAGTTCCCTAATCGCCTTCGCTTCCTTTACGCCGGTGAGGCGCTGATCGAGGCCTTGGAAGGGATAGTTCAACTTCTTGTGATCGAAACCAAGCGCGTGCAGCATCGTCGCATGGAAGTCCTCGAGGGGAACAGGATTGACCGCAGGGCTGTAGCCCACCTCGTCTGTCTCGCCGTAGGACATCCCTGGCTTGATACCGCCTCCGGCCATCCAAGCGGTAAAAGCGCCTGGGTTATGATCGCGGCCGATCAGCTTCATTTCGCGACCGTTGCGATTCTCGCGCATGGGAGTCCGCCCAAACTCGCCGCTCCAGACGACCAGCGTATCCTCCAATAACCCACGCTGCTTCAAGTCCTTGATGAGGGCCGCCATCGGCTGGTCCACCTCCCGGCACTTGTCCTGAAAGCCCGCGTTGAGGGCTTCGCTGGCACCCGCTCCGTGACTGTCCCATCCCCAATCGAAGAGCTGTACGAATCGGGTTCCTCGCTCCACGAGACGTCGGGCCAATAGGCAATTATTGGCAAAGCTTTCCTTGCCCGGCTCGGTCCCATACATCTCATGGATATGCTCCGGCTCGTTCTCGATATCCATCGCATCCGGCACGGCCATTTGCATGCGGAAGGCCATTTCGTACTGAGCGATGCGCGTCATAGTTTCGGGATCGCCGTACTCATCATGCGCTTTTTCGTTGAGCGACTTTAGCGTATCCAATGCTTCGCGACGGGTATCACGCGACATTCCGCTCGGATTGGAAACATTGAGTACCGGATCGCCATGGGATCGACATTGCACTCCCTGGTATACCGAAGGCAAGAAGCCCGAGCTCCACAAAGCCTTGCCCACGCGCGGAATACGACCGCCCGACAACAGTACCACAAACCCTGGCAAGTCCGCGTTTTCCGATCCCAATCCCCAGGTAACCCAGGAGCCCATCGACGGATAGCCGATCCGCGGTTGACCGGAATGCACCATCAGCTGAGCGGGCCCGTGATTGAACTGGTCCGTCTGCAGGGTTTTTATGAAGCTAACGTCATCCACGACGTTCGAAAAATGCGGCAGGCGATCCGAGACCCACGCTCCGGACTCCCCGTACTGCTGAAACGGAAACTGAGGCCCCAGCATCTTCGGAGTTCCTTGAATGAAGGCGAAATTCTTGCCTTCAAGGAAGGACTGCGGGCAATCTTCGCCATCGAGCCGCATCAGATCCGGCTTGTAATCGAAAAGTTCCAGCTGACTGGGAGCTCCAATCATGTGAAGATAGATGACGTTCTTGGCCTTGCCTCGAAAATGGGGCGACAACGCGCTTAGCGGATTCCCCGCATCGCGATTGGAAGGCCCATGCCCACTCTTTGCCTCGAGCGACTGCCCCGCCAAATACATGGCCCCCAAGCCCGTCGCGCACTGCGACAAGAACTGCCGACGCGTTTGGCCCTCCAGCGAGCGAAATCGAAGTTCGTCTAATAGAAAATCCAGATTCATCGCGATTCAGTAGGTTAGGGCTTCGTCCAAATTGAGCAAGACCTGCCCGACCACTGTCCATGCCTGGTCGGCCTCGACCTTGTTAAGCAATGCGCCCAGGGCCTCAATACGCTCATCATCCGGACGCTTTCCAGTCGTCAAACGGTACCCCAGGGAGAGGCGATCCGCATCGCTGCGCCCATCCAGCGCTTGCAGGTGGGTTCCCAGCGCCTCGGCGCATTCGACGAACGCTTCGTCGTTCAAGGTCATCAAGGCTTGGAGAGGCGTATTCGATTTCAAGCGACGCGGATTGCAGAATTCCCTCGAAGGCGCATCGAAGGAAGCAAAAGTCGGATAGGGAATGCTCCGTTTGACATAGGTGTATAGAGATCGGCGGTACCGATCCGCCTCGCCCCGTTCTGGAGTATTCCATGTGTCGCGTCCTAGGAAAGGTCGCCAAACGCCTTCCGGCAGTGGCGGATTCGCGGGAGCGCCTCCTATTTCTATGGAGATCAGGCCACTTGCGGCGAGAGATTGATCCCGCACCATTTCCGCGCTCAGTCTTAGTCGCGGCCCGCGCGCCAGCAATCGATTGTCCGCATCCCGCTCCCACTCGGAAGCCGGAGCCTTCGACGACTGAGTATAGGCATGGCTGAGAACTATCTCGCGCAGTATCGACTTAATGCTCCAACCATAATCCTCCTGAAAGCGAACCGCCAAGTAGTCCAGCAACTCCGGGTGCGTCGGTCGCTCCCCCGCCGATCCAAAATCCTCTAAGGTGGGAACGATTCCCACTCCGAAGAGCTGTTCCCATAGTCGATTGACGAATACGCGGGCCGTCAACGGGTGATCCTCGGACACCCACCAACGAGCCATTTCAAGTCTGCTTGGCGAATCTGTTGCCGATGCCACTTTTAGTAGCGACGCAGGCAGCCCCGATTGGACGCGGTCGCCTTTTTCAAGGGCATTGCCCCGTTCGAACACATGGGTCGATCGCGCCAGAAAATCCGGGCGTCGCGACATAATGGGCACCGTTGTACCATCTATCTTGGAATAGCGCTTCGAAAGAGCGCTCAACTCTGCCTTGCGATCCGCCAACGCGCTCCCTTCCTCGCCCAAAGCATGCCACCTTGAATCCGAACTGTAATCCAAATAGCCCCGTTGAATCGCCATGGGGTGACTTCCATGCCCCGTCTTATTGCAGCGCACGCGCAAAACAAGCCGCTCGCCAGGCTCGAGTTCTATCGGCGTTTCCGGAACGAACACGATTCGACGCTCGTAATGGATCCGCGAATCCGCGCCCCAATTGGAACCATCGACCCCAATCTCGCCCATCGGTTCGGTAGGCATCCACGCCACGTCCGGAACGCTCCACCGAAACGCCACCGGCCTCTTCGACTCATTCTCGCCCTCGATCCAAGCCTCAGTCTTGTCTACCAGAAATCCCCATTCGGGACTGCGGGCCGCGTTCTCCGTATCCCAGGGCAAAACGGACAAATGCAAGGCCGTCACGGAGTCGCCTGCAAAACTCTCTCGAGTCGCTTCTATGACCGTATGCGTCCTGGTCTCGACGGTGCCTACAGTATGAAAGGTGTCGCGTATCGGCGATTCAACGACTTCGTATTGCGTGCTATTGTTCGTCGACAAAAGGAGCTGCTTGGCGCCTTTCCATTGCGTCCTCTCTCGCAAGGCCATGCCCTCGTTCCAAACGGCTTGCTTCATATCCAGAATGCGATTCCGCAATTCGAGCGACTCGTCATAGCGCCCTTCATCGTCCGGCACTTTGATCAGCGGACGATCGTCTCCCAAGTCCGAGTCCGCAGTTTGATTATAGAAATCCATGAAACGATAGTATTCCTCGTTCCGCAGCGGGTCATAGGGATGATCGTGACACTGCACGCAGCTGAAAGTGATGGATCCCCAAGTTTGCCAAGTCGTGTTGATCCGATCGATCACGGCTTCCACCCTGAACGCTTCGTCATCCGTGCCGCCTTCGTCATTCGTCTGCGTATTGCGCTGACACGCGGTCGCCACGAAATCCTCGAGCGATGGATTAGGCAGCAAATCCCCCGCCAGCTGCTTAATGGTAAATTGATCGAACGGCAGATCCTCATTGAAGGCGCTCACTACCCAATCTCGGTATGCCCAAATCGTTCGCTTCTGATCCTGCCCCAACCCTCCCGAGTCCGCATACCGTACTAGATCGAGCCACATGCTGGCCCAACGTTCGCCGAATGCCGGGTCGTCGAGCAAAGCGTCCACCGCCTCTTCGATCGCCCCTGGCGCGTCTGCGGCATACGCCGTCTCGAATGCGTCGAGGGCATCCAACTCAGGCGGCAAGCCCGTCAACCCCAAGCTCAGACGTCTCAGCAATCTACCGGGCTCCTCAGGCCCATTGGGCTCCAATCCTTCGCCTTCCAATCGGTCGAATAAGAAACGATCGATATCCCCGCGAGCGTGTTCCTCAAAAGTCGACTCCGGGGCTGTTGGCTTGACGGGTTTCTGAAAGGCCCAATGACCGCTCCACGTGGCGCCCTCTTCAATCCATTGCTCAATCAAAGCGATCTCGTCTGCGGACAAGGCATCGTGATCTTCCGGAGGCGGCATGCGGTCGTCTTCGTCGTCCGTCGTGATGCGATAAATCATCTCCGATCCGTCGACATCGCCCGGCTTGACGACAGGGTTGCCCGAATCGCCCGCGAAATTGATCACCCGCTCTTCGTAGACGAAGGAAACGTCCCCCGCCGCCTTAACCCCCCCATGGCACTCCGTGCAATTGGCATTAAGGATGGGCTGAATGTCGCGAGCGAAATCGACATCGGCAGACGCCGAAGCCGAGGCGCCGAAAATGAAGGCCAACGCCGTTCGATGAACCTGTCGAAGGGATAGCATATGGAAAACTCCGTTAGCAACGCAAGCGATGCCCAACGAGGCAAGCCGAACCGTCGTCTCATCGGATGCAACTTTTTGTTCAGTATTGACTAAACATTTTAAAAGTATTGGAGTGCTTCCTATGGAAATTTCGATCGAGGAAACCAAAAGTCGTTTCATCGAGCAAAAGGGAATGGAATACCAGGCGGAGGGCCTACCCCGAATCGCAGGCAAGATAGTCGGTCTCCTGATCATCGAAGACGGTCCTTTCAGTTTTTCCAAGCTAGCCGAAGGGCTGCAGGTCAGTCGCGGCAGCATCAGTACCAATACGCGACTGCTCGAAAACATCGGTCTCATTGACCGGATTTCACTGCCTGGTCAACGGGGCGATTTCTTTCAACTCGCCCCTCGCCCCTACCGAAGTATGCTCGAAGGAATCTGCGCCCGCTTGGACAAAGCTCTAGCGAATACCCGCCAAGCCCAAGAGCAGCTCCCCTCCGAACTGAAGGCGACTCAAGAGCGACTCGCCGATCTTGAGCGCTTCTATCGGGCCTTCCTCAACAGCTCTCGGCGGGTTATCGATACCCTCGAGAGTTAGCTCTCCTACGACATCATGACTCGCTATTTTCTCATCGTCGCTATTCCCTCGTTCATCGTCTTAGCTACCTTCGTTTGGCTGTTGATCGCTGCCATTCGCCGATCGAGACGTATCCGGATTCCGGCCGGATTGTTCGCAATCGAAGCGCTCATTCTAGCGGGCCTCTATCTCCACTGGTTCACGCCCAAAGACTACCCGAGGACCTATTCGGAGAGCCTCCCCAGAACCGATTTTTCCCTCGGCGAGCTGGCGAGCTCCCAGGCATTCTTTCTCGGAGCAGCGGTCGGGAAAGCGCCCGACCCGCTGCTCAGTCAGCTTGTTCCCCAGCAATACAACTCCATCACGCCAGAGAACGCGACCAAGTGGCGGCAGTTACTCGTCGATGGCGAAATCGGCAAATACGACTTCAGCGCGGCGGATGCGATCGTCGACTATGCCATCGCCAAGGGTGTTCGCGTCCGAGGCCATACTCTCGTCTGGGGCAAATTTTCCGGCAAAACGTATCCAAGCGCATTGGACGGTATCATCGCCAACGCATCAGACCCTCAAGCGGAACTGCGTCGCATATTGAGCGCCCACATCGAAACCGTCATGGAACACTTCAAAGGACGGATCGCCACCTGGGACGTGGTGAATGAACCGATGTCGATGGACGGCCCGTATCTCGATCGCAACCTCTACCTGAACACACTCGGCAAAGACTACATTGCCGAAGCCTTTCGGCTTGCTCACGAGATCGATCCCACCGTCGAACTCTACATCAACGAGCAATTCGGAAACTACACGGGAGAAGGCGTCGAGGTATTCTTCGACCTTCTCGAATGGCTCTTGGATGAAAAAGTCCCGATTCACGGCGTCGGTATCCAGGCCCACAATATATTCAAGACCCACAATCTGGATGAATTTCGCGTCTTCGTGGACAGGATCGCCGCCCTCGGACTTCGATTCGAAGTAACGGAATTCGACGCCCGTATCCGATTGTTCGACAGCGCCGATGATCCGTATCAGGCCCAAGGCGACTACATCGGGGAATACGCCCGCATCTGCATCGAGCATCCCGCGTGTACTGGATTCGCGTTCTGGGGACTCAGCGATCGAGCCACATGGTTCGACTTCGTTCCACCCTTCAGATGGATGCGTCCCAACGATCCCCTCCTATTCGACATCGAAGGCCAACCCAAGCCCGCCTATCAAACGATCGTCGAAACGCTGCAATCGCGGCATTGAAACGCGATTCGATCGCCTAGCGAAGAGCGCCGCAGTGGCCCTGTTCAGTTATCCGCCGGCGCCCAGCGGAGTCGTTGCGTTACATCGACGATAACGCGCGTATCGTTGCGGCCCATCGCTCCCGGGCGCGTAGCGCCGCTTTCCACGACTTCCCTCAATTTCGTCTGCAAGCGCCGAGCGACTTCCGGCTCGTCTGCAATGCGGTTATCCGATTCATCGATGTCACTTCCTAAGTGATACAACTCGGCGATGCGGGCCTCCCCTCTCGAGTCATTGCGATTTCGAGTGCGATTTCGGTAGACCAGCTTCCACGGTCCTTCCGCATAGCCGAATTCGCCACCCACCGAATGGCTTACCAAGTGATCCCGGTGAGGCAATCGACTCTCTCCAAGCGCTCGATCCAGAAAGCTAAAACTGTCCTCAGCGGCCTCCGCCGGCAGTTCCTCGCCCAGCAGTTCCGCCAAGGTTGCGAAGACGTCGTTCAAGCTCAACAAATCGTCGACCTCTACCCCGGCTTCGATACGATCCGGCCATCGAACGAGAAACGGCACTCTATGCCCGCCCTCCCAAATATCGGCTTTGCGTCCGCGATACGGACCGCTCGAGAAATGGCCCGCTTCAATCAAGATATCCCAATCCGTCGGCAAATGTCCGTTGTCGGAAGTGAAGATCACAAATGTATCCTCCGCAACGCCCGCCTCCTCCAAGGCGTTGATTACCTGCCCAGCTGACCAGTCCGTCTGCATAATGAAATCCGCCACGGGCGAAATGCCGCTCTTACCTCGAAAATCATCGGTCGGCACGATTGGCGTATGCGGCGTTGTCATCGGAAAGTATAGAAAAAACGGCGACTCCGACACTGCCTTCTCATGGATATAGGAAACCGCTCTACGCGTCAGCTCCGGCAGGATCTCGCTAAACCTCCATCCGGGCGCCATCGGATTGTCGTCGAAAATGCGCGGCAAAGACCGACCATCTCCCGGCGCGTATTCGAGTCTCGAAGACGGCTGATAGACGATTCGTTCGTTCTCGATAAAGGTAAAGGGAGGAAAGTTAGGCACGTGCGTCCCAAAGTAATAATCGAATCCACGCGTGGTCGGCCCATCGAGAATCGGCTTGGTATAATCCCATTCCAAAGTCCGTAGGAAATTGGGCGTTTCGTGCATGAAGCTGACTTGAGGCCCGGGCCAATTCCAACCGAGATGCCACTTCCCTATACACGCCGTATCGTATCCCTGGTTTTTCAGAAACCCGGGCAACGTCAAGCGGTCTTCCGTAATTAGGGGAGGCTCGTAGCACGCGAGAACCCATTCCTGAAGCCGCGTTCTCCAAGCATAGCGTCCCGTGAGCAACCCATACCGCGTTGGGGTGCACACTGCGGAACCGCTGTGGGCGTTCGTAAAGCGCATCGACTCGGCAGAGAAGCGATCGAGATATGGGGTTCGAATTTTGTTCTCTGGGAAGTGAGCCTGAATATCGCCAATCCCAAAATCGTCCGCAAGGATGATGACGACATTCGGTCGTCCGGCAGAACGGCCTACAAAGGCCGTCAGCATTGCCAATAAGATTACGGATACAGCGATTCGTTTCATATTCGCGAAGGCATTGCTCTACCTATTCTTGTAGCGCAGGGCGTGACTCGGCAGCGGCAGGAAGTCGCCCTCCCGCACCATCCATTTGTCCAATTCCATTCGCAGTTCCTCTTCAACCGACTCAGTGGCCGTCGATCCCGCTAAGTTCCTCAACTGAAACGGATCCATCTTCAAGTCGTACAGTTCGAACACTGGTCTCGAGCGCTGGAAGTAGAGACGTTTATGCAAGGGTGAGAGCCGATTCTGCTCGTTCATCATTTGCATCGCTACCCAAGCTAGTTTAGCGGACATATCGACAGGCGAATAGACCTTCTCCGGCGTCGCGTTGTAGATGTAGTGGTAGCGTCGCGACGTGATGGAACGCGACAAGTCGAGTCCGTCGCTCCGGCCAATCGGGCCTGCGTGCCAGCCGCGTTCGGCAAACGCGTATTGGCGCGAGCAAAAGGGCTTGCCCTGCAACTCGCCGAGGAAGCTCTTTCCGGTCATATGCTCAGTCAGCTCCAAATCAGCCGCATCTAGGATGGTCGCCGCCAGATCGACGCCACTAATGAGCGCCTCGCTCAGCGAAGCCGCCTTCGTCTGTCCAGGCCAGCGAACGATCAACGGCACATGCGTCCCACGAGTCGCCAATGTACCCTTCCCTCTCAAGAGAGCTTCTCCGTTGTCGCCCATGAAGATTACCAAGGTATTCTCTTTCAGTCCCCGATTCCGCAATACGTTTTCGATCTGACCGAATCCACGATCCAAATCGCGCACCTCGGCGAGATACTTGGCGTAATCCAAGCGAACCTCCGGCAAATCCGGCCAATCGGGAGGAAGCTTCAATAACTTCGGATCAATTCCCTCGTAGTCGTCGCCCCAATTCCGGTGTGGCTGATTAAATCCGAAATAAAGGAAGAACGGTTTCTCCTGCGGGACCTTATCCAGAATCGCGCTGAAGATGCCTTCAACTTGATCCAAATTGTCTCCTTTGGTGCTCGTGCTGCGTACAAAGTGGTCGAAGCGCTTCTCGAAATTTTCGTCGCGCATACCCAACTCGACGAGGGCATCCGTAACATGATCCAGGTCCTTATTCTTCCCGTCCAAGTGTTGATGGCGTCCATCCAAACCGACCCAATAGCCATTCTCACGCAGAATATCGGTAAAGAATACCGTTCCCGCCTGGGCCGGTTGGGCGAAGCGAGTCGACGACAATCCCACTGGCGATCGACCCGCGAATATAGACGTTCGCGAGGGAGCGCACTGCGGGGCCGCCGTATAGGCGCGATCGAAGCGCATCCCTTCTTGGGCAAAGGCATCCAAATTGGGCGTAATATTAAATCGCTTACAATTGAGATCCCCATAGGCGCCCACGTGCGGCACGCTGTGATCATCCGAAAGGATAAGCAGAATATTTGGACGCTCGGCTGCCGCGTAAAAAAATGAGGCGACGAGACAAGCAAGAGAGAGAACAAGAAAACGATTCTTCATTTTATTGGGTACATTAGAAAACGAGCAACGGGGGCTTCAGGCAATTTAAATGCAACATCGAAGTCATCGCGCCTTATCAGTCGCTAGGATGCCCTTCGGGCAATTAAGGATGGTTCCGTCCCTCGCCAATTAAAACTACGGAGCCCAGCTGAAAACCTTGCTTCCCCGACTTGTCGGGGAACCTTATAGGTTCGCGCCAGAGAGACTCCTAGCGACTGACAAGGAGCGGCGCCCCATTTAGTCAGTGATTTATGTTCCTGCAAAACTGCGTAAGAGAAACTCAATTGCTCGCGAACGCATCGCTTAGAACGACCGCTTCAACTAGATCCGCCAAGCCGCCCTCGGTCTCCTCGAGTCGGTTTACAATACCGTCGATTGTAGAACGATCTCGCAGGTCCAACTCGCGTCCGAGGGCATAGGTCAGTAGCTTCTCCGTCAAACAGCGCTCGAAGGCCGACTCGCGTTCAATCATCAGCTCCTTGAATTGAAACCAGTCTTTGAACGCCTCGCCACTCGGAAGCGTTCCACTGGCATCGACCTCGAGCGTCTTCGCGTAATGGGAACGCCATTGTCCTATCGCATCGAAGTTCTCTAACGCGAAGCCCAGAGGATCGATCTTCCGATGGCACTCCGCGCAGGTCTCGACCTCGCGATGCTTAGCGAGCTGATCGCGTATGGTCGCCGCGCCCCGAATATCCGACTCAATTGCGGGGACATCCGGTGGCGGAGGCGGAGGCGAATAGCCGAGGATATTCTCCAACACGTAGATACCGCGAACCACCGGCGAGGTATCCACGCCATTGGCGGACGCCGTCAGAAAAAGCGATTGCCCCAGCAGCCCTCCCCTCGGAACGCCCGACAGCGATACTTTTTGCAGCTCGCTACCCTCGATTCCCTCAATGCCGTAATGCATCGCCAGCTCCCGATTGAGAAAGGAGTAGTCTGCCGACACCAACTCGATCGGACGTATGTTCTCAACAAGCGCATGGCGAAACAGGGCTTCGGTTTCTCCAGTCATAGCCTCTTCAATACTATCGCGAAAATAATGGCGAAAATCTTCCGAAACCGGCATTTCGCCGATATTATCCACTTCGAGCCAACGTCGTATAAAATTCGATACGAATCGATCCGACTTCGAGTCCGCCAGCATTCTCGTCACCTGACGCTTCAGCTCTCCACTGTCTTTCAAGCCTCCCCTGCTAGCGAGAGACAATAGCTCCGCATCCGGCTTGGACGACCAAAGGAAGTACGACAGCCGCGACGCCAATGCGTATTCATCCAGCGGACCCTCGCCCTCCGAGAGGTAGAGAAAGCCGGGCGAGCATAGGATCGTTTGGAATCCCAATTGCAATGCCTCGAACGGAGTAAGCCCTTCATCGATTTTAGCGGAAACCAACGCTTCGATGGGAGCGATTTCGCCAGCTTCCAAGGGTCGCCGATACGCTGCCGCTGCAAAGACGCGCAACCTCTCGGTGGCGTTCCTCTCGCTCACCTCTTCCCGCGCGAGATTCCCGTAAAGCAATTGATGTCCCGCAAGCGGCCATTGTTCGATCAAGGGTCCCTCGACCTGCACCTCCCAGACTCGAAGTTTCGGTCCTTTGTACACCTTCAACAATCCATGCGACTTCTCGTTGCCGTTTTTCATGTCCACGAAGGGTTTTACCTCTTCGTGATGACCCGCGTTCTGGGAAATAATGCGAACAAGACGCTTCGTCGCCAAGGTTCCATTACGAAAGCGAACTTCCGGCTCGAAGCCTTCCTCGAAGTAAACTTCCCATTCGAACCATTCAGGCTCATCGCTGGTCAGCTCGACTCGAGCGAGCGAACGTTCCTCCGACACATTGCCCGTACTTTGCACGCTGCCCTCGCGATCGACCGCAACCAATTCCATGACCAGTGGATCCCCATTTCGAAAGTCGTCGATCACATCTCCATAAGGATGCCTACGATCCACCGCCGCCGCTTTCACCCTCACCCGATACATGCCGCTCGCCGGTACGCCTCCCCGGGCCAAGGGTTCGAAACCGATGTGCCCGCCCCGATAGTGTCGCCCATACATATCCGTATATGGCGTTTCCGGGATGAAACGGAAGCGATCCACTTGAAAGAGCTTTGGCAGATCCGCGTTCGCCTTGCCCTGAAAATAGAACGGCGATTTTTGCGTATAACGTTGTAATTCGGGCCGCTTCTCGAAATTCGTCGCCCGACTAACGGCTTCCTCAGCCGCATCGAAATAATGGTCCAGCAGCATTCCTGAAGTCACCAGCTCCGAGCCGATATTATCGAAACCGCTTTTAACGACTTCTTTGGGGAAATCTGCCGCAGGATTCCAAGTGGCAACGTTCAAGTCGAGCAGGTCGCCAATCGTCTGCCGATACTCCCAGGAGTTGATGCGTCGCAATACGCTGTGACCTCCCGAATCGCCCAATTCAGCCAATCCATGAGTCACTAGCTCGGTCGCCGATTCAATCATCGCCAAGCGCTCCTCGACAGGCGGTTGCTTCTCGTCCTCCGGAGGCATATCGCCGAGATTGAGCATGTCCAAGACTTCCTGCCACATTTCGAGATCTTCGATCCCCGACACCGTCTCGCTCAGCCCATCGAATCGCCGATCGCCTTTCTGTTTTTCCGCCCCGTGACAGTCGATGCAATACGCTTGCAAGAACTCGACGCGAGATAGGCTAGCCCCAAAAATCGATGCGAAAGAAGTGGATGCCGCAAGCGCCCAAAAAATGGCTACGCTTCTCATAACCATACAAAAGCTGCTCCCGCATTCGCGGGATCCTGCTTCCGCGCAGCGGAATCCCTGTTAAAATAATTCTCACAGGGATCGCCTTCGGCGAACAGGATAGCGCCTGCGCGCGGGTAGGTTTTTATTCCCGTGAGTAATACCTGTTCAATGTCACTCATTTCACTAAGAAATTTCCATCGGCGAAAACGTACTCGAGCTTCGACCGAATCGTTCGATCTCCAGGCCAAACCATTGCAGGGATGAAAGCCAAAGATTGCTGAGCGGGATGCGCTTTCCTTTCTCATCGGGACAGATCAAGTGGCCCTGATGCTTCAAGCCACCGCCCGCGAGCAATACCGGCAGATCCTTATTGCTGTGCGTATGCGCATTTCCCATACCGCTGCCCAATACGACTAAGGTATCCTCGAACACCTTCGCTTCCTTCAGTCGATCCACGAATTTTCCGAATTGGGTCATAAAATACGCTTCCACGGTTCGCAGCTGCGCTAACCGGCCCTCCTCCTTCCCATGATGCGAGAGCCCGTGATACGAACCCACCTCCAGTTCGCTCGTCTGGAATCCCATCGGAATCTCGAAGGTCGCCACCCGCGTCGAATCCGTTTGCAACGCTAATACCAGCAGATCGTACATCAGCGGCATTTCCTCGATCTGCATGCGTTCCTCGTCTCGAACGGGCTTGATCGGCGATTTCGGTTTTGGCCGATTCAGCCACTCGCGGGACATCTGCAATCGTCTCTCCACGTCGCGTACCGAAGTGAGATATTGATCCAATTTATCGCGATCCGCCGCGTTAAGTTTTCCGCCCATCGACTTGGCCGAATCCCTTAAGGCATCCAAAACGCTGCCCCGATGACGCAGTCGCTCCTGCTCCTTCTGCAAACTCGCTTTATCCGCATTCACGAACAAGGCCTCGAACAACCGCGCTGGATTGCTCACGGGCGGAATATTCACCCCCGCTCGCGTCCAACACATATCCGTCCCACCGCCAATGCCTGCCGTAATCGATGGGTAGCGAGCGCTACTTCCCGAGAACTCGGCCGCAGCCTGGTCGATCGACATATTCTTCTCTGCAAACCCTGCCGACTCGCTCTTCTTTACGCCACTGAGAAAAGAATGCACCGCACTGTGTCCGCCGTTCACGCCATGATCCAAATTCGAGAAAACGGTGAAGTCCTTCCGGTGACGGTCGATCGGGCTCAGCGTCTGGCTCGCTCGGTAATTAAGTCCACTCTCTTGGGGAAAAAATCCGCCCGGCCAAAAGCCTAAGTGACTGCCGACGCAAACGAGTCGTCGCGTTCCAGCCGGTCCAGAAGACGCGGCGCTTGCCAGCGGCAGGCTTTCGAACGCGGGCAGCGCTAAGGCCAATCCGAGACCTTTGAGAAAACGGCGCCTATCGATTGAGTCGCTTGATAATGACATAGGGAATGCGAGCGGGTTAGGGTTTGGTCCTAATAACTTCCCTAATACTAACACCAAGCAAAGGTCAAATGGACTCATTTCGAGAAATTCTTCATTTTCAAGCGCCTCATCGTTTACAGAGGAAACCTAAATCCGTATTGCCCCTTGCAGAGTCAGAACTATAATCTTCGCTCTATGCCTCTCCCCAAACCCGTTCTACTCGTCGCGACATTCTTCATGGGCACCGTCCTTCTCGCCCAAAACGAATCCGATTGGAAAGCGCTCTACGAGCCCTATGCGGACGACGAAATGCCCTATCGCCTAATGAAGCCAGCAGGCTACAATGCGAGCGAGTCCTACCCGGTCATCGTCTCCCTACATGGCGGAGGCGGGAGAGGCGCGGACAACCAGAAACAGCTGAAGATCTGGAATCAGCAGCTCGCCGACACGCAGCTTCGAAAGAAATTCCCTTGTTACGTCTTGGCCCCCCAAGCGGCCGAACTCTGGGGCGCCAATCATCTGAAAAAAATCCAAGCCATTATCGCCGCTTTGCCCTCCGTAGACGCCGACCGCATCTACATGCTCGGCCACTCCATGGGCGGACATGGCACCAATATTCTCATTCAAATCGCCCCGTCCTACTTCGCCGCTATCGCCCCTTCGGCGGGAACGGGACGCACCGATGACAACGACTTCATTGAAGCGGCGATCATCAAGGACATACCGACCTGGGCATTCCATGGCGACGAGGATACGGTCTGTCCTTACGGTCCTCAGGCGACGCTCTTTTCCGAAATGAAAGCGCTCCGAGGCAATATGAAGCTAACGACCTTTGCAGGCGACGGCCATGGTATATCCGGAAAATTCATTCCCGGCGCGGGGAACGGGATCACCACTCTCAGCAGCGAACGCTGCGATCCCGAACCCGACTTCATGACCTGGCTCTTCAAGCAAAAGCGCTCGAAATAGTCGTCCGACAAAGCGTTTGGATTCTCGAATCTGCTATTGGGTAATCGGTCATTTCGCCTTGATAAGGCAAGCGCCCATGCCCAGCTTAGCCCAGCAAACGACTAGCCGATACAATCGAACCCGACCACCTACCTCACCATGCGCCAGAAACACTCTTTCCTCGGGGCCAAGCTTCGCCCAAGCTCAATAGCTGCCGTCATCCTACTTATCGCTCTAGCAATAGCCGGACAGGCCGTTGCCCAGGACCGACCTAACATCCTCTGGATTACCAGCGAGGACAATGGCATCTCCTGGGTCGGCTGCTATGGCGGAACCAATGCCAAAACGCCCGCCATCGATCAGCTAGCTAAAGAAGGCTTTCGCTACACCAACTGTTTCGACAACGCCGCCGTCTGCGCCCCCACGCGCTCGGTATGGATTACCGGCATGTACGGCATCTCCAACGGCACCCAGCCAATGCGCAGCCGAAACCTGATCCCCCACGATCGGATCAAGTACTACCCGGATCTGTTGAAAGCGGCGGGATACCACACCTCGAATCCGGGCAAAACCGACTACAACATCGGCGGTCGCGAGGACAAGGATCCATGGGACTACAAGGGCGGCAAAGAATCCTACGGCTGGCGACTGCGCAAGCCAGGCCAGCCCTTCTTCGCGGTAGTCAATATCGGCGACAGCCACGAGAGCCGCGCCCACGGCAGCCACGACGGGGTCAGGAATGATCCGGCGAAGATGAAACTCTTCTCCTACCACCCCGATCTACCGGAAGTTCGAGGCACCTACGCCAAGTATGCGGATGCCGTCGAGCTTATGGATAGTAAAGTCCAAGACACGATCGACGCCTTGAAAGCCGACGGACTCTACGAAGACACCCTCATCATCTACAACTCGGACCACGGCGGCGTCATGGCCCGCAGCAAGCGCTTCCTCTATTCGAGCGGCGTCCACTGTCCGCTCATCGTGCGCGTCCCCGAGAAAATGAAACATCTCTATCCCGGCGACAGGCCAGGGACCACCGTCGAGCGCCTAGTCAGTTTCGTCGACATGCCGAAAACATGGCTGAGCCTCGCCGGAGCGGAAATCCCCGAGACTTTCCAGGGAACCGTTTTCCTGGGCAGCGGCATCGAGCCGGAACCGAAATACCACCTGGGGTTCCGCGAACGAGCCGACGAACGCCTGGACCACGTCCGCCTCATGCGCACCGGTCGCTACTCGTATCACCGAAACTACTACCCCTTCGCTCCAGCCGGACATCACCTCGCCTACCTCTGGAAAGCCCAGCTGACCCCTGCCTGGGAACAGCATCACCGCGAAGGCAAAACCGACGCGATCACCGGTCGCTTTTTCGAGCCACGCCTGCCCGAGGAATTCTACGACAATCACACGGATTTCGACAACGCGCGCAACTTGATCGATGCTCCCGAGCATCAAGCAATGATCTCGGAGCTGAGAGCGGCTTTGCGAGAGAAGCAGCTCGAACTGCGCGATTCCGGCCTTCTCCCCGAGAAGATGCGCGAGCGTCGGGCGGCCGCGAACAATCTCACTATCTACGACATGGTGAGAGACGACAACCTGTATCCACTGGCTGCTTATCTCGACGCAGCCGACTTAGCGCTAGAACGCGACAAGAAGAACCTCGCAACGCTCGAGAGGCGAATGTCTCACAAAGACGAAGGCATGCGCTGGTGGGCCGCGGTCGGCTTGCGTCTTCTAGACGAGGACGCTCGCGGAGCGACCGCCGTCTTGAAGCGAGCCCTCGAAGACGAATCGCACGAAGTACGCATGATGTCTGCCTGGTCCTTGATTGAACTCGGACAACGCAAGCAAGCCTTTGAGACTCTGGAAAAGCTGGTTTTCGAGGGCACGACCAACGAACCCATGCTACACAACGTAGTTGACTGGATCGGCGAACCCGCCTTTCCGCTCGTCAAGAAGTACCTCGAGAACGGGGGCAGCCGCGACGGCCGTTACGGTATCAGCATCTTCGCTCGAATCGAAGAAGTCGAAGGACTCTAACACGCGCCGCAACGTAGCCGCAGAGCCCGCAGCAAATAGAAATCAACGCCTTACTTGGCTCGGACATGAGCCATCCTTAGTTGCCGCAGGCATCCTGGCGACGAATCATCGAGCGATAACCGCTTTTACCCTCAAAACCTTAAGCGAGCAGCAAAGGTCATCGCTCCTTCTAGGAGCTAGGAACCTCGCTACCGCGGGCTAATAAGGATCTGACTGCGTCGGAATCACGACTCCGAAACCGCAAAATTGGGCTAGGCCGTCCTTTATATCCCCACCCATTAAGAATGATAGCAACACCGAGCATTCGGCATGGGACCCGACCCATTCCTTGCTCGGCTCACTTAGGTCCGCGACCGCTTTTCCAGAGTTTAATGTCGGTCACGTCGTTGGACGACTGGGGCCCTTTCGTGCTACGACCCCGATTCACATCCGCTTCCAAGAGACCCAATAAGCGTTCCGCGACTTCCGGATGCGTCGCATAGAGGTTTCGCGTCTCGCCGACGTCGTTCTCCATATCGTAAAGCTGGGCTTCCGGCGAACCCGCCGGCGCCTTCTTCTCGCCCGGAACAGACCAACCGCCCGAACTCCTCGCCAATAGAAGCTTCCACTTTCCGTGACGATAGGCGAAATGCCCTGTATTCGAATGATGGATCACTCCATTGCGCGTCGAATTAATCGGCTTGCCGTAGAGAGCGGGCAGAAAGCTCACGCTATCCTCGCTGCTGCCCGCTGGAACGGACGTCTCCAGAATTTCCGCTGCAGTCGCCATCAGATCGGTCAAACAAATCAACTGACCGCTCTCCGACCCGGGTCGAACCTGACCAGGCCAACGCGCGATGAACGGAATACGATGACCGCCATCCCACAGATCGGCCTTCGATCCTCTCAAATGGGCTGAAGGAAAATGTCCCATTTCCTCCAGTTTTTCGATACCTGCGGCCTTGGACGTTCCATTGTCGCTGGTGAAGATAACGAGCGTATCGTCTTTCAGTCCATTGCGTTCCAGCGCCTTGTCGACCTCGACCACGAAATGATCGGTCTGCATAACAAAATCCGCATGCGGGCTCATTCCACTTCGCCCCTGCCATTCCGGACTTGGCACGATCGGGTTGTGCGGCGATCCGAGGGGCAAATAGAGAAAGAACGGCTTCTCTGACCCTTTCCGAGAATCGATGTAAGCGACGGCTTCCCGCGTAAGGCGAGGGAGCATATTGATTTCGTCGTCATGCTCGATCACACGATCGTCTTCGATCACCGCCTTCATGTTACGCGCATGATGAAAACCGTGAAAGTAGTCGAAACCGCGGGTATTGGGGCCATCCGGAATGCGGGCTCCCAAGGGCGGGGTCTTGTGTTCCTTTTTATCGTAAGCGACTCCGGTGGCCGGATCCAGGTACTGGAAGTTCAAGTGCCACTTGCCAATGATCGCCGTGTCGTAGCCCTGCCCTTTCAGGAAACTCGCCACAGTGGGTCGGTCTTCGGCGATCAGATTGGGAGCGAATCCGGTAACCACACCCGCTTGCAAACGCGTTCGCCAACTATAGCGCCCCGTCATAATGCCGTAGCGGGTAGGCGTGCACACTGCCGAGCCGCTATGAGCATCGGTAAAAACCATCCCTTCGGCTGCCAACTTGTCCGCTCCCGGAGTGGGAATCTTGGATGTCTTGGGAGCCAAGGCCATGATTTCGCCATACCCGAGATCATCGCAGATGACGTAGACGATGTTCGGGCGGCTCGCCGCCATTGAAAGCGACGTGACTGCGACTAGCAGCCAGGCGGTAAAAAGGGGTCTCATATCGGGATAGGTTTGGAAGTCGTTTGCCTCGAAGGCAAGGCTCAGTCGACGGGTCTTCCTCCCAAATGCCCTGCCTCCGACCTCAATTGGACACCTCCCGTCCAATTGATCGAAGGAGGCTGTGAAGAGATCGCGACCCCGGCGATCGCCGACAAGCGAAACGATGGGCAGAGAGCTTGGCAGCCAAGCCGTCTAGAGCGTTTCCCAATTAAGCGCCCTTAAGGTCACGCTACGTAAGGCCGTAGATCTTCGATCGCCGCATCGATATCCGCATTTGTCAGATCGATGCGCAATTCTTCCTCGAGCGGCAGTTCTTCTTCGAGCTCCTCCGCGTTTTCGCGGATCCGTTCGTACTCGCTGGAAGTTAGCATCCTGTCAGCGAAAACCACCGTATCCGGGCGACCGTCAATCATCGACTCGATATGTCTTCTTACATTTCCTTTCATGGGTTGAAGCATAACCCAGCCGATGATGAACGCAAAACGAATCGCCCTGGGCGCCCCTCCAGCCGGCGCATATTAGAAACCCAATACGTCCACATAAGACTTTTTATCGCCGGCGCAGACTCGCTCTACGGCGAAGCCATCCAGTCCAACTCCGGCCAATCCGCCGGGCCATCGTTCTGCTGCGGTTCGCCCGGCGTGCTGCGACCTTGCTTCACGTACTTGGCGAGCAAGGCCTTCAGGGAAGCGACCCGCTTAAGATGCTTGGATACCAGGTTCTGGGTCTCGCCGGGGTCTTTCTTCATATTGTACAGCTGGAAGCGCGGCAAATCCTTCATGTCCTCCTCCGTCGCCGGATAGGCCCAACCACCCGAACCCGGCCATAAAACGAGCTTCCAATCGCCTTGCCGAATCGCGAAGCGGCCATCGCTCGAATGATGTACAGTGGCCTCGCGAATCGAGCCATCGATCTTCTCTCCAAACAAAGCAGGCGCCATGCTGTAGCTGTCCTCGCCCGCATCGTCCGCGAGTGACTCGCCCAATAAATCCGCAGCCGTCGCCATGAAATCGGTCGTGCAGATCACCTCATCTGACCATGAACCGGCATCGATCTTGCCGGGCCAACTCGCAATGAAAGGTACGCGGTGACCGCCCTCGAAGATGTCGAATTTCTTGCCGCGATAGATATAGCTCCCCTTGTGTCCCGACAGCGACAATTCGTCATCGTCGAAGTCCGCCCGAGGCGACTGGCCATTGTCGCTGGTAAAGAAGATTAGAGTATTCTTGAGACGCTTGTCTCCCTCGATCGCTTGAACCACACGCCCTACCTCATGGTCAACCTGCAGGACAAAATCCCCGTAGGCCGTTGTATTGCTCTTTCCGATCCACTCCGTTGTGGGAATAATCGGAGCGTGCGGAGCCGTCAGAGCAACATATAGAAAGAAGGGGTCCTCGTCTTCCGCTCGATCCCAGATGTAGTCGATCGATCGATCGACGATCTCGCCTAGGACCTCGACGTGATTGAAGTCGTCCGCCTTGTGCCCCTTGCGCCAGAAGGCTTTCTCGTCGTAGTTCACGGATAGTTCGGTCGGAATCGCTGTCGGTCGACTGTTCTCGACCCATACGAATGGCGGGGACGATAGCGAAGCCGCTGTCCCTATACTGTATTCGAATCCGTGTGACTGCGGCCCGTTCGTGATCGGCTTGCTGTAATCGATCACCGGGTAGGTCTTGTCGTCAAACTGATCCATCTTGCCCGAGACGTAGCTCCAGTCCCAACCCAAATGCCACTTCCCGATCAATGCGGTACGGTAGCCCGCATCCTGAAAGAGGTCCGCGATCGTCAATCGCTCCTTCTCTATCAAGGGGCTTGCATAGCCGTCGCCTCCGGATGCCTTGCGCGTCGATCGCCAATTGTAGCGTCCCGTTATGATGCTATAGCGCGTTGGCGTGCAAATCGATGCGCTCGTATGCGCATCCGAAAAGCTCATACCCTTGGCCGCCAAACGATCGATGTGCGGCGTTTCCCAAGCGGAATCCTCATTGTAGGCGGATACGTCTCCGATACCTAGATCGTCTGCGAGGATGATGACGACGTTCGGGCGGTCGGCCCCGATAGGAAAGGCAGCAACCGACATACAGATCGCCAAAATTGATAAAGGCGCTTTCAGGGGTAGAGAGGCATTCATAATTGCTACAGTAGGGTTCGCCAATACTCCGACTGAGGAAGCCGTTCGTGGCAAGACTCCCCTTTCTAGCGAAACCAAGAGTCAAGTCATCCCTTTCTTGCCGCAATAACGGTCAATCGTTGACCGAGGCAGTACGCTAAATCTTTCCGAACCCGAAGCGTTTCGTTCCAGCGCATCCCCGCAGGGCAAGCCGCAAACGCGATTCGTGCCAGGCAATGTCTAATAGCCCGCTCCGACTTCGCCATCTCGCGCAATGGGCAGTCCTTGTTTGTCGCAGTTCGCGATATCAATGGCGAGGAGGAAAGCGTTTTTTCGTTTCGTATCGAAGCCGACGGAAAACTGAGTTTCGTCAGCCGTACGAAAAGTGGGTGATAACCCTTGAAAGATCGACGTATCGCCCGGCGGCAATTCCCTCATCGTCAACAAATCCAACGACAAGCGACTGCCGCTCTCCAAAATCGCGGCCGACGGGACTCAAACCGAAGCCACAACGATCGAACTGGCTAGCGGAGCCCGAGACACGCTGTGGTGTCAGGGCCCAGGTAGGGAGGATAGGCCAGGTCTTCCGCCACACCCAATGCGGATTACTCGGCAAGTCATCCCTACGCTGGCTAGAACCGAATCGGTCCGGGATGATTGATCGCCTGAGCGTTCTTAGCCGCCCCGGGCAGTTCCGCATGCGGCGTGCGATCCGTGTACTCTCCAGCGGGTAGGATTTTTCCATTCTCTATCCGCGGAGGCGTGTGGCGGTCGGGCGTCGGGTTGCTTGGAATCGTGTCCCCCGTCTGCTCCGTCCAATCGGCGATCAGGCCGCGGGCCTTTTCCAATACCGTCGCGTACTCGGGATTTCCCGCCAAATTAGTCAATTGATCCGGGTCCTTGCTCAACGCGAACAATTCCTCCTCAGGGCACGGGTTCGCGAAGATCTGCTGCTGCGCTGCCGTCGTCTTGCCGGCCGCATGGGCTTTCCAATGTTCCAATCCCGCCGGATAGTGCGTATCCGATTCATAGGCTAGGTTTGGCCTATTCGGGTAGTTGTTTTTGATATACACGAAGTCCCCGAAACGAACCATGCGTTCGTGATTCTTGTATACATGCCAATTGTGCTCGGAGAAGGTCATCTGCCGGATCTCCGCACTGGGGTCCGTCAAAATAGGAACGAAGCTCTGCCCCTGGATCGCCTGTGGAGTCTCGACGCCCGCCAAATCCAAGCAAGTCGCGCTCAAATCGATCACACTGACCAAGCTTTTCGAAACCGAGGGTGTTTCGATCAGATCCGGATAATGCGCCACCCAAGGCGTTTTGATACCGCTGTCGTAGAGGCGCGACTTCGCCCGCGGAAACGGACGACCATTGTCCGCGGCGACCACGATCATCGTATTCTCCAATATCCCTTGTCGCTCTAATTCGTCCGCGACCAAACCGATATAGTGATCGTAGCGGCTCACTTCGTGATAGTAGGAGGCTAGATCCTCGCGCGTGATAGGCGTATCCACCATGTACGGAGGAATGATCACATCAGCGGGATCGTAATGAGGCGCTTCGTCGTTGATCGACCAGCCTCGATGGGCATCCGACGATGCGAACCAGAAAAAGAATGGCTTTCCCTTCGGGCGATCGCGCAAGTGCCCCACCCAATCCTCTTCCTTGCCTGGACCGCCTCCATCAGTGATTTGGTCGAAAGCGCGATCCGGCTTGTCGAACATATGGTTCTTGCCCGACAGGACCGTGTAGTAGCCCGCCTCTCTCAATAGCTCGGGGAAGCGGATCTGCTCGTCGGGCAACGTCACATGCAGCTCCGGAGCCCCCGTATTGTGAGGATAGCGCCCCGTGATAATGCTGCAACGACTGGGACTGCAACTGCTTGTGGTCAGGTACGCATTGTCGAAGCGCATCCCGCTGGCTGCCAATCGATCGACATTGGGCGTTTTGAGACTCGGATGCCCGTAGCACCCAAAGTCCTCCTGCGAGACATCGTCGGCGATGAAGAAAACGAAGTTCGGCCGAGCGGCGTCTAAGGCGACACAAGCGGCAATAATAAGGGGTAGAAAAAGGGATATTCTCATCGTAATAGATTTACTACCCTCTCCCAGCTAGAGGGATCAACCAAAGAAAAACGGAATACGTCTTCCTTAACCCTTTCGATCACACGCGAATGAAGATCTTCTTCTTGAAGAGCGCGTAGAGGAGAAGCCAATGAATCAGCAGCAGTCCGCCATGCAGAATGAACTGCTGAGCCGCTGGATTATCGAAATGGCTAGACAACCCCTTGAAGAAGAAATCCCTCGAATTTGCGGTCTGCAAGTACCGCTCGCCCGCATAGATCGTAATCGCGTTCATTCCGATGGGCACGAAAAACCAGCCGAGCCACTTGTGTCCCCAAACATCGATGACGGTATAGAATAGGGCCAAGAGCAAGAGCGACCAGCCTGCTGCCCAAATGACGAACGCGGGCGACCAAAGATCCTTGATAATCGGGAACGTGAAACTCCAAGCCCATCCCAAGATCAAACAGGTCACGCCGGCCAGGGCCAATTCCAAGCCGCAACGCGCATTCGCCGCGCCATAATGTCGGATGCGTTGCCCCGCCAAGGCTCCCAAGGCCCCGAGCATTCCGCCAGTCAACACGCGTATCGTACCTTCGGGGTCATAGACGTTTCGATACAGATCCGTTTTGATGAAATTGCGATCCATCCACGCCGCTAGGTTGTTTTCCGGAGTGATGACGCCACCCTTCCCAGGGTAAGGCATATAGTAGAGGGCTAGTTGATAGCCGACCAAAACGGAAAAGAATATGACCAATCGCGTCTTCCAGCTTTCCACATGCAGCGTCACGCTCGATCCGATCAGATAGCTCATGCCAATCAGCCAGAGGACCTGATACAAGCGAATCGCATCCCACTGGAACTTGAATAGACTGAAGGTCACTCCGATGAATACGATAATTGCCGATCGCCGTATGATACCCAACTGGAGCTTCGAGACGCTCTCCCCCTTTTCCTTTCGAGAGAGAACGGAATAGGGAACGGTGACGCCCGAAATAAATACGAAAAGCGGAAATATCAGATCGAAGAAGCGAAAGCCCTCCCATTCGACATGGGTCATTTGCGTCGCAACCGCATCCACGAACCCATCCGGCAATCCAAGCAGTCCAAGAAACGATACCACCGTTCCCGCCCCTCCAATAATCCAAAACATGTCGAAGCCCCTCAGAGCGTCGAGCGAAACGAGTCGAGGAGGGCGATTCTCCGATGAGGAAACGGTATCAGGCATAGGGCGAGGCGGGGGAGTGAACGAAGGCATTGCGACTGGAAACGGGGAGGCGTCGCATTGCGTACTTCCTATCGAATCCTATCATCAGGTCAATTTTTCGTTTCCGTTTAAGCCCATTGCAGTTAGAACGCGCTTTGAACGATCTTATGAAAACCCGCCTACGCTACTCTCTATCATCCCTCCTACTCTTCGTTCTCTGCGGCGCCTTCGCCCATGCCGAATCGACTCGCCCCAACATCGTCTACATCATGCTCGACGAATGGGCCTATTTCGAATCGGGCCACATGGGAAACCCGGACCTGATTACCCCCAACATCGACCGCTTCGCCGCGGAAGGCATGCGCTTTACCAACGCCTATGCCGGCGCGCCCGTCTGCGGACCGACTCGCTGCGTCTTGCTAACAGGACTACATTCCGGTCACACCTCCATGCGGGCGAACGACGGCTTTTCGCCCATTCGAGCCGATGAGACCACCTTGGCCAGCATGCTCAAAGAACGCGGCTATGCCACTGGCGGCTTCGGGAAATGGGGCATCGGCGGACGCGGCTCTTCCGGAGTGCCGGAGAACCACGGCTTCGACATCTTCTTCGGCTACTACGATCAGGTCCATGCCCATACCTTCTATCCGCGCTATCTGGTGCAAAACAGCGAGGAAGTCCCGCTCGCCGGCAATGACGGCCTAAGTTTCTACGAAGGCGACACCCACGCTCAGGACGAGATCTTCCGCGAATCCCTGCAGTTCATTCGGGAACACGGCGATGAACCATTCTTCTGCTATCTCCCTTGGACCCCTCCCCATGGCTTGTGGGGCATCGATGAGGACGACCCCTCCTGGCAGCTGTTCAAGGACACGCCGTGGACCGCTGGGCAACGCACGGATCGCGATGCTCGCGTCTACGCGGCCTTCGTTCATATGATGGATCGCCAAATCGGCCAGGTGATCGACCTGCTCAAGGAACTGAAGATCGACGACAATACCATCGTCTTCCTCTCAGGCGACAACGGCGGCCAGGACTATTTCAAAACGGAGGATCGGCCACACGGCTTCTTTGGGCCGAATCTCAATCCGCATACCGGCGAACGCTTTCGGGCAGGCAAAGGTTCCCTCTACGAAGGCGGCCTCAAAGTGCCCTACTACGTTCGCTGGCCTGGAAAAGTCGAGGGCGGCTCCGTATCCGATCACCTGCTCTACTACCCGGACGTCATGCCCACCTTGGCAGCGATTGCAGGGACTAACAGTCCGAAGACGGACGGACTCTCCTTCCTTCCCACCTTGCTCCAGAAAGACAAGCAAGCGAAGCACCCGTATTTCTATTGGGAATACAGGGATCAAACCGCCGTTCGAATGGGCAACTGGAAAGCCTACAAGGACAAGCGGGAAACCTGGGAGCTCTACGATTTGGAGAAGGACATCGAAGAGAAGAACGATCTCGCGGATCGGCGCCCCAATGTTCTCAAGCGATTGATCGCTCTGGCAAACGATGCTCACGAACCGATCCGGCCCGGAACGATCTATGATCGGGCCCTAACCGACAAGGATCACAAGCAAGCCCCCCACGATCGCAATCTCGAATACCTGAGAAGCGCAAGGTAGGGAGGACCGGCCCGGTCCTCTGGTTCGTCGCTTCCAGCCCAATTGACCTCATCCCTCTGGAATCAGTAAAACCTTACTGGCTCGCAGGGACACCTATTTGCGGCCAAGCCGCATCCAGCGAACGCAGTGAGCGATGACATCAAAGAATCGATTGGTCATCGGCCTACGGCCTGGGAGTCGCCCCTGTCGCGTCGCCAATAAGGATCCGCTGCGCGGACGTAAGATCATCCGCTTGAGGAGTTCCGTCGCGCTACTTACCCTCCCGAAACCACTGCTTAAAGAGTTCGGTATGCGTTCGATACTTCTCCCGAGTCTCTACATTCGGCGTGTCCTGCATCTGGTCTTCCGTTTCGAGAATGTAGACCTCGAGCGACTCGGGACCGGGATCCCCTGTCGCCTCGATCCAATTGTCCAAGTGGGCGCGATGCTCGGCCAGCGCCGAAGCGTGGACAGGATCGTTGGCCAGGTTTCTCAACTGCCATGGGTCCTCCCCGTAGACATATAACTCCTCGGGCGGACGCGTGGGAGCGAACAGGAGTTCGTTAGTCAAGGCGCTAGTGTGCCCCGCTCCGTGCAGTTCCCGCAATCGCTTGATGATCAACTTCGCCTCCTTGTACTGGCTAGGCAGCAAATGCGGCCGCTCCGGATAGAAGTTCTTGATGTACAAATAGCGATCCGTACGCACAGATCGGATACGATCCGCCGCTTCGCCGCAACGATCGCGAGCGCCAAAAACCGCCACTTTTTCCTTATGATCCGCTGCCAAGATATCCTGACCCTCCATTTTCGATGGGATCTCGAGGCCCGCCGCCGATAGCGACAAGGCCGCTACGTCGATGTGCTCGACGAGATCTTCGCGAACCGCGCCCGGCTCGATTCCGGGGCCTTGAATGACGAGCGGGATGTGAGCGCCCTCGTCGTAGAGAAATTGCTTGCCGCGGGCGTGGCTAATTCCGTGATCCGTAAAGAAGATTACCAGCGTATTTTCCAGCAGCCCATCGTTCTTCAGCCGATTCATAACCTGCCCGACATGCCAATCGGTGACCCGAACGCTGTCCAAATAAGTCGACCAATCCCGCAACAAGAAGGGGTCCCTCGGGTAGTAAGGAGGCAGCTCAACGCAATACGGATCGGTGGCCCCGCCAAAGTCTCTTTCCATACGCTCGACCAAGGCCGCGTTTTTCGCTGCGGAGTCGCCGCGAATCTTGCCTCCATTGAGTTGAACCTGCATGAAGAATGGCTGACCCTTAGCCCTGCCCGCCCAGTCGTGACTGTCGTACATGGCCGGATCCCAATCGAAATTGTAATCCATTTTGCCAAGGGAGTTTTTCTCCGTAGGCTCTCCGCGGTGATCGTATCCAGGTAGACCGCTCCCGCTACAAGTCCAATAGCCCGCATCCTTGAAAATCTCCGGTACAGGGCGCACGCCATCCGGCAGTTGGATACGGTGAATACCCCGCCCGCTTCGATGGTGATGCGACCCGATCGAATTTTGATACATGCCTGTAATCATCGCCGAACGAAAGGTCGAGCAAACCGGCGAGGTCGCATAGGCCCGCGTGAAGCGAAGCCCTTCGGCCGCCATCCGGTCGACATGAGGCGTCTCAATGAGCGTTTCGCCGTAACAAGAAAAGTTGGCGGACATGTCGTCGACCACTATCCATAGGATATTGGGACGTTCGGCGGCAATCGCGTTGGCAAGAACGGCAATCGCTAGCAAAGCGGTTCGGGATAAGGGAAAGGTCATAGCAACGAAAAAGAAAACGCTACCTCACGCACCCAAGCAGAAAAGACCCAGCTCGGTCAATGGTTGACCGTTCCCTTCGCTCTGGGAAAGATTGACTCCGCCCTTCCCATACGGGCGCCTGTGTTCGAGCCCAGCCGCCGACCTCCAATTTCAAAGGAAACGCGAAACCTTCATGCGCTTACGCGATATGCGCTCCCTTGGTTTCCACGTAGACCGCGTAGAGCGACGTGCTGCCGGTCATGAAAAGTCGGTTGCGCTTCGTGCCGCCAAAGCAGACGTTACTGCAAATCTCCGGGAGGATAATCTGTCCAATGCGGTCTCCATCGGGAGCAAAGATGTGCACGCCATCGTAGCCCTCTCCAACCCAACCCGCGCTGGACCAAATATTGCCGTCCTCGTCCGCTCGAATCCCATCGGCGATCCCCGAAACGGTTTCTCCATTCAGCTCCATAGACATCGATGCGAAACGGCGCCCATTGGCTAGCTTCCGTTCGCTCACGACATCCCAGGCCTTGATCTCCCCTTTCGCGTCCGCGTAGTGACTGACCCCCGAATCCGCCACATAAAGCGTTTTGTAGTCGGGCGAGAAGCACAGGCCGTTGGGTTTGAAAATCTCGTCGGTTACCTGAGTGAGCTTGCCGGATTTCCCATCAATCCGATACACCGCTTCTTTCTGGATGGGCTGCGGCGAGTCTGAATCGATGCGCGTTCCTTCGTAGTTCATCAGTCCCCCGTATCCCGGGTCGGTAAACCAAACGTCGCCATTCGGGTGAACCACCGCATCATTCGGAGCATTCAACGACTTGCCGTTGTACTCGCTCGCGAGAACCGTCACGGTGCCGTCGTACTCGTAGCGCACGACGCGACGCGTGCCGTGCTGGCAGGATATTTGACGCCCCTGATAGTCGAAGGTATTGCCATTGCTGTTGCCGCTCGGGTGACGGAAAGTACTGACTTTTCCGTTTTCTTCCAGCCATCGCAGTTGGATGTCGTTGGGAATGTCGCTCCAAACCAGATAGCGGCCGACGCCGTTCCAAGCCGGTCCCTCCGCCCACAGCATGTCTTCGCTATGGTAGAGTCTTTGGATATGCGTCGTGCCCAATTTGTACTTGGCGAAGCGAGGATCGATCACCACGACATGAGGATCCGGATACCGAACGGGTGGCGCATCCTTGTGGTAACTGCGAGCCAAGGCAGTAGTTGCCAAACCCGCGGAAAGCAGACCGATAAAATTTCGCCGGTTGACGCTTTTGGACAACGAAAGATCGCTGTCGAAATTCGAGTGGGGATCACTACTGGATTCTCTCATAATAGGGTAGGAATAATTGGCCCTATTTCTGAGCGCTCTATCCCAAAGAGTCAAGAGACTGAAACGCCAGAGCTAGCGACCGAGTCTGCTTCTTTCTTCGTTGAAGACTGGAATATTCAAGTCATCGCTCCTTAAAGTCGCTAGGATGCCACCGTCGATCGGCGCCAAATAATGAGGTAGCCAGTTTTCCTGACACCGGTACGGCATAAGATCGAGTAGCGTCGAATCTAAGCATTGTAAGCCTTAATTCCACGATTTCATCGGGGATCCTTAATGTCTCGCGGTAGCGAGACTCCTAGCGACCACAGGGAGCGATGACGAATATTGGAATCCCATTTGCGAATCCCACTATTTGCGAATTCCCACTATTTGAGAATTCCCACTATTTCGCATCCATAAGAAACGCATCCTTGTCCATTTTTTAGTCAACCGTTGACCCCTGGATCGATTGTAACTGCCATCGCTTTCGGAAATGTTCGATTTTTCGGAACAGAGTTCCGATATGAATCGACTACCTACCAACGAACCCTGCAAACTTCGCATTCGAACCCCGAGATGAAATCGGTAAACTTTAATTTCTCGAAATCCCTTTCCCGACGTTCCTTTCTCAAAGGAACGGGCGCCGCAATGGCTTTGCCCTGGCTGGAAGCCATGACGCCCGCCTTCGCTTCGTCGTCGGCCATCGCCGCTCAAGCGCCGCGTCGCTTCGTCGCCGTCACCTTAGCTCTCGGACTGCACGGCCCCCATCTCAACCCGACTCAAACGGGACGCGGCTACAAGCCATCGAAGTACCTTTCGGAGATTCCCGACCTGCTGAACGATTTGACCATTGTCACCGGATCATCCCACCCAGGAGTCAGCGGCGGTCACCAAGCGGAAGGCAGCATCCTCTCCGCTGCGCCCTACTCGCGCAACGCGGCGTTTAAGAACTCGATTTCCATCGACCAGTACCTCGCGAAGCATCAAGGGCACCATACGCGCTTTCCCTCGCTGGTATTGAATCTGAACGGATCGAATAGCTGCTCCACCACGGATGCGGGCAGCATGATTCCCGCCGAGATATCGCCATCGCGCGTATTCAACCGACTCTTTATCGCCGACACGCCCGAGGCCCAAGCGCGCCAGGTCGAACGTCTCAAGCAAGGCCGCAGCATCATGGACGTGGTCGCCAACGATGCTAAGCGAGCTCAGAAAAACCTCGGTCCGGGCGATCGCGACAAGATCGACCAATACTTCACTTCAGTCCGGAACTTCGAAAAGCGCCTTGAAGCCTCTCAAGAATGGGCTTTGCGCGAAAAGCCAAGCGTCAATGCGGAGACGCCCGTCGATATCGACAACGCGGACGCCATTATCGATCGCAAGAAGCTCATGCTCGATGTCATGTTCCTGGCCCTCCAGACCGACTCGACACGTTTCATCACCGTCCACCTCAATGGCGAAGGCGGCGCCGTTCCGATTCCTGGCGTGGAAGAAGGCTATCACAATCTGAGCCACCACGGACTCGACGAAGACAAGGTCGATCAGCTCACGCTCATCGAAACGGAGCTGATGCGCAAATACGGCGACTTCGTACGCGACTTGAAGCAAGCGGACGACGCTCAAGGCTCCATGCTCGACACGACGAGTGTGCTTATGACTTCCAATCTCGGCAACGGCAGTTCGCACGACAATCGCAACATGCCCGTTCTACTCGCCGGCGGAGGCTTCAAGCACGGCCAGCATCTCGCATTCGACAAAGAAAATAATTACCCGCTGCCGAATCTATACCTGAGCCTTATTCAACGCCATGGCATCGAAGCGGATCGATTCGCCACCAGCACGGGAACGATGGCCGGCCTGGAAATGGCTTAGCGCCAAGACGACGATCCACAATGAATCGCGTGTCCCTTTGCCTCGCTGCGTTCGCAGGAACGCTATCGCTCCAAGCTGCCTCCGAGTCGCAGTCCGAGCTCTCCCCAGCTGTCCTCGAATTCTTCGACCTCAATTGCTACGAATGCCATAATGACGTCGACCAGGAAGGCGAACTCGATCTCGAGTCCTTGATCTTCGACCCATCGAGCCCGTCCAACATGAATCGTTGGGCCCTGATCTACGATCGCGTCCACCACGGCGAAATGCCTCCCAAAGAGGAGTTCGTCATCGAGACAGCCGAAAAGGAAGCCTTTCTCCATGAATTCGAGGAGTTGCTTCACCACATTTCAGAGGAACGGACCTCCACCTATGGGCGCGTTCCCTCGCGGAGATTCACTCGTATTGAATACGAGAATACCATTCGAGAAATCCTGGGAGTAGAGATACCTCTCAACGAGCTACTTCCGGAAGACCCGATCACTAGCGGTTTCGAGAATATCGCCGAAGGGCAGCAAGTATCCTATCACCTGCTGCAAAAATACCTCGAGGTGGTCGACCTCATGCTGGACGAGTCATTCGGTCGGGCCGTAAACCCTCCTCCGGTTGCAACCGAATATTTGCCCAAGACTCTTTGGCCGATTGAAGTCGATCCCTTTTCAACGTCGAATATTCCAGACATTTTCTACTACGAAGGCTACAAAGCCTTTCTTTCGAAACAGAACAGGACCATCCTCTACACAAACGAGGAATTCGTGGATACGGACTCTTCCTTGGACCTCGAAGGCGTAGTCGCGCTCAACGCGGAAATCTCCGATACCCTCGCCAATGGTCCTTACAAGCGACTCTTCCAAGCGAACGAATTGGGAGTTGGCAAGGGACGTTCCCAAAATGAGAGACAAGGGCTTTACCGGGATGGCTTCGTTTACAGTTTTCCCACCACTCACGGCTTCCACGGTCGTATGGCGGGAACCATTGCCCCCGCGACCGGTTGGTATCGCATCAAGTTACGCTCGAAAGCGCATAACCCTCCCGAGGGACGCACCCTCTGGGGACGCGTCTATACAGGCATCCTTCGAGCCAAGGCCCCGGCCGTCTACTGGGTGGGCAAATTCGAGGCGGGAGACGAGGTTCAGGAATTCGTCTTCGATGCGTGGATACGCAAGGATCACATCATCGGCGTCCAGCCAATCGACAAAACGCTGAATTGGATCCCCTCCAAGCGAATGTCCGATCTGTCGACCATCGACACGGAAACGGCAATCGCTACCCAGAGTCTAGAGGTCGAGCGCATCTATCCAGGCCTGGAAACGCCCCAGCTCAGAAAACGTCTTTTCGGGACGCTGAAGATCAAGAACGGCGAGCTCGCCAGCAAGCGACCGGAAGCCGATCTGAAAGCGTTGATGGACCGTTTCGCTGAACGCGCCTTTCGTCGTCCCGTGAGCGACTACGACCTCGAGCCTTACTACGACTTCGCCCTGCAAGAGCTCGCTTCGAGCGGTTCGCTTCTCGCCGCAGTGAAGGCCGGTTATCGTTCTATTCTATCATCGCATCGGTTCGTCTATTTCTCTGAAGACGAGAATCAGCTGGATGACTTTGCGATCGCAAATCGATTGAGCTATTTCCTCTGGAGCCGCCCTCCCGATGACGAGCTATACGGCCAGGCGAAGAAGGGCGTCTTGGCCCAACCCAAGGCGCTTCGCGCCCAGGTCGAGCGCATGCTTTCCGACCCCAAGTCCAAGGCTTTCGTGAAGAATTTCGCCGATAGCTGGCTCGAGCTGCGCGACATTGGTTTTACGACTCCTGACGCGACGCTTTATCCCGAATTCGACGCCATCCTTAAGGATTCGATGCTGGACGAGACCTATGCCTTCATCGACGAAATGCTCAAAGAGAACCTGAGCGTACGAAACGTCATCGATTCCGACTTCGCGATGCTCAACGAACGCTTGGCCCACCACTACGGCATCAAGGACTTCAATGGCTCAGGCATCCAGAAGATGCCGCTCGACGAGGACGATCCGCGCGGCGGCATCATTACCCACGCCAGCGTCTTAAAGGTCACCGCCAATGGCACGACCACCTCCCCCATCGTCCGCGGAGTCTGGCTCTTGGAACGCATTCTCGGCGAACACGTGCTTCCGCCACCCGATCAAGTACCTGCAGTCGAACCCGATATTCGCGGCGCCATATCCATTCGAGATCAGCTCGACAAGCATCGCTCCACTAAGGAATGCATGGCATGCCACCAGAAGATCGATCCGCCTGGATTCGCCCTCGAGAATTTCGATGTCATTGGAGGTTGGAGACAAACGTATCGAGCAATCAATGATGGTAGCAAGGGATGGGTCGAGGGCCCTGAAGTCGATGCCAGCTATCGCATGCCCACCGGCGAACCTTTCGACGACATTCAAGGCTTTAAAGAGATTGCTCTCTCCAATGCAGAGCAAATCGCTCGCAATGTATTGAATCAAACGCTTACCTACGCGACGGGATCGACCATTCGCTTTTCCGATCGACGCGAGATCGAAGCGATTCTCGATGACTTGAGCGCAGACGACTACGGCTTCCGCTCCCTTGTCCATGCCGCCGTGCAAAGCGACATCTTTCGTAACAAGTAATTCCGAGGAACCTGCTCGTAGGCGAGTCCTTCTATCGACCAACGAATTCGGCTGCAAGCAGCCGCCTACGAGACCATTGCGATGAAACGATCCCTTATCCTTTTCCTCACCCTCCTCGCGACATCCATCGCCTACGCCGGAACGAACTATGGAAAGCTGATCTTTCACGACGCGTTCGAGCGGACCGAATCCCAAGAGCTCAAAGACGAACCGGGCAATGGATGGACTACGAGCAGCGACAAGACGGCGGGCGGCCACAAACAAGTGGATCTCGTCGATGGGACGCTGCGCATGTGGTTTCATGAAACCGCCAATCACGCCACTTCCACCCGTCACGAATTCGCTTTCGAGGACGGGACCATCGGCATGAAATTCATGCTGCCTAGCGAAGGCGACAGCCTGAAGCTCAACTTCGCCGACATGAATCTGAAGACCGTCTGGGCGGGTCACTTATTCAACGCCGATATTCACCTCAACAAGGTCACATTCGAAGACCTGAAGACGGGAGTCATGGACCTCAAAATCCGAGACGCTCGCAGAGGCGACGGTCTCTCTGCAGAGCAGACAGCCAAGCTCACGACCAAGAAGAAGAGCGTTGCGAATAAGATAGAGGCCGGCGAGTGGCACGACTTGCTCGTCCATGTCGATGGCGACAAGGTAGCCGTTGTCATCAACGGGAACGAAGTAGGCAGCTTCCGATCAGAAGGTTTCGCTCACCCCACCAAAGGACTGCTTCGTCTCCTCGTCCCGGGTGACGCCTACATCGACGATATCAAGATCTGGCGAAGACGATAGGCAGGGAAGACCGGCCCCGGTCGTCCCCGCCATTCAATCATGCTCGGATGACTGAGCCAGTCATCCCTACCCCAAGCGCCGCATCGCAGTCCCGATTGCCCAATCCTATGGCGACTGAGGCCGCACTTCTTTCCCGTCCTCGTCGATTGGATACTGGGCATTCTGCTTTTCGAGCTCGCTAATCATCAATCGCATCATTCGCTTCAATTGCTCGGGATTCGTCCGGGCGAGATTCGTTTGCTCGTAGGGATCGCGGGCCAGGTTAAACAGCTGGTAACGCTCCCCATTCGACTGGATCAGCTTGCCGGTCGTTTCCACCTTGGGATGGCTGTGATAGATCGCCTTCCAATCTTGATTCCGATAAACGGTGAAGTAGTTACTCCGATGCGTCCCATGCGGATAGTGCATTAAAAAGGTCTGCGCATAGCCCCGGTCGGACTGCCCCTTTATCAAAGTCGAAATATCGACCCCATCGAAAACATGCTTACGCGGACGCTTCCCGCCAGCAACATCGAGGACCGTTGGAAAGATATCGTACACCGCAGCAAGCTGAGGCTGAATCTGCCCCGCGGGAATAGGCAGTTTCTTCTGAAACGCATTGCTGGGATTGGGAGACGCCCAGGCGGCAATAAAGGGCACCCGCATGCCCCCTTCGTAGTGAGCCCCTTTCTTGCCTCGCAACGGGGCCGCGCAAGCGACTTCATGCTGATGTCCCAAGGGCCCATCCGACCCATTGTCTCCAAGAAAAATCACGAGCGTATTCTCGGCGATGCCCAGCTCTTCGAATTGATCGAGCATGTCTCCAAGCGACTTGTCCATTCCTTCGACAAGCGTTGCGAAGGCCTTGGCATTGTCCGGCTTGTCCGAGTCGGCATAGTGGTCGGCAAAGCGCGGATCGGACTCGAAGGGGGAATGCACCGCATAGTGCGAAAAGTAGAGATAGAAGGGCTCGCCACTCTCGACGGTTTCGGCAACGACCCTCTTCGCTTCAATCGTCAGCGCTTCGCTCAAATGCGTATCCGTTCCGTGGTACTGATCGAGATGCGGTACGGCGCTCCGATCCCGCTTGGTCCCTTTGCCGTAGTTCAACTCCGCGTAATAGCTGCCCGGAGCCCCGAACGAGGCGCCGCCAATATTGATATCGAATCCCAGATTAAGCGGTTCCGCGCCTTCCGTCTCTTCCGGACCGAAGTGGGCCTTGCCCACGTGAATCGTTCGGTAGCCGCTCTTGCGCAATTCGCCCGGCAGAGTGACGTCTCCATTTTCGAGGCCTTCCCAGCGCCAGTCTTGAGGACCCAGCGTTCCCGCATTATTCATCCACGGATTGATCCAATTCGTAGCGTGATGCCGCGTCGAATTCTGCCCCGTCATGATCGAAATACGCGTCGGCGAGCATACGCTCATTGCATAGAAATTATTGAAACGGATTCCCTGACTGGCGAGGCGCTCCATGCTGGGGGTCCGGTACCAATCGTTCAGCGGATGCCGAACCGGCTGGCCCGCGTCATCAGTCAAGAACGGCACCGACGTATCCATAACGCCCATATCGTCGACGAGAAAGACGACAATATTCGGCCGTTCAGGTTGAGCCGCATTCGCGGCGACGCATTTGAAAACACAGAGCGCGAGGACAGAGAGAACCAAAAATTCGATCTTCATATGCCCTATGGTCTAACAACTCGCGCATCGAATGCAATAAGAGAGGGCCACCCCGCTCTTTCGACTCGATGTTGGAATCCAATCGCCATCCATGAGATTCCGCTTCAAAGTCGCTTCTATACGTTCGCTATGAAACATTCCCTTCCTGCCTCTCTCTATCTCGGAATCGCGCTTTGTCTCTCCTCTTGCTCGAGACCGCAAGAGAACGAACCCCCTCGAGCGTACTACGATCTCAATCAACCGGGTTGGCAAACTCTCGACAAAAATGACTTCGCTCACGTCAACAGCGGGCCTGATACGTGGCGCTGGAAAGACGGCGACCTCCACTGCACGGGGTTTCCGATTAGCGTTCTTCGCACGATTGAACCCTACACGAATTTCGAAATGACTATCGACTGGATGCATCTTGAGCCCGGGGGCAATTCCGGCGTCTTCATATGGACCGCCCCGAAATCGATCGAGCGCTTGCAGAGCGCTTCCAACCCCGGTCCACCGCTCCCTGACGGTATCGAGATTCAAATGCTCGATCATGCCTTTGCCGACCAAGCAAAGGCCCGTGGCGAACCCACGGATTGGTTCACCACTCATGGCGATGTCTTTCCCGTGCGAGCGAAAATGAAGCCCTTTCCTCCCCTCTCTCCCGTTCCAAACCAGGAACCTATATTCAAGTCGTTCGGTCAGGAACCTTTTGAAATCGTGGGCCGGACCACACCCGGGCGCAGCTTCCCCAGCAAGCGCCTCAGCAAGGGGCACGGCGAGTGGAATCGCTACTACATTCGCGCCATCGACGGCGAGGTCCGCCTTTGGGTCAACGGCGAAGAAGTTTCCGGAGGCGCCGATTGCGATCCATCTACTGGATACATTTGTCTCGAAAGCGAAGGGTCGCCGATCCAATTCCGCAATCTCTATATTCGCGAATTGCCCTAAAACCGAGCTAGCATGCCCGCTCCGCCTTTTTCAAAAAGAAAAACAAGCCTCCCGAAACGGCGAGAATGACGAGGGAAAAGGTCACTAATATGCCCGCCTCATTACGATCGACAACGGACAAAAGCAGCATCCCCAATCCGATGACAACCAATGATATCGCCACCATCTTTCCGGGCAGCGTATTCGTCTTCAATACTGGCGTTTCATGGAAGGCCTTTTTCATGGCCATTGCCCGTCCCCAACCTGGGTTTTCCTTTTTCGAGAAGAGCTCAAGAACAATCAGTATCAAGAATGGCGTTACGATTCCCGCAAGCAAATCGGCGACTCGTGAATTCTCAGCGATCCAAGCCACTAATGGCTGTAGGGCATCGACCCCAGTCAAAAAACCCTCTCTCGCCAACGCGAATTTGACCACATAGGCCGTCACGAATCCCGCGATCGTGGTGACCCAGGTAGCCGTGATACCGATCTTGCGGGAAAAGAGCCCCCATACCGTGGGGAGAAAGAGCGGCACGTAGAGCAGCGTATTGATATCGACAATGAACTTCGTGTATCCGTATCTGGGGATCAAGAGCGCTCCTCCGATTACTACCAATCCGAGAATCACCGTAATGACGCGCCCCGTCATCACCATCTGCGCCTCAGTCGCTGGGCTCTTGCGCATTCGTTGATAGGCTTCCGTAAAGGCTCCTGCGAACACGTTCAAGCGCGTCGTCGCCATGCTGGCGGTAGCCGATGCCATCGCCGCAACCATCAAGCCCATCATTCCCGCCGGCAACACGTACTTACAGGCGAGAATATAAGCCTGCTCGGTGTCCACGTTCGGATTGATTACACGGAAGATAAGCGGAGGGAGCATCCAGAATATCGGACTGATCAAATACATGGCCCCAATCAAAAAGGCCGCCTTCTTGGCATCCTTCTCGGTCGGTACGCAGACATAACGCTGCACGAAGGACCAATCCGCGCTAAAAACGAAAAAGTTCACGATCATCCAGCCGAGCAGAAACCATCCCGAAAAGTCCGCCGCCACCGGAGCCAGGAAGCCCTCCGGCGCCGCAGCCGTGAAGGAAGACCAGCCCCCGACCTTCATCAAGATGAGCGGCACCACGAACACAACCGACACAGTGAGAATAACGAACTGCAAAACGTCCGTCATCAATACCGCCCAAAGGCCACCGGCGAAGGTGATTACGATCACGATCAAGCAGAGAGTCACCGACGTAATCGACACCGAAAGGTATCCAGTAGATGGATCCGCCAGAATATGGCCTTCCGGCAGAGGCATCAGGGCGCAGACGATCTTCGATAAGGCATACACTGCCCCGCCCGTGCTGAAGAGAGTCAAGGCTCCCTTGAACCAGGTATAGAATTGCACGATCGAACTGCCGTAACGCAATTGAAGAAATTCCGACGCGGAATCGACGCCCGCCTTTCGCCATACGCCCGCGATGAACCATCCCACCAGAAGGGCCGATACGCCGTAGCACAAATTGATCGCGATCGCCACCGCCCCGTACTTGTAGGCAATGCCTCCCCAAACCACAAAAGTGCCCGCGGAAAACATCGTCATGAACGCCGATAATCCCGACACCCACCAAGGAGACTGTCCTCCCGCGGCGAACATGTCCTTGCGGCTCTTCATCTTGCCCGCGAAGACCATTCCGGCAGCGACAATGCCCAAGGCATAGAGAATGATGACAATGTAATCGACTAATTCCATAGTGGGGTTCGGGGAAGGAAAGAAAAACGAGTTTCGAACTGAGACCCTGGGGACATTCGCGATGTCTTCAGCGAGAGCGACTTCAATAGACTTTCATCGCATCCAATTTCCAAGGGACCATTAAGTCAACGGTTGACTCTACCCCTTGAGCAGGGACGAGTGGCTCAGTCGTTAGCGTTTAGGGAGTTTTCGGACGATCGAGCCGATCGTCCCTACCTTAACCTGCGATCACCTTAGCCAGTTCCTTCTCGTCGAACTCGATTCCCAAGCCTGGTCCTTCCGGAACGACTGCGTAACCCGGACGGAACTCAATCGGATTCTTCAATAGGACATTGCCGCGCGAGAGTTTCACGTCCGTAGATTTATGAATGTTGCCGCCCTCCATGATCACAGCGTTCGGCGTGGCGACGGCCAAGTGTAGCGATGCCGCAACGTAAGGCGGCATGCCCGAGCTCACATGCGGCGACCAGAGTTTCCCGAATACATCCGCAAGGTCCGCGATGCGTTTGCACTCGGTGATACCTGCAGCACGCGATACGTCGGGATTCACCACATCCGCGCCCTCCTTCATGAAAAGGTCTCTGAATTGAAAGCGATTGGAAAGCGTCTCGCCAACGCACACCGCCGTATCCAAGGCTTCGGCTAACTGGGCATAACCATCCGTATCTTCCGGCATGAGGGCGTCTTCGAACCAGCCGATATTGCCCATCTCGTCGAATTTTCGCCCGACGGAAACCGCTTCGTGCAATTTGAAAGCGCCTAAAGAATCGATCATCAGCTGACCCTTATCTCCAATAACCGATGACATTTCCGCGATCTTATCGATGCCATCTGTAGCGCTCTTATTATAGCCCGTTTTGAAGGCCTTGAAGCCTGCTTCCAAGTCAGCCTGAATTCCTTCCACGGAACTGGCTCCGGTATAGGTCGGGATACCATCGCGATACTGGCCCCCCAACAACTGATAAACTGGCAATCCTGCGAACTTGCCTAGGATATCCCAAAGGGCGATATCTATGGCCGCAATCGATTCCGTGTAGAACCCCGTCGCATAGCCACGCATACGCTGACTCGAGTACAGCTTTTCCCACAGCGGCTCTACCGCGCGGGCATCCTGACCGATCAAAATGGGAGCGAATAGATCGGTAATAATCTTCGCGTGAACTGCGGGGGCCAAGGGGGCATGAGCCTCGCCCCAACCGATGATCCCTTGGTTCGTTGTGATTTTAACCAAGGTCGTGAACGAACTTTCTTTCGGCCTTGAAGGAAACGAGTGATTCAATCGATTTCCAATACCGGCCCGTTCCGTCGTCGTTCCTAGCGGGGGCATCGTCACCGACTCGCTCAATGGAATCGACAACTCGCCCATGCTAATCACAAAGGGCTCGACCTTGGTGATCCTCAAGGGGGCCGTTCCACGCTTCGCCTTCGCCAAAGCGGTAGCCCCATCTGCCGATCGAGGTTTCAAAACTGCTGCGGCAGCCAAAGCGCCACTAAGCTTAATCGCATCTCTTCGTGTATTCATTGGGTAACTTCGTGTATTCTTATCGAAGGGTTCTCGCTCGCGGCCGGCCGCAAGATGCAAGATGAATCCTATTTACCTGCGGGTTCCGTCAACGCCTCAGCGACCCATCCTATGCGAGCCTCGCAAACGTTCTCCCACAAGCCTTACACCCTTCGGCGCGACAGGCGAGAGCCCCTCAAGTCGACAGTTTACCTAATCCGTTAGGGATCGTCCCAAGAGACTATATTTTTGTCGCCCGCAGCTGTATCGAGCGCTTCCGCCCCACCTTGCGCAGTGTGTTTCCTGGCTTAAAATGGCTATCAACCAATACGACTTTCGGGTTCTCGGGAGTTCCCGCTTGGTTGAGGTTGATGTCCGAAAAGCTGAGCTTCAGCGCCTCCCGACCCACGAGCTCCTGCCGGTGATCCACCCCAGATGCATCCTTGTGGTCCTCTAGGATTTCCAGGCTCGCGAATCCGATTTCACCGGGAATACGGTAGCCAAGCTTTTCCAGATGATGATACATCTTGCCGGAACTGATAACCACATCGGGGCGATAAGTTTCCATCCACTTTTGCATGCTCCGTTCGCCTATGTCCCTTTTTCGCAAAATCGGTATTCGATCCGTTTCGTCAATCAACATCGAATAGTATAGAAAAGACGATGAGAACAGCTTGTGTCCAACGCCTCCCGCCCCCCATGTCATTATAAAGCCTATACGGCGATAACCCAAACGGCAAATCTGTTCGAGCAATTCGTCCATCATCTGCATGTAGTTGGGACACGCGCGATTGAGCACGGGATCGATGATACTGTAGCCTGGAGTGGATACGCAAAATCCGTCGATATCGAGATCCAGCTTCCCTACCCCTGTTTGATAAGGCATGACTACCACGCCCTTAATGCCTCGGGCGATCAGGATGTTGCGCAAACGCTTGGGACTAACTCCCATATCGAGCAGAAACATGAAGTCGACCCCATAGCCATTGCTGACCGCTTCCGCTTCGATACCTGCCATATAAGCGCGAATCCTAGGATACTGGCTGAGCGCTGCGCGCGGGATATCGAGGACGAGCACGGCGATCGTGGATAGTTGCTCGCGCTTACGGTAGGACCGCAAGTGTTCCATCAATTCGGTAACGCGCCCATCCTTCACATAGCCAATGCGTTCCGCCGCCCGGTGGATCTCCTTTCGCTTCGCTTCGGAAACCTTCGGGCTATTGCGTAACGCCAGCGATATCGCAGACACGGAAACGCCTACTTCCCGGGCCAAATCGCGCATACTCACCCGCCCCTCATTTTCGCTCGATGCCACGGTCAGGTATTCCGATTAGGGTTTGCAGAAAACATAAGGACGAATTAGTCAACGTATGACCAAAATGTCCATCGCGAACCCTCGTTCCCCTCCCTTTCCTTGAAGTTCCGCTTCTTCATCCCCTTCTGCTCCTCCTACCCTAGCCGTCTCGTTCATCTACTCAATACGCCATGTTCGCTAAATCGCTGATCCTAGTCCTCCTTTCCCTCTCTCTCACTCGCCTAGCGGAAGCCGAAAACTGGCCACAGGCGTCCGGTCCAAAGGGCAATTTCGTAGTCGAAGACGCCACAGCTCCCGACTCTTGGAGCGTCACCCTCGATCGCAACATCGCCTGGCGCCTATCCCTGCCCGAACTGGGACAAAGCTCGGTAACAATCTGGGGCGATCGGATTTTCTTCGCCATAAACCAACCGATTCAAGCGGACGCTACTTTGGGGCGAAATATCGTTGCCTACTGCTGCAATGCTAAAGATGGATCCATTCTTTGGACACGCAAAATCGAAGGACCCTACCCGCTCAAAATCGCTAGCAGTTGGGGTGACAGCTCCGGTCTCGCGCCCGTAACCAACGGTTCGCAGGTCGCCTTCTTCAACGCTTCCGGAGCGATCGAAGGCTTCGACCTGGACGGCAATCGCATCTGGCGGCGCGAAGCGCTTTCCTCCTATCGCGGCACCCCCTTCCTCATCGGCAATCGCCTCATCTACATGCAAATGAACTGGCCACCCGACGAAAAGGGCGGATACCCGCATCCAAAGGAAGAATTGCCCCTTTCCGAATGGACGCAAGTCCAGGCCATCGACATGCGAACAGGCAGACCGCTTTGGTCAACCGAATGCGGTGGCAATATTGGCAGTCAACCACTGCCCTTGAAATTGGAGGACGGCCGCGACGTCTTTCTCGTGGGCCGCGGCGGTGGCCACACGCCCCCCGAAAAGCCCCTCGGCGTCTCGATGGTCGACGCCAATGATGGTGCCGAGATCTGGAAATTGCCCATCGATGGATACGAATGCCGGCAAACCAAACCAATTCATAATGGGCATGCCCTTATCATTGTCGACGACGAGCATTGGTGGGTAGAGGCAACCACGGGCAAAGTCGTCCGAAAAGTCTCCCTCGTCAAAAATGTCGCGGTTCGGATCAAGAGCGAGGGAAAGTGGATCTCTAAAACCACGACTCTCGAAACCAATCGAAAGTCCGAACACACCGATCAATCCAATTTGCTTGTGGGCGACTTCCACTATTTCCGCAGCTACATCTACAACTACCTCGGTCGCGTAAATGCGAATACGGGAGAAGTCGAATATTTGCAGTTGCCCACTAGCATGCTGCGGGCCCCTGGCAATGCCGACCGATTGATTTGGAACGAAGGCGACCTGAAAGGTAAACCGGAGAAAACCTTCAACGTAGGCACCGCCATCTCCTATTGGAACTTCAAGACCAATCGTATGGTCAATGAACGCGGATTCGCCCTGCTCGGCGATGCGCGTTCGCAAGGCAACGGCTGGGGACACTTTGCCGCTCCAATCCCTACGGCCATCGGCAAGCATCTCTACGTTCCCATAATGAATGGCATGAGCTACTGCATCGATTGGAAGGCCCAATCCTTGGACGAGCGCGCGTTACTCGCCATCAACGACCTGGGGCCGCTCGGCGAAGCCTGGAGCCGCAGCTCCCTCACCTACGCCAATGGCAAGCTGTACGCCCAAACTATCCGAGAGATCATCTGCATCGGCGAGTAGTCTAGGACAACAGGCTCTCTATTTCCCTCGGTGCTTCTCCAAGCTGGAAAGCAGCTGCTCCGTAGGCTCGATACCGATACCAGGCCCATCGCTCACCCCGTAGAATCCGCCTTCGCAACTCAGGCCCTGTGTAATTAAATCATGATTACGATTGAATATCGAATGCTGAAATTCGTGTCCCGCCACGCCTTCCAGGGCTAGGCTCGCTTGCAAGCTAGCTGCTAGGAAGATACCTGTCCCAATCGTCGCGTGCGGTATGATTTCAATCCCGCGCTCGTTAGCCGCCTTGGCGATTCGAGAGAACTCCACAATGCCGGTATGACCCATTTCCGGCTGAACGATTCTCAGGCCATCCACCTCGTATCGCAATTGGGCATCGTACAATGTACGCCATTCCTCCCCCACGGCGACGGGCGTATCGACCGATGCGGCCACCTTGCCCAAGCCGTTGATGTTTTCCGTGGGAATCGGCGCTTCCGCAAACCACAATCCGCAACTCTCCATCTCCTTGATCGCCTCGATCGCTTCCTCGGGACTGTGGGCCCAATGCATGTCGCAGGCGATCCGGGCATGGGTCCCTAGCGCTTTTCGCAAGCCCGAGATCTCCGCCACGATCCCATCGTCCGCTACGGGCGCGGCGAATTTGAAACTGTCGAATCCCTTGTCCAACCATTCCCGGGCGAACTCAATGCGCTCGGGCAAGGTGGGCTTAGGCAATCCTGAAATATACGCCGATATACGATCTCGGCAACGTCCCCCAAGCAGTTCGGCTACGGACTGGTCCGATTCGCGCCCCGCAGCGTCCCAAAGAGCGATATCCACTGCCGCCAGAGCATCCAGATAAAAGCCCCCCGTGTAGCCGCGCACCCGCATCAAATCGTATAGATCATCGTGTATCGCAACGGCGTCCGCCGGGTCTCGCCCAACGACAAACCCTTCCAGCAAATCCACGACGATTTCCGCGGTAGCCCGAGGAGCCACCAATCCATAGGTCTCCCCCCAACCGACTGCGCCGGTTTCCGTCTCCGCTCGCACCAACACCGATCGGTCGCTGCTTGGATACACCGTTCGGTTTCCTTTGCGGACGAAATAGCCTTTGGAATTGGGGGCCTCCCCTTCCCGCAATGCTCCTAGGTAAGGCTCGTCGCGCGGGATCTCGCAAACGTAGGCCTCGAGCTTGGCGAGTGCGCTCATAGCGCCGCTGCCCGGGGAGGGGCGAAGTCGATCAGATCCGCTAAGGAGTCGAGCTGAGCGCATACTTCCGCCTCGTCGAAGGCATCGAATTCCGGCAATGGCGCTCGAACGAGCTCATTGCTCAACACGCCTCGTTTAGTCAAAGCGTACTTCGTCAGTCGCATCCGGTAAATAGTCTGGATCACTAGCAAGGGCAGCGTCCGCATATAGAGTCGCCTGGCTTCCGCTTCATCCCCGCGCTTGAACGCGCGCCACATCTTTACGTGGATGTCCGTCAACTCGGCCGCAGGCATCGCTGCGATCGCGCCGCGTTTCATTTCGTCGATTACATACCGGGCTCCGCCTCCACCGATCACCCCAATTAGATGATCCGGATTGGCGTTCTTCATCGCCGTAATGCGGGGACCGGATGGCAAGGCTTCCTCCTTGACGTATTTAATCGCCGCGGACGACTCCACGATTCGGGCCAGCACGCTGGCGTCCAATCCTGCCCCGATGGGTTCGGGAGCATTCTGCAAAATAATGTCCACGCCCGGAGCGTATTCGATAACCGACTTCATGAAGCGAGTCGCTCCCTCTTCGTCGCCTGCAAAGCGATTGGGAATCAGGACCATTGCGGCCACGACGCCCATCTCCTGGGCGTTCCGAATATTGGTCCCGATTTCTTCCGGCTCTCCTTTGCCGCCCCCGCATATTACCGGCACTCGATCGCCCGCTACTTGGCACACGATGCGCAGCGCCGAAAGCCGTTCCCAAGAGGATAAGTGGTCGTACTCGCTGGCCACGCCAGGAAATACCAGGCCACTGGCTTGAGCGTCTACGCAAAAACGCGCCACGCGCTCGACCGCCTCCAAGTCTACATCGCCATCCTCTTTGAAAGGCGTTGGCAAAACAGGAAGTATGCCTTCTAGAATTTCGTTTTTCATACATTCGGGCCAGGGCCCGGATTCCGCTATTTTAGATGAACTCGGCCTACTAACGCTCTATCAGCGGAGATCGCAATTCATAAATGTCAAAGTCAATGTCGCTCGATCGGCTTCAAGATGGAAGCGATATTCGGTTAAGCGATCGTATTAAAGCGCGGCTCTCGGCGGCCCATACCGTTGGAATTCTTGGGAAAAGATGGGCTGGCTGCATCCAAGCTAACCAGCCCACCTTGCTATTCAACAAACGAACTAACGTTTACTAGTAACCTACAATTAGAATCTAAAGGTGCTGGTGAGGCGGAAGTTCATTGGGTTCATAATCCGCACGCGCGTCGGAATACCATCCGAATCTACCGACGTGTAAATCAGATCGTCGTTGTCCAAGACATTGCGGATATTCAATTGGATCTTCCAGTCCACCTTATCATTGAGAATCATACGGCGATGAGCGAACCAGATATCGAGGTTCTCCTCTGAGGGACCGTAGATGGGCGCCGTCACGTCGACAACATTCACATCAGCAAGACCGTCTACTCCGTACTTGGCTCCGGCATCGACCGTACCATTTTCGTAGCCGATCGCGACTTCGTCCTGCCAGCGATAAGCGCCGCCTACCGACCAGCCCTTGAGAGCGCTGTCGTCATCGAAGCGATAGTTGGTGACGATGTTATAGCGCCATTCGCGAATTTCCGGGCTGATTCGACCTTCCGACTCGATTTGCGGAATGAGTCTCGCCCATTGAACCGTACGCGTACGCTGGTAAATCGTCTGCGCCGTGGAAGGTTCGCCGGCATCCGGCATGCCGTTTCCATTCAGGTCATTGTAATTTTGATACGTGTTGGGACGCGCAACGAGATCGCCCATCGCCACCCACTGGGGTTCGCGAATCTGGAAGTACTCGAGATAGGACTTAAGAACATTCGTCTTAACCACCTCTTGCTTCGCCATATTGAAACTGAAGGTCCAGTTTTCATTCGGATTCCAGACCCCTTCGATCTCCATACCCTTAGATTGGAAATCGGATACGCCGGTTACGTTCGAGTTCGGACTGTCCGCAACCTGATTCGTTCCTCCTGGGTTTGGATCCGGCTCTACGGGAGTCCAATAGAGCTGACGCATGCCCAACGGCGGCAACGCATAGGTATCCGCCCAATTGATATTATTAGGCCAGTAACCAGCCGCTGGATTCTCGGGATCTCTCAATTCCATTTCCTGCAGCGAATTGCGTACGTTGTTGTAGAACAAACGCTCCCAGTTCGGGATATTCGCAGGGCCGAGAGAGCCATCCGTCTGGTTGAAGGAAATGGTCTCGTACCAATTGACGCGGAAATACAGCTTGTTTTGGAAGGCGCCAACCGAGAAACCGTACTCTTCGGTTTCGCCCGCAGGGCTTGGATGCGGTTGATTCAACAAGGTCACGCGACCCGGCGAGGGCACGAAATTTTCCGACTCCGCATAGTGAGCGCTGAGATCGAGCCCAATCTTCTCTCCAAGGTCTCGAGGCAAGTGCCCCACGACCCCGTACGAGAAAACACTCGCCTTCACAGTCGAATCCGGGGTACCCGGCAGCTCTAAAGAATCGAGTACAGCAATGTCGTTGGCCGTCTTGAACGGGCTTCCATCGCGGTAAGACGAGGCATCGTCTTCACGCCAACCATAGGTTCCGACAATGTTCCCATTGAACAAATAGCTTTGGCCAGTAACGGCGAGCGAATCGATTTCCTGGCGATCCAGGGAACCAGAGGTAATTGGGTCGACATGAACTGTGGCATTCACCTCGCGGTAAGCCCCAGCGTGTCCGTCCACGATTGGGGTCGCCTGACTGTCGTACATCCATGCTTGGAATTGATTTAAGCGAGGCGTGTAGCTCGTCCTTACCCCATCAGCCAAGTAACCGCTAGAAGGAACGCCGCTGATAGGAGAACCCAAGTAACGTTTGCCCTGCGTACGCAAGTCCCACGATGCTGTAGTGAAATCGCGACTACGATTTCCTTCTAGCACTGCCTCGGCTTCGCCAGAGATCGTGCTGCCGCGAGAGTTGTTGTAGCGAAGGATTTCAGCAGACTGACTTGAAGCCACTCCCGTGAATACGTGACGTCCCAACCAGGCCATATTGTCGCTCTGGTCAGCGAAATCGAACTCGTAATAAGCGGTAGCGCGCCATGCTTTGCGTTCGCGCTCCAAGCCACGGAAGTTTTCTACCATCGTCGCGAACGGACGCCCAACGTTTGGATTCGCCGGATCGACATTGCTGCCGTCCTCGCTGAAAATCGTGTAAGGAAGCACTTCGCTCGTATCGACCCTGATACTGTTCTGCACGCGGTCGAGAGACTCGGAGAAGTAAAGCTGGTCATCGAAGGCCAACTCGATACCGCCATTGTCCCCAAGCCGTTGCTCGAGCGTTAAGTTAACCGCATCGAATGAGAATTGCTGCGTATTGTCGAGGCCCGACAAAGAACGATTGCGATAATCGAAAATATAACCTGTTTCGTCGGTCAATACGCCCTGACTGAACCCTGACGTACCCTCGTCTTCACGATTGGCTGCCGTCCAGTGACGGCGACGAACGCCATCAGGTCCCGAGGTCGCGGGATCCGGATCGAATCCGATCGAAGGCTGAGTCGCGGAGGGGCTGTCGTAAATATGGTGGGGGGCGCGATTGCCGCCGAAGCCGCTGAATCCATTCGCGCTTACATTGCTTGGATTCGTTGACATGCCATCGGCAATCCAAGTCGGTATGTTGGACGTGGGCGAGCTGGTGTTTGGACGACTCGCGTCGATAGACCCAACCTCGAAGTTCGCTCGAATGGTCGTCGTTTCCGTCGGACGGTAGCTAATCGCTCCATAGAGACGTTGCTCATCCGTGAACGAAGGCTTCTGCTTGAACTTGTTCTGGTTGTTCAAACCGATTATACGAACCGCGAGCGTATCCTCTACCAACTCGCGATTGACGTCGAGCACCTCGCGGTGAGCGCCCCAGCTGCCATAGCGAGCCTGGATCTCAGTAGCGTCCTCGAACATGGCCTCTTTCAACCCATTGTTCACGATACCCGCAGGACTTCCCAAACCGAATAGAATCGCATTCGGTCCCTTGGCGATCGCCACACGTGTCGTGTTATAAGTATCGAATCCGATATCCGTCAGAAAGTATCCACGGGTTCGGTCCGGGTTGGCGAGACCGCGAACGCGTACCGAATTAGGATCGCGTCGTTCGGCGCCGCCATTGCCGAAGTTTCCATCGGGTCCGGACGCCTCTGTATTCGTCGTGTAGAGAAAGAGATCTTCCGTACTCGTTACCGAGGTATCTTCGAGGAACTCAGGGGTAATGATCTGAATCGCTCCCGCGAGATCCTTCAAATTCGACCGGAGGCGCGTTCCCGCTAGCGTGTTGGTAGCGGAGTATCCGACATCTTCGGAAGAATCTACCGAGAAGGGAGACAATTCGAAGATTTCATCCGACTCGTCCTGGGCTACTAGTCCAGGAGCGCCTGCCACAGCAAGCGCGAGCAGCCCTTTAAATAGGCCACTGGTTCGTAGGTTTGTTGTTGTTGTTGTATTGTTCATTTCTAGTTTCGGCTCGAAAGAGCGTTCTCTCACAGCGGCCCTGCTTTCGGGGCAGCCCGCTGCTTGATGTATGTGAGGTGATTGGTTTTTATTAGGATCAACTTGTTACTAGCGACTGGATACAGTTTCTCCATTGGACGCAGTTATCGCGTCCCGAATACGCATTGCGATTTCGGAGGAACCACAGCTTGCCCAAGCAAGTCGCTCTCTATCATTCGGAGGCCCGACTTCAACAAAACGAGTTGCTACTCGCCAATAGATTCGGACACCATCCTGACATTATGGATACGCTATATCGTGTGGGTTTTTAGTTCAGTTAGAAAGGGCAAAAAAGATCGAAACGCCGCGCTAGCAAATCAGCGGATCGAATCCGAGTGTTGTAAATCAATTTGCAAATTGCGCGGGGAGATTCGAATCAATTGGAAGTCAACAGTTGACCTTTTCGAGTAAACGCTATTGCAAATCGCAATTCCGTCGCTCAGCTTCGCTGGTATATGAATCATATCGGAAGAGGCTTCTATTCTACCCTCCTCGCACTTGTTGCAATCGCGAGCGCATGCCCTGCCCAGACCCTAAACGTCACCCAAATCACGAGTGGATCCAAGCATACGTTCTTCGGCTACATTGGCCATGTGCAGACGATTCCCTGGAATCAATCCGAACGCTACATCCTCGCCCTTCAATCCACTTTCCAGGACCACCTTCCCGGCAAAGGCGAACCCGCCGATATCGTTCTCATCGATACGCAAAACGACTACGCGATTGAAGTCATCGAGCAGACTCAAGGCTGGAACCCCCAGCAGGGTACCATGTTCTACTGGAACCCAGAACAGCCCGATACCCAGTTCTTCTTCAATGACAGGGACGCCCGAACCGGAAAAATTTTCACCGTCTTGTACGACATCGGGAAGCGAAAGCGCATCCACGAATACCACTTCGACTCCAATCCGGTGGGCAATAGCGGCGTCGCTCAGAACGGAGGCGCGTTCGCGGCCATCAACTACGCTCGCATGGCCCGCTGGCGGCCTGTAACCGGATACAAAGACGCCTTCGACTGGACGATCGGCGACCTGCACCCAAGCGACGATGGTATTTTCATCGTCGATACCGCTTCCGGCGAAGACCGACTGCTCGTTTCGTTCGAGCAAATGGCGACGGAGATCCACAAGACCGAGCCCCACATCGACCATCTGGCGCTTTTCATCAACCACACCCTTTGGAATCGCGAAGGCTCCAAGCTCTTCTTTTTCGCCCGCGCTGGCTGGCGCAAGAATCGAGAACATCCCCGCGTCAATGCGCCATTCGTCATCAATGCCGACGGAACGGGACTGACTCGACTGCAGCACTTTTTCGGCGGCCACCCCGAGTGGGACTATGGCAATCGCATGATTGGAGCCATGAATGGACGCCAAGTCATCTACGACGTCGATCGACAACTCGTCGTCGGGCAATTGGGAACGAAGGAAATATTTCCTGACCCCGAAGGAGACGTCGCCCTCGCGCCAGATGGCGATTGGTTCGTCAACGGCCACAAGGACAAGGACCAAGCCAAGAATTTCTACAACTTCTATCGTCGCTCGGACGGGCGCCATATTCGATCCGAGGGTTTCAATATCGGTCAGTGGCTCTCCGGCGATTTGCGTCAGGACCCCTCGCCTGCATGGAATCGCAGCGGCACCGCCATTCTCGTACCCGGAATCGTCAACTCGGGTTCGAATGAGCCCACAAGACAACTTTTTGTTATAAATCTGCCAGAAGGCTCGATCTAGTTTAAAGCCCTCAATTCCAAGGATCCCTTTCCCTATACCCATTCTTCAATGAACGCACGCCTCCTGCTAGTCCTCCTTTCCACCATCCTCGCTTCCATGGCCGTGAAAGCGAAGTCGCCCAACTTCATCGTCATTCTAACCGACGACCAGAGTTGGGTGGGCAGCTCTCTGCAAATCATCCCTGGCGACGAACGCACGAAGAGCGAGTACTTCCAAACGCCCCACATCGAGCGCCTCGCTCGCATGGGGACAAGCTTCACTCAAGGCTACGCGCCCGCCCCTTACTGCTGCCCCACCCGCCGCAGTATCCTTGTCGGCCAAACGCCCGCCCGACATATCTACCAAAAGGACCAAGGCGCTTGGACCGCAAACTACAAGCGCAGCCTCAGCATCCCGCGCATGCTGAAACAAGCCAATCCCGACTATCGAAGCGCTCACTTCGGGAAATGGGATATGCGCTTCGACGATGTGACGCCTGAAGAAATGGGATACGACGTTAGCGACGGATTGACTGGAAACGGCACCGGAGGCGGTAAAGGATCGGGCGGCCCTTCCGCGCAAGAGGACCCGAAACTCATTTGGCAAATCACGGAACAGGCCGGCGACTTCATGGAAGCGCAGTCCCAAGCCGGACGCCCCTTCTTCGTCCAAGTGTCCCACTACGCAGTCCACCTAGACATCTTCTACCGCCAGGAAACGCTCGACCAGGTCGGCGACTGGGAAACGGAGGCCCGACATTCCTTTCCGCCCTTTGCCGCCATGACCCATGATATGGATACAGGCATCGGCATATTGCTCGATCGAATCGAGTCCCTTGGCCTTCAGGATGACACCTACATTTTCTTTCTATCCGATAATGGCGGGCGCAATAGCATGCCCGGCCAAAAGATGCCTAAAACCCATCGCAACCACCCCCTACGCGACGGCAAGGGCTCCGTGTACGAAGGCGGAATACGCGTTCCCTTTATTGTCGCTGGACCGGGAATCGAACCGAACGAGCGCAATGCGACTCCCGTGACCGGTCTCGACATCCTTCCCACCCTGGCCGATCTGGCAGGCTATTCGATGTCGCTTCCCAATAATATCGACGGCGGCAGCTTGAAACCCCTATTGGTCGACCGCAGCGCGCAATCGGTAAGCCGGGCAAACCCCTTTCTGATTTTCCACCAAGCCGTGGCCCGAAGCGCCGAGTCGGCGATCATCCAAGGCGATTACAAGCTTGTGAAAACCTGGAAGTCCAACCGATTGGAACTTTTCGACCTCTCCAAAGACCTGAGCGAATCGCGAAATCTCGCTAATTCGCTCCCCGATAAAACCGATGAACTGAACCAGAAGCTCACCCAGTTCCTAGCCAACGTAGGCGCCGAGACACGAAAGATCGGATCGAAAGCCGAGGTGTATCAGTTGACTGAGAGCCAGTGACAATTGGCTTAAAGAGTGTCGCGGGACGACTTTTTCGTCCCGCGCTTGCCTACTTCGCGATCGTCAGTTTCGCCGGATAGGCGCGATCCGCATTCCACTCGCCGAAGTAGATCGCCCCTTCGCTGTCTACATACAGGTCGTGACCGTGCTTGAAGATCGGCGTCGTCTGGTACAGTCCCTGAGGGACGCCATCGACGTACCGCGGTTCGCTACCGCCTGGAGCGCTGATGACCTTTTTGATCTTTCGATCCATGACGAGGAGAAATCCCGATTCGACCAATCGCTTGCCCGTTCCGTTTTCCTTGGACCAGCAAACCGCCGTATAGATTTTATCGTCGCGAAAGAAGAGCTGTCCCGCATAGGCGCCCGGCAAGTCGATCGTCTCGACATACTCGCCATCCAAAGTGAATGCCTTGATCTTGTTTTCGCTCCGAGAAGGCACCCAAACGAGCGGTCCCGAAGGATCGGATACGTCGACCGATATCCCATGGGCGTTTTGCAGATGCGAGATCTCCCCTTCCTGGCGACCGCCCCAACGGCGAATCAAGGCCCCTTCGACCGTCATCTCGTAAATGAAGTCCGTCGCATATCCATCGGCGATCAGAATCGTTCCCTGGGGCGTGACCGCCACATCGCAGGGCATGAATTGCTTGGCTCCTGACTCGCCTATTCCCATTTCGTAGGGAGTGGGCAGTCGCTTCACAATCGTTCCATCCGTCTTCAGAATGGTCACCCGTCCATTGCTCGGCGTGGCGTTCCAACCCTCCGCTTCGAAATGCCAGCCGCAATCGACGTGGATCAAGTACTCTTCGCCATCCTTCTCGAAAAATTCCAGGCCGTGACCGCCGACCAAGCCTTCGCCAAACGAACGTACGAACGTCCCATCCTTTTCGAATACCAGAAAAGCGTTATGCGGATGATCCGTTACCACGTAGATCCTACCATCGCGACTCTCCGCCACAGCGTGGGAATTAATCACTGGCGCCACCGAAGGGTCCGCCTTAGCCCAATCCAAGTCGACCCGATAGCGAAGCCCATTGTGACCGAGGATGGCCCCATTGGCAGCGGCGTCGTGATCGTGGTCGGCAGTCGCCTCCCCTAGCCCGTGGCCATACAAGGATGTCGTTGCGATAATTACAGTAAGGAGAAGTGCAGGGTAACGCATAGGACCTTCAGTCTTCTAATTTGACATACGGCATGCAATGGGAAACAC
>CBFHHM010000021.1:0-4850 GCA_965655705.1 Candidatus Pelagisphaera sp.
CGAACGAATCGGATTGGGAATGGACGGCATTTCGCGAGAAGTGTCGTCGGGTAATTTTCCTCCACAACAAGCCGGCTGAAAAGCTTTTCGACGTGCTGCTGATTACTGCGATCGCGATTAGTATGGTCATTGTCATGCTCGATAGCATCCAGGAGGTTCGACTGGAATACGGCGCTTGGCTTTACGGCGCGGAGTGGGGGCTGACCATTCTCTTCACCATCGAATATATCATCCGCTTGTACGTGGCCAAAAGCGCGGGGCGATACGCTCGCAGCTTTTTTGGAGTCGTCGATTTGCTCGCTATTCTGCCGACCTATTTGGATTTATTGATTCCGGGAGCCCATTACCTGATGACCTTTCGGGTGTTGCGGGCCTTGCGAATCTTTCGCGTCCTCAAGATGGTGCAATACGTCGGAGAGGCCAATCTCCTGGCCCGGGCCATTCGGGCTTCGGCTCGGAAAATATCCGTATTCATTTTCGCGGTCGTGACGCTTGCGTGCATTCTTGGATCGATGATGTATCTGATCGAAGGCCCGGAAAATGGATACACAAGCATCCCTACGAGCATTTATTGGGCGATCGTCACATTGACCACAGTTGGCTATGGCGATATCTCTCCCCAGACGTCGCTAGGGCAGGTATTCGCTTCCATGATTATGCTTACTGGGTATGGCATTATTGCCGTGCCAACTGGAATTGTGACGGCGGAAATCACGCGCGTATCCATGGCGATCGAACGCGAGTACCGATGCCAGACCTGCGGAAAGGACTCGCATCAGAAGGACGCCCGCTATTGCCGCAGTTGCGGACAGGAGCTGGACGCGAGGGAATCGAGTTGAAGGCGGAAGGCTTTGCCGGATTGCCGGACTGGCTGGTCCGAGAGCCAGAGCTTCTGGGGCCTGGCTGCGAGGTGGACGCCGCCGCGTAATGGGTATCCGCTATGAGGCCAGCCTGGGCCTGCCGCAATGGCGGATATCGAGCTGTCCTAGGCGCTCCAGATGCGCAGGGCCTGGAGCAGGTAGGATTCGAGCATGGCTTCGGCTTTCATGTTGAGCCGCAGCAGCTGGGTGGATTTCTCGAGCGCTCGTATCGAGTCGACGAGTTTTTCGGCAACGTCGGGACGACTGGCGAGAACGCTTCGAGAGAAGGCTTCCGTTTCGGTTTCGATGGCGGCGAGGAATTCCTGTCGGAGCGATATGCTAATCCGCGACTCCATCGCGATGCGTTCGTCATCGTCGAGATCCTCAGGCAGCTCTTTCGAGAGCCGTTTCCAGGTTTCCTTGGTCAAGGTGTCGATGAGGTGGCGAAAACGATCGACGAGACCGTATAGTCCCATGACGAAATGAGGAATGGATGCTTTGCCGCCCGGTTTCTTCTCGAGCAAGTCGGATAGCCAAGCCCGATAGCTTCCTATCCAGGCGAGGGCTCGTTCGTCGCTGATCGCTTGAGCATCCGTCGGTAGCCGAAAGAGCTGGCAGCGGCTGCGAATCGTTGCGAGCAGAGAGTGGGGGCGGGTGGTCAGGAGCAGGATCGTCGTATTCAGCGGTGGCTCCTCCAAGGTCTTCAGGAAAGCGTTGGCAGCGCTGGCATTGAGGCGATCCACTTCGTAGATAAAGGCCACCTTTCGGTCGCCTCGCTGGGGCGAATGCTGAATCTTGCGAATCAGCTCTCGCGTATCGTCGACGGATATAATGCGGGACTTCTTGGACGGGCGGAGAGGGAAGACGTCAGGATGGCGCGCGAGGCTCTCGGCGAGATCGCTCGACAAGTCGATACTCATGAGCTTGCTGGCGAGCTCGTTGGCGAAGCCCTCTACTTGCTGCAGGTTTTGGCCATGAATGAGCAGGGCATGAGCAAGTCGGTTGTCCTGCATCGCTCGGTCGACGAACTGGGTAGGCGATTGGTCTGCTAGGGTAGCAGTCACTTCGATTCGCTTAGATGTGCTCGAGCGCCGTTTTCAGGATTTCTTCCTGATTCATCGCCAGGTCGCGCGTTCCGTCGACGACGTGGAATCGCTCCGGAAGCGAGCGGGCCAGAATAAGATAGCCTTCGCGGACTTTCTTGTAGAAATCGACATTCTCCTGCTCCATGCGGTCGGGAAGATCGGTGATGCGCCGCTTGACGCGAGCAATCGACTCCTCGGCAGGCACGTCGAGTATGAAGGTCAGATCGGGAGTAACCCCAGCTACCGCGAACTGGTTGATGTAGCTTACTGGATCGGTCGAGATGCTTCGGGCGGCTCCTTGATATACGGTGGTCGAATCGAGAAATCGGTCGCAAAGGATGATCTTGCCGGTTTGCAAGGCCGGGATGACGACTTGTCGAACGAGCTGGGCCCGGGCGGCGGCGAAAAGCAGCAGTTCGGCTTCCGGAGCCATGCTCTCGCCGGCGGAGTTGTGAATGAGCAGGTGGCGAATCTCTTCGCCGATTTCGGTGCCGCCGGGCTCTCGGGTGACCACGACTTCGTGACCCATTCCTTCGAGTTCATCGGCGAGGAGTTCGATCTGAGTCGATTTGCCGCTTCCTTCCGATCCTTCGAAGGTGAATAGCTTGCCAGTATACGTGTCGGCTTGGGTCATGGAGTCAGTCGATTTACCAGTTGCGGAGGAAGTTGTCGATATCGGTCAGGCTTGGACTCTTGGCCGTGCGAACGTAGAAGCCCGAGAAAGAAACGCCTACGGTGAGGCAGGCTTGGGGAGAGAGACCCAATTGCTGGCCTGCGGAGAAGCCTGCATTGAAATGATCGCCGGCGCCCGTAGTGATTTTGGGATTCTCGACGTAGGGGCCTTCGACGCACCACTCGCCTTCCTTAGTGGCGCAGGCAGCGCGGCGGGTCGGATGAACGACCACGGTGCGCACATTCAATTCGCGGCGAATCTTCGCCGCCAGACGCATTAGAGAATCGGGATCGTCGGCCCCTTCGCCTAAATCGAAGGCATCGTTGACTTGCTGGCCTTCCTTGAGGTTGAGACCGAGCGTGACGTTGCCGAAATTCTGGAACTTGGCGATCGCCCTGAGCGCTTCCACGAGCTCGGCCTGGGAGCGTTTCTCGGGATCGGCCAGGTCGAAGAAGAAAGTGCGTCCATCTTCTTTCGGAGGAAGATTGGGAAGGACCCTGTCCGTGAGCGCTTTGAAGATCGCGGTCATGTTCGGGATCATGGTCCAATTGACGAGCGCGACGAGGCTTGAGCGGGAAAGGGTGTCGAGGAAGGCGCCTTCTCCCATCGTTTCGATAATCGCTTCGTAGGTGACCGCTTCCAGCGTGTTGGTGATCCCCATCATGATCTTGCCGTCGTTGAATTCGAGGGCGCTGGTCATTCCAGGATCGGATACGGTGACCGCTTGGGTTCGTTCGGCGAAATCCTGGAAAACCGAGTGGACGGACCCTTTGCCGAGCGCGCCGATGTATTTTAGCGGAAACCCCGCGGCCCAGAGGGCGTTGGCCATGATGGGGCCGTTGCCTCCGAGCTTCTCCATCTTAGGAAACATCTCAATGTTGGCGCTTTTGCCCGCAGCGGCGAGGACGCGGTTCCCGAATGCCTCGATGGTATCGATACGAGTGAAATCCTCGCCGTGGCCATGGCGCGTGGCGACTAAGTGGAGGATTGTATCCACGAATCCATCCAGGCCGACTAGGGCTTGCTTTTCGCTTTGCTTTCCGAGATTCGCCTCGAGCTCTTTGAGGGCGTTTTGAATGTAGTCCATAGGAGGAGTAGAAGTTGTGTGATCGATTCGAACTAAGAGGAAGGTTTCGGGGCAGATCAACCGTAATTCTCCACGCCTTGCGAACTCCGGCGCATTTTTAAGGTCGAAAGGCGAAAATAGATTGAACGTCGGCGCTGGCTTGGTTTCAAAGATGGCAAGGGACGCTAGCCCTTGCACTCTCGCGATTCGATGCCGTTTTCAATAGACTACTTTTCCTTCTTCGCCGCTTCTGGAGGTCCCAGCGTTTTCACGTACTTCAGCCAGAGTAACCCGGCGGGTAAATTCATCATTTTCGCCTTGGCGTTCTTCAGTGTCTGCGCCTGGGCCGTTATGCTCGGCAAGTACTGGGAGCTGAAGCGACTGCGCCTGTTCAATCTCGGATTCGAACAGAGCCTTCATCGACTCGGGTCGATCTTGGAAGCGCCCGCAACCTTCAAGGCTCCGAAGCGCATTCCCTATGCGGCCTTGTACTCGGATGCAATCGAGGCCTACCATCGGATCGAGCCCAAAGCGGGCGAGAGCATCGAGCAATTGCGTTCCGCTCGCGTCGAGCACGTGGAAAATGCGTTGCAGCGAGCGCTGGCGAACAAGACGCTCAACTACGAGTCGAGCATGATCTTTCTGGCTACCATCGTTTCGGGAGCTCCGTTCTTCGGTTTGTTGGGCACGGTGTGGGGGGTTATGGATGCCTTTGGAGCGGTCGGTCTGCAAGCGAGCGCGTCTCTGCAGAATTTGGCTCCGGGGGTTTCGGGAGCGCTCTTGACGACGGTGGCGGGCTTGTGCGTGGCGATTCCGTCGGTCTTCGGCTACAACTACTTGCTCTCGCGTACCAAAGTTTTGGTTACAGAGTTGGAGAATTTCGCTAGCGCTTTGGCGGATATGATCGAGTTGGAGAGTCGCTAGGGAAACAGGGATGCCAAGATCTTTCCACAGAAAGCGAGCCTTAGAGGCGAATTCCGAGCTGAACGTCACCGCCTTGATCGATTTGGGCTTCGCCTTGCTGATCATCTTCATGATCAGTACGCCCCTCATCGAAAAGGAGCAGTTAATGGAGATCGATCTCCCGATTGCGGACCCCGCCGCGGCCTCCTCGACGGAGCCTAAGTCCGTCGATTTAACCGTCACCACGGAAGGCTATCGCATCG
>CBFHHM010000021.1:4948-33137 GCA_965655705.1 Candidatus Pelagisphaera sp.
AACAGCAATCCGGTGGGGCTCGCTGAACTGGAGACCGAGATGCAGCTTTGGAGCGCCGAAAGCGATCCGCCGATAATCTCGATTCGAGCCGATGGCGATTCTCCCTACCAAGGGGTCGTCACGGTGCTGGATATGATGAAGCGCTACAAGCTGAGCAAATTCCATCTCGTGACCCGCCCGGACGAAGGATGATGATGATGATGACGGCGAAGCGCGATAGGTTGCCTGAAAACCTCTTTAGTCGCTTGCGAGTGGAGGCATGGCGCGTCAGCGTAGCGCTTCCCTTGATTTCGAATTAGTCGAGCCCATGTATTTCGATCAAAAAGGACCGCTTGTTTTTTCCGCGAGTTTGCACTTCGCGCTTTTGGTCTTTTTTCTCATCAAGTCCATCATCGATCCGGAGAAGGAGCCTGAGGAGTTTATCTTCGAGTTGATGCCGCCGCCGTCGGCTTCCGCAGCGCCGCCTACGGAGGTCGCGCAGACCTACGAGCCTACGGAAGCGTTCGAGATGCCGGACATTCCGAAGCCGGAGATTGTCGAACGTCCCCCGCCGGAACCTGTCCCGGAGCCCCGGCCCGAGCCTTCGCCGACCATTCCCGAGGAACGCGAGCCCGAGCGTCCGAAGATGAGCATGGAGGATTTTTTCAAGGAGAATCCCAGAAAGCCCCAGCGTATTCCCAAGCAGACGACGCAACCGCGCCGCCAGATCGACATCAGCTCTCATGTCGAACAGCTGACTGAGAGCCTGAACGAATTCGATATTAAGCTTCCCACGACTTCGCTCAGCAATCTCAGCCCCGTCGATCAGGATGCCCTGACGCTTTATTTCGCTAGCTTGAAGCAGGCGATAGTTGGGGCCATCAAGACGCATCCCTTGGCGGGAGCGCCGCTTCAGACCAAGGTGCGCTTCGAGCTATCGCCGAGCGGCGCCATCTCGGGCCCTCGCATTTTGGCGGGCAGCGGGGATTCGGAATTCGACGGCAAGGTGTTGGCGGGCTTTCGGGATCTGGGACGCTTTCGTCCTCCTCCCGGACTGACGAAAGTCGAGACCCTGGACCTGACAATTCGTCAAGGCGACTGAACTTGCAGTTGCCTTTGCTTGAAGAACGGCAAAAATAGGTTTTTTCTCGTTATCCCATAATCCGTTCCCACATGAAAACGCTTACTCGTCGTTCGCTTATTAAACGCTCCCTGAAGGCGGCTGCCGCGGTATCGGCGCCGATGATTCTTCCCGCTTCGACGCTGGGTATCGGCTCCAATACGGGCCCAAACAGCCGCATCTCCATGGGCTTGATTGGCCACGGGAAGATTATGAATGGCCACCGGAAATACCATTTGGGGCGCGAATCCGTCGAGGTAGTGGCAATGTGCGACGTGGACAGTCGCAAACTTAAATCGGCTTTGGAAGAGGGCAAGCAGGCGACCGGGAAACTGTCGGATGGCTACGAATACTACGAAGAGCTCTGCGCCCGTTCCGATATCGATGCAGTCGTCGTGGGCACTCCCGATCACTGGCATGCCCAGATTTCGATCGAGGCGATGAAGAACGGCAAGGACGTGTACGTCGAGAAGCCGATGACTTTGACCATTGAAGAGGGCAAGGTTATGCGCGATACTCTCAATCGCTACGGCAATGTACTGCAGGTCGGTTCGCAGCAGCGCTCCAATGGCTCTTTCCGCAAGGCCGCAGAGCTTGTGCTCAATGGCTATATTGGGAACGTGCATACCATTCATGCTCGCTTGGGCTCCTTCCCGGAGCCGACTCAATATTCGGAGGAGCCGATCCCCGCGGAGCTGAACTACGATCGCTGGCTGGGGCCTGCCCCATGGGAACCTTACAATTTCGAGCGTATCAAAGGCGACTACGGCGGCGGGTGGCGGCGATTCTGGGATTACGGCTCGCGCAAGAACGGCGATTGGGGGGCGCACCATTACGACATCATTCAATGGGCCTTAGGCAAGGACGACTCGGGCCCGGTCGAATTCGTGCCCAAGGGATACGAAGGCGAAAAGGATCAGTACTTCGTTTACGAAGAGGGAACGAAAGTGATTCGTGGATACGGTAGGGAAGGGCACATGATCCGCTTTATCGGAGAGGAAGGCGAAGTGATGGTAAGCCGTGGAGACAAGTTCGAGACGAAGTCGAAGTCGCTCAAGAATCTCGTGCTCAAGCCCAGCGATATTCGCTTGTACGAGTCGAGCGATCACCGAGCGGATTGGCTCAATGCCATTCGCACGCGCAAGCAGCCCATATGCAATGTGAACATCGGCCACCGAACGGCTACCATTTGCCATCTATCGGGAATTTCGGAACGACTGAAACGGCCTTTGCGCTGGGACCCGGTTGCGGAAACGATTGTGGGCGACTCGAATGCGGCGAATTGGATGAGTCGTCCTCGTCGCGCTCCCTACGACAAGCTTGGTTGAATACATATTTTTGCGAATGACTCATACTCACACCCAATTCCTTTCCTTAAAATGGTTCGTTTCGATCGCTGTTGTGGCGACGCTTGGCTTGTCCTGCTTCGGTGGCCCCTATCGGAGCGAGCTGATGGATCTTTCCAAAGGGTTTGCTGCCGAGGATCCAGCCGTTCAGTACGATGCGCGACGCAGTCTCGAGCTCGTGGTGGCTGCAGCGGCGGCCCCCGGCGTTAAGCGTGGCCTGGCGGATATAAACAGCGATTTGCTATACTGTTTGAAGCGCAAGAACGTTTCGGACGAAGCCAAGAAGTATATGTTGCGCCAGTTGGCGCTGGTGGGGAATTCGCGTGCGGTTCCGACTCTGACCAAATTTCTTCTCGGGTCGGATGCAATGCTTGGAGAGGCGGCCCGCAAGGCCTTGGATAAAATTGAGGGCCCTCAGGCCGCAGCGGCCTTGCGTAGAGGCTATGCGGATGCGGAAGGAGAGCGTCGGAAGCCTTTTATTCGCGCCATCGCCCGGAGAAGCGATACTGCTTCGGTAGCCATGATTCGCAAGACGCTTGCCGGCGACGATGCGGCGCTTGCGCGCGAGGCGGCGTTCGCGGTGGGACGCCTGGGAGATTCCCAAGCGCTGTCGATTCTTGAAAAAGCGTATTCAGCCGTTGATGACGGAATAGTCAAGGTGGAGATTGAAAATAGCTTGCTCTCCTTGGAGTCGATGGAGGAGGACTTGCTTGTATCCATTTTTGAGAACAGCTCGAGTCCTTCCAATCGAAGGTCCGCCTTGTCGAAGTTAGTGGCTGTAGAGAACGCGTCGTCGGTGGAGGCCTTGGAGGCTGCGATATCGGATGCGGACCGGTTGACGCGATCCTTGGCCATTCGATTGGCTGCCGAGAGCGGTCGCCCGGATTACAGTCGAATTGCTTTGGGTCGAGCGAATGAAATGAACGATGACGATCTGGCTGTGTTGCTTTCCTCGCTGGGCGCGGTCGACAAATCGGTCGCCGAGCGAATCGCCATTCGAGCCTTCGATCGCGGCAACGAAACGCTTATGGCGTTGGCGCTCGATGGCTTGGGGGAATACGGGTCGTCTCTGTCGATCGATCTTCTGCTGAGCGCGTTTGGCAAGAAGAGCAGAGTTTTGCAAACGAAGGCCGCGGTCGCGATCGCCAAATTGAGCACTATCAAAATGGATCGGCGATTGTCCGAGATGCTGGCCTCGGGTTCCCTCGATGAAGTTGAAACGGCGCTCGAACTCTTGGAATATCGCCAAATGCCTCGGGCCAAGGAGCGTATCCTCGCTCTGGTTGCTGGAGAGGATCCGGATCGCATCAAGGCGGCTTTGCGAACGCTGGCATCCATCGCGTCGGAGTCGGATTTGGAGCGCTTGGAGATTATCGCCGAGGACGCGCCAGAGGAACCGCGCGGCTGGATCGTGGCGATTCTCAAAAAACTTGCCCCGGATCTCGGTTCCGAAGCCCTTCAAGCGCGCGTGGCGGAATTGTGAGCGCGAGCGGTATTGTCGCTATGGGCCAAGATCTCAAAATTACTCTTGCCAAGTGAGATTTTTGATGGCGTTTTGATCGCCTGTTTTGGGGCCGTAGCTCAGTTGGAAGAGCGCCTGCATGGCATGCAGGAGGTCGTCGGTTCGATCCCGATCGGCTCCACCACTTTGAATCGAACGACTTGGTGCAAGTCGCTTTTCGTTCAACTGCATCGAGCCGGAAAGTCCTCGAACTCCTGAATCAGTAGCTGGGAATCGAAGTTCTGCGAACGGCTCGCCATCGCCTTCCGACTCAGGGGAAAGGAGGCGCCATAGAATGGGATCCCTCTTTCCAAATCGCAGGAACGTAAACTGCGAAAGCTGGGCAGTTCTGGCCGTTTGCCGCCCTTATTCAGGGCAATCAATCCGTGCGCCGGAACCCAAGTGATCTCGCATCGCTTCCTGCAAGCGGTCGATTATGAATGAAAAGCTTCCGGTAGGGTCCCGGGAATCGTCGTCCCAAAAGTTGACATCCTAGGGAGTAGCCCTTTAAACAGCGCCATCGAATACCCCGTCCTGTCGATCGCTCTGCTGCTCACTTTGTTTACCGTATTCGTCGTTACCTGGCTGTCGCGCCAGGAAACGGCTTGGATTCGCCGGATCCTCGATTGGTTTCCCGCGATTCTTTTCGCTTACGTCGTTCCCGCCCTCGTTACGCATTCATTCGACTTGGATCTATCGGGGGTAATCCTGCATCAATGGAGCAAGGAATGGATCATTCCGATTGCAATCGTATCCGTGATGAGCTCCCTGTCCATCGGCCAGCTAAAGGTGATCGGGGCTCGCCCCATCGGGCTATTCGTTTCGGGCTCTTTCATTATTGCGGTATTGCCAATACTGATACTGGCCGCTTCTCTGCCCTTCACGGACGTCCTCTATGGCATGCTCATAGACGATGGCTACTGGAAAGGGCTCGTCCCCATCGTAGGCAGCTGGATCGGCGGAAGCGCGAGTCAGCTTGTCCTAAAGGAGATCGTGGACTGCCCGGAATCGCTTTTCCTGGCGATCCTAGTCCTCGACAATGCGCTCGTGAATCTGTGGACGATATTCATGTTTCAGATGATCAAGCGGAGCGATTGGTTGAATCGACGGTTTGGAATCAAGGACGAGGTTCCCGATTTCGTTTCAGAAACCGTCGAGTCCGACGCTCGTGGAAACGCGCTGACGATTGCAGCCCTCGTAGCCGTGGTAATGGCGGCTTATTTCATGATTCCGTCCTTCGTTTGGAAAATCGTAGTTTTGTCGATCGGAGGATTGCTACTGGGTAATGCCATCGCTTCGTGGAGTCATGCGCTGGCATTGAAAATCGCGAAGTTCAGCATCGTGCTTATCATGGCGATCCTTGGTCTGAAGCTCGACTTCGATGGGTTCGGCCTACCCCTCTCATTCGCTGTCGTGGTAGTGGCTTGGCTCTTCCTCCACTACGTTTTTATGATGCTGGTCGCCCGGGCCTTCAAACTGCACATGGCCTGGGTGCCGATTGCCAGCATGGCCAATCTAGGGGGCATCTCTACCGCGCCTGCGGTGACCGCGGCCTACAACGAGGAATGGATGCCTCACGCAGTTCTGCTCGCCATCCTCAGTATGGTTTCCGGAACCGCTTGGGGAGGGCTGACGATCTATTTGTTTGGGCTGTTCTAATGCATGGGAAAGCGGTCGGGCGGGGGCATCTCGCGAAGAAGGCGAGGGGTTTCCCTGGCAGGAAGAACGACGCAGGGAGTTTCCGGGGGCCGAGGAGTAGGCTTGGATGGACATGCTTGCTCGGGCTCTAGAATTTCCCTTCGATCGATTTTGCTATTGAATTTTAAGCGCTTAAGCGTTTCATCAGGACCAAGATAATCTTCACAAACTACTCCTGGGCTCGAGAGCACCGCTAATTCGGCCCTCTATCTCTGTTGGAGCAGCGATAGTATATCCCTTCAGAACTACCCAACCCAAACCGAACCAGCGAATTCAGTTTATTCTGGATTCATGGCGCGTTGGAGATTTGCCCTCGTTTCGAAAAGCGGAGGCGCTCTCCTTCTCCTAAGTAAGTAAACTACGACAATGATAACTAAAAGAAATGCGACGGCGCTGTTTTGCGCATTCAGCGTATTCGGGTTTATCGGATACGCTCAAGATACCGATTCGGACGAAAGTGTCTTCGAACTGAGCCCCTTCGAGGTGGATGCCTCGGAAGACACTGGCTACCGAGCGGCAAACACCCTCTCAGGCACTCGTCTCAACGCGAGCCTGCGAGATACCTCGGCTTCGGTTTCCGTTTGGACGGAAGCGTTTCTCGAAGACACTGGGTTAACGGACATCGATGAACTCATCGAATATTCGCTCAACACCGTCTTGGATACAAACGATCAGGACGGAGCAGGCGGGAATTTCAACGTGTTCACCAACGCCACAGCGGTTACGCAGAGAATTCGCACTCGGGGAGTCGAGTCGTCGCGCGGGATCGACTACTTTAAGTCGATTGTGCCGGATGATTCCTACAAAATCGGGCGCTACGACGATTCTCGCGGACCTAACGGAGTCTTGTTTGGCGTCAGTGCCGCAGGGGGCATTATCAATCAATCTTCGATCGTGGCCAATACTCAGCGGGACAGCGGTCGCGTACGATTTTCGTTCGGAACGAGCGAACGCAAGCGCGCGGAAATGCGCTTCAACAAGGTGCTCGTCGAAGGCAAGCTCGGTCTAACCGTTGCGGGTATGTATCAGGAAAACGGACACTGGAGAGATTGGATTAGCGATGATAGGGAGCGGGTATTTGGAGCCCTGACTTGGAAGGTGAACGACAAGATAACATTGAGAGCGAACTACGAGGATGGGATGCACCACAAAACCTCGATTCAGCAGAGCCCGCTAACCGATCGCGTTTTGCCGTGGTACGATAATATGCTGGATTTGGGCCTTGATGCCGTGACCTTCGAGCCTAACGGGGGCAACCCCAACGGAGCCCGACGCCTTGTCGGAGTGGTGGGCAGAGATGGCAATGCCCGGATCAATGCGAACAATCCCCTGGGAGCCTCTAACGGATCGAATCGATTCACCTATATCGAGAACGATGGGACTTTTTACAATGCCGCTGGAACTTACGTGACTGGAGGGTATGACGACGAACGCGTAGCCCATCCGGATGGCACGCGTGGCTTGGGCGATCGGACCCATCGCATTAACGATGAGAGTTTCCTGCCATACTTTATGAATCCAGGGGGCCCTGACTTTTTCCGCGAGACGGAGTTTAGCAGCTATTCCTTGTTTGGAGACGTTCAAATTACTGACAACTGGTTCTTCAACTTGCAGGCTGGCCATCAGCGAGCGGACATCGACGTCCCTCAACTCCAGGGATCGCGACCCGAGTTCCGGGCGGACCCGAACACGATTCAAGGCCTGAATGGTCCCGCCAATCCCTACGTTGGACAGTTTTATTTCGATGGGGATTATCGTCGTGACAAGAATCTTTCGCGCTATGACGAGATTCGCCTATCGACCTCCTACGATTTGAATACGGAAAGAGTCGGGAATCACCGTTTCGCCATCGCAGCGTCGCGCGTCGATGAAGAACAGTTGCGAGGAAATACTTGGCTTGGCTTCGCCGGAAATCCGGCGGGCAGAGGTAACTTTGTCGATAATACTGGGTTTGTGCACACGCAGGCAAATTGGCGGCACGCGGACAACCGCATTACCGTGCGCAACTATTTCGACTACGATGATCGGTCTACTTGGAAAGCGGGTAGCTGGAAGAATGTCCCCGATACGATATACACCGACCGATGGTCGCCGGGTAGTCCTCAAGCCTACCAAGTTGCCTGGATTGAGCAGGAGCCGGGAAATATCAATTACTTGATCAATCAAGTAACGGATTCCATGATGGCGGTGACGCAAAGCCACTTCTTCAATAACCGACTCGTAGTGACCCTAGGGTATCGCGAAGACGACGTCACCATCGATCGCGCCGGTCACCGTATCGATCCGGTTGTGGGATGGGTGCCTGATTTCACGATCACCCCGGACACCCCATCGAGCCAAGGCATCTCTCCAGGAGCGCCGCAAACGGCATTTGGGGCGACCGTTAGAACCACTGGGGCGGTTTATCATTTGACGAATAATTTCTCCCTCGTGGCCAACGCGGGGAGCAATATCGGCATACCGGATTTCCGCAGAACCGTGTTTCCAGATGGCGCCACTTCGCCTCCACCAGATGGTGAAGGCAGCGATTTCGGCATCGATTTCAACTTCATGAACAACAAGATTAGCGGGCGTCTCGTTTACTACGAAACGGAGTCTATCCAGGAGGTGGTCGGAGGAGGCCAGCTCTCGAGTCCCATGGAATCCATCTATCAATCTTACGAGGATGCCTTTACGCCGCAACTCGACGATGATGGAAACGACATCGCAGGTACTGGCAATCGGGCCGCGTTGGATTCGCTCTTGAGCCGAAGGCAAGAACTTCGTCCTGAAGTAAATGGATACTTTAGAGACAATGTATCCGATGGATTCGAACTCCGGTTGACGGCCAATTTGACGGAAAACTGGAGAGTTACGCTCAACGCCGCCAAAATCGATCGGATTGTATCGAATTCCTACAGTAAAGGGGTCGCCTATCTGGGATTGGTCGAGGCAGGCGACGGTACGGTCGTCCAAGGCGCGACGGAAGCGGATGAAGTCGATGACCCCGACGATCCTGGCAGCACGATCCAAGGCTATACCATTGACCCTGCCGCTTACACCTCCGACGGAGTCGTTTCCAAATTCCTCGCTTTGGCAGGCGATCTTCCTGCCAACCGAAATTTGGACAATACGGGAATTTCGCGTTCGATCTTCGATATGGCGGACAACGTCAATGAGCGACGGGAGCAGCTGGAGAAACGCTGGGGATTGCGCCCTTACCGTTTCAACGTGTTTACTGCCTACGACTTCAAGCAAGGCCGCATGAAGGGGTGGTCTACTGGAGGCGGATTGCGTTGGACCGCTGCAAATATCATCGGCGAGGAAGACGGAGTCGAATTCGAAGGCAAGGCTCAGGTCAATACGGACTTCTTTATCCGGTACAAAACCAAAGCCGATTTCTTTGGCGATGGAAACTGGACCTTCCAGATGAACGTGAACAACGTATTCGACAACAAGGACATCATTCCGAGTCGCTTGGCAATCGATGGCAATTTGGAATACCAAGTTCCAGGCGGACGTGGCCCGGCCTACGCTCGCTTCGATTTGCCAACTCCTCGGCAGTATCGTTTCACGATCACTCGCGACTTCTAGTCTTTCCTAAAGAACGAAACCTTTTCGGCGGTATTTCCAGATTATGGGAATACCGCTTTTTTGGAGCAAAGCGCCAAGGGGGCACGCTAGAGGGATTATGATCGAGCGCGATTCCTGTAACTTGATTACGCAATAATCGGTTTGTTCACTAAGGAAAGACAATGAAACGGAAGTACAGAATCAGTGTTGTCAGCGTCCGGGAAGCAAAGGGATTCCTGGTTTTGATTTCGATCCTATCGACGGGTTTGCTTGGGACGTCATTCGGGCAGCTAAAGAAAGCCCGCGTCCTCGTGGATTCCTACGCGGAGGAGAATTACTTGGAAACGAAGGAATCGGACGATGGTTTGCAAAGGGAAACCTACCATTTCGTGGAAGGGAAATTCGTCGGGGGCTACATACGCGATAAGAGCTTAACGGAAGTCCCGTTCGTGGAAATCGCCGAGAACCTTGCGGTAGAGCTAAGAAAGAGAAACTACTATCCGGCCCGTTCGAAGGAAGAGGGAGATCTCTTGATTGTGGTGAACCGGGGAGTGACTCAGATTCAGGCTGATTTCGACGAGCTTTTCCCTACGGATGACGAGGAAGAAGAATTGGAGTCGGAAGAGGGCGAAGAAGAGGATGAGTCTCCCGGGAGCTATTTGGATGAAGGCGGGTATACCTACAGGGAGCAGGACAATGCTCAGCTGATAGGCTTCGATCGAGCCTTGAAACGCCGCGACTTGGGGATTCAAGATTCAATTGAGCTTCAAGAGATGCTGAAAGCGGAACGTTACTTTCTCATTCTCTCGGCCTTCGACCTAGGGCATTTGCGGGAAACCGGAGAGAAGCGAATGGTGTGGTCGACACGCTTCAGCATGGATGCGGTGAAAGTCGATTTCGAGGATGCCCATTTCGCTTTGAGCCGGGCGGCATCCGGCTATTTTGGGACCAATTTGGATGGCGACTTGGGTAAAGTGAATACCTTTGCTGGTCCTGGCGAGGTGACGACGGGAGAATTGAGAGTCGTCGAAACCGTGGACTCGGAAGAGAACTGACCCCGCCGCTTCTTCGCATTGGCAACGCCTGGAGCGGCGCGTGGAACGAGACTCTAGATTTGGGAAATCGGTCTTACTGGGGTAAAATAAAATAGGCTTCGTTTAACAGTCTTTCCTTTAAATCCAAATAGGGTCGCCCTGGATCTGCCATTGGATCGAACTGCGTATTTACCGTTGGGATACCCGCTTTGATTGAAGCCAGGTAGCCATCGAGCAACTGGCTCATGCGAACTACCCGATTGGTGTCTTTTTTAGATAGATCGTTCGTTTCGGCGAGATCGCTTTCCAAATTGTAGAGGTGGTAATCTCCGGTCTCCCAAAACTTGATCAGCTTATAGTCTCCTTGAAATAGGGCGGTCGAGGGCTGGCCCGCTTTTTGCAATTGGTAGTGCGGGAAATGGATGACTAAAAAGGGATGTTCGCGGACGACGCTGTTCTCGACGCCACTTGAAAGCAGGTGGGCCAGGCTGCCGCCTTCCAAGCCCGCGGGCAGGGCGTTAATATCCAGCCATTCGCAGATGGTGGGAAACAGATCCCAGCCCACCACTCGGGTTGAACGCCGTCCCTGTTTTATGTCCGGTCCAGCGACGACCATGGGTATGCGAATCCCGCCTTCCCAAGTGGTCGCTTTCCAGCCATGGACAGGTCCGTTGGTATTGCCTGGATTGTCGAGTGGAAAGGATCCGTTGTCCGCCATGAAGATGACATAGGTGTTCTCTTCGATTCCCAGCTGCTTGATTTTTTCCAATGTCATCCCGAGGCCGGTATCCAGATCCTCGCTCATCGCGGCGTGACCCGCATTGACGTGGCGTTTGCCCGGGGTTCGGTTTTCCGTTTTTTCCAAGGTCGATTCCAGGGAATGGATGGCGAGATGGGTAGCGTAATGAGAGAGTTGCAGGTAAAAGGGACGGCCTGCGTTCACTTGCGCCTCCATCCATTGATTCCCCTTCTCGGTGATCGAAAAGATCCTCTTGGGATCCGGGTCTTCGACTTGCCCTTCGCCATTGGAGGTCGCGCCAGCGCTGGCGTCAAAGCCGTGGCGTTCCGGGCCACCGCCATTGATATGCCATTTTCCAAAGTGAGCGGCGGCATATTCGGAGCGATGCTGCTTGATCCACTCGGCGAGCGTGTGTTCCTCATCGGCAATGTCATTCACGTGCGGAGGGGGAATTAGACGATTGCCCTCGAAGAACGGTCCCGCGTGGCGATCTACGATGTCGCTCATCTGCAGCTTGGACGGACTCTTTCCGGTCAATATCGAATAGCGGGTCGGAGAACAGTTAGGGTGGGGCGCATAGGCGTCGGAGAAAACGACTCCCCGTTCAGCCAGTTTTTCCAAATGGGGCGTTTGGATAAAGTCGCTTCTGGATTCCGGAACATCCTTATCCATCAGTACCGAGGTGGCGCCCCAGCCCTGGTCGTCGGTCAAGAAAAGCACGATATTGGGAGCCTTTGCGGCAAGTCCCACACAGGCGATGAAACCCAAAAGAAGAGGGGTAATAAGAGGTCGTTTCACGGGAGTATCCTAACACGATTGCGGAGTCGTTTGTAAAGCGTCCTGAGCGATAGTTTGGAAAGAAGGAAAGAACGTTATGAGCCGAGGGTAACTGGAAGAGCGCCGAGTTGCGAGGGCTCGCTGATTCCCTCTTCCCCAGCCCGGTCTTGCTTCCGTGGCCTGAGTCTACCTGAGAAGCGGCCTGCAGAGCGGTCCTAGATGATCTCGTTCGGCGGGCGAACCGCGATTGGAGCGGGGTCTTAATCTCCGTCATCGTACTGCTCAGTCGGGATTCCGTTCCCAGCGGAAACTCGAATTCGCGGATTGTCTTTGGGGATTGGTTCGGCGCAGACTGGTCTCATGATCGCCCCTGAACCTCGGACGTGGCGAATTGCCGCCGGATCGTTAGCGTCGATTGTCTTTTCACTCTGTTCGTTCCTTTCGGCAGAGACGGAATCCGATTTCGTGAATCCCCATCCGGATACCGAATTCAAGGTCTTCCAGTTTCCGCGCGACGCGATTCCTCGTATAGACGGCGAGATCGATGACTGGGGAATGGTCCCCGATTCCTATGAGTACGGCACTGAGCTTTTGAACGATACCGAAGACGGCCATGGCGTTTCCATTGATCGAGAAGACATCGATGCGACCGTTACACTGGGCTGGGTGAAGGGGATGAACCGGCTCTACATTCTTTACGAGGCCTACGATGATTTTTGGGATTTCGAGCGATTCAATCCCCATGGCTACTTGAACGACATCTTCGAAATCGTGGTCGATGGGGATCTTTCGGGAGGCCCCTTTATTTTCGAGCCGGGCAAGCTGCCAGACGACAGTCGCGATCGGACGAGCGCGGAGTATATTGAGAACCACCTATCGTTTGCCGGCTACCATGCCCAGAACTATCATTTCTATACGCCCCCGGTGAACAATGCGTGGACGCTTGTTTGGGGGAGCCAGCCATGGATTGGCGAGTTTCCGCATTCGAATTATGCGTACGACTATGATTTCAAGCACGGCGAAAGTGGAAGGCTGGTGTTGGAGTGCTGGATCACGCCGTATGACTATGCTCCTTATGGAGGACCAGGGCAGGCGACGGAAACGCGTTTCGTGGAGGGCGAGTCGATAGGGGTCTCTTGGTCGATTCTGGATTTCGATGGGGAGAAACGCGATGGGCACTATAACTTGGCCCATGATACGCGCATGGTTAAGAACGCTACATATCTGCTTCCCTTTCGGTTAATGCCCATAGAGAGGGCCCTGCAACCGGAGATCAAGGCGGAGTGGCGTTTCGAGACGCTGGATCTAGACAAGGGAGTGGTCGCCTTTAAGGACGAATCGATAGGGGAGATCGACTCTTGGAAATGGGATTTCGGGGACGGTCAAGAGTCAACGGAGGCCAGTCCGGTGGTTACGCTGAACAAGGGGGTGCGGAAAGTGATAACGCTTGAGGTTTCCGGCGCTGCAGGAACGTCGAAACGGACGCGTTATTGGGATGTAATGGTGAAATGAATCGGTCGGCCAATGCGAGCGCGACGGCATCTATTGCCTCTGCGGAGCGGAATCCCTCGGCTTGGATTTCAGACCGGCGCCCTCGGGGGCCTTGAGCGTTGGCTTGTTCTCTATGTTTCCTTAAAATATGGATACAATAGAAGATCGAGTTAGGCTGAATCCATTCGAGCGTCGCCTCGCAGAATTTACTCGCGTTCGAGAGCGCTCCTTTCAAAGGTTTTAGACTGTTGCCTTTCGACTCATTTGAGGGCTTCTGATTTCGTGCTACCCCTTTCCCCATGCTGACCTTTCTTTCTTGCTTCGCCTTTATGGGCTTCGTCGCCTGGTATTCGTGGCGTAAAACACGTGGACAGGTCTCTTCCGCTCAAGGCTACTTTCTGGCGGGGAATGGACTTACTGGGTTCTTCATCGGGGGCTCTCTGCTGCTCACGAATATTTCGACCGAGCAAATAATCGGTCAAAATGGTCTGACCTACGCTGGGAACATGACTGCGCTCGCCTGGGAAACCTGGGCCGTTCGGGGAATCATCCTGCTCGCCGTGCTATTTCTACCGATGTATCTCGGAGGCGCTTTCGCGACGATGCCGACTTTCCTGAAATCGCGTTATGGCGAGGGCACTGGACGATTGGTGAGCGCGCTGCTAATATTTGGATACGTTTTTATATGGTCGCCTAGCGTTCTCTACAGCGGATCCCTGGCGCTGATGAAAATTCTCAACATCCCGCAAATGACGGGACTGACCCAGACGCAATCCTTATGGATCGTTACTTGGATCATTGGGATCATCGGCGCGGTATACGCGATCAGCGGTGGACTCCGGGCCGTCGCAATCTCCGACACATTGAACGGAATTGGCCTGCTTGCGATCGGTTTTCTGCTGCCGGTATTCGGGCTAATCGCGCTTGGCGAAAAACTAGGTGGAGGAATCGAATCCGCCCTTACGAAAATCGCTACGACACACACGGAGAAGCTCAACGCCATCGGCACCGGCCACGAGTTGGATGCCATTCCCATTTCCGCGGTCTTTACCGGACTCATGGTGATGGCGGTCTTCTATTGGAGTACCAATCAATTCATCATTCAGCGCGCCCTCGGGGCGGCTTCCTTGAAAGAAGGGCAGAAAGGCCTGTTGCTCTCGGGGTTCTTCAAGATCTTGATCCCGCTGATGGCAATGCTCCCTGGTCTTATCGCCTTCCATTTGTTTGGGCCAGACCTGAACCCCGCCGACATGGCTTATCCTGCCCTCGTCGAAGCAACCTTGCCCAAGCCGCTGCTCGGGCTTTTCATCGCGGTACTGCTAGGCGCGGTCTTCTCGACATACAACTCGTTGATGAACTCAGCGGCCACTATGTTCGCGATCGATCTCTACAAGCCAATTTTCAACCATAACGCAGACGACCATCAGCTGATAAAAGTATCCAAGATCTTCGCGGCGCTCATCGCGCTCATTACCTTATTTCTAGCTCCGAATCTAGTGCACGCATCCGACGGCGTATTTCTTTTCGTCAGCAAATTCGCGGGATTCATCGCCATCCCTCTGGCAACGCTCGTGGTTATCGGCCTCTTTGGCCGCACACTGAGAATCCCGCCTGTCGCCGCCCAGTTCGTTATCCTTTTCCACATAGTCACCTACTATGTCCTGGTGTGGGGGATCGAAGGAGCCGGCTACCGGATTCCGATGCATTGGATGCATGTATTCACGATTCTATTTCTATTGGAATCCACAATCATCGTTGTCTGGTCGAAGTTGCGTCCTCATGGCGAGCCCTACGAATATGTCCACTCGCCTAGGGTTTCGATGACTCCCTGGAATTTCAGCATGCTTGTCAGCGCGCTACTGCTTTCGCTCGCAACCCTCACCTATGTCTTCTTTTCCAAAATCGGATTCGCTTACGCCGGAGGTATTGTCGCCCCTAGCTTCTGGATCTATTTCAGTATCGCTCTGCTTGGTTGTATCGCCTTTTGTCTGTGGGCCCACAAGTGGCTTCAACCTCGCTACGCAGCGTTCGTGAAGAAGAAGTACGGATGAGGCGAATTATCGATGGAGCATGGGCGGGGTGGGCTAATGGTGAATCAACGCGGATGGGCGCCGTGGAATGCGTTCAGAGGTCATATTCGAGTGGCTTTTAGAGCTGTTGGATGATTTATTTCCTCTATGAGTATCAATCTTGCGATCGTTGGGCTAGGTCGGGTTGGGACCATTCATGCGCGCAATGCCTATCGAGAGGCGGACCTCGGTTTGTCTTGGGTTGTCGATGCGGACGTGGACAAGGCGCGGGCATTTGGGGATGAGCTCGACTGTCGATGGACCGCCGATATTCGCGAAGTCTTCGCCGATCCCGACGTGACGGGCGTGGCAGTGTGTACGCCAACGCTGACCCATTACGATTATGTGAAACAGGCGTTGGAGGCGGGCAAACACGTTTTCGCGGAAAAGCCCTTAGGCATCGATCTCGAGCAAATCGACGAATGCTATGGTCTGGCTGACGAGAGAAAACGCATTCTTTTTCTCGCGTTTCAAAGGCGCTATGACCCTGCGTTCGCGAAACTGATTGCGACCGCTCGATCCGGAGAGTTAGGCCAGGTTCAATTCGTCCGGTCGACATCGCGCGATTCGCCGATGCCGAGTATCGATTATTTAAAGACATCATGCGGGATCTTTCACGACTGTCTGGTACACGACTTGGACCTGATTTGCCAGTCGCTGGAAGCGTTTCCGATCGAGGTCCACACCCATGCCCATTGCTTTAATTCGGAAATCGAGGCGATTGACGACGTGGATACCGTTCACGTGTCGTTGAAGTTCGCTTCGGGAGCGCTGGCCTCGATCGAAACCAGTAGGCGGTCCGAATATGGTTACGATCAACGTCTGGAGATTCTCGGTAGCGGCGGAATGGGGCAGGTCGAGAATCCTGTTTCGGATTCCCTTTTGCGATCTACGAAAAAGGGGTCCGAGATGTCGCCGATCGAACATTCGTTTCCGCAGAGATACCGCGTGGCCTATCGAGAAGAGCTAAAGGCGTTTGGGCGATGCGTCCGAGAAGGAGCGACTGCCCCTGTCACTCACGAGCACGCTCGGATGAACTACGTGGTAGCCGAAGCCATGGAGATATCGCATCGGGAGGGCAGACCCGTGACCCTTGAGCTCGATCAGCCCTTCACGTCGTAGCAGAAGATCAGGTCTTGGTCGCGCAGGTAGAGCTTTCCGTTGATTACAACCGGGTGGGCCCAGACTTTGCCGTTATTTTCATCTCGCAAGGCGGTCTCCTTGGGGAGCTGGAACTTGCCTTTCTCTTTGAACCCGAGCGGGCTCGCTTCCACTAGATAGACCCATCCCTCGTTCTCGTTGAGGCAGTAGAGCATCCCGTCGGCTGCATGTACCGTACCCTTGTGCAATTCGCGTTCCACGCGTTCCATCCAGGCGACTTCGCCTGTCATGAATTCAATGCACATGAGGTTTCCCTTTCGCTGATCGGAAAATCCGTAAACGTGATCGCCAACGAGCACCACTCCACCGTGATGGTTGATCATTTCCTGGTTTTCCCAGACGACGTCAGCGCTTTCCCCGTTTATCTTAACGAGCTTTGCGCCTGCGCGGTATCCTGAAGTCATGAATACGTGGCCGTCTCGATAGATAGGCGTGGGAATGACGGCGGTTCTTCCCTGAGGCCAATCGGATGTCCAAAGCAAGTTTCCGTTAGAAGCATCCACGCCGGCGAGCGTATTCATGAAAAGCTGTATGTATTGGCGCTGTCCATCGACGTCCGCAACTACCACGGATGAATACTCGGCTGGGTCTTTCAGCTTTTTCGACTGCCAGAGCGTTGCGCCCGTTTTTCTGTTAAGCGCCACAATGGCTCCTTTTCCCCCGCCCGGCGTAACCAGCACCTTGTCTCCATCCACCGAAGGCGATTCTGAATAGCCCCACTTCGATACCGCGCCGCCAAAATTCCTCACCAGGTTTTTGCGCCATACCCGCTTCCCTTTGTCGACTGTCAAACAGACGATATCGCCCGCTACTCCCAGAGCGTAGACGTGTCCGTCGCTCACGGTAGGCGTCGAGCGTGGCCCCGCGCCCCATTGGGTGCGGTATCCGTCTTCGGGGTCTGTCTCGAATTCCGAAGTCCAGAGCTCTTCGCCTGTATTCGCGTCTAGGCAGATGACTAGCTCTCGGCGGTTGCGCGAGCCGAGCGTGTAGAGCTTTCCGTCCACGATGGCGGCGCTCGAGTAGCCAGTCCCTGCGTCTTCGTAAGTCCAGAGGAGCTTCGGTCCGCCTTCCGGCCATGACTTGAGCAGACCGGTGTCCGGAGAGATGTTGGTTTGGTCGGGTCCGCGCCATCCCGTCCAGTTGGACTGGTTTGCGAATTCCGAGGCATAGGACTGGGATGAAATCAATTTAGCGACCATTAGGCCACCGATTATTAGGGCGGATTGGATTTTCATAATGCTTGGCTGATCAATAGAACGATTTCGCCGGCGTATTGATTGGTTGGATCGCAAGGCGTTGCGGTAACAATCGGTCGAGTTCAGCGACTGGCAATCGTCTCTTTTGCGAAAATGATCGTTTGCGACCATCGATTGGGCGACGAATCGCCCTTCCGGAGCGAGAGGTTCCCGCGCAATCGACCCGCCCAAGGGCGGCTTGGGGACGGAGGTCGTCAGTGGACTAAGGGCCGTTGCAGCGGTGGGAATCGAATCGCTAGTGACTGCGGTAAAATCGTTACGCTTATTCGCCCAAGATCCGCATTTCCCATGGGGGCGGGTCCCGTGGAGGAAAGCGCCTAATGCGCTACTGTTAAGGAGGTAGTGAAATCCCTGTTGGGGGAATGGCTTGCTCAATCCCGTTGACTTAGCCTCTGCTGGGTTGACACTTTTTTGACGATTGGGGAGTCTATTGCTGTCCCTAATTCTATTGGAACGAAATCTAGTTTTGTCGCGCTAATGAGCATTTACACATATGGGTTCACTCTTTCGGATGCTCCTCATAATTTTGAGGATCTAACAGGCGTGGACGAGCGCAATCTGTTCCTGGTAACGTACGGGGAGATCTCCGCGATTGTCAGTAGCTACGCCTACGATACCTTGCTTATTCGGGGAAAGGATATTTTCGCTCACCAGCAGGCGATCCGAATGCTGATGGATCAGGCGAGCATCGCGCCGCTGGAATTCGGTCTGACGTTGAAGAATTTGTCGGCTGTGGAGGATGTGTTGATGAAGAATCACGACCATCTTCGGAAGCAGTTGCATCGTGTCTATCGGAAAGTAGAGATGGAGGTTTCCCTGCGATTCGCGCCGAAGGACTTGTTCCAGTATATGGTGGACAAGTATCCGAAGCTACGCGAGGAGAAGGCTAAGATCGTCAATGGGCGCTTGCTGTATTTTCTCGGAGATCGCGCTCGGAAGGGCGAAAAGTTCGAAACGGCATTGAGCAAGGAGAAAGATATCTTTGCCAGTCAGGTCGAGGAGCGGATCGGTCCTTGGTGCGCGGAGATCGCCAGGAGTCGCTTGAAGCATAAGGACCACGATGTGGCGACCTTCAATTGCCTGGTGAACCGCGAGCGACTCAAGGTATTCGAGAAGTCGATTTACGATGCCGGAGAGCGCTTCGGAGGCGATTTGCTTTTCGCGTTCAACGGCCCCTGGGCCCCTCAGCATTTTTGCAACGTGAGCAAGATCGCCTACGCGTAGGCGGATAGGCAAGCGGGACCGGCGCGGGCGGCTTCGAGACCGGCGAGACTAGCATTGGGAGGAGCGAGACGCCTATGTTTTCTCTCCTCGAGCTTGTATGACGCGCATGTGTTTCGGCTGCACTTTGCCGCGTTGCAGCTTGTTCTCGGCAAGGCGCGTGAGCGTGTCCCAGTCTTCCTCGTCCGGCGTAAACGCTTCCCACTGATCGAAGCGGGCGCTTTGCCGGTAGAAGGTCAGCTCGGATCCAAAGAATCGAGCTTCGATCTTCAGTTTGCCCAGTTCAGGGTCTCGTTTGTTCCAGCCAATGGGTCTTGCCATGATTGGGGATATGAGGGGAATTATTGGCTCTTGCAACTTTTGCGTACACTAGGTGTTGAACGATTAGATGGATTGGCTGCTCGCAAATAGCGTATGGACGGATTGGTTTTTCGTTTTGATGGATTGGATTCGGGCGATGGGTCCTTATGCTTGGGCGGGTATTGCTTGGTGTATTCTGCTGTCGTCCATCTTCCTCGGTCTCGTCGGAGTATTCGTGCCGGTGATTCCCGGCGGGGTGGTGTTGCTCGGGGGCGGGCTGGTTCACAAGCTAATGCTGCCGGACGTCTTTTCATGGTGGGCGATGGGGATTCTCGGTGGGCTCATGATCCTCGATCGGATCGTCGACTTGGCCGCAACCGCCTTAGGCACGAAATGGTTTGGGGGCACCAAGTGGGGTATCATCGGGGCGCTGGGGGGTGGCATGATAGGCCTTTTCTTTGGGATCATCGGCATTCTGATCGGGCCGATTATCGGAGCAGTGGCCTGCGAAATGATCTGGGCGAAGCGGCATCCCAGGGAAGCGGCTAAATCGGGAGTGGGAGCGGGGGTCGGGTTTGGCTTGTCGGCGGTCGGTCGGATGGCCGTATGCTTCATGATGATTGGCACGCTCGTCATCGATTTCTCGATGGACGATGACGATCCCGAAGAGCTGCCGCTCGAAGCGGTTCAAGGCGTGGCCCCGAACCGAGCTGCGTACTTAGATTCTAGTTGGTTGACTGATTGAACGTCTATCTTGGGTTGTTTGCGAATGCGTTCGAAATAGCGATCCGCGGTGTCGCGATCGCCTGTATTAATCGCATTGAACGCCAGCGTGCTAAGGGCCATAGCGTTGCCTGGCTCCACTCTAAGCGCCGCTTCGAAGGCCGATACTGCCGCTTGGACTTGATTCGTCGTTAAGTGGAGTCTAGCGAGGGTCAAGTAGGGTTGCGCTTCGTGAGGCCGTAGTTCGATTGCCTCGCGAGTGAATTCGATGGCGCGGTCGATGCGCCCTGCTTGCCGCATGCGTTCCGCCATTTCCAGCAATAGGGCGGGAGAGTCCGGGCAAGCGCGGAATCCATCGTCCAGAATGCGATTGGCTTCGGCGATATTGCCTGCGTCCCTGTGGATTTGATACATGTAGTGCCAACCGTCGGAGAAGTCCGGCTTGAGCTGAACGCTCTTTCGGTAGTGTTCCAAGGCGGAAGCGATTTCGCCTGCCGACTGGGAGATTCCGCCCATCTGGAAGCGCAACATAGGATCCAGGGGGGCCAGTTCGATAGCGCGGCCTATTAGTTCCTTCGCTTTGTCAAAGTCGCTGCGAAAGGAGGCCATGCCAGCTGCGGTAGCTAGTCGAAAGGTGTCGTAGCAATCGCCCAGGATTTCTTCTATCCAGGGATCTGGCAGATCGCGATAGGCCCCAAAATCGCGGTCCCCGCGAAGTCGATTCGCCTGGTCCGTTTGGCCGAGCGCTTCGTAGACGGTCGCTAGCAGGTCCGCTCCAATCTGATAGTTCGATATGCGAGTCGCGGCTTCGAGTATCTTTCGAGCGTCTTCCCATTCGGCCCGCTCGATCCGCAAGCGGGCGAGGCCGAGCAGCGCGTGGGCCGAGCGCGAGTCGTTCTCGATCGCTTCCCTGAAGGCAGCTTCAGCTTCGCTCGCTTTCCTCGATTTGAGGAGCGCATTGCCTAATTGGATACGGGCTGGATTATAGTCGGGACTCTGGGCGATGACGCGCCGATATAGCGAGATCGCCTGATCCTGCATGCCGTAGGTGGATAGGATGTGGGCGAGTCGGTAGCGTTCCTTGCTTGTCGTTTCACCGCGATCGTCCAGGATTTCGTACGCTTGCCGCGCCTGAGAGAGATAGCCATTGGCGTGGTAGAGTCGGCCTAATTGGGAAAGGGCGTCGGTTGAGACGAAGCCGCTTGTCGCGCTCAGATAACTGGTTTGAATAGACTCGCGAAGAGTGTCGCTGCGAATCTCGTTCCAAGGAGGCGTATCCAGTTTTTCAGCCAGTTCGTTCGGTTGGCGATTGTGATAGAGATAGCCCGTCGCTGCCATGAGCGCGAGGATGGGGATCGCCAGGAGATATAGGCGTTTGCGAAAGAACGCTCTCATGGATTTGGTGTCTTGCGGGTCCAGAGGAGGATGCGACTCATCCGCTCGTAGGGCGGGTAGGCATGAAACCCCCCGCTCGCGATTTCCAATCCATCGGAGGATGTGAAATCTCCGACATCCAACGCAAGCAGCTGAATCGGTGTATTGGCCAACGTGTGACGTTTGAAATTTCCGGAGTCCGTGTGTTCGAACCAGACAAGCGACTCTGCGTCGGGGCGGGACCAGTCGTTGAAGCTGCTTACGGCAACGACGTCGAGGTCGCCATCGCCGTCGAGGTCGGCGGCTCGTGGGCTGTAGGCTCCCGGTAGGTCTCCAATCCTTCGATACTCGAACTGGCCTTGACCCATGTTTTCGAGCCATTGCACCCCATGCCAGGGACGCGGTCCCGGGTTTGGCGTGGGCCCGAAACCGTCGCCGTTGCTAAAGAGCAGGTCGGGGCGGCTGTCTTGATTGAGATCGCAGGCGATCATGCTCGCCGAGGCGTAGTCTTCATTGGTCGAGCCCCAGAGAACGCGACTGGCGAAATTCCCCGCGCCGTCGTTTTCGAAGAGATGAATCTCTTCCCATTGCTGGGAAACGATCGCGGCGATGTCCGGGAACCCATCTTCGTTAAAATCTTCGATGCATACGTTGATCGCGCCGGATAGTCTTAGGAGAGTCTGGCTTTCGAATTGCCAGGGCGCGATTTGTTTCATCCAGCGGATCTCGCCTTGGTCGTAGCCGAACTGTCCCACGGCCAAGTCGATCGCCCCATCGCCGTTGAGATCCGCCGCCCGAACGTCGGAGACGCGGGCGACTTGATCCAGCAGCAATCGCTTGCGAAAGCCCTCTTGGCCGAGGTTTTCGAGGGCGATGATGGCTCCGATGGGATCGTTGTTGGGAAAGATGAAGCTCATGCAAGCGACGAGCAGATCGAGGTCGCCATCCTGGTCCAGATCGACTGGATCGATGCGAACGGGGGCTTTCATGTCGTCTGCGATCAGCAACTCTTGGAAAACCCCCGGTTCGGTTTGCCGAACCCAGAAGACTTCGCTCAATTTCGAGTCGCAGGCGATAAAGTCAGTGTATCCGTCCTGGTCGAGATCGATGGCCTCGACCTGGGCGATCCAGGGAAGCCCGACGATCGAGCCGCCGATGGCCTGGGGTTCGAAGGCGATGGGGGAGTCTTGAGGGGTGGTTGGGTTCGTTTCAATGGGTCGCGTTGGCGAACAGGCCGCTAAAAGGAGGACAAGCGCGAGCCAATGGAATGCATAGGCTGGGAGTCGCGGTGCCGCTGCGGATTGGGTCATGGCTTTGACATTGAGACGGGTAGATGCGGCAGCAATCGGAAAATGCGCTACGGTTGGATCGTTTTAATGGCTGCCCCGGCTGGATTGGCTGGGTCCTGCGCTGCCGCTTGTCCTTGGGGCGTTGCCCTCCTGCGCTGCAGTCCCCATCTCCGCTTCGCTTCGTCGAACCCGCTGCGCGGTTCTCGTCCAGGTCGAGGCGTTGTCCGGACGTAAAAAAGCCGTCCGGGAGAGGACGGTTGCATCGTTTTAATGGCTGCCCCGGCTGGACTCGAACCAGCGACCAAGTGGTTAACAGCCACCTGCTCTACCACTGAGCTACAGGGCAACGATGGGGGAGGAAGAAGTCGCTTTGTTAGGACCTTGTCAACTCTTTGATGAAGGTTTTTCCAGAAAAATGCGCTTGCGGAAAACTTTTGATTGATTTCCGAGATCGGCCCCTTACGTTACACCGCTTCTCTCAATGGCTCGATGCCCCTGAGAGGTTGGATTTCACGTAAAATGAAACAGCTCACCATTAACGCTTCCTCCCGTAACCAAAGCGGCTCTGCCGCTTCCGGACGCCTGCGCCGCGAAGGCAAGGTTCCGGCTGTCGCCTACGGTAAAACCAACGAGCCAGCGAATCTTTTCGTCGATGCGCGCGACCTGCGCATCGCGCTCAAGGAAATCGGCAACAACACGCCCGTCGTTCAACTTAAGGAAGGCGACGGAAAGGCCAGCACTACTATTATACAAGAGGTGCAGCGTCATCCGATTACCGACAAGTACATCCATGTAGACTTCCGCAAGGTAGCCGATGACGAAGTCGTCATCTTGGATATTCCGGTGCATCACATCGGCGAAGCTTCTGGCGTACGCAACGAAAGCGGTACGCTCGAAACGGTAGCCCACAGCGTGAAGGTACGCGCTCTTCCTAAGAATATTCCAGAGTTCGTCGAAGTGGACGTAACGGAGTTGGAAATCGGCGAGCTCATTCACATTGCCGAGTTGCCTGCGTTGGAAGGCGTCGAATACCTGGATCATGCCGAGCAGCCGGTATTCACCGTTATCAAGTAGCGATCTCACTTTCATGCGGGCCCCAGCAAGCGCTGGCGGCTCGCTTTTTTGTTCTTTTCAATATTCCCAACCCTCTCTCCCATGAGCTATCGACTCCTAGTCGGTCTAGGCAATCCGGGGGAGGAGTACGAGCGCACTCGCCACAACATTGGCTTTCGTGTCGTTGACGCCTTCGCGTCCGCGCATGGCAGCAATTGGTCGCGACAGCGAACGCTTAAAGGAGATCTTTGCCAGGTCGTTTTCGAAGGTCGTAAGCTTTACTTGCTGAAGCCGCGAACATTCATGAACGAAAGTGGCGTCAGCATCCAAAAGGCGTGCAGCTATTATAAGGTGCCGCCAGAGGAGACGCTCGTGATCTATGACGATATTACGCTGGACGTGGGCGCTGTGAAAGCGAGCGTGCGCGGCGGAACGGGCGGTCACAATGGTCTGGCCGACATCGTTGCGCGTATCAAGCCGAGCTTCGGCCGATTGCGAATCGGCATTGGCCAGAAGCCGCATAAGGAGATGGACTTAGCGGACTACGTGTTGGGGAGATTCAGTTCAGACGACGAAACATTAATTTCCGCCTCGATGGACCTTTATCTCGACAGCCTCGATCGGCTGTTGCGGGAAGGACTGGAAAAGGCAATGATTCACATAAACCGAAAACCGAAAAACAAAGACAGAGAAGATGGCCAACTATAAGGCAACATTCATCCTCGATACCCGCGGACGCGAGGAAAGCATCGACGAGCTCATTGGCAGCTTGAAGGGCGAGCTTGAAAGCGCGGGCGCGGAAGTGTCTCAATCCAACGAGATCGGCCGCCAGGACTTCGCTCGAGCAGCGGACCGTCGCTACGAGTCGGGCGTTTACGCTCAGTACCGGCTAAGCGGCAGCGCCGACCTCCCCGGCAATATTCTCGAGACTCTTCGCTTGAACAAGTTGGTTTCGCACAAGATGATCCAACGGGTGTAACCCTTGTACGAACCTCCAACCCCCAGTCGAAACGATGCCGAATTTCAACAAAGTCTACCTCATGGGCAATTTGACCCGTGAACCTGAATTGCGACAAACGCCGTCCGGTACGGCCGTGTGCCAGTTCGGGTTGGCTGTCAATCGCATCTACAATAGCTCTAGCGGCGAACGGCAGGAAGAGACGACATTCGTAGACGTGGAAGCCTGGGGGCGACAAGCAGAGACGATTTCCAAATACGTTTCCAAGGGAAACCCGCTCTTCGTCGAAGGACGCTTGAAGCTGGACTCTTGGGAAAACAAGGAAGGCGAGAAGCGCAGCAAGATGAAAGTCGTGCTGGAGAATATGCAGCTGATCAGCCAGCGCGGCGAAGGCGGGGGAGGCCATTCTCAGAGCGCCTCCGAACCGCAAGCCCGGCCTGCTACTCCCGCTCCGTCTCAGAAGAGCGAAGACATCGAAGAAGACGTACCCTTCTAATATATATAAGGACCCATTTTTAAGCACAGTTTCAAACATACGAAAACGCCATGGCAACAAGCGAAGTTTTACTCATCCAGCCCGTCGACGCATTGGGCGCGGAAGGCGACCAAGTTAAGGTAAAGGCGGGCTTTGCTCGCAACTATCTTCTCCCTCAGAAGCTAGCGGTCCCGGTTACACGGGCCAACCGCAAGCAGATCGAAGCGTTGAAGGTCCGTCGGGCCGAGCGCGAGGCGAAGAACCTGGAAGACGCGAAGGCGCAGGCCGCGAAGATTGCGGCGACTCACTTTGCGATTGCCGTTAAGACCGGCGATTCCGGCAAGATGTTCGGAGCGGTCACTGCGATCAACGTGCACGAGAAGCTGGTCGAGGCTGGCTTCGATTCCTTGACGCGCAAACAGGTGAACTTGTCATCTCCCATCAAGGAGCTTGGCCAGCACGCGGTGACGATTAAGGTCTTCCAGGATGTCACTGCCGAATTGAAATTTGACGTCGTTTCCGAGAATCCGATCATGGAAGAGGAAGCGGAAGAAGCCGAGCAGGACGAAGAAGCGCCCGCTTCCGAGTAATTCGTTTTATAGACCAGGCTTAGGAGCTCCCACACGGCCATGCCGACTAAGCCTGCGAGCACGGACAATTTGAACGCTCCCGTAGATCTCGCGACTACGGGACGCGTATTGCCGCATAGCTTGGATGCGGAAAAGGGCCTTTTGGCGGCGTGTTTGATCGATCCGGCGGAGGTTATTTCGCGCTGTCTTGCCCAGAAGCTGCCCAACGAAGCGTTTTACAGCTTGGCCCACCAGACCATCTATTCGGTATGCGTAGAAGTGTTCGAGGAGAAGTCGATTCTCGACGCGAAGATTCTCGCTGAGGAATTGAATAGTCGCGGCCAGCTAGTGGAAGTCGGCGGCCCGGTTTACATCGCGGAATTGGCGATGCAGATCGAAACGACGGCCCACGCGAACTACTTTCTGGATATCGTTCGCGAGAAGTATCTCCTGCGGCGTCTCATTCATACCGCGACCAAGACGGTCAAGTCCTGTTTCGAGCCTCAAGTCGATGGCGGTCTGGAGAATTTCATCGACGATATCGAGAAGGAGATCTTTGCGATTAGCGACGATCGGGTTGCCGATACGTCTCAGCCAATCAAGAAATCCGTAGACGATGCGGTGAAGCTCGTTCAGAAGCTCATCGCGGGACGCGGCGAATTGGCGGGCCTTTCTTCCGGGTTTGTCGATCTTGACAAGATGACCTACGGCTTGCATCCGCAGGAAATGGTCATCCTCGCTGCTCGACCCTCGATGGGAAAGACCAGTTTGGCGATGAACATCGCCGAGGCGGTGGCCCTGCCTGGAAAGCCCAGTCAGAAAGCGGCGGGAGTGCTTATATTCAGTTTGGAAATGAGCGCGGAGCAGCTGGCGATGCGCTTGCTGACTTGTCGGGCGAAGGTGAGCTCGCAGCGTTTGCGAGAAGGGTTCGTCAACAAGGAGGAGCAGCAGGCTTTGGCCCAGGCGGCCAAGGAGTTGAAGAACGCCCGTCTTTGGATCGACGATTCCGGCCAGGTCACTATCAATCAGCTTCGGGCCAAGGCCCGACGCATTTGGGCGCGGAACGACAACATGGGTCTGATCGTGATCGATTACTTGCAGCTGCTAACTGGGACGGATCCGAAGATCCAGCGCGAACAGCAGATATCCGAAATTTCTCGCGGCCTAAAATCGCTCGCAAAGGAACTCAACGTGCCCGTGATTGTTCTAAGTCAGCTAAACCGTGATTCCGAAAAAGAAAAACGACAGCCGAAACTTTCCGACCTCCGCGAATCGGGCTCTATCGAACAAGATGCCGATGTCGTTATGCTACTCGCCCGACCAAAGGATGCGGGAGACGACTTTTCGGTTGCAGCCGACTCCGCGGACCTAATTATCGCCAAGCAACGTAACGGTCCGGTTGGGGATCTCAAATTAACCTTCCGAAAAGAATACACCCGCTTTGAAAATTATACGGAATAGTTCCGTCCGATTCCTCCTTCTCCCACTGCTCGCGATTTCGATGGCTTCGGTCATAGTCGCGCAAGACGAAGGGTCTCCGGATCAGCCGAAACCGCCGACGATTAGGAAACTCATCGTCAATTTCACAGGTTTGTCCAATGTGAACGAGGAGGTAGCGCGCGCGAATATGTCTCTGCGCGAGGGAGAGGAATACGACCAAATCGCGATCGATCGCGATATTCGCACGCTGTATCGAACTCAACTGTTCGAGCACGTAGAGGTCCGCCTGCAGCCGGTTGAGGACAATCAGGTCGATCTGCTTTTCGATATTCGACCCAAGTTCCGAATCGCTTCTATCAGCTTCGATGGCAACGAGCGGATTCGCGACACCCGCCTTGAGAAGGAAGTCGAGATCGAGGTGAACCACATCCTCAATGAACGTCGGGTCAAGGAAGGGGGCAAGGCGCTCAAGGAGTACTACCTGAAACGCGGCTATTCCCAGGCTCGAATCGATTACGAGATCGACCGCAATCCCGCGACGGGATTCGGCAACGTGGTCTACAAGGTCCGCGAGGGGGGCAAGTACAAGATCGCCAAGGTGAAATTCTCGGGCAATGAGAATCTCAAGAGCCGCAAACTTCGCCGCAGTATCAAGACGAAAAAGTGGAGCGTCTTCTCCTTGTTCACGGGTTCGGGTAAATTCGATGCGGACAAATTCGAAGACGACTTGGAGTCCCTTAAGGATACCTACATGGCCGAGGGCCACCTCGATGTGGCGATCGACCAGTCCCAGGTGAAGTTCTCCTACCCGTCCAAGAAGCGGATGGTTATCGAAATCGAAGTTGACGAGGGCAAGGAGTACGAGGTCGGCAGTATCGATTTCGAAGGGAACGAACTCTATAAAGGCGAAATTCTGCGTCTGATGCTGGGAGTGAAATCCGGCGATGTCTACCGTCCCGAACGCCTTGACGAGGATGTGGAGCGGATCGAAGATTTCTACGGACAGTTCGGTTACATGGAGAGCCGCGTGCGGCTCACCCGCGTGCCTAACGTCACCACCGGTA
>CBFHHM010000021.1:33235-62298 GCA_965655705.1 Candidatus Pelagisphaera sp.
AACATCGACATCGTCTATCAGATTTACGAGAGCGATAAGTTCGAGGTCGAATCGGTGGAAATCGAAGGCAACACGAAGACGCGCAGCACGGTCATTGTCCGCGAATTGGCCTTGGGCCCTGGCTCGACTTTCGATAGCGTGCGAATGGATGCGTCGAGGATGCGTCTGGAGAATACCCGCTACTTCGAGGATGTTAACGTAACGCCGCAAACGACCCAGATTCCGGGTCGTCGCGATTTGCGCGTTACCTTTCGCGAGGGACGCACGGGCAACTTCTCGTTTGGAGCCGGCTTTAGTTCGCTCGAAAAGGGCACCTTCTTCATCGAGCTCACTCAATCGAACTTCGATATTTTCAACTGGCGCGGCGCGTTCCAAGGAGATGGGCAGAAGTTTCGCCTGCGAGCTCAGATCGGTTCGCTTTCCAGTCAAATCATGCTGGCTTTCGAAGAGCCTTGGCTGTTCGAGAAGCGATTGGCCTTGGGCTTCAATATCTTCTCCACGGAAAGCAGCCTGTCCACCCTCTACTCGGTGGAGCAAAAGGGATTCGACGTCTACATTCGCAAGCGTCTCATCGAGCTCATCGAAGCCCGCCTTTCCTACTCGCTCGTCGAATACGGCTATGGCGACTTCAATACGGAGTTTATTCCTCCAGAGCAGCAGGACGCGTTCGAAGCGAGCAATGGCAAGATCTCCAGCTTGAACCTACTGCTGCTGCGCGATCGTCGCGACCGCATTATAAACACCTTCAGCGGCTCGCGTTACGAATTGGATTTGACCAAAGCGGGCGGCCCTCTGGGCGGCAATTTCGAGTACTACAAGATTGAAAGCCGCAATGCCTTTTATCTGCCCCTTACCCGTTGGCACACTCAGACCATCGAGTTTCTGTTGAGGGCAGGCGTGGTGCAGGAAACGGGAGCCAGCGACTTCGTACCCTATGAGGAGCGATATTACCTGGGCGGTCCGAACACGCTGCGCGGCTTCGAGTTTCGCGATGTTTCGCCGAAATCCGGTCGACTCTATCCGCATGTCGGCGTGGGGCAGAAACCTTACGAAATTGGAGGCAAGACCTATGGCATGTTCAGCGCGGAATATTCGATTGGATTTACAGACGGATTTCGCGGGGCGATTTTCTACGATGGCGGCTTCGTGAACAAGGCTGCGGGCGACTTCGGTTTGAAGCGCAAGGTGGAACGAGGCTTGAGTTCGGAGTTCCAGCAGATTTTCGTCGGCTTCGAAGACGATGGGCAGACGCCCGTTTTCGAGAATGTACCCATCTTCACGGACCAGGAAGTGCTTCTGGGATGGAACAACAGCGGCTGGAACGACAATGTGGGCATCGGCATCCGAATTTCGGTGATGGGCACTCCGCTTCGCCTCGATTACGCAATTCCTTTGCGCACGTCTGGATCGCCGGATCTCGGTGGAAATGACAATGGCGCGCAATTCAACTTTACTTTTGGCGGCAGATTGTAGTTCTTAGTCCCCCCCATAAATACGATTTCTCTATGAAAACCATCAAGTCTTTCATTTCTACACTCAGTATTGTCGCGATCGCTGGCTTTGGAGCTGCTTCGGCCCAGGCGGAGACGGTAATCCTGACTATCAGCGTTAACAGCGCGGCAGAACAGTTCTACAAGGTACAAGATTTCCTTAAGGAACTCCAAACGTCTCAGGAGCAGGCTCAGGAACGCGTTCAGTCGATCACTGACGAAGGTCGTTCGCTCGAGCAGGAATACCAGGAGTTGGCTGAGCAAGCCAATAGCGACATCCTAACGGAAGAGGCCCGCAACGAGGCCAAGCAGGACGCTCAGATCAAAATCCAGGAAATTCAGCAAAAGCAGAACGAACTGCGTCAATTCGCCGAGAACGTTCAGCGCCAGATGGCTGCCCGCCAGAGCACCCAAATGAGTCTTTTCACCAAGGAAATCATGGAAGTCGTGAACGACGTGGCGAAGGAAAAGGGCGCGGCCCTGGTTCTCGACACCTCGGGCGCGTCGGCGAATGGTATGCCGGTGGTGATCCCCTACGACGACTCGATCGATATCACCGAAGAGGTTGTTGGTCGTATCAATGCGTCGAAACCTGCTGAAGAAGCAGCGGCCGAGTAAGGCCTGACGGACACTTTATTGAAGCCCTGCCTTGATCGGCAGGGCTTTTTCGTATGCAAATCAAAGCGTCCCATTGGCAGTGAACGATCCCATGCGAGTCGAGTTAAGCATAGACGAAATACGCGAGCGATCCGCTCCGATCGAAGAAATCGGCTCGTACGCTCCGGAATTCGTCACAGGCGTTGCTACTTTGAAGGAAGCGAAGTTGGGGGACTTGTCTTTCCTCAGTCTCGCGAAATATGCCGCCGAACTTGAAGCGACCAAAGCCTCGGTCGTTTTGGTGCCGGAGGATTGCGACGCCGCGCCCAGGGAAGATCAGCTCTTCCTCAAAGTAGCCCATCCGAGCCTGGCGCTTGCTCGATCCTGCGAGTCAATCGCCCAAGCGCTTTGGCCACGGCGACCGGGCGGGGTTCATCCATCGGCAGTAGTGGCCGACTCGGCTGAGGTGGATAGCGAAGCGTATATCGGTCCGCTCTGCGTGGTGGGCGAAGGCGTTTCGATTGGAGCGGGCGCTCAGATCCATGGGGGAACGGTTATTGAAGAAGGGTGCGCGATCGGAAAGGACGGTTGGATTGCCTCAAACGCGAGCTTGGCTCGCGATACCCGCATTGGAGACCGGGTTCGCATTCACTCCGGGGTCGTCCTCGGTTCCGATGGTTTCGGTTACGAGTTCAACGGATCCTATCACGAGAAAGTGCCGCAATTGGGCTGGGTGGAAATCGAGTCGGATGTTGAAATCGGGGCCAACGCCGCGATCGACCGAGGACGCTTGGGGGCAACGATCATTGGAGAAGGAACCAAGATCGATAATCATGTTCAGATCGGCCATAACGTTAAAATCGGCAAGCACTGCATCCTTTGCGCGCAAGTGGGAATCGCCGGGAGCACGAATATCGAGGATTTCGTGGTATTCGGAGGTCGAGCCGGCGCTTCGGGTCACCTGACCATTGGCAAGGGCTCGAAGCTGGCTGGCTGTTCCGCCGCCTTCACCGATTTGGAACCGGGCAGCGTAAGCGGCGGAACGCCTGCGATTCCCCTAAATGCGTTCCAGCGGATAAATGTGCTGCAACGGAAATTGCCGGAAATTTTCAAGCGCGTGCGCAATATCGAGTCTCGGCTGGGCGTAGAGAAATGATACGAAGGCATCTTCAATTCGAACGCTTGGGGAAACCTAAACTTCCTTGATGTGTCAGAAGAGCAATACATGGAAATGGAAATTAGATTTATGAAGACTATCCGAAACGCATTCATCTCGATTTTTTCTTTGGGGCTGGGGTCTCTACTTATGGGGCAGGATTCCATCTCGGAGCTGGTGAAAATAGATTCGGAGCCATTGGACCGTAGCCTCAATGGAGGCGTGGTGAGCTATTCCGAGTCCCTCTCGACCGTCCGCCCTGCAGTTGTGAACATATCTTCTACGCGTGTAATGGATACGAGTCGAACGCCTTCGAACGATCCGTTCTGGCGCTTCTTCGGCGAAGGTCAGCCGCGTCAACGAGAAGTACAGGGACAGGGTTCAGGCGTCATCGTATCGGACAATGGATACGTTTTAACCAATAATCATGTCGTGGAAGGCGCAAACGAGGTTACGGTCAGCTTGGAAGATGGACGGACGTTTGACGCGGAAGTAGTGGGCACCGATCCGCAAACCGATGTCGCGGTATTGAAGATTGAAAGCGAGGAAGAATTGCCGGTAGCCAAGCTCGCGGATAGCGAGCAAATTGAAGTGGGTGACGTGGTCTTTGCGATCGGAAATCCTTTGGGAGTCGGACAGACGGTAACCATGGGGATCGTTTCGGCAAAAGGGCGCGACGATCTCAACATGATTCGGGATGGATTCGAAAACTTCATACAAACGGATGCGTCTATCAATCAGGGGAACTCTGGTGGCGCCTTAGTTGATGCGGAAGGCCGTATGATCGGAATCAATACGCTCATTCTAACGGATGGAAGAAGCGCGGGCAATATCGGAATCGGGTTCGCCATACCGACGGCCTTGGTCCACAGCGTAATGAAGGACCTTGTTGAAAATGGATCGGTGGCTCGCGGTTTCCTCGGAGTGGGAATACAGCCGTTGGATCCAGACCTGACAGAGGCCATGGGCTTGTCGGATTCCAAGGGAGCGTTAGTGACGAGCGTCGCTCCCGAGTCGCCGGCGGACGAAGGTGGGCTGCAGACGGGCGACATTATAGTGAAGGTCGGAGAATCGGAAATCGAAGATGCCAAGGATTTGCGACTCAAGGTCGCCGGCAAGTCGCCGGGATCGACGGTCGAGTTGACCGTGTATCGGGATGACCGCTACTTCAAAACCGATGTGGTCTTGGGAGAACGGCCGTCGTTCGCGCAGCTCGCTCCCGCAAACGTTCCCAGTCGCGAGTTGCTGGATGGCGTAAATGCAGAGCCTTTGAATGACAAGCTGCGCGAGCAATATCGACTGAACGAAGAGGTGGAGAGCGGGTTGGTGATTACAAGCGTGTCGCCGGACAGTCCCTATGCCCGTCAACTGGTCGAAGGTATGGTGATCGAGAAGATCCAGGACGAAGACGTCTACACGGTTCGCGATGCGAAAACGCTGCTCGAGCCGGGCGAGAAGATCGCTTTATTTGTTTATATACAGGGCTACTACCGGTACATGGCGATTGAGATCGAAGAGTAGTCGAATCGGCATCAATCGACGTCAAAAGGGCTCCATCCAATCGGAAATTGGATGGAGCCCTTTTTTTAGCCCAGGTGTCCGCGTAGGATAGGGGGCTAGGCTTAGGCGGAATTCGGACTGCGCTGCTTCACGAATTCGAGGACGCCTGCATCGTCGTCCAGGTTCGCCCATACGACCCGCAAGAACTCGGACGGGTGGATGTCGTTGTTACGAAGGAACTTTCGATCGCCTCCGCAGCTATACATCGTATCGTCTGGCAGTTGACCGAGCAGTTTGGCTCGCGCCTTGGGCAGAATGCGTGGGAGCCAGACGTATCCGTCGAGCGCTTCGTTTTTCGCCGGTAGAGTAGATGAATCGAGCGTCTCTTCGGAAGGAACGCCCTTTTGCATATGCAGGAAATATTCGCGCCGTGCCTGTTCGATCGCCTGCGCGACCTCGTAGGAGGGTTCGCCGATTTCCACGGCGTCTTCGGCGTAGTCGAAGAAGTCCTGTATCCGCCACCCATTCGCTGCGATCGTTTCAAGGTCGTCCTTGTCGAAGTAAGTGCCCTTGTCCCGATTTCCGGATTCGAACTGAGCGACTGCCTTGTCGTAAAGCGCCTTGAAGGTGTCCTGATAATTGTAGTGCTTCATACGAATAGAGAAACTACTGAAGAGGGCATTGGATTGCGAGCGCTCGATTGATTGCCTTCAACCGGAGATGCGGAAGTCGACCTGGCGTTTGAATCGGTCGACTCGGTGAACGAGCGTATTGATCTTTTGTCCCACGCGATACTTCTTGCGCGTTCGACGACCGATGATGGCGGTTCCAGATTCGTTGAGGCGGTAGAGATCGTCGCGAAGCGTGGAAATGTGGACCATGCCAAAGGCATTCGAATCGACGAGCTCGATGAAAAGACCGTGGTTTCTGGCTTCTGTGATAACGGCGGTAAATTGGGTTTTCTTCGGCTTTTCGAGCTCCCGTTCGAAGAATTCCAGCATCTTTACCTTGACCGATTCTCGCTCGGCTTCGGCGCTGTTGACTTCGGTATGGCTGACGTGTTCGGCCAGCGTATTGGCTCTCGAAATATTGTACTTCGGCATGGATCCGCGCAAAGGCTCGTGCCCTTTGACTTTCACTAGGAAGAAATTGAATACGCGATGGGTGACCAAATCGGAATAGCGTCGGATGGGAGAGGTGAAGTGGCAGTAGTCGCGCTTGTTCAAGCCGTAGTGGCCATCGGGCGTCGAAAGATAGCAGGCCTTTTTCAAGGATCGGAGCAGTTGCGACTTGAGGATATGCCCTTGCGGGTGAGTCTCCAGAATATGGATGAGTTTGATCACTTCCGATCGTACATTCAGATCGGCGACGGTAACGCCAAAGGTCGCTAGAAATTCACGGAGGTCGTTGAGGCGTTCTTCGTCCGGTTTATCGTGGACGCGGTAGATGCAAGGCAGGTTGGACTCTCGTATTGCTTTCGCTACCGCCTCGTTGGCGGCGAGCATGAATTCTTCGATAAGCTGGTGACTCTCGTCATGATCGACTTTTTCCAGTCGATCGGCGTAGCCGTTTTCATCCACGTATATCTTCGTTTCCTGCATATCGAGATCGAGGCTGCCTTTTCTCATGCGGTCGGAACGGAGCTTGGACGCGATGCGCCATAAGTCGCGAATCGAAGTTTGGAGTCTCTCCAGCTCGCTATTGGACAAATCGGCGAGCGGTCGCCCGGTCGCTCCCGTCTGGTGAGCGGGCGGGAGCTTCAATGAGCGGGTGGTTTCCAGGTCGTCATTGAAGAGTAGGGAATAGGCTTGTTTGTAGGTCAGGCGCTTGTCGCTGCGTATCACGGTATTCGCAAAGTCCACCTCCTTGAATCGCCCGCCTTGGGTGAAGGTGAGAAAGACGGTCTTCGTGAGGCGATCAACCCCTTCCTTAAGACTGCAAACGCCATTCGACAAGGCGTGCGGCAGCATCGGGATCACCGTGCCGACCAAGTAAGTTGAGTTGCCCCGCTTGTAGGCTTCGCGGTCGAGCGCGGTATTCGGTTGCACGTAGGCCGCAACGTCTGCGATGTGGATTCCGATCCGCAGGTTTCCGCCTTTGAGTTCCTCAATCGAAAGGGCATCGTCGAAGTCCTTTGCGTCGTCGGGATCGATCGTGAAGGTGAAGCGTTTGCGCAGATCCTGTCTCCCTTTCAGTTGAGCCTCGGTTGTCGTCTCGGGTATGGCTTTGGCTTCTTCGAGGACTTTGTCGGGGAATTCGGGATTCAGGTCATACTTATGGAGAATCGACATCAGTTCCGCTTGCGGTTCGTGAGTCGCTCCCAGGTTCAGTATGATCTCCCCTTCCGGATTCACGTGCTTCTGCTTCCACTCGTGGAGCTTTACGACCACCTTGCTGCCGACTTTGGGCTTGGGCTTTACGTTGGATTTAGCGGGATCGGGCACATAGATGTCGTGGATAATCCGTGGATCGTCTGGCACGACGTAGTGGAATAAGCGGGTCTTCTGCAGATTGCCTACGATGGTATCTCTGGCTCTCTTTTGAATACGAATCACCCGGCCACGCGGACGATCGGGATAGAGAGGCGGTCTTTCCTTGCGGCGAGTCTTGGAACGATGTCGAGGTTGATGCAGATCATCGTACAGCCGTACGATCACCTGATCGCCATGCATGGAAACCCCTGTATCCGCGGCGTCGATCTCGATCGGTTCTGACACGCCGGATCCATCGACGTTGTCCGGCACGACGAAGCCGGAACCTTTTTGGCGAAAGCGAATGGGACCAGTTACCAGATCGGCGTCACGGGGAATGCAATACCGGTCTCCCTTGATTACAACGGCGGCGCCCTTGCTCAATAGGCTTCTCAATTCGAAGTCGAGTTTGCGTCGATCGCGCTTATGCAAACCCAGGGACTGGGATAGTTCGGTCTTGTTTCGAGGTATGTAGTCCTTCGACTGCATAAGCTCGAGTATTTGTTCTCTAAGTTTCATTTAGGCTGAATAAATTAAGCTGTTTTTTGGTTGGATTCGCGTAGGGAAAACGTAAGAGTTGGCCCAACGATGAAGATAGTTCACGCGGCAAGCGAGATGTTCCCGTATTTGAAGACGGGAGGGCTGGCGGATGTTACTGGAGCGCTTTGCAAGGCCCTGTCTAGTTTTGGTCACGACGTCTCGATTTTCATTCCTGGCTATCGAAAGCTGCTCGAGTCGAGTGAATTCGAGAAGGCAAAACTAAAGCTGTCGCTGCAAGTCGAGCTCGGGGACGACTTCCTTTATGGAGAGGTATATGCTCTGCCTATCGGGAAGAGACAGACCATGTATGTGATCCGTCGTGACGAGTTTTTCGATCGGTCCAGTCCTTACGGAGCAGGAAACCGCGATTACGAAGACAACGATCGGAGATTTATTTGGTTTTGCAAGGCAATTGTCGAGGCAATGCATGTCTTGGAGATCAAAGCGGACATCCTGCACTGCCACGATTGGCAAACCGGTTTGACCCCGCTTTTCCTTCGTATGATCGAGCAGGAAAGAGATTCGTCTCTAGCCCTGAAGACCTTCTTCTCGATCCATAACCTCGCGTTTCAAGGCCTCTTCCCTAACCGATCATTCAAGTACACGAATCTTCCAGAGGAATTCAACGCTCTCGACGGCCTCGAGTTTTACGAGCAAATAAGCATGATCAAGGGTGGGATCTTCTTCGCCGATAAGATCATGACGGTCAGCCCCAACTACGCGAGCGAGATTTTGACTCCAGAATTTGGATGCGGAATGGAGGGAGCGTTGACGGTTAGGCAAGAGGATTTGGTGGGAATCGCCAATGGAATTGACACCGATGTCTGGAATCCGAAAACGGATTCGATGTTGCCCGCTAATTTCTCGGTTAAGGACCGATCGGGCAAGGCCGCCTGTCGTTCCGCCTTACTAAAGGAACTGGGTCTGTCCGATACCGATAAGCCTGTATATGGCATGGTATGCCGCCTTACCCAGCAAAAAGGAGTGGACCTGCTTTTACAGCATGCGGATTTCTTCAATAGGAATGACTGCCGTATTGTGATATTGGGTACTGGAGATCCGCTATACGAGCGAGGATTGAAGCGTTGGGCCAAGTCCCATCCCGATAGAGTGGGTCTGTGCATGCGCCTTGACGAACGGATGTCGCACTTAGTGGAGGCCGGGTCCGATTTCTTTCTTATGCCCTCGGTATTCGAGCCTTGCGGCTTGAATCAAATGTACAGCCAGCGATACGGAACCCTGCCCTTGGTGTCAGATGTGGGAGGGCTCCATGACACGGTTGTCGATTTTCGGGATGACGAGGAGAATGGGACGGGAATGCGTTTCGAGCCGAAAGACGAGGCCTTCTCGAAAGCGTTGAGCGATAGCTTGGAGCTTTTCGCAAAAAAGCCCTCCTACGAGAAGGCTCAGAAGAACGCGATGTCGCTCGATTTTTCCTGGTCGAATGTCGCTCGAGAATACGAAGCGCTTTACGCCGACTCGATATAGAAGCCATTTGGGCGAGAGGAATCGCCTGAACGCAAATGGCGCGCAAGCGATTCAGTGAAATAGAGAGCGTGTCGCGAACGTTTCCCTTACGCGCTCCATTGCGCTCGATATGCCCAGCTACGCTCCTTTCGAAAAAACGACCCCGATGCCTTGCGATGCCGCTTCGCTCTACGATTGGCATGGGCGAATGGGCGCCTTTGCTCGGCTGGCTCCCCCCTGGAAGTCGATGCGACTGCGGTCGGGCAAGGGCTCGATCGACGTAGGGGCTGAAACGACGATAGAGACTCGCGTTGCGGGCGTTCCACTGACCTGGAAAGCCAGAATCGAGTCGAATATTCCGGGCCGGTCCTTTGTCGACGAGCAGATCAGCGGACCCTTCGCTTCGTGGAAGCATCAACACGTTTTCGACGGTGTAGACGAGGCGTCCTCTGTATTGCGCGATCGGGTGGAATATCGTTTGCCCGGAGGAAGGCTCGGATCTCTTTTGGGGGGACGCTATGTTCGCAGGGAGCTGGAGCGGTTGTTTACCTACCGGCACCGTGTCACCGAGCGCGATCTATCGGTCTGGCGACGCTATCGGGACCAGCCGAGATGGAAAATCCTGATCGCTGGCGGATCGGGCTTTTTGGGGCAGCGCTTGGGGGCGTTCTTGCAAGGGCAAGGAGAGAGCGTCGCGATCCTTTCTCGGCATCCCGGACCGGGAGATGTTGGCTGGGATCCGCGAAGCGGGTCTATCGATGAAGCGGCGCTCGAAGGGTTCGATATTGTGATCAATCTGGCCGGGACGAATCTTGCGGATGGGCGATGGACGGAGTCGTTCAAACGGAAGTTGTACCGCAGTCGCATTGATAGCAGTCGTTTGCTCGTGGGTACGCTGTCTCGCCTGAAGCGTCCGCCTTCGCTTTACGTCGGCGCTTCCGGAATCGGATTCTATGGCGACTGCGACGCGTCGGTTGTCGACGAAACGCGACCGCGCGGCGAAGGATTTCTAGCGGAGCTCTGCGAGGCGTGGGAAGACGCGGGCGAAGGGAGTTCCTTCGCTGGACGGATACTGCATTTGCGGACGGGCGTTGTGATCGATGCGGGCGGGGGAGCCCTGGCCAAGATGACGCCCCCGTTCGCGTTTGGATTAGGCGGGCCCTTGGGATCGGGAAAGCAGTGGATGCCCTGGATCGGACTAGAGGATTGGATTGGCGGCGTCTACTTTGCGATGAGAGAGAACCTAGCGGGACCTGTGAATCTGGCGGCTCCGCAAAGCGAGCGGAACGTCGATTTCAGTCGAAGCCTGGGAAGGGCGCTCGGAAGACCGGCGGCGCTGCCTGTTCCCAAGCGACTATTGGAGCTGCTTTTGGGCGAATTCGCGGAGGAAGCGCTTTTGTCTAGCTGCCGCGCAGTGCCGCAACGCTTGCTGGATTCGGGCTATCGCTTTGGCTTTTCGGACCTCGAGGCGTATCTACGATTTACGCTAGGCAAGCTCGCGGAAGATCCGAGCGTGGGAGAGCATTGACTCGCTTGAGTCGCGACCGTTTAATTCGAACCTATGTCGAGACTTTATCCTAACATAACGGCTGCGATCGGTAAAACGCCGCTTATAAAGTTGAATGCTTTGGCGAAAGGGCTGGAAGCGGAAGTGTACGTCAAGTGCGAGTTTTTCAATCCGCTCTCAAGCGTGAAGGATCGTATTGGCGTGGCCATGATTGAAGCGGCGGAAAAGGACGGGCGCCTCCCTTCCGATGGTGTGATCATCGAGCCGACTTCGGGCAATACGGGAATCGCTCTTGCGTTTATCGCGGCATCAAAGGGGCATCGGCTGATCCTCACGATGCCGGAAACGATGTCGATGGAGCGTCGCGTTTTGCTGAATATGCTGGGAGCGGAGCTCGTGCTCACTCCAGGACCCAAGGGAATGCCGGGCGCCATCGCGAAAGCGGAGGAATTGATAGAAGAGATTGGCGATAGCGCGTTCATGCCGCAGCAATTCGAAAATGCGGCAAATCCAGAAATTCATCGTCGCACTACGGCGGAGGAAATCTGGGAAGCGACGGAAGGCAAGATAGATGCGTTCGTGACTGGCGTAGGAACGGGCGGCACGATCACTGGCGTATCGGAGGTCATAAAAAGCCGAAGGGATATGCTAACGGTTGCGGTGGAACCTGCGGCGAGCCCCGTTATTTCAGGCGGTAACCCGGGCCCCCATAAAATCCAGGGCATTGGCGCTGGATTCGTCCCGAAGAATTGCAATACGAACGTGATCGATGATGTGATTAAGGTTGAAAACGAGGATGCCTTTGCGACCGCGCAAAGAGCCGCCCTTGAAGATGGCCTCAGCGTCGGCATCTCTTCAGGAGCGACGATATGGGCAGCCTTGGAGCTCGCCAAGCGTCCCGAAATGGCGGGCAAACGAATCGTGACCATCGCAGCGAGTAGCGGAGAGCGCTACATCAGTACGCCGTTAGGCGAAGCCGCTCGGGAAAAAGCGGCCTCAGCCGTGGTTTCATAAGGACGCGAGATAAGCGTTCGTAATTCGATGCGAAGCCCTCCTAAGGGCTTCGCATATTTTTGGCCCTTTTCTTTGGGAGTCCGCGAATAAACATCATTATATTGCCTTAAAAGTAGACAAAAACGAAAAAGCAATAAATAGATGTTTGATGCGAAGGATTTCCATTATGCGTTCGGATTTGAGCGAAGGGCATGCTTCAATTCGATTGTATCAGATTGATAGCGAGACACTTGAAGACGATGTGCACGCTCACTCGGACGATGAGATTCTCCTGGTGACCCAAGGGCGTGGGGCTTGGCGGATCGGGGAGCTAACAGGCGAATTTGGACCGGGGTCGATTGGCTATGTCCGGGCAGGGACGCTGCATAGCTATCGATCGATAGATTCGAAGGGGGAATCGCCAGCGCTTGAGGCGCGCTTATTGTATTTTCCTCGAAGCGTACTGGCTCCGTCGTTCTTGGATCTCAAGGAGGCGGCGCAGTTGAAGCGCTTTTTCGGGGAGCTGCAATCGGGTGGATTCGTTCAGACTCGATTCTTTGACCGAATACGCGCTCGACTGGACACGATTCGGGGAGCGAGAGGGACTTTGAGAATTGCCCGCGTCTATGCCTTGTTCGATCTCTTATCTCAGATTGAGAACTGGCAAGTTGCTAGCCTTCAGGAGTTAGGGAAGCGAGAGTCCCGGAACCAAGCGCGGTTGAAAGCGGTTTTCGACTTCATCGAATCGAAGTTCTCGAAACCGATCGATCGGTCTCAAGTGGCGGCTTTTTCGGGTATGGAAGCGAGCTCGTTCTCTCGCTTTTTCCGGAGAGAGACCGGTCAGACCTTTGCGGATTACCTGGCGGTTATTCGGGTTCGCCACGCGGCTTCCCAGCTCCGGCTGAGGAGGGGGATTCCGGTCCGTCAGATTGCCCAGGAAAGCGGCTTTCGAAGCCTGCTCGCATTCGAACGCCAGTTCAAGCGGCGGTTGGGCGCGACGCCTGCGGCCTATCGTCGTCAGCAAGATTCGGAGCCGATTTCGCCTTAGTTCGAGGCTAGGGCAAGCGCGCGGATTCTCGTTGCCTGACTCGCGCCTGCTTCCGATCTTGGGGTTTCCTTTTTAATCGAACCCCACCAAAACGATGAGCAAGTCACTATTCGAAAAAGTATGGGACGCCCATGCTGTCCGGACTTTGTCCAATGGACAGACGCAACTATTGATCGGTACCCATCTGATCCATGAGGTAACAAGCCCGCAGGCCTTTGGCATGTTGCGGGATCTCGGAATCAAGGTCGCCTACCCGCATCGCACCTTCGCCACGGTAGATCACATCGTGCCGACCGACCAACGCCAGGAGCCGTTTGCGGATCCGCTTGCCGATGGGATGATCCGCGAGCTTCGCAAGAATGCGGAGGAGTTCGACATCACGTTCTTTGATTTGCCATCGGGCAAGCAGGGCATCGTGCATGTCGTTGGCCCCGAGCAAGGCATTACCCAGCCAGGGACGACGATTGCTTGCGGCGATTCGCACACCTCGACGCACGGAGCGTTCGGGGCCATCGCCTTTGGAATCGGTACGACGATGATTCGCGATGTTCTGGCGACGCAGACTATTTCATTGGCAAAGTTGAAAACGCGTCGGGTCAACGTAACGGGCGAACTTCGACCTGGCGTATATGCCAAGGATGTAATCCTTCATATCATTCGCAAGTTGGGAGTGAACGGAGGAACTGGATACGCATACGAATTCGGAGGCGACGTATTCGATCGCATGACGATGGAAGAGCGTATGACGGTTTGCAATATGGCAATCGAGGGCGGCGCTCGCGTCGGATACATCAATCCGGACGAGACGACGTTCGAATACTTGAAAGGTCGCCCGTACTCGCCTCAGGGAGCGGATTGGGATGCTGCGGTCGAGCGATGGAAGTCCATCGCTTCGGATCCGGGATGCGAATACGACGATACGGTTGAGTTCGCTGCGGAAGACATCGCCCCGACAGTGACTTGGGGTATCAACCCTGGACAAGCGATCTCGATCCAGGAGAATGTTCCTACGGTCGAGGATACGGTAGGGGCGGAAAAGGCGAATGTTGCGGAGGCGCTTGAGTACATGAAGCTGCCCGCAGGCCAGCCGATCGCGGGGACTAAGGTCGACGTATGCTTTATCGGTTCGTGTACCAATGGGCGCTTGTCCGATTTCGAAGAAGCCGCGAAGTTTCTCCCCGGTCGCAAGGTTGCGGACGGCGTTAAGGCAATCGCCGTTCCCGGATCCCAGATCGTCGATGCGATTTGCAAGGAAAAGGGCATCGACAAGGTTTTTTCGGAAGCCGGCTTCGAATGGCGCGAAGCGGGATGTTCGATGTGCCTGGCTATGAATCCCGACAAGCTGGTCGGCGATCAGCTCTCGGCGAGTTCCAGCAATCGCAATTTCAAGGGCCGGCAAGGCAGTCCGACTGGACGCACGGTTCTCATGAGTCCGGTGATGGTTGCGGCGGCAGCGGTAACCGGCAAAATCAGTGACGCCCGCGACGTGTTCGACGTGGCGACAGCGGAAGCCTAAGCAAAGGAGATCAGTACAATGGCATTGGATAAAATTACTAAGGTATCGGGGAAAGCAGTACAGGTTCCCGGCGATGAGATCGATACGGATCGGATCATTCCGGCCCGTTTCATGAAATGCGTGACCTTCGATGGGCTCGGAGAGTACTTGTTCTACGACGTGCGCAAGAATGAGGATGGCTCCGACAAGGAACATCCGCTTAACGAAGCGCGCTTCAGCGGGGCGTCTATTTTGCTTTCGGGAGCCAACTTCGGTTGCGGCAGTTCGCGCGAGCATGCCCCGCAAGCCCTCTATCGCTATGGCTTCCGAGGCGTGATCGCCGAAAGCTACGCGGAGATTTTCTTCGGCAATTGCGTAACCCTAGGCATTCCGCTTTTCACGGCAGCCAAGGAGGACATCGCTAAAATTGCGGCGGCGGTGGATGCGAATCCGGATTTGGAAGTCGAAATGGATGTTGAGAACGAACGCATCCGGTTCGGCGAAGAATCGGTGACTGCGGTCCTGCGCGAAGGAGCCCGCAAGGCGCTAACGGAAGGACGCTGGGATCCGATCGGCGAGCTCAAGGAAGCGGCGGCCCAAATAGCGGACGTGGCCGGCGCGTTGCCGTACATGAGCAAGTAGCTTTCGCGGCCCCATTGGCTTTGAACGGCGCTCTCGATATCCGGGAGCGCTTTTTTATGAGTCGCCCTCCGAATCGTTTTGGATATTGAACAAGTCTTGCCCCCGTGGGTCAGTTAGTTTTCCTCTTATACCCTACCGTATTTTGGCAGCATGTTAGATATTCTTAAAGGAGCCGGAATCTTCGTCTACCCATTGACCGTCTGTTCGATTGTGGGCGCATTCATTATCTTCGAACGTCTCTTCGCTTTGAGACGTTCGGCCATTCTGCCCGCTCACATCGTAGAAGGCGTTGTGGAAGGCAGCCCTTCCGATGGGGGGGGAAGCTCGGCGCTCGGACGGATCGTCGCCTATTGGAAACGGCACTCGAAGGATGACGGAGCAGTCAAAGCCTATGCTCGATTGGAGGTCAACCGAATGGAGCGCGGCTTCGTCTTTCTCGAGATAATCATAGGAGCGGCCCCTTTGCTTGGGTTGCTGGGCACGGTAACGGGGCTCGTCCAAGTTTTCGGAAATGTATCCTTGGATACGGGCATGCCGGATCCATCTGCCTTTACTCAGGGCATTGCGTTGGCGCTTACGACGACGGTTATCGGTTTGGCGGTGGCGATCCCTTGCTTGATTGCCAATAGCTATTTGCAACGCCGCGTGGAAACCTACGCGGTTCAGTTCGAGTCGCTACTCGAGCAGATGGGTCTCAAGGACGTATGAGCTTGCTGGCGCGCAGACGCAGCAAAGCGACGATCAATATCATCCCGCTGATGGATGTATTGACGATATTGATATTCTTTTTCCTAGTCAGCATGCAATTCAAGGAAATGACGACCTTGAACCTGACGTTGCCTCGTATCGAATCGGCGGGCCGAAACGACTATCCGGATCGCATCATGATCGGGATCGATGGTGAAGGGCAGATTTTCCTGGAAAGCCAAGCGGTGCCTTTGGCGGAATTGGAGGCGGTACTAGCGAAGGTATCCGATCTGTCCAACGATGTGCCTGTACTGGTTAAAGCCGATGAGGAAACGCCCTTGAAGACGCTTACTGAGGTCATGGATGCGTGCCGACTTAATGGGCTGAGCAAGATCCGTTTGCAAAGCCGCTAGGTCTTTCGAATCTTCAATAGGGAACGCAATGTCAGCGCTGCGGTCCAATGGCGAAATGGCGAAACCTCCTCTCCGAACAGCCGAATCTAGCGATCCTAATTGACAAATTGGGCGTAACCGAGAGTTCTATTTGCCGGTTATCACAGTAATACTAACCAAAATCGATTTATGAAAAGACGACCATTGATCCTCACCCTCGCCGCTCTCTTTCTCGCTCTGCCGCTAATCGAAGCGGATAGCCACGGAGGAGGCGATCACGATCACACTCCGCTCGAGGACGAAATGAGCGCGATGAATAAGGCTTGGCGCTCGATTCGTCGCCAGATTAAGGATCCGGCCAAGAACGAGTCCACCATCGCTCTCGTGCAGAAAGTCAAGAAGGCGGCTGAAAAGTCCGTTGAGATGACTCCTATTCTCGCGAAAGACCTTAAGGGCGACGAGAAGAAGAAGTTCATGACCGGCTATATGAAGGCGATGAAGCGTACGGTTGGCATGATCGGCGATCTCGAAGCCGCTCTCAAAGCGGGAGACAACGACAAGGCCAACGAAATCGTCGGCAAGATCAACGACGCTCGCAAGCACGGCCACGAAAATTACAAGCCGGAAGACGATTAATCCGGGTTCTGCGTATCTTACTTTCAAAGCCTGCCTTTCGAGGCAGGCTTTTTTGCGTCCTGAGGGAATGCTATTCCTCAGAGACGCTTGCCGATGTCTAAATTCCACGAAGTAGGCGGAATTCCAAGCAACCACGTTTAGCTATCCCTATGAAAATCAATCGATTCCTACTAATCTGCGCTCTGGCGAGCGTCTTCTGCTCCTTTTCAATCGCCGATGATGGTCGCGTCTATGAAATGCGTACCTACTACGCCAATGAAGGCAAACTGGATGCCTTGCTGACTCGGTTTCGCGACCACACGGTCGATTTGTTCGAGAAGCACGGCATGACTAATGTCGGCTACTTCGTTCCAGCCAATAACCAAGACAATACTCTGGTCTATTTCCTATCCTACCCGAATCGGGAGGCTCGGGGCAAGGCCTGGAAGGGTTTCATGGCCGATCCGGATTGGAAGGCGGCCTACGCGGCGTCCACGAAGAACGGCAAGCTCGTGGCGAAGGTGGATAAGCTCTTTCTGCAGACGACCGACTATTCGCCGAAGCTGAAGATCAAGACGTCCAAGAAGCCCCGCTTCTTCGAGCTGAGAACGTATACGGCAGCCGAGGGCAAACTGGGCTACCTGGATTATCGCTTTAAACAGGATACCATCGATATCTTCGCGAACAATGGGATGACCAATGTCGCATACTGGCACCCGATGGCCGATCAGGAGGGTCACGGCAACACCTTGATTTATCTCTTGGCATACGACAGCGAAGAGGGACGCGCGGAGGCTTGGGATGGCTTTCGGGCCGATCCGGACTGGAAAGCCGCCGTGGCGAGGTCGAACGAACGAGCCGGCGGTGGCCTGCTGGTGAAGAAGGGCGTTCAATCGACCTTGCTTCATTCGACCGACTTCTCGGATATGCGTTAGTGGCTTTTCTTTGGGGACTGGCCCCGAGCAATCGGAAATTGCGATCTGTTTTCGGCTGCTCGCTCCGGGGGGTAGGAACGTCTGCTCCCAAGCAGGCGCAGCGGTTGAGATCGGGTTGATGCGGCTGCTTGAGGACAAGCAGACCTCCCCATTGATCGCCGTTTGATGGTATAGCGACTGCCATCCGGCGCGTAGATTTGCTTTGCCCGATGAGACTGAAGTCGCTGATGTCTTCGTCCGATGACACGCGCTCCCATTCTCGTAACTTGTCCCAAGGCATGTTCCTCCTATCTCAAGGAGGAATTGGAGGAATTGGGATACTCGGTGTCGCGAGAGGCTCCCGCCGGCGTATTCACGGAGGGTACTCTGGAGGATTGCATGCGGTTGAATCTCCTCCTGCGTACGGGACTGCGTGTCTTGTGGCAGGTGAGCGCATTCGAAGCGAAAGATGGAGATCGCCTTTATCGCCACGCTTCGAAATTGCCCTGGGAGCAGTGGATACCTGCGGATGGCTATGTTTCGATCGGTTCATCGGTTCGAAACGATACGATCCGAAATACGAAGTTCGCTGGCTTGCGATTGAAGGATGCCATGGTCGATCGCATCCGAGATCGAAAGGGCCGGCGTCCGGATACGGGCAATGATTCGGATAAGGCGATGATTTTTCTCTACTGGAGAGAGGAAGAAGTGTGTCTTTATCTCGATACGTCGGGGGTGCCAGTCAGCAATCGCGGCTATCGAGTCAGTCCGGGTAAGGCGCCTATGCGCGAGAACCTAGCGGCGTCGGTCATCCGGGCAACTCGCTGGGACCGCAAGTCTCCCTTTATCAATCCAATGTGCGGCAGTGGCACCTTGGCGATCGAAGCAGCCATGCTGGCGGCGGGAATGCCGGCGGGCGTGTTGCGCAATAACTTCGCCTTCATGCATTTGGTGGGCTACCGACCGGAAGTTTTCGAAGCGATTCGCAATGAAATCGTGGCATCCATGGAGCCGCGCCCTTTGGATTTCCCTATCATCGCGACGGATTGGGACATGGATGCGATCGAAGCGGCTCAGCGCAATGCGGAGTTCGCCAAGGTCGATTCTCTAATCGATTTCAACATCTGCGCCTTCGAGGATACGGACGTGCCGTACTCGCCTGGGGCGATTGTATTCAATCCGGAATACGGGGAACGCCTGGGCGACGAAGAACGCTTGCTTGAGACGTACCAAGGGATTGGAGATTTTTTCAAACAGAGTTGCCCGGGCTATTGGGGGTATGTGTTTACGGGCAATCGAAATCTCGGCAAACGGGTGGGCCTGAAACCGAAACGCAGGATCGAGTTCTACAACGGTCCCATCGAATGTCGTTTGTTCGAGTACGAGCTTTATTCGGGAACGCGGAATCCGAAGTACGCGGAATAATCTGTCCAGGTGGGATGGGTCACGCGGCGATCGCTTACCGCCCCGAAATTCGAGATGGCTCGCGAGGTAAAACCGCTCCAGCGAATCGCGATGGCTTTCGGCGCGGCGCTCGGCGCCTCGGCGCGTTTTTCAAGGCGACACGGATGTCGATCGCCTCGGATTGAGGGTTGGCCAAAAGGAAAACCCCTCGGCGAGCCAAGCGGTTTTGCGACGATTGACTGAAAAGCGCTTCTTAGAAGCGGAACCCCATGCCAACGCTGGCTTGGCGTGGCGCGTTGGGACGAGGGCCGTCGGTAAGTCGGCCGGCGAGCGTCTGTTCGTCGAAGACATTGGTGACGTTGACGAAGGCCTCGGCGTTTTCGTTGATGAAATAGGTCGCCGAAAGATCGACGAGGAAAAGGGAATCGATCAGCCCGTAGCGGGCGTCCGGGCGACCGGATGGGTCGAATTCGTCTACTGCGTTGGATCCGCTTCCGAAGACGCTATCGGTGTAGTGGAGATTCGCCGACAATCGGAAAACATCGAATTCGAGTTCCGCCGCGAGGTTGAACTGCCATTCCGGAACATAGGGGAACGCATTGCCGATAGAGGCTCCGGAGAATATGGACTCCGCATTGCTGTCAGTAGAGTTCGATTTGAATTTCGCGTCCGTGTAGGTGGCGCTGAGGGAAAGGGGCGCCTTGAAGCCGGAGTAGGCATTGGCTGTGGGATCCCATCCCAGGATCATTTCAACGCCACGACTGCGTCCTTGCCCGAGATTCGATGGATTGCTCGTGCCGGTAACGCCGTTGTCTATCGTGATGAGGTCGTCGAAGTCTGCGTTGAAGGCAATGAACTCGGCGAACAGGCCGTCGCGATTGTCGAAGCGGACGCCGCTTTCGATGCTCACGCTGGTTTCCTCGTCCAGTTCGCGTCCCGGGCGAGCCGCTGCCCTTGGACCGGGTACGGAGAACCCTCTGTAGATACCGGCAAAGAGAGTCGTGTTTTCATCGGACTGATAGCTTAGGCCCAAGCCAGGAGCGAGCACGTCCAGGGTGCGGGAGGCCTGGTCGGTTGGAGTGTTGGATCCGTTGCTTTCGAAGGTCGTATAGCGATAGTCGACGCGCTCGAATCTCAAGCCAGGTTTGATCAGCAGTTGCCCTAGGTAAATCGAGTCTTCAACGAAGAGAGCAATCGCTTCGGATTCCTGAAAGCGATTGCCTCCGCTCCCAGGGCCGTCCGATGCCATGGAGTCGATGCCGCCGCTCGCGTTTTGGAAGTACTGAACGTCCTCCTGAAAGCGACGAACACTGTCTTTATGGAAACGCGTTCCGAATCGGATTTCGTGCGTGACCGCTCCCAGTTCCGCAGTCCAGTCCAATGTCGCTTGAGTGCCTCTCGCGATATAGTCGCGGTTGTTATTGCGGTACTCGTACTGGCCAGCTCGGGTTCCTTGGAGGACTTCCAGGGGCTTATTCCCATCAACCCCTGCCAGGGCCTGGTATAGCTTGACCGTAGGGGTGCTGTCGATGATGCCGTCGCCGTCGGAGTCGATGTCCTTGATTTCCTTGAGCTTGTACCAATTGCGGTTGAAGGCGTTGTAGTAGGCGGCAGCGGAAAGGGTCATTCGATCATCGAGATCGACGGAATACCTCAGGTAGTTGCGATAGTGCTGGGTGTCGATATTGTCGTCGCGGGAGGCGGCGTATCGACGATTCGGATTCGCTGCGAAATCGTCGCTGGAGAGCCCGAGATAGGTCTCATTGGCATCCTTGTCCAAGTAACCGGTTTTCAGTTCGAAATATTGACGTTTTTCGGTTTTCGGGGCCCAGCTCAACTTGACCATGGAGTCGCGATTGCGGAATCCGGTGTCGCGTCCGGAAGCGTTGAATCCCTCGCTGGAATCGATGCGCTTAAACCCATCGGTCTCGCGATAGTAGGTTTCTACGAGATAGCCGATTTCCCCAAAGTCGGTAGCGACGCGATCCCCGTTCCACAGATGCAAGCGGGCATCGTTCTCCGTTCCATAGGAAATGCGGATGTAGGAGCTTTGCTTGTAGGGGATCGGCGTTGAAATGTAATTGATGACGCCGCCAGTGGTGTGGGGTCCGTACTGTATCTGGCTGGAGCCCTTGAGGACTTCGAGGGAACTCATGCGTCCCACGGTGGGCGTGTAGTAGGCCGAAGGCGCCGAGTAGGAAGCCGGGGCGGCCAGGATGCCGTCCTCCATGTAGGTGAGCTTCGACATTCGTCCGGGATCGACGCCCCGCAGACTGATATTTGGAAAGAGGCCGTATCCGTCCTCGGCTCTGAGATAGACGCCCGGAACCTGCTTGAGGGCCTGGTTGATGTCGGCGTATCCATGGGTTTGGATAAGGTCCTGTTCGATCAAGTAGCCCGATCCCGTTTGGGTGAAGAGTTCCTCTTGCGTGCCGAAAATCGTTAGTGGCTCCAGAATCGCCGTATCCAAGGTCGTATCTTCCTGGGCGCTGAGGGCGAGAGTGCAGGCTGCCCCAGCCGAGTAGATAAGACGTTTCGTGTAATGGAGATGCGGTTTCATCTTGATGCGCATTAGGTGAAACCGAATCTCAAGAAGCCCGTCAAGTTCTTTTTGAGAAAGTGTCTCATTATCAATAATGAGACTAAATAAGCAATAGGGGCGTCGATCTCAGGCGGTTGGAATTGGGGCCGCTATTTGTCGGAAGATTGAGCTGGGCGCCATGATAACTTCTTATCATAGTGCGATTTCCATTTATCTCTAGGCTCACTGGCCTGTTGAACCCAATTACCCAACGAACCTAAACGACCATGAAATTAGAAACGCAATGTCTTCACGCCGGACAGGTTCCGGATCCTGCAACGAATGCCCGCGCTGTGCCGGTGTATCGTACCTCGTCGTACGTTTTCAACAATACGGAACACGCGGCCAACCTCTTCGCCTTGAAGGAGCTGGGAAATATTTATTCGCGTATTATGAACCCCACGCAGGACGTGCTCGAACAGCGCGTTGCTCAATTGGAGGGAGGCGCAGCGGCGTTGGCTCTGGGCTCGGGCACTACGGCGATCTTCTATTCGGTCATCAATGTGGCGAAGGCCGGCGATAATATCGTTTCGGCGAACAATCTCTACGGCGGTACGTATACGCAATTCAATGACATACTGCCGGATCTCGGAATCACCGCCAAGTTCGTCGACCCCAATGATCCGCAGAATTTCGCGGATGCCATCGACGAGAACACCAAGGCTTTGTTTTGCGAAACGGTGAGCAATCCGGGTATCGATATTTCCGATTTGGAAGCGATTGCCAAGATTGCCCATGACAATGGAATTCCGTTGATCGTGGATGCTACTTTTTCCACCCCAGCTCTGACTCGTCCGATCGAGTTTGGCGCGGACATTGTCATACATTCGCTGACGAAATGGTTTGGCGGCCATGGTACGGGAATCGGCGGCGTGGTCGTCGACTCGGGCAAATTCAACTGGGCGAATGGCAAGTTTGCCCTGTACGATCAGCCGGACTCTTCCTATCACGGCCTGCGCTGGGGCCACGACCTGCCCGAGCCGTTGGCGCCGCTCGCCTTTATTCTGCGGATGCGAACCGTGCCGCTTCGGAATTTAGGGGCCTGTATTTCCCCCGACAATGCTTGGATGTTCCTGCAAGGAATCGAGACCTTGCCATTGCGCATGGAGCGGCATTGCTCGAATGCGAAGGCAGTCGCCGAGCATCTCGACGGCAAAGACGGTATCGAATGGGTACGGTATCCGGGGCTCAATGACGAGAAGAGCGGCGCTCTGGCGGATAAGTATCTCGACGGCAAAGGCGGGGCCATGGTCATCTTTGGGATCAAGGGCGGCGCGGAGTCCGGTTCGAAATTCATCGATTCGCTCGAGCTATTCAGTCACTTGGCGAATGTCGGCGATGCCAAGAGTCTGGCGATCCATCCCGCGACGACCACGCACAGTCAGCTTTCCGAAGAAGCGCAGCGCGCTGGCGGCATCACGCCTGAGCTCGTACGTCTATCGGTTGGGATCGAGCATATCGACGATATCATCGCGGATGTAGACCAAGCCTTGGCCAAAGCCTTGGCGTAGTCGATAGGAGAGAGTTTGCGTAGCCGCGATTCCCGGTTGGGAGTTGCGGCTACTTTGCGTTGGGCTAGCGGGATCCTACGCCTCGGAGTAGGAAGCGGTAGTCGATTGTTATCGCTTCAATGGCCGGTCGGCAATCTGTATGCTAGACGTATAGCTGCGATAAATCTCCAGTGCTGTCGGAGAAGCCGGATTCGGATACGTCCATCCGGTTGAGCATGGTGAAAAGCAGGTTGGACATGGGGGCGTCCTCGCCGCTTGCGTCGAATTGCAAGTACTGATTGTGCTTGAAGCCCATGTTGGCGCCGCCAGCGAAGATGAGCGGATAGTTGTAGTTCTTATGGGTGCGGCTGTTGGACGTGCCGCAGAGCACGAGCGTGTTATCGAGGATACTGCCGTTGCCTTCCGGTTCGTCGGCGAGCTTCTGAAGAAAGCGGGAGAGGTTTTCAGCGAGGCATTGATTCCATTGGCCTTGACGAACGAAGCCGCCGGGTTTGCCCGCCCCGTGGGCGAGTTCGTGTTGCGAACCGAGGCCCAAGGCTCTTGAAAATTGCCCCGACGTTTTGCCGTTCATGGCACCCAGCATGTAAGTGGCGATGCGCGTGGAATCAGTTTGAAAGGCCAGGAACATCAGATCGTACATGGTCTTCATGTACTCGAGCGGTTCGTCGGTCGTGGCCTCCAGGTTGAGGGAGTTGGGGTCGACTTTGGGCTTGGGGATGTCGAGCCATTCCTGACTGCGGATGACGCGCTGTTCGATGTCGCGCACCGAGGTCAGGTATTCGTCGTACTTCTGCTGGTCTTGCTTGCCCAGCTTGGCCCGAAGCGATTTCGATTGATCCAGCACGCGGTCCAGCATGCTTGCTTCCGAGCCGAGGCGCTGACGCGTTTGTTCGATCGTCCCGCCACCGTCGCCGAAGAGGCGATCGAAGATCATCTTGGGCTTGTCGAGGCCGGGGATGGGCTGTCCGGATGCGGTGAACGAAAGCGTCTTGGACCGCGTGGGCAGTCCGATGCCACCGTCGCTGGAAAGAACGAGGGAGGCGAAACGGGTCTGGTCGCCAAATTGCGCGGCGGCCACTTGATCGAAGGAAATCGTATTCTTGAAGTTCGCCCCAGCGAAGTCGGCGCCGGTTAGGAAAATGTCGCCGGTATCGTGGCCGCCGATCTTGCGTCCGGTCGGGTGGGAAATGCCGCCAATGACAGTCGTTTGATCGCGAAGGGGGGTTAGCGATTCGAGAACCTGGGTGTAGCGGAAGCTGTTGCCTTCCCGGATGGGGAACCAGCCCCAATCGCGGTCTTCGTGATCCTCGGCGGGAACGCTCGCTCCGTAGGGGAAGTGGATGGCGCAGAGGCGCTTGGGGCTAGGCGTCGATGAGGCCTTGGCCCCTTGGACGCGCATGCACTCGAGGAAGGGCAAGGCCAGGGCGACTCCGCTGCCGCGGAGAAAGGTTCGTCGATTCATGTGCCAGGATTTCGTTGCCATGGGTCTTTCCTTCGTTGTTTGGGGCGTGGTTTGTAGATCGCGGCATTACCCGCTCCAATGATATATTACCGGGTTAGGAAGAGTTTAGACAGTACGATCGATTCAATAAGCGAATCCAGGCGATAATCGCTCTTCTTGAAGCGTTTCGCAAGAGCATCGATGGCTTTTTCGTCCGAATACTCAATGGATCGACCGAGCGCATAGGCGCTGAGCTTGGCCACGAGGGCCTGGGCGAAGGCATCTCGCTTCTCTTCCATCAGGTAATCCTTCAGTTGCTGGACGCCGTCGATGGCGTGGCCGTCTGGCATTGTTGCCGACGTATCGACGGGGACCCAGCTCTTTTCCGTGCGGGCTTCGCCTTTGTTTTTGGCGCTTAGCCGCAAGGACTCGGTACGATAGAGCCCGGTCGCGTCGTAGCGCTCCAGAGGCAAGCCCCAGGGGTCGATCTTTTGGTGGCAGTCGTAGCAGGCGTCGTCTTCGCGGTGGATCGCCAGCTGCTCTTTTAAGGTGAGGGAGGCGAAGCCGGGCGCCTCGGGGTCGAGTTCGGGAACATTGGCCGGAGGCGGGGCGGGAGGATCGTCGAGCAGGCGTTCGAGGATCCATACGGCCCGGTCGATAGGGTGGGAGTCCTCGCCGGTGGAATTGCCCAACAGCATACTGCCTTGGGTGATGAGACCGCCGCGTCGATGCTCAGGCTCTAGGCGCACGCGGCTCATCGTCGTGCCTGTTGCCCCGTCGATTCCGTAGTGCCGGGCGAGTCGCTCGTTGAGCATGGAGAAGTCGGAATCGATGAAATTCAGGGCCGAGAGCTTGGAGCGGAGGATTTCCTCGAAGAAGGCGCGCGTTTCCTCTCGCATGGCTTCCTTGGTGCGGTCCTCGAAATCGGGATAGAACTGAGGGTTGACGGCGACTCGATCCAGGGCCGGTAAATCGAGCCATTGGTCTGAGAACTGCTCGATGAAGCGCCGCGACCGCGAATCAGCCATCATACGACGTAGTTGCCCTTTGAGCGCGCTGGGCTTCAGTAGCCGACCGGAATCGGCGAGTTCGAAAAGTGCCTCGTCGGGCATTGCGCTCCAGAGAAAATAGGAGAGGCGGGAGGCGATTTCGTGAGCGGTGAGCGTTCGGTTCGCTCGGTCATCGCCTGTGGGCTCCATCAGGTAGAGGAATTGTGGCGAGACGAGCGGCATCGCGAGCGTTTGTCGCATCGTAGCCACCAGACTATCGTACTGGGGGCGAATCTCCTGGTGATAGGCGAACACCTCGTCGACTTCCTCTTGGCTGGGTGGACGCCGATAAGCCCGCTTGAGAAAGCGTTGGATGACTTCCCGAGCGTATCGAAGTTCTTCCGACGCAGCATAGGGAGCATCGAAGAGAATGGCTTTGTGGCGCTGGGGAGGCCAGCTTTGGTAGTCCGGAGCGATGACCTCGACGGAATGAACGACCAGCCAGGGTTGCTCTGGGTCGGGGGTATTGAGCTTCTTCTCTTGTTCGTTGATGCGGAGGTCCAAGAGCTTGATCGCATCGGAGCCGTCGTCGTAGACATTGTGCACGTTGATCAGCATTCCGGGAAAGCTGGTAGGAAGGGTTAGCACAACGTAGTTTTCGAGGTGGCCGACGAACTCGTAGGTGGCTGGATTATCTGCGGTGGCGGTTACATCGATCTCCTCGCCGATCGGGCCACCCGGCATGTAGGTATCGGCTCGTACGCCCAGCTTTACGCTCATGCGGGGCGGTCCCTTGCCTTCGGGGATGACCGCATGGGCTTTGACGCGCACTCGGATGGGTCCGGAGGTGGGATAGTCCATCATGCGGGTCATGAAGCAGTTACCGGGTTGAATATTGCGCGTATGGGGCGTTTCCGGTTCCCTGCCTTCGCGGCGGGCGACGTTGACGGTATTGAAATGGTGGTAGCGCTGGGGCGCTTCGTCCTCGGTAAGGACCTTGCTAAGCCCCATTTGAGCGGCCTTCAAGTAGTACTCCAGTTGCATGCCGGACATGCCCATGACGAGTCCATTGTTGAGGAAGCCGTCATGACTGGCGGTTTCGGGTGGCAGGTCTTTGGCGTAGTCTAGGGGCAGACCGAGCAAGTCCGCCATGGTGTTGTTGTACTCGTAGCGAGTCAGTCGCCTAAGCGCTCCCAGTCCCCCGGTGGAGCGCTTGACTTCGGCCGCGCGCTCGAGCTGGGCAGTGATCCAGGACGTGAGCTCCCTGCGTTCGTGGCCTGTGGGTTGGAGCTCGTCCTCGGGGGGCATGTCACCGAGGTGGAGCAAGTCTAGAATATCGTGCCAGGTTTCAACGTCGCGCCCGTTGACGAAATCGATGTCGAGATTGTCGACGCGGATATCGTTCTTCTGCTTATCGGGGCCGTGACAATCGACGCAGAGCTTGTCGAGGAGGGGGGCGACCGCGCGTTCGTAGTTCGCTAAGTCAAGCTCGCCGGCATTCAAGGACGGCAAGACGAGGAGCAGCAAGGTCTGGATGATAGGACGTCGCATGGGGCGTGTGGCAATTAAAGGAAACCGAGTTTTGGGCGTCCGCAAGCATTACCGTTCTGGGCTCGGTTTCTGGACTCCAGGGTGTTACTCCATTGGGATTGGACGCTTCATCCGATCACGCCGCTCGCCAGGCTGGCAGGGGAGAATCGAGTTCGGTAGCGTCTTGGATTGACGCCGGATTGCTTGCGAAAGGCGCGGCTGAAGGAGGCGGAGGATTCGTATCCGCACCGAATAGCGATCTCTCCGATAGGCAGCTGCGAATCGCTGAGTAGGCAGGTGGCATGCAATAGTTGCTGCTCGCGGAGGTAGCGCCCCAGCGTCACCCCCGAGGCGTTCTTGAATCGCTTGCGCAGGGTCGAGGGGCAAATGCCAATCGAGTCGCTGAGCGTATCGATGGTGCCAGACCCAGGTCCGCGATCGAATATCCATGCGTTCACCTTGCTTATTAGATTGTCGGGTTCGGACGGAGCGGATTCGCGCCGCCTTGAGCTATGCGAGGTGACGAGGCAATAAAGCAATTTGGTAAGTTCCAGCTGGATGCGGGCGGGGACATTCAACTGCTCGCGGTTTTTCCAAAGTCGCGTGATTTCGAGGAGCGATTCTTGAGCTTCGCCGTCCAGTTGCAGACGCCGGTCGCGCAGCGCCTGGAGCTCGTTGGGATTGACGCCTTCGAAGGTGACGAATAGCCAGTTGAGCTGTTCGTCGCCGAGCTTTCCGTAGAAATGGAATTGAAATGGGAATACCAGCAAGGCCTGGGATGGGCGCAGATCGAAGACCGCATTATCCAGGTTGATTTCGCCCTTGGTTTGTATGGGCACGACCAGAATGAACCGGTGATGCGATTTGTTCTCGAGCGACCGTTGTCGGAGGGTCGTGGTCGTCTGCCTGGAAAAAACCAAAACCCGCCTTGGAATCAAAAGGCCCGCTTGATCATAGCCGAGGAAGTAGTCCTGAGGGGTATCGATCGTGGCGCTGATCTGGGCGAGTTCTTCGAGCATTTTGTAATGGTCAGAATTATCAAATAATAGGTCAAAGTTGTCAATAGGGCGCAAAATCGATCCGCTATAATGGGATGGACCGCAGTTATCTGCGTTTTGTTCTATTCAATGCGTTGTTGTATGGCCCTCTTGGTGCGACTCCTGTTTCTGGCGGGTCGCTTCGAGGGGGTTAGGGGCTATTGGAGGGAGCGATTGAGTAGACAGGGGTCGCAAAAACTGCATTATCGCGGGCTGAATCGCTTTCACCCCGACCTAGTTCCCTTATGATTGTCTCTATCCGAATAAAGCTATCCGTCATGATGTTCCTCCAGTTTTTCATCTGGGGAGCGTGGTATGTTACTGCCGCCAACTATTTGAGTACGGTCGGTTTCGGAGGAAACGACATTGGATGGACCTATGCGATGGGGCCTGTTGCGGGCATGCTTACGCCTTTTTTCGTGGGAATGGTCGCGGATCGCTTCTTTTCCGCCCAGCGGGTCTTGGGCATCCTGCATTTGCTAGGAGCGGTCCTGATGTACTACGCTACTACGCTTATGACGAGCGGGCAGAGCCCGGATTCGATAAACCTCATTATTTTAGGATACATGCTGGCGTACTATCCCACGCTTGCGCTGAGCAACACCATTGCGATGCGTCACATCCAAGACACGAAGAAGGATTTTCCGTTGATTCGCGTGTTCGGAACGATCGGTTGGATCGTGGTGGGACTGTTGCTTACGCAATTGGGTTGGGATGCCTCAGTGGAGATGTTCTACCTCTGCGTGGGCGCATCGATTGCGCTTGGATTCTTGAGCTTCTTCCTGCCTGACACGCCTCCGGAAAGCAAAGGGGAATCGGTAACCTTTGGCCAGGTGTTGGGAGTGGACGCATTCGCGTTGCTCAAGGATCGGTCTTATCTGGTGTTTCTAATCAGCTCGATTCTCATTTGCATTCCGCTTGCCTTCTACTATCAGCTGGCCAGCCGCGTCGTGGAATTGGCGAATCTTCCGATTGCTCAGACGATGTCGTACGGTCAAATGTCCGAGATCGTCTTTATGCTGGTTATGCCACTCTTTTTCGCTCGGCTGGGGGTAA
>CBFHHM010000022.1:0-17461 GCA_965655705.1 Candidatus Pelagisphaera sp.
ACGATTTCGAATTCGAGAGAGCGCGGCGTCATGGGGTCCAGGTTGCGTGGATCGCTGAAAAAGGGCCAAACTTGGTCTATGGGCTTGGGGATGAATTGGGTTCGTTCGAGCTTACGCACGGTTCGAGTCGTTCTTAACTCGACGCGTAGCGGGCAAGAATGGTGGCAGAGATCGATAAACGATCCTGATCCGTTTCCTGTTCAGGCGCAAATGCCCGACGACAGAAACGCGATCACTCTTCCGCGAAGTAAATCGCTTCGTCGACAAAGTCCGAGATCGTTGAGACACCTTCATTGCCCATATATCCATGGGTGACGAGGCCTGCCGCCGTGATCAAGACGGTCTTAGCAGTGATGCGACTCGCCTTTTGCAAGACCTTCGCTGTTTTGGAATTCGATTTCGGAGGGATTCTGTAGAGTCCGTTCTGGATCGCCTGATACTGATCCGAGCTTATATCGTGGGGCAGAAAGAAGGACAGGCCATCGGTCTCTATCCAACCGCCGGTCCGGTAGTCGTAGCTGGATTCGGTTGGTCGCTCTGCGAGAACGTACCGATTGGAATTCTCTTCGAGCGCTTTCCATTCGAAACCGCTGCGAGTAAGCGCGTCTGGGCCAATGGCGGATGCTGATTCGCTTGATGGAATTTCTACGGCGATTGCAGGGTTCGGCGAGTTGGCCATTGCGGAAATGGCGACGGCGATTTGGGAGAGTATGACCAAAGGGATCGTTTTCATGGCGGGAAGCGTTGTGGGGTAGGAATGAAATCGCGAAGGGGCGCGTATGTTCCAACGCGCGTTTGCGCCTGAAAAAGGATCAGGGAGAGCAGATGGAAATCTCTGTCGAACGGGCGAGGACCGTTCTAGGCGATTGGGAAACTAGCCAGCGGCCGATGCCGCGATCTCATTCATGCTGCGGAAGTCGAGTTTCCCCGTTCCGAGCAAGGGCAGTTGTTCGACGGGGATCCAATCGTTCGGATTGGGTTTCCAGAGATTGGGAATATCGAGTTCGCGCAGCTTTTCGCGGAGAGCCGCTTCGTCGTATTCTAATTCCGTGTGGATAACGCAGAGCTTTTCGCCGCGTTTCGGGTCAGGCGCTGCGACTACTGAGAGCGCGTCGGGGCCGACGTTTAGAAGTTCTTGTAATGCCTTTTCGACGGCCCCGTGGGAAATCATTTCGCCGCCGAGCTTGCTGAATCGGGAAAGGCGTCCGGTGATCGCGAAAAATCCATCTGTATCCATAATTCCGATATCGCCTGTGTCATACCAGCCATCGCGAACGGCTTTTCTGGTCAGCTCCGCTTTCTTCAAATAGCCGACCATGACGTTGGGGCCTTTAATCTGAATGAGCCCTTCTTCTCCTGGTGAAAGCGTCTCGCCGGTCTCCGGGTGAATGATCTTCATGGCCATTCCTGGCAAGACGCGGCCCAGCCTATTTTCGCGATTCCCGGTTTCCTCGAGGTCGCCCAAGACCACGTTGGGAAGGCTGACTGCGCAAACGGGCGAGAGCTCAGTGGCGCCGTAGCCTTCGAGCGGTTGGATTCCGAAGCGCTTTTCGAACATTGCAGCGATGCGTGGCTGGAGCTTTTCGGCGCCGGTGAACGCGAATCGCAGATAGGAGAATTGCTCGGGTTTGATTTTTCGCGTGTAGGCGAGCAGAAAACTAGGGGTGGTGAGTAGGAAGGTCGCTTTGTATTTCTCGGACAGCTTGCCGATGGTTTCCGCTTCGAGCGGGTTGCTGTGGCAGATGGTTTTGATGCCGGACAGCAAGGGATACCAAAAGGTGACCGTGTATCCAAACGAATGGAAGAAAGGTAGGGTCGCCAAGATGGCGTCTTCTCGCTTAGGGCTGACGACGGCCCGGAAGGATTCGATGTTCGAAAGGACATTGTGATGGCTTAGCATGACTCCCTTGGGTTCGGCGGTCGATCCGCTGGAAAAGAGAATGGTGGCGATGTCGTCGGGCGCGGAACGGCCCGCGCCGAGCAAGAAGTTGGCGGGGCTGAAGCGAGCTTTGAAATAGGCGACCGCTTTTTCCGGCGCGCCGATATCGCTCAGCAGATCTTCGAGATAGAGCGTATTCTCCGGCAAGGGAAATTCGGGAATGCGCTCGAGGAACGCTCGAGCGGTAATCACGGTCTCGATTTCGCATTGCTCTTGAGCGGACGCCACGCTGGCGGCAGGCGCCGTGTAGTTGAGGTTGACGCTAACTCGACAGTCGAGGGAGGTTGCCAGATTCGTCAATGCGGACCCTACCCCGGTTGGCAAGAGAATGCCTAGGTTGCGTTCCGAATCCGATATTCGGGTACGGATTCGATCTCGCAAAATCAGACCAGCAATGAGCAGTTCTCCGTATTTCAACTCCTTGCCGTTGCCATCGGCGATAGCGAGACGAGACCAGTTGATCCGAGCCGATTCGATGAACTCGCGCCCGAGGCTTCGGCGACTCTCTTTCGCGACCTCGAAGGAGTCGACGGACAGTTCGCTGACGGCTTGCTGCACCTCGAAGGTCGTCGAGCTGGATGGAAGCGAGTCGCCGAAATGAACGCTTACCGGGTAGCGGAAGTCGTGACGCAGCTGGATCTTCGGCATTCCCTCGTAGTAGCTGGACACGCTGCCCCAGGCGCCTCCGATATAGACGGGAATAATCGGGTAGTCGGTATCTTTGACTATGCGCTCGAATCCTTGCTTGAAGGGGCGCATCATGCCGGTACGAGAGAGCGTTCCTTCCGCAAAGATGCACACCAGATAGCCTTCGTCGAGCGCGGCGCGGGCGGAACGAAGCGATTGAATCAGTTTTTTGGGATTGTCCTTGTCATGGATGAGGATGACATTCGCGAGATCGACGATCTTGCGAGTGAACCAGCTCGAATTTTCATAGAACCCTCGGGACATGAGCATGCGGATACGTCGCTGCTGACTGCTGATGACGAGAACGGCATCCATCAGGCTGACGTGATTGCACACAAGCAGGGCGGGGCCGAATGCGGGCAATTTGTCGATGCCGCGAACGCGCAGCCTATAGCAGGCTCGGGTGATGAGCATGACTACGAACTTGGCGAAGAAGTCGGGAAGTATCCAAAGAGTGAATAAGGCGATAGCGAATACGCCGTAGGATAGGTAGCGGAAGCCGTCTTGAGGCGTCAGTCCTAACACGGACGCATTCAAGTAAATGAGACCGCTAGCGAACAGGATGCCGATCCAGCCTACGAATCCGTTGGCCGCTTGAAGGGCGCCGACTCGATCCTTTGGGCTTTTGTATTGGATGAAGGCTTGGAGCGGTACGATGAAGAGTCCACCGGCGAATCCCAGGGCCGCCATACAGGCCGCCGCTAGCGGAACGTTGCCGTGTCCCAGATTTCCGAGAACCAGTAGACTGAGGCTCATGATGCCTATCCCCACAGGTACGATTCCGAATTCGATGGTCCGTCCGCTGAGCCATCCTGCGGTAGTGGAGCCTAAGCCGATGCCGATGGCGGTTAAGAGAAAGAGCCGGGTCGCTTGTTCGGCGCTGAGACCGAGATGCTGTTCTCCGTAGTCTAGAATGTTGAGCTGAATGAATGCCGCGCAGAGCAAGAAGAAGGCTAGCCCGAAGATGGCCAAGGTCAGGTAGCCGTCCTTGCGTGTTTCGGATAGCGTTTTCCAAACGGAACCGAATCCGTTGAGGCTCAGCTTGCGATTAGGATGGGCAGGGCTGGGTTCGATGTTGCGAGAGGCGAGCAAGCCGAATGCGGAGATGGCGAGGCAGACGCTCGCGGCCAAGCTGAATTGCCCATCCACGAGCAAGCTCAATTCGGGAGCGAGGACTGTGCCGCATATAATAGCCACGAAGGTGAAGAGCTGGATGGAGCCATTGGCCTTGGAAAGCTGTTCGACGCCTACCTGTTCGGGGATGATACCCAGCTTGCAGGGACCGAAGAAGGCGCTCTGGGCCGACATGAGGAACATGGTGCCGTAGAGCATCGGGGAACTCTGGAAGTGAAGGGCGGCTATGCCAAAACCCATGACTCCGAACTCGCAGACCTTGAGAGTGACGATCATGCGTCGCTTGCTGAACCGATCGGCGAAATTGCCCGCGATGGGAACGATGATCAGGAACGGGATCGTGAAGACCAGTCCGACTGAGGCTAGAATGCCCGCGGATGAGGCGTCGCCGCCCCAGGCGATGAGAGCGTACACCATGAGCAGCTTGAAGACATTGTCGTTCATCGCTCCGGCGAATTGGGTGAGGTTGAGCCACCAAAAGGTTTTAGGTAGGGAAAGCGAATTCATAGAGAGGGAGGGGAAGAGGCGTATCGAGTGGATTCAGGGAAGATAGGTTTTGACGAGCTGGAGGGGACCTACGCTTCCAACAGCGATCGTGCGACCGTCTGGAGAGAAAGCCAAGGACCTTATTCGAGGGTGACTGGATTCGTTGGGCGTCGAAATATTCCTGTAGCGATGTCCTCGTTCCAATGGCGCGAGCGAGGGCAGAACAATCTCGCGTATCGTATCTCCGGAAATCGGTTGGATTAGCTTAATGTTGGAGCCGCCAAGAGCGATCGTTTTGCCATCGAGTGAATAGGAGGCCGAACTGTATCCAATAAACGGCTTCGATTCCCAGGAATCAGTATCCCAGATTTCCGTATTTGCCGGACTGTCTTTCGATCCCTCGCGGGAGATGGCGATGGTTTTACCGTCTGACCCGTAGGCGATGCCGGATACCGCTCCTGAAGAGACGCTGGAGAAGGCGTCTGCGATACGAACGTTTCGTTCGAGATCCCAATGGTATATTTCCCCTTGGGCGTTGCCGTATACGATGCGTTTGCCGTTCGGCGAAAATGTGGCGACTCGAACTTCCTGGTCGGTTAGATGGATTTCCGATTCGCGAAGCCACGATTGAGTGTTCCAGATCGTTACGCGTCCATTGGCTTGCGTGGCGAGAAGGCGGCCACCGTCTGGAGAAAATTCGGTCCAGAGGACTTGCCTCCCTGGAACTTTGCTTGGGGCAATAAGCGTTTTCAGGGAAGCCTGGAGCAAGCGAATCTCAGCGCCGTTGGTTCGTATCAGCTCTCCACGGTCTGCGGTGTCCCAGAGGCGCAGTCCGTTGCGTCCCTCGGCCGTAGCCAAAATGCTTCCGCAAGGCGCGTAGTCGAGCATGCTCATGCCGATTTCGAAAGTACGCAGCTTGTTGTAGTTGTACGTCTCGGACAATATGATTGGGCCGGATCGAGGAAAACGAGCCAGCTCGCTACCGTCGGGGGAGTAGCGAAGGAATGCTTCGCCGCCGCCATAGCCTTCGCTGACGACTTGGATCGGAGCGCTGGAAGCGTTCGTGAGCTTCGATCTTGAATGGCAATCTTCCCCCCGAGCATTTTGAATCAGTCCGAGGATTACGATCGCAATGGCAACCGTCGAGATTATGCGGGGCAGGTTGGAGCAGAGGGACGATTCCTGGGCTTTCGATGCGGATGGCGTATTCGTTTTCATGGGAGGGTCGATTGGTGAGTGAGCGAGGTTGCGTTAAGATTAGTTGGCGGGGCGCTTTTCGGATAGCGCTTTCCGTCCTCGATTGTAGATAGTGTAGGCCGATAGGGCGATGGTAGCGACCAGCAGAGCGTTCAGCCATCCCTGTACATCGATGCCCAGTCCAATGAAGAGGGCGATGAGGCCAAAGATGAAGGCCCGATCGCTTTTGCCGATTGGACCGTCGTATCGACGACTGGAACCGATCTGGATCGAAGCGACTCCGATCATTTCCACTAGTATCCCGATAAAGGATACTAGAATCACGAGAACCGGATTGAGTTCGGGCCGCACAGCTAGAGGAAGATAAAGGGCGCAGTCGGAAACGACATCGCCCATTTCGTTCAAGAGGGCTCCTTTTCGCGTCTTGCGATCGAAGCGGGTGGCCAGCATCCCGTCGATGGCGTTTAGAGCCATACGCCCAAGGAGCAGAGCGGGCAGGAGCGAGACCACTAGCCTAGAATTGGGCGCGAGGGCCAGCAATGCGCCGTAGAAGATACAAATGAAGGTGGTCGCCTGAGTCACTTGATTGGGATGTATGCCTCGCTTGCCGAGATACTGGCAGGCCGGATCTAAGAGTCTCTGGAAGGCGGGCTTTAGGGCGTAGATAGTGGGCATTGGAGAAGGGGGCGTTTACGCGGTTAGGCAAAGGACGCCGGCGATCAGGAGGATCATTCCCAGCAGTTGGATTGGGCCGATGGCGTGATGGAGGGTTGCGGCGCTGATAGCGACGGCCCAGATGAAGGTGGTGGCGTAGAGAGGGTAGACTACGCGGACAGAACCGCCTGTTTTGAAGGAAAGCGCGAATAGGGCCAGCACGCAGGTGTAGGCGAGGGCTCCCGAAAGGAAGTAGGGATCGATTAGAAGCTTGAATACGCTCGCGTTCCAGCGCTTCGCTGCGTGGGCGATTAAAAATTGGCCGAGCGCTCCGAGTAAGGATGCAGTCAATACGCAGCCAATCGATAGGAGAGGCGTCTTAAGCAGCATCATGCGCCTCCTTCGGTCGATCCGCATTAGCTTCGGGTTGCCCGTTATTCGGGTTCAATCGCCCAACGGCGTCTTGTAGCGTAGAGGCGATTTGGCGCCATCCTTGTCGATCGTTGGCGACATCCTTGAAAGCGATTGCCTGACCTGTGTGTAGGGATAGGGCTCCTCTCGAAGGCCATTTCCGAGAGGGCGGCCAAGCGTGGTGCGCTCCCTCGATCCAACAGGGCACGACCTGTATTTCCGTTTCGGCGACCAATGTTCCGATCCCTTGTTTGAAGGGCGCCATTTCGCCGGATCGGCTCCGGGTGCCTTCTGGAAAGAGGTAGAGAATCATGGAGCTGCCGATAAGTCTCCGCCGCAAAGCCTTTAATGCCGCGCCGTGATAGGCGTTGCGGCGCAGAGGAAGAGCGTTGAGAAAAAAGGCGCTGAAGAGCGACCGTATCGGGCTGGAGAAGAAGACGTCGCCTGCGGCCAGCGGACTGGCTGTGTCGCGGAATCCTTTGGGAAGGAAAGAGCCGAGGACGAGCGCATCGAGATGAGAAGTATGATTGGTGACGATGATGCGAGGTCCGCTTTCGGGGACGCGTTCCGGATGGATGATTTCGAGGCGGTGTCGCTTCCTAAGGTAGAATCGGATTGCCCGGTATACGCATTGGTGAAGAATCATTTCAATGAGGCCGGATTCGCGATCTCGGCTTTCCAGGCGTTTCGTATAGGAATGGCCGATGTCTAGGGCGGGACTGTAGGTCCAAGGGTTCATGAGTTTCCGAAGTCTCCTGTCAGTATATTGGCCTCCACGCCTGTATTGATGCCTTGGATATAATTGATGAGGTGAAATACGGCGGGAAGGGCCAGGAGCAGGCTATCGAATCTGTCCAGCAGTCCACCATGGCCGGGCAGGGTGTTGGCGAGGTCTTTGATTCCCAGGTCTCGCTTGATGGATGATAGCATGAGGTCGCCTATTAGAGCCGCTAGCGTGAACACGAATCCAAGCGTTAGCAGAATGGGAAGCGAATCGATCGCTTCGCCGAGGAATACGAAGTGACCGATTGTCGCGGTCAGGGGGATGGCGACGATGGCGGATCCGATGGCGCCTGCTCTGGTTTTGTTGGGACTGGTATTGGGGCAGAGCGTTCGTTTTCCAAAGAGGCGGCCGAAGAGGTAGGCGAAGACGTCGATGAGCTCGATGCAGATAATGAGCCATAGAAGAATGGCTCGGTAGTTGGTGTTGTTGGCGAAGAATGCGAAGTGACCCATCCACATTCCGAACATCATGAATCCCAATACAGCTAGCGCTAGGCGTTGTATGTATCCATCCGGTCGATCCGCAAAAAGCGAGGCGAGTACGATGAAGCTAATGGAAATGGGCCAGGCTGCGACGAATAGACGGTAGTAGTTGTCGAGGGCGGCGAAGTGAACGAGCAGGATGCCGGCGACGACTACGGCGCTCAGCAAGTGTTCGCGAAAGAGTCCGGTGGCTCGAGCGTATTCCCGATAGCACAGTAGACTGAGAATCAGGCCGAAGAAGATGGTAGTGGCCGCTCCAAGCAGGATCGGGACGACGATCGCGACCGAAATGAAAACCCATGAGATCCAGCGTTGGCGAAGTTCGGTGTAGGTTTCCTTGGAAAGCTTGCGGCGCGAATCGAGGAAATGAATCAGTCCCAGGGAGATCGCGAGAATTGCGAGAATCGAGCCCACGATGACAACGGTGACTGGATGGTCGAAAGCTCTGGAGGGATCGAAAAGACGCGTTAAAGTTTCTGAGGACATGGATTCTAAGTTTCGGGGCGATTCGGGGTATTCGAATACTGCCTTCTATAGATACATGCGCATTCGCTTCGATTTAGGGATCAGCGCTGGTAGTCAGAGGCCGCTCTTCACCCGTTTATCGGCGATCCTTCAATGAGATAGGTCTCTGCCTCGAGTCGAGTTCGCGATGGATTCGATGGAGGTCTCTTTCGCAGGAGCTAAGTGCGCTGTTGCTATCCACTCGCTGGCGCATTCGTCGAAATCGCGTGTAACCCTTTCGAAGGGTTTTGGAGTTTAGGCGCGTCTCTCGCGTTCGCTGGCTTGGATGGGAAGTTGCTTGTCCTCTTTAGATTGTGGCGAGGGAATATCGAACTGAGGCGACTTCTCCTCGCCTGAATCACGCCTTATGAACTCATCTCGATTTACCTCTCTGATTCTAGCGTCCGCGATGGCTGCTCCGTTGGTTGACGCCAACGAGCCTACTCCCGTGGAACGCTTTTTCGTGGCCGAAGGCTTGCAAGCCACCGTATGGGCGGAAGCGCCGATGTTTTTCAATCCGGCGAATATGGATGCGGACGTCGAGGGACGCATCTGGGTCGCGGAGGCGGTGAATTATCGCTCCTACCGCAATATGGAGAACGTGGATCGTTGGCATAAGACCGGGGATCGCATCATGGTGCTCGAGGACAGTGATGGGGATGGGCGGGCGGATCGCTCGCATGTTTTCGTCCAAGACAAGGACTTGGTGGCCCCCATGGGCGTTTCCGTCCTGGACAATCGAATCGTAGTGACATGCTCGCCGCATATCATCGTCTTTACCGATGTGGATCGCGATACGCGGTTCGATCCTGCCGTCGATCGCAAGGAAATCCTTCTCACCGGCTTTGGCGGCTTCGATCACGATCACTCCCTGCACACCGTAAAAGCGGGTCCTGATGGCGATCTCTACTTCACGACGGGCAATGCCGGACCGCACATCGTTACGGACCGTTCTGGATGGACTTTGCGGGCGGGCAGCAGCTATCGCGGCGGGTCTCCCTGGAATGATACGAACGAGGCGGGCCTGGTCTCGGATGATGGACGGATGTACGTGGGCGGACTGGCGGGACGAATGAATCGCGATGGGACGGGCTTGCGGATCATCGGGCACAATTTCCGCAATCCTTACGAACTGGCTTTGGATTCCTTCGCGAATGTTTTTCAGAACGACAACGACGATACGATTTCCTGTCGGACGACATGGGTAATGGAATACGGCAGTCTCGGATTTTCGTCTGCCGATGGACGACGAACGTGGCGCGCGGACATGCGTCCAGGCCAAGCGACGCCTACCGCTCACTGGCGCCAGGATGATCCAGGGATCATTCCCGCGGGCGACATCTATGGCCCGGGATCGCCGACGGGTGTCGAGTACTACGAAAATGGGGCGCTGGGACCGGAATATGCGAATTCCCTTCTTTCGAGCGAAGCCGGGCGCAATACGATTTGGCTCTACACGCCGGAGTCGAACGGTGCGGGAATCGGTCTCCGTCGCGATACGCTGTTTTCCACCCACAACCCGGATGCTCCGGCCAAACGTATCGAAGAGAATGATACGCTAAAGTGGTTTCGACCATCGGATGTGATCGTGGGAGCGGATGGGGCGATTTACGTATCCGACTTTTTCGACCCCTTCGTCGGCGGCCATCGCATGCTGGAGACGGAAGGCAAGGGAACGATCTACCGAATCGCCCGCAAAGGCGAAAACCCTCAACCCCCCTCAATCGATTTGTCGCAGGTGTCGGGAAAGATCCAAGCTCTCGAAAGCCCTGCGAGTTCGGTACGCCATGGGGGATACCTTGGCTTGACCGAAAGTCCGTCCCGCGAAGGGGTCGATGCCCTGCTTGAAATGAGCGTCGATTCGAATTCTAGGTTCGCTGCCCGCGCGATCTACGCGTTGGCGGAAATCGGCGGTTCCGGCGGGGAGTGGGGGAAGAAGGCCTGGTCGGGCGTTACCAGAAGCGTGGAGTCCGACAACGCGGATCTGCGCATCGTCGCGTATCGAGCCGTTCGCAAACACGATCCCAATAGTCTGCTGGTCCATGCGAAGGGTTTGTCTCAGGACCCGTCCGCCGCCGTTCGACGGGAAGTCGCGTTGTCCTTGCGGGATGTCCCGCTTAACAAAGCGAAGCCCATCTTGATGAATCTGGTCGATAGATTCGACGGGAAGGATCGCTGGTACTTGGAAGCTTTGGGCACGGCTAGCGAAAACCGGGAGGCGGCAGTTTGGAAAGCGCTCGCTCGAAAGGCTTCCTCGAATTCTCTCGAATGGAGCGACGCGGAGGCTTCGCTCGCTTGGCGCTTGCATACGGACGAGGCGATTGAGGGACTGAAGAAACGGGCGCTGGCCAAGAAGCTCTCGCCCGACAAGCGTCGCCAAGCAATGGATGCGCTCGCCTTCAATGAGTCGCGACCCGCGGCTAATGCGGTATTCGCGGCTGCGGTCTCCGGACCGGAAGATTTGCGTTCCTATGCTTCGTGGTGGGTCAAATCGCGCTCGGGCAATTTATGGGAGCCCTACGATTTAGCCGCCCAGCTGCCGGAGGATCCCGCAGCGATTGCGGCCCAGCGAGAAGCGAAGCGAATGAACGGCTTCCGCAATAAACTGAAGGGAGCCTCTGAGCTGACGGAAGAGTTGAAGTCGATGGCCGCTGAAATGGCGAGTTCGCCGCACGGCGGCCCGATCTTGCTTCATTTGGCGGGTCGCAACGAACTGCCTGAAATGTTCTACCCTATCATTTCGGAGCGGATACATCGCAACTCGGATATGTCTGTTAGAGCTTTGGCTACCCGCTACTTTCCCAAGCCAAATGCGTTGGGTGAGACCTTGCCTGCGATCGGAACGATAGCGAATTTGACGGGCGACAAGGCAAAGGGTCGCGAACTTTTCGCGGGGAGAGCGGTTTGCGCGACCTGCCATTTGCATGGCGAATCGGGGCGCGACATAGGGCCGAATCTAACGGAGATCGGAGGTCGCTACGATCGGGCCGCGTTGCTGGATTCGATCATCAATCCTTCCGCGGCAATTGCCTTTGGCTATGAGTCGGTCGTCGTGGAGACCAAGGAAGGGAAAACCGCATCCGGTTTCGTGGTGGGCGATGGCGATCCTTTAATTCTCAAGGACATTGCCGGACAGCAGCATTCGATTTCGGAGGCGAACGTCGAATCCCGCCAGAAAATGGACCAATCCATCATGCCCGCTGCGGATGCGTTGGGCCTTTCCGCCCAGGACCTCGCCGATCTGATCGCGTTTTTGACGGAGTAAGTTAGCTAGCGCCGAGAGATCGACGATCGAATTTGAGCGTTTGCAAAGTCGAACCGGGTTCGGCGCGGGCCTTGATTCAAGGGGTCTTAGAGGAACTAAGATGTCTAGAATACACCGATCACGCTTATTGGGCGCGTTCGCGTCGGTCGCGCTGTGCACGTTTGACACCCAAGCGGCTCCGCCGCCGGAACCGCCCATCTACAACAGTCAGTCTACGAGCCATCCCGAGTCGGGGCTGAATGGCATGGTCTCAAGCCGAGATGCGGTGGCGACGCGCGTAGGGCTTGCGATCTTGCAGGAAGGGGGCAACGCCAATGATGCAGCGGTATCGGTTGGATTCGCGATGGCCCTTACCACTCCGCAGGCGGGAAACATTGGGGGAGGAGGATTTATGATGGTCCATTCCGGTGATTCCGGAAAAACGGTCGCCATAGACTATCGAGAAAAGGCTCCGATGAAAGCGACACGCGACATGTTCCTCGATGCAGAGGGAAACGTTGAGAGCGAGCGCTCGGCAGTGTATACAAATTGGAGGGACTGCCCGGAAGAGTGACTTGCAAACGGACGGTTTCTTCGGAAGACGGATTTGCGGTGAAGTCGTACTCGAAGCCATTGTCGTCGAAAGGAATCACATCGATACGCTTGATCCTCTGGAAACTCCTTTCCGGGTTGGCTGGCGGCAAGGAATAGGCGACGGACGTTTCCTCGCTAGTTGCGATGGCTTGAACGCCCAGCGATGCCCAGTTGGAGGAAGCGGAGAGTTCGGGCGAGGAGAGAATCTCGTAGATACCTCCTTCAGCGCTTTTCCAAACCAGGGTAAGCTCATTGTCAGGTCCACGCGAGATTTCCTGCGCGACGACGGGGTTTTCCGGTCCGCCTTCGAAAACGGTATCGACGGCCGCGTTCGCTTCGTCGCTATCGGGGATCGCACTGGCAGTCGAGCCGACGAGGTCGCCGAAAAACGAGCGCCCAATGTTGTATGGGAATATCGGAATACCTTGCGCGTCTATGCAGACGAAGTAGGCCCAGGTTCCTTCGGGGAATTCCGGCGTCACGCAGTAGCGGACATTGTATTCGTTGAGGTCGAAGTCGACTCCTAGGGTCATGCCGAGATCGCCCTTGTAATCGTTGTCCTCCATATAGCGACCCAGAGGAAATTGAGCGCTGACGTTTGGGCCCGAGGCGAAGGAGCGCTGTCCCGCGTAAATGCGGGTTGCCCAAGCGGAGCGGGCGGAACCGTTGCTCGCTATGTCCGTTCGTATCTGAAATCCGGATCGCATACGAACAACCGGGCTATTCGAGTCGTTGGGATCGGAGTGTCCATTAGGGCCGTACACGGGCAGGCCATCCCGCGCCCAGGCGAGGATCGGAGAGTGCCGGCCGTTGGGGTTTTCGGTATAGAGATTGGTTTCGGGAACGTAGTCGACGCTGTCTCCCAATTGGTGCCGCAGAGCCGGTGGATTGGCGTGGTAGTGGTAAGTCCCTCCTGCTTGATGGGCATTGGCAACGTCGAAAGTAACGCCCTCGTTGACGTACGCGTCGCGATTCCAGGCTTGATCGCAATGGGGCCTTGAGTGTCGGTTCCCGCGTTGGAGCTATAGGAGAACGCGTCGCGCGAATCGAACATGGAGACGCCATTGACGAAATAGCCAATAGGGCCGCCACCAGTGAGCGGTTTGGAGCCTAGGGAAAGCGGGTCCGCCGGGTTTCGAGGGAATCGATAGAGGACGGCTTGATTCGAGGGATAGTTGGGGAAGAGGTTGGTCTTGGCTTGGTTGAGATACCAAGGGCCCATGATATGGCTGGCGAGATTGGTCGTTCGGATGTAGACCCAATCTTCGCTGGCGGATACCTCGTGTACGCCTGCATAGGTCGGTTCATTCTTGGAGCCCTGCCCGCGAGACCAGGTGGTGACTGCGTTCAGATTGCTCTCATCGGCCAGCGTCTCGAAGATTCGGGCGTAGGCCCCTGAACGGTCCGTAAACCATGAGGATAAAATTGGTTCCGAGGTCGCCTGGGCAGTGGATAGGGCAATGCCAATGGCTACACGCAAGTAATGTGTCATATTATTCGTTCGATTCCCTTTGGTTGGGATCGCGCTTCTTCATAGATTAACAAAGCTCGCTTCGGCGATTTGGTTACGCGAATGAGTTTAAATACCTATCAGGAAGGCCCTTCATTAAAGGATACTCAGGAAAATTCGAATCGGATTGGCTAACTGCCTGTATTCTGACCGGTAAAGAGGAAACCCCATGGTTTGACAGGTCGAGATAAGGGCATTTGTCTACGAATCATTCTTCTAAACCGCGAATCATGAGAAAATGTCGATTGATCTACGAGAGCAAGGCAACGCCCGCGTTGCTAGAGACTCACGAATTGAACCAATTGCTATCGTTGGCCTCGGAGCGAAATCGCCTTTCCGGGATCACCGGACAACTCGTTCTGACTGGGGACCATTTCCTTCAGGCATTGGAGGGACCGACTCGGTACGTGAATCAGCTTTACAACAAGATCGTAGCGGACTCGCGTCATACGGAGATCGAGCTGATTTCCTACCAATCGATCGATGCGGCCCTCTTTTACGATTGGACAATGCGACTCATCGATTTGAAAAGCCTGCCTGGGGAAGTAAAAAAACTGATGTTGCAGAAGTATCCCCATATTGACGACGTGATTACTATTCCCAATAACGAGATCAACGCGCTTTCGCTGTTGATCGATGCTCGTAGCATTGGACTATCAGCGGAAACCTGATCGAAGTCCGACGGGCGATTCGAGCCTCGTTTTATCGGCCCCGCTCGATTCTCAGCAATAGAGTGGGAAGGCGCGCTTTATGCTAGTTCGCTCTCATGAGTAGAATCGCGTTACGTTTCGCGTACGGACTCGTTGCATCGATTGGCGTAGGGGCCATATCCTTGGGGCAGGGGGTATCGATCGACTACATGCCGCCATCGCATGGGGCTGTTGTCGATTCCGCTCTGCCGAATGCGACCTTATTGGAAGGCGGTATTCGATTCGTCGAAAAATCGGCGGGCACGGGATCGCAAATTCAGCGCGGCGATAAAGTGACTGCGCTTCATGTGTGTAGGCTGCTCGACGGAACGATATTCAATCAGAAGCGCAGTCGTTCCCATACTTTCGAATTCGTAGTAGGCGCGTCTCCTCGACAGACAATTCTCGGTTGGGAACGAGCGATGCCCCTAATGCAGGAAGGGGGAACCTACACTTTGGCCATTCCGTCGGAGTTTGCCTATCGGGACAAAGGGCGCGAAGATCAAGTCCCGCCTTATTCAACGGTTTTCTTCGACATCGAGATTCTCGAAGTAGAACGATAGGGCGGCGAACTCATCGCCGGCGCATTACCTTCGACCAAGGTTGGGGACGCTCAGTTAACGTACGGGCCTGTTCGAGGTCGATATAGGCGGCCCGGCGGACTTGCGAACCGGGATTGTCGGGGCCATCGCCTAATTCGCCGCGAGCCTTTGCCGCGATCGTTTGTATTCGTTGGACAACTTCGGGGAATTCGCCTGATCGGTCGGTTGTTTCGCCAATGTCTTGGCGCAAATTGTAGAGCGTCCCTTGGGGCACGACTTCGCCGGAGTATCGATAGTCCTTTACGAACAGCTTCCAGGGGCCGCTCCGCACGGCATAGAGGACGCTGGCCCGGTAGTAGTAGAACGATTTGCGCAGTCCAGTAGCCTTGGGGTCGCCTTTGAGAATTCGAGTGACGTCAATGCCGTCTATAATGCGATCGAATGGGACCTGTCCTTCGCTCAGATTGGCGAAAGTGGGGAGGAGATCCATCGATGTGACGATTTCATGGGAGGTCGATCCGGCCGGAATCAGACCAGGAGCCCAGGCCAGCGAACAAACTCGCAGTCCGCCTTCGAACATGCTACCTTTTCGCCCGCGTAAGGGAGCGTTGGATACTTTATAGTCATCCGTTTCACGCGTGCCTCCGTTGTCGGAGAAGAAAAAAACGGTGGTTCGCTCGTCCAATTTTAGGTCTTTCAACGTGTCGAGGATTTGCCCGACGGACCAATCGAGCTCCTCTACAATATCGCCGTAGAGCCCATTGTTCGACTTTCCTTCGAAGGCAGGGCTGGCGAAGCGAGGGAGGTGGACCATGGTATGAGGAAGGTATAGGAAGAAGGGCTTGTCCTGATTGGCTTCGATGAATTCCAACGCTTTTTCGTTATAGCGTTTGGTGAGCATTCCTTGATCCGGCTCCTGTTCAACGACGGCGCGCTCGTCGATGACTGGAAGCGGCGGGTAGTTCCAGCTGGTATTCCCCACGCCCATGTCATTGGAGTAGGGAATGCCGAAATAGGTGTCGAAGCCATGCTCGCGGGGCAGCCATTGGGGTTGGTCGCCTAGGTGCCACTTGCCGATGCAGGCGGTGGCGTAGCCCGCGTCCTTGAGCAAGTCGGCGATCGTAATTTCGCTGGGATTAAGACCCTTTGGCTCGCCGGGAAAGAGCACGAGATCGTTGCCCGTTTCGGGTAAGGCATTGTTTCCCATATCGACCCGCTGGGCGTAGCTTCCGGTCATGAGAGCCGCGCGAGAGGGAGTGCATACGGATGCGGCAGCGTAGAAATCCGTCAGCTTCATGCCCTCCTCTGCCATACGATCCAAATTAGGGGTGCGATTGAGGGTGGAACCAAAGGGACCGATGTCTCCGTAGCCTAGGTCGTCGATGAATATTACGATGAAATTTCGTTGATCGCTGGCGTGTACGGCAGTCCCGATTGCGAAGCAAGCGAAGGCGACCAGCGATAGGAATAGCGGTCGAGCCCGCGCCCGCTGTCTAGAGGGGGTATCAGCTTTCATGAGGTGGGGTAGTCGTATAGAGAGACTTATTGGCCTGGGGGAGAGTCGTCTTCCTCGCTTTCGACGCCCACGGTTTCCAAGGTGCCGATGTCCACGGAACCCGTTCCGAAGTGAGTGCTTGTCTTGGCGTATTTCTCGAGGCTGGTGCCGTAGTAATTGCGCGCGGCGCGGGCGAGCGCTGGGTAGGCGTCCACGAAGTTGGTGCCAACGGCCGGAAGGCTGAAACGAGTCGTCCAAAGCAATTCCTTCTCTTTGCGTTCCCGCATCTTGTTGTAGTCGTAGGCCATGAGGATGATAAAGTAGCGCTCGTCCTCCATCTCTACGCGCAGGTCGAATTCCTCCGCATCGGTTAGATGCCGGCGGTCCAGTGCGCGGCTGATGCCCAGTCGACCGTTATTCATCGAATTCCTGTGGGCGGCCCCGTTGTCGCGGGCGAAGTCATCCAATCTCTGGATGTCATCGAACGAGTCGTCGAAGACTTCGCTGAATTGTTCCGGATCGGCTTGGTCCGCGTAGGGATCGGACTCCTCCAGCATAAAGAGCTCTCCCAGGTCTTGTTGCACGCTTGTGACGCCATAGTGGACGACGACCAGCAAATCGCCTTCGGTTGGCGTTCCGGAGGGATAGTAATTCCGTTCCTTCATGTTCTCCGCCAAAGTCTGAGCGACCTCTTCGAAGCTCGGTATGGAGAGACTCGGATCCTTGAAGGACCCAGGGTAGTATTTCCCTTCGATGAAGACGTAGGTTTCGTACTTGGTGCCGTCGTCCGATTCCTTCTTCTCGTTGTAGGTAACGGATGCTTCGGAATCGACGAAAATGCGAGCGGTCTTGGCTGCGGAGGCGCTCGTAGCGACCAGCGACAGGAGGCAAAGTCCTGCCGCCCACTTTAGTGAGAATCTTTGCATGGCGTTCATCTTCCTTGGCGTTTCGATTTGAATTAGCGGTCTCTTTCCCTCTCACCCCGAGCTTAGGGGCAAGCGAAAAGAGGCGTTCTGTAAGTAGAAACCGGTATATTCTGTAATTCGGCGCGTTTAGCGTCCTATTGGACATTTAATTTGCTCGAATGCGCCACAATAGGGGCAATAGGA
>CBFHHM010000022.1:17560-62252 GCA_965655705.1 Candidatus Pelagisphaera sp.
TCGCTCTGTCTTCAACGGGTAAGCGGGACTTGCCATTGGAGGCGATTTGGCTGGCGAGCCCCCTCCTTATCAGCTGGTTGCCTATGGGCTCAGGAGAGGGTTGGAAAAACGGAAGATCGATCCGTCTCTCTTCTCCTCGGGTCTTCTAGCGACCTTTGTCTTTGAGTTTTGGATCGGGAAGACCGAGCGACTTGGCGGCCCTTCGGGCTATCTTGGATTGGGGATCGTTTAAGGCGCTTTGAAGCAGCCAATCTTCGACTAATGGATCGGGCAATAGCGGCTCGAGCGCTTCGATGCTAAAGTAGCGAAGCCGACTGTTGTCTTTGCTCTCGTCCTGGTTCGATTGAAGCGCCGCCAGAACCTCGTCCCTGTGCTCGGCGCCGAGCCTGCCTTTCAAGGCTAGCAGAGCGGCCGCTTGATCCTCGCCGCTCTTGGGTTCCGAAAACAGACGCCACATCGATGAGAAGGCGGCTTCGTCGAATAGATCGTACTTTTTCAGCAAGGCGGCCTGCTTTGCTCGCTCCCATGCGGGCCGAGTAACGTCGGTCAAAATTTCGTAGGATTTGAGGATTTCTCGTTCTCTCCTTTCAATTACGCCCAGAGGGTCCAGCCCAAGCGCGAGTTCGGCGATGTCTTGCTGATTGCTCGCGAGCGTCTCGACTTGTTGCTCCAGTCCCGAGGAAACGACTGTGAGAGCGCGGGGAACTGAGCCAGTCGCTTCCAGCGTGTCCACTCGCTTTTGCAAAGCGGCGATCTGAGCCTTCAAAGCTTCGGTTTGGTCCTGACCCGCTTGCGTCGCGATCGGAGGCCTATGTTTGAAAGCGAGAATTATCGCTGCGAGCGAGAGAGTTAGGGCTAAAATCGAAAGAATTTTCATGGCGGTATCGATTCCTCCTGGGATTACGAGTCTACTCGTTAAGTCAAATTATCGAACATGGAAAGAGAATCAATCGCTTAGTTTTCGCGCTCGGTGTTTGGGTGAGATCGAATGGGTGGAGGTAGCGCCTTTCGACGAAGCAGGTTTTTTGCTGATGCTTACTCTAGTCCTCTGGCACAGTCGTAGCCGTCCTCGGTTTTTTCAAGAGGGACTAGGAGCGAGTTGACAGCGTATGAAACGCGCCATTGAATTTTAGGTACCCTCATTTATCCTATACCCACTGATTCTCGTGGAAAATGAAGCGGAAACGACCTCTCAAATAAACTTCGAAGCGATATGGCAGACGCTTTACGAGCAAACGGTTCTCTTTGGGCCGAGAATTCTCTTCGCAATCGCTATTCTGGTTATCGGTAACTGGGTGGCCAAGCTTCTGACCAATGGGCTGCGGCGCGGTCTGGAGAAGCGTAAGATCGAGGCGTCGCTGGTCGGATTTATTGCCGCGATCGCCCATGCGGCTCTGGTAGCATTCGTCGTGATAGCGGCGATGGGGAAAGTTGGGATTCCGACCACATCCTTCGTTGCCGTGGTCGGGGCGGCGGGCTTGGCCATCGGCCTCGCCTTGCAAGGCTCGCTCTCGAATTTCGCTGCGGGCGTATTGATTATCATCTTCAAGCCCTACAAGGTGGGCGACTATGTCGTGGCAGGGGGAGCGGAGGGATCGGTCGAGGATATTGGAATTTTCACTACGACGGTGGTCACTTTGGACAATCGCACCCAGATCATCCCCAATGCCGTAGCGACTGGAGGTATGATTGAAAATTAAACCAGAAAAGGGACGCGCCGCCTGGACCTCGTAGCGGGCGTCAGCTACGGCGACGATATTCGCAAGGTGAAGGAGATCCTGCAGGACATTTTGGATACGGAATCGCGAATCCTCAAGGATCCCTCTCCGACGATTGGTCTCATGGAGATGGGGGATAGCAGTGTCAATTTCGCCTTTCGCCCTTGGGTAAGGGTCGAGGACTATTGGGACCTGTTCTTCGATTTGCAGGAACAGATAAAGCTGCGTTTCGACGAGGCTGGCATTACGATTCCCTTTCCTCAACGCGACGCTCACCTCTTACGGGAAGAGTGAGGAGAGAAGGCGTTCCTTTGCTTTCAAGCTCGCCGGGAACGTTCTGGGCGAGCTTTTTCGCGTCTCCTACTCGGCCGTTACCGAAGGGAGCGAGTAACCCCATTCGATCAAGTCTCTGGTGAACGCATCGCGCTTCGATCCGGAGGTGAAGCCTGTAGTGACGGCGATCAGGCGTCGGCCGTCCCGTTCGCAGGATGCGGCAATGCAGTATCCTGCTCGTTTCGTATAGCCGGTCTTCATGCCATCGACTCCGATGGTCGTCGAAACGAGGCGATTGTGATTGGAGAGCAATGTTGGTTCTTCGGCATCCGCTCGAAAAGCGTATTTCTTGAGAGAAGCCCATTCGATCGCTTTTTCGAATTGCAAGAGCTCATTCGTCAATCGCGCAAGATCAAGGCAAGAGGCCACATTGTCGGCTTCCTTCTCAGGAAGCCCGTGGGCGTTGTAGAACTGGGTATCGGTCATCTCCAGTTCGGCGGCGCGTTCGTTCATGCGCTCTACGAACTGGGGCATATCGCCTACAGCGAGGTATTCGCCTACTAAGTAGGCAGAATCATTGGCGCTCTTCACCATGATGGAAATGAGCAGTTCTTCCAGGCTGAACGTTTCGCGTGGATCCAGCCAAACCTGGCTTCCGCCGATCCGATAGGCAGCTTCGGTGACTTGAATTGGATTCGAGAGAGAGAGGGAGTCGGAATCACGGACGTCTTCGAAGGCGAGCAATGCAGTCATCATTTTCGTCATCGATGCGATCTCGACGGGGAGTTCGCTATCCTTGCTCCAGAGGATACGTCCGGACGGGACCTCTACCAAGAGTCCGGAACGCGCGTCGGAGCTGGAAATTCGAGGGGGAAGCGCCGCTGCAGAACTGTCGTCGAAGCGGAGCGGTTGCGAGGGTTCTGGTCTGAGGGCGACGGGAACCAGTTGGTCGTCTTCTTCAGGCGACGATGCGCCGCCTGATTCGTTCGTGGCGATCGCTCCTTCGCCTGCCAGATGAGAAGCGGGTTCCGCGGGATCCTCGGTTCTGAGACCTAGATAGCCTAAAACGAGCAAGTGGGCGATGAGAACGACACCAAAGAATTTCTTGTACATCAGTTATGCGTTTGGGCTAGACACATCGCAAATTTCTCTGGGGCTTCAAGCCTTCTTGCGATGGAAAATTCCGTTGTCCCAGCTCTGGCGGGTTATGGAGCGAGCGGAAGCCTTCCGGATAGAGGGCTTGTCTATCGGCGCACGCGACGTTTGGCGAACCAGTAGCCGATAGCGATCGCGACGAGCCACCAGTAGTGAACCGCGTTTCGCAGCAAATTGAGAAACAGCCTCATGGCGGGAGGGAAAATCACGATAACCCCTACCAGAACTCCGAGCCCAATCAGGTACTTCTTGGGGAAGCGTATGCGCCCAGGCAGCGATGATTTCGAACGCTTGCGTTCGTTTGGCAGGGAATCGACGAGTTCCCACTCTGGGTCGTCTTGCGACTTCATTGGATTCATCTTAATGGGGATGCCGCTTGCGAGGTCAATGGGGAAGCAGGTCTGAGGGCTCAGAAAACGCTTTCTCCGAAAGGACGAATGCTCTAGCTTGATAGCGATCCAATTAAGTATGACTGTTACCCGAAGCGTGGAAGAGTTTCAGGGATTGTATGGACCGTATCAGGTCAGCGAGCTCTTGATTCAGAAGATATGGCTGCGCGGCGCGTTCGACGTGTCGCGCTTGAAGGACAATAGAGAGCGTGTGGTAGAGGTGATCTTTCCCGGACGCTGGAATCGCCTCGCCGGTCCGGATTTCAAGGACGCGATCCTTGCGATCGATGGCGAGCGTATCGAGGGCGATGTGGAGATCCACTTTGGACTTCGGGAGTGGCACGCCCACGGCCATGGCAATGATCCGCGGTACGAAAATGTGCAGCTGCACGTTCTCTACCATCCCGAGCCAGCGAACGCCGATTCTTCGCGTACGCTGTCGGGCAGGGAGATCCCCAGCGTGTCGCTGTTACCTTTGCTATGGTACGATTTGGAGGCGTACGCGTTAGAGGATTCGCTGCTGGAATCGACAGGGGCGGGCGAGGACGCTCAGTTCGAGTCGCTTTTCGAGTTGGGTTTGGAAGAGCGCAGAAGGGCGCTTCGGGAACGGTCTGAGCGGCGTTGGGAATACAAACGTCGATTCGCCGCTGTTCGCATCGAGCGCTACGGATGGCAGGAAGCCTGCCATCTAACTGCGATGGAAGTGATGGGCTATGCAGCCAATCGGATTCCGATGTTGTGGGTGGCGGGGGCTTGTTCTTTGGCCCGGATGGGTTCTGAAAGGCCGCGCGTCGAGCAGTTGTGGCCTTTGGGCAAGGATCACTGGTCGACAACGGGTTGTCGGCCACCCAATTACCCCAGACGCCGACTGTTGGAGTACTTGAACTGGGTGAAGAGCGTTCCGGATTGGCCCGGTCGTTTGGAGTGCTGGTCGATGGATTTGAGCGATCGCGGATCGATCTCGACTTCTACGGCTCGATTTCGCAGAGCCACTCGTTTGGGAGAGCTCAAGAAACGGGCATTCGAAACGGTTCTTGGCGGCGCTGTTTCAGGCGCCAAATTAGACACGCTGATTTGCGATGGATTCCTGCCTCTCCTGGAAGCTCGAAACGGAGTTTCGATAGGCGCTTATTGGTTCCATTGGCATGCGGGAAATCTTCCGGATAGCATTGCTCGGAAATTGAGCCGTTTGCAGGTCCTGGAGAAGGGAAAATTCCCCATGTGCAATGGCTGGGGACAGGGGATTTTAGGGGCGATTCCGACTGACTCAGGCAAGGCCCAAAGGGGCCAAGCCGACGCTTGACTTTTGGGATAGCGAGAAATTTACTTCGCCTCTAAATTTTCACTTTTTGGAAAAGTGGGTCTCCGACCCGCTTTTTTTTTCATACACTTAGATAAATATGAGCAGCGAAATACTATCCGTCCTGGAGTATATGGAAAAAGAGAAGGGGATCGGTCGCGAAGACATGATTTCCGCTATCGTTACCGCTATCAAGAACGCGGCTGCCAAGGGTGTGAATGCAGGTCAAGAACTGAAGATCGAGATCGATCCACGAAATGGCAAGATGCAAGCCTGGGCCTTGCTCGATGTCGTCGATTCGGTGAGCGATCCCAAGACCGAAATTCCATTGGAAAAGGCTCGTTTGGCGAATGCGGACATTCAATTGGGCGAGGTCTTCGAAAAGGAGATGGATCCTGCGTATTTAGGCCGAATTGCCGCCCAGACCGCCCGCCAGGCTATCATGCAGCGCCTTCGCCAGTTCGAGAAGGAACGCATCTACGATGATTTCAAGGATCAGGTGGGCGATATCGTGAGCGGTATCGTCCGTCGCCGCGAACGTGGCGACCTTTGCATCGATCTGGGCAAAGCCGAAGCGATCATGCCTTCGCGGGAGCAAGTTCCCGGAGAAGACTACTCTCCAGGCGAACGGATTCGCTGCTTCTTGCTGAAGATCGAAGCATCCAATCGAGGACCCGAGCTTATTCTGACGCGATCGAGTCCGCGATTCGTACGCCGTCTTTTCGATTTGGAAGTGACGGAGATCGCCGACGGAACGGTCACCATTGAAGCCTTCGCTCGCGAGCCCGGCTACCGAACCAAGATCGCCGTTTCCTCTTCGGATTCTAAGGTAGATCCCGTCGGGGCGTGCGTCGGGGCGCGTGGCGCTCGGGTAAAGAGCATCGTACGCGAACTCGGTGGCGAGAAGATCGACATTATTCGCTACTTCGAGGACCCCCGCGAAATGGTACTCGAGGCGCTAAAGCCTGCGATTCCGCGCAACGTGGATATGGATGAGATTAACAAGCGCATCCGCATTGAAGTTTCCGAAGATGACCTAGCCATCGCCATCGGGCGTAAGGGCCAGAACGCTCGCCTGACCTCCAAGCTCGTCGGTTGGAAGATCGACATCATGAAGGAGGAGGTTCGGGAAGTGAGTATCGAAGCGAAGCAGCAGCAGGCGGCGGAAGGTTTGAATCAGATCGAAGGTATCGACGATGCGATTGCGGAGCGCTTGGTTATGAGCGGCTTTGTAAGCCCGGAAGTCTTTCTCGATGTAGAAGTATCCGACCTGCAAGATCTCGGATTCGAAGAGGCTCAAGCGGTCGACATCCTCGATAAGGTGAACGCATTCCTGCAAAAGCAGAAAATTTCCTCCTAGTCTTTGCCGCATACGAGTACTTGAGAACCAGCTATAGCTAATCTACTGCATGAGCGTAAGAATTTATCAGCTTTCCAAAAAGATCGGAATGGAGAATAACGAGCTTCTCGATCTTCTCCGCGAACGCGGCTTTCAAGTGAAGAGCGCTTCCAGTACGGTCGACAATATTTCAGCGGCATCCATATTGGATGAATTCGCGAACAAGGCGAGCGACTCGGACCTCTCGGCGGCTCCGGAAGAAGCGATTCAAGAAGAAGCAGCGGCTCCTGTGGCGCCGCCATCGGCCAGCGCGTTCGTAAGGACTAAAGCGCAGATAGAAGAGGAAAAAGAAGCGGCCAAAGAGGCAGCCAAGCCTGCGCCGCCCAAGCCTGCTGCGCCCGCTCCCCCACCGCCCGCTCCGTCGTCAGCGCCTCCCCCAATGGCAGCTCCTGCCGCAATGGCTCCCCCGCCGCCAAGCCCGGCCACGGCTCCTCCAGTAGCGCGTCCTCCGGCTGTGACGCCTCCCCCTGCAACGCCACCTCTATCGTCTGCGCCAGGAAATGCGCCTGCCCCGGCAACGCCTCCTGCGGCAGCCCCTCCAGCGACACCTGTTCCGGCTTCGCCAATGGGTGTCGGCGCGCCACCTGCGACCGGCGGGAGCGGGACTGAAATGGGAAGCGGCGAGATCCGCACGATTACCATCAAACCACCTATCGTTGTCCGCGACTTGGCGGGCGAATTGGGAGTAAAGCCGTTCAAACTGATTTCCGAGCTCATGGAGATGGGCATCTTTGCCTCCATCAATCAAAGCTTGGACGAGGACGTCGCCAGCAAACTTGCGGAAAAGAGAGGGGTTATATTGGAAATTCGCCATCGCGGCGAAGGACCGAAGTCGAAGAAGAAGGTAGTCGAAGAAGTCGACGAATCTAAGCTCATGGAGGAACGTCCTCCTGTAGTGTGTATCTTGGGACACGTTGACCATGGCAAAACTTCTCTGTTGGATTACGTGCGAAAAGAAAGCGTGGTTGCCCACGAAGCGGGCGGGATTACGCAGCACATCGGGGCTTATCAAGTCGAGCACTCTGGCAAGAAGATTACATTTTTGGATACGCCTGGGCACGCTGCTTTCAATCAGATGCGCGAGCGCGGAGCGGATGTAACGGACGTGGCGATTTTGATTGTCGCGGCGGACGATGGGTTCATGCCCCAGACGGACGAGGCATTGAAGTTCATCCAAAAGGCGGGCGTGCAACCGATCGTAGCGATCAACAAGATCGATACTCCCGGCGCCAACGTCGATAACGTGAAGAAGCAGATGCAAGAGCGCGGCATCCCGTCGGAAGACTGGGGTGGGGAAACAATCACGGTACCTATTTCCGCGTTGAAGGGCGATGGCATCGATGAATTGCTCGACATGATTTTGCTGCAGACGGAAGTGCTCGAACTGCAAGCGAATCCCAAGAAGCCCGCTGAAGGCGTGGTGATCGAAGGGCAGGTCGAAGTGGGCCGTGGAGCTACTGCGACAGTGATCATTCAAGGCGGTGTCTTGAAGGTGGGCGATGCGTTGGTCTGCGGAGCGAATTTCACTAAGGTCAAGGCCATGTTCAATGAATACGGCAAGAATGTGAAGGTAGCGCCCCCATCGACGCCCGTACGAATCATTGGTTGGTCAGGCGTGCCGGACTGCGGCGCGATATTCCATGCCGTGAAGAATGAAAAGGCGGCGAAGCGCGAAGCGGAAGAAAATCTCGTCGGTGTTCGGGCCGAGCAGAAGGCGGATGCGGAAGAGCGTATGCCTACTTCCCAGGAAAAGCTTTTCGCCGCGATTGCGGCGACTCGAAAGAAGACGCTGCGCCTGATCATCAAAGGGGACGTCTATGGTTCCGTGGAGGCGATCAGGAACGCCTTGAAGGAAATCACGAGCGAGAAGGTGGCCTTGGAAGTGGTGCGTGCCGACATTGGAGCGGTCAGTAAAGGCGACGTGCAAAAGGCGAGCGCCGGCGGCACGGAGATAATCGGCTTCAATGTGAAGACGGAGAATGGCGTGCAGGCCTTGGCTAAGCACCATGCTGTCAAGATCACGCATCACAAGATCATCTACGAGCTACTGGACCAGGTCCGCGACGATATGGTCGAAATGCTGGATCCGGAATATCGCGAGAACAAGATCGGCGCTGCGGAAGTACGGGCAGTATTCCCAATCGCCAACGGCTTCGTCGCCGGGTGTTTGGTCATCGAAGGTCGCGTAAGCAAAGGACAGTTGGCCCGGTTGGTTCGCAATGGCGAAGTGGTTGCGGAACGGAAAATCGACAATCTGCGTCGCGTGAAGGACGAAGTGAAGGAAGTCCGCGCCGGAACGGAGTGTGGTATACATTTGGAGAATACGAACAGCTACAAGGAAGGCGACATTATCGAAGTGTACGAAGTGCACGAGATTCGTCCGACTCTTTAGCGGACCGATTTCTCTTACCATTGGACGGAGGCTGCGAACGTATTGCAACGCCACCTCCTTGGATCGGCAGCGAGCTCATGAGCAACCGAAACATACGAGTCTCTGAATTGCTGAAGCGGGAAGTAAGCGACATTCTGCACACCCGCTTCCAGCGTGAGTCGGTGGCGATCACGATTACCGGAGTCGATGTGTCGCCCGATCACAGCAATGCGAAGGTATTTTATACGACGATCGTTCGAGACGAAAATGGCAATCGAGCGAAGCGTTTTCTCGATCGGTATTCAGGCAAGGTTCGGCATGAATTGGGCAAACGGATCGTCTTGAAGCGTCTGCCTGCGTTGAGCTTTCATTACGACGAAGCAATCGAGCAAGGCGCTCGCATAAACGAGATCATCGATTCATTCGATGCTCCGGGAGGCGAACCGGAGGATTGAGCGACTACTTTCCAGAATTGTCGCTCCCGTTCAAAGAGCGAGTATCTGGACTGGCCGGAGAGCGCGTGTGCGTGATCGGACATGCCCGACCTGATGGCGACTGCATAGGATCGCAAGTTGCAATGGGATGCATGCTTGAGGCCTTGGGGGTCGAGAGTATTTTGGCGAACGCGGATCGAGTCCCTGGACGTCTCGAGAATCTGGTCGAATCGAAACCGATCGAAATCGTCGATCCGAGCTCCGTTGAGGCGCTTCCATTTGTCTATGTCGATTGCGCGGACGAGGAGCGGGTTGGGCCGAAAACATCCATCGCCCTCGCTTCATCGCGTCGAGTCCTCAATGTCGATCACCATATTACGAATACGAATTTCGCGGAAACGAATCTGGTGGATGCAGAGGCAGCCGCAACCTGTGAAATTCTTGCGGGAATTGCGTTCGATCTGGAACTGCCAGTGGATGCCCCAATGGCCCAAGCCCTTTATACGGGGATCGTAACCGATACGGGTCGTTTTGGCTATGCGGCGACGAGCAGTCGCGTTTTCGAATTGTGCGGCGAACTAGTTAGAAGGGGAGCTTCTCCTCAAGCGGCGGTAGAAGGGCTTTACGAACGCGAAACGATGCCCCGCCTGAAGCTGTTGCAACGCTTCCTGGATTCTCTGGCCCTCGAATGCGATGGACAAGTGTGCGTGGGGCAACTGCGGCAGAAGGATTTCCTAGAGACGGGAACTGCGTATCATGATACCGAAGGCTTCGTCGACTATGCGCGTTCGCTGCAGGGAGTCGCCATAGGAATATCGCTGGAAGAGCGTAAGACGACGACGAAAGGAAGCCTGCGAGCGAATCGGAAGGAGATGCGTGTCGATCGGATCGCTCGGAAATTCGGTGGAGGAGGGCATGCGTGCGCTGCGGCAATGAGCATCGGAATGCCCTTGGATCAATTGAGAAATGAGTTGTTGAACGCTTTGGGCGAACGTTTGCGATCCGAAGCGAAGTAGAGAGAACTTAGCGGATCGAATAGGAATATGAACGAAGCGAGAGAGTTGGAAGGCATTCTTTTGATCGACAAGCCGACAGGCTTGACGTCGCATGACGTAGTAGACCGAGTGAGACGAAAGCTAAAAATGAAGCGTATTGGCCATGCCGGTACGTTAGATCCACTCGCTACAGGATTGCTGATTATTCTCGTCGGCAAAGCCACTAAGCTATCCCAGTACTTGATGAGCTTGGACAAGGCATACGAGGGTACGGTCACGCTTGGAGTGTCCACGAATACCTATGATGCCGAAGGCGAGACGATGACAGCTCGATCGGTTCCGGAGCTGAGCGAATCCGATATACAAGAAACGCTTTCTTCTTTCGTGGGCGATCAGTATCAGACTCCGCCCATGTTCTCGGCGGTGAAAATAAATGGGCAACCGCTTTACAAAATGGCTCGCAAGGGAAAAGAGGTAGAACGAGAGCCACGCTTTATTCGGATCTCTCGCTTCGAAGCGACGCGTGTCGAATCGCCTGAGATCGATTTCGCGCTCGATTGCACGAAGGGGACTTACGTTCGTACGCTTGCCAATGATATTGGGGAGAAGATCGGTTGCGGCGCCCATCTGTCGGCATTGAGGAGAACGGCTTCCGATCGTTTTCACATCGATGATGCGTTGACTTTGGAAGCCTTTCTCGAAGCCGATCGCGGGACGATTGCAAAGGCTCTGATTAGCAAAACGGAAGCCCTCCCGGATTCGATCCTGTAACCACTCATTGTATGGCAGGGCTCGCGCATTACGATGGACTCGATCGCTTCGCAGGGACTGCGGGACGATCGATTCATCTGGCGATCGGGATGTTCGATGGAGTGCATCGCGGTCACCGTAAGGTCATCGAGTCTGCGATAGGCGCGGCAGCGGAAGCGGGCGGATTGGCGGGAGCGCTGACATTCTGGCCGCACCCGAGCGTTCTGTTCCAGCCGGAGAATCCGACGCCTATGATTCTCGATCCGAAAACGAAACGCTCCGAATTGGAGAAGCTACGTATCGATTTCATGATAGAGGAGCCCTTTACGAAGGTGTTCGCCGCTACGGAATCGAACCGATTCGTTGCGATGCTCAAGGACAAGATTCCAGAACTGGCCAGTATCCATACGGGTCAGAATTGGCGATTTGGAAAAGGCAGACTGGGCGATGTGGCACTCTTGAAAGCGCTTGCGGATGCCGAGGGTGTCGACTTTGCCGCCATGGAGTGCCTGTATGTGGAAGGAGAGCGCGTGAGCAGTACGCGGGTTCGCAATGCGCTCTCGAGTGGCAGAATCGAAGAGGCAAATCGTTTGCTGGGTTACGAATACGATTCATTGGGAACGGTCACGGAAGGAAAGAAAGTGGGGCGGACGATCGATGCGCCAACGCTTAACTTGCCATTTGAAGGAGATCTTGCTCCATGCTATGGCGTATACGCGGTTCGCGTGTCGCGATTCGATGGCGACGAGCGTCTCCCTGGCGTAGCGAACTTTGGGATACGACCCACCGTTAACGAGTTGAAGCGCCCGTTGTTGGAGGCTCACGTTCTAGGCGAGTGCCCCTTCGGCTATGGCGATCGCCTTCGAGTTGAATGGATTGCCTTTTTGCGTCCTGAAATGAAATTCGATGGGATCGGGGCCTTGCGGGCCCGGATCGCTATGGACATAGAAGAAGCGAGGCGTCTTTTTCAGGATTCGATCGATGGCTAAGATTCGTTTGGATGAGTTGGTCCTGCAGCGCGGCTTCGCAGCGAGCCGCACCGAAGCCAAGGCCTTGATTATGACAGGAAAGGTTCGTCAAGGCGATCGACGCTTGGATAAGCCTGGAGTCAAGGTCGGCGATGATATAGAGCTATACGTCGAGCCGGGCAAACGATTCGTCAGCAGAGGTGGCGAGAAGCTAGAAGGGTTTGTTAAGGAATTCAAAGTGGCGTTCGCGGACCAGCGGGTACTTGACGTAGGCGCGTCCACGGGTGGATTCACCGACTGCGCCTTGCAGATGGGGGCGGCGAGCGTAACCTGCGTGGACGTAGGAAAAGGACAGCTTCATGCGAAGCTACGAGACGATCCCCGTATTGAAAATATGGAGAAAGTGAATGCCCGTCACTTGCAGTCAGGCGACTTGCCGCACGATAGCTACGATCGGATCGTGATGGACCTGTCGTTCATCTCGCTGACGGCGGTATTGCCTGCGATATGGCCATTCCTGAAGGCGGAAGGCATATTGATTGCCTTGGTGAAGCCTCAGTTCGAGGTGGGCAAGGAGGTTGCCGACAAATTTCGCGGAGTGATTAAGGACGAGCGCGAGCGGGAAAAAGCGTTGGCCAAAGTGGAATCATTCGCTTTGGAACGCCTGGAAGGGGCGACGCGAATGGGTCTGTCGACGTCGTCCATCAAAGGTACGGATGGAAACGTCGAGTTTCTTTTAGGGCTTTCGAAGTTGAAATAGCGCTCGGCTCTTGCGAGCTTTCCTATCGTGACGCACCCCAAGCCCATCAAGCGCCTCGCATTCGTGCTCAATCAGTCCAAGACCGGAGCCTCCGAGCTTTTGAACGGCTTGCGGCGGATTGCCCAGGACCATGGGGTTGAAATTCGAGAGACTTCGCAATTTCCGGTACCGGACGGGTTTCTGGAAGGAATGGACGCATGCTGCGTGATTGGGGGCGATGGAACCTTTTTAAGCGTAGCGGCGGAGTCGACGCGCCGCCAGGTCCCGCTCATTGGAGTCAACCGAGGAACGCTTGGCTTTCTAACGACCTTTACGGCGGACGAAATCGAAGAGTCGTTCGCAAACGTCCTCGATGGCGCGTACAAGATTAGGGGGCGGGGACTGCTCGAGTGCCGCGCTCATGCTGATCATACGGATTTGGCCCTCAATGACGTGGTCATCAAGGCGGCTTCGCATAGCAGAATCGTTCATCTCAACGTATTTGCAGATGACGAATTCGTGACGACGTACGTGTGCGACGGTTTGATTTTCAGTACGCCGACGGGTTCTACGGCGTATACCTTGTCGGCGGGCGGTCCTTTGGTACATCCCGTTGCTCGGGTGATATCGCTGACCCCGATTTGCCCCCATGCCTTGAGCAATCGATCGATCATATTCCCGGACGATGTGGTCTTGAGAGTCGAGAATGTCCATCCGAGCGAGAGCCTTTTGGTGGCGGTTGATGGTCAGCGAAACCTTTCGACCTCCCAAGATTGCCCGATCGAGATCCTCCAGTCTTCGCAGAGCCTACCCATCGCCCAAAAGATTGACTACTCCCATTTCAATGTCGTGCGCCGTAAGCTCAAGTGGAGCGGCGGATACGCGGGCGATCGCGATTGACTGAGACGAGAGCGGCGAACCGATCTATCGTTTTTCGTCGACGGTTCCCTGGGCGGAGAATTCGAAGCGCACGATTTCGACCTTGCTTGAGCTGAGCTTGGGGTCCTGCAAGACTGCCGATAGGCGAATTTCGTCTAGAACGGCTTTCAGCTCGCGCGTGTATTCCAGGTCGTCGCTTGGACCGAAAAGGTAGACGAGGCGTTCATGCGTGTAGCGAATGTACCAACCTTCGTCGGTCAGGCCAAAATCGGTGACGTCTATTCCTGGGTAGCGTTTCTTGAACTGCCCTTGAGTCATTTTTCCGCTGTCTATGACCGCTTCGAGCGGATAGACGATGACTTTCGTAGGAGCGTACTGGGCCCAGCTCGAGAGGGCGAAAAACGCGATCCCGAGCAACAAGGTGAAAATAGGTCTCTGCATGAACTAGGTCGGTATGGGAAAGTCGGGAAGCCGCCGCTTAGAGGTCAGTAGACATCTTGGCGCCTTCTTCGGTCCCTTTCGCGCGATTGCCGCTCTGGTTGCCGCCGCCGCCGACTTGCTGGCCATCGGATTGGGTGACCTCCTTCTGATTTTCCGATCCGCCAGGAGTGCCTCCTTTTTGATTGGATTTCGATTGCTGGTCGGTAGGGGAGCCTCCGCCTTCTCCCTCCGCGGTTTCCGCGTTAGGGTCGTTGCCTGTGAGATCGCCCATGGGGCCGCCTATCTGCTGAGAGTTGTCTCCAATCTGAATATCTGGCGGAGGGGGAGGGAGCTGCCCGAGCGGAGATTCTCCTTCGGCACTCTGGCCCTGTTGTCCTTGCTGGCCCTGTTGCCCTTGCTGCCCTTGCTGTCCCTGTTGCCCTTGCTGTCCCTGTTCGCCTTGCTGGCCTTGCTGCCCTTGTTGTCCTTGCTGGCCCTGCTGTTGGCCAGAGTTAGAAGGAGGCATCGGAATGAGAGGCGTATTATTGCTTTGGCTGCCTTGACTGCTCGATGAACTGCTGCTGCCCATAGGGGGCATGCCTTGACTGCTTTGCCCTTGCTGTCCCTGGCTGCTTTGTCCTCCCATTGGCGGGATGCTCATGCTGCTCTGGCTCTCCCCACCGCCTTGGCTACCGCCGCCCATGGGGATGGGCATTCCGCTGCTCCCTGAGGAACCGCCGGACATTCCGCCGGGCATCCCTGGAGTTTGAATGGGTATATTCAAGCCGGCCTGGCCGCCGCCGGGAATCTGAATGGTGCCTAATGGGGGCAATGTGGATTCGTCGAGGACTGAAATGTCGCCCCCAATAGGAATACCGCTCGTGGAGACCATGGGTCCATTACGGCCATTGTTGTTGTTGTTGCCGCTGTTGGGGCCCGCGCCGTTCGAACCGGCGTCGAATATTCTCGGATCGGCATCGAACTGGGCGCTGCCGGTGGCGCAAAAGAGCGAGAGCGCTGCGACGAGCGAGCTTGAGATTGATACGGCGCGTTTAGCTTTCATAGAGCGCAATGGGTTGATGATTCTTCAATCTGCCTTTTCGTTGCAGATAACGGTAAGGGGCGCTTGAGCGACGCCTCCTCTGATTTGGAGACGAAACGTGACGTCTCGGTAGCCTTTTTTGCGACCAATAACGCGATAATCGCCTGGCAATAGACTGATATTGCTCTCTTTGAGTTTTGTTGGCTTTTTGGCGGTGGGACCCTGAACGCTGACCCAGGTAGAGAGATCGGAAATAAAGAGAACGGGAACTGGGCGACTTTGCACGATGAGATGCTGCTGCAAGCGTTTCGCTTCCGGCGATAGTTCCAGGTAGCTTGGCTTGGATTGCATGGCCTTGTCCCAGGTTTGGCGGGCCAATTGGTATTGCAGTCGCTTTGCTTCGTTGGCTGCCATTTCTAGATACTTTTCGTAGCGCAAGAGGCTGCGAATCACTTTTCCAGTTCGAAGCAATCCGTCTTTGGCCGCCTGTAAGTCCGGATCGATTTCGAGGAGCTGTCGGTAGATGGCGCGGGAGCTTTCCCAGTCGCGGTCCTCGTTCTCGTAGGCGTAAGCCCGCGTGACCAGAGTCTTGATATCGCTCTGGCGCTTGTCTTCAGAGGCCTTGGTTATGGCATCGGACAATTCCTTGCGGTCTGGAAAGATAGTCAGAGCCAGACGAAAGTGCTCGATCGCCTCATCGTATCGGGCCTCTTTTTCGGCTTTGCGGGCAATGGCGAGGTAGTTGCTGAAGTCGCGATTCTCAATTTTGCGGCGGACGCGCGACACCCCGTTCTGAGCCTTTGCCGACTTGGGGTCTTTCTCGAAGGCGAGCTGGTAAGCCGAGAGGGCTTCCTCGAAAGCGGTTTCGCGTTCCTGCGTCTCAGCCTGCTGGATGAGGGCGAATACTTCGTCGGCGGACTTCGCTCGCTCTATCTGGGCGAGCGCATCCTCGTTGTCAGGCGCAATCGAGAGGACGTTTGTAAAGGCTTCTACCGCTTTCGCTCCTTGGCCTTGAGCGATGTAGCGATGGCCTTGGGCGGCATTGGTGCGGATGTAGTTGTCTATGGAGTCGGCGAGGGATTGCAGTTTGTCCGTCGCCTCCCGCAATTTGGTTTCGGAAGCGGTGAACGAACCTTCCATTAGAAATTGCTTTCCCGCGCTGGCCGCGTCGAAGGCCTCGTCATAGGCCTCTTGATTGAGATGCTTGGAAGGTTTGAGCTCGTCTACTCGGATGAGGAAATTGTCGTACATTTCCTGGGTCGCGATCTTCGCTTCGACCGACTGGGAGAATTCCTCGATTTGCTCGTTTACGCTGACGAAGGCTTGGTAAGCGCGGTCGTAAGCGGTTCGCGCCATCAGCTCTTCGGCTTGCAGGGCATCGCGTTCAACCGCGACGAGCTTAGTGGTGAGAATGGGGTGGTTGACCCTCATCTGGCGGATCTTCTCGAGACCGGTTTTCGCCGTTCCCATTTCCAGATCCGCTTTAGAGCGCGAGGCGAAGGCTTCTTGGAAATTGCGCTGGGGAAGCTCTTCTTCCATCACGCCGAAGCGTCGAGCCAAGTCCTTGGCATCCTCGTCGGGATTCTCCCAAAGCGTTGCCAGGCTGACGATGGCGATTACTATGACGGCAGCGACCGCGCTGAGGGTAATCAGGCGATTGCGCGATGCGCGCGCTTTTTCCGCGGCCTCTTCATCCTCTGGATTCCAGTGGATGACTCTGTGCTTTCTCGGGGCGCTCGATGGATCTTCCATATCCGGCATTCTATAATAGTCTCCTTAGATAGAGATGGGCTGCGATCCGTTCAAAGCGCGAGCGAACTGCCTCCCAGCAAACAGTGAAATATTGCATTGGAAATAGGCTTTATGCAAAGCATACCTCATTGAAACTACGATTTTACGGTCTGTTTGGATTCAGTTATCTACAGTAGAATTGCAGTTGGGCCGTTGGATCGGATTTGAACGGATTTCGGGCGGATAGCTGAAATGTCGAAGAAGTCCCGGTTTTTTGAAAACCGAATTGCCGATTCGGCCGTATAAAGGATACAAGCAGGTCAAAGGGAAACGCCATGAATTCGAATTTTACTTTCAAACTCGCCGCAGTTCTTTCGCTCGCTTCAGTCCTACTGACGAGCTGCAGCACCGTACCGGTTACGGGTCGGCGTCAGATAAACCTCATGTCCGACACGGAGGTGGTCAAAATGACCAAGGCGGCGTTCGAGCAAATGAAGGGATCCTTGCCCATTTCCCAGGATCGACGGATGAACGAATGGCTGACCAACGTTTCCGAACGAATTTCCCAACAGGTTTTCTGGGACATGCCGCTCGCCGAGTGGGAATTCGTCGTTTTCGACGTGCCGGGACAAATTAACGCGTTTGCCATGCCGGGAGGCAAAGTGGGAATATTCTCAGGGCTATTCGATATGGTGGAGACCGAAGACGAGCTCGCCTCGGTGATCGCCCATGAAATTGCTCACGTGACAGCCAGGCACACTCACGAAAAAATGTCGCAGGCCGGGATTCTTAAGGCAGGAAGCGGTATTTCCTCAATGGGAACGGCCATCGCTACAGGAGGCATGGTCAACATCGCTCCCTCGATGAGCGGCCAGCAAGCCGCTTGGGACCGAGCGAAGGAATCGGAAGCGGACGAGATTGGAATCATGTACATGGCCCGGGCGGGCTACGATCCGCAGGCGGCCATCGATGTTATGGAGAAGATGGTCGATATGGATTTGGGCGGTCCGGCGAGCCAGCCTTGGAATTCTACTCATCCGTCGTCGCGCGATCGCCTCGACGCTCTGCACAGCTACTTGGAAGAGGCGAAAAAGCTCTACGAGGAAGCCAAAGAACTGCAGTTCTAGAGCGTCTCCCATCGTTGCTTATTCGTCGATTTGTTACGACCACGCCACGCTTGCGCCACGACACCGTTAAATCCCAGTTATCGATTTTCGACTGGCTTGACAGGGGACGTCGGATGTAGCCTAGCTAGGGTCGGAATCAGCAAAACGACTATTTGCAACGCAATGCCTGCGCTCAAAAGCGAAACAGTTCTTAATGCGCGATTGGAGAATTTCATTCCTCCATCTCCGACCTCGGCCTACACGGTAGGCATTGCACGCAATTTCGAGGACGTGCAAGCGGCCCAGCAGCTGCGTTTTCGCGTCTTCAATGTAGAGTTGGGAGAGGGGTTGGATGCCTCGACTTCATCGGGATTGGATTCCGATCAATTCGACGCCGTTTGCGACCACCTGCTCATCCGCTCGGCAAACACGGACGAGGTCGTGGGAACCTATCGACTGCAGACGGGGCGTAATGCGTCTCGCAATCTAGGCTATTATAGCGAGCTTGAATTCGAATTCGCTCCCTTCGAGTCGATCCGGGATCGGATGGTCGAATTGGGGAGAGCCTGCATTGCCAGGGAGCACCGGAACATGGTCGTGCTCGGATTGCTTTGGAAGGGGATCGCTCAATATGCCAAGCTCTACGATGCCCGCTACCTGATTGGATGCAGCTCCTATACATCGACCGATCCAGCAGTTGGGTTGGCAGCGTATCGTTCCCTCGCCCGCTACCAGGTTGAGTCGCGCTTCGCCACGCGTCCCAAGGACGGCTACGTCTGCCAGGTGGCGGAGCCTGCTGCAGTTGATCGAGTGGATTCCCGAGATGAGAAGGCCCCGAAGCTGATGCGGGCTTACCTAACCTTGGGGGCACGGCTTTGCGGCGAGCCAGCCCTTGATCGCGCTTTCAAGACGATCGATTTTCTGACCTTGCTCGATTTGGAGCGATTGGTTCCTCGGGCGATCCGCAAATTTCTAGGATAGGGGCTTTCGAGCTCGAAGCTTGAAAGTCGGTCCAGCGGCGTTTTGATCGGCCGTTGTGGAGATCCTTGCGAAACGACTGCGACAGACGGTACGGCTTTGCCGACTGGCGGCGACGTTTGCGTACATGTGGCTGATCTACCAATGGGGTCGAGGCGATCGTTGGGATGCGCGGCGTCGGGCGGAATGGTTACAATCGTTTGCCGCCCGTTGCTTGCGGTCGATTGAGGTGGAGGTCGAGGCCTTCGGGAAACCGCCGATTGGGCAGTTTATCGTATCCAATCACCTAGGCTATCTGGATATAATCGTGATGGCTTCGCAAACGCCTCAAGTATTCCTCTCCCAACATAGCGTGGCGAATTGGCCGATCATTGGCTATTTCGTGAAGAAGGCTGGCACGCTCTTCATCGACCGGGGTCGCCGCAGCGAGGTTTCCAATCAAGAGATAGGTTTCGCCGCTGCGATCGAAAACGGGGTGGGCATGACCGTTTATTTGGAGGGTACTTCTTCCGATGGCAGCGAAATCCTGCCTTTCAAATCCTCTTTGCTGGACCCCGTCGTGCGCAATGGATGGGAGGTTACGCCGGCGTATTTGAGGTATGAGTGCGAGGGAGGCGATCCGGCCGTGGATATCAGTTGGTACGGGGACATGACGTTCAGTCCGCACTTTATGAATTTGCTGGCGCTGAAGCGGGTGAAAGCGACTTTGCGATTTGGGGATCCGCGCAATCCAGGTGACGACCGAAAAGCCCTGGCCCTGGCCCTGCGTGAAGAGGTGTTGGCTTTGAGGGCATCGGTTGAAGGGCCCTGAGCTTTTCGAGCATTGGAAAACGAAAAAGCCGACCTTCTTGCGAAGGTCGGCTTTGATCATTCGATTTTGGAGGATCGGCTAGTTCTCCTCCGGCGCGGTCACTAGCGGAGCGGGTGGGACTTCCTCGGCCGGTTCCGGCGCGTCGCTTAGCAAAGCGTCCAGCGTGTCGGGCAGACTGGTGTACTGGTAGGAACTCGCTTCGAAGGCGGACTGAGCCATGTATCCATTGATTGGGTCGCTGGCGTCGCCTGCTTCGATGAAAAAGTAGACGGGCCCTTCTGGGGTAACGACTTCCTCTTCGGTTTCGGTGGTGGTTTCGCCGTTTTCGCCTTCCTTTTCGACCTGCTTCTCAATCGTCACTTCAGGCTGTCTTCCAATGGTGAAGGCATAGCTGCGTCCATCGGACAAGCCCAGGGCGAAACGATGGCTATTCTCCTTGGCGGCGAGGACATTGGCGTCATCGGTATCCGCGGTTGCGGAGAAGGAGAGTCCCGCGAACCGGGAAGCGATTTGGCCTACCGACCTTTGATTGAGGATTTTGCCCTCAGGCAAGGCGTCGCTGGTCCAATCGGAGTCGCCATTGTCGCGTTGAACGGCGATGCTCTCGCCGCTCTGGAGGGTCGCTTCGATAGAGGTGACTTCGTCCGCCTCGAATGCGACGAGCGATTTCTCCAGCCACGAGTCTAAGCCTGAATTGACGTTGAAGGTGGTAGTGGACAGGAATGCCTTTTCCTCGCCCGCATAGCGAACGAACTGGCGCCCGTTTTCGGTCTTCTTGCCTAAATCCAAGGATACGATTTCCGATCCGTCGCTTCCGAGGAAACGAATTTGGGGACTCGCTTCGAATCCGTAGGTAGCGATCTTTTCGGGGTTTTCGCTGACGAATCGTTGAAGCTTGGCTTCGACGACGGCGTCGACGAGTTCCGAAATGCGACTAGGACTAACGGGGAGATCGTGTTTCTCCTCCAAGGTCCATTGCTTTGCCTCGAGGTTCTGATTGAAGGTCAGTGTCTGTCCGTCGGCGTCGACGACTAGTTTCGCGGTGTCGCGAAGGGCCGTTTCGTCGACGAGGTTCGTTCCCACTCGTTCGTCGAGCAACGGGGCGCTGCTCGAGTTCTTGAGGAAGCTGACGATGAGGGCCAGAATGGCTAGTACGCCAGCGGTGATGTAAAGATTCTTTATGTTCATGGGGATCTCCTAGAGCGCTTTTTGTTTGCGGATACGGTAGAAGAGGAAGCCGAAGAGGACGAGCGCGAGCGGCGCGTATCCGATGTTCAGCGACACAAGTTTCCATTTCAAAGCTTCGATGTCCTTGCGGAGCTCGCGGCGAATGACGCGCCGTTCCGCTCTCAAGTTCGCTTCTCCCTCGCGGAGCTTTTGCAAAGCTTCGGAGAGTTCAGGTCCAGCGACAATCAAGCCGCTGCCTTGCTGTTGGCTGACCAGTTGTTGGATTTCCTGATTCATCTCGGAGATCCGGTTTTCAACTTCCTGCAGCTTGATTTGATACTGCTTCTGGGCTTCGACTTCCAGCGCTTGAACGCGATCGAAGATGCGGGGCTCGGTGCCCTTGCTGCGAATGCCGATCAAGTCCTGGCTGCCGCCCATGAACTCGAGGACGTTCGTACCCATCGCTAGGTTGTCGTTGCGCGTCTGAATAGTGGCCATGCCGAGGAAGTTCTGCCGCACGATGGAGAAATCGTCCAAGGCCCAATCGGCATCGGCGATTAGAAAGACATTGGCCTCGCCCGAGTAACGTTGCGCGGCGTCTTCTCCTTCGTCCGCGATCGCGTCGTCCACTGGGGCTGCCGGATCCGCGGGTTTGCCATTGGGAAAGGCAGTGGTGAACTCGCCGGTCAGCAATCCGGCGATCGCGCGAGTGTCGTCGAAGGCTTGAAGCTGGTTGAGCAGGGCCCCGCCTTGAGTGAACTGCAGCATCATCCCATTGACCGAACCGGCGCTGGGAGTGGTTTGGATAATGGGTTCCAGGGACAATTCCGAGTCCTCTGACAATCGGAAGCTCCCTGACTCGAGCAGCCACAGGGAATCGAGTTCCGACGTCGGCAGGAAGTCCGAACTGAGCGATTCCGCGCCGACGTTTAGCCAGGCCGGTTGGACCGAGGTTTGCTGAACGAGACCGATGTCGGGATCGGCGACGACTTCCGATGGCGAATACTCGACTCCCCAAGCGGAGAAGAAGCGTTGGAAGTCGCTGCTGGTATTGGGATTGGGCTGTCCCATCATCCCCATTTGATTCTGTTGCTGTTGACTGCGGAAGAATAGGGAGGAGGGATCGACGGCAACGAAGAGCGGCTTGCCGGAAAGCATGAACTGGTCGATCTCGTAGAGAAGCGATTCTCCCAAGCCAATGGGATGGATGACCGCGAGTACTTCCACGCCATCCGGGAGTTCGCTGGCCGTTGGCTCGACGACTTCCAGGTTGAAGGAGCTTTCCAGCGAACTGATGATGTAGTGGTCCTGCTGAGGCGGCTGTCCCGGCATCATCGGGAAAGGCGGCGCTTTGAGCGGCATGCTCGTGATCAATCCCAGAGTGGGCTTGGCGAATTGCTGAACCTCGAAGACTGCCTTTGCGATGTCGTATTCGATCAGCTGTCCACCCGATTCCTTGCGCCAGTCGAAGAAGGGGATCGCTGTCTCCAGATCGCCTTGGCTGATCACCAAGCCGAGGAAGATACTGTCGCCGACGGGGCTCAACTGCTGTCCAGTGACGCCCGCCGCGATCGCGTTTTCCTCCTCCGGCGTGTCGGGCTGAGGGTCGATCTTGTCGATGACGATCTTGCCGTCGGCCGCTCGCTCGAATTGCCGGAGCAATTGTTCGACGCGATCGCCGAAATTCTGGATGAACATCTTGTCGCCGGCGCGTACGTCTTCGATCGATTCCGTTTTGTAGAAGTCGAAGCGAATCGGGTCTTCTATTTTGGAAAGCAGCGACTTGGTGCTGCTGGAAAGGGTGAACGCATTCTCTGCCGTCATATCGAACCGTAGGGGAATCGACGATACGATATAGTGCAGCAACAGGAAGTTGACCAATATGAGGACGGTCGCGTGGATTCTTGAACTTAGCTTCATTTCTGTGGGGCTCCGTTTCTATTTTTCCAGCGCGATGACATTGATAGCGAGGATGGCGATCGTGAGCGTGGCGAAAAACGAAATCGCGCTCAACTCGACCAATCCCCTAGTCATCGTTTGAAAGTGAGTGAGGAAACTGAAGTTTCCGAGAAAGTCCAATATGCCTGGCGAAGCGAATCCATCGAGAATGCCCAGCAGAATTTGGGATCCGAAGAGCGTGGCGAGGAAGCAGATCAGCACGCTGAATACGAAGGCGATGACCTGGTTTTTAGTGAGGGACGAGCAGACCGAGCTGATCGATAGGTAGGACGCGGCCATGAGGAGGGCGCCGAGATAACCGGCGAAGAGGATACCCCAGTCCGGATTGCCCAGGTAGCCGGTCGTGATAGCCAGCGAAAAGGTCAACGCGATGGCGATCCCGATGAACGCCCACGCGGCGAGGAACTTTCCGAGTACTGCAGCGATCGTGGAGACCGGCAGAGTAAAGAGCAGCTCAATGCTGCCGGAGCGTTTCTCTTCGGCCCAAAGGCGCATGCCTGTAGCGGGAATGAAGATTATAAACGCCCAAGGAAGGAAGCCCCAGACCGAATTGAGGTCGGCTTGGTTGCTTTCGTAGTACCCGGCGAAGATCGCTAATCCCACCACGACAACGTGGAAAACGGCTAGAATAACGTAGCCGACAGGAGAGCGGAAATAGCCGAAGAATTCCTTTTTGAATACAGGAGCTATCTGGTTCATGCGTATGCCTTGCTATTTGTGAGTTCGCGAAAGATCTCGTCGATGGAAGATCCTGGCTGGCGCGCCTTGAAGGCTTCCGGCGTTTCGTCGACGCGTACCTTGCCTTGATCGATGACGATGATGCGGTTGCAGATCGCCTCGACTTCCTCGAGGATGTGAGTGGAGAGGATGATGGCCTTGTCCTTGGCCATCGCCTTGATCAGCTTGCGGACCTCATGCTTTTGATTCGGGTCCAGACCGTCGGTCGGCTCGTCGAGGATCAGGACGGGGGGATTATGTAGAATGGCTTGGGCAACTCCGACGCGTTGGCGATATCCCTTGGAAAGGGTTTCGATCGCCTGGTTCTGCACGGATTGCAGGTGGCATTTGACGATGACATCCGCCAACCGCTCGTGAATCTCGTCCTTGCTGCGAAAGCCGCGGGTTTCGGCGACGTAGCTCAGAAACTCAACCACCGTCATTTCCGGGTAGGCGGGGCTACTCTCTGGCAGATAGCCGATTCGGCTTTTCGCCTCCAATGGGTGATCTTGGACGTCGAAGCCGTCGACGGATGCTTTGCCTGCCGTGGGGGCGAGGAAGCCGGTTATCATCTTCATGGTTGTCGACTTGCCCGCTCCGTTGGGTCCGAGGAAGCCAAGAATGTCGCCTTTCTTGACCTCGAAGGAGACGCCGTCCACAGCGCGCAAGTCCCCGTAGTCTTTTACTAGTTTATCTACTGCAATCATTGTTTAGAGGTGAATTTTAGGGAAAGAGAATAGACGATTTTCAGCGTATTGGGTTCTCTGGGAAAGGGAGAAAATCAAAGGCGAATGGGTTAGCGGAGCGAAACGCGAATTTCAAGTATTTCTGGAGTCGGGAATTGGCAAACCGATTTCGCCCAATCCAAGGCCCGATCAGTTCTCGGTCTCGCAGGGAGCGCGTCCGGGTATCGACTAGATGTCAAGGGTGTCCTGTTCTAGGGGAATCTCTTCCTTCAAGGGATGCGGGTCGTCCTTGAGGTGTTGCGGCGGTTTTTCGATTCGCAGAGCGAAATTCGCTTCGCGATCGGCCACAATCCGGTCGCAGATCTTCTGCACATGCAAACGTAGCCACATGGAAGTGTTGGAATCGCCGCCGTAGCGAGCGGGACCGTAGGCGTGGATGCGTCCTGTTTGCAGGAGCAGGTCGTTCTGAGCGAACTCGGCCTCGTTGCTCGGCTTGTACACGGCGTAGGCCTTGCCTCCGAATTTGCGGACGACGGAGAAGCTGGGCACGTCGCTTGGGCCGTCTGCGATATAGATCATGTTTTGAAAGGGAATCCGTCGGTCTTCCTGGGCCATCTTGGCATTCACGTCGATGGCGTCGTCCTTGTTGGAGCCCTTGTTGATTTCGAAGAGAGCTCGGGTCTTGGTGGTGTTGTCTACCATCATCCCGATCTGGCTGAGCTCCGCTTCGGTTTCGACATCCAGCTCGTCCTGATTCATGCAACCTGGAAGCAAGGGGTTCTCGATGAACTCGCAGCCCCAGATACCTTTCACGTGGGGAGCGATCTTGCTGCCGCGGATCATCTCCGCCAATCCAGTGCTGACGATATAGTGCTCGATTTCGATTTCGTGCTTCAGGTATTCAGGTTTCGAGCGCGCCTCCTCGCGCAGTCCGCTGAAGAATTCCGGTAGGCCCTCGTAGAATTCTATTTCGGACCCAAGCTCGCGGAGCATCTGGTTGTTAAGGCCCTTCATCTCGCCGTTGCGGACGTGGCTGAGAATATGATTGAGGTAAACGCTTTCGCTGGAGACGCGATAGCCGCGCTCCTTGTAGCGATCGGCGAGCGTGTTGGTCTCCTCCCAGAATCGCGCTTCGTCTATCTGGAAGCGCTCGAAGATGGGCTGTTGCATGTAGCCAGGAATGAGCGTTTTATCGAAATCCCAGATTAGGGCGACGCGGTTTTGGGTAAACAGTCCTTGGGCCATGCCGACTAGCAAAGGACTTGAGGTAGACACTGCAATGGCGAATCGCGAAAGATCGATCGCGCCTGCAGTTAAAAGTACAACCTTGTAGGTTTAATGGTAGAAGACTCTGGAGGGGTCTTGAAATTCGCCATTGCAGTTTTGAGGGCGAGCAGGCATTGGTTCGTCTTTTCGTATGGCGATAGAGCTTCCAGAGATCACACCGTTTAAAAAGCGCGTCGAGGAAATCGATGAAATGATGAATCAGCCGGACTTCTTCAATGATGCCCGGCGATCGGCGGCTTTGTCGCGAGAGCAGACCAAGCTACGCCAGTTGTTGGAGGACTACGAAGCGTTGGAATCGGCTAAGGGAGCGGCCGCGGAGCACAAGGAGCTCCTGTCCGAAGTGGAGGGCGACGACGAGCTCAAGGAGCTGGCCCAGGAGGAGCTGCCGGAACTGGAGGCTGAAATCGAGAATTTGAGCGAAAAGATTCTTGTTTCGATGATCCCGCCGGAGGACTCGGATTCGCGCAATACGATCGTGGAAATCCGGGCTGGAGCCGGGGGCGACGAGGCCTCTCTTTTCGCGGGCGATTTGTTCCGCATGTATTCGCGTCTGGCCGAGCGGCGAAGTTGGTCGGTCGAGCAGATGAGCTCCAGCGAGAGCGGCATCAGCGGCTTCAAGGAAATCGCTTTCCTGATTCGTGGGGAAGACGCTTACAAGCAGATGAAGCTGGAAAGTGGCGTTCACCGCGTTCAGCGGGTTCCGGAAACCGAGTCGCAAGGGCGTATTCACACCTCGACCGTTACGGTAGCGGTGTTGCCGGAAGCGGAGGAAGTCGACGTGGAAATCGATCCCCAAGAGCTGGAGATCACCACTACGCGAGCGAGTGGACCTGGAGGGCAAGGCGTCAATACGACGGACTCGGCGATTCAGATTTTGCACAAGCCATCCGGCATGATCGTTACCTGCGCCGACGAACGCTCTCAGATTAAGAATCGAGCGAAAGCGATGACTGTTCTTCGTTCGAGACTCTTGCAGGCGAAGGAAGAAGAGGAACGAGCCAAGTACGCTGAAAATCGGAAGAAACAGGTGGGCACCGGCGATCGTAGCGAGCGAATTCGCACGTACAACTTTCCGCAAAGCCGTCTTACGGATCACCGTATAGGGCTCACCATTCATTCGCTTGCCCAGGTAATGGAAGGCGAGTTGGATGACGTGATCGAGGCGTTGCAGGCAGAGGATCAAAAGCTGAAAATCGAAGCGCTGATGAATCGACAGAGCGCGTCCTAGCCGATCCGAACGCATGGCCGAGTTGCTGACAGTCTTGGACGTGGTGCAGAGGAGCGCCGACTTTCTCGAGAAGAAAGGGGTCGATAGTCCGAGGCTCAGCGCGGAGTGGATGATTGCCCATGCGTTGGGACTCGATCGCATGGCCTTGTATCTGCAATTCGATCGCCCCTTGATCGAGGAGGAACTGAGCGCCATGCGCGACTCCGTCGCCCGTCGTGGAAAGCGAGAACCGTTGCAATACGTTCTAGGGCAAACGCAATTTCATGAGCTGACGCTCAAGTGCGATCCTCGAGCGCTCATACCGCGCCCGGAAACCGAGCAGCTGGTGGAGCGCATTATGGGCGACGGACTCGAGATCGATGGGGAATATCGTATTCTCGACTTGGGGACCGGTTCGGGCGCGATTGCATTGGCGTTGGCCATGGGATTGCCCAAAGCGAGTATCGTGGCTACGGACGCGAGCGATGAGGCCCTTGCCTTGGCTAAGGAGAATGGACTGCTTTGCGGGCTTCAGACGCGAGTCGACTTTCGCCTTTCGAATTGGTTCGAGCGCTTGAACGATGAGAGTGGCTTCGACGTTATCGTTTCGAATCCTCCCTACTTGACGCAATCGGAACTCGACTCGGCGGAAAACGAAGTCAGAGCGTTCGAACCGCATTCAGCCCTGGTCGCCGTCGATGAGGGCATGGCTGATCTGAAAACGATTATCGAAGGGGCGTATCCCAAACTAGCGAATGGGGGTGTCCTCTGGCTCGAAACGGGAATCGATCAACGCGACGCTTTGCTCGATTCTTGTCGGGCTGCTGGTTATTCCACTTGCGAAGGCTTCGATGACTGGAGCGATCGCCCGCGTTTCATTCGAGCCAAGAAATAGGAGGTTCCGACATCTCCTGGCGGCGAGGGCTAGCGACCCTAGTTGAGCAGCTTTTCGAAGCGGGACTTGGACGCGAGCGGGAGCGCAGGTTGCTTCCAGTCATTGATATTAGGCGAAGCATTTACGGCGTCCACCATGATGCGCAACGCTTCTCGAAGCTGGATATCGAAATCGGGCACGGGTTCTTCCTCTTCCTCGTCGTCCTCTTTGGCTTCCGAGTCTGCGGATGCGACTTCGACGCTTTCGGAGTCCGCATCGGTGTCGGTCTCGCTAGCGTCTTCCGCTGCGTCGGCCACTTCCGGTTCTGCCTCCTCGGCTTCCTCGTTTTCCGCCTCTTCCTTCAGAACGGCTTCGAGCTTTACTTCCGAGGATTCGAAGTTCGATTCCGCGAGCGTGCGTTGGCGGTCCTTCATCGCATCGATGAATTCCTTGTCCGATTCCATCATGCGTTTCCGCTCTTCGAGATTAAGAGAGATCGCGGTTTCGTCTTCCCGCTCTTGATACCAGTCGATTCGTTCGCTGAGGAAATTGAATTCTTCCAGTTGGAGGCGACGCTTTTCGCTCTCTTCCTGGAGGTTCCGAACGAAATTCTCTTTGAGCGTCATTTCGACGAAATAGCGAGCCGGCTTGATGTAGTCCCAAGGAAGAGCGTTGTCTAGGTCGGCTTCGCCGACTGCGGTCACATCGGCGATAGAAGGTATGGATATGTCGGATACGATTCCTTTTCGTTGCACGCTGAATCCATTCGGCAAGTAGTATTTCTGAATCGTCAGCTTGGCAGCCCCCGCCTTGTTTTTAGAGTTGTAGGCGCGCAGCACGTAATCTTCCAGGGGAAGCACTTGTTGAACCGATCCCTTTCCGTGCGTGCTGTCGTTTCCGATGACCAAGGCGCGTCCGTAGTTTTGCAAGGCGCCCGCGAGAATTTCCGATGCGGAGGCGCTGTGGCGAGAAGTGAGAACCGCGAGAGGTCCGTTGTAGACGACCTTGGGGTTGCGGTCGGAACGAGGCAACACCTTGCCATAGGCGTCGCGAACTTGAACCACAGGTCCGCGTGGAATGAAAAGGCCCGTCATGTCTACCGCTTCGTTGAGCAGTCCACCCCCATTGCGGCGCAGATCCAAGATGATCCCTTGCACGCCGGCATCCTTCATCTTGATGACGAGCTCTTCTACGTCGGTCGTGACGCTCGTTTGTTCCGATCCATAGAATTGCGGGATATCGATGACCCCCACTGGAACGGTAGATCCATTGAAGGTAGGAACGTCGAAAATTTCGCCTTCGCAGCGGCTTGAGTTGATGCGTACGGTATCGCGTACGATGCTGACCACGCGTCGCTCGGATTCGTCGACCGCGTCGGCTGGAATGATAGTGAGGTTTACGACGGTGCCCTTTTGGCCTCGGATCTTGTCTACTACTTTGCGTAGGCCCATATCGACGATGTCGACGGGTTCGCCATCTCCTTCGGCTACCGCCACTATGCGGTCTTCAGGTTTGAGGTCAGTCGTGTTCTTGGCGGGCCCCCCTGGTATCAGCTCTTTGATTACGCAATAGCCGTCGTCCTCGCTGAGCAAGGCGCCTATTCCCACCAAGGACAGTCTCATGTGGATGCTGAAATCCTCGAATGTATCGGCAGAGAAGAAGGTCGAATGCGGATCGAACTTGTGGGTGAGGCTGGTCAGGAATACTTCCTGGACGTCGCTCGAATCGAATTCCTTGAGGCTACGCAGCTGGCGCTTGTAGCGCTTGACGATGCGTTCCTTGGCTTCTTCTTCGGTCTTCTCGTTGAGAAGCTCTTGCAGCATTTCCTGCTTGAGGCGCTTGCGCCAGAGTTCGTCCGCTTCTTCCATCGATTGCGCCCAGGGACTTTCGCTGCGGTCGTATTCGTAGTCTTCTTCGTCTTCGAAGGACCAATCTTCTTCCAGACGCTCTAAGATCCAGGTGATGCGATTCAGAGCGATATCGCGGTATTGTTCGTAGATTGAAAAGGCGGCATTGAGATCGCCCTTATGGCGCAGCTGCATGCTCAATCTCGAACCGAACGCCTTCACGAATTGGTCTTCGTGGGTTTGCAGGAAATACAGCTTGTTGTAGTCGAGGCTCTCCATGTATTCGCCGATCAGCTCGGTGAAGACTTCGTCGGAGATTTCCTGGTTATTGAAATGCAAGGTCTCCAGCATTTCGATAACGCGCATCGTCTCCTGGGACATGAGATCCGTCGGCGCCAGTTCGGGCAGGTCTGCCGGATCGAAAAGGGGTTCGGATTCCGTTAGTCCGAGGACGGATGGATTAATGACTGCGGGTAAAAGGGCAAAGAGAAATGCGATGCGATTTAGCATAGTGCGTTTGATTCTACTTATTCTATGGTCCGGTTCGATCGGGTAAAGTTTCCTGAAAAGAGATAGATTTACGAGCAAAGTTCAGATTTTGGGTAGGAACCTAGAGACGACGGTCCCCTGTAGGCAAAGAAATAGCGCCCTGAGCGATGCCTCAGCGTTTCTTGAGGAGATCGCCGGCTTCGTCGAGGATTTGCTTTTCCTCTTGGGTGAGCGCTCCGAATCCTTGGCTATTGATTTTGTCGAGGATTCGGTCGACTTCCTTCTTCAAGTCCTTTTTGGGCTGGATGTTAACCTTGTAGGGAAAGGACTTGGAGGCTTGCTTGCTCGGCTTGCGCTTGAGCCATTCCGGCATGCTGATAACGGCGCCTTTGCCATGGCCGGGGTCTCGTTGGTAGATGAATTTGTAGAAGAGGTAGCCTCCGGTCATGCCGCCTAAGTGAGCGGAGTGGGCCACGCCCGTTCCATTGAGCAACTCCAGAAACACGAGTCCGAACCCTGCGATTCCCAATGAGATGTACATGAGAACCTTAGCCTTCATGCGTATGACTAGCATGAAATGGATATCTGAATTCGCATAGATCAGTCCGAAGCAGGTGATCAGGCCGAAAACCGCGCCAGAGGCGCCGACGACGGCTCCGGTCTTGGAAATGAAGCTGACAAGATACCAGAGGAGCCCGCCCGAGACGACGGACATGAGGTAGAGCTGGATAAATCGCTTTTCGCCCAGTTCGGGGAGCAAGGCCCTGCCTAGGAAAAAGATGCCGATCATATTGCCGAGAATATGCCCGATATTTTGGCCGTGCAAAAAGGAGTAGGTGACGAAGCTCCAGATATTGGGGCCGCCCCAGGCGTTGGAAGTCAGAGCGAAGGCATTGAAGTAGCCTTCGCCAGCGACCAGCTGGATGGCGAACATCACTATATTGAAAATGATGATGCCGAAGATCAGATTTCGCGATCGGGGGCCGGGTTCGGATTGCATGTATGGGCGGTCGTACAGCATCTAGGCGAGTATTAGATCACGAAATAGGTTGGGATTTCAAGTAAGCGATCGAGTCAATTCCGTATTTATCGCAGTGTAAGACGTTTGGCTTAAGCGATTGGATGCGAATGCAAGAGCTTTAACGAGGCGTAAACGTCGAGAGTTACGAATTTCCTCCGGTAAATGGAGGAGCTCAAGGCAATTGGGCAGGATCCGGAATCGCTGCCCGTACAGGGCGCTTAGTTCGCGAAACGGAACACGGCGACGTCGCCGTCTTGGAAGGCGTATTCCTTGCCTTCGAGACGATACTTCCCCGCATCTCTGGCCGCGGAAACGCTGCCGAGTTGGGCAAGGTCCTTATATGAAACGACTTCCGCTTTAATAAAACCCTTTTCAAAGTCAGTATGGATGACGCCCGCAGCTTGGGGAGCGAGCATGCCATGGGTAAAGGTCCATGCCCTTACTTCTTTTTCGCCCGCGGTAAAATAGGTTTCCAGGCCGAGTAGGGAGTAGGTTTCTTTAATGAGAAGAGAGATGCCACTGTCCTGGACGCCGAGATCGGAAAGGAATTCCTGGGCGTCTTCGTCGCTGAGATCGATTAGCTCGAATTCGATCTGGGCGCTGATTACGACACAGCCGGCATCTTGACTCTCCTTGGCGTAGGCCCGGACTTTGGCGACCATTTCGTTCGCATCGGCGTCAGCGAGATCGTCTTCCATGACGTTGGCCGCGTAGATGACCGATTTGGAGGAAAGCAAATGCAGGTTTCTCATCACCGCGGCTTCGTCGTCGGAAACGTCGAGCGTGTTGGCGGAACTTCCTTCGTTGAAATGGGGGATGAGCCGATCGATGAGGGCGACGATTGCCTGAGCTTCCTTGTCGTTGCCGCGGGCCTTCTTGATAGCTTTTTCCTTTTGTCGTTCGACGGACTCGAGATCGGAGAGAACTAGCTCCGTATTGATGATCTCGATGTCGCGAATGGGGTCGACCGAGCCCATGCTGTGAACGATGTCCTCGTTCTCGAAGCAGCGTACCACTTGAACGATGGCGTCAACCTCTCGAATGTTGGCGAGGAACTTGTTGCCCAGGCCTTCGCCCTTGCTCGCTCCAGCGACCAGTCCGGCGATGTCCACGAATTCGATAGCGGCGGGGATCACTACCTGAGTTTTAGCGATATCCTTGAGAACGGCCAGTCGCAGGTCCGGTACGTTGACAACGCCGACATTCGGATCGATGGTACAGAACGGATAGTTTGCCGACTCCGCCTTGCGGGTACGGGTCAACGCATTGAAGAGCGTTGACTTGCCAACATTGGGGAGACCTACGATACCGGCTCTGAGCATAGGCGAGGAACAACATTCGATTGGATGTTGCTTGACAAGCGTCAATTTTGGTAAATCGTCCTGCTCTTTTCAGAATTTTCCAGGACACTTTAGACATGGCCTTAAAGATCAAACTTCAAAGAGGTGGAGCTACCCACAATCCCGTTTACCGCGTTGTCGTTTCCGAAGCGCGTGGCCGTCGAGATGGTCGTTTCGTCGAGAAGCTCGGCACGTACATTCCACGTGCGAAGGGACAGCAAGTAGAGCTGACGTTGAACGTGGATCGCGCCGACTATTGGATGTCCGTGGGCGCGAAGCCAACCGATACAGCAAACTCCCTTATCAAGCGCGCTCGGAAAGAAGCTCCCGTTGCTGCGGAAGCCTAAGCGCCTCTATAATATAAGCGGCGCTCGAACGCTTTATTCGAACCCGGTTGCGAAGCCGGGTTTTTTCGTCTCCAAACCGGGCGACCCGAGTCGCCGCCATATGAAAATCGACGTTCTAACGCTCTTTCCTCAGATGCTCGACGGGTTCCTCTCGGAGAGCATGATGGGACGGGCGCGGGCCAATGGAATCGTCGACGTCGGGGTCCACAATTTGCGGGATTGGGCTAAGGGAAAGCACAAGCAAGTCGACGATAGGCCGTTTGGCGGCGGAGCGGGGATGGTCCTGATGCCGGAACCGCTTTTCGACGCGATCGATGAATTGCAGACGCCGGGTGCGCATCGCGTGTATCTGGCCCCGGATGGGGATCCGCTTACTCCCAAATTGGCCCAAGAGCTAGCGGCCAAGCCAAGCCTGCTTTTAATCAGCGGCCACTATGAAGGAATAGACGATCGAGTGAGGGAAAATCGGGTCGACCAGGAGATCAGCGTAGGCGATTACGTGCTGACCAATGGCACGCTTGCGGCGGCTGTCGTCATCGACTGTCTATGCCGTTTTTTACCGGGATTCTTAGGCGAAGAAAAATCATTGACTAGCGAAAGCTTCCAGGGCAGTTTGCTCGACTTTCCTCAATTCACGCGTCCTGCCGTGTTTCGAGACATGCCGATTCCAGAGGTGCTTCTCTCGGGAAATCACGCGGAAATCGAGAAATGGCGCCTGCGGGAACGAGAGGAACGAACGCTCCAGCGGAGACCCGATTTACTAGAGGATTGATATAATGAACCAGATTGTTAGCGAACTGACTAAAGACCAGCTCAAGGACGAAGTGCCTCCTTTCAAGGTAGGCGACGGCGTCAAGGTCCACACCTTGGTACGAGAAGGCGACAAGCGTCGCGTCCAGATTTTCTCTGGCATTGTGATCGCTCGCAAAGGTTCGGGCATTCAGGAAACGTTCACCGTTCGCAGGATTTCCTATGGCGAAGGCGTTGAGAAGGTTTTTCCGATTCACAGCCCCAACGTGGCCAAGATCGAGATCGAAAAGGAATCGAAGGTCATGCGCGCTCGCATGTACTACCTCCGTGGCCTGATCGGCAAGAAGGCCATGCAAGTCAAGGAGAAGCGCCTTTCCAAGGGTCACTAGTCCGCGACTCCGTAGAAACGAATTTCAAAAAGACCGCTCCGATTGGGGCGGTCTTTTTCTTTGGTCGGGCGTCATCGATTTCCGAGCATCGGTCGTTTCGCGCCATTCGGGAAAAATGAGGGGAATGAGGCGCGTTAGGGCCCTATTTTGCTCTTGAGGCTTGCAGCCCCCTCTATTGAGGTGTGGGGCTTCGCAAATATCGCTAGTAATCTACGCTGTCCGAAATGAATAAAGAACTCCTTCAGAAAGCCGCCAATCAAGCTCGCGGACTGGCCATCGACGCCGTCCACGCCTGCAAGTCGGGCCACGTAGGCTTGCCTCTTGGGTCGGCTGAAATCGGGGCCGTCCTCTACGGCGATGCCTTAAGCCTCAATCCCGACGAGCCGCGTTGGATCAATCGCGACCGCTTCGTCCTTTCGGGAGGCCATGGCAGCATGTTTCTTTACAGTTGGCTGCACCTCGCGGGATTCGACTTGAGTCTCGACGAGCTCAAGAACTTCCGCCAATTGCACAGCAAGACTCCCGGGCACCCGGAATTCATGGAGACGCCGGGCGTCGAAAGTACGACCGGTCCACTCGGGCAGGGAATTGGCAACGCGGTCGGTTTCGCGGTTTCCCAGAAGATGGCGGCGGCAAAGTTCAATACAGCGGCGCATACTATCCTCGATAATCACGTGGTCGCTCTGGCGGGCGATGGCTGTATTCAGGAAGGCGTTGCTCAGGAAGCATCGGCCCTGGCCGGTCACCTGCATCTGGATAACTTGATCGTCTTCTACGATAGCAATGACGTCACTCTCGACGCCATGGCTGAAAAGTCGCAGAGCGAAGACACGGCGGCTCGCTACGACGCGATGGGTTGGGATGTCGTGACGATTGACGGACACGATCTCGATGCGGTCGCGAGCGCCTTTGCCAATGCTAAGGCAGCAACCTCCGGCAAGCCGCAGTTCATCATCGCGAAGACGGAAATCGGTCGCGGTATTCCAGAAGTCGCGGGTACCAGCGCCGGTCACGGCGAAAGCGGCGCGATTAAGCACTCCGAAAACGCCCACGTGGTACTTGGGTTGCCGGAAGATCGATTTTACGTTTCCGACGAAGTGCGCGGGCATTTCGCGACTTTGAAGGAAACGCGCATCGCCGCCTACGATGCTTGGAAGCAAACCTATGACGCGTGGGCCGCGGCGAACTCGGAGTTGGCGGCTCAACTCGAATCGGGCGCGCATGCTCCTGTGGACACTGCAGAGCTCTTCGCCCAGATTCCGGTAGCCGAGGACGATGCGAAGCAGGCGACGCGGGCAGCGGGTTCGAACGTGCTGCAACCCATCGCTGCAGCTCGTCCTGAATTGGTTAGCGGCTCGGCCGACTTGCACGGTTCGACAAAGAACTACATCAAGGACGGAGGCGATTTCCTGCCTGGCAGCGAAACCGGGCGCAATTTGCTTTTCGGTATTCGCGAGCACGCCATGGGCTCCTTGCTCAATGGCATGGCCTACGATGGCATTTGGCGTCCTTCGGGCGCGACCTTCATGGTGTTCGCCGATTACCTGCGTCCGTCGATTCGCTTGGCGTCCTTGGCGGGCTTGCCAGTCGTGTATATTTTCACGCACGATTCGGTTGGCGTTGGCGAGGATGGTCCGACTCACCAGCCGGTGGAAACGGTTTCCGGATTGCGCGTTATTCCGAATCTCGATGTGATTCGTCCTTGCGATACCGAAGAAACGGCGGGCGCGTTCGTAGCCGCGATGGAACGTCAAGATGGGCCAACGGTACTTTCGCTGACTAGACAAGGTATCCCGAATATCAATACTGCCTCAGCCGATGAACGCCGCAATGGCGTATTGCAAGGTGGCTATGTCATTCGCAAGGAAACGAGCGATTTGGACGCGATCATCATTGCGACCGGTTCCGAGGTGCAGCACGCGGTCGCGGCAGCCGAGGAATTGGGCGGCGGGGTACGCGTGGTTTCGATGCCCTCTATGCTCCGGTTCGACGCTCAAAGCGCCGATTATAAGGAAAGCGTACTGCCGTCTTCTTGCCGCAAGCGCATTGCGATCGAGGCAGGTGTATCCGGGCTTTGGTACAAGTACGTGGGCCTCGAAGGCAAGGTAATCGGCATCGACCGATTTGGCATTAGCGCTCCTGGCGACACCGTGATGGCCGAGCTGGGTATGACGGCATCGAACGTCGTCGCTGTCGCCAGCCGCTAAATTCGGTTCGCTAGAAACGATTTCGAAGGCCGCTCGTGAAGGGCGGCCTTTTTCTTTTGGCCCATTGGCTTGGAAGAGGCCACCAATGGCTGGGACGGATGCTCGGAGCTACTGATTCTACTAGCGTTGCGTTTAAGAAGTCTTTTGAGTTCTTTCGTGGTCCGCATTTCTGAAATCGTCTATGGCTCGGAGGAGTATCGCAACGAGTGTGAATTGAGGGATCGTCTTTTGCGCAAGCCCCTGGGTTTGAGCGTGTACGATGAGAATCTGGAACGAGAGAAAGCGTATCGTCACTTTGGAGCGTTCGATGCCGATCGTATCGTCGGATGTCTGATAGTCGTTCCTCTCGATGACGGATTAGGGCAGCTTAAGCAAATGGGGATTGAGGCCGCTCTCCAAGGGCAAGGGATCGGTCGGCAATTGATAACTGACGTGGAGAGTCGGCTCTCCGAGGAGGGAGTCCGCGAACTCTGGCTGCATGGTCGCTCGACAGCGGTCGGATTCTACGAAGGGCTGGGCTATCGGGTGGAGGGCGAGTCTTTTGTGGAGGTCGGCATTCCGCATTTTAAAATGCGGAAAGCGCTCGCCAATCGTTCGGGGCCTGTTTCACCTGAAAATCGATGATTAAGGTCGAGGCATGCATTAGTGGAGACTACGTCGAAGAGGCGGCGACTAACGCGTCAGCGGCCTATGCGGGCGGGGTCGATACGATTGAGCTGTGCGCAGGCATGGATGAGGATGGGCTTACCCCCTCAGCTGTTTCGATCGAGGCGGCTCGAGGTTCGTTCGCGAAACCGGGTCTAATGGTTATGATTCGACCTCGAGCGGGCGATTTTCACTACGACTCCGATGAGCTCGCGCTTATGGCGCGACAGATCGAGAGGGCGTCTCAATCGGGAGCGAACGGGGTGGTCCTCGGCGCGTTGGACGGCGAGGGGAACCTAGATATGCGATCGCTTGCTCCATTGGTTTCGCTGAGCGCCTCTTTGAAGCTGGCGACCACCTTTCATCGCGCTTTCGATGCGACCCGAGATCGAGAGGCGGCGCTCGAACAACTTGTCGGGCTAGGGGTGACCCGTATCCTTACCAGCGGCGTGACTTGGGGAAAGAGCGGCAACGCGCTCGATGGCGCTGCGGCTCTTAACGATACGATTCAAGCGGCCGCCGGCCGGATCGAAGTCGTAATTGCGGGCAGTATCAGCCCTCGATTGGCTCCGCTTGTCTTGAGAGAATTCTCGCCTTGGGAGGGTAGCATCGCTTTCCACTCGTATTCGGGTATTCAGGACGCCGGTAAAACGAGCGCCGCGGCAACGCGGGCGCTCGTTGAGTCGGTGGGTCGGCATTAGGGCCGTTGCTTGGCTCCAAGCGACCCTGCCGAAGCGCTACTTGCGGATCACTGCGAGCCAGTCTTCGCCGTCATCAGCGGGAGGACTGCCGATGGGAATTCTCTTTCCGCCTTTTACGGTTTTGACGGATCCCTTTTGCAGGCCTCCGCCTTTGCGGGGATTGAACCAGCGCACTTTAAAGCGATCGGATTCCCCGGCAAGATCGATCGATACAGGTCCCCCGCTGGGCAGGTAGACGAGATAGAGCTCGCCTTCGTTGCCGAGGCAGAATCGCGAGTTGTCGCCGGTGGTATTGCCGATCAGGGCGTTCATGTTGCGCATGCGGTGAAAGGGGATCTCGTTGTCGAAGAAGAAATCGAGGGCGATGCCGCAATATTCCCAGGTCAGGTCGCGGCTGCGAAAATCTTCGGCGAGCAGATCGTTTTCCAGCAGTTGGTAGCCGAAGTAGTATTCGACTCCAGCGCCGCCTGCCATGAGGTTGCCCCATAGGGTAGCTTTGCGAATATCGTGGAGATTGTACTGCGTTTGCCCGTCCTTCTCGGTCGCCCAGCCGTCGAATCCTTGGTATCCGGGATCTGGGGGGACGCCGTTGTTCGCGGAACCTTGTTCGTCGTTGGCGACGACCCAGGGTTTCCCGGCGGCCCGCGACATGTCCAGCCATCTCAGGGTTTGTCTGTGAACGACGTTCCAGTGATTCTGCAAGGAGGTTCCGGTGAGAACGGATTGACTGCCTAGCAGGCTGAGATAAACATCGTCCTGTTGGCTGGGGAAGGAATGGATGACAATGTTGTGATCGTAGGGATCGACGTTGAGGATGTACTCCGCCATGTCGCGTTGCTCTTCGTAAGTCTGGGTATTCTCTTCGCCCAGGTTCCAGTTGAGCGCGAGATTGTGGGCGTAGCGAGCGATGAGCTCGCGGAAGTAGAGCTTGCGTTCCACGCCCAGAGCGCCGCCATCCAAGGCTTCTGGAATTACGACGGGTTTCTTGGCCGCTCCTTGGCGGTGGTCGTCGAGCTCGTTCTCTTGAAGCTTGAAGTGCAAGTGGATGCCTTTGCTTTGGGCGTGGGCGAGAACGATGCCCCATTGATCGAGCTTGGAGCAATCGTAGCTCAGCTTATCGTCACGGTCGGTGAAGGGCCAGATATTGTCGCCATCGCCGCCCGCATTGTAGGTGAGAAAGGAGAAGGTGTTGGCATTCTTCTCGGCGAGATAGTTCATGGCGCCGATCAGGTTCTTACCCTTGCCGCCTTGCCAGGTGGGATCGCCCTTGCGGTAGTCCTTGGCGTGCGGCTCCCAAGTTTTGAGGGGCGCTTTTTCCTTCAGGGCGATGGTGTTGTCGAAATCGGTATAGGCGAGAATCGTCTCAGGGGCGTCGGGACCGGCCTTGAGGAAGAACTCGCCCGTTCCGGCGTGACGCAGATGATGGGCTCCCACGAATTCCAAGCGGCCTTTGGCCCGAAAATCCCGCCCGGTCTTGTCGGTCTTGGAAACCCAAAAGGTGCCGTAGACGCCCTGGTACGGTTCGACGTACTTGCCGACCGAAGGGGTTACGGCTGCATTGTTGCCTTTGACGAAGGATATGCGATAGCTCCACCTTCCCGCTTTGTCCGGAGATAGGTGAGCTCGCCATTTATTGCCTTCAGTGGCCGAAGTCTCGGCAGCGTTTCCATCGGCGGCGAAGTATCCGGGGACCGTATACGAAGGCGTTCCGGATTCATGGGCGAAGGTGACTGACATGCGATAGTCGGTAAACGGATTGACTGTCTTGTCCGTTTCTCGAGCGAACGGACCGTCGAGCGTCAAGGTAACCGCATGCCATTCCTTGAGTTCGCCGGAAATATCGATGGAGGCGTCGCCGTCCTGAGCGTAGGAGAGAAGCGAAGCGGCGAGAGCGATGCTGAAACCAAGGAAGCGATGCAGCGGAGGAGGGAAGCGATTGTTTCGAGTTTGCATGGAGAGGGTACTGAATGTGATTCGCAGGAGGGGGGTGTCGCTTGCCTCCGGGCAAGCGAAAGAGAGCTTCGAGAAGTCGCTGGAGCAATGCAACTCGTTACGCGCGAGCGCTGGGCGTGTTTTTAGCTCGAAGCAGGTGGAGGCGACGGCGGGGAGATCGTTCGCTGCCTTGGGATTCGGAACGGCGCAATCGTTCGTCTGTAGACTGGAGTCGGTTCGACTAGAGCTCGCGAATCTTCAAGTTGCGATAGCTGACGTGGTCGTTGTGGTTCTGAAGGAGGAGGTGCCCCGATTCGATCAGTCCAAATCCCTCATGCGGTTCGTATTTGCTGCGCGCGACCAAAGCGTGGTAGATATTGGAGCCTCGTTCGTATTCGAGTACTTTGTAGCCGTTGAGCCAGTGTTCGACGACTCCATGAGGGGTCGCAACGATGCGTCCGTGATTCCATTTGCCGATGTTAACCGGTACCTTGCGTCCCCGAACGGTCCGGTAGGAGGGGATTAAATCGTAGAGGGAGGCGGTGGTGCGATTCCCCACGGCGCCTTGAGTCGCGTCGGGATGCTTGTCGTCGTCCAGCACTTGGTATTCGAGCCCTAGATACTTGGCGTCCTTGCCGGGTTCGGCATGGTCCTTGACGAAGTACTTAACCCCACTGTTGGCTGCCTCCGTGAGCTTGAACTCGAAGTCGAACTCGAACGCGCCGTAGGTCTTCTTGGAAATGAGATCGCCTACTTTTGAGCCTGCGTTGACGGTCAACATGTCGTCGGCGATCTCCCAGTCCTCATCGGAAAAGGGATTGCCGCCCTTGGCCGCTTTCCAGGCATTGGCGTTCTTGCCATTGAAGAGCAGTTTCCAGCCTTGCTGCTTCTCCGATCGGCTCAGCGTATTCGAGGCGATATTGCGGATGTAGGCCCCTTGGGAAGGGGTTAGCTTGGGGGATTTCGTATTGATCCGGAGATTGCGCCAGCGGACTTGCGTTCCCGCTAGCTCCGCTTTCCCGCCAATGCCATGGACCTGCAGGGCGATAAAGCCGGAGAGACTCGATTCATCGACCAGTCGAGAGACGGGCTCTCCATTAAGAAAGGTTTGAACCTCGTTGCCGACGCACTCGATACGAGCGGTGTTCCATTGCTCGCGCTTGAAGAGCTTGCGGGCAGGCGGGTTGTATTCCACGGGGTAGAGCCAGCCGCGATTCGCTTCGTCGTAGATGCCGCCGGACCAAGCGCGATCTGCGGTATCGAGTTCGAATTGATAGCCGTAGACGCGTCCGTCTTTCAGATCGGGATGCGGCTTGGTGGCGCTGCGGAATTGAACGCCAGAATTGAGTCCTGTCTCCACCCACACATCGAACTCGAGAACGAAGTCGGTGTAGGACTTTTCAGTGGCCAGAAAGGAGTTAGGCGTACCGTCTACGCTGGTACCGACAATTTCATCGTTTTCGATCGTATACTGGGCGACTCCCCCCAGTTGCTTCCAGCCTTGGAAGTCTTTTCCATTGAAGAGGGGAGTCCAATCGTCGGCTTTTGCAAAAGAGCTGGACAGGACGATGAGCGATAGGGCGATAACTGGGAGGGTAAACTTATCCATACACGTGTTAGGATGAGGGACCCCGCAGAGGAGATCAAGGCTTATTGCTAGTCATATGTCGTTGCAAAGTCGAGTATTCGAATCAGCGTAAAGATGTGGCCGATACTGCTGCGAATTCTTCTAGCCCAACCTCCTCGGGGGATAATCAACGCGAAGCGGAGCGTTTGCTTGCGTTCGTCTATGACGAATTGCGTAAGGTCGCCCACTCGAAATTGTCGAGGGAAAGCGCGGATATGACCCTGCAAGCGACGGCCTTGGTGCACGAGGCTTGGTTGAGGGTGGGGGGAGAAAAGCAGCCTCGATGGGCGAATCGGGCCCACTTCTTTTCATCGGCCGCGGAAGCGATGCGCCGCATCCTCATCGAGCGCGCTCGCCGACGCATGGCGATTCGCCACGGGGGCGAGCAGAGACGGGTGGAATTCGATGAACTGGAAGGACTGGCGGAATCGATGAACGATGACCGTCACGTCATTGACTTGAACGAAGCCCTAGGACGTTTCGCGGTCGAGCAGCCTCAAAAGGCGGAGCTGGTAAAGTTGCGTTATTTCGTTGGTCTTACGATCGAGGAAGCAGCTAGTCTGTTGGATATATCGGCTCCAACCGCCAAGCGCTGGTGGGCGTACTCGAAGGCCTGGCTTTTCGATGCAATAAAGAACGCGTGATCCATCGACTGGCTCGAATGCGCTTGGAATACTGAATTGGAGTTATGGCCAGTCCCCATCCGCAAGAAGAACGAATCTTCGCCGAGGCCCTAGAGCTTACCGGCGAAGCGCGTCTTCGGTTTTTGGAAGATGCTTGCGCGGCAGACATCGATTTAAGGCCCCGCGTGGACGCCTTGCTCCAGGCGAGCGAGGAGGCGGAGGACTATCTGGAGACGGACGAACGCGACGCGTTTGCGATCGGCAAGGCGCTCCAGCAATCGGCTCCTGCCGACGAGATGCCCGGCGATTACATCGGCCGCTATCGATTGCTTGAACGCATCGGAGAAGGCGGTTGGGGCGTGGTCTGGATGGCCGAGCAGAAGGAGCCGGTCCAACGTCGCGTCGCCCTGAAAATTCTTAAACTGGGGATGGATACCAAGGAGGTGGTGGCTCGGTTCGAGTCCGAGCGCCAAGCCCTTGCCATGATGGATCACCCAGGCATTGCCAAGGTGTTCGATGGCGGCGTTTCCCCCAATGGTCGTCCCTTTTTCGTAATGGAGCTGGTGCGCGGATTCCCGATTACGGAATATTGCGACAGGGAAACGCTTCCTTCGCGGGCCCGGCTGCACCTGTTCACGCAAGTATGTCAGGCCGTTCATCATGCCCACCAGAAAGGTATCATCCATCGCGATCTCAAGCCATCGAATATTCTGGTTACAGTGAATGATGGAGAGGCGGTTCCGAAGGTCATCGATTTCGGTATCGCCAAAGCGGTTCAGTTCAAGCTGACCGATAAGACGTTATTCACGCGTTTTCACTCGTTTGTTGGGACGCCGGTTTATACCAGTCCCGAGCAGATGCAGATGAGTAGTTTGGATGTAGATACGAGAAGCGATATCTACAGTTTGGGAGTGATACTGTACGAATTGCTTTCGGGAATGCAGCCATTCGATGCGAGTCGTTTGAATGAGCTGGGGATCGACGGAATGCGGAAGGTCATTAGCGAGGAAGACCCACTTCGTCCGTCGGACTTGGTAACCTCGATGAACGAAGGCGAACGAGCGAACGTTGCGAGCAGTCGAGGATTGGTGGCTGAACGATTGCCCAAGGAATTGAAAGGCGAATTGGACTGGATCGTCATGAAGTGCCTGGAGAAGAATCGCTCCCGGCGCTACGAGACAGTCAATGCCCTGTCTATGGACGTGGGAAGGTATTTGAATCACAAGCCAGTTTTGGCGCGCGAGCCGACAGCCTTCTACCGGATAAAGAAATTGATCGATCGAAATCGAATCGCTTTCGGCGTATCGGTAGCCCTAGCGGCCAGCTTGATGTTTGGTTCGGTGGCCATTGCTTGGCTGGGCTTGCAAGCGATTCGCTCGGAGCGGCAGGCGCAGAGCGAAGCCCGCAAGAGCGCCGAGATATCGGAATTTATCAAGGAGATGTACAGCCATGTGGATTCGTTGGTCGAATTGCAGTTGAAAGGAGAGGAGGGCGGGGCCTTGCTCAAGCAAACGCTTAAGGAAACGCTTGAACTTGCGGAAAGGCGATTGCCAGTGGTTTCGCCGGAGGCGCAGGTAGAGTTGCTGGATATATTGGGCTCCGTGTATTTCAGGATTGGGGATTACGAGGAAGCGCAATCGATGTTCCGCCGGGAGTTGGAACGATTGGCAACAATAGGCGATTCTAGCGTGACTGCGCGAGCGCGATCGATGAATCATTTGGGCGCTGCCTTGGGACGCCTTGAGGAATTCGAGGAAGCCGAAAAATTGATACGGGATGCGCTTCGTTTGCACGCGTCGAGCGTCGAAGCCAATCTGAGAGGGGAAGCTCGTTCATTGGTGAACCTTAGCTTGATATTGGCGAAGAAGGCGATCGTGTCGGATCTGACGCTTTCCGAACGCGATGCGCATCTGAACGAAGGCGTGGAGTCGATCGAGAGAGCGCTTGAATTGCAGCGCAGCTATTTGGGAGACCAGCACGAGGAGATTGCGGCATCGCTTAACGAGTTGGGTTTCGTGCTGTCTTGTTTAGGGGGCGAATCGTTGGCGAGGGCGGAGACTCTTTTAGACGAAGCCCTTAAGATGAATCGCTCGCTCTTGGGCGAAATCAATCCCGCGGTCGCAAGTTCGCTGACCCTTCTTGCGATCAATCAAGTAACTCAGGGCAAGTACCGCGTAGCTCTAGGCAACTACGAGCGCGCTCGAGAGATTAGACGGCGATTGAAAGAGTCCACGGCGACCGATTTGATTTCCTCCTACGGCGTGTCGGTTTGGGAGCATCAGAATACGGGAGAAGAAACGCTGGCTTCGCTTTTCGAAGTGACCGGTTTGGCGATCCAGCGACTCGAAGCGGATAGTATAGAGGTGGCCGACATGCTGGCCATACAAGCCTGGGGCTACAATCAGGAGGGACAGTTCGCAACGGCGGAAGCGATTGCCCAGAGATGCTTCGATATAAGAAGCGATAGACTACCCGAACATTGGTTGCCCTACCACACGCGAAGTTTGATCGGACGAGCCTTGGCGGGTCAGGGTCGATACGATGAAGCGGAGGGTTATTTGCTAGACGGCTTCGAAGGCGTATTCGACTATCGCGAACAATTGGGTAGCGAGCATGACGCTCGAATTGTGGAATGCCTTTACTACTTGGTTTTGCTTTATCGCGATTGGGAAAAGCCCGATGAGCTGCAGTCTTGGATAGTGAAAGGTCGAGACTTGGGGTTCGATCTTAGCGCTGCGATTCAGCAATAGCGAAACGCGCTGCGAGAACCGAAGGCTTCGCAACGCGTCTCTATTCGCTTTGGCGTTTTATATTTGGAAATCGCCGCTGGCGAGTGAAAGGGGTTGGACTCGAATGGCTGACCGTTGGGAGAGACGTAGTGATCTACCAGGGCTTGCAGGGCGAAGTCGGCGAGGATGCGGTGTCCGATAGTCGTGGGATGAACTAAATCCCAGAAGAGGGAGGCATTCGGGTCGAAGCCCGCGATAGCGGGAAAAGCCGTATTCGAAATTCCATACTGTCCGGGATTGGCTACAATTTCGTTGATGACCGCGAAGGCATCGACGATGGTTATGTGGACTCCAGCAGCATCGCTCACGGCTTGCAGCGCTTGATCCAGTATGGCATTGTATTGAGCGCAAAGGAAACTGATCTGAGCCTTTGCAGCATCGCTTTGTCCTGAGAATGCAGGGGTCTTGCTCAGTTCTGGTATATTAAGAATCAGGAAGTGCCGGGCCCCGGCGTCGACGAGTCGCTGAAGGGCTGCGACCGTATTGTCTATTCCATTGGGAATCGGAAAATCGCCGCCTTTCTCGAGGAAGTCGAAAAAGTCGTTCGATCCAATTCCTAGGATGACGAGCGTTCTCGGGTGAATCCGGGTCTCTGGCCGATCGGAGAGATATTGATCGATTTGCTGGCTA
>CBFHHM010000023.1:0-5575 GCA_965655705.1 Candidatus Pelagisphaera sp.
CCCTCCACAACTGCTCTTTTGAATCGCATCTCCGACATCGCTATACAGGTTAACGCCGAATTTGCTAACTTAAGTCTGAGCACACCCTTTCATCTCATTTCTCAAAGATCAAGCTCTCCCATTAGCTGAACAACTTTTGGGGAGTACTGACAGAAGATCTGCTAATTTTGGACATTGGAGCCAAATGAGAAAAGAGAAGGAGCGGCCCCTCCTCAAGAACCGCTCCCGTTTGTCTTCTATCACTATATGGCTGCTACCTCCGTAGCGTAACAATTCGTCATTTGGATCTATGCATTTGTTCCAAGAAAAAGCACTGGATCAACTAGCTTCCGCTCTGGGCCGGCAAGGCCGTGACCCCGGCGTTGTCCTGATGTCCTTCGATTCGGGCTGACCGCCGCTTTAATGTCGATCTCCGAGGTGGTTGGACCCCTCAGTTTAGCCCGGTTTGAATGAGAGATGCTCGACGGGTTTCCGACTGCCTTAAGGAAAACGAATGGGAATTCCTCAGCATCAAAAGCGCTTTCTGCTAGCTGGCTAACGGATTCCTCGATCTCAACGGCGTTCATGAACAAGATTGATTACCATCTAAGCAGATTTGCCAATTTCTAACTCACTCCGGGCAGCAGAACCCTAATGATGGTGCCAAATCTGAGGGAGTGCTGATCACCGTACGGATGTTTTTTTACAAAACCCAAAATCTGGCGGTATTTTTTCTCTCACCATGCGACTCGGTCTTGGCGAGGGGGCGTTTGGTTTAGAGGTGCGGAGGATTTCAGCTTCTGGCCTCTGAGCATTATGCCCCGAGGGATGCGTTGAACCCGTCAGAGGCGGTTTTAGGTGGAGATCGAATTGCGTTGGTGGTCCCTTCTTTGGGACTCGGTTGAGTTCTTCCACGTAAGAGGCGGAAACTAAGGCGAGGTTCTTGCGCCCATCGCCGCATCCCCTGCCTTAAGCGCCTTAGGTTTCGTTATTGCAGGATTCTAAATTGGTGCCCGGGGCGGGACTTGAACCCGCACGTCCTTACGGACAGCGGATTTTAAGTCCGCTGCGTCTACCGATTCCGCCACCCGGGCAGGCGTTGGGAATGGGGCGCAGAGAAACAGGCCGATCGGCGAAACTCAAGCGCGAAACTAACTCCGCGGGAATCCGTATTCCAGCAGAGGGAAATCGTATCGCTCCTACCTGAAGCGATCCCCAACCGATCTCAGTCCACCAAGGCGAACAGGCGGCCGGAGTCTTCCCAGAGATCCACGTGGTTCGCTTCCAGGTCGATATGCGCGTCGGCGCTTTTCAGAGCAGAGAGCGGGCCGTTAAGCGAGGCGACATAGAGCGTACAAAGGGTGCCGGTCTTGCGATTGCGAACCTTCAAATGCGCCGCTTGCTGCCCTTCTAGCTGACAGTATCGAGCGCCGATGACTTCATAGGCCGAGAGCAGTTTCTCCTTAACGAGCGGCGTCACCGAGAAGGCCAAATCCTTGAGCCCGCGCTGTACGCCATCGTACGACGCGGTCTCCACTTCGAAATTTCGATTGGTGGAACTGTTGTGGCGCATGGCGATTTTGCCTGCCACATCGAAATGGAAGCCTTCCTGGTCGTGCTCTTTCGCCATTTGAAAAGAGAAGAGCATGACGAAGGCCGCGGCTGCCGCGACGGGCGCCCAATAGCGCCACCATATCGTCTTGTTTTCGTTACGCCCCTGTTCGAGGATTCGCTGCACGCTTTCCGCTGGCAGACGCTCCCCCATGAAGAGGTCTCTGAATTGCTTGTCTAGTTCTTGTTCGTTCATGGCAGTAGGTTCCTTATCCGCTACTTGCTATCGCGAAATTCGCTTCCGAGAGCCTTGGCAAGCTTCTGCCGGGCCCGGTGAATATGACTGAGTATCGTCCCGCGGGGGGTTCCTGTTTTTTCCGAGATCTCGCTAGCCGTATAGCCTTCTACCACGTTGAGGAACAACGCTTCGCTCTCCTCCGGCCTCAAACGGCTCATGAGCAGCTCCATGTCCAATGAAATGCCTTTCGGCTCCGACTTGCCGTTTTCCGGATGGAATTCCAACGGCTCGAATTGGACGATTTTGCTGCGACGCTTCTGATCGTAAAAGAGATTTCGAATCGCCCGAAAGAGCACCGGTGTTCCCTCGACCTTCCCGTAGGCCCTGACCAGCTTCATCCATGCCTGCTGAGCGAGGTCTTCGGCGTCCTGATGGTGTCGAGCGATCGACAAGGCATACCGGTAACCCGCTTGGACTAGCTCCGCGTCGCTCAATTCCTGACGTGGCTTTGGCTTTGCGGTGGTAGTCATAACCTGGGTATTGGCATCATCGCTTGCTATCGAAACAGCTGCTGCGCTCATTTTCAAATTCCTTTTCTTTTCGATTTCCAAAGCGGGAGGAAACTAGGGAGTTAATCGGTCTAATTTCAAGCCGACTTCGCGATAAACGACGACGACCGTGTCAAGGAGACGGGCATTTCGGCGAATTGATTGCCTCAATCGACAAAAAGTAAGGGCTGAGCGCCCTGCCCAGCGACCTGAGACCTTGGATTGCCGGGAAGTCGCGCCCCAGGAGGAGGAAAGCCCTCCTTACCCCTTCAGCCGAGAAGCGCGTCGCTTCTCCGCCTGCCAAATGCTGCGAATCGCGTCGTAGTCCTCGTCCTTCGACTTGGAGCGAACCACGTAATCGAAAGCGCTCCACGCTTCGACTTCCCGCTCGGCTGAACGAATGCGCCGCTCGATTTCCTCGGAATCGTCCTGGCCGCGCCCGCGCAAACGTCGCCGCAGTTCGTCGAAATCGGAGGGCATGATGAACACCGTCACCAGTCGATCGCCAATCGCCGGATAGCCGCTCGCGGCCTCGCGAAGGGAGGCGACCCCTTGCACATCGATGTTCATGACCAGATCGATCCGCTCGGAGAGCTTGTCTTTGATGACCGACTTCAAGGTACCGTATCGATTGGCATGCACCTTGGCCCACTCGAGAAAGGACCCCTCCTCGATCTTCCGTTCGAACTCATCGTTGGAGAAGAAATAATAATCGACGCCGTGCTCCTCCCCTTCTCGAGGCGGCCGTGTCGTACTCGTGACAACCCGCTCGATTCGATCGTTCTCGGCGACTATCCGCTCGCAGAGCGTAGTCTTGCCGCTGCCGGCCGGACCGGCCAGTATCATGAGCAAAGCGCTATCGTCTGCGGGAAGGTCCTTCATCGGTCAGTAGGCGAAAGCCAGCGAGCTGACGAACAGTCCATATACGATCAATACCAGTCCCAAATTCCGGGGCCTGCTTGCCGTGGCGAATAACCAACTGAAGAAGTCCCGCATGCGAAAAGGCGCGTATCCAAGGTATAGCGACAGCGCTATTCCAATGTAGACCGGCGCCACCATAAACAAGCGTAGCGGCTCCTCGTAGTGTCCGAAAGCGCCATTGAGCAGCGTATTGGCGATCAGCAAAAAGAGTATGCACGCGCCCCGAACGGACAGAAAATCGGGCGCGTACTTGAACGACAGCAGTCCGATGATCGCGAATGCGATGAAGATGTACTGCTTGAAATTACCGTAGTTCGCTTCGGTCAGCTCCAGCACCATGTAGAGCGTCCACGCGCCGCCCAATGCCATGGTGACGTAGGCGGCGAACCGCGAGCGAGGGAAGCCTCGTATCATGGTCGACAAGGGCTTGTTGGGAAGGGCGAAGATCACTCCGAGGGCCGCAAAGAGCAGGCCGCCTAAGAAAGTCGATTGAAAAAGGGTCAATTCCATAGCGTTTCTAAACTGTATCCACTCCCGCGAGTACAAGGTCTCCGTATAGCGAACTGGGCGTGACACGGTCTACCTTCAGATCTACGAGCTGGCCAATCAGTCGCTCGTCCCCGTCGAAGATGCAATTGCGATAGCCGCGGGTCTTCCCCGTAAACTTGTCCCCTTTCTTAGCAGGTCCTTCCACCAACACCTCTTGAGTCGTTCCAATGAGCTGTTCGTTTCGCCAGAGGGATCGCTTTTGCAGGATTTTCAAGAGAACCTGGTTGCGGCGTTCCTTTTCTTCCTTGGAAACTTGATCCGCCATATCTTCCGCGGGCGTTCCCGATCGAATACTGTATTTGAAAATATAAGACATGTCGAAACCGATCTCCTCGAAAAACGCGGCGGATTCATCGAAATCCGCCTCTGTCTCTCCGGGGAAGCCAACAATGATATCCGTCGAAAAATACATGTCCGGCGCCACGGAGCGAAGCGATTCCACGATTTCCCGATAGCGCTCTTTCGTGTACGGGCGATTCATCGCCCGGAGGGTTTTATCGCAGCCGGCCTGCAAGGGCAAATGTATGTATTCGCAAAGCTTAGGTACATCCCGATAGGCCTCGACCAAGTCCTGCTTGAACCCGCGCGGGTGCGGGGAGGTGAAGCGAATGCGTTCGATCCCATCGATATCGTTGATCTTCTCGATCAGCTGCACGAAGGGAGACTTGCCAGCGACGACAGGAAAATCGCGTCGCCCGTAGCTGGTAACGATTTGCCCGAGCAAGGTGATTTCCTTGACCCCCTGCGCCGCCAGCGCGGTCGCTTCGTCGACGATCTGCTCCATCGGCCGCGCTCGCTCCCGGCCGCGCGTCTTCGGAACGATGCAAAACGCGCAATTCATATTGCAGCCCTGCATGATCGAAACGAAGGCGCTGACTTGATTTTTCTTCGGGAGGTGATCCTTGATCGCGTTTTGCGAGCCCGCCTCTTCCTCCAGGTCGATGATGGTCGAAGGCTTGGGGCCTTGCCCGTCCAGACTTCGAATTAGATTATCGAGGTGATCCGGTACCGCGTGAAACTTCTGGGTGCCGACGATTAGGTCCAGGTCCGGTAGCGTATCCGCGAGATCGGCGCCCCGATTCTGGGCCATGCACCCCATGATTCCTATCTTGAAGTCTGGCTCCTCCCGCTTGCGCTTGGCCAAATAGCCCGCCTTGCCAATCGCCTTCTGCTCGGCCTGGTCCCGCACGCTGCAGGTATTGAGCAAGACGACATCCGCATCGAACTCGTTGTTCACCACCGAGTAGCCGCGATCGCGCAAGGACGACGCGACTTGCTCGCTGTCCCGCTCGTTCATCTGGCAGCCGTACGTTTTAATATAGACGCGATTCATGGCGAAAAGGAACCCAATGGGCATAGCTCTCGGCAACGCGAGGTCAAACAAGAAGCATTGACCCGAATTTCGAGGGTTGGCTCCGCCGGACGATCGCGTACTAGCGCTCGTCGGATTCGGCTGCTTCCGCCTCGACTGACCGCTTCATGATGTCCTTTTTGATTTGGACTGAAAAATAAGCCAGCGCGGCTACGATAATGAACAGCCCAGCCACCACCCATTTTCCATTGTTCGTCTTCACGCTCGCTAGCACCGCAGAATATGACCGGACCGACAAGCCGTAAATCCGCTTGCGCGAATCCCGTCGACGCATTGGCTGAAGACGTGACGCAATCGGAATCAGGCAAGGACCGGATATACGCCGCGCCCATCGAACGCGTGGGCGAGTTCGTTTTCGACGAGTCGGTGGCCACGGTTTTCGACGACATGATACGTCGTTCCGTTCCCGGCTACGCA
>CBFHHM010000023.1:5584-12974 GCA_965655705.1 Candidatus Pelagisphaera sp.
GTGGGCGAGTTCGTTTTCGACGAGTCGGTGGCCACGGTTTTCGACGACATGATACGTCGTTCCGTTCCCGGCTACGCAATGACGCTCTCGCTGCTTCCTTTGATAGCCAAACGCTACGCCGCAGAGAGCGGTCGAATCTACGACCTAGGCTGTTCGCTCGGTGCCGGCTTGATTGCGGCGGCCGGCGGAGCCCCGGAATCGGTCGAGCTCATTGGCATCGACAACGCCCAGGCGATGCTCGATCGCTGCGAGGCCCACCTGAAGCAATCCCTCCCCGACCGCCAGTGGCGACTGAGGCGCGAGGACATCCAGAAAACGCCCATCGAAAACGCCGGGCTCGTTCTCTTGAACTTCACTCTCCAGTTCATTCCGATAGAGCGGCGCCTTCCCTTGCTTCGGAAGGCATTCCACGGCCTCGACGCCGGGGGGGCCTTGTTGCTGTCGGAGAAGGTGCAGTTCGAGGATCGAAAGGCGCAAGGCGATCTCTCCGCTCTCCACCACGACTTCAAGCGGGAGCAAGGCTACAGCGATCTCGAAATCAGCCAAAAGCGCTCCTCGCTCGAAAACGTGCTCATTCCCGAGACCATCGATGCCCACAAGCAACGCCTGGCCGAAGCGGGCTTCGACCACTGCGAAGTTTGGCTCCAATGCTTCAACTTCGTGTCCATTCTCGCGATCAAAGGATGAGAGCCAAATCCCCTGATGACCCGCCGATCCGTCCTCGAACGCCCGCAGCCAAACGGGTCCCATTGACTGGCCGCCTCATGGGAAAAGGCTAATCCTCGCGACGGAGCAGTCCCAGCCATCCGAATGCCGCGACCTTCCTACCACGCCTTATTCGAGCAAATCGCCGAGACCGATCTCGCCCCTTGGCTAGACGCGCTACCCGGGCGCCTTCAGACCGCCCTCGCAGAGACCAATAACGGGCACATGCCCAAGTGGCTGGACGCGCTGGGAGCCCTGCCCGCGGCAGCGCCTAGCGCGATCCAGCTCGACGGCGACGCCGTGACCATCGGACGTTCGAACGACCTGACTGCCGAGGAAAGGGCTGCCCTTCGAGATACCCTCATGACATTCCATCCCTGGCGCAAGGGTCCCTGGAACTTCTTCGGCGTGGAAATCGATACGGAATGGCGTTCCAATCTGAAATGGGAGCGCCTGAAGACGGCGATCTCTCCACTGCGAGATCGCCTCGTTTTCGACATCGGTAGCGGCAATGGCTACTATTCCTATCGAATGGCCGCCGAAGGCGCTCGCCTCGCCCTGGGAACGGACCCCTACCTGCTCTATGTCCTGCAATCCTTCATTGCCCGGCGCTACCTGCCTCCCATTCATCCGGCCTGGGTCCTGCCTTTCGGAATCGAATCGCTACCGCCGCGCCTGCCCGTTTTCGACACCGTCTTTTCGATGGGCGTTCTCTACCATCGGCGCTCGCCCCTCGATCATCTGACCGAATTGCGAGAACTGCTTCGGGCGGGCGGCGAACTGGTCCTGGAAACCTTGGTCGTCGACGGGCCGGAGGGGCACGCCCTCTTGCCGCGAGGACGCTACGCCAAGATGCGAAACACCTGGTTCATCCCCAGCTGCCTCACGCTCGAACGCTGGCTGGAACGCTGCGGGTTCAAGCGGATTCGGCTCGCCGATTTATCCCGGACGACCCCAGCCGAACAACGCAGTACCGAGTGGATGACCTTCGACTCGCTGGAGACCTTTCTGGATCCCGAAGACCCCCGCAAGACCATCGAGGGCTATCCCGGTCCGCAGCGGGCGCTCTTCATCGCGGAGGCCTAGGAACTCCTTTACGGGAATCGCCGGAAACGGGCAAAGCGACCGCCGGCAAGAATCAACCCGCTGGTTCGCCCGTTAGCCAGACACGCGCCTATGAAGCTCATCTTAGTATACAACGCCGACGACGGATTGTTCAATGCGGTGACCGACACCATCCACAAGGCGCTCTCGCCATCGACCTACGAATGCAGCCTTTGCCGCTTCACTTACGGGATGGTCGGGATGCGAAAGTCATGGGGTTCCTACTTGAGCGGCTTGAAGGCCGAGAAGGAATTTCTGCATCGACGCGAATTCCACAAGAAATATCCCGATGTCGAGCCGGCTCTGCCGGCGATCTTTACGGAGACGAACGATGGGGCGCAGGTTATCGTCTCGGCCGAAGAGATAAATGCCTGCGAGAATTTGGAAGAGCTGATTTCAATCGTCGACGAACGGGTAGACGCGCTCGCTCGCTAAGCGGCCAGTGGGTCGTCGCCGTTCGCCCCCCAGCGTCCGATTCCTGCAATCGAATCGCGCTTCCGCGGCCTGTGAAATAAGGCCAGTTGGCTCCTTGCGCGGCCCCCCGCCCGAAAGCGCTTGCTATTCGATAGGAATCGCTTCTTTTCACCCTTGCCCAGCCGTTTCGGGCTGTGTCAGAACGGACGAATATACCATGCCAAAACGCGTCGATATCGAATCTATTCTCATCATTGGAGCCGGCCCCATCGTCATTGGGCAGGCTTGCGAATTCGACTATTCCGGTACCCAGGCCTGCAAGGCTCTGAAGGAAGAGGGGTACAAGGTCATTCTAGTCAATAGCAACCCGGCCACGATCATGACCGACCCGGAGTTCGCCGATGTCACCTACATCGAGCCGCTCACCGTAGAGGCCGTCACCAAAATCATTGCCCAGGAAAAGCCCGACGCGCTCCTGCCCACGCTCGGCGGCCAGACGGCCCTCAATCTCTCCCTCGACCTCGAGGCGGCAGGCATTCTCGCCGAGCACGGCGTCGAAATGATCGGCGCCAAGCCCGAGGCCATCAAGAAGGGGGAAGATCGCGAGCTCTTCAAGGAAGCGATGCTCAAGATCGGCCTCGATGTCGCTCGCTCCTCCACGGTCAAGTCTCTCGAAGAGGCCCGCGAAGCCGCTACGAAAATCGGGGCCTTCCCTCTCATCATTCGTCCGAGTTTCACCCTCGGCGGCGCTGGAGGCGGCATCGCCTACAACCGCGAGGAATTCGAACAGATCGTAAGCAATGGCTTGGACGTATCCCCCGTCACCGAAGTGCTTATCGAAGAGTGCCTGCTCGGCTGGAAGGAGTACGAAATGGAGGTGATGCGCGACCGCAAGGACCAGTGCGTCGTAATCTGCTCCATCGAGAATTTCGACCCTATGGGCGTACATACGGGAGATTCGATTACCATCGCTCCGTCGATGACCCTCACCGATCGCGAGTACCAATCCATGCGCGACGCGTCGTTCGCGGTCATCCGAGAAATCGGCGTCGAAACCGGCGGCTCCAATATCCAATTCTCGGTCTGCCCGGATACGGGCCGTATGGTGGTTATCGAGATGAATCCGCGCGTATCGCGCAGTTCCGCCCTCGCGTCCAAAGCCACCGGATTCCCCATCGCCAAGTTCGCTGCGAAGTTGGCGGTCGGATACAGCTTGGACGAAATCCAGAACGATATTACAAAGAAGACGCCGGCCAGCTTCGAGCCGACCATAGACTACGTCGTCACCAAGATTCCACGCTTTACCTTCGAGAAATTCCAAGGCACGGACGATACCTTGACTTCCTCCATGAAGTCCGTGGGCGAGGCCATGGCGATCGGCCTGACTTTCAAGGAGTCCTTTCAGAAGGCCCTGCGTTCCTTGGAAACGGGAGCCTGGGGCTTCGGCGGAGGCAAGCTGGGAGGCTACGACCTCCCTTCCGAAGAGGTCATCAATGGCAAGCTCGTTCGACCCAATGCGGAACGGGTCTTCTATCTCCGCTACGCCCTCAAGGCCGGCTACTCTCTGGAGAAGCTCTTCGAATTGACCAAGATCGATCCTTGGTTCCTCCATCAATTGAAGCATATCAGCGATCTCGAGGATCAGCTGAAGGACACGACCCTGGACTCGATCGACAGCGAACTGCTTCTGACAGCCAAGGAATACGGCTTTTCCGATCGCCAACTTGGCTCTTTGCTCGGCTGCGAATGGGATGCCGTGAATGCCAAGCGCAAGAGTATGGGCATCAATACCGTATTTCGATTGGTGGATACGTGCGCTGCCGAGTTCGAGGCCGAAACGCCGTACTACTATTCCTCTTACGGGGAAGAAAACGAAGTGATTCCATCCGACAAAAAGAAGGTGATGATCATTGGTGGCGGGCCCAACCGAATCGGCCAAGGCATCGAGTTCGACTACTGCTGCGTGCACGCCTCCTTCGCCCTCCAGGAATTGGGTTACGAGTCGGTCATGGTCAATTCCAACCCGGAAACCGTATCCACTGATTACGATACCTCCGATAAACTCTATTTCGAACCCCTCACCCTCGAAGACGTTCTCGAAATCTACAACCAGGAAGGGTGCATCGGCGCGATCGTGCAATACGGCGGCCAAACCCCGCTCAACCTCGCTTCGGAGCTCAAGGCTCACGGGGTGAACATAATCGGTACGTCTCCTGAAAGCATCGACGCCGCCGAAGACCGCGAGCTCTTCAAGCGAATCCTCGACGAGGTCGGACTCAAGCAGCCGGACAATATGACTGCACTCGACGAGGCCGAAGCTTACGAGATGGCCGAACAAGTGGGATTCCCCCTCTTGGTTCGCCCGTCGTTCGTTCTCGGCGGCCGCGGCATGTTCATCGTTCACGATATGGACGAACTCCGAGCCGTCATCCGCGAAGCCTTCGAGGCCTCTCCCGGAAAGCCCGTCCTGCTCGATAAATTTCTCGAAGACGCCATCGAACTCGATGTCGACTGCATCTCGGATGGGGAAACCACTATCGTGGGCGGCATGCTCGAGCACATCGAATACGCGGGCGTGCACAGCGGCGACGCCGCCATGGTCTTGCCGCCGCACACCTTAGGCAACGAGATGATCGAGATCGTACGGCAGGCCAGCTTCCGATTGGCCAAGGCGTTGAAGGTGATTGGCCTGATGAATATCCAGTTCGCTATCAAGGACGACGACCTTTACGTACTCGAGGTCAACCCGAGGGCTTCTCGCACCGTGCCGTTCGTTTCCAAGGCCATCGGCGTTCCCCTCGCCAAGCTGGCCGCCAAGGTGATGACCGGCAAGACCCTCATCGAGCTCGGTTTCACCGAGGAAATGAGCCCCAAGCATTGGTGCATCAAGGAGGCGGTCTTTCCGTTCGTACGCTTTCCAGGCTCGACGATTCGCCTTGGCCCGGAGATGCGCTCCACCGGAGAGGTCATGGGCCTCGACGAGGATTTCGGAATCGCCTTCGCCAAGACTCAAGCCGCCGCCAAACCCAGCCTGCCGCTTGAAGGAAACGTCTTTCTCAGCGTCAAGGACCAGGACAAGTCCAAGGCCGTCGCGCTCGCCCAAAAGCTGGTCGCGCTCGGCTTCAAGGTCTATTCGACTAGCGGCACCGCCGACTGCCTCAAGGAAAACGGCATCGAAGCGAGCAAGCTCTTCCGCATCGCCGAAGGTCGACCCAATGTGCTCGACCTCATCAAGAATGGCGAGATGCAGATGATCATCAACACGCCTTCCGGCATGATGCCGCGCAAGGACGAGAACCACATCCGGGCCGTCGCCTACGCCAACAACATCTGCATCATGACGACCCTCACCGGAGCCACCGCAGCCGTCGCCGGCATCGAAGCGCTCACGGAGAATGACTTCGACGTGCGTTCGGTGCAGAGCTTCGTGAGCAAGAACGTGGCCACCGTCTGACGGAAAAACGGGACCCCTTTTCGATAAGGCGGCTCGGTAGAGTCGCCTTTTTCGTCGCTCCGACCAAGGCGCAATCAGCGCCTAAATCCTTCTCGCTTAAGTATCCATAGTTTCATCACTGGATTGGAGAACGCGACGGCATCTCCTGCTCTCCACAAGGCGCCCCGCTTGAGCATAGCGTCCATCGCCTTGCTCGAAGCCGAGCTAGACGAGAGCTGCGTCCATTCCAAGAACCCTCTCGACGTATGCCCTTCGCCAGGCAGGGTCGCCAAGCCCCTCAGCAAGCGCCGTTGATTCTTCGAAAGGAAATTCCAGAAATCCACGAAGGCGTTCTCCTGCATATTCACCAAGTAGTTTAGCGACTCCTCGACCTGCTGGGCATCGATGCGCGTCCCCCGCTCGCTCTTAAGCCACGCGGCATGGCAGAACTGCTGCAAATCTCCCGGCACGTCGTTCGCTAGATCGAAGAGCGGCGCCCAAACCGAAGGATCGACCTTGCGCTTGCCTGCCGCAAATCGCTCTTCGAGCCAAGGAATGAACCGCTCCCGCTCGATGAGTCCCACCTCTAGCAAAGCCGCGCTTTTCAGGAACGGGCCATTCTCGACGAAGAAGATCTCTCGCAATCGGGCTCGATCGCTCCCCGCGAAAATATAGAACACCTTCGACTGCCGCTGGATCTCGCTCCTCAGTCTGCCCAGAACCTCGGCCGCATTTGGCATATCCAACAAGGATTGAAACTCGTCGAAGAATACCACCAAGGGACGCGCTCGATTGATTTCAGCGAACATCTCCAGGATGTCTTCAACCATTTGCTCGCGCGAAGTTCCTCGCCAGTTCACGCCAAAGCCAAACGCAGACATGCCCATGATCTTCGATACTTGGGAACCCAGCTTGCGCTTCAGTTGGGCAGTCAGCGGCAATTGATCCAAGGCCCGAGCCAAAATATCCCGCACGCCCTTCAAGCTGCTCGTTCCAAAAAAGTCCGCCTTCAAGAAGTAGCATTTCTTCTTTCGCTGCAGGGCCTCGAAGGTATTCGTCACCACCGAAGTCTTCCCCACCCGTCGCGGTCCCTGAACCAGGAGATTCTGACCGCTCTTCGCGTATTCCAATAGACGCGTTTCGATCTCTGCCCGCGGTAAATAGGCGGCCGCTTCCGCCACGCCCGAGTACTGAAAGGGGTTTTCCATTCTTCGACCATATGGTTTCACCTATTGGAAGCAACTAAAAGTTGCTCATATTTCACTTTTTGGAAGCAAGCAAAGGTGCTTTACCATTCCCTATCGGGAAGCAGCCAAATCGCAACCGCCCTTGATCTCCAAGTTTGCAAAACCTGCTTGGCTCCCTCAATAACACCCTCTTTCCTTTTTCTAAGCAGTCTTTTTCCATAAGAAATGAGCAATCGCATCATCGCGCTCCTCTCCGGTCCCGATCAAAAGGGCCTCGTCTCCAAGGTCTCCAGTTGGATATTCGAGAATGGCGGAAACATCATCCACGCGGACCAGCATCGCGATCAGGAAGAAGGCGTTTTCTTCCAGAGAGTCGAGTGGGCAGTCGAGGAGGGGCGTTCAACGGAGGCGGATGCCGCCGCTTTCCAGGCCTTCGGGGATTCCATTGGCATGAAAACCCAAGCCGCCATTTCCGGACGAAAGCCAAAAGTCGCCATTATGGTCTCGAAGGCGGACCATTGCTTCCACGACTTGATCCTGCGCTGGA
>CBFHHM010000023.1:13073-36309 GCA_965655705.1 Candidatus Pelagisphaera sp.
GAGCGGGCGACTTCCCTTGCGAGATCGCCCTCATCGTCTCCAATCACGACACCCTCGCCAAGGCCGCGAAAGGCTACGGAATCCCCTACGTCCATATTCCGGTAACCAAGGAAACGAAATCGGAGGCCGAAGCCCAGCAAATCGCCCTGCTCAAGCAATACGGCATCGAATTGGTCGTCATGGCCCGCTACATGCAGATCCTTTCCTCCATCTTCCTTGATACGATCGGCATGCCGGTCATCAATATCCACCATTCCTTCCTTCCCGCCTTCGCCGGGGCCAAGCCCTACCACCAAGCCCACAAAAAGGGGGTCAAATTGATCGGGGCCACCGCCCACTACGCCACCGCCGACCTGGATCAGGGTCCCATCATCAATCAAGGCGTCACTCGGATCACGCATCGCAATAGCGTTCGCGATCTGATCCGCAAAGGGCGCGATCTGGAAAAGCTCACCCTCGCCACCGCCGTATCCTGGCATCTGGAGAACCGCATCCTCGTCTACGAGAACAAGACCGTCGTCTTCGACTGAGGAAACGCTTTTCCCGCCATAGAGCCCCGGCAGCTCCTTTCCCGCCAAACCGGGATCTCCCCGACGAAATTGCTTTAAATCCGCCGAAAAACGCGCTCTATCACTCTTTCCCGTTAAACAGGCGACTATTATGGCCAATTCCTCAGATAAGAATTCGACCCCGAAAAGCGACGAGCGCAACCTAGTTGCCGCCGCAGCCGCGAGCAATGCCGATCTCGAAGATCAGCTCGCCGTTCTCTGGGAGAATAACAAGAAATTCATCATCTACTCCATCGTCGGCATCTTCGCCGCGTTCGGGATCTACCAGATCAGCCTATTCATGGGCAAGCAAGCCCAGCTATCCCTGCAGGAAGACTACGCATCCGCCGATGACAGCGCTTCCAAGCTTGCGTTCGCGGAAGCGGAAGCCGGAAAACCGCTGGGTGGATTCGCCTTCAAGCAGCTCGCCGACGAGGCTTACGAAGCCAAGGAATTCGGGAAAGCGGCTGACTACTACGAACGAGCGGCCGCTTCCGCCATGGAAGCCATCCGCGACGCCGCCCTCATGGGGCAAGCCATGTCGCTTCTCCAGGATGGAAGGACCGCTGACGCGGAAGCCGCTTTGCAAACGATCGTAGCCAACGAAAGCGCCGGCAATTTGGCGGAAGCCCGCTTCCGGCTCGCCTCCCTAGCGGTCGATTCGGAAAACTACGACGCCGCTCGAACCTACATCCAAGACCTGCAAGGCAACGTTACCCAGGAGAGTTTCTACTGGCTGCAGAAGGCCATGGTTCTGCAAAGCAAGCTGCCCGCGGAAAACGCGGCGGCGGAGTAGCGGCTCGGGCCACAGGCTATTTGCGAGAGGACCGCTTAGGCGGTCTTTTTTGTTTCCCAACCGGGAGGTCGAACCGTCCTTTTTCATCGACGCTGGCCGCAGCTTGTCATTGGATGGCAGCGAACCTGCCTCGCCCCTATGCCCTTTCGATTTACCGGATTCGCCGACGAAGCTGAACGCTCTCTATCGGGACAAGTATCCGCGCTTAGAGAGCTGGGTTGGACTGCGGTCGAACTCCGCCTCGTCGATGGTCAAAGCGTATGCGATCAAAGCGCTGACGAATGGGAAGCGACCTGGGAGGCGCTCCAAGCGGCCGGTATTGCAGTCGTCGGCTTCGGCGGCCAAATCGCCAATTGGGCCAGGCCGATCGATTCCGATTTTCAGATAGACGTAGATGAGCTCAAACGCGTCGCGCCGCGAATGCGCCAGTGCGAGGCCCCTTTTCTTCGTGTCATGTCGTATCCAAACTCCAAAGACTCTCCCCTCGAGAGAGCCGCCTGGAAGGCGGAAGCGACCCGCCGCCTCAAGGAGCTTTCCTCGATGGCGGAAAGCGAAGGCATCATTCTCGGACATGAAAACTGCAATGGCTATGGGGAAACGGCCGAAGGCTTCCTCGAGCTTGCCGAAGCGATCGACAGTCCCGCATTCAGATTGATCTTCGACACTGGGAATAACAGTTTGCATGCGAACAGCGGCGAGGCCACTTGGGACTACTATCGAAAATGCCGCGACTGGATCGATCACGTTCACATCAAGTGCGCCAAGCCGAATCCAAAGGGAGGCGACTACATCACCTGTCACGTAGACGAAGACCCAATACAAGCTCGAATACTGAAGGACCTCGAAACTACTGGCTACCCCGGCTGGCTGTCCATCGAACCGCACATCAAAGCGGCCATTCACGCGGGTCAAGACATCGACGAATCCGGCGAAGGGCGGCGCGTTTGGGTCGAGTTCGGAAAACGTCTCGAAAAACTGGTCTCGCAAATCCAATCGGAAGAATGAATACGCATATCTTCGAATCGAAGGCGGAAATGGGCTCCGCGGCTGCCCAGGCTGGCGGCGACAAACTCCGCAACGCCCTATCGCTCAAAGGGGAGGCCGCCTTCATTGTCGCCACCGGCGCTTCTCAATTCGAAATGCTGGACAGCCTGGCCCGCCAAGATCTGGACTGGGCGCGCCTCGACGGCTTTCACCTCGACGAGTACATCGGCCTGCCCATCGACCACGACGCTTCGTTTCGCAAATATCTCTGGCAACGTTTCGTCAGTCGATTGCCCTTACCGCTTAGCGCGTTCCACTACCTTAATGGGGAAGGCGACCCGGAGCTTACCTGTCGACAGGTGGGTCAGGCCATCGCCGCCACCGAAATCGATGTCGCCTTCGTCGGTATCGGCGAAAACGGCCATTTAGCCTTCAACGATCCACCCGCCGATTTCGAGGCGGAAGCGCCTTATTTGATCGTCGAATTGGACGAGGCCTGCCGAACGCAGCAACTAGGCGAGGGCTGGTTTCCCGACTTGGAATCCGTTCCAAGCCAAGCCATATCCATGTCCGTTCGCCAAATTATGAAAAGCCGGAGCATCGTCTGCACCGTTCCCGATCGACGCAAAGCCCAAGCGGTCAAGAATTCGCTGCAAGGACCCGTCAGTCCCGACGTTCCGGCCTCCATATTGCAGACCCATCCTGACTGTCATTTTTATATGGATACCGAATCCGCTTCTCTGCTGTGAATCCATTCGATTTGCAAGTCAATGGCTACGGCGGTGTCGATTTCGGGGCTGATGACCTTTGTGGCGAGGACCTGCAAAAAATCTGCATCGCGCTGGAGAACGACGGATTCGACTCCATCCTGGCAACCTTGATCACGGATTCGGTCGAGAATCTCAGCTCGAAGCTGGCCCGTCTGGTTCGCCTGCGATCCGAGAACCCGCTCGCCACGCGACTTATTGCTGGATTCCACGTCGAAGGACCCTTTCTTAATCCAAGCGCCGGTTACATTGGCGCTCACGATCCAACGCATGTGACCTCCGCATCCAAGGATGATGCGCTGCGCCTCATCGAGGCCAGCGAGGGGCGCCTCAAACTTGTCACTCTCGCTCCCGAATGCGACCCTGGCTTCGAGGCGATCAAGGCCTTCGCTTCTCAGGGCGTGACTGTTTCGGCAGGCCACTGCGATCCTAGTTTAGACACGCTCGAAGGGGCCATCGATTCGGGCCTGCGCATGATGACGCACCTGGGAAACGGCTGCCCTGTCAACCTGCCTCGACACGACAATATCGTACAGCGGGCGCTCAGTCTACGGGAACGACTGTGGATCTGCTTTATCCCTGACGGAATCCATATCGCGTTCTTCGCGTTGAAGAACTATCTCGATCTTGTCGGAATCGACCGAGCGATCATGGTCACGGACGCCATTTCCGCGACAGGACTAGGTCCCGGTCGCCACCAGCTTTCGGGCATGACGGTCGAAGTCGATGCCTCTGGAGCCGCCAGACGGCCTGGACAGCCCAACCTAGCGGGCTCCACTCTAGCGATGCCTCAGCTAATTGACAATCTCCGCGATCGAATCGGTCTCGATGAGACGCAGATCCGCGCCCTCGTTGAAACGAATCCTCGCGCCGCTCTTGAGCGCGTTCCATAGATCGGCCAGCTACCGCCTCGGCGCACCCATCCCTACCCCATGAAATCCCTTATCAAGTCAATCGGCCCCGCGATCATCGTCGCTGCGGTCGTACTCGGACCCGGTTCTATTCTCACGAGCTCCAAAGTGGGCGCCAGCTTCGGAATTGCAGCCCTACCCGTCATTTTCGGGGCCGCGATTCTCATGATCGGAATGGTGGCCTTATCCGCCCGCCTGGGCGCGCTCTACCAGAGAAGCCTCTGCCAGGAGCTCGCAGCGAGACTTGGCAAACCCGTCGCGATCGCAATTGGAGCAATCCTCTTCACTCTGATCGCCCTCTTCCAATCGTCGAACAATATCGCTTTGGTCGGGGGCTTCGAGCCCTTGCTCGGCAGAGACGATTTCGATTTCTGGATTCGATGCGCCATCCTCGTTGTCGCCAATCTTTTCGCGATGGGCTGCTTATTGCTCGCTCGAAACCTCTACCGTTCGATCGAAAGACTGATGAAGGCCCTCATCGGGATGATGAGCCTGGCCTTCCTCGCCAATTTTACCATCGCGTTCCTGACACCCCGTCAGGAAGCGGCGATCGGAGAAAGCGCTAGCTCCGACTGGCTGGCGTTGGTAGCCATGATCGGAACCACCTTTTCCGTCGCCGGCGCCTTCTATCAAGGCTACCTAGTTCGCGAACGCGGCTGGAACACCGGGCAACTGCGTCAAAGCCTGGTCGATTCGATCGTCAGCATTTCAGCCTTGGGGGTCGTCACCGCGATCATTCTTTTGACCTCCTGGCGAATCTTCTACGGGAGCCCTCTCGCAGGATCGCTCAACTCGGTTGGCGATGTCTCCCGCCAGCTCGAACCGCTCTTTGGTCCCTCCGCTCGGATCATCTTCAGTTCCGGCATTCTTGCCGGAGCCCTCAGCTCCTTCCTTATCAATGCGATAATCGGAGGAACCGTGCTTTCGGATGCCCTGGGGTATGGCTCGCGGCTCAGCGAAAAAGGCCCCGTGCGCTTTAGTCTATTGGCCCTCTTTGTAGGTTTCGCCGTCGCCGTCGCCTCCTTTGCCCAACAAGGCAGCGTCGTTCCGCTTATCACCTTCGCTCAAGCTCTCACCGTACTAGGAATCCCTGCGCTGGCCGCCGCGCTGATCTACCTAGGCACTCGACCAGAGCTCGAAGGAGAGCGCAGCACTCCTCGGTGGATGCTCGCTACCGCCATTATCGGCTTGATCGTATCCTGTATCCTAGCAGCCCTGACAGCGAAGAAGGTCTCCGAAAGGATTGCGGACCATCGAGAAGTGGCAACTGCCGAAATCGCCTAGGAGTTGCTACTGCGGGTAGCAAAAAGGAGGACCCGCGAGGATCCCCCTTTCGAAATTCGCATGGAGTACGCTCCAATCTACTCCTCGATAAATTCCTTCTGAGAGCGGAAGCGAGCTCTCAGGCGCAGACCTTGCAGACGGATAAAGCCGCTCGCGTCGTCAGGATTGTAATCCGACTCCACGCCTTCCATCGAGGCGATATTCTCATCGTAGAGCGAGTAGGGAGATTTGCGTCCCACGGTGGTGATGTTGCCTTTGTAGAGCTTCAAACGGACGGTCCCCGTAACGCTCTTCTGGCTGTTGTCGATAAAGGCCTGGAGGGCTTCGCGCTCTGGGGCGAACCAAAAGCCATTGTATACTAATTCCGCATACTTGGCGATCAAGCCGTCGCGCAAGTGCTCGAGATCGCGATCCATCGTCATCGATTCCACTTGCTTGTGGCCCATCATAAGAATGGTTCCTCCTGGCGTTTCGTAGACCCCGCGGCTCTTCATGCCTACGAACCGATTCTCGACGATATCCACGCGGCCGATACCGTGCTTGCCGGCAAGGGCGTTAAGTTGCTTGACCGCTTCCGCAGGCCCAACCGAATTGCCATTGATCGCCACGCAATCGCCTTTCTCGAAATCGAGTTCGATGTACTCGGCTTCGTCCGGGGCGTCCTCGGGATCGACGGTGAGCTTGTACATTCCCTTGTTCTCGGGAGTGGTTGGATCGAACCAAGGATCTTCCAAAATGCCCGCTTCATACGAAATGTGCAGGAGATTACGGTCCATCGAGTAGGGCTTGGAAGCGGACGCTTCGACGTCGATACCGTTTTCCGCGCAGTACTCGATCATCTCCGCGCGACCCGGAAACGCGTCGCGAAAGACTGGCATACGCCACGGCGAAATAACCTGAAGATCCGGCGCCAAAGCGGCGTAGCCAAGTTCGAAGCGCACCTGATCGTTTCCCTTGCCCGTTGCCCCGTGAGCCACCGCGTCAGCGCCCACCTTGCGAGCGAGATCGATGTGGGCTTTGGCAATGAGCGGACGGGCAATCGAGGTCCCGAGGTAGTACTGGCCTTCGTAAATCGTGTTGGCCCGCATGATCGGGTAGATGTAGTCCTTGGCGAACTCGTCCACTAGATCGAGCGTGTAGTGTTCGGACGCTCCTGTGGCCTTAGCCTTTTCCTCGAGTCCATCGAGCTCTTCTTCCTGCCCCACGTCCGCCGCGAAGGTGATGATCTCCGCGTTGTAGTGATCCTTCAACCAGCGAACGAGAACCGAAGTATCGAGCCCTCCCGAATATGCTAATACGATTTTCATAGTGTAAAAACTGAAAGTATTCCCACGAAGTACACCGAGCTACGCGAAGTTTTCAACCCTTGAACCCAATTCAATCGTTGGATCCGGTCGAGAACTCCACGTCGCGTCTTTTACCAAGGTCGCGGATCTAGAGACTATGCGCGGACGCCTTGGGCCAATACAGCCATGATCGCCTTCTGAGTATGCAGTCGATTCTCGGCCTGATCGAATATGATGGACTGATCTCCATAGAGCACCTCCTCCTGCACCTCCATACCCTTGTAGGCGGGCAAATCGTGCATGAAGAGCGCGTTCGGCTTTCCGAGCTTCATTAGATCGCTCGTCACGGAGTAAGGCTTCATGGCGGCAATGCGTTCGGCGGATTCTTCCTCCTGACCCATACTGACCCAGGTATCCGTATAGAGAACGTCCGCTTCACGGGCCGCTGCTTCCGCATCGGTAGTAAAACTCCAGCTAGCCGCATGCCCGCTCTCGGCGAGGACCTTTTTGATCTCTTCTCCCGGCTCGTAGCCTTCGGGACCGGCCAAGACCAGCTCCATGCCGAATAGGGCGGCTCCCAAGATCCATGAATTCGCGATGTTATTCGCCGTGTCTCCGAAATAGGCCATCTTCTTGCCTTTGAGCGACCCCATCAGATCCGTTCCATCGGACCAGCGCTCGATCATTGAGAACGCATCGGTATAGATCTGGCACGGATGCAGGAAATCGGTCAGCGCGTTGATCACGGGGATGCTTCCCATTTCAGATAGCTCTACGAGCTCCTCCTGTTCGTAGGTACGCACGATGAGTCCATGAACGAAGCGCGAGAGCACATTCGCCGTGTCGTACACCGATTCGCCTCGACCGAGCTGAATATCGTTCTTGTTGAGAAAGATGGGATGACCTCCCAATTCGTGGATTCCCACATCGAAGGAGACGCGGGTGCGCGTACTCGATTTGGAGAAGATCATTGCCCAGGTCTGGCCTTTCAAAGACGGCGGCGTATGGCGGCCGCGGCCTTTCTTGAAGCTGTGAGCAAGCGCGAAGACTTCCGCAGCTTGGTGCGGGGCGAAGTCCGTTTCCTTTAAAAAGTGAGCCATGGTTATTATTCCCTCTTAAATGCGATTATCCGTTTCAAGCGCTGGCCGCTTCCGCGAGATGAGCCGCTCTTTCCCGAGCCGCTTCCGCGAACGCCGCGAGCGCCTCGTCAAAATCCTCTTTCGTTGCCGTCAAGGCTGGCAGGAAACGAATAACGTCCGTTCCCGCAGGGGGGACAACGAGTCCTTTCTCCCGAAGAAGCGCGACCATATCCAGCGGCGCTTCCGCGATTTGGATACCAATCATATAGCCTTCTCCCCGCACGTGGAGGATGTAGCCAGGCAACTCCGCCTTGAGGTCCTCAAGTCGATTCGCAACGTAGATTCCTAGTTCCGATACCCGCTCCAGAAGCCCTTCCGACTCGATCGTATCGAGGACGGCCAGAGCCGCCGCGCATATCAGCGGCGTCCCCCCGAAAGTCGTGCCGTGCGAACCGGGTCCGAATAGTCCTGCATGAGCGTCATCTATCCAAACGGCCCCAATGGGAACGCCCCCGCCCAAGCCTTTGGCCATGCCGATAGCATCGGGACGAATGCCTGCCTTCTCGAATGCGAAAAAGCTACCTGTCCGGCCGATACCGCATTGCACTTCGTCGATCATGAGCAGCACGCCCTTCTCGTCGCAGAGCTTGCGCAAGCCTTGCAAAAATTCAACGGACGCAGGGTAGATACCGCCTTCGCCTTGTATGGTTTCTATAAAGACGGCGGAGGTTTGGTCGTCGATCGCCGCTTCGAAACTGGCCAGGTTATTCAGCTCGGCGAAAACGAATCCGTCGACCAAGGGGGCGAACCCCTCTTGAATCTTGGCCTTCGGGGTCGCGCTCATCCCGCCAAATGTTCTGCCATGAAACGCATTCTCCGCGCAAACGACCTTAAATTGCTCCCCTTCCTGGCCAGCCAACTTCCCGCCGTAAAGCCGCGAGAGCTTAATGAGGGCCTCGTTCGCTTCGGCCCCGCTGTTGCAAAAGAACACCTTGCCGCCGCCGCCCGCTTTTTCATTCAAGCGAGACGCCAGAAGACCTTGCTTGTCGTTTCGATATAGATTGCTGACTGTCAGCAACTCGGAAGCCTGCGATTGAACCGCTTCCACTAGCTTCGGGTGACAGTGGCCAATACTCGTCACAGCGATACCCGAACAGAAGTCCAAATACGCCTTGCCCGCATCGTCCCACAAACGCACACCGCGGCCACGCGTAAACGTAACTGGCGGCAATCCGTAATTGCCGAGTACATTATCCTTATAGAGCTGCTCGGTATTCAGGTTTTGGTTCATGGGTTATATTGATTGAAAAATTGAAAAGAGATCCGGCCCGTGGCCTTGGTCGCAAACCGATGTTCAATGTACGATTTCCGTCCCGATTCCTTTGTCGGTAAAAATCTCAAGCAAGAGACTGTGGGGGAGCCTTCCATCGATGAAGTGAACTCTGTGCACGCCGGAATCGAGGGCCTTGATCGAACTATCGATCTTGGGCAACATTCCTTGGCTTATGGTTCCGTCCGCCTTGAGGGCCCCCACTTGACTAACCTTCAACGTAGAGATGAGACTCTCCTGGTCTTTCGGGTCTCTAAGCAAACCTGGGACATCGCTAAGGTAAACCAAGCGCCGCGCTCTCAGGGCGCTCGCGACACAGGCCGCGGCCACATCCGCATTGACATTGTATACGCTGCCGTCCTCTCCTTTCGCTACGGGCGAAACGACCGGCGTATAGCCGTCCTTGATGGCCTTCTTGATAATCTTCGATTTTACAGCAACCACGTTGCCCACGTATCCAAGATCCACCTCGTTCCCTTGACTATCGACCGTGTACTTCTCTCCTTCGAGCACCGTCGGCCCCGGAATGCCCAATGGTCGATCATTCCGAATCTGCAGCATCTCGCACACATCCCCATTGACCTGATCGCTGAGCACCTCGTCCACTACTTTGACCGTATCGGCATCCGTATAGCGCAGACCATTGATGAATTTCGCTTCGATACCTTTTTCCTGAAGGGCCCGACTAATCGCTTTTCCGCCTCCATGGACTACCACCGCGTGAATGCCCACCGCCGACAGGAATGCGATGTCGCCCGCTACTCGGGATCTAGTCTCAGGGTCTGGGTCGTCCATGAAGCTGCCTCCGTACTTGATTACGAATACGGAATTCCGAAACTCCTGAACATAGGGTAGGGCCTCGACCAATACGGCTGCTTTTGAAATGATGTCCTGCATGTCTGAAATACCTATTCGCTTAATATCATTCGCTCTTATTGAAATCGACATAACCTTCCGTTAAGTCGGTCGCCCGCAACCGATAGCTTCCTTCGCCCTGGCCCATGTTAATCTTGATGGAGAACCGAGGGTTGGAGACCACTTCCTTCCACCGCGGCTTGTTTTCAGGTATTGGATCGCCTGATACGAGAGCGGGGACATTGCCGTAGCTAATATCGACGACGTATTGGTCGATCTGAGCGTCGGCATAGCCCAGGGCATCCATGAGCCGCCCCCAATTGGGATCGTTTCCGTACCAAGACGACTTGACCAGCAACGAGTTGCCGATGGCCCGAGCAATATTCTGCGCGTCGGAATCGCTCGCGGCCCCGCTGATCAGGAGCTCGACCACTTTGGTAATCCGTTCGCCATCCGCGACAATCTTATCGGCCAAGTTGTCGCATACGAGATAGAGCGCCCGTTCGAACAAAGCCTGGGTCGATTCATTCAAACCCACCCCGGATTCGCCATTAGCCAATAGCAGCACGGTATCGTTCGTACTCATATCGCCATCGACCGTGATCGCGTTGAAGGTATGATCGACTGCCTTTACTAGAGCGGCTTTCAATGCATCGCTCGTCGCTTCGATATCGGTCGATACGAACGCAAGCATGGTGGCCATATCCGGCTGGATCATACCGGAGCCTTTAGCGACCCCGCTGACGACAACCTCCTTGCCTTCGACTGAAAACCGAGCGACGCAGGCCTTGTTCCTGGTATCGGATGTTAGAATACACTGTGCAAAGTCGGAGCCCGCTTTGCTGCCTCCTCGGACAATAGGTCCCAATTCGGCTATGGTGGAATTGAGCCGACTCATGGGTAGCAGATCTCCGATTCTGCCCGTCGAGCAAACGAGAAAACCGCCTTCGGGAACGGCGCAGGACGCTTCGGCGGTCCGAAGCATTTCGAGCGAGTCCGCGATACCTTGCGTTCCAGTGCAGGCGTTCGCATTGCCGCTATTGGCCACGATTCCGTGAATCGGCTTTCCTGAAGCGAGCACTCGCTCGCAGTCCAGAACGGGAGCCGCCTTTACTGCATTTTTCGTAAAGACCCCGGCAGCCGCGCACGGCTTCTCGGAGTAGATGAGTCCTGTATCCAAACGGCCATCTTTTTTGTCCCGCACATCGGCGTGGCCAGCGGCCGCATAAAAGCCTTTCGCTTCGACGATGCCCGCTGCATTGTCCTCGAACTGAACCTCATGATCCATGGTTCAGTCCCTCCGTCTCGTCCCAACCTTGCCAGAGATTCATAATCTGAACGGCTTGGCCTGCGAGCCCTTTCATGAGATTGTCTTCGGCCGAAGTGATAACGAAATTGCCTGTTCTGGGGTCCTTGACGGCCGACATATCGATCCGGTTCGTACCTATGGTGTACTTCGTCTCAGGCCGCGTGTCCGTTGGTAGGATATATACGAATGGCCGATCGGCATAGGCCGCTTCCCAAGTCGCGTACAGCTGTTCGATAGACGAGTCGCCCGCAGGAACGGTAATGGTCGTCGCAATGCCTCGATTCATCGGGGCGAGGTGCGGGTTGAATTGAATGATCACCTCTCCTTGCCCCGCCAAGCCGAGCTGCTCTTCGATCTCGCTGAGGTGCCGATGCTTGGGAATGCCGTAGGCTTTGGCGCTCTCGTTGACTTCGCAATAGGAGAACGCTTCCTTGGCTTGCTTTCCCGCTCCGCTCGTTCCGCTGTAGGCATTCGCGACGATATGCTCTTTTCCGATCACGCCTACCTTGAGCAATGGAAACAGAGGGGTTAGGATGCTCGTCGGGTAGCAACCGGGACATGCGAAGAGCTTCTTCGACTGCCAGCCATCCTCCGCGATCTCGGGCAAGACGTAGCTGGCAACTTCCAACAGGGCGACATCCGGATGCGGTTGCCCGTAGAACGCTTCGTAAACAGCGGGGTTCGCTATTCTGAAATCGGCGCTCGCATCGATGACCTGCTTGCCGGCATCCACCAGGACCCGAGCGTACTTCGCGGCCGTCCCATGAGGCACCGCGAGGAAGACGCAGTCGATGTCGTCTCGGGCCGCGATTGCCTGCGGATCGGAGTGTTCGAAAAGCAGATCGTCTAGAACCCCGCGCAACTCTGGAATCACTGCGCTAACCGGTCGCCCTGCCTGGCTTCTCGACGTAACGGAAACGAGATTGGCCTTCGGGTGACCCGCGAGCAGTTTGACGAGGATTTCCCCGCCATAGCCGGATGCGCCTACAATTGCGGTGTTCATGATGCGATTTGGAAATACGGTTGAAGCGTTTTAGCGATCCGTCTTCTCGAGCGATTTAATCGTTCCAAAAGAGGCGGTACGTTGATCAATATTGTACAAAAGGTCGTTAAGGGAAAATAGAAAGGCCCCCTGTGGCGGAAACCAGAGAGGGCCTTGTCGGAAAAATCTGTGTGAATCGACTTAGCGCTTCGAGAATTGGAATTTCTTGCGCGCCCCTGGTTGTCCTGCCTTCTTGCGCTCCCTCATTCGAGGGTCGCGGGTCAGGTGTCCTGCTTGCTTCAAGCTCGTTCGGAGTTCTCCGTCGAACTTGAGCAACGCGCGGGCGATGCCGAGAGCCAAGGCGCCTGCCTGGCCGCTGTCGCCGCCACCGCTGACACTTGCTCTCACATCGAACTTTTCCTTCGCCTCGATCGTCGAGAGCGGAAGCAATGCCGAGCGAGAGAAGTTCTCGTGAGAAAAGAAATCGTCGACAGTTTTGCCGTTGATTTGAACCTGGCCCGAGCCTTCGGTCAGGCGAACGCGCGCTACCGCGGTCTTGCGGCGGCCGGTTCCTAGATAAACGCTGTTTTCTTCTGCCATCTTAGGAGAATGGTATTATTAAAGGGAAATGGAAGTGGGTTGCTGCGCTTCGTGCGGATGCTCCTCGCCGGTGTAAACTTTGAGCTTGGTGAGCATCTTGCGAGCGAGACGATTCTTGGGAAGCATGCCTTTGACCGCGTGCTTGACCACGAAATCGGGACGGCGCTCCTGCATTTGGGTAACGCTGAGGTACTTCTCGCCGCCAACGTAACCACTGTAGAACATGTACTTCTTCTGCTCTTCCTTCTTGCCGGTCAGCGCGATTTTGTCCGCATTGATGACGACTACGAAGTCGCCGGTGTCGACGTGAGGCGTGTAAGTAGGCTTGTTGCGACCGCGCAAGTGATTCGCGATCTTGACGGCCAAACGTCCCAGGACTTGGTCCTTGGCGTCGATTATGACCCAATCGCGTTTGACGGTTTCCTTTTTGGCGAGAAATGTTTTCATCGGATTTCGAGAAAAAGAGGAAAACTCCTACCCCCTCGCAAAGCCTTGTCAACGATTTTGAGCGATTTTTTCCAGAGGTGAAAGGCCTTGGGGACGGGTTCCGGCTGGCGGAGTCCTCGGACGCGAAGGGCCTAGAAACCGATCGTTAGAGAAGCGGAACCGTAAAAGTGGCTATCCGGGACCAGGTTTCCTAGGTCGTGATCCGAATAGTGGGCCCCCAGGGATAGGGTGGCGTTATCCTTCAATTCGAACGGCAGGACGACATCCGCTCCATAGTAGAAATAGCTGCCCTGGCGATCCGCGTCAACCGTTCCAGCGAAGGCCTTTAGGTCGAAGGAGGCGAATCCGCGTACCGGTACTCGGTAGCTCGCCGCTCCTTCGGCAGTGGTCGTATCGAGATCCAAATCGCGATAGAGGTAGAGCGACGCAGCCACTCCTTGAATTTCCCGCGTGATTCCTAAATACGGTTCCAGGGTACTGTCGCCCGTCGGGTAGTAGTAGTAAGCGCCTCCGATATCCACGCTCGTCTTCTCGTCGAGGGCCCAGCCGTAGCCACCGTAGAAATCCACTTCGTCATCCCAGTACTCCGGCCAGCCTCGGTTCTCCAGCGGCTGCGCCGCCCAGACGCCAATATAGAAGTCGTCTTGGGAAATCTCGATCGACGGATGAATAACGTCATCGGCCAACTGGATGCCGCGAAAGACATATTTCGAGCCGAAGGCGAGGTCGAGGTTGAGGGTATAGTTCTGGCTAACGGCGCTTGCTGTCAGCGTCATCGCCAGAACGGAAACCAAAGCGTAGCGATAAGTCATGGATCTTCTCGGTTGCAGTTCGCGGGGTGGCTACCGGGCGCTCCGATCCTGCCACTCCCTGGAATCTGGCATGTCGCAAGGGTCGCATCGAGTCGAGGCCCATTTTCGATCTTGTCGGACGGAAGGGATCCGACGATCCTGCCAATCAAAGCCATATGAACTTCTTGAGAATCGCCGCTATTTCCGCCGCTCTGGCAATCGCGCTGGGCGCTTTCGGAGCGCACGCCCTCGAAGAGCGTTTGACCGCCGCGGATAAGCTGGAGGTCTGGCGAACCGCAACGCTATACCATATCGCCCACTCCCTGGCCCTGATGGCCCTGGCCCTGGCCAAGGGTCCGATCCTGAGCAAGCGCTTCGCGTTGGCCGCGAAGTTGTGGGGAGTCGGCATCCTTCTCTTTTCCGGCTCCCTGTACGCCCTCGCCTTGGAAGCTCCTCGGTGGCTAGGACCGGTTACCCCTGTAGGCGGGTTGAGCCTCATAGCCGGCTGGATGGCCCTAGCCCTGGTCCGGGGCGACGACTAGCGCATGGAGGATCCGCCACTCATCACCCCCTTCGCCATCGACATCCCGAGCGATCTGCAGCGGGCAATCGAACGTCTCGAGAGAGAGGGGGCCGCGTGCCGACTCGTTGGCGGGTGCGTGCGCGACGCCCTGCTAGGTCGAAGGCCCAAGGACTTCGATATCGAAGTCTACGGTCTGGAACTGGACCGGATTGCGGAGACCTTGCAGACGATCGGACGAACGGATCGCGTTGGGCGGGCCTTTGCCGTAGTCAAGTTCTGGCGCAATGGACGCGAGTACGACTTCAGCGTTCCGCGTACCGAATCGAAATCGGGCTCCGGCCATAGAGGCTTCGAGGTCCGTCCCGATATATCGCTGGACGAACGAACCGCCCTGCAACGCCGCGATTTCACGATCAACGCCCTCTTGTACGATCACGCAAACGCATCGGTTATCGACTACTTCGGAGGCCATGAGGATCTGAAGCGGGGGATTCTGAGGCACGTCAGCGGCGCGTTTTCAGAGGATCCGCTACGCGTGTTGCGAGCCATGCAATTCGCAGGCAGATTCGACTTCGCCCTACATCCCGAAACGGCCGCGCTGTGCAAGCGGCTAAAGTCCGAATACCACACCCTAGCGCGAGAACGCATCTGGATCGAATGGCGAAAATGGGCTACCGAATCGATTCGCCCTTCCGCGGGAATGAGGGCCTTGCGCGACAGCGGTTGGATCGTCTTTTCCCCTGAACTTAACTCCCTCCTTCGACTGCCGCAAGATCCCGAATGGCATCCTGAGGGCGATGTCTTCACGCACACGCTTTGCTGCCTCGATGCGCTGGTGGAAAAGACCGGCTGGAAAGACCAGGACGAAGCGACCCGCTGCGCTCTCATGTTCGGAACGCTCTGTCACGACCTCGGCAAAGCGCGGCAGACGCGCTTCGCGGAAAAGGCCGGTAGGCTTCGATGGATAAGCCCTGGACACGATCAGGATAGCGGCTGGCTATCCGAACGGTTCCTCGGACGAATTGGTGGGCCGGCCCTTCTCAAGGAAAAGACGCGCAAGCTCGTCGAAAACCATCACTTCCTGAATTCGTTTGCAGATGGCTATCCGAGCGATTCCAGTTTGCGCAGACTTTCAAGACGTATTTCCCCTGCCACTACCAGCGAACTTCACGCTGTGATGACTTCCGATCACTTAGGCCGACCCCCATTGCGCTCTTCAAGGCAGGAAGAAAGGCTGGCGGACTTTCGAGAGCGCATCGCAGCCTTAGCGGTGATAGATTCGGCTCCGAAGCAAATCGTTCAAGGGCGCGATCTAATGAAAATCGGCTTGAAGCCGGGGCCTTTATTCAAGTCCATTTTGTCGCAAGCCTACGAAGCCCAGCTCGACGGCACATTCAATGACGTCGAAACGGGGATCGATTGGATACGAGATAAAGGCTTGTTCGAAGCGGGCCAGGATTAGCCCAGTTTCTCTTGGATCATTGTCTCCAATTTACGAATATCCGCGGCAAAATTGCGAATTCCTTCCGCTGTCTTTTCCGTGGCCATGGCATCTTCGCTGAACAGCCAGCGAAACGACTTTTCCGTAATTTCGATGCGCTCGATATCCATGCCGGCCGCCGCGTCCGGGCTCAACTTGCGATCGATCGGAGCGCTGTCGGCCTGTAATTCCGCAAGCAGTCCCGGAGAAATGGTCAGGAGGTCGCAGCCCGCCAGTTCGACGATCTCGCCCTTGTTGCGGAAACTCGCTCCCATGACTTCCGTCTTGAAGCCGAACTTCTTGTAATAGTTGTAAATGCTCTTCACCGAGTGGACGCCGGGATCGTCGGCAGGGGCGAATTCGTTGCCCGTGGCAGCCTTGAACCAATCCATGATACGGCCCACGAAAGGCGATATCAGGGTAATCTTCGATTCCGCGCAATGGACCGCTTGGACGAGGGAAAAGAGCAAGGTCAGATTGCAGTGTATCCCTTCCGTTTCCAGCGTTCGGGCGGCGTTTATGCCCTCCCAGGTCGAGGCGATCTTGATAAGGATCCGCTCCCGGGCGATGCCCTTCGACTCGTACAGGGCAATGATTTCCCGAGCCTTCTCGATCGTTCCTTCGGTATCGTAAGACAGGCGCGCATCCACTTCCGTTGAAACGCGTCCCGGTATAATCTTGAGAATCTCGATTCCAAAGAGCACCAGCAATTCGTTGGCGACCGCGTCGACCAGCGCTTGTCCGCCAAGGCCGCTGTCTCCACATGAGGCAACCGCTTGATCCGCGAGCGCCGCGTACTCCTCTTTTTGCACGGCCTTGAGGATCAAGGTCGGGTTCGTTGTCGCATCTTGCGGGGCGAATTCCTGAATACTCTGGAAGTCCCCCGTGTCCGCGACGACGGTTGTGAAGCGTTTGAGCTGATCCAGTTGGTTAGAAGCGATGGTGTCTGTCATGGTTGTATCTTTTGATGACGATCTTATCCGCAATCCAATTTCAATCATGGAATATCGTTGCGGTACCCCAGCCTCATGATGGTTTATACGCTTCAAGCGCGGCAATCGCAAACTGGAAGTTTTCAAACTTGGCGCGCTAGATCTGTCGAACACGTACGTTATATGCTCAAGGAAAGCTACTGCAAAACCGCTCTCGCGTTACTCGATCGCGTCTCGTTGGAGAATCAATCCACAATCGAAACCCTGGCTCCGCTCATCGCCAAGTCCGTGGCGAACGGCGGAGTCATCCATACCTTCGGCAGCGGCCATTCCGAAATAATCGCCCGCGAGATGGTGGGACGGGCGGGTGGCCTCGTATGCGTTAGCGCCATTCTGGATACAACCGGTGGCTTCATTGAAAACCTCTCAGGCTACGGGCGGGAATTGGCCGCTCGCTACGACCGTAACCACGGCTTGAAAGCCGGCGAGTTCATCATCGTTATATCCAACTCCGGAAAGAACTGCTCCCCTATCGAAGTCGCCGAGTACGCGAAGGAAAAAGGACTGACCGTAATCGCTCTCACTTCCATGGCCATGACTCAGCAGGTCAAGACGACTCATCCAACAGGACAGAAGTTGTATGAAGTTGCTGACTACACCCTCGACAATTGCGGATCCATGGGCGATGCCATCGTCGACTTGCCGGGTCGAGAGCAGTCCGGCGGACCTACCTCTACCATGGCGGGGGCTTTGCTCATCAACCTACTGCAAATGGAGGTTCTGGAACGTCTCATCGAACAGGGCGCCCCCACGCCCTTGCTGCGGAGCCAAAATACGGACGGGGCGATGGAGGCGAATAGGGCGCTCGCTCGTTCCTACAAAGGACGTCTGAGCAAGCCCCTTTAAGGGTCTCTTCAATCGCTTGGCATAGGCGTCGGTTTCGCCCGTATGGGGCCCATTCCCGCTTTTGGGTCGCCCTCCGAGGGCCAAGCGGTCGAGAGACGGGCGACGCGAGCGCCATTTACGCTATTGCTTCCGCCCGGAAACCTCCTCAAAGGTAGCAGGTCAAATTAAACTGCAATGTTCCAGGTAACCTTCAGCGACCAATGCCTAGGAGAGCTGCGTAAGATCGACACGCTCGAGCAGCTCGAGGTCATCGAGCCTTTGAGCCAACTGACCGAACAGCAACTCGCTCACCCAAAGGAGCCGCTCGGCTCGTTCACCAGGGGAAAGAAAACGATCTACCGCATTCGCTCGGGGGACTATCGGCTCTACTTCGAACGCTCGGGCATTACGCTTCACACGATCTGCATTTTGCACAAAAACTCGCTGACCGATTTCATCTTCCGGACCAAGCTCCCAATTTCCGAAGAACAACTGATCGAACAGCACTCTTCGTTTTGGAAGTACCTAGAAACTTTAACGCGAACCGATTGAATTGAATTCCCTAGACCCGAACGAGTCCGAGCTCCCGAATATAGACAGCTCTCAAGCCAGCAGGATCTACCTGCTGCCTAACCTCTTTACCGCGGGCAACCTCTTTTGCGGCTTCATGGCGATCATGAAGTGCATTCAAGCCCGCTACAATGTCATGCTCGACGAGCCGATCGAGAATCCGACTCAACTGTATACCGAGGCCGTTCTGTTCATTCTGGGGGGCATGCTTTGCGATTCGCTGGACGGTCGGGTCGCTCGCCTCGGCGGACGCGAATCCCTATTCGGCAAGGAGTTCGATTCGATCGTAGACATGGTCTCCTTCGGCATGGCCCCGGCCCTCATGGTCCTCTTCCTCGTCCTCAACCCAGAGGAAAGCCTTTTTTTCAAGAATATCGGCTGGTTTCTCAGCTTCGTTTATCTGCTCTGCGCGGGGATCCGGCTATCCCGTTTCAATGTCATCACCCACCCGCTCATCTACCCCGCCAAAGAAGTCGATCGAAGCAGCAACGATTTCATTGGACTGCCCGTTCCCGCCGCGGCGGGAATGATCGCAACCTTAGTCTTGGTCCTCAACAAGCTGGACCTGCATAAATGGGCCGTCGGTCTGCCCTTCCTCATGGTTTTCATCTCCTACCTGATGATCAGTCCGATTCGCTACCCCAGCTTCAAGACCGTGGACTGGAATACGAAAGTACGCTTGAGAACCTTCGTTGTATTGCTCGCCTCCGGAGCCCTGGTCTACATGTACCGGCAGTACGCGCTCGCCCTCCTCTTTCTAGGCTACCTTATCTACGGAGTCATACGCCACATTCTTATCGTGCGGAAAGCCCGGCGGTCCAAAGCCCCTAGAGAAGGCGCTTGAGTTTCGCCAACTGCGGCAGACACCCATTCCCTGATCGGCGATATGTAAACGTATTGCTAACAACTGGGGCAAAACGACCGAATAAGCGCGATTTTTCGTATTTCTTTTAACATATTGATGGGCATTGCACGGTCTGTGTCGGGGTAATGAACAACCTAAGCCGCCAGTTATTCCTTGTCATTCAAGACCTTGGCGTTGTTATCCTACAAATTCACAGTGCATAGTAATAATAAGAATCTTTTTAAGATATTAAAACCTTATTCATTGGAATTGTCAGTAACCCGAAATTCCTCCTAATTACACCCCAATGAAATTCAAAATCCACCGCGACCATTTCAGCAACGGTCTTCAGCAAGTTCTCAACGTAGTCGGTTCGAAAGCCTCTATGCCGATTCTCAGCAACGTGCTAATCGAGGCGGAAGGCGAAACGCTCTCGTTGACGACCACCAATCTCGATTTAGGAATCTGCGCTCGGATTAAGGCCAATGTGGAAGAGGAAGGGGCCATCACGCTGCCGGTTAAGCGTTTGGCGACGATCGTGAAAGAACTGCCGAATAGCGATGTGAAGGTTGAAGCGGCGGCGAACAACCAAGTGCGCATCGCTTCGGGCGGATCGAATTTCAAAATCATGGGTATCAGTCGCGACGAGTTTCCGGCGCTCCCCGAATTCAGCGACGATCGCTCGTTCACCATCGAGCAGGGCACTTTGGCTTCGATGCTCAAAAGCGTGTCCTACGCTCAGTCATCGGACGAGACGCGCTACATGCTCAACGGAGTCTACTTCACCTTTGCCGAGCCTGAAGACCCGGACGGTTCCGGCAAGCTGAGCTTAGTGGCGACGGATGGGCGCCGACTCGCCAAGATCGACCACGAAATGGAAGTGGGCGAAGGGCTTTCCGGCAGCTTGATCCTTCCTGCCAAAACGGTCTCGGAACTCGGCCGACTCTTGGACAAGGGCGAAAGCTTGAAGATCGCCTTCAATGATCGTCGCGTCGCGTTCCAGATCCACACGAAGGACGAAGCGGAGGGCTTCGTCGGCGACATCCAGCTTGTTTCGAAAGTAGTCGAAGGCAACTACCCGAACTACCAGCAGGTCATACCCAAGGAGACGCACCAGCGAATCAAGGTCGAGCGGGAGCTATTCCTTCAGTCGATTCATCGTGCCGCCCTGGTGGCGACGGACAAGTCGAATTCGGTGAAGATACAGATCAGCAATAATCTGATGGAACTTAGCGCATCGAGCCCCGATTTCGGGGAATCCCACGAATCGCTCGCCATCGATTACAGCGGTCCGGACCTGCAAGTCGCCTTCAATCCGAGCTTTCTCATGGATCCGCTCAAGGCGCTGACGAAAGACGAGATTTTCTTCGAACTAAAGGACGAGGTTAGCCCAGGGGTATTCAAGACGCTGGAGAGCTTCCTCTGCGTTATAATGCCGGTTCGCTATACCTGACCACCCGTTCGGCGAATTCGCCGCTAAACGATGCGTAGCTGCAGCGCAGCTTGACAACGGCGCAATGATGGGTTTCCGCATTGCTCTGCATTTATGAAGGAGTTCCTCACATTCGACGCCGAGTTCTGCGTCTCGCTGCTGATCCTCGTCTCCATTATCATTGGAATAGCGAACAATCGTACGACCTCAACCGTTCTCGGTATCGCGAATCGCTGGGCCCGCTGGCTGTGCGTTTCGGTGGGGCTCGCGTTTATCGCAACGCGTCTCGAGTGGACGGACCGGCCGTTTTGGGCGCTCTCGATCATCTTCTTTCTCTTTTGGCTGCTTCTAGAGACCGTGTATACGTGGATTGCAATTGGAGCGATGAGTCAGAGCGAGCTTTCTCTCTTTCCCCGCTTTCGTGGCAATGAATCGGGAGAAGAGTGGCCGGCCCAGCGCAAGTTGATCGAGCTTCGAGATTGGCTGAGAAGCAAAGCCTTCAAGAAACGGCAGGCCCTTATTGCGGATTTAGGAGCGGGCCTCTCGCTTCGTTCGTCGATATTCCAAAACGAATCGGGAACGGTTCGTATGCAGGCTCTATTCCTACCCCAATCGAATGGGACGATTGGTCACAGTTTATCCTTTACGTCCGAAACGACTGGAGGAGAACGTATCATTACGGATAATTTGAATACGCCTTACGGCGGGTTTTATCCCGAAAATTGGAGTGTGCTTCGCAAGCCTTGGACGCGAAACCCGCAAAAGCTTTTCAAAGCTCATTTGAATCGTATTCAAGATTTGGACTTGGAGGCCTATGAAATCGATCCTGTGGACGAAATCAATCAACAGCAAGGTCTGCTGGAACGCGCGAATATCGAAGCAGGTTTTCTCTTCCCTCCTCACTTGAGAGAGGAAATGGGACGAATCACGTGGGAAGGGCGATACCGAGTTTGGAAAGAAGTTTGGCTCCTAAACTACTTGGGAATCGCATCCAGGCACTGAAGAGAGAGCCTGCGCCTTATCCGCCAATATAGGACATCTCGACCTTACTCGATCCGAGGGTCGAGTAAGAGCGTTCTTCGGAGTAGCGATCGGCTCGCCGCGTCCAAATTTCGGAGATACGTTTCGAAAGTTCATCCTTTCCAGGGCCATGGCGAATAAAGGATCGAATGTCATGGCCACTGGAGGCGAAGAGGCAGGTGTAGATTTTTCCGTCGGCTGAAAGCCGAGCTCTGTTACAGTCGCGGCAAAAAGGTTTTGTAATTGAATTTATAATACCAAACTCCGCCGATTTTCCGGTGAATCGATATCGGTTGGCTACTTCGCCTATATAGTTCGGGTCCACAGGTTCGTATTCGAACTCCTCAGCGATCGTATTGAGAATCTCTTGAGCGGGTATGACTTCATCCAATTTCCATTGGTTGGTGTTTCCCACATCCATATACTCGATGAAGCGCAGGGTAATGCCTCGGTCGCTAAAGTGCCGAACCATTGGCAGAATTTCCGATTCGTTGATACCCCTTTGGGCAACCATATTGACCTTGAGGTCGAAGCCAGCTTCCAAGGCCGAGTCGATACCATCGAGTACTGCTTTAACGGAACCGCGTCCACCATTCATCCGTTTGAAAATGGCGTCGCTTAATCCGTCCAGGCTGATATTGATGCGAGATAGCCCTGCATCGCGTAGCGGTTTAGCGTAGCGAGGCAAGAGCGTGGCATTGGTAGTGAGCGATAGATCGGCGACGGATTCGATTTCAGTCAAGCGAGCGACGAGCGGAACCAGGTCTTTGCGCAAGAGCGGCTCGCCACCCGTTAGGCGAATCTTTTCTATCCCCAATCGGGCAAAAGCGCTGGCGATGGCGACGATCTCATCGTTGTTTAGAATTTCCGTTTTCGAGAGAAAGGAAAAGTCAGGCCCGTAGATTTCTTTGGGCATGCAATACGCGCAACGGAAATTGCACTGATCGGTAACGGAAATACGCAAATCGCGTAAGGGGCGCTTTAACGTATCGATGGTGGTACCTTTGTCGCTCATTGCTGGGCTTTGGAAAAAAGAGAGTCCTAGTGAAGATGGCAATTCAATCCGGTTGGCGTTTCCGGCTAGGAGATGGAAGGGAGGATGCCGCCGGATTCGTCACTCGGGTCTTGATTGGCGCTTTTTTCGTTGAAAGGAGTGGCGAGCAGTTCGCGACGTAGCAGATCGAGCGCGGCATTGAGCGCTCTCGACTTGATGGTCTCCCGGTTGGTCGTCCAATTGTAGCGGGTTGCCCAACTGCCTAGAGGAGAATGGAGCCCGATATATACGGTGCCGACTGGGTTATCGGTTGTGCCCCCACAGGGGCCTGCGTACCCCGTAACGCTCAATGCGAAGTCCGACTCCAGCTTTTCGGCGACGCCGCTCGCCATGGCGATTGCGACTTCTTCGCTAACTGCAGTGTGGCGCTGTATCAATTCCGAGGGTACGCCAAGCAGGTCGCGCTTCGCTTCGTTGCTATAGCTGACGATGCCGCCTTTGAAAAATTCGGACGCTCCCGATAGATTGGTAAAGGCATTGGCCATGAAGCCTCCGGTACAACTCTCCGCCAATGCGAGCGACTGGCC
>CBFHHM010000023.1:36408-39652 GCA_965655705.1 Candidatus Pelagisphaera sp.
TCTGGCTGTCAGCATTTTGGAGACTACGGCGACCACAGGGTCATGACCGAGACCCAGAAACGCCTCGCCGAGCAGTTGCTTGCAGGAATTGGCAATGGCAAGCAGCTCGTCCATTCTTGGTTCCGAATCGATAAAACGGATGCGACAGTCGACTTGGCCCTGGTGAGCGCAAAAGGCGACCTCGAGATCGGGATAGGGTTCGAAGATCGGTTGCAAGTCGATTTCCAGCTGGGACTCGCCGATGCCTATCGTCTTAATTTGAAGGTAGTCTTCGGCATCGTCGACGAAGCCCATTGCTTCCAGTCGAGGGAGCACTTGGTTTTCGAACATAGGCTGCAATTCGTTGGGCGGTCCGGGAAGCATGATCAGGGTTTTGCCGTTATTCTCCCACCAGATGCCTGGAGCGGTACCTCGATCGTTGCGAATCGTTTCGGCGGTTTCTGGCCGATAGGCTTGCTTTCGGTTATTTTCGCTGACGGCTCGTCCGAGCCGGGCGAAGCGTTCTTCGATGGCCTCCATGGCGACTGGATCGAAGACGAGTCCTTCGCCGAGGAAGTTTGCGATGGTCTCCTTGGTGCGATCGTCCACGGTTGGCCCGAGGCCCCCGGTGGTGATGAGCGCATCGGCCCGTTCCCAACAGAATTGGAACTGCTCCAAAATATCCTCGTCCTTATCGGAGATCGTGTAGCAGCTGTGGAGGGTCACGCCACGCTGTCGCAATCGATTGCCAATGTAGGTCAAATGGCCGTTTCGGGTCAGTCCTAGGAGAAGTTCTTCTCCCAGGGTGATGAGCATGAATTTTTTCATATGGGTGATTGAAAGAGGCTTCGTTCGGTCTTGGCTTGATGAGAACGTAGCTTGAGTACACAAGATTGCGAATGCCGCCGTCGAGCAATTTGAAGGAAAAAGTCCGGAGGCTTCCTTCGACGCCTGGGGTGTACCTAATGAAGGATCGCCTGGGATCGGTCATCTATGTCGGCAAGGCGAAGAGCTTGAAGAAACGCGTCTCCACCTACTTTCAGCCATCGCGTTCCTTTTCCTCTCAGCCGAAGATAAGGGCCCTGGTGGAGATGATTCGAGACTTCGAGATCATCGAAGTGAAGTCGGAACCCGAGGCGCTGCTTCTGGAAGGACAATTGATCAAGAAGTGGCGCCCCAAATACAATACCGATTTCACGGACGATAAGCGATTCCTCCTGGTGCGCGTCGACCAAACTCGAGAGCTGCCCCGCTTTGCCTTGGCCCGTTTTAAAAAAGAGGATGGCGCGCGCTATTTCGGTCCCTTCGCCCATGCCCAGCACATTCGCAAGACGCTGGCGGAAATGAGACGGCAGTTCGGGGTTCTGCTCAGCGATTCCAATCCGAAGAAACTGTCCGACGGACGATTTCGCTTGTATGAGGACGTGCGATCCGAGCTCTACGGGTTCGCCAACGAAGTAACGCGCGAACAGTATTTGGACCGAGTCGAATTGGGCTGCGAGTTCCTAGAGGGCAAGTCTCGCGAGTGGCTTTCCGAGCTCAAAGAGCGGATGGCGAGAGAGGCCGAGGCCCACCGATTCGAAAAGGCGGCCGAACTGAGGGATATCGTATTCGCCTTAGAGGCATCCCTAAGAAAAACGCGAAAGTTCGAGCGCGAACGAGTGAGCAAGCAAGATGGGGGCGAGGCGATTGAATCGCTGCAAACGGAACTGGGATTGAGGGCTCTTCCTCGCTCAATGGAATGCTTCGATATATCGCACATTTCGGGAACGTTTGTAGTTGCCTCAATGGTACGATTCGAAAATGGGAGGGCGAATAAGCAGCAATATCGTCGCTTCAAGATCAAGCGATGGGAAGGCAATGACGATTTTCGTTCGATGGAGGAAGTGGTCGGTCGTCGTTATCGACGCCTTTCCGACGAGAAGAAGCCCTTTCCCGATGTCATTGTCATCGATGGCGGCCGCGGCCAGGTGAGCGCGGCCTTGAAGGCATTCTTCGCCCAAGATCTCGTGCCGCCGCTCATCGTGGGATTGGCCAAGAAACACGAGACCATTATCTTCCCCGACGAGCGCCCTCCCCTTCGCTTGCCGTTGAGGCATCCTGGCTTGCAGCTCTTGCAACGCATGCGAGACGAAGCGCATCGATTTGCCAATACCTACAATGCGGATCTGCGGAGTCGCAAAATAAAGGAGAGCATTCTGGACGACTTTCCTGGCCTCGGATTGAAAAAGCGGGCCGCCTTAATGGCTCGATTCAAAACGATCGACCGTCTGCGCCAGGCAAGTCTCGAGGAACTGGAGGAAATTGAAGGAATCGGTTCCCTAACCGCTCGTCGTTTACAGGGTTTTCTGGATACGAACGAACGGAAGTAGATCTAGGGATCGTTTGCAGGGTTGTTCGAAGGGCCCGCGATCGATGATCGTTAAATCGTCATTCGTGGCTGTAGAGTCATTTATGCAAAAAGGCGTCCTCCGTTTAGAGAGGACGCCTGTAGGGAATATCAAATACAAACTGGCTAGGCGTGAACGGGCAAGTTCAAGCTTTCGATCTTGAGCACGTTCTTAGGCGTATCGGACGTCGGCGGATGGGGTACCGCCTTCCAGAATTTAGAGACAGTGGTTTCCCAGTTGTCCAGCAATTCTTGGGCGTATGGGCTCTCCGTCGCCGTGGCATGGGCTTCGATGACTTTCTTGAGGGCATCGACTTCCGCGCTTTCGCTGAGGCGTTCGATGCCAATCATGGCTGGATTGTAGAGATCCGAGAATGAATCATTCTCATCGAAGAGGAAAGCGAGCCCCCCGCTCATGCCCGCTCCGAAATTAGTTCCTGTCTTGCCAAGGGATACGATCAAGCCGCCGGTCATGTACTCGCAGCCATGGTCGCCCAAACCTTCGACCACCGCGACCGCTCCGCTATTGCGTACGCCAAAGCGTTCCCCGGCGCAGCCTGCGGCAAAGAGGTGACCGCCGGTGGCGCCGTACAAGCAAGTATTGCCGACGATGATGTTATCTTTCCAGACGTATGTCTCCGATTTCTTGGGACGGATAACGATCTCGCCACCGCTCATTCCCTTGCCGACATAGTCATTGGCTTCGCCGAAAAGCTGCATGCGTATGCCGGGAGAAAGGAAGGTGCCGAAACTCTGCCCGGCGGTACCTATGAATTCCAAGTCGATAGATGAGGGCGGTAGATGGTTGCTACCACGAATGTAGGCGACTTCTCCCGACAAATGGGTACCGAGGCAACGGTCGGTATTCCCGACTTT
>CBFHHM010000023.1:39750-49586 GCA_965655705.1 Candidatus Pelagisphaera sp.
TATATTTTCCACGGAATGACGCGATTCGTCCTGATATAACATCCTTCGATTCTTGGATAATGGTCTGGTCGAGACATCCTTCGAATCCGAGACGCTCGTTGCGGGGACGCGTGTGGATGCGTGAAGTTTCGCCGCTCGGGTCCGGGTCGTGCAGTAGCCCGCTTAAATTGACCAGGCGCGTTTTCGGATTCTCCGGATCGTCGATTTGCTCGAGTAGGTCCACGCGACCGATTAGGTCGTCGAGCTTGCGGAAACCAAGTTTCGCCAAGTAAGCCCTCACGTCCTCCGCTACCGCATTGAAGTAGTTGATTACGTTTTCAGGCGTACCCTTGTATTTGGCTCGGAGATCCTCGCGTTGCGTTGCGACTCCTACTGGGCATGTATTTAAATGGCAAACACGGAACATTGCGCAACTGGCAGCAATCATGGCCGCGGTACCGAAGTTGTATTCTTCTGCCCCAAGCAATGCGGCGATAATGATATCGCGACCGGTTTTCATGCCGCCATCGGTGCGCAGGGTGACACGATTGCGCAGTCCGTTCATCATCAAAACCTGATGCGTTTCGGCGAGCCCGATTTCCCAAGAGGATCCGGCATGCTTGATCGAGGAAAGAGGCGATGCGCCTGTTCCCCCATCGTGTCCTGAAACTAGAATTACATCCGCGTAAGCTTTGGCCACGCCAGCGGCAACCGTTCCTACGCCCGAGCTGGAGACGAGCTTCACGCATACCTTTGCCCGTGGGTTGACTTCCTTCAGGTCGAAAATGAGCTGAGCCAAGTCTTCGATCGAATAGATGTCGTGGTGCGGGGGTGGCGAAATCAAGGTCACTCCGGGAACACTGAAGCGCAATCGAGCGATCATGGGCGAAACCTTGTGTCCTGGAAGTTGCCCGCCCTCCCCCGGTTTTGCCCCTTGAGCCATCTTGATTTCGATTTCCTTCGCGGTCGAAAGGTATTCGGCAGTTACGCCAAAACGTCCGGATGCCACCTGCTTGATCGCGGAGGAGGCGTTGTCTCCGTTTTCGAGGAGGGAATAGCGACGTGGATCTTCGCCGCCCTCGCCCGAGTTAGATTTGCCGCCGATGCGATTCATGGCGATGGCCAAGGTTTCGTGACACTCGGGCGATAAAGCGCCGAGGGACATGGCTGCGGTCGTGAAGCGCCGACGAATGTCTTCGATCGGTTCTACCTGTTCGAGTTCGACGCCATCGTTCTCGGGAAGCTGGATGCGAAGGAGGTCCTTAATCGCGTAGGGCTGGTGATTATTGGACTCGTTCTTGTATTTTTCGTAGTCCTCTTGCTGGCCTTTCTTGAGGAAGCGATGCATCCCGCCTACGACCTTGGGATTCCATGCGTGGAACTCTCCACCCTTGCGAACGACCTTGAAGTAGCCCGCGCTTGAGAGACCGGCTTCTTCTTCTCCGTAGGCCAGTTGATGACGGGCGAGAACGTCGGCGCCTATTTCGCTGTACCCGACGCCGCCGATTGGAGTCGGCGTGCCAAAGAAACACTCGTCGACCAAGCTTTGGGAAAGACCGATCGCCTCGAAGATCTGGGCCCGGCAGTAGCTGAAAAGCGTGCTGATGCCCATTTTGCCCATAATCTTGAGCAAACCCTTTTCAATTGCGCCGCGGTAGTTGCCTAAGGCTGTTGCCTCGTCTACGCCTTCGAGCTCGTCCTTGTCGGCGAAGTTCTTCATCACTGCCAGAGCGATGTAAGGATTGACGGCATTGGCTCCAAAACCGAGCAAGCAAGCGATTTGATGAACATCGCGGGCTTCGCCGGTTTCCGCAACGATGTCGCATTTCATTCGGAGGCCCGCTTTTATGAGGCTCTGGTGCACGGCGCCCACTGCGAGCAGCATAGGAATGCCTACGCGTTCGGCGCTTACCGCGCGATCGGTCAGGATGATCAGCTTCGCGGACTTATCTTCTGCAGTGGCGTTGGCCCGACGAGCGAGCTCGGCAACTGCCGTTTCAAGACCCTCTGCTCCAGCCGAGGCTTCGAAAGTGGCATCGAGGCGCACGACGCGATCTTTCAAATGTTCGACATCGAAAAGGGCATCTAGCTCGTTGTTGAAGAGGACCGGGGACTGGCTCTTCACGAGACCGACGCTTTGAGGCATGTCCTCGAATAGTCCGATGCGTCCGCCAAGGAACATGTTGATCGACATGACCGAACGCTCGCGGATCGAGTCGATTGGCGGGTTCGTAACTTGGGCGAAGAGCTGCTTGAAATAGGTATAGAGCAAGCGCGGCTTGCGGCTGATGAAGGCGAGTGGCGTATCGTCGCCCATCGATCCCGTAGCTTCCATGCCCGTTTGGGCCATAGGCTTGAGCACGACGCTGAATTCGTCCTTGTCGTATCCGAACGCCAGCTGCTGTTGCAGGTCTTCATCCTCCGATTTCGCCGCTTTGGAGCGGGCGCTCCTCGCGAAGTCCTGAATATCGGTGAGGTGCTCCTGCGTCCAGTTCTGGTACTTGTCGTCGCTGCCAATGGCTTGCTTGATCTCGTGATTGTCGAGGAAACGCTTCTTTTCCAGGTCGATAGCGATCATCTTGCCGGGACCCAGACGTCCGGAACGTATCGTCTTGAGATCGGTTTCGTCGATGAGCCCAAGTTCGGAGGCGAGCAGCACCGTGCCGTCGTCGTAGATCTTGTAGCGAGCGGGACGAAGGCCATTGCGGTCTAGCGATGCCGCGACGTAGCGTCCATCGGTGAATGCGATCGCAGCCGGACCATCCCAGGGTTCGAGCATGCAGGCATGGTATTCGTAGAATCCGCGCAACTGCTCGCTGAGCTGGGCGTTGTTCTCCCAGGCAGGCGGCATCATCATCATCGCCGAGTGCAATGCGCTGCGTCCGCCGAGGGTAATGAGCTGAAGGGCGTTGTCGAAGCTGGCCGAGTCCGAAAGTTCGGGCTGGACGATGGGATGGAGGTCGGAGAAGCGATTGCCCCAGACGCCATGTACATTGGAGCGTTCTCGGGCGCGCATGAGGTTGCGGTTGCCGCGAATGGTGTTGATTTCGCCATTGTGGGCCATCATGCGGAATGGCTGGGCGAGGTGCCAGAAGGGGAAGGTATTGGTCGAGTAGCGCTGGTGGAAAATGGCGAAGGCGGTCTCGTACTTTTTGTTCTTCAGGTCCTTGAAGTAGGCTCGCATCTGGGGCGAATTGAGCATGCCCTTATAAATAATGGTACGGTTCGAGAAGGAGCAGATGTAGAAATCTTCTATATTGTCCTCTGCCGCTTGCCGTTCCGCGACTTTCTGAGCGAGAAAGAGCTTGCGCTCGTAGGCGGCGACATCGAGGTCGTCGGTCTTGGCGACGAGCACTTGCAAGATGCGCGGTTGAGTCTCCTTGGCCTTCTGTCCGAGACAGCGGTCGTCGACGGGCACGTCCCTCCAACTCAGAACGCTCAATCCTTCGTTATTGATGGCTCCTTCGACGATCTTCTTGGCCCGTGACTGAGCGTATTCGTCGTTTTTGGGAAGAAAGATGACCCCGACGCCCAAATCTTCATCGCTGTAGAGTTTCTTGCCTTGAGCTTCGAGGTGCTCGCGGAAGAGAGGATAAGGAATCTGCGTGAGAACGCCTGCGCCGTCGCCCGTGATCGCGTCGGCGTCCACAGCGCCGCGGTGAGCGAGGTTCTTGAGCGCTTGGAGCGTCTTTTTGAGCAAGTCGTGAGACTTTACGCCATTGATATTGGCCAGGAAGCCGACGCCGCATGCATCGTGCTCGTATTCCTTCTTGTAAAGGGGAGACGCTATTATCGAATTCATAGATGAAAAGTGGTTGCTTGGGAGAGACGCTCGATGCGTCGGCGGATTACGAGGGCCGGAACATAAAATCCGGCCCCGGCGCGAGCGAGAGCTCTGAGTGGCCGCTCGGTCTAGAAGAAGCGAATGGATTGCGATTGAGACTGGCGCATGCGCTCGTGCTCCTCGTCGGAGCAGCCTCGGTCGGTGGGAGCGTCGGCGTCCTTCTCGCTCGATCCTATGAGCTTGTTCTGGAGCATGTACGCTTCGACTTCCTCGCCGCTGACGTCAGCCAGCATAATGCCGTCAATCTCTACGCAGGGCGAGAGAGGCTGACCCGATTTGGCGACCATTTCGGCATAGTTTTCCTGGCTGTTGATGATGTCGATGTCTTCATACTCGAGATCGTATTTCGACATGATTGCGCGAACGCCCATGCTCCAACCGCAGTGTGGTTTCAAGTATGCTTTGATTTTCATGTGATCTTTTCTGTTGCAGGTTCTATGCCGATTGTAAGGCCGAGAGCCGTCATGTTCAACTCGGGGAAATAGGCTCTGGCAAGAAAGTATGCTTTGATTTTCATGTGATCTTTTCTGCTGCAGGTTCTATGCCGATTGTAAGGCCGGAAGCCGTCATGTTTAACTCGGGGAAACAGGCTCTGGCAAGAATTTTTCGCACTGGCGGGCCCGAGGCGAGACGCGCGAATCGAAATTTTATTGGGCAGAGCGCGATTTTCGAAGGGCCTATGACGGCTTATGTCCGAGGCCTTCGCTATTATCTGATCCACACAGGCGCTTAGTCTTGCGCCTCTTGCTTTGCGGATCCAGATTCGGCAAAAGCATCACTATAACATACAAATACTCAGGATAAAGCTAATGGCAAAAGGAAAGACGACTCCCCTCCCCTCTAACGAAAACAAGGAAAAGAATGTCGAAATGGCGATTTCGGCGATCACGAAGCAGTTTGGCGAGGGATCGATCATGCGTCTTGGAAGCGGTTCCCATATGAAAGTAGAGACGATTTCGACAGGGTCGCTTTCGGTCGATCTTGCCTTGGGCGTAGGCGGATTGCCGCGCGGTCGAATCTGCGAGATCTATGGCCCAGAGTCGTCGGGAAAGACAACTTTATGCTTGAACGTCATCGCTGAGGCGCAGCGTCAGGGCGGTATCGCAGCCTTTATCGATGTAGAGCACGCCCTGGATCCGAAATACGCCCGCAAGCTCGGAGTCAATATAGACGAGTTGCTGGTATCGCAGCCTGACAGCGGCGAGGACGCCTTGAATATCGCCGAGACCTTGATCCGTTCGAATTCGATCGATGTCATCATCATCGATTCGGTGGCGGCGCTCGTCTCCCGAGCGGAATTGGACGGTCAGATGGGCGATGCGACGGTTGGCTCCCAGGCCCGCCTGATGAGCCAGGCAATGCGTCGATTGACGGGTATCGTCAGTCGAACTAAGTGTATCTGTATGTTCACCAACCAGATACGTGAAAAGATTGGCGTGATGTTCGGCAGTCCCGAAACGACTCCGGGCGGTCGCGCCCTCAAGTTCTTCTCTTCGGTGAGAATGGACATTCGTCGCATAGGGCAGATTAAAGATACTTCGGGAACCGTTATTGGCAATCGCACGCGGGTCAAGGTGGTGAAGAATAAGGTGGCCCCGCCATTTACCGAGTGCGAGTTCGACATTATGTACAATGAAGGGATCTCCCGGATGGGATCTATCGTGGATCTAGGCGTTCAGCATAAAATCCTGGAAAAGAAAGGCGCTTGGATCTCGTTCGAAGGGGAACTCGTGGGTCAGGGGCGCGAAGCCGCCAAGACCTTCCTGAAGGAGAATCCGGAGATAACCGAGCGGATTTCGAGCGCAATTATCGAGGTCGTAAATCCCGGCGACGCTCCAAAGAAGGAACTCGAAGAAGCCAAGGCGGAGTAGGACCACCGGCGCTTTCCTAACGCAAGGACCGCTGAGGCGGTCCTTTTTTGCGTCTCGACCCAATCCTTACCCTGCATTCCATGCATCCGGATAGAGGCTTGCGAAAGGGCATCTAATGAGGCAATGCTCGCGTTCACTTTAACCGGCATTTTTGGATCCAGCCGCCTAGGGGGCTCAACTGCCTTATCGTATGAATGAATCAGATACAATCGTCGCCGTTTCTACCCCGAAAGGCGAAAGCGCTATTGCGATGCTTCGGGCTAGCGGTCCGATGTGCAGCGAATTCAGCATGGCTTTGTTTGGGCGTAAGCGCCCTGCCCTGCCGCGTCACTCCTACTATGGTTCCTATCGATCGAAGGAAGGCGAAGCTCTAGACGATGTTGTGTATTGCCTCTATGAAGGACCGAAGTCCTTCACTGGCGAAGATACGCTGGAGATCATGTGCCATGGGAATCCGCTGATCGCGACGCGCATTCTCCAGGATCTCGTCAAACGCGGGTGTCGACAGGCCGAGCCGGGCGAGTTCTCTCGCCGCGCTTTTCTCAACGGGCGCATGGACCTGACGCAGGCCGAGGCAGTGATGGAGCTGATTCAGGCTCGAAGCGACAAGGCGATTCGAGCGGCGAACAACCAGCTGCGAGGCGCCTTTGGCCGGCAACTGAGTACGTTGAAGATGGGCCTGCTCGAGAGCGTCGCAGCGATCGAGGCCTATATCGACTTTCCCGAAGAGGACCTGCCTCCCGAGCAGAAGCGAATCCATGTAATGCGTATCCAGGAATTGATGACTTACTGCTCTCGCCTGATTGATAGCAGCAAGTATGCGGCGTTTCTCCGAGATGGCGTTAAGACGCTTATTATGGGAGAGCCCAATGCCGGGAAAAGCTCCTTGCTCAATTTACTCCTTGGGTTCGAGCGGGCAATCGTAAGCGAAGAGCCAGGAACGACCCGCGATTTTCTAAGAGAACGCGTTATTCTTGGCGATCACAGTATACAGCTGCTGGATACCGCAGGATTGCGTGAAACGTCGAGCGGCATCGAACGCGAAGGGATCCGCAAGACGATCGAATTGGCGGAGGAAGCGGATGTTTTTCTGCTAGTGGAGGACAGCTCCCTACCCTCGCCCGATCTGCCGAGGGAACTGAAGGGAAGCTTACATGGCGGAAATTGCATCCGGATTCGAAACAAGATCGATTTGGAGGCAATGGTTTCAGCTACGAGCGAGGTGGAGGTTTTTCGTGAAATCGAGATGTCCGCCACTACCGGCCAAGGCTTGGAGGAATTGAAGGATGCGTTGATAGCGCTGGTCGAATCTCGATTTTCCAGCGAGGAGGACGACCTGGTTCTCGTGAATGCCCGTCACAGTACCGCTCTCGAGGAGCTGAGGGCCTGTTTGGCGTCGGCGCTCGACAAATTCAATCGCGACGATGCGGCGGAACTCATCGCCAGCGACATGCGTGGGGCTATGGATGCCATTGGGACTATCCTTGGCCGAATCGATAACGAAGACATGCTCGACGTACTCTTTTCCTCTTTTTGCATCGGTAAGTAGCCTATATACAGCTACTTATGCGTTGTCAAAACGACGGCTATCGAGTAAATCGAATCGCGATTGTTTGCGGGCGTTCCCATCTCGCTTGCACGGCCTTACACTTTTTTGACAAATGTAGGCGCGGCTGCTTTCACGCTTGAGGTCCCCTACTGGCAAGCTATCTATCTTCGACGATGAATCGTCGAAGCGATCCCTATGATGCGATTGTCTGTGGAGCTGGACATGCCGGTTGCGAAGCCGCCTTGGCAGCGGCTCGCATGGGCGCTAGAACGCTCATTCTCAGTGGCAATATCGATACGATTGCAGCGATGAGCTGCAATCCCGCTATTGGGGGTGTTGCTAAAGGTCATATTGTAAGAGAAATCGATGCCCTTGGCGGCGAAATGGCGGTCAATGCGGACGTATCGGGCATTCAATTCCGCGTTCTCAACGCTTCTAAAGGAGCGGCAGTCCACTCCCCTCGCGCCCAGTGCGACAAGAAAATCTACGCCTTGCGGATGAAGCATGTGCTGGAGCATCAGCCAAATCTGGATGTCTTTCAGGCGACCGTTACGGGACTCATCTTCGAGAATGGGTCCGTCGTCGGCTGCCGGACCAATCTGGACGTCGATTTCTATGGAAAGACGGTGATTATTACCACGGGAACGTTCCTCCGAGGCCTGATGCATATCGGCAAGAACAAGAACGAAGGCGGTCGTATGGGCGACTATTCGGCGAAAACGCTTTCGAGCAGCTTCCTGGAGGCTGGCATTGAGCTGGAACGGTTGAAAACGGGGACGCCTCCCCGATTGTTGGGGCGGTCGATTGATTTCAGTCAAATGGAGGAACAGCAAGGCGATGCGGATCCAACGCTTTTTGGGTTTTACGATACGCGTGGAACCGAGGAGATGTTCCACGTGGAACAATTCGACGAGACCTTTGCGGGATGGAAGCCTGGAGCCGACCAGGTTTCTTGCTGGATCGCCTACACGACACAGGAGACCGCGGATATCGTTAACCGCAATCTTCACTTGTCGGCCATGTATGGGGGCGAGATTGAAGGAACGGGACCTCGTTATTGTCCGAGCATCGAAGACAAGTTCGTCCGTTTTGAAGGACGGCCCCGTCACATGCTCTTTTTGGAACCGGAGGGACGGAATACCAACGAGTATTATATCAATGGTTTGTCGACGAGCCTGCCATTCGATACGCAACTGGAGATGATCGCGTCTATTCCGGGGCTGGAGAAGGCTCATTTGCTGCGTCCGGCATATGCGGTCGAGTACGATTTCGCGCCGCCTACGCAGCTGTTGCCTCATCTGGAGTCCAAAAAGGTAGAGAACCTCTTTTTTGCGGGACAGATTAATGGGACGTCTGGCTACGAAGAGGCCGCGTGCCAAGGTTTGGTGGCGGGGGTCAATGCGGCGTTAAAGGCGAGGGGAGACGGCCCTTTCGTTTTGAAGCGATATGACGGTTACATGGGTGTCTTGATCGATGATTTGGTCACCAAGGGCACGAAAGAGCCCTATCGCATGTTCACAAGTCGAGCGGAGTATCGCTTACTATTCAATCATAGCAGCGCGGAGATGAGGCTGCTCGAATATGCCAAAGCATTGGGACTCTTACCTGAATCTCGGGTCGAGCGAATTGAAGAGAAGAAGCGGGCGATCGAAAAGGCCGTGGAGTGGATGGAATCGAATCGGCTAGGGGAGGACACCTGGGCGACATTGGTGCGGCGAAGAGACGATACTCTGCAGTTGCCTTTGGAGGTCGAATCGCTGCCCGACACCGTCAAGGCCGAAGCGCTTTATCGTATTCGATACGATGGCTATTTGAAGCGAGAGAGGCGACAGGTCGAGAAGCTCTCGAACGTCGAATCGATACGCGTTCCCGATGGATTCGATTTTCTCACTGTGAAAGGGCTCAAGAAGGAGTGCGCCTTGAAGCTCAATGGATTGCAACCCGCGAACCTGGGCCAGGCCAGTCGCGTGAGTGGGGTGAACCCTGCGGACATCAGCATTTTGATGATCGCTTTGGGAAAGTCTTAAGATATTGATATACAACGCATTGTGTCTTTATGAGCACTCTCTGTGCGAGGTGGCCCCTCTTTTTCGACGACGGAACAGAAAAGAATCTAGCGTAACTCAATTGTAACGCATAGGCTGTTGCATTCGGACATCAATTGACTTGGATTCGTTCAGATATTAGGCAATTCAAATGATTGCTACGGAAGACCCCAACAAGATACTGGTAGTCGATGACGAGTTCGACGTAACGGAACTGCTCAGCTACAATTTGAGGCGGAGGGGATTCGTGGTACGAAGTCTCAACGACCCGCGTCGCGCGCTGGAAACGGTGAAGGACTTCGTCCCGGATCTGATCGTTCTGGATATCATGATGCCGGATTTGAGTGGCTTGCAGGTGTGCCGCTTGGTCAGGCAGGAGTCCGCGCTCAAGTCCATACCGATTATCTTCCTGAGCGCGAAAACGGAAGAGTCGGATCGCATCGAAGGCTTTGAGAGTGGAGCGGATGATTACGTTTGCAAGCCGTTTAGCCCCAAGGAGTTGATGCTAAGAGTGAGTGCCGTGCTAAAACGGGCATCCGACAAAGACG
>CBFHHM010000023.1:49683-58623 GCA_965655705.1 Candidatus Pelagisphaera sp.
CGAAGAAAGCTCCGAGCCTATTCAATTGGCGGTAGGCGGGATTACCATGGATGTCGAGCATCACAGAGTGGAGGTTCGCGAGAGTCCGATCGAGCTGACGGCGACCGAGTTTCGACTGTTGAAGCTTCTAATGCGAGAACTGGGCAAGGTCCAGACGCGCGAGACCTTGCTGCAAAAGGTGTGGAACTACGAAAACGGCATCGAGACTCGAACCGTGGACACGCACATGCGCCGTTTGCGGGAAAAGCTAGGGGAAGAGGCATCTGTTCTTGAGACGGTTCGTGGCGTAGGCTATCGCATGGTGGGAAGCCGCTAGCTAAGAGACGCGGCGATCTTAACAGATGACCGAATTCCTCTTTCCAGCGGCTGTTCTGGTAGCGGCCTATTATGCCTTCAAGTACTATCGTCAGCGTAACGATATTCGCTTGCTGGCGGAGTCCCTCGCGACACGGACATCCATATTGACGCATACCCAGGAGTTTCGGGGCAATAATGCAAGCTGGAGTTCGCTTTTGGGCGAGCTGAATGCGTTGATCTCGGAAATTCAGCGACTCGACAAGCAGAGCAACGACCGTCTAAAGCAGATTGAAACAACGCTTGGGAGTATGCGGGAAGGCGTGCTGATCTTGGACCGAGATAATTATATCCTATTGGCCAATAGCGTCTTGCAGGGAGCGTTCCCCTCTATGACCAATGGCGTGGGTCAGCGTGTCGAGAGCGTTATGCGCGGGTCGGAGTTTCTCGAGTTCATCAGTCAGGTTAAAGGCGAATCGGTAGAGGAGAGCAGGGAGCTCGTGTTTACCGAGGGTTCCCAGCAGATTTGGATGGAGGTCTCGGGCTCTCGATTGGAGATGGCCGAGGAAGATAATTCGCCGTGGTACCTTTTGGTCTTCCACAATATCACTCGTCTCAAGGATTTGGAACGTATGCGGCAGCAATTCGTTGCGAATGCATCTCATGAGCTGAAGACTCCCGTTTCGGTTATCAAAGGATACGCGGAGACGCTCGTAACCGATCACGGTGAGATGGAGATCGAGGACAGGGGACGATTTCTGGACGTAATACAACGCCATTCCGAGCGTTTATCATTGTTGATCAATGACTTGCTTAGCCTATCCCGGTTGGAGAGCGACAAGCTGCAATTGGATTGGTCGCGCTCGGATATCTACAATTGGATTCGAGAAGCGTATTTCGAGATCAAGCAGAACCTCCAGCAGAAGGGGAGAGATTTGGTCTTGGAACTGCCGGAATCGGGCGAGGCTCGCGCTCGCTTCGATGCCCTGAAGCTTAGGCAAGCGATCGACAACCTGGTAGAGAATGCGAGCAAGTACACGCCTGACAACGGAGCGATTCGATTGGGAGCGTGGAAGCAGGGGGACTCTGTCGAAATTTGGGTGAAAGACGCCGGGCCGGGCGTTCCCGAGAAAGACGTCGATAAGATTTTCGAGCGATTCTATCGAGTGGACAAAGGGAGGTCGCGCGGTAGGGGAGGTACCGGCCTTGGCCTGAGCATCGTCAAACACATCGTCGAATGCCACCAGGGGAGGGTCCAGGCGGAGAACCTCGAAGAGAGGGGGCTGAAAGTCGCGATTCGATTGCCGTTGGTAGATAACGATGCGAGGAAACAGGCGGTTTAGTCGGCCGCCATGCTCTATCGGGGCGGCTCCTGGGTCGCCGTTTCGGTTTTCCTAAATCGGGACTTGTCGCGCGGGTGAAGTTTCGTCTCCTTAGGCCCGAAAATGGCTTACGAGGAGCACATCGAACGAGTAGCGCGACGGAAGGAGGCGTTGGGAGCGGCAATCGAAGCGCAGTTCCGAGACATTGCCGTATTCGTTCTGGAGATCGGTTGCGGGCACGGCCACTGGCTCACGGAGTATGCCGCTGCCCGGCCTGATAGCGCATGCGTCGGGATCGATATCATCGGGGACCGCATCGAGCGATCGAATCGGAAAGCAACGCGCGCGGGATTAGATAATCTCCACTTCCTCAAGGCCGAAGCGGACGAGTTCCTGGAGTTGCTGCCGGAGGGACGCCAAGCATTGGAGGTGTTTGTCCTTTTTCCGGACCCGTGGCCCAAGAAGCGCCATTGGAAGAATCGCCTCATGAATACCGAGTTTCTCGATCGATTGGCGCAGCGGTGCGCGGATGGGGCTCGGCTTTATTTTCGGACGGACCACGAGGGCTATTTCGCGTGGACGCGAGAATTGCTGCCTGAATTGAAATCTTGGGGAGAAGACGTGAAGACGGAATGGCCGTTCGAACGGGAGACGGTGTTCCAGTCGAAGGCGGAATCCTACCAGTCGCTCATTCTCGTGAAAACGCTCTAGCGGTAAGCGATGATGGCTGCGATCTGCGTACCGATGGCTAGAATCAAAAGGATCGCGCAAAACAGATAGAAGGTGTCGAAGGAGCGTTTTCTCGAGATTTTTCGGGGACTGAGAGGGTCGGACTCCGGATTCGACTGTGGATCTTGAGACATGTTTCGCGGGCTCTATTTGAGAGGTCGTGAAAGCCGGGTTTGGGGCTTTCCATTAGCAAACTTTCTAGCTCGAACATCTTTTACTATAATTTCAATTCATATCGATTGGAAATGCGTTTAGAGGGTTGACGCGTCGAAATCGATGCCTCAACAAGACTGCTTCTTTTAGGGCGCTCCAGCCCCTCGAGAAGAGTTGAGATGCGAGTCACCAAGATATTTCCAGTCCTCCTAGGAACGCTAGGCGTTCATGCGGCCTTGCCTGCGGCGAGCGCCGCGATTTCGGCGAAGGCCGATTTGGTTGGCGAAGTGTTCGGATTGCCGATCACTAACAGCATGGTTACCAGCTGGGCGGTTTCGCTTCTAATAATAGCTGCGGTGCGCTTGATGGTGGGCGTTCCGAAGCTGGTTCCGAATCGGGGGCAGGCGGTCGTCGAAAATCTGGTCGAAGGTATTTTCAATCTGATTCAACCAATTACCGGCAAAGCGGCATCGAAGGCCGCCTTTCCGCTCTTGATTGGATTGTTCACCTTCATCCTGATCCACAATTGGAGCGGACTCTTTCCAGGAGTCGGGACGATTGGAACGCATGATGCCCATGGGCACTTCATTCCTTACATCCGACCGGGTAATGCGGACCTGAATGGCACGGCTGCATTGGCGATCGTTTCCATGATCGCGTGGTTCTATCTCATTTTCAAGTACGCGGGAATCAAGGTGATCGCCTTCGACCTGTTCGGAAACAAGGCGAATAAAAAAGACGTGCCGTCGGCCTTGTACTACCTGCTCTTTATTGTCTTCGGAGCAGTGGGCTTCATCGAGATCATTTCGATTATCTTCCGTCCCATTTCGCTATCCTTCCGACTCTTCGGAAATGTGTTCGGTGGCGAAAACCTCCTGCATGCCATGACGGGCTTGTTCAAGTGGGGGCTGCCGATTCCATTCTACTTTCTCGAACTGCTAATCGGTTTCGTGCAAGCGCTCGTCTTCACGCTACTGGTCAGCGTATACATCGGGCTCATCTGCAATCACGGCGACGAGGAGCATCACTAATATATCAATAGAACACTTTTGGTGTCGGGACCATATCTCAAATGTGGGCGGCGTCATGAATAGCTAACAAAAAACCAATAATCAAAAATGATTGAAGTACTCGCAGAAATCGAAGGCAGCATCCAAGGTGGACTTGGCTGTTTCGGAGCCGCAATCGGCGTTGGCCTCATCGGGGCTAAGGCAGCAGAAGCAGTTGGGCGCAATCCAGGCGCTTCGGGCGGCATTCTCGTTCAGTCCATCATCGGTATGGCGCTTGCGGAAGCGGTCGCGTTCTACGCGCTCTTCCTTTAATATCGATTGAAAGATTTCGCGTCGGCCCCCGAATAGGGGTCGGCGCTTTTTCCCTGCTTGCATCTCAATTTTTCGGCAAATGGCTAACCTACCAGTATTTCTCGCCGCCGCGGCCGGTGAAGAAGGCAATCTTCTGAACCAATTCGGGGTCGAATGGCCTTTTCTCATCTCGCAGATCATTAGTTTCTGCGTCGTGGCCTTCGTTCTCTACCGCTTCGCTTTCAAGCCAGTGCTTTCGACGATCGACGAGCGCCAATCCAAAATCGCGGACGGACTCAAGTACGCCGACGACATGAAGGCCAAGCTGGAAGACGCGGAATCCCAGCATAAGGAGATCATTCAAAAGGCGTCGCAAGAAGCGCAGCAGATCGTCAATGATGCCCGCGACGTCGCGGAAGACAAAATTTCAAAGGCTTCCCAGGAAGCGGTCGCTCGGGCCGAGGAAATCATTACCAAGGCAGAGCAGCAGATAGAGCTAGATCGAAAGAATATGCTGGCCGATGCTCGAAGCGAGATCGCTCGTTTGGTCGTCGCGACGACCAGCAAAGTTCTCTCCAAGGAACTTTCCGAGGAAGACCGCAATCGCTTTTCGGAATCCGCTAGCGCCAACCTCGTGGACTCGAGCAACTAGCAATCCATGACGAAAGCCAAGCAGATCAAGGAATTCGCCAAGCAGCTACTCAAGATTAGTCTGGACGGGGCCGACATATCTGCGGAACGGGTCGATGGCGTATTGAAGGCCTTGGACAAGAATCCACCGCGTCATCATATCGCGCTCCTCAAGGCATACTTGAAGCTGGTGCAACGCGAAGTGGCTAAGAGCACCGCAGTGGTTAGCCATGCGGGAGCATTGAGTTCCGAGTCGATCGCAGCCATCGCCGCTCAACTCTCGTCCAAATACGGTCGCGCGATTGCCACGATTACCAGAGAAGACCCCAGCCTGATAGCGGGCCTGCGCGTCGTTGTCGATTGCGACGTTTACGACGCTTCCGTGGCGAGCTCCTTGTCCTCGCTGCAAGCATCCCTTTCCTAAGCATTTCAGAAATCCATTTAACGAATACAAAAGACCATGAGTTCCGTCATCGAGCAGATTGAACAGCAAATCGCTAATCTACAGACCAAAGCAGTCGCCAGCAATACCGGGAAGATCGTCACGGTCGGCGATGGCGTTGCTAAAATCGACGGCTTGTCGGAGGCGATGTACAACGAAATGATCGAGTTTCCGGGCGGAACAATCGGCATCGCTCTCAACTTGGAAGAGGACGAAGTCGGAACGGTTATTCTAGGCGAATCGAATCACCTCAAGGAAGGCGATGAAGCCAAGTGCACGGGGACGCTTCTATCGGTGCCGGTCGGCAAGGAATTGCTTGGTCGCGTAGTGAATTCTTTGGGACAGCCTGAAGATGGCAAGGGCGCCATCGATTGTTCCGAAACCTATCCGGTCGAAAAGATCGCTCCTGGAATCATCGAGCGCAAGTCTGTCGACCAACCGCTCATGACGGGTATCCAGGCAATCGATTCGATGATTCCAATCGGACGCGGCCAGCGCGAGCTTATCATCGGCGACCGCGGAACGGGCAAGACCACGATTGCCATCGATACCATCATCAACCAGGCGAACATCAATAAGGTGGGCTTGGCATCGGGCGATCCGGATTTCCGCCCTGTCTACTCGATCTACGTAGCGGTAGGCCAGAAGAATTCCAACGTGGCTCGTACCTTAGGCGTCTTGGAAGAGAAGGGCGCCTTGGAATACACGATCGTCGTTTCCGCTCCCGCAGCGGACTCGGCTGCCAATCAATACCTCGCGCCTTACACGGGCGCGGCGATGGGCGAGTGGTTCATGGCGAATGGAATGGATGCTTTGATCGTATACGATGATCTTTCCAAGCACGCCGCGGCGTACCGCCAAATGTCTCTCGTACTGAAGCGTCCCTCTGGTCGCGAAGCCTATCCGGGCGACGTATTCTATTTGCACTCTCGCTTGCTCGAGCGTTCCGCTCGCGTCAACGAGAACAATGGTAACGGATCGTTGACCGCGCTTCCCATTATCGAAACGCTTGCGGGCGACCTTTCGGCTTATATTCCGACCAATGTCATTTCTATTACCGACGGACAGATTTTCTTGGAGACGGACCTTTTCAACCAAGGTATTCGTCCCGCGGTATCGGTCGGTCTTTCCGTTTCTCGCGTTGGATCGGCTGCCCAGCTAAAGGCGACCAAGCAAGTGGCGGGTAAGATCAAGCTCGAGTTGGCCCAGTTCCGCGAATTGGCGGCTTTCGCTCAGTTCGGTTCCGATCTCGATGCGAAGACCAAGGCCCAGCTCGATCGCGGTTCGCGCATCGTCGAACTCTTTAAGCAACCCGCTTTCAACCCAATTCCAATCGAGCAGCAAGTGGGCGTTCTTTGGGCAATGCAGAATAACTACTTCGACGATATTGACGTTTCGAAAGTCGTAGGTTCTGCAGAGTCCTTGCGCGATTTCTTCGCTTCCCGCAAGGAAGCCTTGCTCACTAGTATTCGCGAAAAGGCGAAGATCGACGACGAGATTGCCGAACAGCTCAAGACTGCAGTCGACGAGTGGAAAAATAGTCTAGCGTAAGCGATATCGATTTTTCAAATACGAAGGCCGATCCAATCATCCGATGCCAAACCTAAGGGAAATTCGCCGCCGCATTAAGTCGGTAAAGAATACTCGCCAGATTACCAAGGCGATGGAGCTCGTAGCGGCCTCGAAAATGAAGAAGGCTCAGAACGCGGCTCTCTCAGGTCAGCCCTACGCTGCGTTGCTTGCTGAAGCATTGGCCCATATTTCGTCTCGTATCGAAGAATTGGATCATCCGTTCTTCGCCGAGCGGGAAGTCAAGACACGCGGTATCATATTAGTAACTACTGATAGAGGGCTCTGTGGGCCGCTTAATGGCAATTTGTTTCGCGAGCTCATGAAGCTTAAGGAAGATGCGAAGTTCGTTACGATCGGCCGCAAGGGAAAGCAGTTCCTGAGTCGTTCGAGCCGCGACCTGATGGCGGATTTCATTGTAGAGGATTCGGTCCCCTACGTGAAGATCAAGCAGTTGACTGAGTTCATGATCGAAAAGTACTTGGCTGGCGAGATCGATACGGTTGAAGTTTGGTATCCACGTTTTGTAAACGTTCTCATGCAAGCTCCCACTCAGGCGAAGGTTCTGCCAATTACTGGTTTGGACGACATGATTACGGAACTGCGCGGCAAGGACGCGGAGCCTTTTGAAGGTTCCGATGACGATCGCAATTTCAAATTCGAGCCGGATCCAAAATCTATCCTGACCGAATTGCTCCCTCTTTTCGTGGACCGTCAAGTGTTTCAGGCTGTCTTGAGCGCCCGCGCATCCGAACACAGCGCTCGAATGGTGGCGATGAAGACTGCGAAGGACAATGCGACTAAGCTGCTCGATTCGCTAACGCTTCAATTCAACAAAGCGCGTCAGGCGGCCATCACCCAAGAAATTCTCGAAATCGCTGCGGCAACTGCTGGCGACGACTGATCGAACAACGCTTTCCATATATAATTTTTCACTCCTTCCATTAATACCATGAGCAACACCGGAAAAATCCTCCAAGTTATTGGGCCAGTTGTGGACGTCCAATACGCCGAAAATTCGCTGCCTGCAATCTATCAGGCTCTAACAATCGAATTCGCCGTATCAGGGGAAACTCAAATACTGACGTTAGAAGTGCAGCAGCACTTGGGCGAAGGCGTTGTGCGCGCTGTCGCCATGTCCTCCACGGAGGGTCTCAAGCGAGATATGGATGTCGTGGATACGGGCGCTCCGATTTCGGTACCGGTAGGCGAAGGTGTTCTTGGCCGCATATTCAATGTAACGGGCGATACGGTCGACAACCGTGGGGAGGTCCCTCATGAGAAGAAGTACCCGATTCATCGTCCAGCCCCTCCCTTGACCGAGCAGGATACGAAAGCGAATATTCTCGAGACCGGCATTAAGGTGATCGATCTGATCTGTCCTTTTATCAAAGGCGGAAAAGTAGGAGCGTTCGGTGGAGCGGGCGTCGGCAAGACGGTCGTCATCATGGAGCTCATCAACAACATTGCGAAGACGCACGGTGGCTACTCGGTATTCGCTGGAGTGGGGGAGCGTTCGCGCGAAGGAAACGATCTTTATCACGAAATGTCTGATTCGGGCGTTATCGACCAAGAGAATCTTGCCAACTCGAAAGTGGCCCTCGTATACGGTCAAATGAACGAACCGCCAGGAGCCCGTATGCGTGTCGCCCTTTCGGCCCTTTCAATGGCTGAGTACTTCCGCGACGAGAAGAACCAAGACGTTCTGCTTTTCGTCGATAACATCTTCCGTTTTTCTCAGGCCGGTTCCGAGGTATCCGCGCTTCTCGGCCGATCGCCGTCTGCGGTTGGCTACCAGCCTACCTTGGCTTCGGAAATGGGTATGCTCCAGGAGCGTATCACTTCGACCAAGAAGGGTTCGGTAACCTCGTTCCAGGCGGTTTACGTACCTGCGGATGACTTGACCGACCCAGCGCCGGCAAACACCTTCGCTCACTTGGATTCGACCATCGTACTGGAGCGTGCAATTGCCGACTTGGGTATTTATCCTGCGGTCGATCCGCTTTCATCGGTTTCCAAGGCCCTCGAGCCGGCAGTCGTTGGCGACGAACACTACGATGTGGCTCGTGGCGTACAACGCGTATTGCAACGTTACAATGATTTGCAGGACATCATCGCGATTCTTGGTCTTGATGAGCTGTCTCCCGAAGACAAGCAAACCGTCTACCGCGCCCGCAAAATTCAGAAGTTCCTCTCGCAGCCCTTCAATGTTGCGGAAATTTTCACAGGCTTCCCAGGAAAGATCGTCCCGGTTGCGGATACGATCAAGGGGTTCAAGATGATTCTCGATGGCGACCTCGACGATATCGCGGAAAACGACTTCTACATGAAGGGCGGCATAGACGAAGTCCTTGAAGCGGCAGGTAAGTAAGTTGCTTACTAACAAGAAATTAGTACGAATCCAATGAATCTCGAAATCGTCACGCCCGAGGCTAGAGTCTACGAAGACACCATCGATTCCATCGTATTGCCGACGACTTCGGGGGAGATCAATATACTG
>CBFHHM010000024.1:0-12666 GCA_965655705.1 Candidatus Pelagisphaera sp.
TATGCGATCTCCAGTTTGCGTCGGCACGAAAATGCTGCGTTGGATCGCGAATTGGACCGCTTGTGGCCGGAAGCGGCTCGCTCGATCGATTTGGAAGAACAGGAGATGCGGCGAGTTCAAGCGGTCCTGTTCAAGGATTCGACCGGGGGGGATCGATACGAGGGGCGGGAGATCTACCTGTCTCGTTGCGCGGCCTGCCACAATTTGCATAGCGAAGGCGGCGATATTGGACCGGAGCTGACGGGCTATCAGCGTCACGACTTGGACAGTCTGCTTCTGGCCATATCGCGACCGAATGCGGAAGTGCGCGAGGGATTCGAAAGCTATACGGTCAAGACGAAGGACGGTCAAACGGTGGCCGGCTTCCTGGAGGATCAGGATGATAACGTCATCGTTCTGCGGCCTATTGGCGGACAGAAGATTGTCCTCGAGCGCGGGGCAATCGTATCGATGGAAGCGGCGGGAGCGTCGTTGATGCCGAGCGGTCTATTGGGAGGTTTGGAAGACGAATCCCTAGTCGACTTTTTCGCCTATTTGCAATCGACGCAGCCATTGAATGTTCGGTAATTCTCTCGGATCCGATCCGAGCCCTGTCTTCCTGTCCAATTCCGTGGTTGAAACGCGTATACTCTGCAGACTCCGCCACCCCTTGACCCTCTTATGTTCCCCATTCTTGTTTTTAGGCTTCCCGTTCGATGGATTTCAATTGCCGGGTTGATCGCGGGCTTTGGCGCCGGGGTGTGGGGAAGCGACGACGATATCTCCTATGGTTCAGACGCGATTATCAGCGAGAAGGACTCGGTGGCTCTGGTGGAGGATTCGAGCGTGCGGGAGGCGATCAGCCGTCGGCCGGATTTGTCATTCGCGAATGTGACGATTGACGGGGAGGATTCGCGACAGTCGTTGGACAGTATATCGGCGGATTCGGTGACTTCCGTGGAAGTGATGAAGGCAGTGACTCCGGATCAGGACGCGGATTCGCGCGGAGGGTCGATTAGTTTGAAGACGCGTCCGGCATACGAGCAAAAGACGGTTTCCACCAAAGTCGGTCTGGAGGCGAAATACGATTCCATGGATGGGCATTGGGGCAAGGAAGGCGAGATCTCGATTGGCGGACCGATCAACAAGGATCGAACCTTGGGCGGCCGCCTCTCGTTGCGCATCGATAAGGATCACGACGATGTGCAGTACATGCTGAAAGATTGGTATCGGCGGACGGTCGATGGGGAGTCGCGCTATGCCATTAAGGAAATGCGGATGTACGATTTGAACGAATGGATCGATCGCAAGTCCGCTAGCGCCACCTTGGATCTGAAAGCGAGCGAAACGCTTCGGCTATACTGGCGCGGGACGTACCGAGATTTAACGGTTCGGGAGAATCGACCGCATTTCAAGTACCGGTTCAATAAAGGGACGTTCGTGTCTTTGGATGACGAAGGAGCGCTGACGGAGGGGGCGGAAATCGAACGGGGCTATCATGCCTACGCATCCGACATCTCATTGCTGGAAACGAGCGTGGGAGGCGATTGGGAACGCGATGATTGGGAAGCGGATTTCAAATACACCTTTCAAGATGAAAGCCTGACCCCCTTGTATCACTCGAATTTCGATTTCGTTCTCTCCGGGGCGGATTTGAGCTACGATCTGACCGATGACGCGCGCTTCCCCAAAGTCGAAATCGTCAATGGGCTCGATTTCGGGGATTTGGAGAAATACGAGTTCGAGGACGTTTCGGTAAGGAACCGCTCCAATAGCGAGTCGGATGCCATCGTCGCCGCAAATCTCAAACGGAAGCGTTTGTTCGGGAACGAGCGATTGAGCATTCGAATGGGAGCCAAGAGCCGACAGCGCGATAGCGCGATCGATTATGAATCCGCGTATTACGATTCGTATTCAGGACTTGGATCGTTCTCTGTCGCCGATGTCGTTTCCGCGGATGCGGGTGTTAGCTTCCTCGATGGGCGCTATCGATTGGATCGAGTGATCGATGGAAAGAAGGTCAATGATTTCCTTTCGGACAATTTGGATTCCTTTCGCTACGACGAGCGACGATCCCGGGAGCGATCCGACCCCAGTACCTATGAGGTAGATGAACGGGTCGATGGTCTCTACGCTATGATCGATTTCGAGGTAGGGAAGTGGCGAGGCATTGTCGGGGCCCGACAGGAACGCACTGCGATCTCGTTCAGAAGCAATGAAGTGCTTTTAGGGCCCGATATTGAGGACAAGGATGGCGATGGGGACTTGGACGAGACGGTCTATCTTGAGACAAGACCGACCGAAGGGGACACGCAGTACGATCACTTCTTTCCGAATTCCCACTTCCGGTACAAATGGAATGATCGGGTGACGCTTATTGCGTCGTACACGAATACAATCAAACGCCCCCCTTATGGCGAAGTCGTTCCCTATCGCCACGTTCGTTTGGAAGATCGCGAGGTAGAGGAGGGAAACCCTGGCCTGAGTCCGACGCTTTACGAAAATATCGATCTGTCCGTGGATATGAAGCTCGGTAAAACGGGACTGCTCTCCGCCGAGCTATTCGACCGAACGATTGAGGATGCCATTTTCAGCCGCGAATCATTCGTTGTGGGAGGAGTCTACGATGGCTTCGAACGCCAGCGTCAGGAAAACGGCCCGAGTGGAACCGCGCGGGGGCTCTCTCTGACCTGGAATCAGCCCATTGCGATGCCATTGGCCCCCGAAGGGCTTTCCTTCAATGCGAACTATGAGGCGAGAGAAACCGAAATCGATTACCCGTTTCGCTTGGGAGAGCGGCTGCCGCTTACGCGCAGTCCGGAGTCGGAGCTGAAATTCGCCTTGAATTACGAACGCGACAAGCTTTTCGCCCAGTTGAAGTGGGATCGGGAATCCGAGAGCATCTATCGCATCGGGCGCAGTCCGGAGGAAGATCGGTATGTGGGTCCGAATAGCGACATCGACTTGACCGTCAGCTACAAAGTTCAGCCTAAGACGCGCGTCTACTTCGAGTGGCGGAACCTAACGAATGAACCCGTCTATGACTATTACATAGGCGACCCATCGCGCCCGAATTACTATCGCATTCGGCCTTGGACCTTGAATACAGGCGTCAAGTTCGAGTTGTAGGCGATCCGAGTGGTTCGCCCTGCGATAAGGGGTGGGCGCCCGAACGGTGGTATTAAGCTGCCTCAAAGGGCCCCTGATTCTCCTAAGAAGTTCGTAAAATCGCCCAATTGCTTGGATGAAAGCGCTTTTTGCAATTGATACGCTGTCCAAAAGCGTTGTTTTGGCCGTTAGTTTAAGCGGAGGCCAGGGAGGGGGAGATCGCAACGATTCTCCGTGACGGGCGCCATTAACGATATTCAGTTTCGATGAACGCTTTTCTCACATTAAAGCGCCTTGGCGGGCGCGTCGTACTCGTATTGCTAGCGACCTTGCTGTCGACGAGCGCCCTCAGAGGGGCCAAAGCCGATGAAGACGCGGAAAGCGACGCCATCGTTAGCGAAAAGGACTCGGTCGAGCTCGTCGCTGACTCGACGGTGAGCGAAGCGATTAGCCGTCGCCCGGACCTGTCGTTTAGAAACGTCACTGTGGACGGCGAGACGACCCAATTGTCGTTGGACAGCATCTCCGCGGATTCGGTGACTTCGGTTGAAGTCATGAAAGCGGTAACGCCGGACCAGGATGCGGATTCGCGAGGCGGATCGATTAGCTTGAAGACGCGTCCGGCCTACCAGCAGGCATCGGTGTCGACCAAGGTAAGCGTGGAGTCGACCTACGAATCCATTACTGGGGAGCCGGGTTACGAACTTCAGTTGAACGTGGGCGGACCGCTCAATGAAAAGCGTACCTGGGGCGGTCGTTTGGGAATGGGCTACGAAGACGAGCGCGAGGGCATCCAATGGAGCTTCAAGGATTGGTATCGTAAGACGGTCGATGGCCAGAACGGCTATGCCCTCAAGGAACTCAAGGTATTCGATACGCGAGAGTGGAATCGGTCCCAGGAGCTCAATGGCGGCTTGGACTTCAAGGCGAGCGAGGACTTGCGGCTCTTCTTGAAAGGGAGCTATCAGCTGTTCAACAACGCCGAAACGATGCCACATATCGAGTATCGCTTGAAGGATGGCGATCATGTAGCGCTGGATGCCAATGGGGGCAATGTGGTTGGCGCGACCATCGAGCAAGGGCTTTATCAATTCGAATCCGAATACGAGGAGTGGGAAAGCTCGTTTGGTGGAGAGTGGGACAGGGGAGACTTTCAGGCGGACTTCAGGGTGCAGCATATGAAGGAGTCCTTTACCCCGATTACTTATCTCAATGCGGATTTCGTTATGTCCGATGTCGATTTGCGCTACGATTTGGAGGATCCGAAGTTTCCGACATTCGCGATCACCAATGGAGCGGATTACAACGACTCGGATGCCTATGTATTCGAGGATGCGACTTTTCGCGAGCGAATCAACGACGAGACCGAAACCCTGCTGTCCAGCAACTTCAAATGGCGTAACGCGTTTGGCAACGAGCGCATGATCCTGCGCCTCGGGATGAAGAGCGTTACCCAAGACGATTTGTCGGGAGGGGAGAGCGCTTACTACGACGACTACTCCGGCGAAGGCGCCTTCGTCTTGACGGATGTCATGTCGACCGGATCGAGCAGCAGTCCGTTTGATCGCTATCCCATGAACCGGAAGATCGACATTGACTCGATGCAAGCGGCGATGTTGCCGAATTTGGATTCCTTCGAGTACAACGAACGCCGTTCTCGGGAACGCTCGGACTCGAGCGCCTACTTTGCCGAAGAGCAAATCGATGCCCTCTACGGCATGCTGGATTATCGTCACGGAAAATGGCGTTCGATCGTCGGTATTCGCCAAGAAATTACGACGGTCGATTTCAACAGCAACGAAGTACTGCTTGGCCGAGACGAAGCGGACAAGGATGGCGACGGCGATTTCGACGAGATCGTCTATTTGAGCACGACGCCTACCTATGGATCTACGGATTATAGCAACGCGTTTTCGAACGCTCATGTTCGCTACCGGTGGAGCGATCGCGCGACATTCATCGCCTCCTACACCAATACGATCAAGCGTCCCTTCTACTCGCAGATCGTTCCTTACCGTCGGGTTGACTTGGAGGATCGAGAAGTGGAAGAAGGGAATCCGAATTTGAATCCGACGCTGTATGCGAACATCGATATGTCCGTCGACTTGCAGGTGGGCGATGACGGCTTGATGTCATTCGAACTCTTCGATCGCCAGATAGACGATTTCATTTTTCAGAGAGAATCGGTGGTGCAAGGAGGCCTTTACGATGGTTACGAGCTGGAGCGCCTGGAAAATAGCGCGAACGCCCAAAAGCGCGGCGTGTCGTTCACCTGGAATCAGCCTTTGAAAATGCCCTTGATCGATGAGGGATTCTCCTTTAACGCGAACTATGTAAAGCAGGAAACGGAGCTCCAATACCCGAGCCGCCCTGGAGAGATCCTGCCTTTGTCGCGATCGCCGGAAGACGAATTCAAGATCGCTTTGAATTACGAAAACGACCGGATCTTCGCCCAGCTTAAAATAGACCAGGAAGACGAAACTCTCTATCAAGTGGGCGCGAATCCCAATGAGGATATCTACGTCGCCCCTGGGAGCTATATGGAGCTCAACGTGAGCTATCAGCTGCAGAAGAAGACCCGCGTCTATTTCGAGTGGGCGAACATTACGAACGAACCTTATTTCGAAAGCTACGAAGGCATCCCCGAACGCTCGGCGAGCTATCGTTTCCGTCCTTGGAGTTTCGAGACGGGAATGAAATTCGAGTTGTAGGGCGCGGCGCCGAAGTCGCGCTATCCTCTCGCAGGGGCCCTGCTAGGGCTTACGGAAGATCATGAAATGTTGCCAGGGCAGACTGTTCTTGGTCTCGACCCATTGGAAACCCGCGTAGGCCATTTCCTTTTTCGCCTGCGCTTGCGACATTTTGTGTAGGGGCTTTATGGGGACGCGTTGGTCTTCGGCTCGATATTCGAGGAGAAAGACGATGCCGCCCGGGCGAAGCGCTTTGCGTATGGAACGCATCATCTCGAAGGGATGGGAGAACTCGTGGTAGGCATCGACGAAAAGGGCTGCATCGATAGATTCCGGCGGGAGTTGAACGCTCTCGATGCTGCCCATATGGGGACGAACGTTCGCGATGCCGGTGGCCTTCGATTTTTCCGCGAGGAAGTCGAGCATCTCTTGTTGGATGTCGACGGCAATGACTTCGCCTTGGGGCAGTTTCTTCGCCAGTCGGAAACTGTAGTAGCCCGAGCCCGCCCCGATGTCGGCAATGATGGCGTCTGGCGGTAAATCGATGAGAGCGATCGCTTCGCTGGGCGCCTCTTCCGTTTCCCGCGTGTCGCGCTCTAGCCACGAGATCCCTTGGTGACCCATGACTTGGGAGATTTCTCGGCCGAGGAAATACTTGCCAATCCCGTCGCGGGTGCGGGTTCCGGCGGTGTAGGGGGAATCGGACGCTTCCTGGGCGAAAGTCCCGATCATGGACAGAAGGAGGGCAAGGCAGGCGAGACGTCTCATAGACATTGCCTAGCCGATTGGAGTGGCCGAGTCAACTGAAGGTACCGGCTGACCTAGCGGGCTCTGCGCGAGGGAAGGCCCTAGCGCCTGCTTGGGAGGCTGCCGCGATTATTGCGGTGGAAGAGCCGGTCCTACTCCGCTTCGGCGAGATAGCGTTCGGCTTCGATAGCGGCTTGGCAGCCCATGCCGGCGGCGGTGATGGCTTGGCGATAGACGTGATCGGCGCAATCGCCGGAAACATAGACGCCGGGGATGCCTGTTTTAACCTGGCTGCCGTTTTCCGGCAGAAAGTAGCCATTCTCGTCGACAGCGATCGCCTCGGCGAAGGGACCAGTGTTCGGAATATGGCCGATCGCTATGAATACGCCTTTGCAATCGAGGACGCTCTCCTCTCCCGTCTTTAGATTCTTGAGTCGGACGCCGCTCGCGTTCCCGGTGTCGTCCGCGACCACCTCTTCGACTACGGTATCCCAGATCGGATCGATCTTCTCGTGGGCGAGGGTGCGTTCGGCCATGATCTTGGAAGCTCTCAATTCATCGCGACGGTGGATCAAGGAGACTTTGCTGCAGAAGCGGGTTAGGAAGAGCGCTTCTTCGCAGGCAGTATCGCCGCCGCCGATGACCACGACGTCCATGTCGCGATAGAAGGCTCCATCGCAGGTGGCGCAGGTCGTAACGCCTTTGCCGCCGAACATTTCCTTTTCGCCAGGGACGTCCAGCAGGCGGGGCGAGGCCCCGGTCGAGATAATGATCGAGCGAGCCTTGTATTCCTTGCTCGCGCTTTTCAGCGTGTAAGGAGACTGGGTGAAGTCCACCGATTCAATGAAGCTTTGCTCGAAGCGGGTGCCGAAGCGGGTGGCCTGCTTGCGCAGATTGTCCATCAGCATGAAACCGTCGATTCCCTCCGGGAAGCCGGGAAAATTCTCGACTTCACTGGTCTGAGTAAGCTGTCCGCCGGGCAGATTGCCTTCGATAACGATTGGATTCAAACTCGCTCGAGCGGTGTAGATAGCTGCGGTCAAACCGGAGCATCCGGTGCCTACGATGATGACGTTTTCGATATCTGAGGCCATAGATTATGAGAATGAAGCTTCGGAGATGACAAAAAGGGACGGCTTTGGCAATGGGAGATTCGATAAAAGATAGGCTTTCAATATGCGTATATCTGGCTTAGGCGATTGCAGGTGAGTTCAATAATCGACACGCATACGCATCTGGAGCGATTTCATCGTAATGATGCCTTGGATAACGCATTGGAGGCGGCGGCGAATGCAGGCGTCGATCGTATGGTCACTGTGGGTACGGATTCGGGGGATTGGGAACTGTACGCCGAAATGGGGCTGGCCCATCCGGGTCGGGTCGATTACACCGTGGGCATTCACCCGTGTTCCGTGGAATCGAGTTGGGAATCGATGGCGGCTGGAATCGATTCGTATTGGAGCCGATCCAAACGCCCGGTTGCCTTGGGGGAGATCGGCTTGGACCGTTTCCATTTGCCTAAGGACGAGGGCGAGGCAGAGCTTGAATTCGAACGGCAAAAGGCTGCCTTCGTCTACCAGTTGCAATTGGCGAAGCGGTTGGACGCTCCGGTGGTCGTGCACTCCCGGGGCGCGTTTCAGGAGTGCGTGGACGTTATCGACGCTTCGGGAATCGATTGGAAGCGGGTGGTCTTCCATTGCTTTTCGGAAGGGCCGGGCGAGATGCGTCAGCTCATGGATCGCGGCGGTTTCGGGAGCGTTACGGGCATTATCACTTTCAAGAACGCGGAATCGATTCGCGACGCAGCGCTGCTACAGGGCTTGGATCGACTGATGATCGAGACGGATGCTCCGTACTTGGCCCCGATGCCGCATCGGGGAAAACCTAACGAACCCGCCTATCTGCGCCATACGGCGGACTATTGCGCGGAATTGTTTGGGGTGGATGGCGATCGATTCGGATCCCAGACGTCGGCGAATGCCCGAGCGTTTTACGGTTTGGAATAGAAACGGGACGCAATCCGTTCCGCGGCGAGACTACTTTTCGTCGAACTTGCTAGCGAAGAGCTTTTCGAGCCCGTCGAGCGCGTCGTTGGCATCCGGTCCGGTAGCGATCGCCCTAATAACGGAGCCTTTGCCCGCAGCCAGCATCATAAGACCCATGATGGACTTGCCGTTTACCTGCTCCTCATCCTTTTCGAAAAACATCTCGCTTTGGTATTTGTTGGCGGCGCGGACAATCATGGCAGCAGGTCGCGCGTGGATTCCCATTTGGTTTTCCACCATGAGATTCCGTTCGACGGATTGACCTTCTGAGGGCAGGTTTGCTGAGTCCATTAGGGCGTTCAAATAGTGTTCCGATGACTAAAACAAGAGCGAATTCGAAAATTTGCGAGTTCACAAATGGCCAATAGCGGTTTTTATCGCAGGCATGCTAGCCATCATTGCGCCCGCCCGACTTGCCTCGACCCGGTTTCCGGAGAAGCTCTTGCATCCGATTCATGGGAAGCCGCTTATCCTGTGGGTAGCGGAGCGTCTCGCAGCGGAGGCGCCGGAGATTCCGCGCTATTTTGCGGTAGACGACGAAAAATTGGAGCGGGTCCTGAAGGAGGCGGGTCACGAGGCGATTATGACGCGGGTGGATCATAGCTGTGGCAGCGATCGAATTGCCGAGGCCAACGAACGGATCGGAGCGGACGCGATTATCAATGTGCAAGGGGACGAACCGATGGTCACGCGTTCCCAAATTCAATCGCTGAAGGGGATTGTCGAAAGCGGGGCGAACATGGGCACCTTGGCGACGCCCTTTGCCAGGCGGTCCGATTTTCTAGATTCGAATCAAGTGAAAGTCGTGGTATCGGAAACGGGGGAAGCGCTCTATTTCTCACGGGCGCCCATTCCTTATCCACGCGATCATTTCGATGCGTTTGACGACCGTTGGGTGAAAGGCGCTCCCGCCTACCGTCACTTGGGCTTGTATGCCTATCGAGCGGATTTCTTGAAGACCTATTGCTCCTTGCCCCAGGGAAAGCTGGAAGCGATCGAAAAGCTGGAGCAGCTGCGGGTTTTGGAAAACGGCTACTCCATTCAGGTCGAATTGACCGATGAGCCTTCGATTGGAATCGACACGGCAGAGGATGCCGCGAATTTCGCCGCTTATGTCGTGGACTAGATAAGGGGCGTCGCGTCGAAACGGCGGCGCCTACGCGGTGGGGCTGACGGACTCGGCTACGAGATCGTAGAACTTTGCGAAGTTCGGATTGGCGTCGCTGGGTCCGGGACCGGCTTCCGGGTGATATTGGACGGAGAAGACAGGCTTATCCTTCAATTTGATACCGGCGATGGTGCGATCGTTGAGATTGATTTCGGTCACTTCAGCGCCCGCTTCCGCCAAGCCTTCTTCCGCTGTGGCGAAACCATGGTTATGCGCTGTAATCGCGACCCAGTCGTCTTTGAAATTCTTGATTGGCTGATTGCCCCCGCGATGCCCGAACTTGAGTTTGTAGGTCTTGGCCCCGATCGCATGGGTGATGATTTGGTGACCGAGACATATCCCGAAGGTCGGGAATTCGTCGATCAATGCTCGCACGGTTTCGTGGGCGTAGGTCACCGCTTCCGGATCGCCCGGACCGTTGGATAGGAAAATGCCTTCCGGTTCGATGGCCTTGATCTCTTCGACGGAAGCGGTTGCGGGGAAGACGTGCACTTCGAATCCGTGAAAGGCCAGTTCGCGGAAAATCGATTGCTTGGCCCCGAAATCGAGGGCGGCGATCTTGAAGATCGGCTTGTCTGCTTGAGAAGCGCGGATCGTCGAGCCCGCAGGATTGTAGGGCCAGTTTTCGCTATCCTTAGGAGTGTATACGAAGGGCTCGGAGCAGGTGACTTCCTTGACGTAGTCTGCGCCGACGATGCCTTCCCAATCCTGGGCCCGCTTGACGGCTTCTTCGTTGGAGAGGCCTTCCGTGCTCAGGCAGGCCTTCATGGCGCCATGAACTCGCAATTTCTTGGTCAGCGCTCGCGTGTCGAGGCGTTCCAACCCGGGAATGTCGTTTTCTTCCAGGTATTGGCCGAGCTCCTTTTGGCTGCGCCAATTGCTGGCGATCGGGCTCAGCTCGCGTACGACGAATCCTCGAACCATGGGGCGCTCCGCCTCGATATCCTGTTCGGTAACCCCATAGTTGCCGATCATCGGGGCGGTCATGGTGACGATTTGGCCGAAGTAGGAAGGGTCCGTGAGAATTTCCTGGTAGCCGGTCATGCTCGTATTGAAGACAGCTTCGCCGACAACGGTCTTATTGCTCCCGAAGGGAACGCCTCGGAACACAGTTCCATCTTCTAGTGCCAGTACGCCTGTTCTTGATTCGCTCATTTCGGATTTCGAGAAAAGGTAGTTTACGGAAACGCGCCAATCCCTTTTTGTGTGTATTTCGAAAATTGAGATTGGAATGGAGCCGAGCGCAGACGAATCGCTTGCTCGTTCGTCTTTAAGCCAAGTAATTTACGCAACGCGCTATGCCTTACACCGAAGATCGAAGCCAGTGGTACGAAGGACAAGGACTCTGGGAAGATGTACCCGAAGAGCAATGGACGGACTGGACCTGGCAGCTCCGCAATCGAATCACCTCCATCGAACAGCTCGAGGAGCATTTGGAGTTGACAGAAGAAGAGCGCCGAGGCTGCGAGCACGCCAATAGCAAACTGGCGATGGCGATCACGCCGTACTTCTTCAATCTCATCGATCGAAACGACCCGGATTGCCCCGTGCGCAAGCAGGTCATTCCCCGGGAAGGCGAGATGAAGGTTTCGGCGGAGGAGATGCTCGATCCAGTAGGCGAGGACAGCCACTCGCCCGTTCCAGGCTTAGTGCATCGTTATCCGGATCGCGTGCTTTTCCTGGTGACCGATCGTTGCGCCGCCTATTGCCGCTATTGCACCCGCAGTCGCTTGGTCAGCAACGCCCAAGACTACAATTTCCATCCGGAATTCGAGCAAGGGCTCCAATACATCGAGACGCATCCGGAAGTGCGCGACGTGCTCTTGAGCGGAGGCGACCCCTTGCTCTTGTCGGACAAGAAACTGGACTATCTGTTGGGACGCCTGCGGGCGATTCCCCACGTCGAGTTCATTCGAATCGGTTCGCGGATCCCGGTTTTCATGCCGCAGCGAATCACCGAAGCGCTATGCGATGTACTGCGGAGGCATGGCCCGATTTGGATGAGCATACACGTGAACCATCCGAAGGAGTGTACGGCTGAGCTCAAAGAGGCCTGCGAGCGTTTGTCATTCGCGGGAACGCCTCTGGGCAATCAGTCGGTGCTGCTGAAGGATGTGAACGACGACGTGGATGTCATGAAAGCGCTGATACATCGATTGCTTCGCATGCGGGTGCGGCCGTACTACATCTATCAGTGCGATCTCATTACGGGCAGCGCTCATCTACGGGCGAACATCTGCAAGGGATTGGAGATTATGCGGAAGCTGCGGGGGCACACGACAGGCTATGCGGTACCGCAATATGTCATCGATGCCCCAGGAGGGGGAGGCAAGGTCCCAATCAACCCTCAGTACATTACCAAAATCGACGACGACGCGATTCACTTCCGCAATTTCGAGGGCAAGCTGTATCGCTATCCGATGCGCAGCTTCACTATCGACGACGATTGCCGTTGCGAAGAAGCAGGGGTTGGGGATCAAGCGGAAAGCTGACCCTACATGGCTGGAGACTCGGCGCTGGAGGCGATGGCGTGTCGTCGATCCTGCGGTTTTCGAAAGCGAATATCCCGCGAGCGCGACGATCGGAACGAAAAACGCCGCCACTTGCGTGACGGCGTTAGAAAATACAATGCCTGAGAGGCTTTCTAGCCGATCGCCGCTTCGTAGTTGGCGTTGGCGGCTTCCCAGTTGACCACGTTCCAGAACGCGGCGATGTAATCGGGACGGCGATTCTGGTAGTTAAGGTAATAAGCGTGTTCCCAGACGTCGAGGCCGAGGACGGGCTTGCCGCCGGTCATGAGGGGAGAGTCCTGATTGGGAGTCGAGCAGACGCAGAGCTTGCCATCGCGAACGCAAACCCAAGCCCATCCACTGCCGAAGCGCGTCGCTCCAGCCTTGGCGAAGTCCGCCTTGAACGCGTCGAGTCCACC
>CBFHHM010000024.1:12765-53850 GCA_965655705.1 Candidatus Pelagisphaera sp.
CAATTCGCTGTCGATCGCCTCCGCGAGCTTGCCGACAGGAGCGCCGCCGCCATTGGGTCCAATGACTTTCCAGAAAAAGCTGTGGTTGGCGTGTCCGCCACCGTTGTTCTGCACCGCGCCGCGAATGCCTTCCGGTACCGCGTCGAGGTCCGAGATGAGTTCCTCGGCCGATTTCGCAGCCAAGTCCGGATGGCTTTCCAGAGCGCCATTGACGTTGTTTATGTATGTCTGGTGATGCTTGGTGTGATGGATCTCCATCGTGCGCGCATCGATGTGAGGTTCCAACGCGTCGTAAGCGTAATCCAGGGCAGGGAGTTCGTATGCCATAATATGATACCTTTCAGATTGTGTTGTGAAAAACGATTCGCCGATTAGTAAGTAAAGAATATACTTTGTCAATTGATTCCTGCCGATTCCGCTGGACCGTGAACTCGAAGCGAAATTTAGTTTTTCAGGTCTTCATAGACGCTCGACACCTGGGCTAGGCTTCGCTTAGCTTTGCCCGTTGTCCAATTATTCGTTCGGCGTTCCTAGCAGAGCTTGGGACGATCGGATACAACCCCTTCGAACCCATAATACGTATGAATCTCACTAGACGAAAATTCGTCGGCGCTGCGACCTCTATAGTAGCTGCCAATGCTTTATTGCCCAAAGTCGCGGCGGGAACCCAATCCAGCAAGACGGTCAAGGTGGCGACTATCGGCTGCGGCGGCCGATCCAATCGCGATATTCCAAATTTCATCAAGGCTTGCGAGCTGTTGGGCTTGAAGGCCGAGTTCGTCGCCCTTGCGGACGCCTTCGAAGACAAGGCCTTCGAGCAAGCCGACAAGTACGGGGTCGATCGCAGCAAGTGCATTGTCGGTTGGGACGCCTACCAAAAGGTGGCGGAGTCGGATGCGGAATTCGTCATGCTGATCACCCCACCGGTTTTCCGGCCGCTGCACTTGGATCTGCTGGTGGACGCGGGCAAGCATGTGTTGATGCAAAAGCCGGTGGCGGTGGATGCTCCTGGATGTCGTCGTGTCGTCGAAGCGGGCGAACGGGCGAAGAAGAAAGGCTTGGCTATTTTGGCGGGTACCCAGCGGCGCCATACGATCGGCTACATGGAAAACGCGGCCAAGATTCAAGCCGGTTCGATTGGCGAGATCCTGGGCGGGACGGTCAGTTGGAATGGTACGGTACCGTGGGTTTGGGAGCGTCAATCGGGCTGGAGCGATGCCGAATACTTGGCTCGCAATTGGCTGAACTGGTCCGAGATGTCGGGCGACCACCTGGGAGAGCAGCACGTGCACAATATCGATGTCGCGAATTGGTATCTGGGTCGCGCGCCGGTTTCGGCGATTGGATTCGGGGGACGGGCCCGTCGCGAGACCGGTAACAACTACGACTTCTTCAGCTTGGATCTCGACTATGGCGATGGCGTGCACATCCACAGTCAGTGTCGCCAGATCAGTGGAACCTATCCGCGCGTGGGCGAGTACTTTCGGGGAACGAAGGGCGAGGTTCAAGGGGGCGGAAAGCTCAAGGGAGTTGACGTCTCGATTCCCAAATTCGACGTCATGGACAAGGACGGAAACGTTCAGGGATTGATAAACTGGATACAAAGCGCGCGTAGTGGGAATCCGATGAACGAAGCCAAGCAGATCGCCGAGTCTACGGCGGCTGCGGTTATGGGACGCTATGCGGCCTATACCGGGAAATATGTCCGTTTTAGCGATTTGATGGAAAATCCGAAATCGGAATTCTACGATTTAAAGGTGGGCGTTCAGGCCGAGCATTTCGAGACGGCCTCAGTGGCGCTGCCTCCGGAAAACGTTATACCGTTGCCGGGCGATGGCGGAACGATCCGACGGCGCGCTTGATTCGAGGTCATTTTGCCAGTTCCAACGAGCGGAGAGAACTAGGTTCTCTTCGCTTTTTCTTTGCCGAAGGGAGTGTCGGCAACCTTGAAAACAAGAAAGGGGGCAGTCCGACTTATTGGACAGTTTCTAGGTCTATCGCAGTCGGGAAGGCAGGGTGGCGCCTTCTTTCCAGGAGCCGTCGACTAGGGTTCCTGTCGAAATGGACTGCTCGCCGAGTTGATTCCTGATAAGCATACTGTTGAGGGAGTCCATTGCGATGGCTCCCATCTCTTCCCGGTGCTGGTCGATGCCACTGGCGTGGGGCAAGTCGTCGGCTGCATTCAAGCTTATATAGCCGAGGTCTTCTGGAATGCGAATTCCTTCGAGCGCTGCCGCTTCGAAAAAATCGTCGCAGCGGCAAATGACGGCCTCCGGCTTGCTCCTCCGTAGCCACTTGCGGAGTTGGAGGAGTGGCTCTTCGGAGCCGAGATAGAGGGTCGGCACGCGGTCCTGCATGGAACCGTATTGCGATTGCTCGTAAATGTGGGCGGCCTCCCATTGATGGCGCCAGCGGTTCGCCAGTTCTTCGCGAACGACAAGTCCGACGCGTCGGTAGCCGCGTTGCCTAAGTTTGTCCCAGCATAGCTGGACGTTAGCGAATTGGTTTTGCGTAACGTGATGAAAATAGGGATATCGCGTGGGCGTTCCAATCGTTACGATAGAGAAGCTATTGCAGTCGATTTCAAAGGTGTCGTCATTGTTTTCCAGCGGAGCGAGGATGAGGCCGCGAATCCCGCGAGCGCTCATGACGTTGCCTATGCGCTGGGCGTTCGATTCGTCGGAGCGCGTACAGTATTGCTGAACGGAGTAGCCCAGCTCGGCCGCCCGCGCTTCGATGCCTCTCAAGGTTTCTCGAGCGCTCTGGTTGTGAACCCAATCTTTCGGACGCGGCCAATTGGAAACGAGTCCAATTGCAGAAAAGCTTTTGCGGGGCTGCAGTCCTTTTCGGTGGGCGACGAGAGCGGAAAGAGCGGGGTCGGGCGCGTAGTTCAGCTCCTTGGCGATGGATCTAACCCGGTTGATGGTTTCGCTGGGAAGCGAAGGGTGGTTCTTCAGGGCCATTGATACGGCGGCGACGCTGAGCTGCGCTCGCTTGGCGATGTCCTTCTGAGTCGTTCGCTTGGCAGGGGGGTCCATTCTTTGGGGCAGTTAAGTGAGCCTGGGCTAGCGGGCGCTAGAAAACGAGCGGGGAAAAGAAGAGCGTCATCGCAGCGATGAAAGCGATCAGGCCAATGAGGAATTTCCGGTATTTGCGTTTTTCGTCGTCGGTCATGACGTGCTCGTCCTGGTGACGCTCGACGATGCTGGCCCGCGTTTCATCCTCTGGCGAACGCTTTCCGTAGTTGCTCATTAAGTACATATTTGCTGCGCATACAACCGTTACCCATGGAGAAAGGTTGAGCTTGTTTTGGAGAAGCGGAGGCAGGAACGATTTGATGCCTTCAAGAGCAGGCACGTTGAGGACGCAGAACGCGGAGAATCCGAGAACGCATCCGATGCACAAGGTCCAGAATGCCGCCTGCTCTGTCGAACGCTTGTAGAACAAGCCGAATAGCACGGTAACGAAAACGCCGGGAGCGAGGAAAGCCCAGACGGCCAGAAGGTAGTCGAAGAGTCCTTTGAAATTGCGGATGAAGGGAGCGATGAGCATGCAGCTGACAAGCAGGATTACCATGATGATTCGGCCATCCTTGAGCAGTTCCTTTTCCGTGGCATCTCGCTTGATCTTCGCGAAGAAATCGTAGGTAAGAAGAGAACCGCAGGCGCACAGTCCGGAGTCGACGCTGGACATGATTGCGGCCAGAAGTCCAGCCAGGCAAAGTCCGAGCAGGCCCGTGGGCATGACTTCGGTGAGCAAGCTCACGTAGGCATTGTCCTGAGCGACGATTTCCTGTCCCATGAATAGTTGAGAGGCAACTACGCCGGGAGCTGCGATAAAGAGCAAAGCGAGCGTTTTAAGGACGCCGGCAAAAAGGGCGCCCATCTTGGCGTGGTAGAGGCTGCCTGCCGAGAGCGCTCGTTGAATATAGTCTTGATCGGTGCAATGGCCATGCACGCCCAGGATCATTCCGCCCGTAAGCATGGGAAGCCAGCCGAAGGCGTGATCCCATGGTCGATAGAGCGACCACATGGATTCGCCACTCGTCGCATCCTTGCTCTCGAACAGGGCGTCGATTCCGCCCAATTCGGAGATCCCGAAGAAGAGGAGCAAGGCGCCGCCGAGCATCAGCACGAACATTTGCACGAAATCGCAGTAGATGACAGCCTTCAGTCCCCCCATTAGCGTGTAGGTGCCAGCGGCGATTCCTATCATGAAGATCGCCAGCCAGTAGAGCAGCTCGGCGTTCTCCATTTGATCCCATCCGAGGAGGTGAGTGAGCACCAAGGCCCCGGCGTACAGGGCCGCCGCGATGTTGGCCAGAATGATGATCATCAGGTTGATGAACGAAACGATCATGCGGCAGCGGCCGCTGTAGCGTTTTTCGAAGAACTCGGGAGAGGTCGCCAGGCGAAGCCCCATGTAGACTTTTATGAATACCGCGGAGAGTAGAATGAAGCAGATGGCGCCCACTAGCTGAAAGCCACCCGCGATGATTCCCACAGCGAAGGCGAGGCCGGCTTGCCCCACGAATTGCTGGCTCGATATATTGGTTGCGAATAGCGATGCTCCAATGAAGGGCCACTTCATTTGACCTCCAGCGAGGAAGAACTCGCGTCCTCCTTTAGCCTGGCGGCGGGATATCCAAAGTCCCAGGCCGATGATCGCGATGAAGTAGAAGAGGATTATAAGGGAATCGAGCAGATTGATTTTCACGGGCTGTAGGGAAAGAGGCGCGAGGATTCGCGTTGGAGCGCTATTGAGGGACGGGTCTATTCTGGCTATCCAATCCCGTTATGTCGGAAAGATCGGCATGCATCTTCTGCAATGGCTCGAAACGGACGTCTACTGGATGGACCTCGCTTGGCCATCGCAGGCCGACGTCGCGAACTTTAACCCCCAGCAAGCGCTTGCTTAACTCGGTTGTCAGTTCGGCCTGAATAACTGCGTACTTGGGGTCGTCGTAGCGATTTTCCGTCTCGCCGGGATCCGCGTTCACGTCGTAGAGTTCGCAGCGATCGTCGTGGTAGATGGAGAGTTTCCAATTGCCTTTGCGCACCATTGCTCCGGGGCCGAGGCTGGTTGGCAGTTGGGGCGCCTTGAGGGCAAGCCCCGGTATCGCTTCCTTTGTCGTAGGAGCGCCGCCACCGGCTTCGCAGAGAATCGATTTCTTGCCGGAGTCGTCTCCGCGGTCCAGATCCTGTACCCAAGATTTACCTACCATTGTAGGTGGAACGGGTATTCCAAGTATTTCGAGCAAGGTAGGGGATAGGTCGACCTCTTCGGTCAGTCCGGCGAAGGTCTCGCCGCTCCATTTGCCGTCCGGGTGCCGGATGATTGCGGGAATCCTAGCTAGGGAGTCGTAGAAGACAGGCAGCTTGTGGGTCATCCCAAAGTCGCCGAGCAATTCTCCATGATCGGAAAAGAAGAGCACTACAGTCGATCGATCTATGTCCAGCTCGCAGAGCGTATCCATAATCCGGCCCACCGAATCGTCGACGTAGCGCGTTTGGCCCATGTAAGTGGCGATCGCCGCTCGAAGAGCGTCTTCCGAGCAGTTGGACATGCCTGAATGCTGGCGCCAGACTTGGTTGCGAACCGGTTGGGAGTCGGCGTCGTAGCTGGAGTGGGACCGAGGCAGCTCTATATCATTTGGATCGAAGAGGTCTTTGTAGGGCCGAGGGCAGGCAAATGCAGGGTGAGGGTCTTGGTAGTTGACCCAAGCGAAGAAGGGTTTGTCGGGATGATTCTTCGAAGAACGCTCGATGAAGTCGATGGTTTCGTCTGTCAGTTCGCCCGTCTTGTTGTAGGGGTGATCCTCTTCCAGTTCGAAAGAGCTGAAAGACTCCTTGAATTTTGGATGTTCGTCGTAGTTGCCCAAGCAGACTTCATGCAACTCGTCCCATATCTGCTCTAACCGTTCGTAGGTAAACAGATGATTCTTTCCGAACATCCCGGTACGATAGTTGGCCTTTTTTATCGAGGTCACCAGATTCGGTACGTCGGGGCTAATGGTCGACCAGTAGTTGCGGCATCCGTGTTCGCTCACGTAGGAACTGGTGGCGAAACTAACGCGACTCGGCGCGCAAAGGGGCGATTGGCAATAGCAGTTGTCAAAGCGGACCCCTTGGCTAGCCAGACGATCGATATGACGCGTGCCGATGTTCGGATGTCCGTAACATCCGAGGTAATCCGCTCGCAATTGATCCGGAGTAATGATGACGAGGTTGTAAGGCTTCAAGGGAGGAGTATTTTTTCCTTGATAGCTAGGACGTGCTAGCTATGTCAAGGGAGTAAGCGCTGGAATGGCGTTGACTCGCTTCGCCGAAGCGAAGGAACCCGGTTTCATGAAAAAGCAAGTCAGCACTTCGATGATCGCCCAGGAAGCGGGTATTGCCGTTTCAACGACTGGCTTTATCCTGAGCGGCAAGGCGCGCAAGATGAAGATCTCCGAGAAAACGGAGAAGCGGGTTTTGGCGATCGCAAAGGACTTGGGCTATGTGCCCAACGCGTTGGCCAAGAATTTGCGCCGCAATCGAAGCGGCATTATCGGTTTGCTCTACAATCATCTGAAGCATCACTGGGCGGATGAGTCGCTCAAAGGCGTGCGTCGCGTACTGGGCGATACCGAATATGCGCCGTTTCTATCGACGCACGAGTTCGATGCGAGCTTGCTCGAACGCGAGGTCGATTTGATGCTCCAGCACCGATTCGACGCCATTATTTCCGTACCGTTCAAGGAAGGCAGGGAAAGCTATCAGCGCATAATCGACAACGGGACGCCTCTTATATTTCTCAACGACACCATAGATGGCATGTCGGAGGTTGACGTCGTCGCGTGGAATGCCCGGGAAGCGTCCAAGACGGCGATCGAGCACTTGCTTTCGTTAGGACGCCGCAAAATCGCATTTATCGGATGGGAAGACAAACGCCGTATGATGCGAGCGAGAGTGAACGCCTACCGCAGTCTGCTTGGAAAGGCGGGTATTGCGATAAGGGAGGATTGGATACGGTTGTATCCGCTAGACGCCAACATCGCCGATGGGGTGAACGACCTCTTTTGCGGGCCTTCCGCTCCCGATGCCTTGTTTTGCGGGTTGGATATTTATGGAATACAGGCGATCGGAGCCCTCGAAGGAATGGGGCTACGGGTGCCGGAGGACGTTGCCGTGATGGGAATGGGCAACCAACCCGGCAGCGAATTTCCAAGCATTGGATTGAGTACGGTCAACAGTCCCAACGAGCAGATCGGGGCGAGAGCCGCTGCGCTCGCTATCGAGCTTATCGAGCGCAAAAAGAGAGAGAAGGGCGCTCGACACCTCCTGCGCGGGGACGAACTTGTCATTCGCCGATCAACGCTCATCTGAATACGCTTCGCCACGCCGCTTTCGAGCGATTCGGATTCTGCCGCTACAGTCTACTTAATTGTTTCAGTAACAAGATTCCGACTCCAGTTGACATAAAGCGAATTATGATTGTTTTACGAGAAGCTAGCTCGTGCTAGTAATTCGATTTTAACGGCACCCTCTCCCCTGTAACCCCTATAACCCCTATAAAACCCTGTCGCTAGCTAGCTCCGGATGGCTGCTACGCTAGTCGTATTGCCCTGAATACTGATTTCGCCTGTTGGAACGGCTATTCCTTTTCCTGTATAGGCGTAAACTGAATACAAACTAACAGAAATGAAGCTACCAAAACTACTTAAGAACATATCGATGGCCGCTGGGCTGTCTACGGCGCTTATGTCGCCCGCGTTCGCCCAAGAGGACGAAACGATTGAGTTGAGCCCGTTTGCCGTTACGGCAACGGAAGGCTATACGGCTACGAATACGATTTCGGGCACGGGGTTGAATACGCCCCTCATCAACGTTCCGATGTCGATCAATGTGATCACATCGGACTTTCTCGACGACAGTCTGGTCGGCGATTTCGTCGAAGCGTTGGATTACAATACGTCCATTACGCAAACCACACGCAACAATCTCGGGGCGACTCGTCCGTCCTCGTTCGCGATTCGCGGATTCCGCAATCGTAACCTTTTGGTCGATGGCGTGCTGGGCGGTCTGTACCTTCCGGTTCAGATGGTGGATCGGATCGAAGTTGTCAAAGGACCGAATACGCTCTATGGCCAATCGGATCCAGGGGGCCTCGTCAATGTGATCACCAAGACGCCACTTGCGCAAGAAGGCGGTCGGGCGACCGCCAAGATCGGCAATAACGAATGGTATCAATTTCGTCTGGACTACACGATTCGGGCAATGGACGACAAGCTAGGCTTGCGTGTATTGACGGACAACAAGGAGACCAATGGCTGGAGATGGGTAGATGGTCAGCGTACCAATTTTCTTGGTGTATCGGGAAATTACAAGTTGGCTGAAAACACCGATTTCGACTTCTTGACCGCTAAGAATAAAGTGAGCGGTTTTCCGACTCAGCGAGCTACTTGGTCGTTCGAGCGCATCCCCACGGACCTGAATGGAGATGGCGACTTCGAGGACAATGTAAATGGTGTTAACGAAGCGAATACGCGTTACAATAATACGTTCATTCCGAAGGAGTATGTCACGTCCACGCCGGACAATATCTTCGAGTCGGACAATGACTTCCTTTCATTAGGCATTCGTCATAGCTTCAGCGAAAGCCATACATTGCAGTACAAATACAACTTCAATGATACGCACCAACGAGTTTCGTTCCGAGAATTCAATACCTTCGATCAATTCGGCGAATCGAACTCCAATATGTCTCTCAACGACAGTCGCGCTCGTGACGAGGTTCACACGCTCAATGATATCATCAGTTTCGATACCGGGGAAGTTAGGCATCAATTGCTTCTTGGAGTGCGCAAGTCCGAGGACACGCGTGGTGGAGACGGAACCTATCGTCTACGGGCGGTCAACGGCGCTGAAGCGGCGAGGCTAAGACAACTCGAAGCGGATACGGGAAAAGTGTTCCGCGACTATCTTTACAAGGACGATATCCTAAATGGAGTTCCTATTTGGAACGACGATGTGGCGAGCCCTGCAGAAATTCGCTCGTATGGAATACGCAATAATCAGAACGGTCGTAGTTTTCAGGATATTACGACCTACTATGCGACGGATAACATCTTCTTCGCTGATGGTAAGTTCAATCTCCTTCTCGGGGTGCGCAGCACGGATGTCGATCAGCGCTCGCTTACTCTCGGAGGAGCCGAGAATTCTTCTCTCAGCGCAAGCGATACGAATTTTCAAATTGGAGGCGTCTATCGTATCAATCCGAACTTGAGTCTGTTTGCGAATACCGCGGACGCGTTCGAGCCGCAAAACCGAACGGACCCTGATACCGGCGAGTTCATCGGTCCGCAAACCAGCGATGCTCTAGAGGCGGGTCTAAAGTTCTCCGGACTCTACGATGGAAAGCTCAGTGGTTCAGTAGCGGCATTCGAGATCAAGAAGAATAATGTGTTCCGCAGCGACTACAATCCAGTCACCTTCATAAACGATCAGGCGATCACGAACGATAAGAGCACGGGATATGAGTTCGAGCTCTTCTACAATCCTACCGACAATTGGAACATTGTGGCGGCTTACAGCTATATCGACGCGAAAGTCGTTGGGGAAGTCGCTACCGGCTTGCCTTTGGAAGGAGCCACACCACATCGCTTCACCCTCTTCAATAGCTATACTGTCCAGGAGGGGCCGCTGGCAGGCGCCCGTTTCGGAGGCGGACTCGTGTGGGCGGATGGCCCGATTCCGCAGTTCGGAAACATTGCCAATCGCTACGTCACGGAAGATGGCTATACGACTTTCGATTTATTCGCTCGCTTTCCTGCGAACATTGGAGGGCGCGATGTCGAAATCGGGATCAATATCGACAATGTGACGGACGAGTTCTTCGTGCGTTCCCGCGCGGCGACGAACGAAGCCCGACAGTTTCTGTTGTCGGTTTCTACCGACCTGTAATTTGCGTTTAACATTGGTTTAGTATGTTTGTGTCAAGGCCCTCTCGCTCTCGGGCGAGAGGGCTTTTGCATTCCTGAAGCAATTCGAAAGAGGATTCGACGACTCAGCGCTTGTCACCATCGCGCTGGATTGCGAATATTCGTTCCATGAATTCGAGAAGCGGTGTTCTTGCGGTAACGCTCCTGTCTGCGTGTTGGTTGTTGGCTAGCTGTAGCCAAGAGCCCGATACTAGACCCAATATCCTGTTCATTCTCGTCGACGATCTCGGCAAGGAATGGGTGAGCGCATACGGGGCCGAGGACATCGAAACGCCGCGTATCGACGAATTGGCGTCGACGGGCATGCGGTTCGAAAACGCTTATGTTATGCCGCAGTGCACGCCCACACGCTTGAGCTTTATGACGGGCCAATACCCTTATCGGCACGGCTGGGTGAATCATTGGGACGTGCCACGCTGGGGCGGGGGCGCCCAGTACGACTGGAACCGCAACCCAAGCCTAGCCCGAGTGATGAAGGATGCGGGCTATGCGACCGCGGTGGCGGGCAAGTGGCAGGTCAACGACTTTAGGGTGCAGCCGGAAGCGATGGTGGACATCGGATTCGACGAATACTGCATGTGGACGGGCGGGGAAGGCGACAACCCGCAGAGCGACGAACGTTTCTGGGATCCCTACATCCATACGAAGGAAGGGAGTCGCATCCGCGAAGACGCTTATGGCCCGGATGTATTCACTGACTTTCTTTTGGACTTCATCGAGCGAAATGAAGAGGGGCCCTTTTTCGCCTACTTCCCCATGGTGTTGACGCATACGCCGTTTGTGACGACGCCGGACGACCTGGAAGCGTCGACGGACTTGGACAAGCACAAGGCGATGGTGCGCTACACGGATAAGATCTTGGGCAAGTTCATGGATAAGCTCGATTCTCTGGGCATTCGCGAGGATACGATCATCGTTTGGGTGACGGATAATGGAACGGTGAGCAGCATTAGCGGAACGCAGAACGGACGCTTGGTGAAAGGCGAGAAGGGAAATACGGCCGAGCCAGGACTGTGCGTCCCGTTCATTATCAACGGACCGGGTCGCGTGCCCGAAGGCGTCGTCACCGATGCGCTGACCGATGTGACCGATATGCTGCCGACATTCGCGGAGCTAGCGGGCGGAAAACTGCAGACGGGTTACGTCTACGATGGACAGTCCATCGCGGACCATATTCTAGGCAAGGCGGACGATACTAATCGTCGCTGGGTTTTGGGTATGGGAGGACAGAATGACGCGAAGCTAACGGATGATGGCGTGGAGAATCGATTCGTTTTCCGCGATCGCGTGTTACGAGAGAAACGCTACAAGCTATTTGTCAGCCCGCAACGGGAAGCGGTCAAGCTGGTGGACGTGATCGCCGATCCAGCGGAAGCGATCAATCTGATCGATAGCGACGACCCTGGGGCGAAAGCCGCCTTGGCTCGACTAATGCCTCTAATCGAGACCTTTCCGGAACGAGACAACGATCCCATTTACGACCGGCTCCCTGCCCAACCCTGGGATGTACCGATAACCGCTCAGAGCGAAGTTTGGAAAGAATGACCTTGGAAGATCAAGGGCCTTGGGACGAAGGATGAAACAGGGCAGGAAGGACTGCCTCGATCCCTTCGTTTGCAGAGGAGAATCCCGATCCTTCCCGAGGGCTAGGCGATTAGCTCACGCAACTGAGACAGATATCCAGGAATAGCTTCTTTGGGATCCTCGCTTCCTTCGTATTCGAGAACCACATACCCTAGGTAGTTGGCATTCTTTAGAATTTCGACGATGCGACCGAGGTCTGCGTGGACCTTTTTGCCATTAACGGGAATTTCTACCTTTACTTGAGCGTTAACGGAATAGGGGGCAATACGTTCTAGTTCGCGATAGGGGTCGTCCGTCGGGGCGATGTTGCCCGAGTCGAAATTCACTCCAAACCAAGGAGAGTCGACCGCTTTCACGATGGGAAGCATGCGGTCGATATCGATAAGGAAATCGTGGTTCTCCATGCCGAGAATTACGCCGCGTTCCCCGGCATAGTCGCAAGCGATCTTCATATTGGCGATAATGTTCCGGACGGCTTCCGATTCGCTGATTCCTTTGTCCGGTTTTCCACCGAAGACTCGGATGACCGGCGCTCCAAGCGTGGCGTAGCGATCGATCCAATAGCGGACATCGGCTAGCTGCTGACGCCCCGCAGCGCTGCTGGGAGGGTTGGTGAAATTGTTGCCGATCGCGCCCCCGCTAATATCGAGTCCACTGAGATGGGCTTTCAGTTTGAGTTGATGGAGATCGTGGTCCGAAAGCGGGTGGGGCATGAAGTAGCCGGTCAGCTCAACCGCGTCCAGGCCGAGCGTCGCGGCGTAGTCGATGAAACCGAGCATATCCATCTTGCTCGTTGCCTTCGGATTGCGTCTCGTATCTGGAAGAAACTTACGCATTGAATAGGCGGCGAGGCTAAGCTTTAGAGGACTCTTGCCTCTTCTGGAAATGGGGCTCATTGAGCAGGCAATCGGGGCTAGGCAGGTTCCGGCTAGCAAGGCGCCGGTTCGGGTGATGGCTTTTCGTCGGTTCATGGGCTGGTAAAAGCGATTCGAGGCTTGGTTAGTGCGGTTCGTTATGGCCTGGCCAGAGCGGAAGCGCAATAAAAAGAAAGCGGTTCCGCCGCATTGAATAGTCGCATTCCCGAGCGTGATTGACAGACGTTTCCTCAGGGTGTAGTCTTTCTAGCGGTTTCGAGTTGCTCGATTTTCGACCTATGACGCATGCTTCCTCAATGCGTACGCGACTGGCGTATGCGCTCCATGTTAGCTGTATTTGCTGGACCGCTTTGGAGGCGGTCGAGGAACCGCCATTGCCGGTTCCGCCTAATGAAGCGGCCAGCGCATCGAACGAATCGGCCGATACGCAATTTATCCCGCTGGCCTCGCCTACGGTAGAGTGGGCGTTTCACAAGACGGACGATGGCGCTCATCCAAATGGAAATGAACAAGCGATGGTGTGGCTGATGAATCGCGCCCGAACGGATCCGGAAGGGGAAGGGGCCTTTCTGGCGGCTATCGATCAATCCAATGTGACGGGAAATTATTCCTTTTGGGACGTAGATTTGGACAAGATACGGGTCGAGCTCGCAAGTCTTTCGTCGCGTCCGCCCAGCGCCTTCGACCGCCGCTTATACGAAGCGTCGAAGGCTCACTCGGATTAAATGATATCGGTATACGAACAAACGCACGGCGGGCAGTTCGACCGAATCACGGATTCGGGTTTCGTGAGAAACGGGGGAGCGGTCAGCGTGTTTTGGCGTTCCCAGGACCCCATTCATGGGCACGCCGCTCTCAATGTGGATTGGGGAAGCGATGGGGGCGCGAACGATGGCATGCAACCAGGTAGAGGGCATCGCGCAGCGATCATGGCTCAACCGTTCCGATCGAATATGGGTATCGCCATGGTGGAAGATAATGACAACGGAACGGTTGCGGGACCTTTGGTGACAAGTATCGCCTACTGCGCGGCGTGGCCGAACGCCGAAAATCATTTCAACCAATTTATTGTCGGCACGGTCTGGAATGACGACAATGAGAACGGGCGCTATGATTCAGGGGAAGGCTTGTCCGGCGTGACCGCGATGCCGCACAGCGGAACCTACTATGCGGTGACGGGAGATGGAGGCGGATTCGCGATTCCGGCGCTGGCGGATGGCGAGTACGTGGTCACTTTTTCCGGAGGGGATCTGGAAGAAGAGACGCAGCGACTGGTGACAGTGGACGGGCAGAGCGCCTTGCTCATCTGGAACGAGGCGGACAGTTACGTCCCCGCTGTCGTGGGAGATCCGATACGGCCGGAATTTTCATTGAGTCGAACGGGAGCGACTATTCGAGTCGCGTGGACAGGCTTGCCGGAGCATACGTATACGCTGCAGAGTGGGAGCGATCTCCTTGGCTGGGCGAATGACGATCGAACGGTGACGATCGAGTGGTCGGTCCATTCGATTGAAATCGATTCTACCGAGATCGATGCGCGTCGCTATTTTCGGCTCCGGGTTGAACGGGGCGCTAATTGACGTCCGGCCAGATCTCCAGAAGATGCGAGCGGAGGCGGCGAACGTCGGAGGCTCTCTCCGGCGACGCGGCGACATTGACGTTCTCCTTGGGATCCTGACGATGGTCGTACAGTTCGCGGGCCACGATCTTGCCGCTTTCGTGGTTTCTCCACTCCGTGTATCTGAAATCTAGCGACCGTATCGAATAGCCGCGGGTCTTGCCGCGGTGGAATTGACTGAAGGCGAAGGTCGGGCGGTTGTCCCACGCTCCTGAATCGGAGAGGAGAGGGGCGAGCGACTTGCCGTCGATGTTCAGCGGAATTGGAAGCTCGGCAAGCTCGGCAAGGGTTGGATACATGTCGATGAGCTCGACGCGGGCTTCGATGCGTTGGCCTCTGCCGCGCCCGCGCGGATCCACGATGATGAAGGGGATGCGGGTGGACGTTTCGAAATTGGTATGCTTGCACCACATGCCGTGATCGCCGAGCTGGTAACCGTGGTCCGACCAGAGGGCGATAAGGGTATTGTCGGCTTCGCCGGTTGCTTCGAGAGCGGCAAGTAACTCGCCGATCAGGCTATCGATATAGCTGACGCAGGCGAAATAGGCGTGGCGCGTTTCGCGGGCGAGCGATTCCGGGAGAGGGCCTTCTTCCGGCATGCCCCCGAAGCTGCGCACGTAACGCCAGGCGTTCATGGCAATGTCTGGGGCGCCTTCAGGCTGATAGGAATTGTCCGCCAGGGGGAGTGAATCCCGGTCGTAAAGGTCCCAGTATTTCTTGGGCGCGTTGAACGGCGTGTGGGGCTTATGGTAGCCCATGAAAAGAAAAAAGGGCTGGTCGGACGCGGCAGCGGACTGCAGCTTGGCGATTGCTGCTTGATTGGCGATGCCGTCGCGGTAGGCGTCGTCGCCGACGTCGGGACCCTCGAAGAGGGGAATCAGTTTGTTGGCTCCGTGAATGCCGTCGATACCGGCTGTCTTCCCCTCGAGGCCGGGGGTCGCGTATTGCTTCTCTACGAGATAATGTTGCGGTTCGCTCCAAGAGGGATCGTCTCGCTGCGTATTGTGGAGGATCTTTCCGAATCCATAGGTGGCATAGCCGTGATTCTTGAAGTGCTGGGCTAGGGAAACGGCCTTGGGCAAGGCGTCTCGGAAATGGGTTTTGTTGTTATAGGCTCCGATGGCATCAGGCCGACGAGCGGTGAACATGCTGGATCGCGAGGGGCCGCAGACGGCGTACTGGCAATAGGCGCTTTCGAATAGCGAACCCGCTTCGGCGAGCCGGTCGATGTTGGGGGAGTGAATATGGGTTGCCCCGTAGCAATTCAGTTCGGGGCGGAGGTCGTCAATCCCGATAACGAGGAGGTTGGGACGATCGGCGGGCAATCCAATCGCCCGACCTAGAAGAAAAGCGATGATGATGGTTAGGCGTGACACGATAATTCTGCGAACGGAAGCGAGAAGGAGCGAATTCAGCCGTGGAGGCCGGAGAAAGAGAAGCGTTTCCAGCTTCGAATTTGCGTGGCTAGGCGATGAGATCTTGAATGATCCTGCCGCCGAATTGGGAAAGCTGCTTGAAGCGACCGCCATGGAAGTAGGTGAGCTTGTTGTCGTCGAGGCCGAGCAGTTGGAGCAGGGTGACGTGGACGTCGCGTATCGGATGGATGGCGTCGACCGCTTCCATGCCAAGCTCATCGGTAGCTCCGATCGTGTGGCCCGCATTGCAACCGCCGCCGGCGAACCACATGGTCATCGCCTTGGCATTGTGATCGCGTCCGTAAGCGGCCCCGCCATCGCGAATGCCGTTGTCGGGGCTGCGTCCGAACTCCCCGCACCAGACGATGAGGGTTTCGTCGAGCAAACCGCGTTGCTTCAGGTCCTTGATCAAACCCGCGATGGGCTTATCTATATTTTGGATACGCTGTCCATGGGCCCGTTCTATGAAGTCGTGGGAATCCCATCCTCCGGAGTAGGCTTGCACGAATCTTACGCCTTTTTCCACCAAACGCCGAGCGAGTAGAAGTTTCCTTCCGAATACCTCGGTCTGGTCGTTCCCGATGCCGTATAATTCTTTGGTCTTTTGGTCCTCCTGATCGATATCGAGAATGTCCGGCACTTGCATTTGCATGCGGAAGGCCAACTCGTAGTTTTCTATGCGCGCTTGGAGTTCATCCTGGCTGGGATGTTCCTTCAGGTGGTCGTGATTGAAACGGCTTAGCAGGTCGAGGTTGGCCCGCTGATGATCTGGGGTGATGCCGGCGGGCGGTTTGAGATCGAGAATGGGCGAGCCGGTTGGGCGGAGAGGCGTGCCTTGGTAGTGGGCAGGTAGGTAGCCGTTGCCCCAGTTTGGCGATCCGCCTTGTGGATACGAGACCTCGGGAAGAACGATGAACCCCGGTAGATCCTGATTCTCCGAACCCAATCCATAGGTCACCCAGGATCCGATCGCTGGGTCGCCTCCGAAACGATTTCCCGTATTCATGTGGAAGAGGGCGGTCGGGTGGTTTACGGACTCCGCTTGGCAACCCCGGTAGAAGCAGATATCGTCTGCAACTTCGGCTAGATGCTGCCATGGCTCGGTCATCCACGCTCCGGATTGGCCCACCTGGCGGGCTTCCCATGGGCTTTGTACATAGTAGCGGGTGCCACTCTCCATGGCGGATTTCGCTTCTTCGTTGTTGCGTGTGAAACGCTGGAGGTGAAGTTTGGCCAGGTCCGGTTTCGGGTCGAAGGTGTCGATGTGGCTGGGCCCGCCTTCCATCATAAGGAAGATGCAGTTTTTCGCTTTGGCGGGCAGGTGGGGGTTCTTGAGGGCTAATGGACCGGCGCTCGTGGATGACGCGGCATTGGCGGACATTCCGGCGAGGGCTACGCTGCCTAGGCTGGCGCCCATGCTGTAGAGAAAATCGCGACGGTTGAGCGATTGAGCGGCGGCTAGATTATCTGAGATTTCGCGTTGTAATTGATTTTTCATGACGCGTGTGAGTGTTGTGGTCGCGGAGGCATCTTGCCTGGGTAAACAGGTTGGAAGCTTGTTCGACTTCTAATACACATAGAGAAATTCATTGCTGTTGAAGACGACTAGGCAGAGGTCGGCGAGAGCCCGGGTTTCCGCATCGACATCGGCGAGGCCTGGGTCGCGAACGTAATTGTCGTATCCGAAGAGACGTTCGGTGAAGGTGAAGGAGTCGCCAGTCATCTCTTCGATGGCAGAGCGCTCGACATCGCGAGGCAATGGCTTGGCTTCGAATTCGAGGGTTTCGTGCCGCTTCTCCATGCGCTTCCAGTGAGCGAGGCTGAGGGAGAGGTCGCTCTTGGCGGGGGCCCGACCATAAGCGCGTTGGAAAAGCGCTTCTACCGCTTCGCGTCGACTGTCAGTGGATTCCAGCAATTCAATTGCAGTGGCGATCGATCGGTTGAGGGTGTTCTCGCCATTGAATAGGCTGAAGACTTGGGGCGTCACGGTAGAGGCCTGGCGCATTTCACAGGATTCGTCGGGACTCGGTTGATTGAAAACCTCCAGCATGGGATTGCGCAGGCCTCGAATTTTCTTCGCATAGATCGAGCGGCGATTGCGCTGGTCGGGAGTCCGAGCCGGTTCGTAGGAAGCGGCGAAGGAACCCATTACCTGTCGCGGTTGGAGGGCGACGTCGAGGTTCATCTCCGGGAGGGCGGGTAGACCGCCGGTCGATTCCGAGAGTTCCCCGGAAACGTAGAGCATACTGTCGCGAATCTCCTCCGCGCTGAGGCGTCGGGGTTGAAAGGCGGCGTAGCTTTGACCGAGGGGGTCGCGCTCCTCGACTCGCTTGCGATTCGGGTGTTTGGTTGAGCGCTTGTAGGCATCGGAACTCATGATGAGTCGATGTAGATTCTTGATGCTCCAGCCTTCGCTGACGAAACGGGTGGCGAGATAGTCGAGCAGTTCCGGATGGGTGGGTTTGCCGCCCATTGCTCCGAAGTTGTTAGGCGTACTGACGATTCCACGACCGAAGTGATAGTGCCATATCCGATTCGCTAATGAACGAGGAACGAGGACATTCCTTGGGCTGGCCAGCCAGCGGGCGAATTCGAGTCGCCGGCCTCCCGCATCGCTGGTTATCGAATTCCAATCGTTTCGCTCTATCGTATCATTCGATTCGGGCAGGGCGCTTAGAACGCCTGGAGTCACATCCTCGCCTCGGCCGAAGGGGTCGCCCCCATTGAGGATATAGGATTCCTCGAAGGATTCCCCGGCCATTGGGTCTTTGGGCATGCCAAGCATCGCCCCGGATCGCTGTTCCTTTTTGGGGGAAGCGCCACTGTAGACGGACATCGCATAGGGCTCGAATTTCTTCATTTCGAACTTGGTGCGATTGACGATTTTACTGCCGACTTTGATGACGCCGATCTCGTTGACGTCGAGGCCGAGATTTCGTGGCGGTAGCTTTTCGTCCGGAATGCCTTGGGCCGCGAGCTGCTTGCGAGTGCCGATTGGCAATCCATTTTCGCGGCACCATTGCTCGGTCGCTTCTTTCGTTTGGGCGTTCAGCTTCTTCTGGATGTCACCGAAATACTGGATACGCTTGGCCATCGAGTCCTTTTCGGCGAAACCGTCGAGGTTCTCGTAATCCTGAAAGTCCACGCGTCGGTCGGCGAAGTGAGTCGTGGCGAACACGGATTGAATCCTATAGTAGTCCTTGGTGGGTATCGGATCGAACTTGTGGTCGTGGCATCGGGCGCATTGGAGGGGATGGGAAAGGAAGGTCTGGCCGATACTGTCGGTGACGTCGTCGAGAAATTGCTGGCGCGTGATGCGAGCGACCGACATCGCCGTATGTTCCCAGGGGCCCATCCGGAGAAATCCCGTGGCCAAGATCATTTCAGGGTCGCTCGGGTCCACTTCGTCTCCCGCCACTTGCTCGACGATAAATTGATCGAAGGGCTTGTCTTGATTAAAAGCGCGGATGACATAGTCGCGATATCGCCAAGAGCTGGGCCGCTCGTAGTCGTTCGAATAACCGGAGGAGTCGGCGTAGCGGACCACGTCGAGCCAGTGCTTGCCCCATTGCTCCCCGTAGCGTGGATCGTCAAGGAGTCGATCGACGACCGCTGCGAAGGCTTCGTTGTCCGAACGCTTGTCTTCTAGGAAGGCCTCTGTTTCCTCTGGCTTTGGCGGCAGGCCAATCAAATCGAAGCTGGCGCGGCGAATCAGAGTCCGACGATCGGCTAAAGGAGCGGCCTCGAGATCCAAGTACTCCAGCTCTCGATCGATGAAAGCGTCGATTGGATGGCTCGCCTTCGATTGGGTATTCGGCGGTTTGGGATTCGCGATCGGTTGATAGGCCCACAGATCTTCTTCCTTGTAGCGGCGATTAGCCCAATCTTCGGAAAGGGCTCCGCTGGTGGCGACTGTAATGCCTTCCGCGTACTGCTCGCGAATCGCAGCAACGGTGGCATCTTCCGGCCAAGGGGCGCCGGCATCGATCCAATCGCGGATTGCCCAGATCTGCTCTTCGTCCAGGCGATCGTTTTCCTTGGGCGGCATCTCGAAATCCGGGTCCTCCCAGCGGACCGCTTCCATTATGAAGCTGAATTCGGAATCGCCTGGAATCAAGACGTCGTCGAATGAGTCGCCCCCCTTGAGCACGCTTTCCAGGCTTCTCATATCGAGTCCGCCTTCGATCTCGTCGGGATCCTCGCCATGGCAGGAAACGCATTTGTCGGCGAAAATAGACTTTACCTGGAGGGCGAAGAGCTTGTCGCCCTCGCTGAAGTCGCTCTCCGGCGTTTGTCCCGAACTCGCGATGGTCAGTCCCATTAGGCCAATCGCAAGCGTCCCCGCTTTGGCAGGGCATTTAGAAAAGAACCCTTGCAACGTGAGACGGCGACTTTCGGCGAGGGGTGTGGTTTGCGTGGCGATCGACATGGAAACGGCGCTTAGGCGGTAGATTCGAGAGGTTAACGAGAGTCGCTATTATAGGTCGAGAACTAACGCAAAGCTATCGATATTCGGGATAATACTTCAATTATTAACGCGCTTATTTTAATGTTAAAATAGGGGAAGAGAACAGAGCTACGGGGAATCTGCTTTAATTATTTAAGCAGGAAGCTTGACAGTCTCTAGATGCATCGCTTCGAGTGACTGCAATGAGCCTAGCGACTTTGCATTCGCAAGAAATCGTTGGAACGGCATTAGAGTTTGCCGAGGGGCGGAGCTATCAAAGAAAGTGCTATGGATCGTATACGGAGGACATGCCGGAAGCGGATTTCCGTTTCCGCGTCGCCTTCGTGAAGCATGATGGGGATTTCGCGATGCATGCTCACGAATATTCCGAACTGGTATTCGTTCTCGGCGGGCGGGCGACCCATTTGACGGAGATCGAGGAGTATCCGCTCGAAACGGGCGACGTATTCGTCATCAGCGGTGACCGACGGCATGGATTCCGCGACGCCCAGGACCTGACGCTGTGCAATATCATGTTCGACCCCAATCAATTCCTAGTCGGGCGAAATGAAATCGAAGAGATGATGGGCTACCATGCCCTCTTTGACCTGCAGCCCCGCACCCGCAGCGTAGATCGCTTCAAGGAACGGTTGCATCTCAATGCAGAGAATTTGGCCTACGCGACGAATCTACTTACGCATTTGAAGCTTGAATACGCGGGTCAATCGGAAGGGCGCCGTCTGGTGTTGACCAGCGCTTTTCACTTGCTGGTGGCCTTCGTCTGTCGCCAATACGGCAATAAGACCGAGGGATCGGCCTTGCCATTGACGCAAATGGCTGAGGTCGCTTCGTTCATTCAGAAGAATTTCAGGGAGTCGATTCGCATCGAGCAGCTCGCCGAAATCGCGAACCTATCGGTAAGCCAGCTGCAGAGGCGCTTCAAGCGGACTTACGATGCGACGCCCGTGCAGTACATCAACAAACTGCGGATTCACGAAGCCTGCGAATTGCTGAAGGATGCGAACAAAAGCGTTACGCAAATCGCATTTGACTGTGGGTTCGGAAGCAGCTCCTTTTTTTCCACTCAATTTAGAAATGCGCTGGGCGAGAGTCCCTCTAGCTACCGTTCGCGCTTCATTACGTAAGGCATACCTATGAAATACGCCCCCTCCGACGAAAGATATCAGAAAATAGAATACAATCGCTGCGGCAGAAGCGGCCTCAAGCTTCCCCCGGTCTCGCTAGGCCTGTGGCACAATTTCGGCAGCGTCGACAGTTACGAAAACGCTCGCGAGATGATCCGCTTTTCCTTCGACGAGGGAATTACCCACTTCGATCTGGCGAATAACTACGGTCCCGCTTATGGTTCGGCGGAGGCCAATTTCGGCAAGATAATTGCGGAGGATTTCGCGAGCTACCGCGATGAGATGATCATCACGACGAAAGCGGGCTACCACATGTGGGACGGCCCTTACGGCGAATTCGGGTCGAAGAAATACGCGGTGGCGAGTCTCGATCAGAGCTTGCAGCGCATGGGCTTGGAGTACGTCGACATCTTCTACTCGCATCGGCCGGATCCGGATACGCCAATCGAGGAGACCATGGATGCCCTGGAATACGCCGTTCGTTCGGGCAAGGCGCTCTATGTAGGGATATCCAACTACGATGCGGCACGCACGCGTCTCGCTTACGAGGAATTGAAATCGCGGGGCATTCGCCTGCTCGTGCATCAGCCTCGCTATAATATGCTGGATCGCCAACCGGAACCTGAACTCTTGGATACTCTGGACGAGTTGGGCATGGGGGCGGTGGCATTCAGTCCGCTGGAGCAAGGCATTCTGACGGACCGCTATTTCAAGGAAGTGCCCGCCGATTCTCGAGCGGGATCGGAGCACAGTATTTTCCTGGATGCCGAAAAGGCGAATGCCAAGCGGGCGCTGGCTTTGGCCCTGAACGAAGTCGCCAAAGAACGTGGACAGACTCTGGCTCAGATGGCGCTCGCCTGGGTATTGAAGCGCGATACGATTACCTCGGTCATCATTGGGGCGAGTTCGACCACGCAGATCGCCGACAATTTGAAGGCGGTGGGCAATACGAGCTTCTCGAGCGAGGAATTGAAGCGTATCGATTCGATCATCGAAGGTTCGACCGTGGCAGTGTAGACAGAGGCCTTGTCTGGTTGCTCGGAGTTTGTCCGCTCACTAGATTTCGGACCTGAGGATTTCCGTCGGCTTGACCGCGAATGTCACGCCCCAGCCGGTCTTGTTTGGTTTTTCGAAGCTTTGCATTGATGTTCCTCCCTCGGGTCCCAATGATGGGCTCTCTTCTCATTCCCACCCCTCGAACCATGCTGACTCGTTTTCGCGTATTCTCGTACGGATTTATCTTCTTGGTATCTGGGATCTGCTCGTATTCGGAGGAGCGTCCCAATGTCCTGGTTATCCTAGTGGATGATCTTGGCTTTTCGGATTTGGGCTACTTGGGGAGCGAGATCGAAACCCCGCACATCGATCGCCTGGCGGAGGATGGGCTAAAGTTCTCGCGCTTCTACAATTGCGCTCGGTGCGGGCCGACTCGGGCGAGCATTATGACTGGGCTCTATAGCCATCAGGTGGGAACCTACGAATTGGAACCGGTGAATCCCGGCAACAACATCTTTCTCTCTGAACTGCTGGGGCAAAATGGATACGCGACCTACATGTCGGGCAAATGGCATCTCGGCAATACGCCGGAACGCCTGCCGCCGGCCCGCGGATTCGATCATTCCTATGCGTACGAAGGCTGTTGCGGCGATTATTGGGAACCGCCTCTCTACATCCTAGAGTCGCCCACGGTCGAAGCCATCGAATACGACGCAGGCGGGTTTCATGCGACGGATGCGACGACGGATTACGCGGTGCGGTTTCTGGAGTATCACGAGGAAAGCGAAGGCGATACGCCATTCTTTCTTTACCTGGCCTATCAGGCGCCGCATTCGCCTATCCAGGCTCCGAAGCATCTAATCGACAAGTACGTGGATCGCTACGAAAAGGGGTGGGATCGCATTCGGGAAGCCCGGTGGGAGGCGCTCCAAGCCCAGGGGCTCTATACGGAGTACGATACGATTCCCCCTATGTCCGATTCGCCGCCATGGCATGACGAGTACGCTCAGCCGACGCGCATTCCGAGTTGGAAGTCCTTGAACAGAGTAGAGAAAGCGGACATGGCCCGTCGGATGGCGACCTACGCGGCCATGGTTGACCAAGTGGATCAAGGCATCGGGAAAACGCTGGCCCAATTGGAATCGATGGGCGCTTTGGAAAACACGCTCATTCTATTCCTTTCCGACAATGGGGCCAATTACGAGGGGGGGCCGGCGGGTCGAGACGGTCCGCTCAAGGGGGCTGCTTTGGCGAATATGGGGCAGCCAGGCACCAAGCATCACGTGGGCTCTCCCTGGGCCGCGGTTGGCAACTCGCCTTTTAAGCTGTATAAGCATTTCAATCACGAAGGCGGTATTCACACCCCGATGATCGCTCACTGGCCGGCGGGGATCGGAAGAGCGGGGGAGACGGAATCGGCCCGCGGGCACGTTATCGATTTTATGCCGACGATTGCGGATATCGCAGGAGCAAACTATCCGGAGCGCTTCGATGGGAATTCGATTCTCCCCATGGAAGGGACGAGCCTGATGCCGGCATTCGCGGGACGGGAGTTGCCGGAACGAACGCTTGCTTTCGAACACGAGGCGAATCGGGCGATTTTCAAGGGACGCTACAAGTTGGTCTCGAAAAACTTCACCACGACGGATGGGCAGACGCATCACGATTGGGAGCTCTACGACATCGAAGCGGATCCGCTCGAACAGAATGACATCGCCTCCGAGAATTACGATCTCGTTCTCGAAATGGCTCGAGAGTGGCATCAATGGGCGACGCGAACCGACGCGATTTTCGGCTACGAGAAATGGATGCTGAAACTCCAGTATTATTGGCAGACGGGATTGCGGACCTACTTGAACGACGCATTTTAGGGGAGTTGTAGAGGAATATTCGATACGATATTAATCATGAAAACATCCATGTTCAATTTGTCGCTTCGCGGAGGCGTTGCGGCGCTGATCGCTCTCGTTCTGTTTGGCTGCCAGCCAAAGTCGAATACCGCTTCTGGCGGTAGCGAGGCGTTTCCTAGCAAGAGCGGGACGGTTATCTGTCCCTGGGCCCCGGGAGGCGGGACGGATAGGCTAGCTCGGTTCATTGCGGATCAGCTGCAGCGCGAGCTAGGCAATCCTTGGGTCGTCGTCAACCGTACGGGCGGAAGCGGCGCGGTGGGGCACTCGGCGGGCGCTCTGGCGGCTCCGGACGGACATACGGTCACCATGGCCACATTCGAGCTGAGTACCATGCATTGGATGGGCATCACGGATTTGACGCATGAGGCCTATGAGCCGATCGCGGAGATCAATGGCGATGCGGCGGCGATTATGGTGAAGGCGGATGCGCCTTGGAAGACGATCGACGAATTCATGGAGCACGCGAAGGCGAATCCCGGCCAGATCAAAATGTCGGGCACGGCAACGGGTGGCGCGTGGGACTTGGCTCGAGCGGGGTTCCAGCTGGAAGCGGGGCTGTCAGTGGATGCGGTTCGTTGGATCCCGACTAAGGGTTCGGCCCCCGCGATTGTGGAATTGCTGGGCGGACACATCGATGCGGTTTGCTGTAGCGTGCCGGAGGCCCTAACGCAGATCGAAGCGGGCCAATTGAAGGCGCTGGTTGTCATGGCGCCGGAGCGACTGCCTAATTTCCCCGATCTGCCGACTGCGATCGATCAGGGAGTGAACTGGAGCGCGATTGGATGGAGAGGCATTGTGGCTCCGAAGGGGACGCCTCCGGAAATCGTGGATACGCTCAGCGCGACGATGGAGAAGATTGTTCAGTCTACCGCCTACGCGGATTTCATGTCGAAAAACGGGTTCTCTCCTTCGTTCAAGAAAGGAGCTGCCTTTGGCGAATTCCTTGCGGAGCAGGATGCTCAGTGGAAAACGGTCATCGAAGCAACGGGTTACGCTCAACCATGAGCGGGTCTTCCGAGACAAACAGTCGATCTTCGAGCCTGGGCTTCGTCCTTATAGCATTTTCGGGATTGGCGTATTTTCTTTCTCGTGACATTGTTCAGCCTGGTTTCGCGAATAATGCGGACCCGGGAGCCCGTCTATTCCCCGTGAGCTTGTCGGCGATTCTAGCCTTGGGCGGAGTCGTCCTATGCGTCCGAGAGTGGCGCCAACGCGGTGGGCCTAGGGAAGAGGGATCGGAAGGAGTCGGTCCGGCGAAGAGTCAGCCACTGAAAGCGGTGGCTCTTATGGGGTTGCTGATGCTGTACTTGATTGCCTTGCCCTGGCTTGGCTTCGGCTTGGCCACATTTGTATTCGCCTTTGCGGCAATGCGCTTTCTCGAAGCGACCTGGGCCCGTTCGGCTATTTTCTCCGCGATATTGATTGCGTTCGTTTACGCCCTCTTCGGCTACGGATTTAAGGTGCCCCTGCCGACCGGCGTTCTAGGGCTGCCGTTTTGACGATGGGGGATCTTCTGCAGTTTCATGTATTGGTTCCCTGGATTCTGGGGATGCTCTTCGGTATATTCGTAGGAGCGACCCCTGGGCTGACCGCGACCATGGCGGTGGCTTTGATCGTGCCGGTCAGCTTCTACATGCCCGATCCGAATACGGGCTTAGCGTTGATCGTGGGAGTGAGTTTCACGGCGATTTTCGCCGGGGATATTCCCGCGACCTATTTGCGTATCCCGGGCACGCCCGCCTCGGCGGCCGCGACCTTGGATGGGCATCAGCTAGCGAAGCAGGGCCGGGGCGGCTTCGCGCTGACCTTGGATCTGCTTTGTTCGTGTTTAGGCGGACTGGTGGGGGTGGGCTTGTTGGTATTCATCGCCCCGGAACTGGCTCGGTTCGCGATTCGATTCTCGAATTTCGAGTATTTCTGGCTAGCAATCTTCGGTCTGTGCATGAGCGCTGTGGTGAGCGCGGGCAATACGCTCAAGGGACTGCTCTCCGCTGCGCTCGGCATGCTCTTGGCGACTGTGGGGCTGGATGTCGTTAGCGGGGCGCAACGCTATACCTTTAGCAATCCGGAGCTGATGAGCGGACTGGGCTTCATTCCGGTGATGATCGGTCTATTTGGGGTGTCGGAGGTTATTCGATCCGTGGCGAGCGGCGTATCCTCGAAGGCATCGGCTTTGCCCAAGGAAACGGCGAAGGGCTCGAACTTGATCGATGCCTTGAAGGCGATTTGGAAGCGAAAGCTCACGGTGCTTCGATCGTCGGTTCTCGGCTCTTTCGTAGGGGCCTTGCCGGGAGCGGGGGCGGATGTGGCGGCGTGGGCCGCCTATGGGGTGGAGCAGCGCTCTTCCAAAAATCGAGAAAATTTCGGGAAAGGCGAAATTGCCGGCGTGGTCGCTCCAACTAGCGCCAACAATGCCGCGGTAGGGGGCGCGTGGATACCGGCTTTAGTATTTGGCATTCCAGGCGATGCGGTTACGGCAATCGTACTTGGGGCGTTTATGATGTACGAAATCAAGCCGGGGCCTTTTATCTTCGAACAGGACCCGGAACGGATCCGTTCTATTTTCTCCATCGCCTTCTTTACCCAGCTTTTGCTCCTGCCCTGCGGTTACTTGGGGCTGCGAGCCTTCGGATGGATTCTGAGACTGCCACGCAGCGTGGTAATGGTGGCGGTAATGGTATTTTCGGTCGTGGGGGCCTATTCGCTGCGGAACAGTCTTTTCGATGTGTATTTGATGGCTGGATTCGGCGTAGTCGGTTTTTACCTAGAGTCCCAACGCATGCCTCTGGCCCCCTTGATTCTCGGGCTGATTCTCGGTCCCATGGTGGAGGATAATTTTCGTACGGGGCTGATCAAAACGGAAGGCGATCTGAGTCCCTTCCTCACTCGACCGATTTGCGCGGTATTGGTGACGCTCCTGATAATCGCCTTTGCCTTGCCGTGGATCAAACGCTGGATTGCGAAAGCGAAGGGTCGCAAGACGGGTTGATGGCGATTGGCGACGCGCCTTGCCTGAGGGACTAGCGACAAGGGGCGTTCCGACGTGGGGCGATATCGCCTTAAACGACTACCTAGCTGGTTTAGCGAATTTGGTTAACTCTCACGTTGATTCGAGCCCAAGCGCGACTAGGGTGGCTCTCATGTCGAAATCCGATAATCTGAAGCGTTTTTTCCAAGAGGATGGTCGTACTGTCATTCTGCCAATCGACCATGGCACGGCCATACCCGTGTCGGGGCTGGAACGCCCCGCAGAGCTGATCGAAGCGGTGGGCGATTCGGTGGACGGTTTTGTGGTCAATTACGGAGTCGCTCGCGCGTGTTCGAAGGCATTGGAAGGGAAGGGGGTTTGCCTCCGCACGGACTGCTACAAGCCGGTTTACGGGGACAACCCGGACGAGGGACCGGCCCGATTGTACACGGCGGACGATGTTCACGCGCTGAGGGCTCACGCGGCTATGAATATGTGCTATACGCATCACCCCAAGGAGATGGATAACTATCGCGAATGCGCATCCTTGATAAGCGAGTGCGAGGATTTTGGGATTCCCACGATTATCGAGACACTTCCCTTCGGGATCGGTCGTCCCGACGATTACACGGTCGAGAATATTGGTTTCGCTGCGCGCGTTGCGGCCGAACTCGGTGCGGATGTGGTGAAGACCGCATTTCCGACCCATGGAAGCGTTGCGGACTTCAAGGCGATCGTCGACGCGGCGCTCGTGCCGGTAGTGGTTTTGGGTGGGGCGGCGATGGGAGACGACAAAGGACTGCTTACGTTTGTTCGCAATGCCATGGACGCCGGTGCCAGCGGGGTAGCGATCGGGCGCAACGTTTGGCAGCATGCGGATCCAGCGTCGATGGCGTCGGCCTTGAGCGCCGTCGTGCATGAAGACGCCTCGGTTGAAGCTGCGTTAACGCGAATCCGCTAGGGGCGTCTCTCGGGACTATCGCGAGGAGTTCGCTCTAAAAGGCCCAAAGATAGTTCTCGGTTCGAATATACAAGCGACTGTCGGCCATAGCCAGGCTGGCGGTGATCGCTTCGCCCATGTCTACGGAGTCGAGGATTTCCAATTCGTCGGAGGCTTTGATAATCGTGACGGTTCCCGGTTGCGAAGCGATGAGGACCTTTCCGTCCACTCCGATTGGCGAGGCGTAGTATTCGCCATAGGCTCCGAGGCGGCCGCGTTCGAAGTGCGCTTCTCCGGTTTGCGGATTCAGGCAGGAAACGGTGCCGCCTTTCTTCACGAGATAGAGGCGGTTTTCGTAGAGCAAGGGAGAGGAAACATAGGGTAGATTCTTGCGGAGTTCCCATTTGACGTGTGTATCCGTTATGTCTCCACGACCGTCCTTCGTAATGGCTACGAATACATTCCTGCCTGGGGTATCCGAGGGGTCGGCTTCTTCGAAGATAGGCTCGAATTCCTCGTATTCAAGGAATCCGGAACGATCGTGGTCGCCGAAGTTGAACGCGTCCCGCAACCGACTCGGCGGTAATTCTTCCGGAGCCAGCTTGCGGTCTTGGTTTGCGTCGAAGCGAGCGAAGAAGGCATCGGGGTTCGATGCTTGCTCGTCAGTGATCTCGTCTTGCTCGGAGAAGAGCGACTTGATGCGCGAGGCCCCGCTGACGTTCCCGGTCGTCCAGGCCCCGTAGTAGACCGTCGATGCGTCGGCGGTAGGCGTAGGACAAACGAAGATGGGCAGATTGTTTACCTGCCAAAGCGGATTTCCGTCGGCTAAGTCATAGGATGCCAATTGGGCGGTTCCCGCTTGCAGCACTTCGGTCTTATCCCCGCGTCTCCATACGAAGGGGGATGCGTAGCTGACAATGGTATTGGGGCGGGAGGCATGCCAGAGTTCTTCGCCTGTCTTGAAATCCAAGCAAAGCAATCCAGGGCGTATTCCCCCGTCGCAATTCACGAGAAGCTTGCCATCCGCAAGAATTGGAGACGCTCCGTATCCCATGCCGCTGTCATTCCCATAGGGGACGAACGGCTTTTCCCAGAGCTCGTTTCCGTCGAAATCGGCGACGACAAGGCCGTAGTCGCCAAATAGGAAGGCGACGCGGCGACCATCCGTACACGGGGTGGGTACGGAGGGCGAGCTCGCCTTGTGGGCGTACTGCTGGAGTTCTCTCAGCGGCCGGGAGATCGTCCATAGAATCGCTCCGTTGTCCCGGTCCAGGCAGAACATCCGCAATTGCATGGTTGGTTCATCGAAACCGGTGATGAAAATGCGGTCTTTCCAGATGCAAGGAGAGGAGTGGCCAACGGGGAGTCGAGTCTTCCAACGCGCATCCAAATCCTGGTTGAAGGCCTCGGGAAGTCGTTGCTCGGTGACGACGGAATTTGCGGTGGAACCGCGAAACTGGTTCCAGTGGGAATCCGCGGCAATCGACGGATGCAGGGAGGCAAGCGCGAAGACGATCGCGAATAGGTAGAAGGAGGACGCCATGGATGGAATATGGCGATGGATGCGACCGAATGCAATCCCTCAATCCAGCTGCCCCGACATTCGAATCGGAGAAATGCGTTCAGGAATGAATCCTATTTCCAGAAGTCCGTATTCGAAATGCCGATATCCTTGGCCTTGAAGACGGGATCCTTGCCATTGGCTTTTTGGGATTCGTAGTCTTTGAGGCAGCGCAGGGCAGGTTTGCATAGAATGAGGATAGCCACGATATTGAGCCAAGCCATCAAGCCGACGCCAATATCCCCCAGTCCCCAAGCGAGACTGGCGGTTCGAATGGATCCGAAAAAGACGACTCCAAGAAATAGGATGCGAACGATGAAGATGGTTTTCTTGCGAGCGCCTTCGCTGTTGGCCAAATAGGCGATATTGCTTTCGGTATAGTAGTAGTAGGCCATCAAGGTGGAGAAGGCGAAAAAGAACAAGGCGCAGGCGACGAAGCCGCTTCCGAATCCAGGCAATAGCGAATCCACGGCCGCTTGAGTAAAGGCGGGTCCTTCCTTGAGGCCGGGCAGGTTTTCCACAATGTATCCGCCCCCTGGATCGTAGACGTTGTAGGCGCCGGTGAGAAGGATCATGATCGCGGTGGCTGTACAAACGAACCAGGTGTCGAAGTAGACGGAAAACGCCTGAACGAGACCCTGCTTGGCCGGATGGCTGACTTCGGCCGTAGCGGCGGCGATCGGGCCGGTGCCCTGTCCCGCCTCGTTGGAGTAGATGCCGCGCTTGACGCCCCACATGATGGCCATTCCCAGCATGCCGCCAAACGCCGCTTCGCCGGCGAAGGCGCTTTTGAAAATGAGGGCGAATATTTGCGGGAGCTGGCCCGCGTTGAAGGCGATTACCAATAGGGCGACGAGAATATAGCCGACTGCCATGATCGGAACGAGCCATTGAGCGACGTGGCCAATACGCTTGAAGCCTCCGAAGATGATCAAGCCGAGGAGGGTGACGATGACCAGCCCGCTGATCTGAGGCGAGATTCCGAAGGCGTTGTCCATGGCCGCTCCAATGCTGTTCGATTGAACGCCGGGGAGAAACAGCCCCGTACCGAGAATCGCGGACAAGGCGAAGAGGGCGGCGTACCATTTTTGCTTCAGGCCTTTTTCTATGTAGTAGGCGGGCCCGCCGCGATACTGGCCGTCTTTTTCCACCTTGTAGATTTGGGCGAGGGTCGCTTCGACGAAGGCCGATCCGGCGCCCAGGAAGGCAATGGCCCACATCCAGAAAACGGCGCCAGGTCCGCCGAGGGCGATGGCGGTGGCGACCCCAGCGATATTGCCGGTTCCCACGCGCCCGGAAACCGCGAGGGCAAAGGCCTGAAAGGAGGAAAGGCCGCGTTGGGATTCGCTGCCGCTGAACAGATAGATCGCCATGTCGCGAATGTGGCGTACCTGGAGAAAGCGGGTTGCGATCGAGAAGAAGAAGCCCGTAGCGAGGCAGAGGAAAACGAGAGCCGGGCTCCAGACGATACTATTGATTTCCGAGACGATTGATTCCAAGGCGCGATAGATTGAAGGTTATGGGCTCGCGGATGAGCTTTTTTCGGCGCGATTAGGGCCTTCGTTCCATTCGGAGTCGAGTCGAATACGGCGAACCTTCGAATAATCGCAAGGGATCGCGGCGAAAGGGCAGCCTTGATATTCGAAACGATTCGATAGACTATTCGATCCATGGTACGTTTCTTCTCCCCCTCCCCCGCTGCGCTTGCGCTCCCCCATTTCGTTTTAGCTTGGGCATTGCTCGGGCAACTCGCCTACGGTCACGGCATTGCCCCCGAAGGACCGAGCGACGAAGCCCGCAAGATCGTTTTTCCGGATACGGAGCAGTATTTGACGCTCGTCCTCGATCCGCATACCCATTCAGTGTTTTCAGACGGTCACGTCTGGCCGAAGATCCGCGTGGGCGAGGCGACGCGGGACGGTCTGGATGCAATGGCGATTACGGAGCATTTGGAGTATCAGCCTCACATCGAAGATATGCCGCACTTGGATAAGAATCGTTCCTTCGAAGAGGCGGCGAGCGCGGCCCGATATACGGACGTGATGATTATTCCGGGCGCGGAGATCACTCGCAAGGCGCCAGCGAGTCATATGAATGCGCTCTTCATCGAAGATGCGAATAAGCTGTTTTCCGTTCCCGACATGGAAAAGCGATATACTTCGAACGAGTTTCGCGATACGGCAAGGGAATGGCCGGCCCAGGAAGCGGTCGATGCGGCGAATGCCCAAGGCGCCTTCGTCTTTTGGAACCACTCCTGGTGGACGACCGACTTCCCGGATGGGATCCCGGTATTGTCGGACTTTCACGAGGGGAATGTCAAAAGCGGCAAGCTTCATGGCATCGAGATCGCCAACGGCAAGAACTACTCGGAAGACGCCTTTCAGATCGCCTTGGACCATAACTTGACGCTTATCGGAACCTCGGACGTGCACGATCTCATCGACTGGGACTACGAGCCGCACGCGGGCGGGCATCGTCCGGTGACCTTAGTGTTCGCCAAAGAACGGTCCCAGGATTCGCTGAAGGAAGCGCTCTTCGATCGTCGCACGGTAGTGTGGTTCAAGAACTGGCTGATGGGTCGCGAGCGGGATTTGCAGCCGCTCCTGGATGCTTGTCTTTCGTTCAGCGATGCGGCGTATCAGGACAAGGAGATCATGGGAGTGACCATCCGAAACGATTCCGACGTGGATTTCCATTTGCGTAGTCTCAGTCCCTATGGCCTGCATCGGCATGCGTCGACCTTCACGGTCAAGCAGCACAGTTCCGAGCGGATCCTCGTTCGAACCGGCAAGGGCGCGGAGTCATTGGAAATGGAGTTCGAGGTACTCAATGCCTACACTGCCCCTGACGTGACCACTCGGATAAAATTGTCGGCAGAGGTGGAGTAAGGGTAGAGTTTGAATGGTGATGAGTGAAAGGGGGGCGGCCTAGCGAGGGCCACGGAGCGAACTTGCCCGCGAAGCGGATATCGGGGGACGATGTCGACATTGAATCCCTCGAATTTGATTCGTTGCCAAGGTCGCGATACCTGGTACGGTTGTTTCATGCCTCGGTTTTCTCTCCAACTCCCTTCGCGATTCCTTGCGGTCCTGCTTTCTGTCGCATTTGCCGGCAATCTCACGGCGACCGAGCGGCCGCCGCTTCATGGGCGTCATTGGATGGCCATTACAGGCAAGCCCTTGGCGGCGACCGCAGGGGCTAAGATGTTCGAACGGGGAGGCAATGCAGTGGATGCTGCCTGCGCCATGCTGGCGGCGACGTGTACGCTGCACGATTCGTTGGGCTGGGGTGGAGAGACTCAGGCCTTGGTCTATAACCCAGTGACGGGAAAGGTCATTGGCATAAATGCCTTAGGAGTGGCCCCGACGGGAGCGACGCCCGAGTTTTTCAAGGTTCAAGGGTTGAAGTATCCGCCGGAGGACGGTCCACTCGCGGCGGTGACGCCTGGAACGCCTGGAGGACTGATGGTAATGCTTGCGGAGTATGGGAAGTTAAGCTTGCGGGAAGTTTTGGAGCCCTCGATGCAGCTGGCAGCCGGCTATCCGATTGAAGCCCAACTGTCGCAGGCCATAGAGAATAGCGAGGAACGGTTGCGTTTATGGCCCTATTCAGAGGCGCTTTTCTTCCCGAACAAGGGTCGGACGCCGGAGTTTCCTGTCCCCGGAGAAATTTTCAAGCAACTCGACTTATTGGATACGCTGAACAAGCTTGTGGAGGCGGAAGCGTTGGCCTTGGAATCGGGAAGCGGTCGGAAGGAAGCGATCTTAGCCGCCTACGATCGATTTTATCGGGGAGATATCGCGATGGAGATTGTGCGCAGCGCCCGGGGGCAGGGGGGGTTGTTCACGATGCAGGACTTGGATCGCTGGAGCGTGAAGCTCGAAGAGCCGGTTTCGACTCGATACAAAGGAGTCGACGTATACAAGTTGACCTCCTGGGTCCAAGGACCGGCTATGCTGCAGAGCCTGAATATGCTGGAGGAGCTCGACTTGAAGAGTATGGGCTACAACAGCTCTCGTTATATTCACGCGTTGTATCAAGTGATGAATTTGGCATTTGCCGATCGCGATTTCTACTATGGCGACCCTTATTATCCCCCTGCGGAACCGCTTGAAGGATTGCTTTCGCGCGCCTATGGACGAAATCGATTGGCAACGATCAACTGGAAACGAAATAATCCAGACGTTCGCCCGGGAGATCCGTATCCGTATCAGGGAGACGTGAATCCGTTTTCTGACTTGCTCGAAAAGTGGTCCAATTTGGAGGAACCCCCGGATGAGGATACGGTTGCCTTGAATCGCGAAGAACTCGATGAAGCATTCCTCCGGGGTACGACATCGATTCAGGCGGCTGGCGAGGATGGCTGGGTTGTGTCGATTACGCCGAGCGGTGGATGGGTCCCTGCAGTTATTGCGGGCAAGACGGGCGTGTCCCTGAGTCAACGCATGCAAAGCTTCGTGCTCGATCCGGCCGAGAATCCCTACAACGTGGTAGCGCCCGGAAAACGGCCTCGAGCGACGCTAACCCCATCGATCGCCTTGCGAAAGGGAAAGCCCTTTCTGTGTTTCAGTGTCCAAGGAGGGGATACGCAGGACCAGAACCTGTTGCAATTTTTCCTCAATATCGTCGAATTCGGAATGTCGGTGCAGGAAGCGTGCGAAGCGGCGAATATCACCAGTTGGCAAATGCGCAGTTCCTTCGGGACCCATACCGCCGAGCCGGGCAAGCTGACGCTTGTGGAGGAAGTCCCCTCTTGGGTGAGGAAGGAGCTGGTCGGGATGGGTTACAGACTTCGTTTCGAAGCCAAGAATTCGGGACCGATCACCGCGATCCTGTTCGACCCCGTTCACGGAACGATGTGGGGAGGCGCCAGCAACCATGGGGAAGACCACGGAATTGCTTGGTAGCATTAGATGATTTAAATGAGACTTCGCCAGGGCGTCCGATTGCCATCGGGAACCCGTTCTTTCCCGGTCGCCTCGATTTTCAAGAGGACTCGCTTCGATTCCGTTGGGCGTAGGAGCGGGAGCGAAAATAGAAGGCGATGGCTCGGGATCGGACGTATTCATCGTCGCGACAGCTTCCTAGTCCTTGCCGGTTGGTTGCTCGCGGTCGAGCTGATCCAGTATGGTCGCGATCAGAGCGGTCCAACCGGTTTGATGGCTGGCCCCGTGACCGGATCCCGTATCGGCATTGAAGAATTCGTAGAAAAGCTGATGCGGCTGAAAGTGGGGGTCGGTGGCGTAGATCGATTGGTCGCCGTGCCAGGGGCGGCGCCCATCGGAGTTTGCCTTGAAAAGGCGAGCGAGTCGCTTACGCAAGTCGCGAGCGCACTCTCCGATCGATTGGTGGTTTCCGGATCCGGTGGGATATTCGACTTGGAGTTCGCTCCCGTAGAAATCGTGAAAACGGTCGAGGGACTCGATGATGAGAAAGTTCATGGGGAACCAGATGGGGCCTCGCCAGTTGGAATTGCCACCGAAGAGATAAGTGTCGGAGTCGCCAGGCGCGTAGCGGATGCGATGTTCTTCGCCGTTGATTTGTACTGTGTAGGGCTCGTCCTGATACTTCTTGGAGAGGGATCGTATGCCGAAAGGCGAGAGGAATTCGTCCTCATCGAAGAGGTAGCGGAGAAGGCGAAGCAGTCTATCCTTGGTCGTGAGGGCCAGGAGGCGCTTTTTGCAGCAAGGCGATGATTCCAGGGCGGTGATCTCATTGACGATGTCCTTTCGATGCTGGAGGTACCAGTCGGCGCGTTTGCGAAAGCCCGGCAGTTCGTCAATCTCCGCGCTGTCGAGTCGCAGAGAGGCAATCATTGGCAGGAGACCTACGAGGGACCGCGCTTTGAGGCGTTGCGATCGTCCGTCCGGGTGGACGATTTCGTCGTAGTAGAAACCATCTTCTTCGTCCCAGAGTCCCCCAGTAGCTGGGTTGTTGATCGCCTGGGAAATGCTCATGAAATGCTCGAAGAACTTCGATGCGACGTCCGAGTAGGAGCGGTCGTGAAGGGCGAGTTCGAGTGCGATGGACAGCATCTTGGCGCAGTAGAAAGCCATCCATGCGGTGCCGTCCGCCTGGTGCAGAATCCCTCCTCCTGGCATGGGCTTGGAACGATCGAAGAGGCCTATGTTGTCGAGACCGAGAAATCCGCCTCCGAAGAGGTTGTTGCCATTCGGATCCTTGCGGTTGACCCACCAGGTGAAATTCAGAAGCAGCTTGCTGAAGGCGCGTTTGAGGAAGTCTATGTCCGGGTTCCCCGCTTTCTTGCCGATGACGTAGACGTCCCAACAGGCCCAGGCGTGCGTCGGCGGGTTGACGTCGTCGAGCGCCCATTCGTAGGCAGGAAGCTGGCCATTTGGATGCATGTACCACTCGCGCAGCATCAAGATGAGCTGTTCCTTGGCGAAATGGGGGTCGAAAACCGCGAATGGAATCATGTGAAAGGCAAGATCCCAAGCCGCGTACCAGGGGTACTCCCATTTGTCGGGCATCGAAATGATATTGCGGTTGAAGAGGTGATCCCAGCCGTGGTTGCGTCCTTGAAGTCTGGATGCAGGTGGAGGAGCGATGGCATCGTCGCCTTTCAGCCAATCGTAAACGGAATAGTGGTAGAATTGCTTGGTCCAGAGCAGGCCGGCATAGGCTTGGCGTTGCAGGGATCGCTCTTCTTCGTCGAGTCCTGGACTGAGCCGTTCTTTCCAAAACGCGTCGGCCTGCCGCTTAGCTGATGAGAAGGCGTCGTCGAAGGAATTTCCGAAAGGTTCCTCGGGCGCCTCGTCCTCGTGGAATAGCCGCAGATCAATCGAAACCGTCTCTCCGGGTTCGATTGAAAGGTCGTAGCGGGCCATAGCCATTGTGCCGGAGCCATCGAAAAGGACTGCCCGTTCGTCGTCGTCGATTAGCCATTTGTGGAAGGAATCCTTCGGATGATCTGTGTAGCTAGGCGATTGGTACAGGTGATCCGTGTTCGTTTCGTTTTCGGCAAGGGCGATGAGAGGAGCGGTGCCGTTGGAAGCGGTGTTGGCCACGAAGCGCAGAAAGCCGAGGCCCTCGCGCTCCAATTGCAGCGATCCATCGCCCTGAGTTCGTATGAAAGGTTTGAGGGAGCAGCCTTCGTGCTCGCAGCCCCAAATCCAGGTGTTTCGGAACCAAACTTTGGGCAGGACTGAAAGGAATGCCGTTTCCGGGCCGCGATTGACGACGGATATTCGGGCGAGGATGTCATTGGGTCCTCCCTTGGCATATTCGATGGTGGCATCGAAATATCGACTCTCCTCGAAAGCTCCGGTATCGCTCAATTCGAATTCCGGATCGTTCAGTCCTCGATTGGCATTTTCGGATTTTAGCTGCTCGTAGGGAAAGGCGCGTTGCGGATATTTGTATAGAGCTTTCGAGTACGTGTGAGTCGGGGTTGAATCGAGGTAGTAGTAGACTTCCTTGCAGTCTTCGCCGTGATTGCCTTGGTTGCCGTTGAGGCCGAAGAGTCGTTCTTTGATGATCGGGTCTTGGCCGTTCCAGAAGGCGGGCGCGAGGCATACGCGGCATTGACGGTCGCAAAATCCCAGCAGGCCGTCTTCGCCCCACCGGTAGGCTCTCAGATGGGCGTGTTCGAAAGGAAAATGATCCCAGGCTTCGCCCTTGTCCGAGTAGTCTTCGCGAACGGTGCCCCATTGGCGCTCCGGGAGATAGGGCCCCCAGCGCTTCCAATTTTCCACCCGTTCCTGCTCGTTTTGCAACCGTTGGACTTCGCTCTCTCCAATCATCGGGACCAACCTAGTTGAACGGAGGCAGCGCGCAAGCTGTTGTGACCTGTCAGCCCCTTTGTCGCTGTCGCCCGGAAGAATCGGCGAAGGAATATTCGCTTAGCATCGCCGCGCGGGCAGGCGGGGAATAGGGAATGGCGGTTGGGGGCGAGCCAATCGACGATGACCCTCTACCGGTTGCGGCCCTGCTGGTAAGAGCCGGACGCTCGATTTAAGAAAATCGCCTCAATCGATCGACGAGTTGAAGATGGGATAGTCTGTTAGTCCGATTCGCTTCCGTATATGCTAGGAGGATTCTGCCTTCAAATCGGGCCATCCGAATCGGTACCTCGCGCTCGACGGGGTCTTTCGCCATCGGCTCCCGGTTGCCCGCCCGCTCCACGAGGACCGGCTTGCGGTCGTCCACCGCCAGGTCCTGCTCGACCTGGACCGCCGCGACCCGCGCCCGGAGGGCGACCGAGGTTGGGCGCATTGATTTTCGGCAACCATTGGGCGAGTTCGGCTTTATGGTCCGCATAGGCTGGATCGGAAGCCAGATTGCGCCATTCATGGGGGTCGTTTTCGATGTCGTACAATTCCTCTGAACCATCGGGATAACTCAGGTAGCGAAACCGCTCGCCGGAAACGACGTGGGACCTAAAGGCGGACGTGGATACGACCGCCCGATTGGATGGTTTGCTCGGATCTTTCAGGATGGGCGCAATGCTAGTTCCTTGCACGTGGTCCGGTTTGTCCAATCCAGTCAATTCCGTTAGGGTGGCATAGATGTCGAAGGTTGAAACCGGGGTATTGGATACGCTGCCGGGCGTGGTCACTCCCGGGGCTACGACGATAAAGGGAACTCGATGCGATTCGCCCCAAAGCGTGCCTTTACGCCAACGGGATTTTTCTCCGAGGTGAAAGCCATGGTCCGACCAGAGGACGATCACGGTGTTATCCGCCCGCCCGCTTTTATCCAACGCGTCCACCACTAAGCCGACCATCGCATCGGCAAAACTGATACTTGCGAGATAGGCTTGAACCGCTTCCTTCCAGCGCTTCTGGGTTTCATCATCCAGCATCCAATCATGGAGAGCGAAGGGGCTTATTCTGCCGGGTCGAACTCTTCTTGAAGTGGCTCCTTCGGGAACGTCATCCAGATCCCCTTCTATAACGGGTGGGAGCTCGATATTATCGAGCGGATACAGATCGAAATAGCTTTGAGGGACATACCAAGGTTCGTGCGGCCGGTAGATGCCGACAGCGTTGAAACGGGGACCGTCTCCATCGGCGAGGATCTTCTCTATAGACCAACTGACCACCTGCCCGTCTCCGATTGCGGAGTCGTGAGCGACGACGGGAGCCCAATCGAAGTTCCGATCCGGGCTGCCATTCAAGGGTCGGTGGTAGGGGCCAATCTCGTCAGGCAATTGCCTGTCCAAAGACGGCCAAAACGCATCCCAACCATTGGGGTCATTGTGACCATAGAACTCTTGAGGCTGGAAGGTCGCGGCGTGGAAGATCTTTCCCGCTCCGTAAGTCTCGTAGCCTGCCTCCCTGAAGTAGCGCGGTATGGAAATCTTGTCTTTGGTTGCTTCAATTTCACGCCAATCCGGCCCGTTGCCGAAAATGCCTGTAGTCGATGGATGAAGCCCAAGCATAATGGCGGTTCGGGATGGATTGCAGACCATCGAAGGGCTATGAGCGTTGGTAAAGGTCATTCCTCTCTCCGCAAGCCGGTCCAGGTTGGGCGTTTTGGCCTGTTCATCGCCTAAGGGTCCGACCCAGTCATTCAGGTCGTCGATGGCGATAAACAGGACATTAGGCCGATCGCCAGCATGGAGTTGCGAGGTAGCGAAAAAAGTCAGCGTTGTCAGGGCGAGTAGCTTTAGATTGGACATAATTCGTATGGGGTTGAAGGAGGACGCTTGGCAGCTTGGTTGTTTTATACCGTGTTTAAAATTCAACTACATTGATCACTTTTCCATCCACGGCGCGGTACATTTCCTTATGCTCCTGCCAGTAGCCACTGACCTTTAGACGCACTGTGATGGCTCCCTCTTCCAGATTCATGAGGTACCACCCGTGATAGCCGGGGAAGGGGGCGGTGAATGATCCGCTTTGCGATTGGCCTTCTCCTTTGCTGTAAGCCTGCTCGAAGCCCTCGGGGTAGTTTGGAGCATCCGCGCTGGAAGGGTGGCCGTGAAACTCGTAGTAGACACCATCGCCTTTGCCTTCCACGACTTCCCAGGAATAGATCAAGGTGGTGTCGGCCGCCATGATGAATTTGTGTTCGATTTCGCCGAAATCCTCGATTTTCAAATCGATTGTCTCAGTGTGGAACGGTTGATCTTCAAGGTGAATCAGCCCTTGAATGGATTCTTCAATACGCTCGGCAGTAGGATCGTATTCGCCTATATTGAAAACCATGGTTTGGCCAAAATCAACGCTCGAAGCTGGAGCGGGTTCAGACAGTTTGCCGATGCGGGTGAGGCGTCCGAATCCGGTCGGATCGATGCCGTACTCGGCGGGTAGGACAATCGCAATCAGTAGGATGACCGCTCCCAGAGCGGCCAGTCCCAGTTTTTTGCCGATATAAGACCCTGATGTATTTTCAGTCATAGTTTAATCTTCATTTAATGAATAGTCCGGTCGCTTGCAGGCCGAAGAGAACCAAACCCGCCCCGAACAATACGACATTGGCATTGCGCGAAACGGGGTCGAAATTCGGGCGCTCTCTCAGCCAAGTTAGTCCAATATACAGAAACACGAGTCCGATTACTTGACCAATCTCGACTCCGACATTGAAGAAAATCATATTCGGTATGAGGCCGTCCGCGGAGAGAGCTAGGTCCTGCAGCTTCGTGGATAGCCCGAACCCGTGGACCAAACCAAATCCGAATACGGCCAGCTTGGGATCGAGGAAACGAATCGAGCCTAGGTTTTCCAGGGCCTTGTAGCAGATCGAAAGTCCAATGATGGCATCGATGAAATACGGACTGACGTGGACTCCCGCCAAGACTCCGTAAAGCAGAGTGATGGAGTGGCCGAGCGCGAAAAGGCTAACGAATTTGACTACGTCGATGAGTTTACCCAGATAGAAAATGACCCCAGCCAAATACAGCAGGTGATCGTAACCCGTGACCATGTGCTTGGCTCCCAAATACATGAAGGGGCCAGCCCACACTCCTTCGGCTCGAGCCAGAAAACCTTGGTCTTGCTCGGCCACACCGTGGGCATAAGCCTGGCTGGCTAGGACAAGGCCGAGCGCCGAAAAAATTATCCACCGCGCTGCCTTCGGTCCCGCGATGCCCTTAGTTTTCGACATAGGGAATGATGCGGCCCAGTACGATGATGCAGGTCCAGAGCGTCAGCGAGAGGGCGGCAACGAAGCGGGCGCCGCCAGAAAGGTCCGCGGCCTCGATTCCTCGGAGGATCTGAGAGCGCAAACGCCACAAATAGTAGGCGACATTGAGTCCGGCGATCGCAATCAGAACCATCTTCAAACGAAACGCTATGTTGGGGAGATAGCGATCCGGGTCCCCGATGACAAACACAATGCCTGTGATCAAATTGATGGAGAAGCCCACCACCGCCAGGACCATGAATGTCTCAATGTGTTTCATTGGTACTGAGCGGGCAACGCCTAGCATTCGCAGATCGGATACAATCAGCGAGCCCAGAAGCAGACAGAGACCAAAGAAATGGAGCACCTCCAGCGACGGCCAAAGCCAAGGCTCAGACATGATGTACTTATTGAGCGCCGTACTGTTTAGCCATTGAATAAGCGTATCCATATTTCCGACCCTTATGAAAAATAGCCAATCAAACGCCCGGCGATCAGAGCCGCGGCCCAACCAACCAGGGCTCCCACGGCAATCTTTCGGTGAGTGGCGGACACT
>CBFHHM010000025.1:0-6582 GCA_965655705.1 Candidatus Pelagisphaera sp.
GATAACGGTGGCCCGACCAAAGAATTGACTTCTTCTAACCTTCCTTTGCGTGAAGGAAAGGGATCTATGTACGAGGGTGGCTTGCGGGTTCCTTTTATGGTTCAGTGGAAGGGGATCATCCCGAAAGGAATGGTATATGAGAAACCGGTCAGCTCGCTTGACATCTATGCCACAGCAGCGGCCGGCGCGAAAACAAAGGCGCCGCATAATATAGAAGGGGTCGACTTGGTGCCGTATCTCACCGGTGAAAACCCCGGCGCGCCGCACGAGACTTTCTTTTGGCGACAGGGCGGCAAGTCGGGTCTGCGTCACGGCGACCTGAAGCTGGTCCGGATGGGCGGCCGAAGAGGAGTCGGAGACGGGAAATGGGAGCTGTATGATCTTTCCAAGGACGTGTCCGAGGAGAAAAACTTGGCAAAAACCTATCCCGAGCGCCTTGCCGAGCTGGTGGCCATCTGGGAGAAGATGAACGGCGAAATGGAGGAGCCGATGTTTTGAGCCGCTCTCGCTCTGTCGCGATTTCGAACTTTCTCGATATCTGTACCTGTTTTTATGAAGTGTATTCTGATTACGCTTACGTTTCTGCCGCTGTTCCTTTTTGCAAGAGAGGGGAATAGGCCGAATATTCTCTTTTTTTTCGCGGATGATCAGCGCCATGATTCCTTAGGTTGCGCGGGTCACCCGATTATCGAGACCCCGACTATTGATCGACTGGCTGCTGAGGGGGTGCGGTTCTCGAATATGTTCGTGACGCGTTCGACCTGCTGGGCGAGCCGAACCACCATTCTGACCGGGTTGACTTCGCGTTCTTCGGTGAAGGCCGACGGGTCGGATCAAGTTAAGCCGGAAGCGTTGACTGCGCTGTTTCCCGATCGATTGCGGGGTGCGGGCTATCGGACGGCATTCTACGGGAAATGGCATGCCAAGATGCCGAAAGGCTTCGAGCCGGAGAAACATTTCGACGATTACGAACGCATCTTTCGAAGACCGTATTTCAAGACGATGCCTGACGGATCCAAGCGGCATGAGACGGAACTGATAGCGGATCGGGGAATCGATTTTCTGAAATCTCAAGGAGATCAGTCGGGGCCGTTTCTCTTGAACCTTTGGTTCAATGCGGGGCACGCCGAGGACAATGACAGGGTCCCGGGAAGCGGGCATTTCCCGTGGCCTAAAGCGATGGATGGGAAGTACGATGATATTACGATTCCTGAGCCGCGCTTGTCGGACCCTGCGATTTTCGAAGCTCATCCCGAATTTCTGAAAGCATCGAATCACCGGGAGCGCTTTCATTGGCGTTGGGATACGCCCGAGAAGTATCAGCTCAATATGCGGGCTTACTTTCGGATGCTCTCGGGAATCGATCATGCGATGAGCCGTGTGCTGCAGGTATTGGAAGAAGAGGGGCTCGCGGACAACACCATCGTGATCTATGCAGCGGATAATGGCTACTACATGGGCGATCGCGGGTTTGCCGGTAAGTGGTCGCACCACGAGCAATCCCAGCGGGTGCCCTTGGTTGTCTTCGATCCGCGTCAGCCGGAAGAGAACCGTGGCCGAATCGTGGATACAATGGCCCTCAATCTCGATCTGCCAGCGACTTTTTTGGATTGGGCCGGGGTGGCCATTCCCGTAAGTTATCAAGGCGATAGCTTGAAGTCCATAGTCGACGGCCATGAAACGCCGGAGGGCTGGCGGGAGGATTTCTTTTGCGAGCATTCCAACCCTCGTTACTCGATGTCTTGGGAAGGGGTCCGGGGAGAACGCTTCAAATACGCTCGCTATACGGACCAGAATCCCGGGTACGAGTTTCTGCACGATCTGGAAAACGATCCCGATGAGTTGATTAATCTGGCGGAGAATCCAGAGTATGAGATCCTCTTGACGCAGCTTCGGCAGCGGACCGCTGCTCTGGCAGAGCGCTATACTAACGCGAATTTAGGAGACGAATGAATTTATTAAACCGAATTAGGTATATCGTTGCGTTGACGCTCGTCAGCTACGCTTTGGGTCAGGATAGGCCGAATATCGTCTTCATTCTGAGCGACGACCAGGCTTGGACGGATTACGGGTTCATGGGGCATTCGGATATTCAGACGCCGCATTTGGACAAGCTGGCCGCGAATAGCCTTGTGTTCGAACGGGGCTACGTAGCGGCTCCGCTTTGTCGGCCTTCCTTGGCGTCAATGGCGACCGGTTTGTATCCGCGTCAACACGGCATAACAGGAAACGATGTAGATGGCCGTAACGAGCGAGCGAAACGGGACGCTCCCATGCAGGCGGCATTCCACAAGCATCCCAGTTTCATCACGCTGCTGACCGACAACGGCTACCGAGCGCACCAGTCGGGCAAGTGGTGGGAAGGCTCGTATCGCGATGGCGGCTTTACCCACGGCATGACGCATGGCGATCCGGAGCGTGGCGGCCGACATGGCGATGCGGGATTGAAGATCGGCCGCGAAGGCTTGCAACCGATCGCTGATTTTATCGACGGATCGGTTGCGGCAGAAAAGCCGTTCCTTATTTGGTATGCTCCCTTCTTGCCACACACGCCGCATAACCCGCCACGTCGTTTGCTCGACAAATACGCGAAGCCTGACCGGGCGGATGACGTCGCCAAGTACTATGCCATGTGCGAGTGGTTCGATGAAACCTGCGGCGAATTGCTGGGCTACTTGGACGAGAAGGGGCTGAGCGAGAATACGATGGTGATCTACATTTGCGACAATGGGTGGGCGGCTCGAAGTACGAATGACGCCGATCCGAACCAATCGCTCTGGAAGACCTACGCTCTGAAATCAAAAGGATCCCCGTACGAAAACGGCATTCGTACGCCGATCATGGTCTCCTGGCCTGGGAAAGCGACACCGGATAGCTCGCCTTATCTGGCCCACGCGATCGATATTTTTCCGACCATTGCCGCGGCGGCGGGACTCGATGCCCCGGCTGATTTAGCGGGAATCGACTTGCTCGATCGAAGAGCCGCCGCTCGCCGTAAAACGGTCTTCGGCGTGACGCATTCGATTTTCAATATGACCCCCGGAGATCCCGATGATACGCTGCAGTACCTCTGGTGCGTGGACGGCGATTGGAAATTGATTCTGCGTCAATCCGGGAAGGACACCACGAGGTACGTAAACGTGCACGTTTGGGATACGAAGCCTGTTCAACTTTTCAACCTATCCGAGGATCCGCAAGGAAAGGTCGATGTAGCCGAACGACATCCCAAAATCGTCAATCGCTTGACGAAGCGAATCGAATCCTGGCGTCGATCGATCAAGGACTGAACTGTCTGCTGGCGAATTCAAATGTACAATACGTTACTTAAGAGTCCTAATCTCTGCCTCTCGAATCCGCTGCCGATTGCGCTGGGGAGTGTAGCGCTATTGTTCGCTCCCCTATCATCGTTTGCTCAAGAGGGGTCGATCGATTTCGCTCACGATATCGTTCCGATCCTGAAAGAGCACTGCGTCGAATGCCATGGAGGCGTGGAATCGAAGGGTGGATTTTCGATCAATAATCGTCGCTTGTTCCTCGAAGGCGAAGCGGCTGTCCCGGGTCATTCCGCGGAGTCTCTGTTTCTTGAGCTCATAGAGGATCCGGATCCTGAATACCGTATGCCTTCGGATGACAAGCCGCCCGTACCGGAAGCTGAGATTGAACGGTTGAAACGCTGGGTCGATGAAGGCATGCCCTGGGAGACGGGCTTTGCATTTAGCGAACCGTCCTATGAGGCTCCCTTGCGTCCCCGCGATCCCGAATTGCCTACTGCTGTCGAAGGGCGCGATCACCCGATCGATCGAGTGATCGATGCCTACCTTGCCCAAAACGCGCTTTCGCAGCCGAGATCGATCGACGATGCGGCTTTCCTGCGTCGCGTATCCATGGACTTAGTGGGGCTATTGCCTACCGCAGAAGAGACCCGAATGTTTCTGGCGGACGAATCGCCGAATAAGCGCCAACGAAAAATCGAAACTCTGCTGGCGAGGGATACCGAATACACGGAGCATTGGCTGACTTTTTGGAACGATCTATTGCGCAACGACTACGATGGAACGGGATTCATTACGGGGGGACGTTCTCAGATCAGCAGCTGGCTCTACGAGTCCTTGCGACGGAACAAGTCCTACGATCTCATGGTTCGCGAATTGATTGCCCCCCCGGATAAGGAAAGCGCTGGGTTCATTGACGGGATAAAGTGGCGGGGAGTGGTCAGCGCCGGTCAAAGCTTGCCTATTCAATTCGCGCAAAGCGTTTCGCAGTCGTTTCTTGGCATCAATCTGAAGTGCGCCTCCTGTCACGATAGTTTTATCGACGAGTGGACGCTAGCGGATTCCTATAACTTGGCGGCAATATACTCTGAAGAGCCTTTGGAGCTGACTCGATGCGACAAACCCACCGGCGTGATGGCGGAGGCCTCCTGGTTGTTTCCGGAGATTGGGCAGGTAGACCCCGCTGCAAGCAAAGCGGAGCGCTTGGAGCAGTTGGCGGACTTGTTTACCCATCCTCAAAATGGTCGAATGGCCCGCACCATGGTCAATCGGCTCTGGGCTCAGCTTATGGGGCGGGGTATCGTTCACCCTTTGGATGCCATGGGCGTGGAACCCTGGAATGCCGACCTGCTCGACTGGCTGGCGACCGATTTTCAGAGGAACGGCTATGACATAAAGCGAACCTTAGAGCTGATCGCTACGTCGGAGGCCTATCAGAGTCAGGCATCGAGCTTGGATGAGGCCGATCAGGCGGACTATGTTTACCGGGGCCCCGTTTCCAAGCGCCTCACTGCGGAGCAATTCGTCGATGCGGTTTGGAATATCGGGGGTAGCGCCCCGGCTGCGATGGATGCGCCGATCGCCCGAGAGGCGCTTTCTGACGCGCTCGTCGAGAAGCTGAAAGTACCCAGTCAGTGGATATGGGGCTCGTCGCTGGATCACGGATTGCCTCCGAATGGCGAGAGAATCGTTGCTCGTAGCGCCTTCTCGCCACCGAAGCCCTTGCGCTCCGCTACTCTTGTCGTGGCTGCCGATCTTGACTATGAGGTGGTCTTGAATGGCGAACGGATCTTCAGTGGACGCGGATGGAAGGATTTGAAGGCGGGCGTAATTACCTCGCGAATAAAGCGAGGGGAAAACAATCTTTTGATTGGAGCGGAGAATGGGGGGTCCAAACCGAACGTTGCCGGTGTCTTCTGCGCGATTCGATTCGAATTCGAGGATGGCAGCCACGAGGTTTTGGTGACGGACGATCAATGGCTGGTTAGCTCGATTCCTCCGGATACGGCGGACCTGACCGAATGCGAATTGGATTCGATGAGCTGGGATAGCGCTCGGATTGCGAGCGATACCGGTTGGGAGAAAGAAACGAACGGGCGCGTCGGAGTGGTTTGGGCGAAGGCGTACGTAGGGCGCGACCAACCTGTCCGCGCGGCCCTGGTAAAGAACGATAGGCTGATGCGGGCGCTCGGGCGACCTAACCGGGATCAGATTGTCACTTCCCGACCCAATGAAGTGACCACTTTGGAAGCGGTCGACCTGTCCACGAACTACCCGCTGATCGAACATTTGCGCGCGGGAGCGAGACGGTTGCTGGAGCGTCGCGAGACGACCCAGTCCGCTCTGATTGACGATATCTACCTCACTCTGATGACGCGCTATCCTAGTAAAAGCGAACATCGATTGTTGCGAGGCGCTCTGGGGCGCTCCCCGGATTCCGAGACCGTGGCAGACCTTCTTTGGGCCTTGGCAATGACGCCCGAGTTTTTCATTCTTCGATAGCTCTGAACCCTCATTTTGAATACATGAAATTCGAAATCGATCCATCGGCCCCGGAATCCATCGCGCGAAGAGATTTTATGAAGAAGCTGGCTCTCGCTTCGAGCGCGGCGTGGATGTCCGGCGCCCCTTCGCTCGTTAGAGGAGCGGGACTGGATAATCCTGCGGCCAAGGCCGATGCGTGCATTCTTCTATGGATGGGCGGGGGCATGGCAGCTCCGGAAACCTTCGACCCGAAGCGCTACGCGCCGTTCGAGAAAGGAATGGCGGTCGATTCCGTCCTGAGCACCTTCCCTGCGATCGATACGGCAGTGGACACTATCAAGATTTGCGCAGGATTGGAGAACATCGCGCGTATCATGGATCGCGGTACATTAATTCGCTCTGCGGTTCAACCGGATTTGGGGAGTATTCTGCACTCGCGCCACCAATACCATTGGCACACAGGATACGTGCCCCCTCAAACGGTCGCCTGCCCGCACCTCGGCGCTTGGATGGCTCGCTCGTTAGGACCTCGAAACGAGGTCATGCCGCCTTTTATCAATATCGGACAGCGTCTGGAAGGGGTGGGCGAGAAAGAGGAGCTCAAGGCCTTCACGACGGCCGGTTTCTTCGGCAGCGAGTACGGCCCTATGAACCTGCCGTTCCCCGAGCAGGCCGCTCAATCGGTACGGCCCCCCGAGGGCATGTCCGGTAAGCGTTTCGTCAATCGGAATAAGCTATTTCGCAAGCTGGTGGATCGCAGTCCCCACCGAGACTATGCCAGCGATTTCCAGCAGGAATCGCTGATGCGCTCCATGGAAAGCGCCTA
>CBFHHM010000025.1:6679-50742 GCA_965655705.1 Candidatus Pelagisphaera sp.
TACCGGCTTCTCAATTCGAAAGAGCGTGAAGCGTTCGATATCGAAAACGAACCCGAGGCGGTTCGCAAGCGTTACGATACGGGTCGATTCGGTCGGGGATGCCTTTTAGCGAGGCGATTGGTCGAGAATGGGGCCCGTTTCGTAGAAGTGACCACCGAGTACGTGCCTTTTCTCCATTGGGATACGCACGCGAGCGGACACGACACCGTAGCCCGCTTGCATGAGGAGATCGATCGTCCGATCGCCCAGCTGGTTCTAGATCTGGAAGAACGCGGGTTGCTGGACCGGACACTTGTCATTATAGCTTCCGAGTTCAGTCGAGATGCGATCATGGAGGGTAAGCCAGGCTCCAACGCAAACGATCAAGCGGCCTTCAAAGGAGATTATATCGAGGAGCGAACGCACTACGGACTGCACCGTCACTTCACGGGTGGCACAAGCGTGGCTCTGTTTGGCGGTGGAGTGAAAAAGGGTTTTCTTTATGGCAAGACTGCGGATGAGCGCCCACTCGTAGCGGTCGAAAATCCGGTTACCGTAACCGATCTACATGCGACCATTATGTCGGCGATGGGCATCAGCCCAAAGACCGAATACACCATCGAGGGTCGTCCATTTTACGTAACCGAAGACGGCGGAGGGAAACCGGTCACTGAGATCTTCGCATGAAGCTATTAAAGAAGTCTTGCCCACAGATTACACAGATGATCACAGATATGATTCTTGTAGAGTCTCCATCGATTCCGCAACTCAATCATTTGCGAGTATCTGCGTAATCTGTGGGGAAACTACTAACTAATTTGAACCTTATGAAACGCATACTAATTGCGCTTACATTTTCACTTGCTTGTCTTTCAATCAACCAAGCCGACAAACCTAACGTGCTTTTCATCGCGATAGACGACTTGAACGACTGGGTGGGCTGTCTGGATGGCCACCCTCAGGTGAAGACGCCCAATATCGATGCCTTGGCGGAGCGGGGGACCTTGTTTACCAATGCCCATTGCCAGGCCCCTGTTTGCAATCCCTCTCGGACGAGCGTGATGACGGGACTGCGCCCCTCCACCACGGGTGTTTATGGCCTGGCCCCTTGGTTCCGGAAGGTGGACGAATTGAAGGACCTCGTAACCTTGCCGCAGCATTTCGCGAAGGCGGGCTACAAAACCTACACGGGAGGGAAAATCTACCACGGAAGAGATTGGAATAGCGCGGGGGTGAAAGAGTTCGATGTAGTGGCGAAAACGGAGGCGGGGTTGAGGCCTAAGAAAAAGCGGGTGGCGACGCCTCGCGGTGGGCCTGGAATGGATTGGGCGGTTTATCCCTATGAAGAGTCGGATCATAAGGATTGGAAGACCGCTAGCTGGGCGGTCGAGCAGTTGGATGCGAAGCCGAAAGACCCTTTTTTTATGGCGGTGGGATTTTCCCTGCCACACGTGCCCTTATTCGCGACACAGAAGTGGTTCGATATGTATCCGGAAGATGAAGTCGTATTGCCGCGCATGCTGTTGGATGACCGTGAGGATACGCCGCGTTTTAGTTGGTATATTCACTGGAAACTGCCGGAACCGAGACAGAAGTTTCTCTTGGAGGCCGGGGAACAGATTAAAATCGTTCAAGCCTATCTCGCCAGCGTGAGTTTCGTCGACAGTCAGGTCGGCCGCGTATTGGATGCCTTGGAGCGAAACGAATTGGAGGATGATACGATCGTCGTACTTTGGTCCGATCACGGCTACCATTTAGGCGAAAAGCAAATCACCGGTAAGAATACGCTTTGGGACCGCTCGGCTCGGGTGCCTTTAGTGTTCGCGGGTCCAGGAGTGAAAGCGGGACAGCAATCCAATCGCCCGGCGGAACTCTTGGATATGTATCCCACACTGAGTCAATTGTGCGGTCTCGATATTCCGGATCACTTGGAAGGGCTCAGCTTGGTGCCGCAATTGAAGAACGCCAAGGCTCCCAGAAGCCGCCCGGCGATCACGACTCACAATCCCGGTAACCATGGCGTGCGAAGCGAGGATTGGCGCTACATTCGCTACGCGGATGGGTCGGAGGAACTCTACGATATGGTGAAGGATCCGAACGAGTTCACCAACTTGGCATCGAATCCTGAATACGCAGCGGAGAAGCGAAAATTGAGAAAACACATTCCCAAGGTCGACCGGGCCCATGCTCCGGGAAGCGCTAAACGAGTGCTCGTTTATAAAAATGGAGTGGCCAATTGGGAAGGGGAGGACATCGACCCGAACGAGGCGATCCCAGATTGATGCGAATTCTTTTGGAGAGTGTCCGATAAGTCAGAATGGGCATCGCAGTAGGCCTATTTCGATTTCACAATAAAAGTGTGGGCGCTGTGTTGGCTTCGCTGATCGTTCACATAAGAGCGGCAATGAAAATGCCAATGGGCAATATGATGCCTAGATTGCTCATATTGGATGCGACGAGCGCATCTAACGCCTCCTGAGTGTCTTCAATGCCTTCTAAGGTATCGGCCTTCTTGTGTTTCCTGAAAATTTCAAAAAAACCTCTCATTTCGGGAAGGGAGCTAATAATGCCCAGGATCCAGCCAATCATCCAGGCTGGTACTTCCAATTCCACTACCAAATTTTCCGCAATCGACCCTAAATGCCAGCCAGCGACGATAATAATCAATGTTCCGATGCTGGCGCCGAATAGTCCATATTGTAGATTTCGATTTCCGTGACCCCCTTTCTTCTCGACGGTAACGCTTGTATTCAACTTGCGATCCAGGATCTTATAGAGAGCGAAGACTACCAGGAGAGCAACCCCCAGCAGGACTGAGCTTTGGATTTCGGACCGGTACAGGATTACTGGCAGAATTACCGAAAGCAAACCGAAGCCCAATTCCTCCAAGAAGGTTTTTTTATTCAGATCCTGGTATTGCCGACACGCGATTACCGCCGCCAAGAACAACGCCCAATTAATGATATTCGACGATGCGATATTCCAGAACCCCGCAGCGTAAACTCCTGAGGCGGCGCTGGAGGCGACGATAACCAATTCGGGAGCGCTGGTTGCGTAGCCCAGTATTTGCCCCCTCGTTTTGTTGCTGAAGTTTAGCGCTTGAGAGGCCCTGTCGATTCCTGGAACAAGAAGAAAACGGACCGCAAACATAATCAAGCCGGCGGACAAGGCCAGGACTGCCAACTTGGTTAATAGGTCCATGGTTTGCGTTTTCCTAAGTTAGAGGAGCGATAGCCAAACGGGACTAGCTTCCAAACCTACCGAAATGCAATAGCGCTATGCCTAGGCAAGGCAAGACTGCCGCATTTTGGGAATCATCCGAATCTGTGGGCAGTCCAAGCGAATCGATCACTTGAGGAGCTCTTTCATTGGGCTCGCGTTTCCAAACGGCTCTCGCTTCAATTCGGTTCATGTCACGCCTTCCGACCTGTTTGCTCGCCCTTCTCGTTTTCGCTCCTTTCTCCTCCCGCGCTGAGACGCCGGCCAATTTCAAGGCCGAGAACCTCGCTGCCTGGTGCATCGCCTTTCGATGGGACGCTACCGGTCGCAGTCCAGCGGAGCGGGCGAAGATGATGGCGGATCTGGGAATAGGTCGTTTCGTTTACAATTGGCGAGCGGATGACAATCCGGATTTCGAAGAGGAAATTCGGCAGTGCAAAGCCAACGGGATCGAGTATTTCGCCTTTTGGAATGAAAACGAGGAAGCCTTCGCTTTGTTCGAGAAGTACGGAATGCGTCCCCAGATCTGGAAGACGTGTCCATCGCCGAAAGCGGAAACCCAGAAGGAGCGAGTCGCCGCCGCCGCTCAACGTTTGTTGCCGTTCGCCAAACGAGCCCGAAAAATGGGAAGCCAGTTTGGACTCTATAATCACCGTAACTGGGGTGGCCATCCGGAGAATTTGGTAGCGGTTTGCCAGGCCCTCCATGCTCTTGGCGCCGACAACGTCGGTATCGTCTATAATTTCCATCACGCTCACGACGAAATGGATCGTTTTGCGGAGTACCTGGAATTGATGAAGCCCTATCTCATATGCCTCAACTTGAATGGGATGACGGACAAGGAAATCGTCGATCACAAGACTCTGGAGAATAAAATCCTGCCCATTGGGGCGGGCAAGTATGAAGCGGCCATGATTCGAACGGTCTTGAAATCGGGATACGATGGGCCAATCGGATTGATCGATCACATGCCATCCGTGGACTCCGAAGCGCGACTTCGCGAGAATTTGGCGGGGCTGAAGGAGATTCTCTCGTCAGTTCGAAAATAAGGTGAGCTCTCGTTTCGTTCGTTTGGATATTCTTGCAACTCGATATTGGGAAGACATGAAACGTCTAGCTTTGGGGGGCCTCTTTTTATCCAGCGTCTGTCTTGCGGGCGAAACGCGTCACCCTGCTCTGTTTTTGGAGAAAGGGAAGTTGTTCTCGGCCGAGGAATTTGCCGGAGAATCGCTGCCTAAGAGCATCGAGCTGCGCAGTGGCAGTACGGGGGTGGCGAGTAATGGAGTCATGACTGTGGTTAATGGCACTGTGGACGAGAATCCCACGGCGCGCCCGGTTATTCACTACAATGAGGTTGCCGATGAGTTCATCTGCCATATGCGCTTGAAAATGGATGGGCAAGGCTACACGAAATCCCCGTGGATCGATGTTGGCGGGCAACATCGCAATCACTTTCGTTTCAATGATCGAGAGGTCCTGTTCAGTTCGGAAGCGAAACCGCTAGCGGAACGAAGGATAGACAATAGGCGAAGCGGAAACATGCTCCCGCTCAATGAGTGGCTTCATGTGACCGTTGAAATCAAGAAAGGGAAGATCGGTCTATCGATTAATGGGAGAACGGAGATTTACGAGGATGGGAAGATAGAAATAGGGGATAGTTTGAAAATCGGAATGAAAGCCATTCCTGGAGGCGAGTTTCACGTTGATTATGTTAGAATTTGGGAGGTTAAGAAATGAATCGAACAATGACGCTATTTCGAATGATACGTAACGCGGGAGTCCTTTGGGCGTCCTGCTATGTCTTGATTGCCGGCTATGGAGAAATGCCGGAGCCGATTATGCTGAAGAAAGGGAAGGCGGTCATATCGAAGTCCTTCGACAGCGGGCGCGAGGTCGACAAGACGTCGATGGCCTTTCGTAAGCTGACCCAGTACGAGGTCGAGAACGGGACGCTTCACGCCATCCCGCCATCGATCGCTTTGAAAGGGACGAAAAACGATAATCAGTGGGCCAGCAGTACCTTCGCTCGAGCGGGCCTTCTGAGCGTGCCGGCGGAATTCGTCTGCCAGTTCCGCTGGCAATACGATCAACCGGCGGATGCCAAGGCGCGAGCGAGCAGCGTCGCTTATATCGATTTAGGGCACCGCTGTATTCGCGTAACGATGACGCCTGAGGGTTCCGTTCTCGTTTTGGAGAATCATCTCGCAGGTCGGGAAGAAAAACGATCCATTGTTCTGCAGGAGATACCCGAATTGAAACTCGAATCCGAGAAGTGGTATGACGTTGCCGTGGAAGTGAAAGGCGAAGAAGTCGTCTTTCAAATCGATGGGCAGGTTCTGTACGGAAAACACCCCTTGATCGCCAAGGAGCGATACGACAAATTCAATATCGATGTGAATGGAGCTGGTTTCGTGTGGGACGAGGTCACGATTTGGGAAGCGGGAGATTATCTTCCCAATTGGAAGGCCCAGCGCGAAAAACTGTCCAGGTAATCGCTCTCCTTCGTAACTGACAGGGAAGATGAATTCCCTCTCGAGTATCTTGTCCGATATAATGCTTACGTATCTGAAGAAGCGGCGCCCCTCGCTCCTGTCGAATGGAGGGATGCTGATTGCGATGGCCCTATCGTTTGCGCCCCAAGGCTTAGCTTCCGATTCGACGGCGATGGAAGGAGAGCAGAGCCATCTTCGCCATGGCGTTATGCCAGAGGCGCATTTCGAATTGCTGGAGAATTACTGCCTCGATTGCCACGATGCCTTCGAGGAGAAGGGTGGCGTTAACCTCGAGGACCTGTCGTTTACGATGGATACGCTCGAAGCGGCGGAACTTTGGCAGAAGGTCCTCAATGTCGTGAATTCAGGTGAAATGCCGCCGGAGGACGAGCGTCAGCTGAAGGCCTCGGAGAAAACTGATTTTCTTGCGGACCTATCGAATCAGCTGGTAGTGGCCCGCCAGGCCTTGAGCGATAGCGGAGGGGTGATCACCATGCGGCGCCTGAATCGCCGCGAGTACGAGAATACCATCGAATCGCTGCTGGGCGTTCGGATCGATGCATCGGATTTGCCGGACGACGCGAATCCAGGCGGTTTCGATACCAATGGTTCGGCCCTTTACTTCTCAAGCGACCAGTTCGAGCAATACTTGAAAATAGCCGACCGAGCCCTGGAGCTCGCGCTGGCTTCTAAGGATAAGCCGAAAACCAAAACGGTACGATTCGAGGCGGAGGACCTGCAGCTTACCCGGGTGAAGCAGTCCATTGGCAATATTACGAGAGACTATTTGGGTGAAGCGTATCCGGAGATTAAATCCCCTTCCGAGCTCGACTCCGTTATAATGGCTCAAGCGCTCGAGGCCAGGCCCAACTACCGATGGCTGAATTACGAAGACTATCTTGAGAACCCATACGTTGAGGACGGCGCTCTTCTGTATAATTTTTTCAATGACTTCAGTCTAGGCGATTTCACGCTACCGGTGGATAGCGTGGCTCGCACGTACGTCGTTCGAGCTCGTGTCGCGCTGTTGAGCGAAGACGTCCCTGAGCATCGGCGCTACATTGAGTACGGAAGCGCTCCCAGTGGCGTCAAGCGAGGCGAGATGAGCGTCTATGGCGCTCGCAAGGTAAACGCGTCGATGGCGAATCCGGAGATCATCGAAATGGAGTTCTTTCCCAAGAACAGCGGTCGACGAACCTTGCGCATCCGAGAGCGCAGTATCAATAGTCTCAATGCGGCCAAGCGATTTTTCAGAGACAATAGCGATGCGACGGGGAAAGGGCCGCCTCCTGCGATATGGGTCGATTGGGTCGAGTGGGAAGGCCCATTCGTCGAACAATGGCCCAGCGAGACGAACGCCAAGCTATTCATCCCTCGAGCTAGAGGGCAGTCGGAGGAGCAGTATCATCGCGCCGTATTGGAGAATTTCGCTACGCGCGCGTTTAGGACGAAGGAGCCGTCGCCGGGCTATATTGATCGCTTGATGGCGCTTTACCGGGATTCTGTAGAGGCCGGCGTCGAAGCGGAGAAGGCCCTTAAGGAGCAGTTGTCGATCGTGTTGGCCTCGCCCGGTTTCCTCTACCTCAATGAACCGGTCCATGGCGAGGATCAGCGCTCGTTGAATGATGGGGAGCTAGCGGTGCGTCTTTCCTATTTTCTGTGGAGCAGTCCTCCGGACGACGAGCTGACTCGAATTGCGGCCTCGGGGAAGTTGAAGAAACCGAAAATCCTGGAGAAGCAAGTTAAGCGCATGTTGCTCGACTCCAAGGCGGATGAATTCGTCAGCGGTTTCGCTCACCAATGGCTCCATATGGAGCGACTCGATTTCTTTCAGTTCAACTATCAGAAGTATCCGAGATTTGACGACAGCGTCAAAGAGGCCGCTAGAGAAGAGGTTTATGCCACGATACGCAATTTGATCCACGAAGACCGATCCTTAGGAGAACTGCTCAGTTCGGATCACGTGGTGGTGAATGATCTATTGGCCGGCTACTACGGTATCGATGGCGTGGAGGGCGAACGGTTCCGTCGCGTCCGAGTGCCGGATGGATTGCCGCGTGGGGGATTGCTAGGCATGGCGGCGGTGATGGCGATGGGATCCGATGGCGAGCGCTCGTCGCCGGTCGAACGCGGGGCATGGGTCTTGCGCAAGTTGCTGAACGATGCGCCACCCCCAGCCCCGGCCAACGTGCCGCAGCTCAGTCGATTCGAAGACGATTTTCTCAGCGCTCGGGTCCTGGGAAAAGCGCACCAGGAGGAACCGCAGTGCGCCCAGTGTCACCGCAAGATCGATCCGATTGGCTTTGGTCTGGAGAATTTCGATGCGGTTGGGCAGTGGCGCGACGAAGAGATTGTACGCTATTCGTTTCAGAACTTTACGGATCTAGAAAAGGCGGATGACAAGGACTGGCGAAAGAAAGCGCCGCCCCAGCTGACGGTAGCCATCGAGCCCGCTGGAACCTTGCCGGACGGTACGCCGTTTAAGGACTACTACGAGCTGCGCGACCGCATTGCGGAGCGCGACGCCGACTTTGCTCGCGGCTTTACCGAACACTTGATTGAGTACGCCCTAGGACGTCCCTTTGGCTTCGTCGATTACAATTTAGCCGATAGCATCCTCGCTCAGGCAGAAGAGAATGACTACGCAATGAGCTCGTTTATACTCGGAGTCGTCCAATCCGAACGCTTTAAGCTTAAATAAGAGAGTAGCCCCATGAAACCGATATCGCGTAGAAAATTTCTCCGAAGCTCGACTGCTCTAGTCGCGCTTCCCGCTCTGGAGTCGGTAGGCTTCGCTAAAATCGCGAAAGCGGCGTCAGTCGCAGCGGCTCCTAAGCGAATGGTCTTTCTTTCGATGGGCTGGGGAGTGACCAAGGAGAGTTGGTTCCCTAAGCTCGATCAGGTCGGCTATGACTATGATCTGCCCAAGAATTTGGCTCCCCTGGATCGGTACAAGAAGGACATAACGGTTATCCAGAACTTGCAGCACAAATACTCGACCGAAGCGCACTGGGGCAGCACCTTCTGGTTAACGGGAGCGAACCGCTACGGAGTGCCCGGGCAGAGTTTTCACAATTCTATTTCCGCCGACCAAGTGGCTGCCGAGCAATTTGGAAAAGACACGCGGTTCACTTCTCTGCAGTTAAACGGAAAGAGCACGGAAGGTCATGGTCCCGGATCTTCGCTGGCTTGGAGCCGCCAGGGCAAACCAGTGGCAGGACTCGATACGCCGGTTGCATTGTATCACCGTTTGTTTTCAGACGACTCGACCCCATTGGAGCAGAAGCAGGCTATGCTCAAGAAGCGTCGCAGCGTTTTGGACAGCGTCTTGGAGGATGCCAAGTCCACCCGGAAAGGCCTGAGCGCGACCGATCGCGACAAGGTTGACGAGTACTTCCAGTCGATTCGCGATATCGAGATTCGCCTTTCCAAGGAAGAACAGTGGCTCGACGTGCCTAAGCGACTTCCGCATGAACCGGTCAAGGAACCATTGGCGAGCCTCCAGGGCTACGAGGAAGTTAAAGTCATGTATGATTTGATGGTGGCGGCGATGCAAGTGGATGCATCCCGCGTATTCACCTATCGGATGCCGACCGATTCGCTGATCAAGAGCATGGGAGCGACGATTACCTCGCACAATATGAGTCACTACACGCAAGGCGAGCGTCGCGAAGTCTCGGAAAAGCGCGACCAGACCCACGCGGAATTGATCGCATACTTCATCGATAGATTGAAGGCCTCCAAGGAGCCTGATGGCAGTTCGCTCTACGATAATATTTCAATCGCCTTCGGGAGCAATATCAACTCCATCCACTACCTCACCAACTGTCCGACCCTCATCACAGGTGGCGGGGCAGGCGTAAGGCACGGCCGGCATCTGGTTATGAGCGATCGCAGGACGCCTCTCTGCAATTTGTGGCTGAGTTTGCTCAATGGCTCGGGTGTGGATGTGAAGTCGCATGGCGACAGCACGGGTATGATCGACGAGTTATTCGTCTAGTCGCTCGGGGACGATCTATCGAGACTCGTCGAAACGGATTCCGGGAGCGATTGGAAGTCGCCGTTCTAACATTTTGGGGTCAAGGCGACCGTTCCGAAAACGCCGCCGCATTGTTAGACGCCAGCGGTTGACTTGGTCGGGCATCATCGTAGGGTTACCTAAAGCAACCCCATGACCTCGCGGCTTAATTTGAAAGACATAAAGGTAATTAAGGCCGCCACTTCCCAATTGACTCCTTGCGAGGAGCCTTGCCCGATTGAACGGGGAATGCGTCTAATGGGGGGGCGCTGGAAGGGTTCGATTCTTTGGAAGCTGAAGGACGGGCCTTTGCGCTTCAATGAGCTGGCCGGGGCCCTCGGAGGAGCGAGTCGAAAAATGGTGAATGCGCGGCTGAAGGAGATGGAGTCCATGGGATTGCTGACCCGTACCGTTCTCAATGATCGGCCGATGGCGGTCCAGTACGAGATCACCCCGTTTGGGATGTCGACTCTGGCGGTGCTCGCGAGACTGAAGCTCTGGACCCAAGAACACGACATTTAGACCCTCTCTCGATATTCTAGCCGCGCTTGGATGCTTGCCTGGCAACGCTCTCGCTCCTCGAACGATCCCATAGAAATCCATGAAAACGACCTGGCATCTATTTTTTCTTTTCCTAATAGCCCAATCCCTTGCGGCGAAGCCGGTCAACATTGTCTGGATCGTCATCGAAGATGCCTCGCCGCATATTGGATGCTATGGAGAAACGTCAATCGAGACGCCGAACATGGATCGAATGGCAAGGGAGGGTATCCGTTGCAGCCAAGCGTTCGTAACGTCTCCGGTGTGTTCGCCGAGTCGTTCGGCCATGGTCAGCGGTATGTATCAGATGACGCTCGGAGCCCATAATCACCGCAGTCAGACCGCAAGCGGCAAGGGGATGGGAGGTCCTGCGTATCAAGATAGCTATCGGCTTCCGGTAAAATTGATCCCCGAGTTATTTCGCGACGCGGGATACTTTGTGACCAATAAGCGTAAGACGGACTATAATTTTATCGCTCCAGACGGGCTCTACGATGGGGTCGATTGGCAAGACGCTCCGGCTGACCAGCCTATCTTCGCCCAGTTCCAGCTTTCCGGAGGCAAAAACCGCAAAGCTCCCGATCGCGTCAACCCATCCCAGGTCGAGTTGCCGCCGTACTATCCGGACCATCCCGCGATCCGACAGGATTGGATGAAGTACTTGGATTCCTGGGCCCAGACGGATGTGGAAGTGGGGGAGATTCTTTTTGATCTGGAATTCGCAGGCCGCCTCGATTCCACTGCGGTCTTTCTTTGGTCGGATCACGGAGTCACCCATGTTCGAGGGAAGCAGTTTCTCTATGAGGAAGGCGTGCGCATCCCTATGATCGTCCGTCTCCCCAACGCGCGTCAGGCAGGAGTCGAGCGAAGCGATATCATCGAGCACATCGACATTGCGGCGGCGTCTTTGCACTTAGCGGGGATCGCGAAGCCGGACTACGTGCAGGGACGCGACTTTCTGGCGGAAGACCACGAGCCGCGCGATCATCTGTTCACGGGTCGCGACCGTTGCGATGAGACGGTGGATATCATTCGCGGAGTCCGCGACAGGCGCTACAAGTACATTCGCAATTTCATGTCGCATGTCTCTCACATGCAACCGAGCCAGTACAAAGACGGAAAGGAGATCGTGCAGACGATGCGGGCATTGCATGCAAAAGGGGCCTTAAACGAGCTGCAGGCGCGTCCCTTCGCTTCGCGCCGCCCGCCAGAAGAGTTGTACGACCTGCGGAACGATCCGCATGAAGCGGTGAATCTGGCCAGTAGTCCGGAGCATCGCGAACGATTGGAGAGTATGCGGGAGCTGACCTACCGTAGAATGGAGGAGGAGCGGGATATGGGACTGGTGCCCGAACCGATTCTCGAGGACCTCGGACGCGAAGCAGGGAGCAAGTATCACGCGTTTCTGAAGACGGATCGAAGCGAGCAGACGAAACGGTTGATTCGAGTCATCGAAGCGGGAGAGGCGAACGATCGGAGGGCCCTATTGTCTTTCGCCGAATCCAAGGACGCCTCTACTCGGTACTGGGCAGCGGTATGGCTGGGCGTGAATCAATCGAAATCGGCGAAGAAGACGCTCGAAGCGTTGATGGATGATGAGGCGCCTGCGGTACAAGTCGCGGCCACTCAAGCGCTGGTTAAACTTGGATACGAGAATCGAATGAAGGCTCTGGTCGACCACCTGCACGATCCGAACTACTTGGTTGGCATGTACGCTTTGCGGGCGATCGAAGAACTCGGGTCCGCGGGGAAGGCTTACCGGGCTGAGATAGCGGCGGCTCAAGAATCTCCCTACGAATTCTCGCGACGTATTGCGCGGCGATTGACCGCGAAGTGGGAATAGTATCCCCGCTTACGGATCGGTCCAACCTGGCGCGACGCCGCGGCCGTTTCGGATTCCGTTTGCCACATTCAAAGGGCGTGGGAGGATGCCGGATGTACAGTCTATGACATCCTTAGAACGATTTAGAAAGCGAGTGGTGAGAGACAGTTTGTTTTCTCCGCGCAAATTGGGGGATGCCATCCGGCGGATGGGGTTCGTCCAAGCGGATCCGATTCGCAGCCCTGCTCGGGCGCAAGATTTGATTCTGCGGCACCGCGTTAAAAACTATCAGGTGGGCGATTTGGAGCGTTTGTATCCAAAACTAGGACTGGAAGAGTGCTTCTTGTTTGCCTACGGGTTCCTTTCTCAGGATTTGTGGCAAGTGGTGCACCCACTGCCCAGCGAAGCGCTCACGCCGTTCGAAGCGGAAGCGTTTGATCTGATTGAACGGCATGGGCCGATGGGGTCGAAGGAGCTGGAATCCCACGTAGGAGCGAAGCGGGCCCGAAACGGTTGGGGCGGTTATTCGCGGACCGCCAAACTAGCGTTAGAAACGTTGCACGAATGCGGTTCCCTGAGAGTGGCCCATCGGAAGAAGGGTATTCGCGTCTACGAGCGCTCGAACGCGTTCGAGCAAAGGTTGACGAAGGAAGAGCGCTTCAAGGAGATTCTTGTGTCGACTTTGAGGGCGATGGGAGCGACTACGCGGCCTTTCCTCGTTCGCGAGCTCGCTCACTTCGATTGCCTGGTAGAAGCGCTTGGGGCGCGGCGAGCGTGTTTGCAGAGCCTGCTGGACGAAGGAAGGATTCGGGTGGATATGATAGACTCGGTTGAGTATATCTCAGTGGAAGAGCGGAAAGCGAGTCGCCGAAGACTTGATGGCGTCCGCATTCTTGCTCCGTTCGATCCGATTGTCAGGGACCGTTCGCGATTCGAGCATCTGTGGGGTTGGACGTATCGATTCGAGGCCTACACGCCAAAAGCAAAACGGAAATTGGGTTATTACGCTATGCCTGCGCTTTGGCGCGATTCAATCATTGGTTGGGCGAACGCATCAATCGAGGGCAGTCGGTTGAACGTTGCATTCGGGTACGCGAATGGGCGTCCTCGGGAACCCGCTTATCGAGAGGCGGCGGAATTGGAAGTTGCGCGTTTGGCTCGTTTTCTCAAGTTGGAAGGAGATTGCTGGAGCGCCTCTATCTGAGGACGCTCGACGTAGCGCAGGTCCTTCTGGGCGGAAACCCTTCGAGGCAGCGTCCTTTTTCCCTCCTGGCCGCGTTGCATCCGAGGACTAAGGCTGGCGCCTCGGCTAGGCGCTCTCTAAGGCTGGAAGCGTTTCCAGCATTCCATGTTTTGGGTGTAAGGAGCTTAGAGCGTGTTTGCGGATGCAGTGAGCTTAGCATCGCTTCGATGAAGCTGGATCGCCAATACATTGGCGGCAGGATCCGACTGCGTCGGGCAGGATCAGATAGAAGGATGGGTCAGTTTATTCGCTGGAGGATGATTTCCTTGATTTCAGGGCCTTGTTCTCCGGGCATATTGGTAAGTTGGATACGCGCTAGGGCCGCGCCGCTATCGATTCGCGTTTTTCCGATGGGCAGTCGTTTCCAAGGCTTGTGTTCGTATTTAGTTGCTTCGCCATCGAGCATGTAGGGCTGAGAGTAGGGTTCGGGGTCGAACGCCTCGGTAATGGAAAACGGTAGTTTCTTGCCCGCCAAATCGAAATTGCCCGCGACGCCAATGTTCTCTGCGGCGAGACAGTAGAGCAGCGTAACTTCATATTCGCCGCCTTCGGAAACCTCTAGATTCCATTCCGGGTAAGCGGACGTGTCCGTCCAGTTGGCAATCCAATGGCCCGTGAATCCGGCGCGATAGTTGAAGTCGATTCCCTGTCCTTTAGGGATGGGAAAGCGGGCGTCATGGCCCTTTAACACAACGACTTCATGCTCCCTGCGTCCGATGGGAATGGGGGTCTGGAGGCCAAGCGGCGGCATGGTTGCCAGTTCGCGTTCCCAATGACCCCTGAGCTGATCGAGCACTTCGGGGAATTGCTGGGAGAGATCGTCGCGCTGACGGACATCGGCTTGGATGTCGTAGAGACTCCACTTGCCTTTGGACTGAACGGCGTTCCAGCGATTGGTATGGACGGCCGCTTCGCTGCGTATCCTGGATTCGGATCCGTAGCCGAAGGAAAGAAGCGTTCGATCGGGCCATTCGGAGGAAGGCTCCTGCAAGAGGCTGGCGAAGCTTCGGCCGTCCAATTCCTTTGCCGTCTCCAACGGCAGGTCGCAGAGCTCTGCGAGCGTAGGGAGTATATCGATATGGGAGAGCGGATGGTCGACTGTATGCGGCGTTAGCGTTCCGGGCCAACGGATAAAGAAGGGCACGCGTATGCCGCCTTCGTGAATGGAGCTCTTCTTACCTCTGAGACCTGCGGTATAGCGATAGGTATTTGGACCGTTGTCGGTCATGAATATCACAATGGTGTTTTCGGCCTGTCCGTTCTTTTCGAGGAATTCAAGGACGCGGGCGATTTGATCGTCGATGGACTTTATCATTCCGTAGATTACGGACTCCCAGCGACCGACGCCCTTTTGATAGAAGGGCTTCCAGTACTCCTCGTCGACTAGTCCTGGCGTATGGGGCGCGTTGTAAGGCAGGTAGCAAAAGAAGGGCGTTTCGCTTTCGATCTGGGCGTCCATCCAGTCGATGGCTTTGTCGGTTAGCAGTTCGGTAATGTATCCATCGTAACGCTTCTCCTCCTCGTTATGCATGAGCACGGGATCGTAGTAGGCGCGCCAGACCCCTCCGAGAAAACCGAAGAACTCGTCGAAGCCCTGCCCATTGGGCGTTTCGGGATGAGCGGCTCCGTTGTGCCATTTTCCGAAACAGCCGGTCGCGTATCCACTATTCCCCATCAGCTCGGCGATGGTCGTTTCGGCGGGGTCGACGACTTCCTGCCGATTGGAAACGCCCCAGGATCCAGTGCGCAAGTGATAGCGACCGGTGAGCAGGCTCGCTCGAGTCGGCGCGCATACGGGACTCACGTAGAAGCGATCCAAGCGAACGCCATCCTTGCCGATGGAGTCCATCGCGGGCGTCTTGAGGAGCGGATTGCCGTGGAGGGAAAGGTCTCCGTAGCCTTGGTCGTCCGTCAAGATGAGCAGTACGTTTGGCTGGGATGAATCGGCAAGCGCGCTGGCGCCGAACGCAGCGACGTGGAGAAGGAGGGCAAGCAGGGTTACTGGGGATATTTGGGGTCGCATAAGCGTGAGGGAATCTGAACGAGAGCGGAGGGGTAACGCGACATTTTATGCAATTTGGGACGATCGTGGTGAATCTCCGAACCGCCAACGCTGTTGTATGGCTAAAAGCGCGGCTGCTTTTCCCCAGGCAGCCTCTCATGGATCGATACCCTCGCTTTTAGATACTTGGAGAAAGCGAACCTGCCTGAGACGGGTGAATCAAAAAAAAGAGAGACCCGAAGGTCTCTCTTGGAAAAGCGCAAGCAACGCTCGTTAAGAGGCGATTGAAGCAAATTATCCGTTGAGAACCCAGCCCTTGCGGTATTCCTTCTTCAGAAGGCGGGTCGCTTCCGGGCTGTTGGTCACTTCCATCTTCTTGGCGTTGTAGTCGAGCTTCTTGCCGACGTCGTAAGCAACGGCTCCGATCAGGAGCTGCTCAATGAGGACGCCTGAGTAGTCGAAATTGCAAGACGTCTTGAGGTTCGATTTGCATGCCATCGTCCACTCTTCGCCGAAGTTGGCGGCCTTGCGTTCCGGGACCTTGATTTTGCTCGAATCGTAGTAGGAAAGATCGGCTTCCTTTCCGTAGGGGATGACGGTGCGCGTTTTGAAGTCGGCGACGATGAAGCCCTTGGTCCCCTTGAAGAGGGCGCCGTGACCGATTTTGCTCACGTCGACGTAGCTGAGCGGCGATTTCGGCATATTGCCGCCCTGATGCCAAGAGACGCGAATTTGGCCACGCCAGTCGTTGGCGGGGTTGATGCAGCTCGAGCTCATGCGGGACGGAGCGACTTCGGGATTGTATTCCTCGCCTTCCGCTTGAGCGGAAATCGGATAGTCGGCATCGAGCGGATTGAAGGCCAAGTCCATCGTGTGGCTGCCCATGTCGCCGATTTGCCAGTTGCCGAAATCGCGATACATGTTCCAGGAGAGACAATTCGATCCGCGCGGCCATTTCTTGGGATCGGACTCGAAGTAGGAATGCGTTTGTTCGCCGGTGCGCCAGTTCAGCGCGGTGAAGTAGTCCTTGCTGAAAGGATGCATGGGAGAGGGGCCCACCCAGAGGTCCCAATCGATAAAATCAGGCGAGGAACCGGTCGCCTTCGGATAATGCTTTTTGTTGTGGTAGCGGTCGCCCCAGGCATGCACATCCTTTAGCTCGCCGATGGCGCCTTCGTGGATGAGCTCGCGGATGTAGGCGAAATTGGGGTCGAAGTGACGTTGGGTGCCGCACTGAGTGGCGATTTTGCTCTTATTCGCCAAGTAGGTTTCGCGAACCATGCGGGCTTCTTCCACGCTGTTGGCCAGAGGCTTTTCGCCATAGACGTGCAGCCCGCGATTCATGGCCCAGATCGAAATGAAAGCGTGATGGTGGTCAGGCGTACAGCAGACGACGGCATCCAAGTCCTTCTGGTCCAGGGCCTTCCGCCAGTCCTTGTATTGCTTGGCCTTAGGGTATCTCTGAGCGGCGGCGGCCAATGCCTTGGAATTGACGTCGCAAAGCGCGACGACGTTTTCCTTATCCAGCATAGGGAAATGCGCTTGGGCTCGTCCCCAGCAGCCGATGAGCGCGATATTCAGCTTGTTTCCCGGACGATTCTGCCCGAACAGCGTACCGCTCGGCAGGAATAGAAGGCCAGCTCCGGTCGAGGCGGAGGCAGCGATAAATTTACGACGGTTAGGAGTATTAGGGCCCTTCATATTGCCGGAGACTAGAATTTCCTTATGCAAGGGTCAACGAATTATCGCGGGTTTTATTTCATTGCGATTGACTGATGGAGAATAGTTTAACGCTCTGACCAACAACGAGTAAGCGCTGCACGCTATTAGGGGGCAAGGCAGGGATAGCAAGTCGATCTAAATCGGTTGTGCCGACCACGAGCAGGGCGAAGCGCCCAGTACGGATAACAGCGGGCGTGGAAGGCGTGGGGTCTGCCCTAGAGCGATCATTCGGCGAGCAAGTAAGCGACGAGATCTCGGATTTCCTCGGGTTGCAACGGAGAGAGCAAACCGGGGGGCATGACTGAAATAGACATTTCCTCGGTGCGATCGATCAAGGTCTTGCGAACGGCGAATTCCTCGCCGTCGATCCCCAGGTAAGCCTCTTGTATTCCGCCTTTGCGCAAGACGAAGCCCATCTTAGAGCTGCCGTCCTTCAGGTGGATTTGCCAGGGAAGGTATTGGGGAGCGATCGTTTCGGCGGGATTGAGAATGTGAGCGAGTAGCCAGCGACTGTCCATTCCCGCCTGACGATTGATGGTGGTGAGGTCTGGACCGACCCGGCGACCGCGGCCTTCCATTTGGTGGCAGGTCGCGCAGGTAGCCAACTTAGGGTGAAAGAAGATGCGTCTACCGGCGTTGGGATCCGGGGCGCCAGTCAATTCGTCGAGCATCGCTTCCCATTGCAAGGGGTCTAGGGAGTCGGGCTTCGGATCGAGCGATCGCGGTACGAGTCCTCCCGCCGCAAGGGCCCGCTGGGCCTCTGCAGCGACAACGGAATTCGCGTCTTCGCTTAATCTCTCGAGCAGCGTTCTGCTTTCGCTCGGGCGGTCGGCGAGTCCGAGAATCGCCTCGGCCCGGATTTGGGGAGATTGCTTCGGATCCTTGGCCAGCGCTTCCAGCGCGTCCTTCGCGTCTGCTTGAGTCGATCCGGCGAGATTGCGTACGGCTTCGAGGCGTATCTCTGTCGAATCATCGCGGGTCCATGCGAGCAGCTTCTCGAAAGCGACGTCCTTTTCGGTAACCAAGCTTAGGGCGAGCGCTCGAAGGCGGGCAGGTTTAGATGGATCGTCGAGGATGGGGCTCAATTGAGCGGGCGTCGGTTTGTCGGAGGGTCTCAATCCATCGAGCTGCTGTTGAGCGGCCAGGATCGCGAACATCAACTTGCGGCCGAGATCCGGTCGGTTCAGTTGCGCCAATAGTTGCGAGCGATAGGCGCTCAGCTTTTCATCGGATATCCATTTTGTGGCGACAAAGCACACGGACTCGTCCGGATCGTTCAGCAAGTCGGGTATCTGATCCAATGCGCCAGGCTGCCCGGATCTCCTCAAGGCAACGGCGTAGTGCGCTCGGGCCGCGGGATTGTCTATCGATCGCCAATTTTCGCGCGGATTCTCCGAGACGACGCGAACGGCTTCCGTCCGGGCGTATGGGTCGTCACTGCCGAGATGGCGTATCGCTTCCGCGTAGGTCATTTCAGGGAGGGCATCGCGAGGCCTGGGAGCCAGATCGACTGGTTGCGTTAGTTCGATCCTCCATATTCGGCCTTCGCCGTGCACAGGATAGTGGGACTTAGCCCAATCGGATAGGTAGAGAACGCTGGCGTCGCTGTTGTAGGCGAAGTGGACAGGACGAAATTGGTTAGAACCGGATAGGAAAACCTCGCGCGTATCCGAGAAGCCGCGACCGTCGCGTTCTAGCGTGTGCAAGTAGACTCGGTTGTCGCCCCAGGAGGCGATGAGGGCTTGGGAAGGGCCGAAGGAAATAATGCCGCAGGCGGCTTCGCCCGCAGGGCCTACCATTCCCAAGGTTCCGGGATTTTCTCCCGTCCAGCTGATCAAAGGATGGCGTCCCGAGCGACCGTAGCGAAACTCGAAACCGTAGTCGCCGCCATTGACGATATTGAGCAGTCGATTCGGGGGGGTGCTGCTGGGGTCGTTGTCGGTAGCGAAGAGATTGCCCTTTAGGTCGAAGGTCATTCCGAAGAGATTCCAGTGCCCCGTGGAGAGTTTCTCCAAGCGGGACCCATCGAGCCTGCAGCGGTAGGATGATCCTCCTTCGGCGCCGCCGGAGAAGCGTTTTCCATCCGATCCAATAAAGGTATAGTCGAATCCCAAATTCTCGCCGAATCCGAAGTAGAGCCATTCCGGGTTGCCCGGGTCGATGGCCAGGCCGCTTATGCCGTCGTGCGGATAGACGCCTTCGGTTTCGCACTGCACGATGAGTTCGGGTTCGCCCGCGGCTTTTTCGAGATTGGCCGCATTGGGAAAGCGAAACACATCGGCCCGGGTCGTGGCGTAAAGGCTGCCGTCGCGGGCGAAAAGCAGGTCTGTGGTGAATTCGAAGCCTTCGTAGAAAACCGATCGCTTGTCCATCGAGCCATCGCCATCGCTGTCCTCCAATACGAGCAGACGATCTTTGGCGGGGCCGACATATCTTGGCGGGCGTTGATGGGTGTGGTTTTCGAGGACGAAGACGCGCCCATCGGGGGCGACCGCAATCCCGGTAGGAGTGACAATATCCGGATCTTCCGCGAATACGCTGATCTTGGCGATATTGGGGTGGTGGATGGCTAACTCCTCGTTGGCGGAGAGAGCGGGCGCCGAGAGCAGGAATCCAATTGCAGCGAGAGCGATAGAACGATGGAAAGGCATAGCGGAAAAGCGTTGGGCTAATTCCAGTTGAAGTGATCGTTTACGCAACTGGATTTTGGGATGAAACAGGTGTCGGTAGGGTTCCCGTATGCGGAAGCCGATTGGACCGCCAATCGAAGACGCCTATTTGCGAGCAGTCAGTTGCGAGCGATTCCACTGAGCGGCATCGCCCAGATGGGTTTCCAGAGGAAGGATGGAGCGGGCGATCATTGCGCTCGCGTTTGCCTAAGGGCTCCTTATCTATTTCCGGGTGTTCTTAAGCATGTATCGATCCTCGTTATCCTTCTATTGCTTGGCCGTTGCAATCGTTCTTGCGGGAGTATTTGTCGCTCACGGACAGCAAGCTAAGCCCTACAATGTATTGTTCATCATTTCCGATGATCTGACGCCGACGGCCTTGTCGTGCTACGGAAATGAGGTATGCAAGACGCCGAATATAGATCGGCTGGCCGAGACGGGAACGTTGTTTACGCGCGCGTACTGCCAAGGGACTTATTGCGGTCCCTCGCGGGCCTCATTCATGTCGGGCTATTATCCGCACGCGACGGGGGCCTTGGGCTACCAGAACCCGCGCCCGCAAATTGGGGACCGAGCCATGTGGTCCCAACATTTCAAGAACAATGGCTACTACGCGGCCCGCGTAAGCAAAATCTTTCATATGGGCGTGCCGGGCGGCATTGAAGAGGGAGGACATGGAGCAGACGACGAAGCGTCCTGGACCGAGCGCTTCAACAGTCCGGGACCCGAGTGGAAAGCTCTAGGCGATGGCGAAACCTTGGAGGGGAATCCGGATGGAACGGAACCCGTGAAGGGGGGAAATACCTTCGTCGTGGTGGAAGCGGATGGCGATGACAGTGTTCACTCCGATGGCAAGACCGCAGCCAAAGCGATCGAACTGATCGAGACAAAGCGCGCTCAGCCCTTTTTTATCGGCGTCGGCTTCGTGCGTCCGCACGTCCCTTTCGTGGCGCCGCGCGAGTACTACGCGGACTACCTGCCTTACGATACGATGGTTTTGCCGCCGAAGCGCGAAGGAGACTGGGACGATATCCCGAAACCGGGAATCAACTACAAGACGAGCGAGAATATGAAAATGGACATTCGCCGTCAGAAGAAAGCGGTTGGGGGCTACTATGCGTCGGTCGCGTTTATGGATCGGCAAGTCGGCAAGGTGCTCGATGCGTTGGAGCGATCCGGCCAGGCGGACAATACGATTGTCATCTTTACGAGCGATCATGGCTATCACTTGGGCGAGCATGACTTCTGGGCCAAGGTTAGCTTGCTCGACCAATCCTCCGGGGTGCCGCTGATTATTCGCGTCCCGGGCCAGGAACCGGCTGTCTGCCATTCCTTTGTCGAGCTGCTGGATTTGTACCCGACGCTTTCGGCCTTATGCGGGTTGCCGAAACAGGAGCGTCTTCAAGGAAAGGATATTTCGCCCATGTTTTCAAATCCTGAATACGAGGCCCGCGATACCGTTTTTAGCGTGGCCCCTATGCGCAAGGGATTTCTGCTGCGGACGAACGACTGGGCTTACATTCAATACGAGGAAGACGCCTCTGGCGGTATCGAGCTCTTCGATATCAACAAGGATCCGGGTCAGTATACGAATCTGGCCCGAAATCCCGAGTACGCTTCGACCGTGGCAGCGTTTAAAAAGCGAATGATCGCGAAGTTGGAAGACGTGCGAGACAACGACTTATGAAGCGAGCTCTTTTAGGTCCATCCGTTTGGAAGGGTGAAGCGTTTTTGGGAGAGTTGGATTGGCAGCGAGATTTCTCGGAGACGGATCCGAACGACATTCGCGAGACCTTGGAAAAAGGTCCCGGGGCGGTGATGCTCCGCGGGTTTCCGATCGATCGTTACGACTGCGACGGAGCGCGAGAGGCCTTTCGATCCTGGTGCGGGGAATTGGGGACCTTGCTGGCCCAGAATGAGAAGGGCGATTCGGTGTTTGACGTGACAAACGCGGGATTCGGCTCAAACGATCCACGTATGCGTGGGCCCAATACAAATAAGAAGCTCTCATTTCATACGGACCGCTGCGATGTCATTGCGTTTCTCTGCTGGAAGCGGGCGAAGCAAGGGGGTGAAAACGAACTGGTGAGCTCATTGCATTTGTACAACGAGATCGCTAGGCGCCGCCCGGATCTGCTGGAGGCGTTGCTGGAGTCCTATGTCTACAAACGGCATACGGTTGACCTCGGGAATCAGCGATCCTATTGCGAGCAGCCGATTTTTTCCTTCCGCGATGACTATTTCGCCTGCAGCTTTTTGCGCGTTTTGATCGATCGAGCGCATGCCGACCCGGATTTGCCGGACTTAACGCCCAAGCAAATCGAAGCATTGGACTTTCTCGAAAAAGTGGCGGACGAACCGGGGCAGTCGTGCCGCTTTATGCAGGAGCGAGGCGATATACTGCTGCTCAATAATTGGGTGACCTTGCATCGACGATCTGCATTCGAGGACGGAGAGGATCCGGCTGAAAAGCGCCGTATTTTCCGCGTTTGGCTGAGTATGCCGAATAGTCGACCGATCGACCGAAGATTCGAGGCCAATTTCGGAGCCACCGGAGCCGGCCAAGTACGGGGCGGCTTTCCGGTCAATGACCGAGAGAATAGTTAACAGGGATCCCGCTTGGGCGGGAACAGGATAACGCTGACGCGTGAGCAGGTCTCTTCCCTTCAGTTGTAGCAGCGCCTCGCAATCGATGTATCAGTTCTGCTCCGACAACCGATGTTTGCTCGCGAGCAAGCTCCTACGCTAAGACTGAACCGACCTGCTGGCCGCAGGCCATCTTGCTCCCGCCCAGGCGGGATCCCTGTTAATCGCCTAAATCTACACTTGCGCCATTCCATGGGCTTGTCTCTCGAATGGCACTACCGGATTGAGAATAATAAGCTATTGTCCGCCAGATTCCGCTTCGTTGATCTGCTTGAAGAGTTGACTGGTTTTGCGTACGCGTTCGGGAGCGGCAAGTTCTGTAGCCCAACCTTGGTCGCCTTGGTCGCTCATCCATTGATCGAGCCTTTGCGAGAGTTCCGTTCTTATGCTTGATAGCTCTTCGCGATCGATTAAATTAATTTGGCAAAATGGATCTTCGATAATATGGTACAGTTCTTCGGCGGGGCGATAGACCAACTTGTCGATATAGTCCTTGGCATCGCGATCGCCCGATTGAGCTAGCTGGATGATTGAGCCGCGCCAACCCGTTGCGTTCGCCTTCAGTTTCGGAGTGAACGCCGCGGTCTGCGAGTAAGTGATTGGGGCGTTTGGCGCCAAATTGCGAATGTATCGATAATTACGGTTAACGATAGTTCGCATACCGTAGGGTTGCGTATTCCCTTTGACGCCGGTGAAAGTCTGACTGGCGTAGGCGTAGGTCTTGTGAGTGGCAGCTTGACCCGTAAGTATTTGGAGAAAAGAGCTGCCGTCTACGGGGCTGACGAGTTTCGCTCCTGCCGCTTCTACGAAGGTTGGGGTGACGTCGCTGTATTCGACGATGGCGTCGGTGCGGCTCCCGGGCGCGATTCGATCCGGCCAGCGAGCGATCAGTCCGCTGTGCACACTCGTTTCGTAGTTGTTCCACTTGCCGAATGGAAAGGAACTTCCTTGTTCCGTGGCGACCATGACAAGGGTGGAGTCGGCGACCTTGTATTCGTCTAGGTAGGATAGGCACTCGCCAACCTGGCTATCGAAGAACGTGCATTCAGCGAGATACTTGCTGTAACTGGCCCGGTGATTAGGGGTATCGAAAATGTTGGGTGGAAGTTCGAGTTTGCTTGGCGGATAGATCGAGGAATCGCCTCGAGTGTATGGGCCGTGGGGATCGTAGGAAGCGGCGAATACGCAGAAGGGCGTGTTCGATGAAACGCACTCTTCGATAAAGCGTTTGAGGTTTGGATTGCGAATCGGTTCGGAGGAGTCGGGCGTTTTGTCGTTGTCGCTATATCCGTACTCCATACCCGGCAAGTATTCGAATGGGAAGACGCTTTTGGGTTCGATGTGAGTCTTGCCAAGCAAGGCGACTCGGTAGCCGACCGCTTTTAAGTGATGAACGACACTCTTAGTGCCCGGATTAGCGAACGTGTGATTTGGATATGCTCCGGTGTGAACCGGATAGAGCCCTGTATAGAGATTGTGACGCGTTGGCGAACACATGGATGCTGCCTCGTAACATCGGTCGAAGATCATACCCTCGCTAGCAAGCTTGTTGAGAACGGGAGTCTTGGCCTGTCCCCCGTAAACTTCGAGGTCGAGATAGGTACAGTCGTCCGCTAGAACGAACATGAAGTTCGGCCGATTGTCCGCGAATGCAACAGCGCTGAAAGTGGCGAATAGCAGGAAGAAGTGGCGAGGTCGGAGCATGTCGAGATCGAAGAGAATGACTTGAAGAATTGCGACTATTTATAGGAAGAGATATATAAAGCGATACTGGAAGACAGGGAGCCCACCAAGGCGCGGTCGCTTGCGAGCAAGCTTCTGCATTGCGGGCGAACAACCTGCTGGGCGCGGGCCATCCTGCTCCCGCTTGGGCGGGAATCCTGTTAGCAACTGCCCTAACCGACTAGACCCGGTCGAAGGTCTTTTCGCTGTCGGCGAAGGAGCTCTGGTAGACGCCGAGCTTGTGCAGCATCGTCAAATAGAGGTTGGAGAGCGGCAGTTCCTGGAAGTCCATATCGCCACGCCATCCAGCGTCGGTGCTGATGCCGGAAGTCGCTTGATTGTCCTCGTTGCCCGTACCGAATTTCAAATACTGTCCGTGCTTGAAGCCCATGTTCTTGCCGCCTGCTAGAATCATAGGGTAGTTTCGCGAAAGGTGGAAGGCGCTCGAAGCGGAACCGAAGAGCAGAAGCGTATTGTCCAGCATGTTGCCATTGCCGCCCGGTTCGGGCGTTTTCTTGAGGCGGTTGGCGAAGCGTCCAAATTCCTCGCTCAGAAAACGGCAGTAAGTACCGAAATTCTCCCAGCCACCCGGTTCTCTCGTTTTGTGCGTCAGCTGATGGGTGAGGTTGAATCCGACGGCGCGGGCGAGATAGTCGCTGATGCCGACCCCATTTTCTCGCCCTAGCTGATAGGTGGCGACGCGGGTGGAGTCGGTTTTGAATGCGAGGTAGATCAGCTCGTACATCGTCTGCAGATAGTTACGCGGATCTTCCGGAGTCACGTCGAGCTGCAGGTGATCCGCGTTGACGCGGGCGAAGGGGATATCGAGCCAGCGCTTCGCTTTTTCGACTTTAATCTCCGTGTCGCGCACGGATTGCAGGTATTCGTCGAGGGTCGATTGATCGCTCTGGGAAAGGGCGCGCTTCAAGGATCGCGCATCTTCCATCAAATCGTCCAAAGCGCTTTCGCTGAGGGCGAGCTTGCGGGCGGCATCTTCGTCGCTCGTGGCGAAGAGCATGTCGAAAATGCGTTTGGGGCGATGCTCGGCGGGGATGGCTCGACCGCTGCGGTTGAAGGACATCGTCTGGGCTCCTCGAGGCGAGCCAGTGCCGCCATCGGTTGAGAGCACGAGGGAAGAAAACCGAGTCTGCTCGCCGACTGCGGCGGCATAGAGCTGATCCAGCGAGATGCTGTTCTGGTAGTCGCCGTCGTGTCCGGTCGCGGCTCCGGTTAGAAATTGGTCGGCGTTGGAGTGACCGTGTACGGTGCGGGCTGCCGGGTGTGAAAGGCCGCCTAGAATGGTCAGGTCGTTACGCAGGGGTTCCAGCGGATCGAGGCATTTGGTAAAGCGAAAATTCTTGCCCGAACCGTGAGGGAACCAGCTCCAGTCTTCATAGGCGGGATCTTCCTTTAGGGGCATCGGCACGCCGTCCGGCATGTAGAAGCAGGCAAGTCGCTTGCGGTTGTTCGGCTGATCGGCGGCGCTGGCGAAGCGGGAAAAGGACTCCATCCATGGCAAGGCGAGGGCGATCCCAGCTCCTCGGATAAATCGGCGACGATCAAGGGAGTAGAGGCTATTGTTCATAGGCGTGATATTCCGGGCTAAGCAATTGAGTGGGGGGCGATTATTTCGTTCTAAATAGCTCGCTGGAGACGATAAGGGAAATGAGGTCGCCAAGTCGATCCTCTTTGGCTCGGAGCTTGGCGGCGATTTCTTCGATGCCGGCTCGATCGCTGAAGGCGAGCGGACGTCCCAGCGCGTAGGTGGCGAGCTTGTGGACCATTGCTCGGGCGAATTGATCTTGGCGATTTTCCAGCAGAAAGCGTTTCAGGCCGTCCATTCCGTCGAGCTCCTGCTTGTTGAATAGCTCGCTGGTGGCGTCTACGGGCGTACCGTTTATTTCCGTACGCCAACTGCCGACCGCGTCGAAGTTCTCGAATGCGATTCCCCAAGGGTCGATCTTGGCGTGGCAAGAGAGACAGGCATCGTCGTTCCGGTGATTCTCGATCCGTTCCTTCAACGTGAGTTTGGCGATCTCTGGGTCGGTGAGATCGATTTCGGGCACGGCAGGCGGCGGGGGTGGCGGCGGATCATTGAGCAGGCGTTCGAGCATCCAGATTCCGCGCTTGAGGGGATGCGAATCCTTGCCGTCGGAATTCATGGCCAAGAGGCCGGCTTGCGTCATCAAACCTCCTCGTCGAGATTCGGGCTCCAGAGAGACTTTTCTGAATTCGTTACCTCGGATATCGGTCCTTCCGTAGTGTCGCGCCAGACGCTCGTTCAGGAGGGAGTAGTCCGCATGCAGAAAATCCATTACGCTTCGATTTTCGCTCAGCGCTTGCTGGAAAAAAGCGATGGGCTCCTGCTGCATGGCCTGCTTCAGTTCCGAGTCGAAATTCGGGTAGGCCTCTTCCTCTACATTCAAATAGTCGAGCAATTGCATGCCGAGCCACTGCCGGGTGAAGTGTTCGGCGAAGCGTTTGCTGCGGGGATCGTCCAGCATGCGCTGGGTTTGGCGGATTAGCGTCTTGGGCTTGGCGAGCTTTCCTTTCGCGGCCAGTTCGAACAACTCCTCGTCGGGAACGCTGGACCAAAGGAACATGGAAAGGCGAGTGGCGAGCTCGAAGTCGGAAAGCGATTCGGGACCCTTCTTGGCGGGGTCTTCTTGCACCAGGTAAAGAAATTTTGGAGACGCGAGTACGGTGGCCAGGACTTCGGTCATCGCATCCTCGAAATCTTCGCAAACCGGACGCAGCCTGGCGAAGAGCGTCAGCTTTTGATCGATTTCGGTAGGAGCGATCGGGCGTCGCCAAGCGCGTGGCATGAAATGCGATAGTACCTCTCGCGCGTATTGCCTTTCGTTCGTTTGATTCTCGCTGTCGATAAAGATGTCCGCGTGCGACTTCGGCGGCCACTGCTCGTGGTAAGGCGTCGTGATTTCGAGGTAGTCGATTACGATATCGGCCCGTTCGTTTCTACCGAGCGACTGAGTCGCGTTTTGAAGGGTTACGTATTCGGTGGGATTAGGCAGGTCTCCCATCTCCGTGACGCCGCGGTACTGATTGCGGGGAAGCTCGCTTAGGTGCAACTCCCATTCGTAGAAGTGGGGAGTCGATGGCGGCGCTTCGATGGCAACATCAGGGTGGCCGACGCGTACGGCGGTTCTCGAATTGTTGCTCGGCTGATTGCCGAACTCCAATCGGAGATCGGGAAAGCGGCCATTGCCGGTCGAGCGATGCGAGGCGCGTAGGCGAATTTTAAGGACACCGCTTGGGGGTAGTTTGTCGCCCAAGTCGATTTTCTGTTCCTTGCCTACGGGGATCACCAGAACCACGGGAGAAAGGGGCGGCGGGGCAGTGGCGGTCTCGATCGGCAGATGCGACATGCGGCCGGCCCGGTAATTGAAGGACGATTTGATGCCCTCGCCGGTATCCAGATTTATGAAGTGAGCATTCTGCGTGTTGAAGGCATGACGTTTGGCGACCCGCTCCAAGGCTTTTTCCAGCGCTTCGGGGTTGGTCTCTGTGGCTTTGGCTTTTTCCACATCGGCATCGTAGAGAAGGCGCATCTTAGCCACTCCTGCGGTCATTGGAATGCGATAGAAAAGGGTGTCAGGACGGTCGCCTCTCACGATGGCTTTCTGGAGCGCTTTGCGGCTGAGTTCGCGGTAGGAATCGAGCTGCATCACCGTCATTTGCAGCATTTCGGAGCTGTTCTGAAATCCGTCCTCCGAAAAGGTTTCAGGTGGCAGATCCTTGGCGAAGTCGAATGGCAGACCCAGCAGATCCTGAAGCGCGTAGTTGTATTCGTAGCGCGTCATCCGTCGAAATGAGGAATGGCCATGCTCGCTGCGGCGCACTTGAGAGGCGATTTGAATCTCGGAGGATAGCCATTCGACGACCTTGGCTCGATCGGTTCCGGGCATCTCCGCTTCGTCGTCGGGCGGCATTTCGCCATTGCTCAAAACATCCATCACCTCGAGCCACCAATCCACGTCTTGGCCCCGAAGAAGATCGGGATTCAAAACATCGACGCGGAAATCGGCTTTCTGCTTCTTCTCGCCGTGGCACTTGAAGCAGTGTTCTTCGAGAATGGGATGAATATCGGAGTGGAAAGCCTCCAATTTGGGTTGCGGCGCCGCGTTGCCCACCGATGTCGCTTTTCGATTCTTGTAGCTGGAACGCTCGGCTCCGATTCGCTTCGCTTCTTCTAGGCTTAGGACTCGATTCTTGGAAGCGTTCGCGTTGGATTGGAGCGAGGCAATCGATAGAAGGCCTCCTACGAGCAGAACGGAGTAAGCGATCGGCTTGGCCAGCCATATGGGCATAGGGGAAGGTCGATTCGTATTGCGGTCGGACATGCGGGGAAGAAAGCGTCGAGATTGATTCCAGCTTCTTCAACCCTTTTGGACGCGCTCAAGGGAGTTTGAATCGCTGAGCGCTTTACGAGAGGTGGGCGACGGATCGCTTGCAAGCGAGTTCCGGCCTATAGAGGCAGGAAGCCTATTCCACGATTATTCGTCCCTGCATCATTGTAAAGTGACCGGAAAAAGTGCAGATGTACGGGTAGATGCCGGGGGTGGGGGCTGTGAAATCGACGTAGACCGTGTCGCTAGGATTGGCGAGCGAAGAGGAGGCGAGAATGCGATGCGATTCCGATTCGGGGATGAATTCCGTCGATTGAGCCAGGATTCCTGCCAGCCCGACCGGATTAATGTCCGCCTCGGAGTTTACGATGACGATATTGTGGGCCATGTCGCTGGCGTTGTCGTAGCGGATTACGATGCGTTCCCCGGCCTTCATTCGAATCTCGGTAAGGTCGTAGGTGAGGGCGATCCCAGTCGAGCGAATGTCGATGACCCGTGTGTCGGCGTCCATGGGCGGAAGGGGCGTCTGGCCGTTAGGGGATGGGGAGACCGACGCGTGTTGAAGAGTAGGAGCGGGAGCGCCGTGCTTGGATGAAGCGATTGAGTCGTCTCCCGCTACGCGATGGATGGTCTGGTGAAGCGTGTGTTTCATCGCGCTGCCGTCTGTCGTTTCCAGACTGTATTCGATCTCCATTACCAGGCCAAGGGGGGTATCGACGATTTCAGGCAGATCGAGGGCGCGTCCCAGGGAACGACTGGCGAACGACTGTCGGAGTTCGGGGATTTTCAAGGTGACCGACTTGCCGTCATCCGAAAGCTGTATGGATTCAATGGTGACATCATCCGCTCCGACCGCGCCAGGATTTCGAGCGGAATAGACCTTGCCGCGCGTGCCGTATTGGCTCGTCCAGGGATAGGTCCACTGAGTAATGCGGTAGTTGCTTGGATTCTTTGCCGAAGACGGATCAAGCGCGTTGGAGAATCTCAGTTCAAGCGCCTGTTTCTTGGCATGCGTGGCAACGGGCAGATACAGCGGTCTTCCAGTATAGCGAACGCGATGGAAAGACCCCCAGTCTCCGCCATGCCCCACTGACTGCCAGCTGGTCAGACCGGCGAGATAAAGGTGGCCGTCCGCAGCGAAGCGGCTATGGATCAATCCCGATTGAAACTGGAGGGGTAGAGTGAGACGGGCTCCTTGCCAATGCCCATCCACTTCTTCTTTTAAGACGAGCGCCAGCGTTCCCCGCCCGTAGGATGTGACGAGGAGGTCGCCCTGCAGTTCTTCCGGCCAGGAAGGACTGTCGATGAAGGTCGGCGTGGAAGGCGAATTGTCGACGAAATGAGGCACCCAGGCGATGGGCTTGACGAAATCCGTTGGTCTCGAGCTGCGTTGCGCGGAAGGCATGAAGCCATGAAAGCCGCCTTGGCGAATGCGATGGACTTTGCTGGTGGGCGCCCAGTTGCCTTCGTTGTCGCTGTAGACGATTTCGTCGTTGGGACCAATCGATAGTCCGTTGGGGTTGCGTAGACCGGTCGCGATGACGTCGAGGCGACTGCCATCGGGCGGCATGCGAAACAAGACGCCATGATGGGGCGTGACCTCTGCGGCGACGCCTTGCCTGGAGACAGGCGGCCAGGGAGTCGCTTTAGCGAAGTAGAAATTCCCCTGGGAATCCGTATCCAGATTCATGGTGAAGGCATGGAAATTCGTAGCGGCCATCACCTGGTTATTGAAATTCTCGTAGAAATCCGCTTCGCCATCGCCGTTTCGGTCGTGGAGAATGGAAACTTGATCGCGAGCGGTTACATAGATGCGATCGTCGACGATTTTGACGCCGTGCGGTTGATTGAGTCCAGTGGCGTATCGCTTCCATTGCAGCGAACGGGAATCGCTCCCTAATCCATCGACTATCCATACCTCGCCGCTGAGGGAAGTGACGACCGCCCGTCCATCGGATAGGAAGTCGACGCCTGAGAATCGGAGGTAGGAATTCCAGGGATTGACGTTAGGGGCGCTCAATTCGTCGACGGCGAAAGGGCCTCCTTCGTCCACGGTTTTAATAGGCGCGCTGAGCGCTGGCCACTGAGTCGATCCGGGTTCCGTCGAATCTTCGATATCCGCAAGTTCGTCGTCTCCCGCTAGGGCTTTTTTGATGTAGTCGGAATCTTCGCTGGGCAAAACGGGTCCGATCATCAGATCGAAGCGAGCGGAGTCACTGAACTGAGGCAGCTGCAGTACCAGGTGACGGTTCTGCAACCGCCACTGGGAATTTCTGGGCAATCCGCGATACCCGACGAGGCGCGTTTGTCCGCCGGTCCGTATCGCCACGTAACCATCCCCTTGTGACGTTTTGACAACGTCGAGCTGCGTCGCGGATCCATCGGGCGACTGAAGGACCTGCAGGTGGAGAGGGGAGTAGTTGCTTGCGATCTGAATGGATCGCGTGAATACAGGCACGCCATCTATGGTCTTGAAGCCAGGCATTTCGAGGATCCCACTGCCTCCGATAGCGTAGGCGAATACGACGCGATCGCCATTCAGGTAAAGGCCCTCGTAAGCGCCTTGCTGCTTGGGTATGGGACCGTATTTCCAGTCGCGTGAATCGGAAAATTTGCCGTCTCTGGACCAGCCGGGTCGCTGTCCGGTTTCGAAGTGAGTGTAGCCATCGGGACTGGGAAACTCCTGCAATCCATCGCGAGCGGGATACCACTTGAGAAAGCCGCCCGTCCAGGCAGTGGCGACTCTGAGTAGGTCCGTGTCGAATACCATGACGGCGTCTTGGGCTTCGCCGACTCTCACTGCGATTCCTTTGTGGGCGACGATTTCGCGCGTGGCCATGGGGTCCCGCGATATCGTCGCCGAGACGAAGGGACCGTGGTCCATGGCGTTCATGAGACTCGGGCCTCTTCCTTGGGCATTCAGAGTGTGCTGCGAGCTGATCAAAGCGGCCAGCGAGGTCGCGAGAAGCGAGAAGAATCGGGGTAGGGCTTTTAGCACGAGAGCGTTCTAGCGTTCCGACGAAAAGAGGCAATAGCGAAGGCTGGGAAAGCCGGATCGAAGCTGCCCAATGGGTTCGAAATAACCCGTGATAGACGCTAAGGAACGCCAAATAGCTATCGCGTTCATTGGGCGTCTTTGGGCCAGCCGAGGACGTCTCGCGCCAACTAGGGAACCAGCTATACTTGCCTTATCCCCGTGACTTGCTGCTTGCGATATTGGGTGGGGCTGAGGCCGAAGCTCTTTTTGAACTGCTTGGAGAATTGGTAGATGTCGGGGTAGCCGACGGCTTCGGCGATTTCGCCGGGACGTAGGGAAAGGTCGAAGAGCATGCGCTGGGCGGCGGACATGCGTTTGCGTATGACGTATTCGCTGATCGACGAATCGAAGGCATCCCGGAATTGATGACAAAGGTAGCTGCGCGACATGGCCGCGATTTTCGTTAATTCGTCGAGCGGCGTCTGGCTTGTAAAATGGGTATCGAGGTGATGTTGCACGCGAAGCAAGCCGTCGGGAATTCGATTTGCCGGCGCGACGGAGCGAATATGCCGCGCTATCGACCGAGCCCAATTTTCGAAGAGATTTTGAAGAATCCTTTGGTCGGCCGCGCGTCCCATGCGCGTTTCGGTCATCAACGATTCCAGATGGACCGTCATGAGGGACGAGTCATCGAGCGCGATAGGCGTATTCGCAGGCAAACGATTCTGGTCGATCTGACGTTGAACCCAGGAGCCTTCCACATGCATCCAGGTGTGGGGTTCCTGCGCGGAATGCTCGCCCCAACTATAGAATTGGCGTACCCCAGGCGGCCATAAGACAAGCGTTTTTGCAGGGACGGAAGGCGATGCCTTGTCGGGATCGAGCCTGGCGGCTTTGTGGAAAAACATGATGAGCCAATCGCCTGTCCCAAGCGGACGATCGACATCGGCGTTGAACATCGGTTCGCGGATGCCAATGCCGCGCACGTTGAAGACCGCTTTTGCGTCAAGCTCGTGGCCAAACCAGTGTCGATTCCATTCGGTTGCCTCCCCGTCTGGGGTGGAGTCCCACATGACGAACGAAGGTGGGGAGGGGGGTGTGGAGGATGATTCGATTCGCTGGGGATTCATTAGCTATAAAGCAAACGGTGACAAAGTATTGGCAAGTCATGCCATTGAAAAGGATTAAAATACCCGCTAGGATCGTAACGTATGACAAGCCCCATGTCGTTGTATGCTGCTCGGAGAAAGAACGGGTCCGTCCGGATCGCCAGAGCGGTCGGTCTATTAGCCCTTGGTTGCCTCTTGTTCGCAGGGCGAGCCGTCGAAGCGCCCAATTTCGTTTTCATCCTGGCGGACGATCAGGGCTGGAATGCCCTATCTGTTCCCATGGACCCGAGCGAACCCGGATCGGGAAGCGTGTACTACGATACGCCGCGATTGGCTCAATTAGCTAAGGACGGGATACGTTTCTCCCAGGCGTACGCCCCAGCGCCCACCTGTTCCCCGTCGCGGCACGCAATCCTCTTCGGTCGCAGCCCGACGAGTTTGAAGATTTTCAATGCCGATGGGATTTCGAACTACGATGCCGAGGCGTCGGAATCGCTCCCGCAGGTACTAAAGAGCATCAACGCGGACTATGTCTGCGCTCACTTGGGCAAATGGCATATCGAGCAAACGCCAGGGGAGATGGGTTACGATGTTCACGATGGAAATAAGATGAATTCGGACGGCAATTCGGACGATCCCGAGGATCCGAAACTGATTTTCGACCTGAGCCGCCGAAGCGCTGCGTTTATGGAGGATCAGGTTAATGCGGGGAGACCGTTCTTTTTGCAGGTTTCGCACTATGCGAACCACTTGACGTATCAGGCGAGGGAAGAGACGATGCGCAAATACGAGACGGAGCGATCGGGTAAGGCGACGCCTTATCAGAACAGCCCTCTCTGGGCCGGTATGAATGAGGACTTGGACGAGGGCGTCGGGATGGTTCTCGACCGTATCGACGAACTGGGGATCGCGGATAACACATACGTCATCTATACGGCCGACAATGGTTACGAGGCGAAAACCGATTTCGGCAAACCCGTGCGCGAGCGCGGTTTCTACAAGGCCTACCCGCAGCGGAGTCACAAGTATCACGTGAGCGAGGGCGGCATTCGCGTCCCCTTGATCGTTAGGGGACCGGGTATTCCGGCGAATACGTTTTCAGACGAAGCGGTGGTGGGGACGGATGTCTTCGCAACGGTGATGGACCTCGCAGGAGGGTCGGATCGAATGCCTGTTCGGGTGGAAGGGGCTAGCTTTGCGGCTAACGCGAAGACCGGAGGCAAGGAATCCATTGTGCGGAAGGATCCGTTTCTGGTTTTCAAATACACGAAAGAGCGACCCCCGCACGACGCTGCGATCGTGCAAGGCGACTACAAGCTCATCAAGGATATCAACACCGGTCGGGTCTTTCTCTTCAATTTGAAAAAAGACATTGGGGAGAGTCACGATCTTTCGCGCCAGCTCCCGGAGCTCGCTCAGCGTATGTACGAACGCATGACGGCTTACTTCAAGCGATTTGGTTGGGATGAGTCGCAGATCGGGAATACTCAGGCGAGAAGGCGCTCGACTGCCAATGGGAACTGAATGAGGATGGATTCCGGGACAGGATCCGCGTTTTCCCCAAAGGTCTGTTCCCCCGAATTGCAACCTCTAGCATTACCCAATCCCCTTGAAAACATCTATGAACAGTAGTAAACTCTTTTTCTGGTCAATTACCGCAGCATTGGCGGGTTTCCTTTTCGGTTTCGATACCGTGGTCATCTCCGGCGCCGAGCAGACGATCCAAGAACTCTGGGGCTTGACTGCGGGGCTTCACGGTTGGGCCATGAGCGCTGCGCTGTGGGGCACGGTCGTCGGATCGCTGATTGGCTCCTGGCCTACGGATAAGTTCGGCCGCAAGCGTACGCTGGTGTCGATTGGTATCCTCTACTTGGTATCGGCACTCTGGTCTGCAGGGGCGACCGATGTCTATTCGTTCATAATCGCTCGCTTCATAGGCGGCTTGGGCGTGGGCATCTCGACAGTCGCGGCGCCGCTTTTCATATCCGAAATCGCTCCGGCGCAATATCGGGGTCGCTTGGCGGGAATGTTCCAGTTCAATATCGTATTCGGCATTCTCATCGCCTTCATCTCGAATGCCTTGTTGGGTGGAATTGGCGACAATGCATGGCGGTGGATGCTGGGAATTGAAGCGATTCCGGCGATTGTCTATAGCCTAATGTGTTTGGGACTGCCGGAAAGTCCGCGCTGGCTGATTGGACGAAAAGGCGATCGCGAAGGCGGCATGGCGGTCTTGCGCTTGATTCATCCGGAAAGCGGCGAGGAGCAAATTGCCGCCAAAGCCGATGAAATCGCGACCGTTTCCCACAAGCCCAGCAGTTCGGGAGGATTTTGGACGAAGCAGCTCAAAACGCCGATTTGCCTGGCCTTCCTGATTGCTTTTTTCAATCAGCTCTCCGGCATCAATGCGATTCTCTACTTCGCCCCTCGCATATTCGAGATGACTGGTTTGGGAGAGAAGGCGGCTTTGCTTCAGTCCGTCGGTATCGGTATCACCAATCTCATTTTCACGTTCGTGGGGCTTTGGCTTATCGATCGCCTGGGACGGCGCACCTTGCTCTATATCGGCTCTGTCGGATACATCGCTTCCTTGGGCTTATGCTCATGGGCCTTCGCTTCCGAGAATTTTGCGATCGTCCCCGTTTGCATCTTTGCCTTCATCGCCGCGCACGCTGTGGGACAGGGGGCGGTCATCTGGGTATTCATTTCGGAGATTTTTCCGAATCTCCACCGCGCTCAAGGGCAGTCCCTGGGTAGTGGCACCCATTGGGTTTTCGCCGCGTTGCTTACCTTGTTTTTCCCTAAAATGGTAGAGGCCTTTCCCGCCAGCGCCGTGTTTGGCTTCTTCGGCTTCATGATGATTCTCCAGCTTGTTTGGGTGAAGCTGTTCGTTCCGGAAACCAAAGGCGCTTCGCTCGAGGAAGTGGAAGCGAGCTTCGAATAGGAACATCGAGTCGAACGCAATGCAATGAAAGTACTGGTTACAGGACATCGCGGGTTTTTGGGGAAGGCGTTCTGGGAGCGATTTGCTTCGTCGTATGACTTGATTGGTTACGACTTGGAGGACGGAGACGATCTCCATGATTCGGATCGCCTGGCGGAGCGAATGGAAGGTTGCGAGCAGGTCGTTCACCTTGCGGCCATTCCCCGTCCCGTAGAAGGCGAGCCGCTAGAGCGCTTCTTCGATGAAAACGTAGCGGCTACGCTGCGCATTCTCAGGATAGCCGAACGGGTGGGCGTTCGCCGATTCGTTTACGCCAGTTCCACTACGATATACGGCATCGAACGCGGCATTCCGTTTGCAATGCCGATTCGTGAAAGCCAGCCCTTCGTGTCGCAATATCTGACCGCTGACAAGTTGAGCTGCAACGAGGAGGCGCTCTCTTACCACGCTTCCAAGGTCATGGCCGAGCAGCTCGTGGCTTGGTTTGGCCTTAATCGCAAGATGCAGACGATTGCCTTGCGTTTTGGACCGATCGATAAGCAGTTTTTGGGTACGAGCGTCTCCTTGAGTAATGCGACGCATGCGATCGATTGCGCCCTGAGTTCCCCTGAGGAGTTCTGGTACGAGCCCTTCAGCATTGTCGACGATTTGGAGCATATCGATACGACGCGCGCTCGGGAGCGGCTTGGGTATCGTCCGGACCCTGTCGCGTATACCGGCGCTCAGGTTCATTCGACTTTGGAAGAACGGACCCCTTGAGGCCCTCGCAGGCCCAGATCAATTCGTCTCAATCGAAAGACCAGCCAAAAATACGATCATGAAAACCCAATGGATAGCTTCTGTAGTAGCAGTGGGCGTTGCGTTCGCTACTGTGATGGATACTGATTTGAAGGCGGGGCCGAATGCGTCCCCGGTTCCGAAGTATACGTTTTCGGATACCTTGGAGGAGCAGGAAAAGGAGTTGGCCAACAATCCTTTATTGAAGCGCTTTCACGAGTCGCGAGCGAAGCTGCTAAAGGACCCTCACTATCCCCGCTATCATTTCAGCAGTCCGGAAAATCGCCTGAACGATCCGAACGGGCTGAGCTACTGGAACGGGAAGTGGCATATGTTCTACCAAGGTTACCCGCCCGAGCATCCGAGACAGCACTGGGGACACGTGGTCAGCGACGATTTAATTCACTGGCGCGACTTGCCCTATGCGATCTATCCGGACCCGGAACGCGCCTGCTTCTCCGGAAACGTGATCATCGAAGAAGATCGCGCTATCGCGATGTATCATGGGACGGAAGTAGGCTCCATGGTTGCCGTATCCAGCGATGCGCTTCTCTTGAATTGGGAGAAAGTGACCGGGAAAGCGGTTATTCCCGAATGGAGGGCGGGGCCGCCACCATTGCCGAACCGCATCTTCGATCCAGCCATCTTTAAGGAGGGCGACTATTACTATACGCTAACCGCGGGTCAGACTGCGGATGGGCCGGGAGGCAAACGCATTCGGGCTGCCTACTTGCACCGATCCTCCGATCTAGCGAACTGGCAATACATTCATCAATTCCTGGAAGACGATCGTTATGGAATGGTGGGCGACGATGGAGCGTGTCCATACTTCTGGCCGATCGGCGAGAACGAAGAAAAGCATATGCTGATCCACTACAGCCATACCAGCGGCGGGAAGTGGATGCTCGGCGACTTCGACAAGCAGCGTTTGAAGTTCAAGGTAACGGACGGGGGCGACTTTAATCACGGCCCTTCGTCGCCCGGTGGGGTCCATGCGCCATCGGTTTTTCCGGATGGCAAAGGGGGGCTGATAACGATCTTCAATATGAACCCGGGATACCCGAGCAAGGGATGGAATCAGCTGATGTCGCTGCCTCGTCGAATTACCTTGGCCCCGGACGATCTATGGAACCCAATTCGGCAAGAACCAGCGGGCGATTACGTGTCGCTGCGGGGAAAGCGCGATAGCGTTAAGAATATCAATTTGCCGGCCAATGAAGATGTGATTCTCGAAAACATTTCTGGAAATACCATGGAGTTGATCGCGGAGATCGATCCGAAATCCGCTCAGACGATCGAGCTCGAATTGCTGCGTTCTCCTGGAGGCGAAGAGAAAACGCGTATCCTTATTCAACCAGAGAAGGGATACAGTCCCAGAACCTATGGACTCGACGATATGCGGGCCCGCAGGGCTGCGAAAGAAGTAATGTATGCCACGGTAGTCACGCTCGACAATACGCGTTCCTCCATTCTGCCTGAAGCGGCGTCGCGTCCGCCGGAGGTCGATAGTTTCAAACGGGGTCAGGGAGAATCGATCACGCTGCATATCTTCATCGATCGCAGTGTGGTGGAAGTGTTCGTAAACGGGAAGGCCTGTGTCGCAGCGCGTGTGTATCCGGGACGAGATGACAGCCTCGGCGTTGCCTTGAGAGCTCAAGGGTCGGATGCGCGGTTGAAGTCGCTCGAAGCCTGGCAAATGGGGACAATTTATAGGTAGGTGTATGGCCTCGCACAGAGGCACGTAGGCACGGAGAAATTGAGCAGAGAGTATAATTTTGAATATAAATGGAATATCAGGGGCTATCGTTGATCGATCGATTTTTATACATAAGAAATTGGGTCCGGGATTGTTGGAATTCGTTTATCAAAGAATTCTATGTTACGAATTGAGGAAAGCGGGGTTTACTGTTGAGTCTGAGGTGCCGATTCCCGTCGATTGGGATGGACTCGTTTTGGACGAAAGTTTCAGGGCTGATATAATCGTAAACAAGAAGGTTCTGGTTGAACTAAAATCCGTGGAGAAAACGAGCCCAGTTCACCGGAAACAAACCCTGACTTATCTAAAGTTAGCCAAGATACGGGTTGGCCTGCTCATCAATTTCGGCGCCGAACTCATAAAAGACGACCTTCACAGACTCATTGTGGATACTGAAAAATGATAACTAAACGACTTTTCTCTGCGCCTCTGCGCCTCTGCGCGAGCCTCTTCATTTGTCTTCAATTGTTGGCTGAAGACCAGCCAAACGTCATTCTGATCATAACCGACGATCAGGGGTACGGGGATGTGAGCGCTCACGGAAGTCCGGTCCTGAAGACGCCGAACCTGGATGCGTTCCACAAGCAAAGCGTTTCGTTTACCGACTTCCATGTGGCTCCCATGTGCTCGCCGACGCGCGGCCAACTCATGACGGGTCTCGACGCGATGCGAAATGGCTGCACGGCAGTTTGCCAAGGGCGTTCCATGATGCGGGCGGATTTGCCGACCATGGCCAACTTCTTCGCTGACTCTGGATATGCGACGGGTCACTTCGGCAAATGGCACCTGGGGGATAGCTATCCGCATCGCCCGCAAGATCGTGGCTTTCAGGAAACCTTGCACCATCGAGCTTGGGGAATTACCTCCTTGGCGGACCATTGGGAGAACCAAACCGATCCCTACTTTGATCCGGTGCTTTCACGCAATGGCGTGGATACGCCCTACGAAGGCTATTGCACGGATATCTTCTTTGGCGAAAGCATAAAATGGATCGATAAGCAAGCGAGCGAAGATCAACCGTTTTTCGTCTATCTTGCGACCAATACGCCGCACGTTCCGGACATCGTAGCGGACGCATACTCCGACCCGTACGAGGGCCGCCATGAAGGCAAGCCAATCCCCTCCAAATTCTACGGAATGATCGCGAACCTGGATGAGAACTTGGGCAAGCTCGAAGCGTTTCTGGAGGAACGAAAGTTGAAGGAAAACACTATCCTCATCTATATGTCGGACAATGGCACTCAAAGCACGGGCGCCATGAAGGTATTCAATTACGGGATGCGCGACAAGAAGACGAGCGTTTACGAAGGCGGGCATCGCGTGCCGCTCATGGCGCGTTGGCCGGAGGGTAAGCTTGTCCACGGAAACAGCGTCGATGAGCTCACGCAGGTTCAGGACCTCCTTCCGACACTGATCGAACTGTGCGGATTGAATAACGAAACCGAGATGGCCTTCGACGGGCTGAGTTTGGCGGGTCTTATGAAAGGTTCGGCAAAGGAACTGCCGGATCGAAAACTAGTGGCGCAGTATCGCGAGTCGGGCATGCCATGGGATCCTGCAGTAGTTATGTGGGATCAATGGCGTCTGCTGAAACCGAAGCAAGGAAGGCGACCTCAGGACCCGAACGCGAAACTCGAACTCTACCATTTAGGTCGAGATCCCGCGCAGACGAATGATGTTGCGGATAAACATCCTGAGGTGCTCCAAGAGATGGAGCAGCACTATGAAGAGTGGTATGCGGAAGCGAAAAAGCTCTTCGACCTGCCCCGTTGGATTACGATTGGAAACGAAGCAGCCAATCCCACGACCCTCTATGCGCAGGATTGGACGGGTGACTATTGCGATAACCCGCGAGGGCTTTCGCAATCCACGGCTCGTGGCTACTGGAACGTGATCGTCGACCGACCAGGCGAATACGAGATCGAACTGCGTCGCTGGCCTAAAGAGTCCGGGAAGGCTCTCACTGCCGGTTGGCCGGAGCGAAGCGACCTCGGCAATAGCTCTCGCCCAATCGCATCTGCCGGGCTGAAGGTGGGAGGACGCCGCCAGACTGCAAAAACGGGATCTGCCGATACTCACGCCAGCTTCCGGGTCCGCTTGCCGACGGGAAGGACTCAGCTGGATACGACTTTCTACGATGCTGATGGCGAAGCGCTTTGCAGCGCTATCTATGTGTATGTACGTCGACTCTGATCTCGAAGTAGCGCTTTTTAGAACCCTTAGAGAATGATTGTAATGAAAATTTGGATTTCGATAGTTGCGGCCTTGTTCGTCTGTCTCGTCACAGGGTTTGGAGCCTCTAAGCCGAATGTCGTTCTAATCTTCATCGACGATATGGGTTATGGCGATATTGGACCCTTTGGGAATGAAGCGAACCAAACGCCGAACCTGGATCGAATGGCGGAGGAGGGGAATCGCCTTACCCATTTCTATGTATCGAATACGAACTGTACGCCGTCGCGATCGGCCTTGATGACCGGTACCTATTCTCATCGGATCGGTATGGATGGGGATGTGTGTTTTCCGGGCGAGAGGCGGGGACTCAATCCGAAGGAACACACGATAGCCGAAGCCATGAAATCGGTGGGCTACAAAACTGGAATCTTCGGCAAGTGGCACTTGGGCGATCAATGGGAGTTTCTGCCGCTGCGCCAGGGCTTCGACGCGTATTACGGAATTCCCTATTCCAATGATATGTGGCCGGGGAACTTGAATGGACACCGCCATACCAAGCAGCCTTATACGCCGCTACCGGTAATTAGAGATGAGGAAATCGTCGCCTATGTGAGCGACGGCATGGATCAGGCCCTTCTTTGCCGGTCGATAATCGACGAAGCGCTCGAGTTTATCGATGAAAACCAAAAGGAATCGTTTTTCCTCTACCTGCCTTTTGTCAGCGTGCATCGCCCTCGCTTCGTCAGCATGGATATCGGGGAGAAGGCTGAAGGAGATATTCACCGCGCGGTGGTCGAGGAAATCGATACGCATGTGGGGCGGGTTCTGGAAAAGATAGGAAGTCTAGATATAGCCGAGAATACGCTCGTCATTTTCACCTCCGACAATGGCCCTGCGAGGGGTATGAGCGCGGGACCCTTTCGAGGCAGTAAGGGGGGACCGGTATACGAAGGGCACAACCGCATGCCGACTATTACCTGGTGGCCAGGAACGATCTTGGCCGGAGGTCAGTCGGACCAGATTGTTTCGTCGATCGATGTGCTTCCGTCATTGGCTGCCTTGGCTGGAGCGAAGCTGCCAGAGGATAGGATTATTGACGGCCGCAATTCTCTGGATGTGTTTCTGGGGAAGCCCGATGCGGTATCCAAGCACCCGATATTGTACTACGAGAATGATGGACTGCGCATAGGCGACTGGAAACTCGTCCGGGGCGCTAAAAGGAAATTCGAACTGTACGACCTCGGTGTCGATATCGGAGAAGAGAACAATCTAGCCAACAAGCATCCTGAGATCGTGGATGAGCTGGTGGAAATTTTGAATCGTCATGCTCAAGAAATCGCGGATAACACGCGTGAGCCTGGGGTGTTGGCCGATGCGGAATATCACTTGGAAGAACTAGGCGATACGCAACGTTTACGCGACTATTTGGGCGTGAAGGACTTCGAAGTCTTGGGGGAGTAGAGTTTTGTTTGGAGAACCTAGAAAAATGATACAAAAACTATCGCTTTTTTTAGGCGCTGTCGCATTGGCATTCGTCAATCTATCGGCCGACAAGGGTCCCGACATCCTCTTCATCGCCATCGATGATATGAATGATTGGACGACGCTCTTCGACGAGGGCAACCCGATCCAAACGCCGAACCTCAAACGGCTCGCCGCGCGAGGAACCTTTTTCAGTCGAGCCTACTGCTCGTCGCCCGGATGCAATCCCTCGCGGACCGCCATAATGACCGGCTATCGACCCACGACCTCCGGCGTATATGGCAATCGCACGGCTTGGGCGGAAATTATTCCCGATGCAGTGACAATCCCGAAGTATTTTGAATTGAAAGGTGGATACGCCACGCGCGGAGCGGGCAAGATCTTTCATCACGGCGCCACCGGAAAAGAGCCTAAAGACAAGCCGGCCTTCCAGGAGTTCTTCAAGAAACTCGATATTCGCGGTCCGGGCGTCGGCAAAAACTACAATGGTTACAAACCGGAATCCAATCCGCGCTTGGGCAAGATCGCTTTCGACTGGGGCGCTCACGATCAGAAAATGATCGATGTCGATATGTGCGAGTACGTGGAGGCCCAAATGGAGAAATCCTGGAGTAAGCCGCTCTTTCTCGCTGCGGGGATTTTCAATCCCCATCTCCCGTTCTACGCGCCGCAGGAAACCTTCGATCGCTATCCCTTCCAAACGCTGCGCATGCCGCCCATGCCGGAAGGCGATTTGGAGGATGTCGGGGAAATGGCCCGACGCATGGTGCGCAAGGAATACTGGATTTGGGATAATACGACCGTCCAGCCGCGCGAGGCGCCAGGAAGTTTGCCTCGCATGGTTCAAGCCTATCAAGCGGCGACGGATTACGCGGATCAGATGGTGGGACGGCTCTTGGATAAGCTCGATGAGACCGGTCGGGCTGACAATACGGTCATCGTACTGTGGTCGGATCATGGATACCATTTGGGAGACAAGGAAGCGTGCGTTAAATTCACGCTCTGGGAAAAAGCTAACCGTGTGCCTCTCATTATAGTCGCTCCTGGGGTATCCGTACCAGGCAGCCGCATCGATCAACCGGTGGGGCTTATCGATATCTACCCGACGCTACTCGAGCTCGCAGGTTTGCCGCCCAAGGCCGACAACGATGGACTGAGCCTGGTGCCGCTTTTGAAAAATCCGACGGGCAAATGGGTACGTCCCGCTCTAATGAACGAGGGTCCCGGCAATCATGCGGTACGCTCGGAACGCTGGCGCTACATTCGCTACAACAACGGCGATGAAGAACTCTACGATCATCTCGTCGATCCCTGGGAGCACACGAACTTGGCGGGCGATCCGCACCACGCGGGAGTGATCGCCGAACACCGTCTGTGGCTTCCGAAGGACGAAGCGCCCGGAGAAGCAATGGCCCACCTTCTGAAACCGCCACCGCCACCTGGGACGGGATTACCGGAAAATCTCTCGAAACGCCCGTAATTGAGACACGCGACTCGCCATGAGTACTTTAAACCTATCCTCGGGCTTTTCCATTCGATCCCTCGCCTTTCGAACGCTTACGCTTGTTTTTTGCTTTGCGCCCATGGCTCCGGCGGCCATCGACCACCCCAATGGAATGATCGATCTCATTGTCGGCCCCGATGAGAAATTCGAGGGGCGCATTTTCCTGATCAACGATTGGGATGGAGGCGATGCGGACAATCAATTGGTCGGCGAGGAGCTTAATCGAAATCCGAGGACGCTCGAGTTATCTCATGTCGAAGGACAAAGAACGTGTACGCAGTTTAACAGCACGTACGCCTCTAATACTGTTGAAGTTTCCGGTTCAACCATAGACGCGTTCCCGAACGCCTTCACGAATTGCATTATCGAATTGGATTTCAAACTGCTGACTTCAACCTTTTCAATAGTGACGTTCAACCCTGCCTATGTTGGTGGCTGTATCCATTCAGGGAGCGTCAGTGGGATTTTGTTGGCTCGAGCGTTCGTAGTGAATCGCGTATGACAAGTCGTCGACCCATCGCAGTAGGATTGGGGGAGTTGCTTTGGGATGAGCTTCCAGAGGGAAAACAACTTGGCGGCGCTCCCTTTAATTTCGCCCGACACTGCGCTCAATTGGGTTTGGATGCCTTTCCTATTAGTCGCGTGGGTGAGGATGCCTTGGGCGATGAGACCATCGCATTGCTCGATACGTGGGGCATCAGGGCCGAATTCGTGTCCCGAGATCCCGAACGCGAGACGGGGACCGTAAGAGTGAGCTTGGATTCCGACGGGAAACCCACCTATGACATTCGTAGCGAAGTGGCCTGGGATCACTTGCAGGCGAACGAAAAACTCGAAGCCTTGGTTCCCGAGATCGACATCGTCTGCTTTGGCAGTCTGGCTCAACGCAACGCCGTGT
>CBFHHM010000025.1:50752-51125 GCA_965655705.1 Candidatus Pelagisphaera sp.
AGGCGATTTACGGCATCTTGGATCGCATGAGGCCGGATTCATTGAAGCTATTCGATGTGAATTTGCGTCAGCGATTCTATACGATCGAGTCCATTGAAGCGTCGCTTGGACGGGCCAACCTGCTTAAATTGAGCGACGAGGAATTGCCGGTATTGCGGGATGCGTTTGCGCTGAGCGGTTCGATTGCCGATCAACTGATCGAGCTGAAAGGTCGCTTTGATCTGAGATTAATCGCGTATACGCGCGGTCCCGAAGGCAGCATGTTGATCGATGATAGCGGCATAGACGAGCGCCGCGGCAACCCGGTGAAACGAGGCGACACGATTGGGGCGGGCGATTCCTTTGCGGCGACGCTGTGCGTCGGCTTATTGGC
>CBFHHM010000026.1:0-48310 GCA_965655705.1 Candidatus Pelagisphaera sp.
TTCCCTTTCCCTCTCGCAACGGAGCATTGGAAGACGTCAGTTCTTTGGTCGGGCCACCATTATCGCTCAGAAAGAAGACAATCGTATTCTCCTCCAATCCAGATTTCCGCAGCTGTTTCAAAATCGCCCCTACGCTATCATCCATATTGGCCAGCATCGCCGCGAAGATCCGCCGCTGAAGGTCTTCGATGTAAGAGAACTTCTTCATGTAGGCATCCGCGCCCTGAAGGGGGCTATGCACGGCGTTGTAGGGAACATAGAGAAAGAAGGGTTTGTCGTCATGGCGATCGATGAAGTCGACGGCCTCCCGCGTCAGGGCATCGGTCAGATATTCAGATTCTTCCACCGGCTGCCCGCCGCGAATGATTGGATTATCCGCATCGTAGTCCGGCTCGTCGCGCGGCCACTTATGATAGCTCAGGCCTTTTTTACCGACCCAGCGGCCCTCCTTGCCGCCCCCGGGTAAGGTAGAGCGGCGCAGCATCGTGTGAACGCCCTTCCAAGGCGGCGGCACGAAATAGTGGCCCTCATGCATAAAACCATAAAACTCTTCAAACCCGTGGCGAAACGGGTGGTAAGCCGCCGTCCCTCCCAGGTGCCATTTCCCAATAACTCCTGTAACGTAGCCCGCTTCCAATAGAGTCTCGGCAATCGTCACTTCACTCGCTGGAAAGCCGATGGTCGGATCCTCATTGCGCTCGCCGATCGGATTGTTCTCATAGCCGAATCGGGTCGGAATACGGCCCGCAAAGAAACCCGCTCGGGAGGGACTGCAATTCGGTCCAGTCACGTATCCATTGGTAAAGCGCACGCCATTGTTCGCGATCGAATCGATATGCGGCGTGGGAATCTCGGGATTGCCTTGGCAACTCAGTTCCCCGTAGCCTAGGTCATCCGCGAGCAGGACAATGATGTTGGGTTGCTTCGCCGCTTGAGCAAAGCTAGCAACTGCGAGCGATAATGCGGCAATAAGAAAGGAGGAGAGGTTCGATGTCATAACGTATGATCTTCGGGGTTTTGAGCGGCATTGCTATTCCGCAGTCACTATTTCTTCGACGCTTTCGCTTCCACCGCATTAATCGTCGGCAACTGCCGCGCCAGTTCGTCGATCCGCTTTTGAAGCTTCGGTTTACGCTTTCCTGAAGCAAGATTGTTCCACTCGTGGGGATCCTTTTTCATATCGTAGAATTCTTCCGATCCATCGTGATAGCGAATGTAGCGATAGCGCTCCGAGCGTACCGTGTGATTGTTTCGGCCATACGTCGTGATCGCGTGATGCTCCCAATTCGCTTTAGGGTTCTCCAATAGAGAAACGATCGACGCTCCCTCGAGATCCGGGTTCTCAGGCAAACCGCAGAGCTCGCTCAATGTGGGGTAAATGGAAAGCAGTTCGCTCGGATGCTCGCATACTTGATCCTGGGGAAAGCCAGGAGCGGAAATAATGAAGGGCACATGCGTCGATCGCTCCCATAGCGACATCTTCGTCCAGCGGCGCTTCTCCCCTAGGTGGAATCCGTGATCCGAATACAGAACGACAATCGTATTGTCCCCATGCGGCGACGCGTCCAAGGCGTCCAACACTCGCCCCACCTGCTCATCCGTCCATTGGATACAGGCGAGATAGGCCTGCACCGCGGGTCGCCATTCTCCGTTTTCTTCGAACCAATCGTGATTCAAGGGAGGTTTCTTGGCCGTTACTTTCTTCGCGGTATCCGGCAAGTCATCCCGGTCGCCCTCCTTCACCTTTGGGAGCTGAACCGTATCGATCGGGTAATCTTCGAAGATCCGAGAGGGCGCGTAAAACGGGACATGCGGTCGATAGAATCCGACTGCCAGCATGAAGGGCGAATCGTATTCGCCTCCCAATCGCTCGATCGCCCAGCTCGCGTCTATATGGTCCTGGAATTCCTCTTCCGGGTATTCCTGAGGTCCATAGTCCCAGAGATTGCCGCCATCGGGAAGGTCGACCAGTCTCGGGTCCGTTTTGAATCGCTGGCCCGGACGCGGTCCGACCTCGTCGAAGTCGCCTTTCGGCAAACCGGACCCGTGATAGATTTTACCGGTCGTCATCGTGTGGTAGCCGTGCTTGGCAAACCAACGTGGCATCGTCGTTTTCTCTTTCAGGAAAGGCACCGTCCACGGCCGAGGCGCATTCATGTATACGCCGCTCGTAGAGGGCCGAAGGCCGTACATAATCGATGCCCTCGATGGATTGCAGATGGGCGCCTGGCAATGGGCGTTCGAAAACAAGGTTCCTCGTTCGGCCAAGCGATCGATATTCGGCGTACTGCCGTTGGGGTGTCCCCCCAAGCAGCTCGCCCAGTCATTCATGTCATCGATGGCAATGAGCAACACATTAGGCCTTTCCGAGCCGTCAAGAGCCCATAAAGGCAAGGAGAGCGCCAACAAGAGGCGAATGGGGTACAATTTCATAAGGTGACGAATAAAGATGCAACGGCGCGAAGCCTTCGACTACGAGGATTTTCCGGCTGAAATTATTCGAATAATCGCTTCCAGCGCCCCCGCCAATCGCCTATCCCATTGGGCCAATCCTTGTTTAAAGGATGAGCGGCCGCCTCCCTGCCATAGGTCACGGAGCGCGGCCGTCCGAATCGATTTAAAGAGACCGACAGGAACGGCGAAGATTCACCCCTTGCCAAGGCGAAAACCGCTCGCCAACCTATCCTACGAACCGTTTAATCCTGCCCCAGGTCCGCATGACATTCGATTTTAAAGGCAAACGAGCCCTCGTAACAGGAGGAACCTCTGGCATCGGCCGGGCCATCGCCTTGGGGCTCGCCCGCACCGGATGCCAAGTGACGGTCACCGGGCTGACAGAGGCGGAACGGGACCGCTTCGACAGCAATTCCCTTTCCATAGAAAGGCGCCAGCTCGATGTAAGGGAATCCAGCGAAATCGAAGCGCTGACCGCTTCCTTGGACGGCCTGGACATTCTCGTCAACTCCGCCGGGACCATTCGTCGCGATGGGCGCGAACACGACCCGGAAGCCTTCGCAGACGTAGTCGACATCAACCTCAACGGAACCATGCGAATGGCCTCGAGCTGCCTGCCGCATCTCAAGAAAAGCGGCGGCTGCGTGCTGAACGTCGCCTCTATGCTCAGCTATTTCGGGAGCGGTCGCGCGCCCGCCTACAGTTCGAGCAAAGGCGGTGTCGCCCAATTGACCAAGTCGCTGGCCATTGCTTGGGCCGAATACGGCATTCGGGCGAACGCAATCGCTCCCGGCTGGATCGAGACGTCCCTAACGCGTCCGCTCGTCGAGGATCCTTCGATTAGCCAAGCCCTGATCGGTCGAACGCCCATGAAACGCTGGGGAAAGCCAGATGACCTGACGGGAGCCGCCTTATTTCTTTGCTCGCCGTTGGCCGGTTTCATCACCGGCGCAATCTTGCCCGTCGACGGTGGTTATTCCATTGCCTGATTGGACGCTGCGAACTTAGTTTAGGAACATGTCAGACTCCCGTATCCAAACCTCCCTCAACGCTCCCTATGCCATTCGCGATCTGGTCACCGCTTCCATTCCCGAAGACGAGCGACTGTGGGTGCCCCAAGCGGAAAACGTCTGGTTTCGGCCACTACTCCTCAATACGACCTCCGGCGAGTGGGTCAATTTGCTCCGAGTGCGCCGCTCGGGCGTCCTCAGCCGACATCGACATCCCGCCCCTGTTTATGGATATGTCATAAAAGGGGCCTGGCGCTACCTCGAGCATGATTGGATTGCCCGCGAGGGCGATTTCGTATTCGAGCCTCCCGGCGAAGTCCACACCTTGGTCGTCGATGAAGGCGTCGAGGAAATGATTACCCTCTTCCACGTCTGCGGCGCCCTGATCTACTACGACGAGAACAATCGGCCCGCTGGCCACGACGACGTTCACACCAAGGTCGAGTTGTGCAAGAAATGGTTCGCCGAGCAAGGGCTTGGGGAAGACTACATCGAGACCTTTATCCGCTGACAAAGCGGGATGCCCCGAGCAAATGGACGTTCTATGACTATTCGCGAAGCACGCAAGGACGACGCGGGAAAGGTCATCGATCTGCTTCGGAAGCTAGATTCCGAAACGACGTTCATGTTGTTCGAGCCAGGAGAACGATCCACGGATTTAGCGGATCAGGAAAAGCAAATCGAACGGTTTTCCGAATCCCAAAACCGAATCATGCTTTTGGCCGAGTCGAGCCATGAAGTGGTCGCCGCTTCCTTCGGGTATGGGGGCCAAGTGAATCGAAACAAACATGTGGCTCACGTTGTCTTGGGTGTCGCCAAGCGGCATTGGCGGAAGGGCATCGGGGCTAGATTGATGCAGGAAATTGAAGACTGGGCGGCGAAAAGGGATTTTCACAAGCTAAGCCTCACGGTGATGGAACACAATCATGCCGCAAGAAACCTGTATCGACGCTTAGGCTACATCGAAGAAGGTCTGAAACGCGATTCGCTCAAGGTCGGCAATCAATACGTCAATGAGATCTGCATGGGGAAACTCCTTGGCGATCAGGCGTAATCCACCGCGGTTCGCCCGAGCGCCCGGAAAAGCTTCTGCAAATCGCTATTCATCCACTTGCGGAATCGTAAGCCCAGGTTTATCTTGAGGCTCCCCTAGTCACTAGAGAGCGCCCCCGTACAGAGCGCAGAACAGGATGCATTCGTTGTTGAAATGGTTCTCGATTCAGTATAAATCTTATTTTGCAAGCCCCGTAGCAATCGGTCATCAGGTGAAAATCGGAAACGTCAGACTGCCTTTCCTCATTCTCGTTGCGTTATGCAGCGGATCGCTTCTTTGGGGAAAGGAGGATGGATTTTTCGATTCGGACAAAGCGGTCGACTTTCGCTTGGAAGCGCCCCTGGCGGAGCTCAGAAAGCAGCGCGGCGCCGCATCCGATCTAGAGTGGATCGAAGGCAAGCTGATTTACACGAACGCCCAAGGGGAAGAAGCGGAACTGAGAGTGGGGATTCGCGCTCGGGGCAATTTTCGCCGAAAGCGAGTCAATTGCTTCTTTCCTCCCTATTGGATCAATTTCCGAAAGTCCGAAGTCAAAGGAACGCCTTTTGCGGGCCTGGACAAGGTTAAGGTGGTATCGCATTGCAACTCCGGGAAGAAGAGAAACGAGCCGTATCTATACTCCGAATACCTTGCCTACAAAACCTACAACATGCTCACAGACCTAAGCTTTCAGGTTCGTCTGGCGACTATCGACTATCACGATACCGATAGGGATAAGAGCGAAGGAGCGTATGCCGCCTTTTTCATCGAACATACGAATAGCTTGGAAAAGCGATTGGGGGCAAAGCAAGTGAAAGACCAATTCGTACTCCCCTCTCGCTACGATCTATCCGACTTATGCCTCGCTGAAATGTTTCAGTTCTTCATCGGAAATACGGATTTCAGCTATTTCGCGAGCGAGGAGGAATGCTGCCACAATGCGAAGGTCTTCCATCGCAAAAAAGGGGACAAGGGACTCTTTCCAGTGCCCTACGATTTCGATATTTCGGGCATCGTAAGCGCTCCGTACGCGGCCCCTAATCCGAATTTTCCAATCAAGTCGGTGAAAGACCGGTTGTACCGTGGCGTTGAAATCGATCACGATATCATAACGGCTACGGTAAGGCGCTTCATCGACCAGAAGGAAGCGATCTACGAGCTGTGGGAAACCTTCGAGCTCCTGGACCCGAAGCGCCGCCTCAAGGCCTTGGGCTTCATAGACGACTTCTACCGAATATTCGACAAAGACACGAAAGCGAGGCGAATCTATATCCTCGAACTCAGGGCCTTCGACGTAATGGAACGGATCATTCAAGAGTCGATCGACAAAGAGAAGATCCGAGCGGAAAAGGAAAAGCGTCGCTTGGAGAATCGCGCCCGCAGCGCCGAAAAACGCTGAACCTCCCGACCCTGCCGAAACGGGATCTCCGCTAAGGCGCCGGGGCCACAGGCATGGGCATTTCTTCGCCTTGGAGCGAGCGTCTCAGCTCCTCGATTCCGCGAAGGGTTCTCTCGTTTCCGCGCTCCAAGAGAGCAACGGCGTCCAAGTAGGCCGTGTAAGCCCCCTCGTCCCCATCGGGCAGCTCGAGACGCTCTCCCCTATGTATCGCGAAGGCCTTGCCCTTTCGTATTTCGAGACAAGCCAAATTCCCGCCATAATGGCTAGACAAGCCTACGTCGGAGAGAATCACCTGTCCTCCGAACCGAGGAACGATCAAGCCGGGGGCAGGCGTATGGCCGATAACGATTCGCTTCACGCCGAAGGCCGCGAGTATCCGCTCTACGTGCGGCCCTTCCAGAGCTTCCTCGTTCATGGCCAAGCCGCGGTACCAGAGTGGGCTCGCGCTCCGACTCAAAAGGGATTCTTCAGATGTATCCAGCGCTTCGAGACGTTCTCGGACGGCTCGATTGATCGACTCGATCGACCAGTCGGCAAACTCCGGGCTAATTCCGGCATGAACGAACAAGCTGTCCCCTATTTTCAGCACAGCGTTTCTCGTCAAAACCCATTTTCCGATTTTACCGCTCGGCATCCAATGCTGTCGATGCTCCACGTAACCCAGAGGCCTCTCCGCGAACCACTCCCGCCTATATTCCTGGTCGAAATCAGGCCATTCGCTTTCGGGAACATTCTCTTCGATCCAAGCGACTTCCACACGATACAGCTTCTCGAGAAGCGCTTTCGAGTGTCGACCGGCGAACGCCGCGAATTCGTCCTCCACCACGTACCGCAGATCTCCATAGAGGTTCATGGCATCGTGATTGCCAATCAGGATGTGGACCCGCCCGCCAGCGCGGGCTGCCTGATTTTCAAGTTTCCAGAAAAACTCGATAATTTCCCGCGTATCCGGTCCTCGGTCGGGAAGATCGCCAATTTGGACAAGGTGCGTCTTCTTGCCCACCCAGCGTCGCTTCGCATCGATCAGCTCGGCGCTCTCTAAGACCGCGAGGAGCTGCGTAAAATCTCCATGAACATCGCCTACCACCACGATTCGGTCGACGGGTTCGAACTCGGCCGAGTTGGGCTTCGCGACAAGGCTCGCCAACGCGAGCAGGCCAAGGAGAGCGATTAAAGGGAAGCGTTTCATGAACTTAGAGCCGCGCAGGTTTTACGATTTCGGCGAAGCATCGGTTTTGCTTTCCTCGACCTCATCATCCGGAGAACGCATGAATTTGGTGGCATTCTTGGCCCCATAGTTAAGATCCCAAAGCAAAAGAAACGTGTAGTTGAATACCACTGTCACCACGATCGCTATTTCCAAAACGCGAACGCCCGCTGCTAATCCCGCCCCAATAGAGGCGAAGATAAAGAGCGAGTCGCCCGTGTTCTTCAGCGTATTCCGAAAACGCACCGCGGCAACGATACCGGCGAGCGAAAAAGCGAGGGCCAAACTGTTTTGCACGATGATGACTACCCCGGCGACCACGACAGGGAGAATGAGCATCGTTTCAACCAGGGATTGGTCCAAGGTGATTCGAATCCTCATGTAGACCCAGGAGACCGGCAGCATGACCAACAGAACGCCTAGGATCGCAAAAAGCAGTTTGGTCCCGTTTTCCAGATAGTTCGAACTGAGATTCGAAAAGACCATTGTCTGGGTAAAGGTCATTATCGTTTCCTCGCTCGACAGCGCGGAGCCTCCTCCAAAGGGCAGCAATTCCTGTAGATTGGGAAAGTAATGCAGGGAAAGCGATATACCTCCCAGCGCGAACAGGTAGTAGAGGGTGAGCATGCCCAGCAGTTTAATAACCTGGGTGGATCCCAAACGTGAATTGAGCATCGGTGACATCGTATGGATTCCAGTGAATTTCGCTATTGGATATACGCAGGCATCCAGGCTACCCTGAGGAGTGAAGCGGGATGGATCCAAACTCGAGCCAATCGATTAGGATCCAGGCCGCGATAAAGGGTTTGGCAGCGCGGGAGATCGGCGCTGAAAAGGAGAAACGCGGACTGAGTAATACGTTTCATGAATGTATTATGAGGGAAATCCAATGGAAGTCGACGAATAATTTAGCTCCTTCCGCCGAGCGACCCTTGGAAGGTCCAGGCAGGGGGTAACGCTCCAGGGATGCAGCGAATCGGCAACGGCCCGGTGCGGTCGAGTACCGGCAAATACACCGGTATTTGGCGCGGCTCTCTCCGCTTCGTCGGCAGCGAGATTCGAGCCAGCGCTCTTCGGTTGCAATTCCGATCGGTTATCTCGATTCTGCTTTCGATATGACGCATCTACCCCGCATCTACCGTGTCGTCGCCTGTCTTGGAACGATGCTTCTGGCAATCATCAGCCTGAGCTGCGCCCCAACGGGTCCCCGCGACGAGGAAGCCTCTCCAACGGCCCGTCCGAACATCCTCTTCGTCATGACCGACGACCACACGCATCACCAGATGAGCCTGACAGGAAACCCGCTTATCGAGACACCCAACATGGATCGTCTCGCCGCAGAAGGCATCTGGTTCAAGAATGCCTTCTGCACGAATTCGCTCTGCGCCCCCGCTCGAGCCACTATCCTTACCGGTTGCCTCTCCAACGTAAACGGCATCATGGGGAATTCGGAAGCGAAAGACCGTATCGAACAATTGGATCCGACGCTTCCGACCTTTCCCATTCTTTTGCAAGCGGCAGGGTACCAAACGGGAATCGTCGGCAAATGGCACCTGCCGCACGATCCGCGCGGCTTCGACTACTCCTGCATTCTTCCCGGGCAAGGGCTCTACTTCGATCCCGATATGATCGAGAACGGCGAGCGCAAGCAATTCAAGGGTTACGTCACGGACATCGTCACCGACAAGGCGCTCGACTATTTAAATACACTGGATACCGAAAAGCCCTTCTGCCTGGTCTACCAGCACAAAGGGCCTCACCGACCCTTCACCCCCGCCCCGAGACACGAAGCGCTTTACCAAGACCAGGATTTTCCCTATCCAGAGACCTTCGACGACGACTACGCGACACGCCTGGTAGCCGGCAAGGCCGCGGATATGAAATTCGAGCAAAGCATCGCCCGCGACTACGGCGATATCTTTGGGGACATGACCGAAGACGAGAAAAAGCGGTGGATCTATCAACGCTTCGTCAAAGACCACTACCGGTCGGTCAAAAGCATCGACGAGGGCCTCGGACGCGTCCTGGACTTCCTCGACGAAACAGGCGTCGCAGACAACACTCTCGTCATCTACACAACCGATAATGGCTTCTACCTCGGCGAGCACGGCTGGTATGACAAGCGTTTCATGTACGAGCCTTCTCTCCGCATTCCCTTTTTGCTCCGTTACCCGGACGCCGTCAACGCCGGTCAAGTCGAGGAAGGAATGATCATGAACATCGACGTCGCTCCCACCATTCTGGACTTCGCAGGAATCGACGTACCCGAATCGATGCAAGGCGAGAGCCTCAAGCCGCTTTTAAACGGCTCCGCCCCCCAATGGCGTGACCACATCTACTATTCCTACTACGAGAACACATGGGCCATGCGGGTTCTGGAACAAGCCGAGCTGAGCGATCCGTCATTCAATTTCTTCACCGCCCACCGCATCGGACCCCATCGAGGCATTCGCGGAGAACGCTACAAACTCATCGAGTACTACAGCGAAAACGACTATTGGGAATTCTTCGACTTAGAGGAGGACCCGAACGAACTCCGCAACGTATACGACGATCCGAAGCACGCGGACCGCATACGGGAAATGACCCGCCAACTACGCGAGACGCAGCGCTCGTATCGAGATGAGGATACCTGGAATCGCCTCTCCCTCCCCAACTATTCCGATTAAACCCAGCCTCATCATGAATCGACGCTCCGCCCTATCCCTACTAACTGCCGGGTCTGCCACCGGCTTGCTTGGAACCTCTCTCGGCGTCAACGACGCCATCGCCCAGCGCTATGAAGACGCCACTCCGCGCAAGTCGCCTATCAGGATTACCAAAGTCCGCATCATCCATACCTATCCCAACGGGACTGGATTCGGGGTCGTAAAAGTAGAGACCAGCGAACCGGGCCTCTACGGACTGGGTTGCGCCACCGGTATCCGCCGTTACAAGACACTGACTACTGCGGTGAACGAATACCTCGACCCATTGATGCGCGGCAAAGATCCGGATAACATCGAGGATATCTGGCAAACGGTCAATTTAAGCACCTACTGGAGAAATGGCCCCATCCTCAATACGGTCCTCGCCGGGCTTGACCAGGCGCTCTGGGACATCAAGGGCAAACGCGCCGGAATGCCCGTCTTTCAACTCCTGGGCGGCAAGAGTCGCTTTGCCGTCGATTGCTACGGGCACGCAAGCGGCGAAGACTTCGAAGAGTTGACCGACAGCGTGCATTCCTTTCGCGAGCAAGGCTTCCGTCACATTCGCATCCAGCTAGGCAAGTACGGAGCGCCCCATCTGGCGAAAGGCGAACCCGATTTTCGACAGGCTGGCTACGGCATGGCCAGCGATACGGTCATGGAAATTCGCCCCTACATGAAAATGATCCCGGCGATGTTCGAACACATTCGCTCCGAATTCGGCGACGAAGTCGAATTGCTGCACGACATCCACGAGCTGATCCCACCCATCGAAGCGATCAATCTGGTCAAAACGCTCGAACAATATCGTCCCTTTTTCATCGAAGACCCTTTCGCCCCTGAAGACATCGGCTATTTCAAAACCCTGCGCCAGCAGACCTCCTGCGCTATCGCCATGGGAGAGCTCTTCAACAATTCCCACGAATGGGTCGGGCTCATCACCGAGCGCCTCATCGACTTCGTCCGTATCCACATCTCCCAGATAGGGGGCATCACTCCTGCTATGAAATTAGCCCGTCTTGCCGAATGGTTCAACGTGCGAACGGCCTGGCATGGACCGGGCAACACCTCGCCGGTCGGTCACGTCGGCAATGCCCACATCGATCTGTCCATATGGAATTTCGGCATTCAAGAACAAGTATTCTTCAAACCCGAAACTCGCGAAGTCTTTCCCGGCTGCCCGGACTACGAAAACGGATACATGATCGTCAACGAGAACCCGGGATTCGGTATCGATCTCGACGAAAAAGCCGCCGCCAAGTATCCCCTACCCGAAGAACCTTGGTATCGGCCTATCGTGCGTCGCCCCGATGGGACTGCGGTCAGACCCTAGCGTATTCAGTCGCTAGGCGTCCACTAGCGGATCGCCCTCCAAAGGGCCAGGCGACGCCAGACGCCTTTCGGCATTTGAAGAATTCAGCCCAATGCCCCTCTACCCTATCCAGATTCTCAGCATCCACATCGCCCCGGATCACAAGATCTTCGGCAAAACCGACGAGGACCTTTCCGGGGCCGATCTCATTTCGCTATCGAAAGCCCACCTTATCGCCGATTCCGGAATCGAAGGCGACCGATTCTGTCGCCATCGTCCCAAATACAATGGCCACGTAACCTTCTTCAGCGCGGAGGTGTGGGAGGCAATCACTGAATCCTTCGAATTGAATCAATCTATCGGGCCCGAAATCCTACGCCGAAACATCCTCGTCTCGGGCGTCGATTTGAAAGCCCTCTACGGGCAGGCCTTTTCGATTCAGGGAATCCAGTTTCTGGGGACCGTTCACTGCGCTCCCTGCACTGCCATGAATCGGGCATTGGGCGATGGGGCTCGGGCGGCCCTCCGCGATCGCGGCGGCTTACGCGCCCAAGTCAAGTCGGGGGGGCGCTTGCGTCTGGGGAAAAGCGACTTAGCGACCAACGCTTCGATGATCCCGAACCATGCCGCTACTCGGCCCGATCAGCCATCGCTCCCTTAAGCCGCTCGTTCTAACGGCCCGCGATGGCAACCCGGGAAGACACCCCGAATCACTCGACCTCCAAGCCAAGATTCTTCGCTAGGAACGCATAAACGTCAGCGTACTCCTCGATGATCTTCGAGGTTGGCTTGCCGGATCCATGCCCTGCCCGCGTTTCGATGCGTATCAAAGCGGAGCGGTCACCGTCCGTTACTTCCTGCAAGCGAGCGGCGTACTTGAACGAATGTCCCGGAACAACGCGATCGTCCGTGTCCGCCGTCGTCACAAGGATCGCCGGATACTTCTCCCCTTTCTTCAAATTGTGATAGGGCGAGTAGCCTAGCAAGTACTCGAACATCTCCTTCGAATCGGACGCGGACCCGTAGTCGTCCGTCCAAAATCGGCCAGCCGTGAACCGGTCGAAACGCAGCATATCCATCACTCCTACCGCAGGGATGGCCGCCGCAAATAATTCGGGACGCTGATTGACCACTGCCCCCACCAGCAATCCGCCGTTGGAGCCACCCATGATCGCCAGCTTGTCAGGCCGGGTATAGCCGGCCTCCACTAGATGCTCCGCCGCCGCGATAAAATCGTCGAATACGTTTTGCTTATCCCGCTTCTGCCCGGCTTGATGCCACGTCTTTCCATATTCGCCACCGCCGCGAATATTAGCCACCGCATAGACTCCTCCCAACTCCAACCACGCCGCTCGACTCACGCTAAACCGAGGAGCGAGCGTGATGTTGAATCCTCCGTATCCGTAAAGCAACGTCGGCCCATTTCCATCGAGGGGCACGCTCTTCTTTCTCGTAATGAACAGAGGGACGCGCGTTCCATCCTTGGAGGAATAGAAGACCTGCTCGCTTATATATTCGTCCGGGTCGAAATCGACACCCGCTCTATCGAGAAGTTCGACTTTTCCCGATATGAAATCGTAGCGATAGTTCGAAGGGGGCGTCGCATAGGACTGGAACTGGAAAAAAGTTTCCGAATCCGCCGCTTTGCCTCGAAACCCGCTCGCCGTACCCACCCCGGGCAAAGCCAACTCGCCAATCGGTTCGCCCGTCTTTCGATAGAAGCGAACCTGCGTCAGCACGTCTTTCAAATAGGTCGTTACGAATTGATTGTGGACGATCGTCGCCGACTCCAGCGGCTCGTCTCGCTCCGGCACGATCTCTTGCCAATGGGCTCGGTCGGAATTGTCGAGATCGATGGCGATGATGCGCCCGCGAGGCGCTTCATTATCGGTGAAAAAATAGAAGGTCTTTCCATCATTGTGCAGATAGGAGTAGTCGTTCTCGAATTTGTCGATCAACTCGATCGGCGCCGCAAGCGGTTCCCGCAGATCCTTCACTAGAATGCGGTACTTGTTGTCCGTTCCCCACCAAACCGAAAGAATCAAGTAGCGACCGTCTTCCGAAACCTCGGTTCCATAGCCCCACTCCGGATGATCGGGCCGATAGTGTACGACAAAGTCATCGGATTGATCCGCGCCCAATCGGTGATACATTACCTTCATCTCTTGGTTGAGCGACTGAAACTGGCTGTCTTCGTCCGGTGTCGGATACTTGGCGTAGAAGAAACCTTCTCCTTCTCCATCCCAGGCCAAACCCGTGAACTTCAAATGCTCCAACGCATCAGGTAGATCCTCCCCTGTATCCAAATCGCGAACCTTCCACGTACGCCAGTCGGATCCAGACTCCTGTACGCCGTAGGCAACGAAGCGACCGTCCTTGCTGAACGAGGTCCCCGCTAAAGCCACCGTCCCATCCTCGGACCAAGTATTCGGGTCGAAAACGATCTCCGAATCCCCAGTCAAGCTCCGCTTTCGATAAAGAACGTTCTGGTTTTGCAAGCCATCGTTTTTGTAGTAGTAATACCACTTCCCGTGACGAGAAGGCGCCCCGACTTTTTCGTAATTCCAAATATCGGTCAGGCGATCCTCGATTTTGTCCCGTCCCGGCAAGCCTTTCAAATAGGCGAACGTAACCTCATTCTGCTGGTCCACCCATTCTTTGACACGATCGGATTCCCGAACATCTTCTTCCAACCATCGATACGGGTCGGCCACCTTGGTTCCAAAATACTCGTCTACCTGATCCACTTTCAAACTCTCCGGATAATTCGAATCTCCCTCTCCCAACGGTAACGCCCCGATAATCGCGGCGCTAACGGCTCCCGTGTTCATAAAATTCCAAAACGCGCGCCATGGGACTGCAATCGTCGACTTCATCGATCCACCAAAGCGCGGCGCGATCGTCGATACAATCTCATTAAGGCATCATCGTTCCAGCTCGAACACGCTCGAAACGAACTCTACTCCATTGATGATTATCGCGACCCGATGATTACCTGGGTAGTATCGGCGAGTTGATATTTTGCGGAAGGAGTGGCGGCGTTCGATCCTTCTGGAACGTTCTTCCGTCTCTATTTCCGATATCTTGAAAACCTTGCGACTCAGGTCCCCGTTGCTTCGGAGAAAATCGATGCCGTACTCGATGCGGAGCTTTCCCAGGGCCCCGCCCGAACGCGCCAGCGTTAGCGAAAAACGAAGATCGCCCCCCAAGGCACCGAACTGGCAAAGTCGAAATCCGCTACGCAAATTCCTCTCGGAGCGGCGTACCCAAAAAGTTCCATCGCTTCTCTTCGACCCGCCTTTAACAGTGTGCGACAGGCGTGCTTGACGAGCCTATCGGTTTCCGAACTTATGCCCTTCCAGCTCCGAGCTATCCGCAAAGTCGTGTTCGGATGATCCTTGGAAATATCGTTCAAATTATTGGCCACGCTTCGTCTCACGTACTCGCTCGAATCCGTCTTCAACGCATCCAAAACCTCCAAAACAGGCGAGGGGTCCCGCTTGAATTCCGGCAAGGCCATAGCCCATGGCAGTCGCGGACGGCACCCTTCCGAGGCCAGGCGTCTCAAATGCTCGTTCCGCGACTTCGCCCATCGTTTCATACGGCGCATCATCCGATCGGGATGGCGAACGATAAAGGGCCTAACCGCGAACTCGGCGCTTGCAAACTCCGTAAAGCTCTCCAGCGCCTTCATGGAAGGTTCGAACGAATCCATTCCATAGCGTTCGACAAAGTCCGGCAGGAACAGGTATTCGAAGCCTTGCTCGTCGGGGGCAATCTTTTTGAGGACCGCCAAGGCATCGCCATAGTTCGGAGGCAGAAAACGATGCAAGGTTTCCGATATTCGCTTCATGCGGCCCTTCAGTTCCAAGGCCCGCCACCCTTCCGACATCACCGCCTTCACGAAACCCGCGCGATCGAAATCGCCATATACATCGCCAATCCGATCCGCCAAATCCGCGACAAACGCTTTCGAATAACGATTTTTCAATAACTCCGCCACGACAGCTCTAAGCATCTAGGCGGACGTCGCCGAATATCCAGACAATTCCAGCGAACGCATCTATTGCGTCATCGGCGGTCGATCGCGATCGATCGCCTGATAGCCTTTCGGCGTCTTCGGCTTGAACTGCTCTACCGGTTCGTAGTTATCGGGATCATACAGGGGCCATTTATCGGTTCGAAAGGGCGAAGCGGGAATCCCTTCTCGATTGTACAAGAGATTGCGCCCCGAAGGATTCATGGCCCAAGCGTAGCGAACGGCCTGAGGGTTCGAGACGCCCTCAGCCCACACACGGACGACATCGCCTTCGATGCGCGCCTGAGCCCAAACGAACGTTCGATCCGCTTTCGCAATGGCAAACGAATCGAGCTCCCCATGCGTTCCCGTAATCAGGCCGGACCCGATCGAATCGAATTCGACGATCATAGAATCGCCTTCTTGGCGAACCCCCCGGTACAAGGGCCCGTATTCTACGAAATCCAATCCATACGCCCCATGCAGAGCCTGGTAGGCCAGGCGCAAGCCTATCGGTTTCTTGTCCTTGGGATGCAGTAGAATTTCGTCCCCCGTATCGATTGAAACCGCCATGCCTGTATTCGAAACAGAACCCGCAACCCGACGCATCGCATCGCGACTCACCGCCCATGCCGCATCGCTCTCCACCGGCTCGGTTTGCAGAGGATGCCAACTGGGCAATTGGACGAAGTAGAACGGGAAGTCTCGCGCCACCGCTCCCTCGCTAAGCGTATTCCACTTCGATCGGTAAAAATCGATCAACTGAGGCAGTTGATGCTCGTAGTGAGCCGCTTGGGCCAAATCCTTAGCGTTTCGCTCGCCTTGATACCAAATCGCGCCTCGAATTCCGAATGGCAAGATGGGGTGAATCATCCCATTGTAAATATTCCCTGGATACTGATGCCCCCAATTGCTCGGGGTTCGCAGTCTCGGTTTGCCGCGCCGCGTCCCCTCTTCATAGGCCTTCATGGCCCGAGCGAGTTGAGCCTTCGCTTTCTCGAGATCGTACCTGGCCGACTCCGCGTCCATTTCATCGATGAGGGCTCGAATGCGGGCATCGCCAAGCTGAATGTCACGGGGCATCCACCCTTCGATGGGCGTACCTGCATACGGCTGCAAAATCACCCCTACGGGAACCCCCAGTTCCTCGTGTATCTTGCGAGCGAAGTAGAACGTCACTGCCGAACACGCCTCCGCTGAAACCGGATCGCACACCTTCCAATCCGCGAGGCAGTCGTCTTGCGGCGTAGGTTGGTGATTTCGTTCGGAACGAAATATGCGAAGGTTCGGGTAGTTTGCGGTCGCCCCATCTTCCGCTCCACCGAAGGTCGCCCCTAAGCGCCAACCCATGTTCGACTGTCCCGCGCAGAGCCATACCTCGCCAATAAGCACGTTCTCCAAAATTACCCGCTCGCTTCCCTCAATCGTCACCGTAAACGGACCGCCGTGCGATGGCGTTTGCAAGAAGGCCATCCATTTGCCATCCGCGTTCGCTTTAACTTCGACTGACGCGCCCCAACTCCCGATGACAGTGACGGCTTGTCTAGGCTCGTCCCATCCCCAAAGCGGCGCTTTCACTTCCTGCTGCAATACCATGCGACTGCCCACGACCGAGGGCAGTCTAAGCTCGGCATAAGCGCTCGCAATTAGCAGATAGCCGACAGCGACGAGAACGAAGGGCAGTCTCTGAGGTCGGGTCGGGAACGACGGAAAAAGAGGCATATTGAAGGGGGTCTACAACGAATTCCAAATACTACCTCATATTGGACACAACCCAATTACCCATCACCATTCCACATTCACCATTCATCATTCCCTACCGTCCCGTCGCGTCTCGCATTGCCTCCACCATCCGTGGCGGTCCCGCCAAGTATCCAAAGCTCGGTTTGCAAACGTCGAATTCTCGAATGGGGAAAGGGTTTGAACCGAAATAGCGGATACGCCCGCCCGCGGCTTCCAGCATGGCAACGCCAGCGGCGATATCCCAAGTATTCACCTTGTGGGCGATGACGCCATCCGTCCAACCCGCGGTGGCGTAGGCCAATTGAATAGCGCTGCTCCCCAAGTTGCGAATCTTGAAGCGGCGTTGCAGCGCATCGTCGTCCGGAGCGCTCGATTCCATCCCGCAGTGCTGGCAACCCACGATGCTCTGGCCGCTCGGCGTAGCGTCCGAAAACCCGGCTTCGCGATCGTCTACCCACGCGCCAAATTGCGGCCCTCCGTGAAACAAGGAACGGCTCATGTGATCGTAGATCGCTCCATAGACCGGGACGCCGTCCTCCAGCAGCGCTAGGGATATCGAGCAGGCAGGGATTCCGCGGGCGAAATTATTCGTTCCATCGATCGGATCGACCAGCCAAGCGAAGCGCGCGGACACGCATTGCGGCCCCGTACCCGAGTCCAACTCTTCGCTCAAGTAGGCATCCTTTGGAAAACGCGCTTCAATAGCGCTCTGGAAAGCGTTGGAGATCGCGAGATCCGCCTCCGTCACCCGCGAACCATCGTATTTCCATCGACTCTCGACCTTGCCGAATCGCTCCACGAAAAAAGGCGTCTGGGAAGCGACCGCCTCCTTTGCGAAGGCAACGCGCTGATTCAATTCATCTGACATCGCCAACACCCAACAGGTACCGTCCAGTCAATGAAAGCCTATTCCGAGTTCGGCGCCGAATTGTCGTCCCCCGAAACCGCCACTGCCTATACCCTAAGGTCATCCGCTTAAGTCGGCGAAGAGATCTGGGCGCGCATTAATCGTCGTCGGGAATTTTCGATATCTACTCGACCAGCTTCAGCATCCTGCCCGACGGCAGGGTTTCGCCCAGCTCGACCTGATTGATAATCGCAAGGTCTGCCGCATCCAAGCCACCCGGGAGATCGCTTCCCGCCATGGCGGAAAACCGATTGGCCTGCTTGACCTGAGTCACCACCAAGCGAGCGGGCTCCACCGAGCGAATAGCCGCATTGCGAATCGGTCCAAAACTATCCGATACGCTCGAGAAATACGGACGGTAAGCTTCCAGCTCGCTGGCGCTGCAATAGCTCAGGAAGCTGAATACGCTCTTCCCGTACGGGACGAACTCGTTCCGAATCCAGTAGGCGCCGTTGGATGTCGCCAGCGGACCCTCAACGGTATAGCCGTCGTAGCGGCCGATTTTCGCAGACCCCGCCCTCGCGGGTTGGAACTGAGCTGAAGCGACAAACGCATTGGCCGCCTCTTCCGGGGTATTCCCCTGCCCGACTCCGAAGACCAGCAACGCCCTACCCGAGGGACCCGCTAAAGTCACCGACGCCGCTTCGTTTTTCGACTGCCAGCCTTGCGGAATATCAAACTGGAAGTTCATATCCGGATGATAGAAGGCGCCCTTCAGGGTGAAGCCGTGACGTGGATTGATGCCCACCACGAGCCCGTCGATACGGCGTAAATACTCCGCCTCCCCCACCTTGAGCTCGCCGTATCGGCTGCGCATCGTCTCCGCCAGCTGCCTGATTCGCCCTTGGCGCTCTCCGGGGTCCGGGTGACTTGACTGCCAGGTGGGAATGCGAGCGCCCCCCTTTTCCGAAATGCGTCCCAGCGAGTTGAAGAAATCCGCCGATTCGCCCACCGCGTATCCCGCCTTCGCGGCATAGTCCACACCGTAAGTATCCGATTCCCGTTCGGCATCGCGCCCGTATTTCAACGCAATCATTTGAAACACACTGCCCCCCAAACCGAGAAACTGATCGGCGAACTGATCATTTCCCGTAACGCCTTGACCGATCACGGCGCCGGCTATCAGTCCGACCTGCCCCCACTGCTGCTTGAGAGCCTGTTGAGAGGCATGCCGCGCCGCGACGTGCGTAATCTCGTGCCCCAGCACTACGGCCAGCTGAGCCTCGTTATTCAGATGGGCCATCAACCCGCGGGTCACGTAAACATAGCCTCCCGGAAGCGCGAACGCATTCACCACAGGACTGTCCATCACGCGAAATTCGAATTTCAGATTCCGATAGATCTCAGGCGTATCCGGCTGGCGGAGACTGCTGTTGGCCAGCACCTTCTCTCCCACATCCCTAACGTATTGAGCCAGGGCGTCGTCCTGGTAGAGTCCCATTTCCCGAACGAGCTGACGATCATTCTGACGGCCCAACTCCAGCTCCTGCTGCCACGTATAGCCATAGCTCCGGCTCTCCCCTGTCAACGCGCTGGGCTCTGTCACGCAACCCGAAAACAGAGCCGCCATCGCGATTGCCACTATCCATCCGATTTGTCCCCTCGAAGCTTTCATAAAACGATCTCCTGTGCCGCAGTACTATTCCTTAGACGGCGCTCGATTCCAAGCGAGAAATCGGCCCTTTACCTTCATCCCCTCATAATTGAAGATACCTGTCATGCTACGCCTTTTTCTTCTTCTTTTTGCGCTCATCGCCCTTTCGCAGGCCAAGGCAGACAACCGCCCCAATATCGTTTTCATTCTCGTCGACGACATGGGTTGGTCCGATCTAGGATGCTATGGGAGCGAAATCGATACCCCTAACCTAGACCGCATGGCGGAAAAAGGGATCCGTTATACCCAGATGTACAACACGGCCAAGTGCTTCCCCTCCCGCGCTTGTTTGCTCACCGGTATCTACGCCCAGCAAAGCGGTATGGACGAGTCGCACGGATACATGCGAAACGCCGTCACCTTAGGCGAGGTCCTGCGGGACGCCGGCTATCGCACGCTCGCTTCCGGCAAGCACCACGGCTTGGAGAATCTTTACGACCGTGGATTCGATCACTACTACGGCCTGCGCGATGGCTGCTGCAATTTCTGGAATCCAGGCGTTCAGCGCCCCGGCGAAGCCGACCCCGGCCGCAAACGAGCGCGCTTCTGGTGCATCGATGAAACGACTTACTACCCATACACCCCCGAAGACCCCAATTTCTACGCGACGGATGCCTTTACGGACAGGGCTCTCGAATGGTTCGACGAACCGGAAACCAAGGAAAAGCCCTTCCTCCTCTATCTCTCCTACAACGCCCCTCACTATCCCTTGCACGCCTGGCCAGAGGACATCGCCAAGTACAAAGGCGTCTACGACGTAGGCTACCAAGCGATTCAAAAACAACGCTACCAACGCCAGATCGAATTGGGACTCATCGATCCCAAGACCGCCCCGCTCGGCCCTAGTCCCCAGGCTCGGAACTGGGCAGAGCTGAGCGATTCCGACAAAGCCCTCAACGCCACCCGCATGGAAATCTACGCCGCCATGCTCGATCGCGTCGACCAGAACATCGGACGCGTCATGGAAAAGCTCCAGGCTCAAGGGCGCCTAGAGAACACGCTCATTATGTTCGCCTCGGACAATGGCGGATGCGCCGAAGACACGGGAGCCAAGATCGTATCGCATGCCCCCGAAGACGCCGGCAAGGTTGCCAGCTTCGACACGGTCGGGGAAGACTGGGCTATCGTACAGAACACCCCCTTCCGCTACTACAAGAACTACAGTCACGAAGGCGGCATATGCACGCCCTTCATCGCCTATTGGCCTAAAGGGATCAAACGGGGTGGACGCATCAGCGATCAAGTCGCTCACTTCATCGACATCATGCCCACCGTCGCCGCGCTGGGACAAGCCGAGTATCCGGCCTATCACCACGGCACGGATATCGTGCCGATACAGGGGGTGAGTCTAGCGCCGACTTTTAACGGCAAGAATATCAAGCGGCCCGTCCCGGTCTTCTGGGAATGGAAGCAAGGAGGCGCCATTCGCGACGGCGACTACAAGGCCGTGCGCTGGGGAGCCGAATGGGAACTCTACGATATTTCCCGCGATCGCAACGAAGGACGAGACCTCGCCCAATCCAACCCTGAGAAGCTCCAATCCCTCGTCACCCAGTGGAACCATTGGCGCGACACCGTCGAACGTCCGGAGTAGGAATTTAAAGGATGAAGGGTGAATGATTAATGGTGAAAAGCGACGCCACGCTGAATCGGACGATCGTCTAATTCACCATTCACCATTCTCAAGCCCAACCGTCCACCGCCACCAGTCCGCATCCGGTAACGCGGATCCGCTAATTGGGCCGATCTATCCGTCAGCTTCGACCCGGCTACCCATTCACAATTCCACGCCGAAGAACTTCGCGGCATTGCCGTAGCAGATATTCTTCACCATGCCGCCTACCAAGCGCATGTCCCGGGGCAGCTCTCCATTTTCGACGTCCTGACCGACTAGATTGCAAAGAACGCGACGGAAGTATTCGTGCCGCGTATACGATAGGAAGGAGCGAGAGTCCGTCAGCATCCCGACAAACTGCGGGAAGAGGCCTAGATTGGACAGCGCATTCATCTGGGCTTCCATGGCCTCTTTCTGGTCAAGGTGCCACCAACCGGATCCGAGTTGCATCTTGCCCGGAACGATCCCGTCCTGAAAGTTGCCGAGCATAGTAGCGACGGTGTAGTTGTCCGACCAATTCAAGTTATAGACAACCGTCTTCGGCAATTGCTCCGTGCGATCGAGACTGTCGAAAAACTTGCCGAGCTTCACGACCTGCGGCAAATCGCCAATCGAATCGAAGCCCGAATCCGGGCCCAGCTCGTTCGACTTGCGCGTGTTATTGTTCCGCAACGCTCCCAAATGGAGCTGCATCGTCCAATTCTTCTCTGCGCTCCAGCGAGCGATTTCGCGTAAAACGTAGAATGCGTAACGCTCTTTTTCTTCGACGCTGGCCGCGTGCCCGGCTCGGGCTCTTCCGTAAATCGCGCTGGCCTCTTCCAAGGTCGTTTCCGCGTAGAAGCACTGCTCGATACCGTTGTCGGTCAATCGTCCGCCCATCTCGTGGAAGAAATCGTGACGCAATTTGAGAGCCGATAGAAACGCTTCGAACGAATCGACGCTGGCATCGGCCACGTTGCCTAATGCCTCTACCCAAGGATTGAATACATCTAGATTATCGACCGAGAGCCCTTTATCCGCTCGGAAAGTCGGAACGACTTTGGTGTCGATTCCCAATGAGCGAATGGCCACGTGATGCTCCAGACTGTCGGTTGGATCGTCCGTCGTGCCAACCACTTTGACTTGGAATCGCTCCAGAATTCCGTGGGCGCTCATGGAATCCTCCTTCAAGCGCGCTTCGGCAATATCCCAGATTTCCTTAGCGGTGTCCTCGCTTATCAGCAAATCGATTCCGAAATAGCGTTTCAATTCCAAGTGGCTCCAATGATAGAGCGGGTTTCGCAAGGTCTGCGGCACCGTCCGGCACCAGGCGAGAAACTTTTCGTATGGATCGGCATCGCCTGTGCAAAGCTCCTCCGCAATGCCATTGGCCCGCATCGCGCGCCATTTGTAGTGATCGCCCTCCAGCCAAATTTCATAGAGATTGGCAAAGCGCCGATTGGTGGCGACGTCCTCCGGCGGCAAGTGGCAATGATAGTCGAAGATGGGCTCGTTTCTCGCGTAGCCGTGGTACAGCTCGCGCGCCGCATCCGATTGCAACAGAAAGTCGTCGTGAATAAATGCCATTGAATTTCGTCTCGTCTAAATTAACGGGAGGGACCCTTAGCGATATCTTCCTCGAATCGCCCATAGGAGTCATAGCCTTGCAAGCGATTCAGGGCCGCATCGCACGTCTCACCAATCGCCAGTCCAGTATTGCGGGCCAGAAAAACGATGTACTCCGCGACCCGCCGCGCAAATGCCAATCGTCCCTCGTCGCTAATCGTGTAGAAGCGTCTCCGCTGACGGTACCCAGCCGCCGAGTGATCGCCCAAGGCTGATTTTTCCGCTCGCCCCTTTGCGGCCAGCACATAGAGAAAATTGTACTCGAACCAGAACATGTGATCCGGGTTCGGCGTCAGCGCTTCCAAGGCCTTTCGACAAGCCTCGGCCGAATCGAATACCTCCGTGGATTCCTTTTCGAATTCCAGAGCCTCGACAATGAACTCGCGAGCCATCGCTCGCTCGGTATCTTCTTCGCTGAAGGCGCCCGCGACCGCGAGTTCCAACGTGAACGCATGCCAATCTCGCCACAAGGCCTGATCGTCCGCATCGTTCGAATGCGACAGCGCTTGCCCCATTTCATAGGTATAGCGACCGCTTGTTTTAATCTCCAGGTTACCGGACGTTACTTCGCCCATTACCTGATAGTTTTCCGCCGACTTGCCAGAACCCGAGTGAAAACCGATGCTCACGCCGAAGGCTTGGCACACGCTCCACTGCCCTTCGATCAGCTCGCGCAATCGATCGTTATCCGGGAAAGGCATGTTCTTCTGGAAGCCGAAAGCGGGCGCCACGAAGTTAACAGGCATATCCATTTCGATGCACAGAGCGAGCATGATGGCAGTCGTTTCAGGAGTCGTCAGTCCCGGCAGCTCGTCTATCGACAGCTCGCGCAGGTAGGATCGTCCCGCGTCCGTCGTGAAGGCCATCTCGCGGGCCTCCCGATACTTGGTATCGCGAACTTTCATTTTCTTCATCGCAGGCCAAACGTAGCAAAGCAATGTATCCAGTTCTTCCTGATCCAATTCGAGCCCAGCCTCTCCGACTCTTCGCGCCACGCGCTCTACGAGCGCCCCTTCGATCTCCGCTTCCACGAATGAGCGACGCTCCTCCGGCGTTTGCGGCGTTTCGGTCACCGCCAGTTCCGGCGAAATATCGAACGTTATGTAGGAAGCGAATAGGCACCCCACAACGAGAGTCTCTTCGCGCCGGTCGAATTTGCCCCCAATCGGCTGATGATCCGCATTGAAGCTCCAAGCGATGCCGCGACGGTGAAAGCCGGACTTCAACTTCGCCATCACGCAGCCATGACTCATCCCCTCGACCGATTGCCCCTGGTGCCCCTCCGGCACATTGGTGCCGATAAATGGAAACGGCACCGTATCCAACTCATCCGCGAGCATGACGTCGACGTCGTAGACCAATTCTCTCGGAATACTATTCTGATTGGCCGTCATCCCCATATCCAACTGCGACATTGCCCAGTCGACGCCCGGCCAGTGCAGACTTGTAAAGCGAGCCCCGATACCCAGGCTACGACGTCCCAAGTCCCCTCCGGCGCTGGGAAAAATACCACTCTCCGGATCGATTTCCTGAACCCGGTTCTTAATTCCGATCAGGTTCTCGAACGTGGCAGGAAAATACCAGAAGCCATCGATTTCAACGCCCCCCGCCAATCCAGTCCCCGGATTGGCATCTATCGGATCCAGCCGCCAAGCGTGGTCGCCATTCGCGTCCTCCACCACGCGCCACTGACCCGCTTGCGTGCCGAATTCGCTGGCTTCATGGGATACGATCCCATCCTGCGCGGCAATGGCCCGTTGGAGGCTTTCCCAGTCCAGACAAAAGTCGGGACTTATGCACGGATTCGATGCGATGCGAATGTCTTGGTCGAGGAGGAAACGATTAATGGGTTTCATAGAGGAAGTAAGCTTTCCCTTACACGTGTTGGAAAGCAGGCAACCTATTCCGATTCTCCTCCAAAATGAAAGGCAAAAGTTCGAGTGGAAGCGATTAGCCTTTGCTTTTACCGATTAGCCTCCCCAAAAGCTGTCCGCCAACGCCCAACCCCAAACAAAATTCCTTGATCGGTTCCGGCCGGCCTCCCACACTTCCCCTCTCATTTTCGAACCAAGCTCGGGAGACTCGAGCGCCCCGCCACTCAACCCAATTTCGACCCCTTACTCTTTATGCCAATCGTAGACACCAATGGAATCAAGATGAACTATGAGGAGCGCGGCGAAGGCGAGCCCCTCATCCTAATCATGGGCATCACGGCCCCTGGAGCAGTGTGGGAAATCCACGCCGATCATTGGAGCCAGGATTTCCGTTGCATTATGGTCGACAATCGCGGCATCGGATTGACCGATAAGCCGGAAGGCGACTACGACAGCGCCATGATGGCAGACGACTACGCGGGCCTGATGGACGCTCTCGGAATCGAATCCGCTCGAGTCGTCGGCGTGTCAATGGGATCGATTATCGCCCAGCAGCTTTGCCTGCGTCACCCGCAGAAGGTCAAAAGCGCAGTTCTGATGTGCCCATGGGCTCGATGCGACCGCTACGCGAAGTCGATCTTCGAGCACATGAAGGCCTGTTTCGCGCGCCTATCCCCGGCCGAGTTTATGGAGTGGATACAGTTGCTCATCTTTTCCAAGCCCGCTTGGGACAACGACGCTGGCTACCAAGGACTGCTAGAGGGCCGTCACGGATTCGCTCACGGACCATCCCCCCAACCCTTGCACGGACTCGAAGGCCAAGCGGCCGCCTGCGTCAATCACGACGTCTGCGACCAGCTCGGTCAAATCACCCAGCAATGCCTCGTCATCGGCGGCAAGGACGACATTTTCACGCCCCTCTGGATGGCGAATGAGGTCGCCAGCGGCATCCCAAACTGCGAGACCCACTTCTACGACGACGCCGGCCACGCCTTCCACTTCGAAAAGGTCGACGACTTCAACCCACGCATCTTGGAGTGGCTGAAAGCGCATTGATGGAAACGCTTCAGCGTTTCTGGATTGAGAGACGGAGGGATTGAGAGATAGGGATCCCTATCCCCCTTCCCCCTTCCCTCCATCACTCGGTTCCTCCATCCCCCGTCCCCGATACCATGAAAATCACTGCCATCGATGCCCGACTGGTCGACGCGAACTTTCGCAACCTGATCATCACCCAAATTCACACCGACGCGGGCATCACCGGCATCTCCGAAGTCGTCACTAAGCGATTCGACGACGCCACGCTCAAGGGTATCGAAAACCTGACGACGAACATCGGCCTCATCGGCAAAGATCCGCGTCGACCGGCCCTGCACTTCGAGCGTATGTACCGCGATAACCAATGGACCATCGGCTCGGTTGCCGTCTCGGCCATTAGCGCTATCGAGATGGCCATGTGGGACATCAAGGGCAAGGAAATCGGCAAGCCCATCTATGAGCTTTTCGGTGGATCGACTTTCGACAAGGTCCCGGTGTATTGCCATATTCCCGGCGGAAGTTCGCCCGAGGAGTTTGCCGACAATATCGCCGCAGCAAAGGAACGCGGTTACCGTGTCTGCAAGACCACCCTTCCCGTTTACTACGGCCAGAAGACGCAAGTTTCCCAGGACGGCTCCCGATACGACGCCAGTGGCGCCGCGTATTCAGGAACCAAGGGCAAAGTGGACGGCAGCCACAACGAGCATCAGTGGATCGACCGAAGCATCCTCAACGAGGTCATCTCCTTCTTCGAACATGCGCGTTCCGTTCACGGCGACAGCATGGAAGTCTGGATTGACTGTCACGCTCGCTTGAGCGGAGCCACCGCTCAATACCTTATGCATGGACTGAGAGGAGTGGTCGATCTCATCGAGGAACCGCTCCCACCCGAGGATATTCAAGGTCTCAAGACTCTCCACGATGCCAGCTACGCCTGCGGCGGACCGAAGATTGCGGCCGGCGAACGAACGTCCACTATCTACGATCGCAACATGCTGCGAATGGTCTCCGAACAAGCGGTCGACATCTTCCAACCCGACCTCGGCAACAGCGGCGGATTCGGGCAGTTCCACGAAATCGCGGGCTTCGCGGCCGGATACAACGTCGCCCTCGCTCCGCATAACCCCAACGGCCCGCTCTCCGTGGCCCAAGGGTTGCAAGCCATGTGCTGCATCCGCAATGGCCATATTTTCGAAACCGTCGGCAACGAAGCCGAAGCCCAACTCGCGGAAGAACTGCTCGTCGATCCCACGCCCATCCTCGCCAAGGACGGCTATATAGACGCGCCTCGTGGCCCCGGCCTGGGCATCGAGCTCGACTTGGAGGCCCTGGAAAAGCGTCCTTTCCAGCGCTATTATCAGACGACGCGTTAGTCGCCCGTTCTCCCAATCGCGCCCGCTCGTTATCGTGATCGCCTTACTCGGATTTTTGACGCTCGCCCTCGGCGTGTCCTTCCTCTGTTCGATCCTGGAAGCGGCTCTGCTCTCCATGCCCCCTTCCTTCGTGCAGCAAATCGAGAGTTCCGGCAAACGCTTCGGCAAGCGGCTGGCCCAACTGAAACGAGATATCGACCAATCCTTGGCCGCTATTCTGACCCTCAATACCGTGGCTCATACGGTCGGGGCCGCCGGCGTGGGCTCACAGGCGGTCGCCTTGTTCGGAGAAGCCTACTTCGGACTCATCTCGGCTTTGCTCACACTGCTCATTTTGCTGTTGTCCGAGATCATTCCAAAGACGCTCGGAGCGCAGCATTGGCGTTCGCTGGCTCGATTCACGACCTTCGCTTGCCACGCTATCGTCATCGGAACTTACCCGCTAGTCCTTCTTTCGAAGCGAATTACAGCCCTAATCGGTTCCAAAGGCAGCGAAGCCGCAAGCGTGAGTCGCGACGAGTTCATCGCTCTCGCCCACCTAGGTAAAAGCGAAGGCGTGCTCGCCGAAAACGAATCGCACATGATTCGCAGTTTGATTCGCTTCCGCAATCTCAAGGTAGAGAACATCATGACCCCTCGCACGGTCATCGGCAGTCTACCCGAAGATATGACCTGCAGCGAAGCGAAGAAGCGGCCGCAAGCCACTCGTTTTACCCGCATACTCTTGTATTCCGAAAATAAAGACGAGATTACAGGTTATATCCTCAAGACCGACTTGCTTCAAGAACTGGCCGACGACCGGCCCGATTCGACGCTTGGGGCGCTCAAACGGGATATTCGCAGCGTCTCCGAACTCGACAACCTCACCAAGCTTTTCGACGAGCTGCTGACGCTTAACGAGCATATAGCGATCGCAATAGACGAATTTGGCGCCGTGAGCGGTCTCGTTACTCTGGAAGACGTAATAGAAACCCTCATCGGACTCGAAATCGTCGACGAATCCGATACCGAAATCGACATGCGCGAACTGGCCCGGAAGAAATGGGAAGAACGCGCTCGCAGTATTGGCTTGTTGCCAGAGAAGTGAGCGAAACCGTTTGCCAAATCCTCAAGGGCGCCTTTCGGTTTGCTCCGATTATGAATAGTAAACGCCTCCTCGCTTTCGCTGCGCTTCTCCTGGCGCCCCTCGGCTCGACATTCGCCCAGAACGTCTCGGGCAATTCCCACATGCCTCACCCCAAGGAAGGGCCCGATCAACCCAACATTCTCTGGATCTACATCGAAGATACCAATGCGTGGATGAGTTGCTACGGGGATCGCGTCGTAAAAACGCCTCACATCGACCAGCTCGCGTCCGAAGGCGTTCGCTTCGATCGAGCCTACATGCCCTCAGGCGTATGTTCGCCCACCCGCTCGGCTGTCATTACCGGCATGTACCAAACCTCTATTGGAGCCCACGAGCACTACAGTTCTTTCTCCGTCTGGCGAGGCAACGTCATGGAAAATTGGGAGCCGAATCACATCGGAGTGAAGACCGTACCCGAAATCATGCAGGCCGCCGGCTACTACACCTTCAATGAAGGAAAATTCCACTACAATTTCGTCTTCGACCCGGATGCCATGTACGATCATCACGATCCAGCCAACGGTTACAAAGGAGCCCAGGACGGTTCCGACTGGAGCGGTCGCAAGTCGGGTCAGCCATTCTTCGGACAAATCCAACTCGTTGGCGGCAAGTATCGCAACCCGAAGAAGGTCGTTAAGATAGAGGACGTCGACGTTCCACCCATCTACCCGGACCATCCAATCATTCGCGAAGAGATCGCCAATCACTACAACACGATCTTGGAACTAGACCGCGAGTTGAGCGAAATCGTTGCCGGCCTCAAGCGCGACGGGCTCTACGAAAATACGGTTATCTTCTTCTTCTCCGATCACGGCAGCGCCCTTCCCCGCAGCAAGCAATTCATCTACGAATCGGGCATTCGCGTTCCTTTCATTCTATCGGGACCAAGCATTCCGAAAGGCCAGGTTCGCGAAGACCTGGTCAGCGGCATCGACATCAGCGCTACCACTCTCGCCTTCGCCAAGGTTCCCGTTCCGGGCCATATGCATGGCCGCGACATGATGGCCGAAGATTTTCATCGCGACTACGTCATTTCCGCTCGAGATCGTTGCGACTTCACGATTGATCGTATTCGTTCAGTAACGACAAATCGCTACAAATACATCCGCAATTTCATGACGGATAAACCGTACATGCAGCCCAATTATCGATCCGGGTCCAAGCTCATGCAATTCATGCATAACCAGTACGAAGCCGGCAAGCTGACCGAGCTCGAAGGACGCTTCTTCGGACCGGAACGTCCCGCCGAGGAATTCTACGATCTCGAAACCGATCCAGAGGAGACCGTTAATCTCGCTCATTCCGTAGACCGAACGCACGCCATCGCCCTCGCCGAGCATCGCGACATCCTCTATCGATGGATATTGGAAACCGACGACAAAGGACGCTTCCCGGAAAGCGACAACGCGCTGCGCGCCGTAATCGACCGGTGGGGCGACGAGGCCGTCAACCAGGAATACAATCGCGTAAGGCAATAAAGAAGCCCCGAGCGTTGCACAGGGCGCGACTATAATTTCCGCGCTACTGCCAGCCAGTCCCAATTACTGTAGCGAGCGTCGCCTTCCGGCGCGTACTCCAGCTTGCTCGTTTCCCTAATCTCGAAATCGTAGTTGCGCAGACTCTGTTCGACTTCGTCCTTCAGGTAGTGCTTGGTCCGCACATCGTCGAGTCGAAGCACGCCCATCCTAAGGTCCGCAACGGTCGCTTTTTCGTCGATACTATTGCGCAACGCGCTCGAACAGCTCTCGCCTTCATCCAATCGAAGCTCGATCGCATGATAGTATTCCATCAATGCGGACTCGTGCGAGGGAACGACCAGCGCGAGCGTCCCACCCGACCGCACTTGACCCGCCACCGATCGCCAAGCGTTCATGCGCGCCGCATGGCCCGGCATGATCAGCACATTGACGCAAAGGGCAAAATCGACCGCGGGAAAGGGGGGCGAACCCGACACCAGGTCGACCTTATGAAAGCGCGCGTTCGTCATAGAGCGACACCTCGCCTTGGCCTTTTTCAATCCGACCGAGGTATAATCGCAGGCATCCACCCTCCCGAAGGAATCCGCAAGCAAGGGCGTGAATCTCCCCACGCCGCAACCGATATCCGCCGCGTTTCCGTGTGGATACGCCACAGCGCCCGCTAAGATCTTCTCCTCCACTAAACGGTGTAGGTCATTGTCGAATACGCTAAGTACTTCGTCCTGGTAGTTCTCGGATATTCTGTCCCAATAGGCTCGATTCATCTATGCGTCGGCGCTCGGACCGCCTAAACGCGATACAATGGGTATACCTAAGCCAATGGCAAACCATCCCTCGGCCTAAGGCAATCGATCCGAGCTTGCCCTCCTTGCGAATCCCACGTTCGAGGCATTCCATCCCCCTAGATCGCATCCGCCTCGGGCGATGGAGCGTCTCCGCCGCAAAGCCCTGCCGCTCTCCGAATTGCCTTCAAATCGGCGCTGAGGTGTTTCTGAAAGAGAAGAATGTCGGCGCTGTGAATCAGCATATTCGCTCCGAGCTCGAGAAAACGGGATTGCTGCGCCACCTCCCCCCAAAAGTGAATGCCCGCGCCCACGCCCGCGGTTCGGGCCTTCTCGAATATCGTCGCGCAGGCTTCTAAAAATGCCGGATGATCGTATTGTTCCGGGACTCCCAAACTACACGTCAGATCGTGGGGACCGATAAGCAGCCCATCGATATCCGGCACCGCGAGAATAGCATCCAAAGCTTCGATTGCAGGAACGCTCTCTATGTTGACTATGAATAGTCGCTCTTGAGCTCCGCGTTCGATAAAGCCTTGCAGATCGGGTTCAGCCGTTTCGCCCGCGAGCAGGTTCTCCAGCTTCTTCCCTTTTATGGGACGGAGCTTGATGGCCCCTCGAAGCGACTGCGCTTGGGCTACCGTTTCCATATAGGGCGCAACCACCCCTGCGGCCCCTCCGTCCAGAGCCATGGTCGCCGCATAGGGATCCGGGGAGGGAATCCGCACGATCGGCGGCAGTCCAATCGCCGCGTAGGCCTGGCACATCCAACTCAGTTCAGATCGATCGATGGCAATGTGTTCCGTATCGATGAATACAAAATCCAAGCCACAGCCGCCAATGATATCCAGCCAACGTGGCGAAGGCGATACGATCAGAGTGCCAAACACGGGTTCGGTCCCGCGCAGTCTCCTTCTCAGTTCAAAAGACGTCACTGTTTAAGCGTCAGCTTTCCAAATAGAATCTGCGTACGCGAACGCGTTTCCGTGCCGCTATCCCAAACCGCTCGAAAATCCCCAGGAGCCACTTCGACCAACGTGGGATAGGAATTCTTCACGCCCGCGTGGAAAAACGTCTTTTCGTCGCTCCATTTCCCATTGGCGGTCTTGGTCTTGTAACGCAGCGATGTCCGACCGCCCTGGGGAAAAGCCGGCCAAGTGAAATCGCGCTGGGCAGGTCCGTCGCTATAAACGTAGATATGCCCACTGGCAGCGTTCCCGAAGTAGCCTTTGGACTTGGCATTGTGTAGTTTAGATTCGGCTACCGCCTCCGTCCATGTGCGCCCCCCATCGCGACTGATGCTCGAATAGGCCCGAGGTGGATCGGTCGTCTTGTTCGTTTCGTCGTAGTGAGCCGTACGCATAACCATTTTCAAGCTATCGAACTCATCCCACCGAGCAATATTCCCCTCGTGCAAGAAGACACGCGCCCGGGTGGGCTGGGGAATATAGGCCTCGAGTCTCCACTCCAACAGGCTGCTGCTGCTCAAAACGAAGTGGTCCCTGCTCCCCCTCGGATCGGAGCCCAGGGTATTGCGGTGAGCCGGCAACAGAAAACGCTTCGCCCCATCGATCCGCGTTTCGACAATGCCCGCATTCGTAATCAGCGGTCCCGTATAGTGCATCGACAGCTCGACGGGCGTCCACGAATAGCCGCCATCCGCGGTAAAGGCGCCCACTAAATGGGACTCTTCGCTGTTCTCTTGCTTGATCGAACAACGCATCGCAAAGCACCAAATAATATCCTGATCGCTCGGCTTGAAGAGCACAGGGTTGGCATAGGCGAATTGGATGTCGCCTTGCTTTTCATCGTGGTCGAATACCGCCACTGGCTCTTCCCAACTGTCGCCATCGTTACTCGAAACCATGGCGAAGATATCGCCCATATCCTTCTTCCCATTCGTCATGGCCCCAAAGGCGACGACTAGATGCTTTTTCTTCCAGTGAGCTATGAACGGCTGCCACACCCGCCACGAGTCCGGGTGCTGCTCGACATGGCGGAGCGAACGGACATCGGACACGTCTCCCTCGTAATTAGACAAATCCGCTTCGGCGCCGCCCAGCGGAGCGCCGGCGATACCTAATGCGACAAATAACAGGGGTACTTTCATAGCAGGCAATTTCACGTAACAATAGCGGTCTCCAAAGCGACCTTAAATTCGTATTGTATACGGCTAAACGTTCTCTGCTGAAAACTCCCCCATTTGGTTCAACGAATGAACCGGATCAACCGCCGTTCGGCTCGCTCCAGGCTTGCCTCGAAGGGGATTTCAAAGAAATTGGAGTTTATTCTCTCTACTTCTTCAGTCCCTATGCATACCTCTTCTACGCTTCGTTCGCTTTTATTGACTCTAGTCGCAGTGGCATCCCTGCAAAGCCTCCACTCCAGCCCGAACATCGTCTTGATTCTCACAGACGATCATGGGTGGAGCCAGCTATCGGGGCGTATGGACCCCCGACTGAAGAGCGCCCGCTCCCCATATCTGGAAACGCCCAATATGGAACGCATCATGGATGGGGGCATGCGCTTTACCAGCGGCTACTCGCCCGCCCCCCTATGCACCCCTACCAGACGCAGTATCCTCTGCGGGACCTCTGCAGCGCGAAGCGGCACCGAATTCGCTAGTCCCAATTGGGTACCAGCCGACCATCTCACAATTCCCAAGGCTCTCAAGCAAGCCAACCCAGCCTATCAAGCCGCTCACTTCGGCAAATGGGGCGAGCAAATGATTTCCACGCCAGAGGAATGTGGATACGACACTAGCGATGGAATGACGGGCAACAACACCGGGGGCATGCCTCGATCTCTAGGCATCAAAGGCGGGCACAACGACGGGCCGCCCCACTTTATCGACAACGAAGACCCAAAACTCACGAAAAGCGTCACCGAGCGAGCCATCGCATTCATGGGAACCCAAGCCGAGGCCGAGAACCCCTTCTACGTTCAAGTCAGCTACTACGCCCAGCATCTCTCAGTCGTCACCTCGGAAGCGATGCTCGAAAAATACCAGGCAAAAGGACCCACGGATCGAGCCTATCCCCACGCTTGGGCCGCCATGCTGGAAGAGTTGGACAACGGAGTCGGCGCATTGCTCGACGCGCTCGACGATCTTGGAATCGACGACGAAACCTACGTCTTCTTCACCGCGGACAATGGCGGCCGAGGCACCGTCCCAGGAGGCGACGATTCCAAGACCGCTCCCAACGCGCCGCTATCGGGAGCGAAACACAGTCTCCTGGAAGGCGGCATTAGAGTGCCCTTCTTCGTCAAAGGACCTGGAATCGAAGCGCTTTCCGTTTGCCGTACTCCAGTTGTTGGATACGATTTTCTCCCCACCTTCCTCGAACTCGCTGGGGGGAGCGCCCGCCAGCTAACGGAGGAAGTCGACGGCACTAGTTTCGCGTCCCTACTGAAAGACCCTCGGGCAAAGTCGTTCGCTCGCTCGCGAGATGCCCTCTTCTTTCACCGTCCTAGAAGGAGCTTCTCCGCTATCCGCGAAGGCGACTACAAGCTAATGCTCTACTGGAACGCAGACAACAGCGTCAAAAACTCGGAACTCTACAACGTAGGCGCCAATCCAACGGAAGACGGAAATGGCCTAAGCGTCACGCAGCCCGCGAAAGCCAACGCCCTCGAAAAGAAACTGCTCGCATTCCTAAAAGCCGTCGACGCTGAAAAAGTACGGTGACGTAAACAGGATCGCCTCAATAGCGCTCCGTCGAGCGGCGCTCGGATCCAGTCACGACAAGTCGGTCGATGCTTACATCCTTTTTTCCGACCGATCGTTCGCCGTATCCCAAATATGCGCTCGGAAGGCAAAACCAGACAGTGTAAGAAAACGAGGACTCGAAAACTGGTTTGGCATACCCCGATCGATTTCTACCTCTGAAATGAATACCCAGGACAACGCGTCTCTCTCGAAATAACCAACTGCCTATTCTGGCGACACAACGGTTACTTCATCTTTTCCAATAATGAAGCGGGTTAAATCCGCGCCCATAACCACCGGGCCGCTGTAGGTAGTCTTTAGGCGGGTTGAAATTTCGTCCAATGACGGTGGCTTAATGGTGCCGTTCGTCAAAGTCACAAAGTGGTAGAGGGCAGCCATTTTTGGCTGCGCTATTTCAAATATACGCCCCACATCCTCGGGCTCCGTATGATGATTTAGAATGGTTCTCCACGCGAGCCTGGACTCTAGAAGCTCGGGCTTGGCGGCGCCTACCGCATGAATAAACAGGTCTACGCCTTTAGCCGCTTCGGCGAGCGGAGGATGGTATTTAGTATCGCCGGATATAACGACGGACCTGCCATCGTAGTCTACGCGATAACCGAACGCGGGCTTGATAAACTCGCCGTGGTTGACCTCTATTGCAGTGACTTTGACCCCATCTTGATCATATATGAGACCGGGTTGAATCTCGCTTGTATTGGGCGCCACGTCCTCGACGGAGAATCCCTGATCCTTGACGCGGATGTCGATGTCTCCCTGGTAGGCGAGACGAATATGATGCATCATGGCCTTCACGCCTTTCGGACCCCAGACGTTGAAATTGCCTTTTCGCCCCCCAAACGGAGAGCTGAGCCAACCCGTAAGCAACACGTCTGGAATACCGATTACATGATCCGAATGCAAATGCGTAACAAAAAGGCCATCAATGCGTCCCAGGGGAATTTTCAATTGCCATAAGCGCTGCGTAACGCCGCGGCCGGCATCGACCAATAGATACTTGTCGCCGGCCTTGATCAGGGTTCCCGGACCGAAACGGTTCATGAGCGGCGGCGGTGAGCCAACCCCTAACATGATGACTTCGAAATCCGCGTCTTCGTTTGCATGAGCGTTAGGCAACCCTACGAGGAGGGATGCGATTAGGGAAAGGCCCATTACGAAAAGATTTATGTTTTTGATCTTCATGAAGAGAGAGCATTCTTAGTTCATGAAATACCTCTAGCAAGTTCATAACTCACCGAATATGCTTTCTAAACCTACGATTGCCGCCTGGCTACGGTTCACCTTGAACCCTTTCGCTAACGGTGTTTTCCCACCACGGCTACCGGGTGATTCGATCTAGAGAAAGCGCTCGAAGCAACGGGCGCAGTGAACCGCGTTCGCTTCTTCAACCCGCGCGCCTACGTTATTTCAACGTCCAGAGGGATCCTGGCGAGGAAGAGCAATGGCGCTGCCAAATACGTTCGGGAATATCGCTGAAATGCAAGGGTTGGGCTGTAGAAATGTCCGAGCTGGACGCCAACATAACCGTTTTCGACTGGCTTGGACGTCGGGATCCGAAAACTTGCGATACCGAAATCGTCGACTTCGAAGATGGCTCTGTAATTGCCCGTATGATACTTGGGGCGAAGTGAATTCCCGCTTAGTATCTCCCCTCCAAGGAAACTCAGACGAGGGAGCCCGCTTATCCCGATTTTCATCGCAAAGGGCTATCGAAGCCTAAAGGCGCTCCTACAATTCAATATCGCCTAAACCCTTGCCTTCTACTTCCCGCAAAAAGATTCGACGTAACCATTTCTCCGTTTCACCAGTTTTTACATGAGGACGATGAAGAACCATTCCACTCTATCACTCTGCCTTTTGGCATCTTTGTTTATTTCAGCTTGGCTGCCCACGGCGACAATCGCCCATCACGGTATTTCCGGCCAATTCGACCTCGACCAGAGGTTGACTGTGACCGGTGTTGTAAATCGCGTCCGCTTCGTCAACCCGCACGCATACGTCTACTTTAAGGTAACGAATGACGCAGGCGAAGAGGAACAGTGGCGCTGCGAGTTGCGTTCCGGCAGCCTGCTCAAGCGCGCCGGGTGGTCAGCGGACATGTTCGAGATCGGCTCGAAAATTACGGTTTCGGGTTCGCCCGACCGTCGCGACCCTAAAACCTGCTTTGCGCAACGAATCACATTCGAAGACGGTCGGGTTGTCGCCCGCCGCGATACGCTGAATGAGGCGGGCCAAATCGTCCCTGGCGAGCGGCCGCTCAAGCTGGAAGATGGCGCTCCAAACCTCTCTGGCAATTGGTATGAAGCCCGCGGCGGAAGACCCGGTCGAGGAGGGCCCGGTGGGGGCAGACCGCCCAGGCCACCTAGATATGTAATGACGGATATTGGGAGAGAGGAAGCGAGAAGCTATGCGGAAAGCGTGAATCCGCGGCTTATGTGCGAGCCCACGAACATCATCGTCGATTACAACTTCGACCAAATGGTCAACAAGATCGATCAGTCCTATGACAAGATTCTTATCTCTTATGGCTTCATGGATGTCGAACGCGTCATCCACTTGGACAGCGAGTTTCCCGATAACATCGAACCTAGCCTGACGGGCTACTCGATCGGCGAATGGGAAGGAGACGCTCTCGTTGTAACGACCCTAGGTTTCGCGCCCGGCTTCTTGCGAGCCCCTGGCGGTGGGGGCCCTGGAGGCGCAATCCGACACGGAGACCAGATGGTTATCACCGAGAAGTTCTCTGTAAATGAAGATGGGACCGAGTTAACCCGCGAATATACGGTCGAGGACCCTATCTACCTGGCTCAGCCGCTTTCGCATTACAACAAATCTCTACGCACGACCAATCCCTTCATTCCCTACGACTGCGAGGATTTGACCGAAGATAAATACCGGCCAACCGCTGAAAACTAAGAGGATTCTTGCCTAATTCAGCACCGGGCGGAAGGTCCTTTGCCTTGTAATGGAAAAACCGTGACCGCTTCTGGCGAAGGTAGCATGCTTTTGGCTGAGTTCAAGCGATTGCTCCACTCATTCGGAATGGTATCTCCCGCATTTTGCGATCGGTAAAAACTCGTATTGAATCCTCCAGGACTGCCGCTTGCTTCTCCGCAGTCCCTCCGCAAGCGAGCGCGTCGCGCTCAATGTGGACATTGGAAAACTGGGCGGAAAGGAGCAGAAGAACAGAGCTTTGAAACCCTCCAAACCGCCAATTCGCTACGAAACGCAACGCCTGTTCCTAAAAGACTGTAACCGGGCGAACCTTTATGAGGTTTGATCCGTAGTCAGACGCATATACTTGCCAGAGACTGCTTCTTAGTCTTTTACGGATCATCAATCGTATTGCGCAAGCAACGACCTCATTCCCGCCCCTCCACAACACTCCGATGCCTCTTTAGCGCTTCCGATTTTCAATCGGAAAATCTCACGCATCAGGTACTCGCTGCTCGCTTAACCCCTTAACCTATCCCCAGTCTACTATGAAACCAACCCGCGTCGCCCCTCGTATTGGGTCAGAATACATTCGAGCTAGAGGTCTGGTCAAAACAGGCCTCATACCCCTTTTAGTCGCCTTGACGCTCTCCATGGCTTCGGCAGCCAACACAAAGCCCAATGTCGTTCTCCTCGTTTCCGACGATCAAGGCTGGGGTGACGTAGGCTATCATGGAGGCGAAATGGCAACGCCGAATATTGACAAGCTGGTCGAGGATGGAATGGAGCTAAATCGGTTTTATACCTACCCGATTTGCTCGCCTACGCGCACCTCGCTCCTAACCGGGCATATCTCCATGCGCCACCGAGTCTTTATGCCATTCGATGCCGATTCCGGCGATCACACCCTGACTCATGACGACCAGCTCATGAATCAGGCGTTTAAAGATGCGGGATACATGACGATGACCACCGGCAAGTGGCATCTAGGCCTTACCCATACGCGAGACTTTCCAATTAATCGCGGCTTCGATCACACCTACGGTTCGCTCGAGGCTTTTCCGGACTACTGGACCCACAACGGCCGCGGGGGCTCCAAAGATTGGGCCCGCGACGGGAAAACCGTCTTCGAGAACGGCTATATCACCGATCTTTTCGGCAATGAAATCAGCCGTCTGATCCGCGATCGCGATCCATCGAAACCGTTTTTTTCCTACGTGGCGTTTACGGCGCCTCATGCCCCCCTTCAAGCGCCACAGGAATACGTCGACAAGTATGCCCATATCGAGGACGAAAGCCGCCGCATCTACTGCGCCATGGTTGAGGTACTGGATGTCGCCATCGGCAATATCCTAAAGGCGATCGACGATGAAGGCATTCGCGATAACACCATCGTCATGTTCTTTTCAGATAACGGTCCTGGACCCGTGGGCGACAATGGAGGGTTCAGAGGTCGAAAGGGTCAATTGTATGAAGCCGGTACGCGCATGCCTGCAGTTATCCGCTGGCCTGGCAGAATACCTGCCGGAGTCCGCAACGATCAACCCATGGCCGTTTACGACTTGTTCCCCACATTTGTCGAAGCCATTGGCCTAAAGACGAATTTGAGAACGCCCTTCGACGGGGAGAGCATGTGGGACTCTTTGCAATCGGGAAAAACCCGACCTCGCAAAACGGATATCGTTATTGGTACCGGAACGGGCTACTCGGTTCATTCCGGCGAATACAAATTGGTCCACAGCAACATCAATAGGAATGCGCCCGACAATGGCCCAGCCGAGCTGGTAGAGCTCTTCAAAATATATGAAGACCCCAAAGAGACCGCTAATGTCGCAGACGCGCACGCTGATGTCGTTGGGAAACTAGTGGCCGACAACGCTGAATGGGCCGAATTGATTAGCAACGCGCCCTACCGCGCCCGACCCGGTGGACGCGGAAACCGTCAAGCCGCTGGGAGAGGTGGCCCAGGGGGAAGGCCTGGAGTCGATGCCGCGGGCGGAAGAGCGGCTGGAGGTCGTCCCGGCGGCGGTCCACGCGGCGGCAACCGCCCGCCCCCACCGCGCGATGCGGATGGCAACATCATTCACTTGCACGAAACGGTACCAAGCGGGTAGCCGTATCTTAACTACATTGCAAACCAAAGCCGTGGTCGAACGAGATCGGAGAACACGATTGATTATACATAAACTTGCCAGGTCCTCTTTCTTGAGTTTTACCTTGTTGCGACAGATACGATCGTATCGCGCCTGCGACGACTGCATCTGCTAAAGTTTGAATTTTCAATCCCCTGACATCCCACTACTCAGATTGATTTAGGAAGAATTCGTTTTGCCATTTATTAAACCAGTTATTCAAACCCTCGCCCTATTGGCCCTGGCATTCCTGATCGGATGCTCCAAATCCTCGCAGGAAACGATCCGGCTGACGGTCGTGGATGGTTATCCAACCCAATCGCTGTGGATAAAGGAATTTATCGACTACTACATTCCTGAAGTCGAAAAGCGCTTAGCCGCCTCCGGGAGCTATCAGATCAAGTGGAACCAGGCTTGGGGAGGGCAGATCGTCAAAACCCGGAATGTACTTCCCGGTCTGCAAAAAGGATTGGGGGATATCGGCATTGTGACTACGGTCTTCCATCAGGATAAAGTCCCGATTCAAGCCATTGCTTATGTCACGCCCTTCGTAACGACCGATCCCGAACTGGTCGCTAGAACGGTGGATGAGATTGCCGAGAAATTTCCGCAAATGAAAGAGGCCTGGGACGACTACAATCAGGTATACTTGACCAACATGGTGGTGCTCGACAGCTACCAGGTGTTTTCGAAAGAGCCGATCCAGGGACTGGACGATTTCAAGGGCTTGAAGATCAATGGAGCCGGCACTAACTTGAGATACTTGCATGGCTTGGGATCGGCCGGAGTGGCAGGAAGCCTCGTCACCTACTTTCAGAATATCAATACCGGGGTGGTAGATGCCGCCATGGTTTGGCCAGAAGCCGCCGTTTCCTTCAAAATGCAGGAAGTCGCGCCCTACATGCTTCAGTCCGACATGGGAACGGTAAACTCCAAGGCCCTTACGGTTAACAAACGAGCCTGGGACAAGTTGCCGGAACAAGTGAGGGGAATCCTTGCCGAGACCGCCATAGACTACCGCGACCACGTCGCTAAACTCGCGGTTTCCAAGGGAGCCGAAAGCCTCAAGGCCTTCAAAGAGAGTGGTGGCACCGTTAGCGCGATGTCCGCAGCCGAACGGAAGGAATGGGCCATGAACATGCCCAACATCGCCAAGGAATGGGCTGATGGCCTCGAAGAAAAAGGGCTGCCCGGACATGAGATCCTAAAATTCTACATGGACACGATGCGAGCCAACGGGCAGACGATTTCCCGGCATTGGGATCGAGAGTAATCGTCTATGCAAGACAAGCCCCTCAAGCGATCGATCGGCCCTTTCGATCGAGTTCTGGAAGTCGTCCTATCCAATTTGAACAGCATCGGATCCGTTTGGATTTTCGTGCTGACTCTTCTCATCAATGCGGACGCCTTCGGCCGCAAACTTTTCCATTCGCCCATCGATGGGGTGAATGAAATCGTGGAGTTGTCCATCGTGGGTATCGTGTTCCTGCAGTTGGGCGATGCCACTCGAAAAGGTCGATTGCCTCGATCCGATGGCCTCTTCAATATCATCGGTAGACGTTGGCCCAATTTCGGTCGCTTCCACGGGGCTTTGTTCGACTTCCTGGGGGCGGTATTCATGGGGCTAATACTATACGGCAGCGTTCCCTTGTTCGTCGAAGCCTATCAGTCGGATTTCTACGTAGGAGTCGAGGGGGTCTTCACAGCGCCCGTCTGGCCGATCAAGCTGATCATCGTAATCGGGTGCGCCGTCACGCTCTTGCAATTCCTCGTCTTCGTTCAACGGAATCTGACTAGAAGGAGACGGAGCTGATCGAAGGCAATTCGACTAAGTCTAAGCGGAATGACAGAAATACAAGTAGGTTTAATCTCGGTCGGCCTGATCCTCATACTGATCTACTCCGGGCTCTACATTCCCGTGGCCTTAGGACTGGTATCGTTTCTGGGCGTTTGGATTCTGCGCGGCGACGTCGATGTCCCCATCTCCTTGCTTTCCTTAGCGGCGGCTGACACCATAGCCGAGCCAACTTTCGCGGTCGTGCCTTTATTCGCTTTGATGGGACTCCTAATAAGCGAAGCTGGGGTTGGGAGGGATATTTACGATGTATCCAATTATATCTTCCGCCGCCTCAAAGGTGGACTGGGCATCGCCACGGTAGTGGCCAACGCCATCTTCGCATCCATAACCGGTTCGTCCATCGCCTCGGCATCGGTCTTCACCAAGGTATCCATTCCGGAGATGAAACGTTTTGGATACACCCCTCGATTTACGGTGGGGGTCGTCGCGGGAAGCTCCGTATTGGGCATGCTCATTCCCCCGAGCGTTATGCTCATCCTCTACGCCATTATCACCGAGCAATCCGTCGGACACATGTTCATTGCCGGCGTGATCCCGGGTATTCTCCTGGCAGTCGCTTTCGGAGTGGCCATTCTTTCCATGGCCACATTCTTGCCGAAAATGGTAATGCAAGACAGTCCCAAGGGAGCCGACAAAGAGGAGCCTACTCTCAACGGAATGCAAATCTTGCGCATGGTTCTTCCTGTGCTCCTGCTGGTCGGCATTGTATTAGGCGGCATATACACGGGATGGTTTACGGCGACCGAAGCGGGAGCGGCCGGCGCGGTGGGAGCTCTAATCGTAGCCTTTGCCAAAAAGCGCCTCAGCCCCAAAGGCCTATGGAAGGTGCTAATCGAAACCGGACATATTACAGCCTCTATCTTGCTCCTCCTGATCGCCGCTTCCATGTATAGCCGAATGTTGGGAATCGCGGGTTTGCCAACCACTTTCAGCGAATGGATCCAATATCAGGATTTGGGATTCGCGGGGATCATGGTCATCTATGTGATTCTCTTGATACTTATGGGAACCATCCTCGATACCGTTTCCATTATCCTGATCATCGTTCCCCTATTTCTGCCCATACTGGAACCCCTCGACATTCACTTGGTTTGGTTTGGCATCGTAACCGTAATCGGAGCCGAAATCGGTTTGCTCACCCCACCCCTAGGAGTATCTTGTTTTGTGATACACAGTTCGCTAAACGATCCAGAGATCAAACTCTCCGACGTTTTCATCGGCGCTTTTCCATTCGCCCTAATTATGCTAATCGTGCTTCTCCTAGTTATCATTTTTCCATCGCTTTCATTGATCTTTATTTAAGAGAGCGTCTAACAAGAAACGCCAACGCTGCTTTAAAGAACCACCCCCTATGAAGAATTTAACGGAAGCCAATATCACCGACGCGGTTTTAAAGGCGATTGACGGGACAAAAGACCCGCGAGCCAAAGAAGTGATGAGCAGCCTCATTCGCCACCTTCATGCCTTCGCCCGAGAAGTCCGATTAACCCAAGACGAGTGGGAAACAGCCATAGGATATCTTTACGACACCGGACAAATCACCGGACCCACGCGGAATGAATTCGTCCTCACATCGGACGTCTTGGGAATCTCCTCCCTGGTGGATATCATCAACAGCAACCCCGACGGGGGCACTGAAGCTAGCGTACTAGGACCCTTTTACATCGAGGGTTCGAAAATGGTAGAAGTGGGCGCCAACCTGATCGGCGACAGCGAGGGAGAACCGACCGTAGTCTCAGGCGTAGTACGCACCCTAGGCGGCGACCCGATCGAAGGCGCGATAGTCGACGTGTGGCAAACCGCAGCTAACGGGCTCTACGAGAACCAGGACCCCCATCAGCAGGAAAACAACCTGCGCTGCCGTATGTTGACCAACAAGGACGGCTATTACCAATTCAGCACCATCAAACCAGTCAGCTACAAGGTCCCGACCGATGGACCGGTAGGCCGAATGCTCGATCTGCAGGGAAGGCACGCCTGGCGACCATCTCATCTCCATTACAAGGTGAGCGCCGACGGACACCGAAACCTAATAACCGAAGTATTCTATGAAGGAGACGAATACATCGAGGAAGATGCTGTATTTGGCGTCCGTGAATCGCTGGCCATTCCTTACACGCTAATCAGCTCGCAAGAAGAAGCCGAAAAATATGGCGTTCCCTCCCCTTTTTACAGGGTTGAATTCGATTTCGACCTCGAAGTTCTCTAATACCATTTCCGTAAAAGAATAACCAAAGGGTACAACCTCAAATAAACGTATTGCCATGACACAATCCTCTTGGGAAGCGCATCACCAGCACGTCAAAGAAAAAGGCCTGCTGGCTAAAAAACTCTATGTAGTTCTCACCAAGCCAACCGGCGGCATGGAAGCCGTAATGGAAAACCTGCAGGAACACCTCGCCTATCAACTGGAGCTGGAGGCAAATGGTTCGATGTTCGCGGCCGGACCTTTCGCGGATGACAACGAGCAGGAATGGGAAGGCGAAGGAATGGTCATTCTCCGGACCAACTCCCTAGAAGAGGCCCGAACCATAGCCGAGAACGATCCCATGCACAAAAGCGGGGCCCGGGCTTACCGCATCAGGCCCTGGATGATGAATGAAGGCTCCATAACGCTCAAAGTGACTTACTCGAATGGACAACGGGAAGTGACATAGCTCAGACATGAATACGTTTTGTATTCTTTACCTAATTACTTTTCAGGGAACGCCCTGCACGCCATTCAGCTTGTCAGGGCCAGGTTGTAGCAGCTAGAAACAGAGAGATCTACCGACAAATAATTTTCGCAACATAGAAACACGCACATGATTGAAGAGAGCAAATACCACAAAGAAGGTCAGTATTGGGTTAGTCCGTACAATTTTCATCCGCAAGTCACCGGCGAACTGAACCTGCCGGAGAAGGTCGAAATCCACGACGCGACGCTACGCGATGGCGAACAAACGCCTGGACTTGTATTCTCTGTCGAAGAGAAAGTCGCGATTGCCAAAAAGCTGGACGAGGTAGGCATCGATAGGATCGAGGCGGGAATGCCAGCGGTTTCGCCACAAGACTTTGAAGCCATCAAGCAGATCTCGGCCCTTGGTCTTGACGCTAAAATCTACACCTTCGCTCGGGCCATGAACGCGGATATTGACAAAGCGGTCGAATGCGGGGCAGACGGTGTGATCATTGAAGTGCCCATCGGCTACCCCAAACTCAAGTACCAATTCAAATGGACATGGGAAGACGTGCTTAAGAAGAGCGCCGATGTGATCAACTACGCCAAAAGCAAAGGACTCCACGCGGTCTTTTTTCCTTATGACACAACGCGCGCTCGCGAAGATGACCTGACGAATTTGCTCACAGGTATCATGAAACACTCGGAGCCCGATTCGATAGGCGTGGTAGACACGATGGGATGCGCCACCCCTGAAGCGATTAAGTATTTGGTTCGCATGGTCAATGACCTGACCAGTCTTCCGGTCGAAATTCACACCCACAACGATTTTGGAACAGGAGTCGCGACCGAGCTGGCAGCTGTCACGGTTGGGGCAACGTGCGTCCACAGCTGCGTTGGCGGACTAGGCGAACGCACCGGCAACGCAGCCCTCGAGGAGTTGATTCTTTGCCTCGAATTGCTTTACGGCTTCGAATCGAAATACGAGCTCGCGAAACTGCCGGAACTGGGACAGCTGCTAGCTGATATCACCGGCATTCCGTACGCCTTGAATAAGCCGATTCTAGGAGATCGGAACTTCACGCGGGAATCCGGCATAGGCGTAAACCTCGTTGTCGAAACGCCACTTGCAATGTTCGGCACGCATCCAGCCCTAACAGGGCGCGTAGGCGATATCGTGCTTGGCAAGAAAAGCGGCAAGGCATCCATCGCATACAAACTAAACGAGCTCGGCGTCGACGGGGTCAGCGATGAGCAAGCTTCGGAATTGCTGGTCGAGGTCAAAAAAGCCGGAATCGCTAAAAAGGGAATTCTAACGGACGACGAATTCATGAGAATATTATCCGACGTCACTCGCTAAGCGCTAGCATAGTTCAGCCACGCAAGTTACGCAATGCCGAAAACCAATCACCAAACGGGAGCGATTGAGAATCTGAGAGATCGTATCCAGCGCCTGGATAGCGATGGGCTGGACTTGATATTTCGCGAAGCCCGTTCATTCAAGAAATGGCAGGATCGCGAGGTAGAGATCTCCGACCTTCAGGAACTTTATGAGCTCATGAAGTGGGGGCCCACTTCCCAAAACTCCAATCCTGGACGAATCGTTTTCCTGCGAAGCCAAGAAGCCAAGAACCGAGCTATCCCGGCTTTGCATGAGGGCAACATTCCCAAAATAAAGGCCTCGCCCGCGGTAGCGATCATCGCTTACGACACGCAATTCTACGAATATCTACCTCAGTTATTTCCGGCAAAGGATACCAGCGGCATGTATCGAGCCAATCCAGCAAAAGCCGAATCGACTGCCTTTCGCAATAGTTCGCTCCAAGGGGCTTACTTGATGTTGGCCGCGCGGGCCCTCGGCCTAGATGTAAATGGAATATCCGGATTCCACAACGACATCATCGATAAGGAGTTTTTCTCCGACGGACGCTATAAGTCGAACTTTCTGTGCTGTCTAGGCTATGGAGAATCCGATGGGCTTCATCCTCGCGGCCCGCGCCTGGACTTCGACGAAGTGTGCGAAGTTTTGTAGCAGGGCAGCGGATACCAATTACCGGAAGCTAGCAACCAGCGCTTAGATCAGTTCCGCGGGCCGCCTGGACCCGGACCGCCTGGACGGGGACCGCCAGGACGTGGACCTCTCGGAGGTCCCTTAATCGGCAAAACGATCCCGTTGTTGGCAACATAAGCATCCCATTCCTTCAGAAGGTCCGCTCGAATTTCGGGTTTGGAATCGGAGAGATCATTGGTCTCGCCAGGGTCGACGGAAAGGTCGTAGAGACCCCATTGATCCGCCAGTTCTGGCACATATTGTCCCCTCTCCGAGGGCTCGGAAGTCAGCCAAAGCAATTTGTAATCCCCCTTGCGGATGGCTCGATGACCGAAAACCTCCCAACCGTATGTAAAGTCTTCTTCCCTCACGGTTTCTTCGTCGCCAAATAATACGGGCAAGAGAGAGCGCCCTTGCACTAAATGCAATGGCTTACCGCTACTCCCTTTATTGAGATGGCCCGCTCCAGCAAGTTCCACGAAGGTGGGATAAAAATCGACTACGGCCATAAACTCATCGTTCATCCGCCCCTTCTTGGTCATATCCTTATGGTAGAAAAACGCGGGACCGAGCGATCCCCCTTCAGAGCTTAAGGATTTGTGGTATCGCCCGACGCCTACGCCCGCTTGGGCCCACTTCTCGCCATAGTAAACGTAAGAGTTAATGCGCCCTAAATTCTCCAATCGGTTATCCCAGCCACTCGCAGGCCCCCCTCGATCTACACCTTCAGCGCCATTGTCTGAGATGAATATTATAAGCGTATCATCGTATTCATCGATTTCCTTCAGGCGCTCTAAGAGTCGTCCTACGTTTTGGTCGATACCATCCACCATGGCGGCATAGAGCTCCATTTCTCGCGAAGCCACGGCTTTTTCTTCCGCAGAGAGCTCGTCCCACGCAGAGACCGTCGGAAGACGTGGATACATCACCGCTTCTTGTGGAATAACGCCGAGTTCTTTTCCGCGAGCGATCCGTTGCTCCCGGAGAACCTCGTAGCCTTCGTCATAAACCCCTTTATATTTATCGATGTATTCGTCGGGCGCCTGAAGTGGCCAATGGGGCGCGGTGTAACCCAAATAGGCAAACCAAGGCTTGCCGCTTTCCGCGTCCGAATCGAGGTAGTCGATCAAGAGATCCGTATAGAAGTCGGTGGAGAAAAAATCTTCTGGAAGGCTTTCTACGAATTCTCCGTCCTCGTAGTAAGTGCCAAGTTGGTCAGGCCGAAAACGACCCTTGTCATGAAAGTGACTGGCGAAGCCCTCCATTAGAGCGTAAGAACGATCGAATCCGCGAGCAGGTGGAAGGAGATCCGGTTCGCTCCCTAAATGCCATTTTCCAAGAAAGTATGTGTTGTATCCACTTTGACCGAGCAGGTCTGGGAAGGGCACCACATCGCGGCTTAAATGCGACTCGTATCCAGGGACCCCAATCTGATTGGGCGTTTGATGCATGGCGCCTCCGGCATTTCGGTTATCCGTTCCCGCCAATATAGACGCCCGCGTTGGGCCACAGACCGCTTGATTATGGAAGTCTGTGAGCATCAGTCCGGCTCTCGCCAACTGATCTAGGTTTGGCGTTTCGATTTCGCCACCGTAAACTCCGAGATCCGTATAGCCCAAATCATCGGCGACAATCAGCAATATGTTTGGCTGCGAGCCTTTAATCGTATCCAGAGGGTTGGCGTCTGTCTCCTTGCTCCCCTCTCCCGCGCCGCCTTCGCAGGCAACGAGAAAGCAAGCAATCGAGCTGATCAGCGTCCAGGCAAAATAGTGTTTTTTCATCGAGGTATTTATGAGAAATACTGGAATGTGAGGGGTGGGTAAAAAGTCGCATGCCTTGGATTAGGCCTACTGCTTAGAGGGAATCTGATCGCAGTCGACTTAGCTGCAAACAAAAAGAAACGAGTCCGGATGGAACGCTCCCTATCTCGACGTCCCCCGATGCCGACGAATTCACCCTTGCTACTTACCGGGTTGGCGAAGACATTTCTCAAGACAAGCCGGCAATGCTAAAACCGGCGCGTGAAAAGCGTTATCGGGAGACGATGGCAAGCAAATCGCCAGTTTAGCTACGCCTCAAACCGGTAACACAAAATGCAATACACCTTCTTCAGCTACGTATAAGTAACTACGCATTTGGAGCGCTCCCAATAGATGTTAAGTATTTTCACCATGAAAATGTAACTTTTTCTAGACCCCCTCGGTTAATCCAAGATATAACTCTCCTACAGGGGACAACTATGCGCTTGTCCATCCAATCTCTTCAAGGAGGCTTGCGCGGTTCTAGAAGATCGATAAACCTCTGACCCTACTACCCTTCCCAGCACAAACACTATGACGATCAAACAATCCTTTACGTCCGCAGCGCTTGCGTTCTTATGCAGCCTCATCTTGTTGCCCTCTACCTCCGAAGCCCACCACGGGGTTACCGGACAGTTCGACCTCGAGCAGGTTTTGACCGTGACTGGCGTCGTTAACCGCGTCCGCTTCGTTAACCCGCATGCCTACGTGTACTTCAAGGTCACCAACGATGAGGGCAAAGAGGAGCAATGGCGGTGCGAACTCCGTTCCGGCAGCTTGCTCAAACGCAAAGGCTGGACCGACGACATGTTCGAGATCGGCACGAAAATAAG
>CBFHHM010000027.1:0-8559 GCA_965655705.1 Candidatus Pelagisphaera sp.
CGTTGGCGGCCCAGAACGCGCCGGTTCGCTTGTCCCAGAGGATGCCGACATTATCCTTTATGAGTTGGGCGCGACGCGCATACTCGTCCTCGTCGCCGACACCGGCGGCGCGACAAGCGGTTTCAAGGTCCTGGCAGGCCTTGTAGTAGAGGACGGAGGTGAAAAGGAGATGACCCGTCTTCTTGATGATATCGGTGAAGCCGTAGACGCACTGCGGATTGTCGGGATCGTTGTAGACGAGTCCGTTGTCGGCCCGATTGACGAAGTCCATGCCGCGCCGAAAGGCGTTTTCGTGCTGACGGAAGAAATCGAGATCGCCGGAGTTGGCCACGTAGCGGCAGCCGGCGCTGGCGAGAAAGGGGCCATTGTCGAGGGCGTGATCGGCGAGCGGGCGGTTTTCGCCGCCTGGGCTGTAGATGGCTTTGCCCTTGGAATTGACCCGATCCGGCATGCAGCCATCGGCTCGTTGACCGGCTAGCAGGTATTCCAGGAAGCCCTTGGCGTCCTCGGGCGCGATGAGATCGTCGGCGAACCCATAGATGTAACCAAAGCCTCGAGTGAAGATGAGGTTATAATGTCGGAGGGCGTCCGCGTAGAAGGCGGTCTTGCCGTTGGGCAGCGTGCCGCGGTTGCTTTCCATTAGACCCGCTACGCGCTGGCGCATCCATTCGGCATTATCGGCGAAGGAGGAGTTGCGGGAAGCTTCTTGGCTGGTCACAAGCGCGTTCGCTGCAAGGGCGAATAAGGGGAGGAGAACTTTGGGAATGGGCATAGGGCGTTTTCTTCGAACCTGAAGAGCTACCTAACCAATACTCCTCCGCAGCAAAATGTAACGGACGAAATCGATGGCGGGCGTATAGGCGACGCTTGCGACGCCCCTTCGATGAGATCGGACTAACTGCTTGCGGCCTCCTTTATCGGAGCAACGCGGAACCATGGCTGCTTCGCGCTTCATTTCGAGAACGCGCAGTTCGATCTCTCGGTCGCGGATAGAGACCCTGATGGGAGTAGGGTATCCAAATTTTGACTTCGCTAGGCGAGTCCAGGGCAAGCTATGCCCAAGAGGACGAGCGTTTGGGTTCGGAAAACGTCAACGGCGCTGATTGGAGTCCGCCTTGGAGGCAGGATCGCCCTGCCATGCGGGACGGTAGGTTCCTCGAATCGCAACGCAATCGACGGTACGGTACGGTCGATCGCGGCAATCCTGCGCTTGCTAGGCGAGGATCTTGCCGGAGCGGCGCTCGGATTCAGGGTAGCGGGGTCAAGACATCTGCTTCAAGGTTTCGAGCAAATCGAATCGGAAAAAGAGGAGGAGGCGTCTTGGAGATTGCGTTCGTTGCCGAAACGACGATTTTTAGGTTCCAGATGACCAAGCGAAAGTCGAAGAAGCGTCCTTTGTACATTCCCTATGCGGGGCCGGTGTTGCTGGAAACGCCCCTGCTCAATAAAGGAAGCGCGTTCACGGAGAAGGAGCGTCGCGAGTTCAATCTCGAAGGGCTCTTGCCGTACAGTATCGAAACCATCGACGAACAGCGCGAACGGGCCTACGAGCAGCTCTGCGCCTTCACGAGTCGGATGGACAAGCATATCTACCTTCGCTCGATCCAAGATACCAATGAGACGCTTTACTACAGCTTGCTCGTCCATAATTTGGAGGAGATGATGCCGATCATCTACACGCCGACGGTAGGGGAGGCCTGTCAGAAGTTTTCCCAAATCTACCGCCGCAAGCGCGGGCTATTCATTAGCTACGACGATCGCGACAAGATCGAGCGCATCCTGCGCAATGCGACCAAGCAGAATATCAAGGTGATCGTCGTTACGGACGGCGAACGCGTCCTGGGCTTGGGCGATCAGGGAGTCGGTGGAATGGGTATTCCCATTGGCAAGCTGGCGCTGTATTCCGCCTGTGGCGGTATCAGTCCCGCCCATACTCTGCCTATTACCTTGGATGTAGGCTGCAATAACGAGGATCTGGTCAACGACCCGATGTACATGGGAAAGCGAACGCCGCGGGTAACGGGCGAAGCGTATTTCGAATTCGTAGACAAGCTGATCGACGAGATTCTCGCGGTCTGGCCCAACGCCTTGCTGCAATTCGAGGATTTCGCGCAGCCCAAGGCCATGCCTTTGCTACGCCGCTACCGTGACCGCCTGTGTTGCTTCAATGATGATATTCAAGGCACGGCAGCGGTTACCGCCGGCACCCTCATTGCGGCCTGTCAGCGCAAAGGAGAACGCCTGCGCGAGCAGAAGATCTGTTTCGTGGGCGCGGGTTCGGCGGGTTGCGGCATCGCTTCGCACTTGGTCGCTCACATGACGGCGGATGGGCTGAGCGAAGACGAGGCGAAGAGTCGCATTTTCATGGTCGATCGTAACGGTCTGCTGACCAGCGATATGGTCGGCTTGCGCGACTTCCAGTACGAGTTGGCTCGCGATAGCGCGGAGGCGGATGCGTGGCGTGGGGACGATGGATTGGTTTCTTTGCTGTCGGTGATGAAAGAAATCCAGCCCACCGTGCTCGTCGGCGTGTCGGGCCAATTCGGGTTGTTTACCGAAGCAGTGATTCGCGAGATGGCGTCCCATGTCGATCGACCCATCATCTTTCCGCTATCCAATCCTACCGCTTTGGCGGAAGCGGCTCCCGAGGATGTGATCGCGTGGACGGAAGGGCAGGCGATCGTGGCCACTGGCAGTCCCTTCGACCCCGTCGAGCGCAAGGGCAAGGTCTACAAGATAGCCCAGTGCAACAATAGCTATATTTTCCCTGGGGTCGGCCTTGGCGTCATTGCGAGTCGAGCGAGACGGGTGACCGAAACCATGCTCATCGCGGCCAGCGAAGCCCTCGCGGACAGTTCGCCCAGTATGGAGGATCCCAACGATGCGCTGCTGTCGCCCATCGATGAAATTCGCAGTCTCAGCAAGGTCATCGCCCGTCGCGTCGCGCGGCAGGCCATGAAGGATGGGGTGGCCCGCGAGATGACGGAGCTAGCGCTCGATCAGGCGATCGAAAAGAATTTCTGGGAGCCGGACTACCGCGAGTATTCGCGCGTATCGATGTAGGCTTGTGGGACGATCCGTCGAGGTCGGTTGGCTTTTCCTCGTCGGCATCGTCCTGGTCTTTTTCGCCAAGGAAACTCGAGATGAAGCGCTTATAGAATAAAGGAGGTTCGGAGACTAAACCCTCAATTCACTGATCGCTATGACTCATTCGACGCGTAGACACTTCATCAAGCAGGCCGCCACGGCTTCGACTCTCGCCGCCTTTCCCCGCTTCTCGATCGGCCAATCGGGCGGGTCGGCCAATAGCCGGCTCAACGTGGCCTTCGTAGGGGCGGGCGGGCGCGCCGCCACCCTCATCAAAGGATTGAATGAGGAGAACTTCGTGGCCTTCTGCGACGTTGACGATGCCTGGGCGGCCAAAACGTATCGGGAATATCCTGACGTGCCCCGTTTCAAGGATTTTCGCGAAATGCTGGACAAGAAAGGCCGCGAGATCGACGCGGTCTGCGTCGCTACGCCGGATCATACGCACTTCGTGGCCGCTTACAGCGCCATGGAACGCGGAAAGCATGTTCTAACGGAGAAGCCGCTAACCCATAACATTTGGCAGGCCCGCACGCTGCGCAAGGCGGCGAAGCGATTTGGGGCGATTACGCAAATGGGCAATCAGGGGCACGCCACTGAGGGCATCCGTTACGTGAAGGAGTGGTACGAAGCCGGAGCGATCGGGGAAGTCGACGAGGTAATCGCCTACAATCCAGGCCCCAAGTTTCGTCCGACCGGATCCTTTAAGCGGCCGCCGCGGATACCCCCCACAAGTCAGGCCATTCCGGATACGCTCAACTGGGATCTTTGGAAGGGGCCAACGGCCCCGAATATCAAATACAACGAGATCTATTTGCCCAAATCTTGGCGCTCGTTCTTCCAATTCGGCAATGGCCAGCTAGGCGATTGGGCGTGCCACACTTTGGATGCCCCGTTCTGGGCTCTCGAACTGGGCATGCCTTCGAAGGCCTCCGTGCGCGATGTAGACGAGCCGTGGCCTGGCATGCCGGCCCTCCGGTCCGTCGTGGAGTGGGAGTTTCCCCGAACGGGCAAGACGCCGCTCACGCTGACCTGGCACGAGGGCTACACGCCCAGCTACGATCCGAGCGATGGTCAGGCGGAATGGGGCAAGGACATCGGCATGGCGATGATTGGGAGCAAGGGAACGATTACCCATGGCATTCGACCGGACAGCCCACGGCTCTATCCGGAAGCCTACTGGCAGGACTTCCGTCGCAACCTGCCCGACAAGCGCTATGACCGGATCAAGGGCAGCCACATAGACGAATGGGCTCGGGCCATTAAGGGCGAAGGTCCCATGCCGGGATCGAATTTCGACTACGCTGCCCGGCTTACGGAAATGGCTCTTCTGGGCGTGCTCGCTCAGAAAACTCAATCGACGGTCGAGTGGGATGCCAAAGCGATGCGCGTGACCAATAAGCCGGAGCTCAATGTCTTTATCGAGGAGCCCGTCCGGCGCGGATGGGAAATGGGGCAGGAGGTTTGGACATAGGGAGGCGATGGCTAGGGAGTTCGCTACGTGGTTTTGAGGGTGGAGAATCCCTTTGACCGCCGTTCGAGCGTTCCTGGACTTCGGTTGGATCGTACGGAATTTTAGACGGTTATGGATGAAGCGAGAACAGTGAAATGGGGCGTGCTGAGCACAGCTAAAATTGGGGTCGTCAAAGTGATCCCCGGCCTGGCCAAGGCCTCCAATTGCGAGGTGGTAGGGCTTGCGTCGCGAGAGCGTTCGAAAGCCGAGAAGGTCGTTGCCGACTTGGGGCTGTCGAAGGCTTACGGCAGTTACGAGGAATTGTTGGCGGATCCGGATATCGATGCCATCTACAATCCCTTGCCGAACCATCTGCATGTGGATTGGTCGATCAAGGCCCTGGAAGCCGGCAAGCATGTGCTCTGCGAGAAGCCGCTCGGAGTCGATGCGAATGACGCCCGGCGTTTAGTGGAAGCGGCCGAACGCTATCCGAAGCTCAAGGTCATGGAAGCGTTCATGTATCGCTTCAATAAGCAATGGATTGAGGCCAAGGCCTGGGTAGATGCGGAGCGGATCGGCGCCTTGCGAACGATTCAGTCGTTCTTTTCCTACTACAATGTGGATCCCGCCGATATTCGGAATCAGGCTGATATTGGAGGCGGGGCCCTGCTGGATATCGGCTGCTATTGCATTTCGCTGTCGCGCTTTCTCTTCGGCGAGCGCCCCGGTCGCGTTATGGGAATCGTAGAACGCGATCCGGTTATGAAAATCGATCGCCTGGCCTCGGGGGTGATGGAGTTCGAAACGGGAACGAGCAGCTTTACCTGTTCCACCCAAATCGCCCCATACCAACGTGTCCAGATTGTGGGAACGGTGGGGCGGATCGAAATCGAAATTCCCTTTAACGCTCCCAACGATCGGGAGACTCGGATTTGGCTGCACGGTCCAGAGGGTACGGAGGAAGTCGCCATTCCGATTTGCGACCAATATACCCAGCAAGGAGAGGCCTTCGCCGCGGCGGCGCTGGAGGACCGACCCGTGCCGACGGCTTTGAGCGATGCCATAGACAATATGGAGACGATCGATGCCATTTTCGAAAGCGGGGAAACCAACGCTTGGATCGCCCTTTAGGGGCATGGATTCGAGCGGCGGCGGCCCGCCTTGGCAGCCGGTGGCGATCCACCGGGAGCGCTTATTGGAAGCGGGCGTCGCGTTGCGGGGCGACCCGGGAGCGAGGGAAGCCCATTGACAGTTTTCGGCAGGGCGTTTGTATCGCCTCGGTAACCTTATTCCCCATTCGTTGACGCAAACCCTCTAATCGACCCGTTTATGATCCGTTTCCTTCATCGCTCCTTCAAGCTAAGCCTCTTGGGGCTGCTTCTTTCCGTCGCCTCGGTATCGATTTTCGCCGCAGGCAAAGTGCTCTACGTGACCCACGAACCGGGCAAGTGGCATCGCTACACGCCGCAGTTGAAGATCTTCAAGGAAGAGATCGCCGCTAAAGCAGGATGGGAAGTGAGTGTGATTACGGGCAGCTACGAGGCAGTCATCGATCAGCTGAAGAAACGCCAGTTTGCCAAAGGCTACGATGCGATCGTCTATAATTTCTGTTTCGCTCTCAGCGACGATCTCGAGGCCTGCGCCAATGTCATGCGTCAGACCCGTAACGTAGGCGTACCGGCGATGCTGGTTCATTGTTCGATGCATAGTTGGTGGGGCTCCTACAAGACGGGGGAAGCGGGCGCCATTGGCGGTGATTACAAAGGCAAGGCCAAGGCCTTGCCGGAGCTCGTTGCGAAGTGGAACGAGTCGAACGAAGGAAAGCGTTTCCCGGCCTGGGGCGACTTCACGGGCGTCGGTAGCATCAAGCACGGTCCCAAGCTTCCCATTACCGTACGCAAAGTGAGCGACCATCCGGCGGCCCAGGGCCTGAAGGACGGCTGGGTGACCCCTAATACGGAGTTGTACAATAATGAATACGTATTGCGTCGGGTGAAGCCGATCCTCGTGGGCGAGCAGGAGGGTCAGGAAGACGCAATCGTCATGTGGACCTGTCAGCAAGGCAAGTCGCAGGTGATGGGCCTTTCGTTGGGCCATGGGGCCGTGGGTACGGGACCTGACGAATGGAGCTTGCCCGAGTTTCAGGACTTGATGATCAATGGGGTCGATTATCTGATCGCCAACCCGAAGGCGGAATAGGGTCCGGAGAATATCGAATTCCATTTTCGAAGGGAAACTGCAAGAATCGCTCGATTCGCGCGATCGCGTTACCGATATGAAATATCTCCTGGCATTTGCCGTTTTCCTTGCCTTGTCGACGGGCTCGCTCTTTGCGGAGTCCAAGCCCAGCGTCATCCTCATCGTGGCCGACGATCTAGGCTATGGCGATGTCGGCTTTCACGGTAGCGATATTCAGACGCCGAACTTGGATCGCTTGGCGGGCGAAGGGGCCCGGCTAGAGGCGTTCTATTCGTGTCCGATGTGCACGCCCACGCGAGCGGGCTTGATGACCGGACGCTATCCCATTCGTTATGGATTGATGCGCTCGGTGGTGCCGCCGCAGCGGGATTACGGCTTGGATATCGAAGAAGAGACTCTGGCGGATGTCTTCGCGATGGCGGGCTACCAGCATCGAGGCATCGTGGGCAAGTGGCATTTAGGCCATCGTCGCCAGCAGTGGTTGCCGACCCGGCGCGGCTTTACCTTTTTCGTGGGATGCCTCAATGGGGCGATCGACTATTTTACGCTCGAGCGCGATGGCGAACTCGATTGGCACCGCAATGAAGAGCCGTACCCTCAAGAAGGATACGCGACGGATCTGATAGGCGATGCCGCAGTGGAGTTTATCGAGTCGGTGCCCGACGACGAACCGTATCTGCTGTATCTGCCGTTCAATGCGCCGCATTCGCCGTTTCAGGCCAAGCAAGAGGACCTGGCGAAGTATCCGCATCGCGATGGCAGAAAACGAACCTTGGCGGCGATGATCGATTCTATGGACCAGGCCATCGGTCGGGTATTCGAAGCGGCCGAAGAGCGTCGCGATTGGGATAATACCTTCATTCTGTTTTTCAGCGACAATGGAGGAGTGCGGGATGTCGGTAGCAACGGGGAGCTGCGGGGCAGCAAGCTGACCCCCTATCAAGGAGGCATTCGGGTGGCTGCGGCTGCCTATTGGAAGACAGGGGGAATCGCGGGTGGCAAGCGCATCGACGAACTTATGGGCTATATCGACGTTCTACCGACCTTGCGCGGGATCATCGGGGCGGCCGAGCCGCCCAAGAAGCCGCTCGACGGTATCGATGTCTTGGACGCGATGCGGGGCAGCGCGACTCTGCCTACCCGCTCCTGGTATACCTATCTCGATCAGGGCAACGATCGAATGCAGCGCTTGGCATTGAATCGCGGCAAATTCAAATTGGTGGGACATGTTCCGGCTCCCGACGCTCAAGGAGGGGAGGCCCAGTGGGAGCTCTTCGAGATTTGGAACGATCCCTACGAGAAGCTGGAAATGGCGGACCGCTATGCCGAGACCTTCGATGAGCTGAAGACTGAAATGGACGCGTTTTTGAATTTGCGACAAGCGGATCAGATCATCCGCTTTCGCATAGGGGCCCAGGACACGCCTGCGCTACCGCAGTGGACGCCGACTAAGTGAGACCTTTTGCGAGGGGGTCCGCTGGGCTTTGCTGCTGCAGAGAGGCGGGGGCCGCTCGCGGGGCGGGTTCCTGACGATGCTCGCCGGGCTCGCGGAATGACGGTTTATCAGCGGTTGAAGGGGCCCTTGCGGCGTAAGCAGGCCTCGGTTTTTGTTGGATTAGCGAGGAATGTAGTACATTTTCGACAATTGACGCGTTCGAGGTCCATTGAGCTGTCGGAAATCGGTAAATCGGGTAGCGCCAGCGATGTTTAATCTTTTCCGCGCTACTGATCATCCTTCTATGAAGCCCCCATTGACTACTACCCTAGCCGTTCTGCTTGCCATTGGAACGCGCCTAGCGCTTTGCGGCGCCGCAGATCGG
>CBFHHM010000027.1:8658-41099 GCA_965655705.1 Candidatus Pelagisphaera sp.
CCCAATATCGTCTTTCTGCTGACGGACGATCAGACCTTTTATTCCCTGGGCTGCTACGGGACTCCCGACGTGCAAACGCCTCAGTTGGACACGCTCGCCCGCGATGGCCTGGTGTTCGATCACCACTACGATACGACCGCGATTTGCATGGCGAGTCGGGCGAATGTCATGACCGGGCTCTACGAGCACAAGAACGGTACCAATTTCGAACACGGCAATATGATGCAGCCGACTTGGGAACGGACCTATCCCATGATGTTGCGCGAAGCGGGCTACACCACGGCATTCGCGGGCAAATTCGGCTTCGAAGTTTCCGACGCTCCGGGCGAGAAAGGCCGACTTCCCGAGTCGGATTTCGATGTGTGGGGAGGCGGACCAGGCCAGACCCATTACGAGACGGCCAAGAACAAATCGATGGCCCAATACGCCGACGAGTATCCCCACTCGACCTTATCCTATGGCGCGTTCAGCCGGGACTTTATCGAAGACGCCTCCCAGGGCGATAAGCCCTTCTGCCTATCCATTAGCTTTAAGGCGGCCCATCGCCCCACGACGCCGGATCCGCGCTTCGACCACGTCTATTCGGGCAAGACCTTTACGAGACCGAAGAATTACGGCCGCGAGTACAGCAAGCATTTCTCGGAACAGAGCAAGCAGGGGCGCCAGTGGGTTCGCTTCCACGAATGGAATTACAGCGACCGGTACGACGAGGTGATGGCGATTTACTATCAGCAGATCTACGGGGTGGATGTTGCCGTGGGAATGATACGCGACGCCCTGGAGGAAAGTGGCGTGGCCGATAATACGGTGATAATCTTTACGTCCGACAACGGTTTCCTTTGCGGATCCCATGGCTACGGTTCGAAGGTGTTGCCCTATGAGGAGAGCGCCCGCGTGCCGCTCATTATGTACGATCCGCGTCACCGGAATAGCGGACGCGGCCATCGGACTTCCGCATTGACGGGCAATATCGACTTTGCCCCTACAATCCTCGATTTGGCGGGCATTCCCGTTCCCCATTCGATGGATGGACGCAGCTTGCTGCCGCTCTATGACGATCCGAATGGGGAAATTCGAGAAGAGCTGCAATTGATCAATGCATGGGGACCGATCGAGACCCAGTTCTTGGGCGTTTTGACCAAGGATTGGAAGTATCTCTATTGGCCCTACGCCGGAGAGGAATTCAAGGCGACCGAAGAGTTGTATCAGGTCAGCCAGGACCGTTTGGAGCTGGTTAATCGCGTGCAGACGAATCGATCGCCAGAAGTCCTGCAGGACATGCGCCAACGATACGATCGGGCCGTGGCCTCGTGGAAAACGGAGGCCGTACCTTACAATCGATACCAGATATACGGGAACTACTACGATCGGACGATGCCCTGGCCTCGGAAAGCCCAGCAGCTACCCCGGGAGCGCAAGCAGTAGGGCGCTCGGAGCGCCGTTTGAAAGAACTTAAAGGAAACGATGGAGGACCAGAACATGAATGCGAAACCGATTCAATCGAGCGACTATATCGATCGACGCCATTTTTTGAAGGGCTGTGGAGCGGCCATCGCGTTGCCGTTTCTCGAATCCTTGCCCCGTCCCGGGCGCTTGCTGGCCGCCACGCCCGCCAGCGCGGAGCCTATGCGCATGGTCTGCGTGGGCCTCAATTACGGACTCTATCCGGGAGATTTCTTTCCCGAGACCACCGGACGCGATTACGAGCTGACTAAGCTGTTGCAGCCATTGTCCGCTCTAAAGGGAGACATGACGGTCTTCTCCCACCTGGATCACCCCGGGGTGAAAGGCGGTCACGAAGCGGTCCACACCTTCTTGTCGGGCATCCTCTCGGAAGACTCCAAAGCCATGCCCGATCGCAATATTACGATGGACCAGATGGCGGCTGAATTCATCGGAGCCGAAACCCGCTTCGCCTCGCTTCAAGTCGGGATTGGGGGAGGAGGGCTTTCGTGGACGCGCAACGGCGTCGCGATTCCGCCGATAACGAAGCTGCAGACCTTGTTCGATGCCCTCTTCCTGGAGACGACTCAGTCGAAACGCCAGAGACTGTCGGAATCCTACGAACTTAATGGCAGCATTCTCGACGTCGTCAAAGAGGACGCAGCTGCCCTGGAGAAGCGTATCAGTCGGAATGACATCGAGAAACTGGACGAGTACTTCACATCGATTCGGGAGGTTGAAAAGCGTCTCGCCCAGTCGCAATCGTGGCTCGATTCCCCCAAGCCGAAGGTGGACTATCGGATGCCGCAACCGACTCCGGATGACTTTTATTCGGAGGTGCCTGTATTCTACGATTTGATGCGGCTGGCTCTGGAAACGGATTCCACCAGAGTGATTTCCTGCGGGATAAATGGATGGAGTGGAGACTCGGGATTACCGGGAGTAACCCAAGGCTACCACTTTCTGACCCACCACGGACAGGACGTTTCCCGTTTGAAGGAATTGTCGATAATCGAGAACTTCCATACGAATCAGGTTGCCCGTTTCCTGGAGTCGCTCAAACGCTCGCAAGGATCGGATAGCAGTTCCCTGCTCGACAAGACGATGGTCCTCTTTGGCAGCGGCATGGGCAATGCTAGCTCCCACTCGAATCGCGACTTGCCGCTGGTTCTGGCTGGCGGCGGCTTCCAGCATGGGGAGCACAAGGATTATCCTAAGAAGGGCAATCGCCAGACGCCCGCCTGCAACCTTTACGTATCCATGCTGCAAAAGTTCGGCCTGGAAGTGGATCAGTTCGGGAGCAGTACAGGCAGCTTGGAGGGGCTGAGCTGATTCGACCAATGAATTCGATTGCGAACCACGGAGCGCCCGGAGGGACGGAGCTGGAAGGGCGCGGCCGAACTCCCGCCTTCGCCCTATTCGGGGGGAACCAGCCGAGCGGTCGCAAATTGCCCAGGGCAGCGGCTCGGAGATCCGTCGCTGCCTGCGAGCGGGCTAAGATGCTCCGTACCTCCGCGCGTCGCGTGGTTGGAGGATTTCTTTCGCTAGCCTCGATTTGCCTCATTGCGAAAACGGCTGGCGCGGCTGAGCCAGAGGCTTTTCTCCAGGAATATTGTATCCAGTGTCACGGCGCGGAAAAGCAGAAGGGCGATCGTCGCTTCGATGGACTGGCTAACGACTTCGCGGACGCGGACACCGCCTATGATTGGCAGGAGGTCCTCGATATGCTCAATCTGGGGGAAATGCCCCCTGAAGACGAACCGCAGCCGAGTTCGGAGGAACGAGCGGAGATCGTTTCCTGGATCACGGGCCAACTCGAATTCGCTTACGAGGTTCACAAGTCGGCAGAACCTCAACCTCGCCTACGGCGATTGAATCGTCGCGAATATTTGAATACAATTAGAGATCTTTGCGAGCTCAATGTGGACTCATTCGATCCGACGCAGAGCTTCCCTCCCGACGAGCGCTTCGAAGGCTTCGAAACGGTAGGCAGCGAATTGATTCTTTCGGATTACTTGATGGAACGCTATTTGGAAGCGGCTGCCGCGACGATTGAAAAGGCGATCGATTTCAGCCCGCGCGTTCGTCCCATTCGCGAGGTCTTTCGACCCGACGACCTAACCGATCGGACCTTCCATTTTCGTCCCCAGGTTTGGTTCGAGGTCAATGTAGATGGAGCGTATCTCGATGTCGGGCACGGCGACACCAAATCGTATCGCGTCTACGCCAATCGCTTCGAAAAAGGCGTCCCTGCGGATGGCTACTATACGATACGGGCGCGGGCCGAAGGGGTGGGGCGAATCAATCGCTACGATCCCAAACTGCTTGGGGTGGATCGGGAGGAGCCGATCAAGCTTGAAGTTGTAGTGACCGATCCAAAGGTCGCGTATCCGGGACGGCGTTACAACGCCTCGGATCGCACCGTGGCGACGTTTCCACTGAAGGACAACGAGGTCGCCATCTACGAAGTACGCGCTTGGATGGACAAAGGCTATGTGCCGGTCTTGCGGTACGCCAATGGGCCGCAGCCCATCAAGCAAGTGCTCAGCAGGATCGCTCCCAAGTATCATCTGGAGGTGCTGCCTTCGAATTGGCGGGATGGCGTAGCGGCTACGCCAGCGGAGAATCAGGAAGTTTACCTGTCGGATGTTTACGAAGGCCCGCGGGTTCGCTTGTACGATTTTTCGATCGAAGGGCCCGAGGTCGACGCCTGGCCCAGCGAAAGCCATCGGAGTATCGTGGGCTCGGAAGCGCTGCGGGCGGACCAATTGGATGTGGAAACGGTTATCAGGCGGTTCGCTACCAAGGCGTTTCGGCGACCGGTCCTCGAGGCGGAAGTCGAACGGTACCGCAATTTCTATCTGAGTAGACTCGATCGAGGCGAGGATGCGGAAAAGGCCTTGAAGAATGCCCTGACGGCTATTCTAGCGTCGCCGAATTTCCTCTATGTCGAAGCCCCTTTGGACGATTCTCTGGGCGATGAGGCGTCCCTGTCCCATTTAAAGCAATACGCCTTGGCGTCGCGGCTGAGCTACTTCTTATGGAGTTCCATGCCGGATGAGGCCCTGTTTGCGGCAGCGGAAAAGGGAATATTGAGCGATGCTCATGAACTGCGCTACCAGACCCTGCGCATGTTGCGCGATCCTAAGGCGCGGGACTTCGTCGATGGATTTACGGACAGCTGGCTTCACTTGAACGACTTGGGCGCGATGCCGCCGGATTCCAAGAAGTTCAAGGAGTATCACGATCGTCAATTGCAGGGGCTCATGAAGGAGGAGACGCGCCTCTTCTTTCAGGACATTCTGGAAAACAATCGCGACATAGCGGCCTTCATCGACTCGGACTTCACCTATCTCAATCGGTATATGGCGGATCTGTATGAAGTGGATGGCGTCGCGACCGACGCCTTCGAGCGAGTCGCTTTGCCCGAAGGAAATCGTCGCGGTGGATTGCTGGGACAAGCGAGCGTGCTTACGATGACTTCCAATGGCGTAGAAACGTCGCCGGTAGTGAGAGGTATATGGGTTCTGGAAAATATCCTGGGCACCCCTCCCGCTCCTCCGCCGCCGGATGTGGACCCGCTGGAACCGGATATACGCGGAGCGACGACGATCCGGGACCAATTGGCCAAGCACCGCAAAGTGGAAACCTGCGCGGAATGCCATCGCAAGATCGATCCGATCGGATTCGCGCTGGAGAGTTTCGATCCCATCGGTCGCTACCGCGAAGTCTATCGTAGCGATTCGGGAAAGGCAATCGGCGAAGTGGATACATCGGGCAAGCTGGTCACGGGAGAGCCCTTTTCCCATGTCGACGAATTGAAGGATTTGCTCTTGGAACGAAAGGAGCTCTTCGCTCGCTGCTTGGTCGAGAAGATGCTCATCTACGCGCTCGGTCGCGAATTGAACTTCGGCGATCGCCCAATGGTGGATCGATTGACGGAGAACTTGGCGTTCAGGGGATATGGATTGGCGGATCTGGTGGAGTTGGTGGCGACGAGCGAGGCCTTCCGCGAGATCTAAAAAGTGAATAATCGGACGTGTAAGCGTATGAACAGGATGGTTTTCAATCTAGCAAGCAAGGGCGGCGCTTTGTCACGATTCGGTCGCTCATTCGGAATGATGCTCTTGGCAGCTGCCTTCGCCTCTCCGTTGACCGCCCTCGAGCCGCTCCTCTCTCGGAAGGGCGCCCTTCTGTTCGAGGATCGATTCGATTCCGAAGAGAAAAAAACGGAGTGGAATGCCTTGCACGGTACGCGATGGTCTATGGAAGCGGGCGCCTTTGTGGGCATTCCGTCGACCAAGGAGTTTCAAGAAAGCCGGGCCAATCATACGGGGGCGACGCCGAGCATGCGCTTGGACGTGGGCGCACGGGAGGTTGTTCTCGAGATGTCGGTCAGGATTTCCGGCGGTCTGCGATCGGCCCATGTGGGGTTCAATGAAGGGCCTACTGCGACGACTACGGGTCACATTTTACGTTTGATATTGGATACGGAAACAGGGGTTGCCCTGCAGCGCGATCGGAACTCCCAGAAGGAAGGCGACAAGGATCAGATTCTCTACCAATCCGGTTGGACGCCGGAACGCGATAAATGGATACGGGTTATGCTGGAGACGCAAGGCCAGGAAGTTTTGGCTCAAATCGAGAACGGTCCGACCCTGCTAATGCGAAACGCCCGACTCGATGTGACCAAAACGTCGGTGAACCTGAAGGCCCGCGGAAAAGCGGGTTCGATTGCCTACGACGATGTGCGGATTTGGAAAGCGGAACCGCTTCGGGTGGAGGGGGACAGCGCTTGGATCTCGCATACGATCGTCGACTCCGCGAGCAGTATGATCAATTCGGTGGTCAGCGCGGATTTCGACGGCGATGGACATCGCGATGCCATCGCTTCCTTCGAGGGCGCTGTCGTCTTGCTCAAGGGCCCCGATTGGCAGCGCCAACCCATTCATGCCTTTCGTCGCGGCTTGTCGCGCAATGCGCCTCGAACCGCGTGCATTCACTCTTGCTTGCTGGATGTCGATGGAGACGGAGACCTGGATTTCGTTGGGTCCAACAATACGGTCTTCTGGTTGGAATGCCCCGAAGATCCGTTTTCAGGCGAAGCGTGGACGTACCGAACGGTTGACGATGAAATTCTCGGTACCCATTGTCTCATTACGGGCGATGTGAATGGCGACGGGCAGGATGATTTGATCGGCAATTCCTTTCAAAAAGGGCCTCGAACGCCGGTACCTGAATCGATCGCCTGGTTCGAATCGCCTTCCAGCGGAAACGATGCGTTTCGACGTCACGTATTCGCCGCCGGCGATGCCCCGGGTGGCTCGCACTACATGGGAATCGGAGATGTCGATGGCGATGGACGACCGGATATCGCGGCAGGCGCCAAAGGCGGGATCGCTTTTCCCGGGGGCGAATGGTTTGCCTATTGGCTGCAGCCGCAGGATCCGACCGAGCCCTGGGCCAAGCGTTTGCTATCCGATCGCGAGCCAGGAGCGTCCAACATCCTGCCGGGCGATTTGAACGGGGATGGAGTGACCGATTTTCTTGCCTCCCGCGGGCATGGCGTTGGGCTGCTCTGGTTCAAGGGGCCGGGCTTCGAGCGCATCGACATCGATCCTACCATCGTAGGGCCGCACAGTCTGGTCTTGGAGGATTTGGATGGAGATGGCGATTTGGACGCCGCCACATGCGGACACTATGAGACGGGCGTGGTCGCTTGGTACGAGAACGATGGACGCGGGCGATTCGAAAAACGAGTGATCGATGTCAACCAAGGGTCCTACGACCTGCGGGCCGAGGATATGGATGGGGACGGCGATCTCGATCTGTTGATCGCTGGGCACTGGACCGCGAATGTCGTTTGGTACGAGAATCCGCGCTGAATGCGTTTGCCGCGTTTGTACAATCGATTGCGTTTCATCTTACAAGTAATTGGCCCGAAATAGGCCTATTATGGCGGCCTGCGAATGCAGAATCGCGACCTCGATTCGCTTCGTCCGTTAACTAGCCCCTATTCGCCATGCAAATCGTTGAAGAAACGCGTCACGCTCGCGCCCTTGGACCTCCGAGGATTCACCGAGGCGTCAAATGGCCGGTGCAGTCCGAAGCGGCGCCCGAGGAAACGAGCTTGGTGGAAATCGCGTTCGAGCGGACCTCGCGCTCCCAGGCGATCGAATGCCAGGCGAGCGATACCTTTCGAATCGAGTTCATCGTTTCGGGAGCCTGTTTCGCTTGCCGGGATGGCGAGCGATTCGAATTGCCCGCAGGATCGGTTCTTTGCTCCTGGCCAGGGGCCCGCTACCAATTCGAGTCGACGAGCGAAGAAACGTTGGAGCGCTTCGTTTTAGATGCGAACGGAGGGGAACTAGCCGCGCTCTTGCGCTCGACTTTCGGCGAAGACCTGAGGCCGCGTCGCGTCGTTCAATACCGCTGGATTCACGATCTATTCCGTCAGATAGAAGATGCCTTGGAAAAAGGGGGGACCCGCGCTCAGCGAATTGGAACTATGCTGTTCAAAGCCATGCTGGAACGCATCGGACAATTGGAAGAAGGAAAGGGCGTTCGCTTGGATATGGCGGCGCTCACCTACGAGCGTTGCCGGGCCTGCTTGAATACGCATTTCAAGAGCCTGAGCGGAATTGGCGAATTGGCAGAAAAGTGCAACGTCAGCGCGGCCTATCTTTCGCGGCTCTTCAAACGATACGCGAATTCGACCCCCTCCCAGCTATTGCTGCAGCGCAAAATGAATCACGCCGCGGAGTTGCTTCTTGCCGAAAGCCTCATGGTCAAGGAAGTCGCGGGCTCCGTGGGGTATGACGATCCCTACTATTTTTCGCGCAGCTTCAAGCAGTTTTTCGGAGTTTCGCCCAAACGGTTTGCCTTCGAAGCCAGCGGGCGCTGAACTGCGCAGCCTCGACCCTTGTCCCGACCCGCGCGAATCTCATGTCCAAACGGGTCGCGACCGAGAAACTACTTTAGTACCTATTCGTCTTAATTACCGAACGCCATGAACTGCCTTTATATTCGCCTCGCCATTCTGACTGCCTTCTCGGGTCTGGTCCTCCACGCCCAGGACAAGCCTAACTTTCTTTTCATTTTCGCCGACGATCAAAGCTATGAGACGATTGCCGCGATGGGCAATGAGGAGATCAGCACGCCCAATCTGGATAAATTGGCGAACTCGGGCACGGCCTTCACCAACGCGTACAATATGGGCGCTTGGAATGGGGCGGTCTGCGTCGCATCTCGCAACATGCTCAATACGGGTCGCTTCGTATGGCGAGCCCACAAGGGCGAAAGCAATCTGCCCGATCTGGCGACTCAGGGGGGCTTCTGGTCTCAGCTGCTGGAGCGCAGTGGCTACACGACCTATATGTCGGGAAAATGGCATGTGAAAATCGATCCGGCGGATATTTTCAATCACGTGCTGAACCCGCGTCCCGGCATGCCCAATCAAGTGAAGGAGGGGTACGATCGCCCGCATAAAGGCGAATTGGATGTGTGGTCACCCTACGATCAGAGCTTCGATGGCTTTTGGAAGGGCGGCAAGCATTGGAGCGAGGCGCTCGCGGATGATGCGGACGCGTTTTTCGCCAGGGCGGCTTCGGAAGACGACCCGTTCTTTATGTATCTGGCCTTTAATGCGCCGCACGATCCTCGTCAGGCGCCGAAGCGTTTCGTCGACATGTATCCGCAGGAAGACGTCGCGGTGCCGGCCAGCTACCAGCCGGAGTATCCTTATGACGATGAAATCGGTTGCGGGCCGAATCTGCGAGACGCCCGTCTCGCTCCCTTTCCGCGAACCGAATACGCCGTGCGCGTCAATCGCCAGGAATACTTCGCTATCATCACCCACATGGACGAGCAGATCGGTCGCATTTTGGATGCGCTGGAGAAATCCGGCAAACGCGACAATACCTACATCTTCTTTACGGCGGATCACGGCCTCGCCTGCGGCAATCACGGTTTGATCGGAAAGCAGAACATGTACGATCACAGCATGAAGCCCCCTCTGTTGGTGGTGGGTCCCAATATTCCGGCGGGCGAACGGCGCGATGCCTTCGTCTATCTGCAGGATATTATGGCGACCACCTTGGATTTGGCAGGCGCGGCCCAGCCGGACTACGTGGAATTCAACAGTCTGTTGCCGCTCATCGAGAATCCGAAGCGTAAGAGTCCGTACGACTCTCTGTATGGTTGCTACTTGGCGGACAAGCAGCGGATGGTGCGCGTCGGCGACTACAAGCTGATCGCCTATCCGCAGGCCGCTCGTTTGCGCTTGTACAACGTCGCGGAAGATCCGGACGAGCTGTATGACCTGTCGAGCAATCCGGCCCACTGGGATCGCATCCGAGGGCTGTACGGCCAGTTGCAAGCGCTTCAGAAAGAAATGGAAGACCCTCTGGATTTGGATGCCTATTTCCCCGCCATGGCCAAGGGATGAGACGGGTAGGGAGGATTGGTAGACGATCTGCCCGACGCATTGAAAATCGCTTGTTGACCGCCTTTCAGGGGCCTTGAATCTCCCTTTTCGCACACCCTATGTCTCGATTACTCCCTTTAACTACCGCGGTGTTCGCAGCGGGATTGGTCTTATTCGGTGTCGGCTGCGCTTCGAAGCCGAAGCTCGCGGAGGTCAGCGACTTGGACAATACCCGCGATTGGTCGGTCTATCGAGGCGATCAGAAAGCCAACCAATTTTCATCGCTCGCGCAGATCAATCGAGAGAATGTGAGCGCTCTCGCTCCAGCGTGGACCTTCAATACGGGCGACGCCACTAACAGCTCCGCGATGCAGAGCAATCCCATCATTGTGGAGGGACGGCTCTTGCTGGTGTCGCCGGCCGGTCGACTTCTGTGTCTCGACGCAGCGACAGGAATGGAGCGTTGGAGCTACGACCCGCGTACTGACGAACAGAAGGATAGCGATTACGCGATAATCAGTCGTGGGGCGACGTATTGGTCGGACGGTTCTCAACGACGCATCTTCTATTCGGTGGAGTCCTTCGTTTACGCGGTCGATTTCGATTCGGGAACCCTGGTCGAGTCATTCGGCGCTGATGGTCGAATCGATTTTCGAAATGATATGGGGGTCGATCCGGAAAAAGTGGATACGAACATGACGAGCCCGCCAGCGGTGTTCGAGAATTTTCTTATCTTGGGCGTGCGCGTGGGCGAAGGGTTCGGCTCGTCGCCCGGCCATATCCGGGCCTACGATGCCGTGACCGGAGCGTTTCGCTGGATTTTCCATACCATCCCGGAAGAAGGGCAGTTCGGCTACGATACCTGGGAGTGGGTGGAAGGCGAGAGCTATGGCGGAGCGAATCCCTGGACGGGGCTCACCATCGACGAAGAGCGTGGATGGGTGTTCGCGGCCACGGGATCGCCTACTTACGATTTCTATGGGGCCAATCGCAAAGGCATGAACCTTTTCGGCAATTGCGTTTTGGCCCTCGATGCCCGCACGGGCGAGCGCCAATGGCACTATCAGACCCTTCATCACGACATTTGGGACATGGATAATGCCGCGGCCCCGATTCTCGTCGACCTGACCATCGATGGCCGAGCGCGGGAAGCGGTCGTTCAATTGACGAAGATGGGCTATCTTTTCGTGTTGGATCGCGATACCGGCGAACCGATTTTCGAAGCGCCGGAAACGCCTGTACCGGCATCCGATGTTCCCGGCGAGGAAGCCTGGCCCACCCAGCCCATACCGGTCAAGCCACCGCCAATCGTGAGACAAGGCTTCACCGAGGACGACTTGAACGAGTTGACTCCGGAGTTTGCGGAAAAGGCTCGAGCGGTGTTCGAGGAGTTCGGACCGGCCCAGTTGTTTCAACCGATAGGCGTAAAAGGCCATGTAATGCTACCTGGAATGTCCGGAGGCATGGAATACCATGGAGCGTCCTTCGACGAGCGAAGCGGTATGCTCTACCTCAATGTCAACGAAAGTACGAATCTCGTCCGCTTGGAGGCGGTGACGACGGTAGAGGATGTCTCGGGGTTGACCGACTTCGAAAAAGGAAAACTCGTCTATCAGCTCAACTGCTCGCCCTGTCATGGGTTAGAACTCCAAGGGGCTCCGCCGGCGATCCCCGCTTTGGCCGCTTCCACTAAGACGGACGCGGAACTGATTGCGGCGATTAAGCAGGGCAAGGGGGCTATGCCGTCGTTCAGCAGTCTGTCGGACCAACAGGTTAAGGGAGTGCTTTCCTATTTGAGAGCGCCCGATGGACAGGCTTTGGACCTTTCTGGAAGGGAAACGAAAACCGTGTATCTGCTAAATGGATATGTTCGGTTTATCGACGAGAATGGCATACCCTTGTTCAGCCCTCCCTGGGGAAGCTTGGCGGCAATCGATTTGAACGAGGGCGCCGTTAAATGGAAAGTCCCTCTGGGAGAATATCCCGAGTTGGTGGCGAAAGGAATTCGAAATACCGGGACCCGCAACTTCGGGGGAGCGGCCGCGACGGCTGGCGGATTGGTTTTCGTCGGGGCGACCGCCGATGAGAAGTTCCGGGCATTCGATACCGAAACGGGCGAGATGCTTTGGGAGTATCAGCTTCCCTACGGCGGCTACGCCACGCCATCGGTATTCGAAATCGAAGGGAGACAGTACGTCGTGGTTTGCGCTGCAGGCGGGACCAAGGTGGGAACGCCTTCGGGCGATGCGGTCATCGCGTTCGCTTTGCCGGAATAGAAAAGAAAAAAAAGGGGGCGACTTCCGCCGCCAGGTCTACAGGGCCCTTACTCTCCAATGAAGGCGATGACGATGGCGACGGTCATGGCGAAGGCTCCGGCAAGGCGCAATTTCAAGGTTCGAGCGCCGAGGGCGCGTTCCCGGTTGTCGAACCAGTGCCCGATCAGCCAGACGGCGGCGACGCTCCACAAGCCTCGGGCGCTATAGACGACGTTCATCGATGTGGCGTCGCCCCATATTCCGATAGCGGTTACCAGGGACAAGGCCTGAAGCGCCATGAGAAAGGCGCCGCTGGCCAGCCACGGCGCGGCGGAACGCGGGATTTGCGAGAGGGGCGCGGAGAAGAAGGGAACGAAGCAGAGCGAGAGGAGCGCGGCGAGAATGAAGGTGATCGGAAGCAATCGACCGACCCCCCATTCGGGCGACCACTTTTGGATGGTGACGTCGAATGCGGAAAAACTCAGGGCGGCCAGCAAAGCGATCGCAACGGTTTTCCAAACCGAGTAGGCCGGGGCCTGGTTGGGCTTTGCGTTCTTGCTTGGCGAGGCGCTCAACAAGCCAACCGCGGCGACGGAAATACCAGCGGAAGTCCAGAGTTGCCAGGATAGGTCTACCGATAGGAATAAGACGCTCAGCCAGCCAACCATGAGGGTCTTGATGCCCATCGTGGGCGTCGCGACGGAAACGTCGCCTTTTTCCAAGGCCCAGAAGGTGCAGCTCTGTCCCCCGATAAACAAGACGGCGATGACGAGAGGCTGCCAGAGCGTCGCGAGATCGATGGGGTTGCCGCCAAAGGGCAGCAAGGCGAGCATAAGCAGCGCCGTGGTCGCATTGGCCACGAAGGTCATCCGCCAAACGCCGATGCGAAAGGCAGTCGCTCGTTTGATCGCAAGCATGGCTCCGACAAAGAGCAGACTGCTCAACAAGGGGAAAACGAGATGGAAATTCATGAAGGAGGCGGTCGGCCGAACCCTATTGGGAGAAGGGACGCGTTTGCCTCAAAAACTCCAGACGAGCGGAATTATAATGATGGAGACAATGAAGCAGAGAATATTCAGCGGCAGTCCTACTTTGACGAAATCCGAAAATCGGTATCCGCCTGCCCCATACACATAGGTATTCGTTTGGTAGCCGATGGGCGTGGCGAAACTGGCGGATGCGGCGACGGCGACGGCGAAAAGAAAAGGGCGAACGCTCAGGCCCATCGACTCCGCAATGCCAATCGCCAGGGTGGCCATGAGCACGGCGGCAGCGTTGTTGGACAGCGATTCGGTCAGGATATTCGTTAACAGGTAGACGCACGCCAGCATAATATAGGGCTGCCAGCTAATGGGAGCGAAGGAAGTCACGGCGCTGGTTATGCTGTCGGCCAGCCAAAGAGAGGCCCCAGTTTCCTCCATGGCCATTCCCATGCCGAGCATGCCGTAGATAATGAAGAGCAGGTTCCACTGGATGGCGTGGTAGCCCTCCTTGGGGCGGATGCAGTTAGTGAGGAAGAGGGCGACGCAGGCGACCACGGCACCGACGGCGATGGAAGCGATGCCGGTGGCCGCGCAGAGCACGATACCACCAATAGCGGCCAGGACGGTAGCGGTCTTAACCTTGGAGGTCTTGGCGTGGATGGGACTCTGGGACATGAGGATGATGTCCTCGCTCACGCGCAGATTTTCTATGGCCCCATCGGTGCCGAGTAGGAGCAGGGTGTCGCCGAATTCAAGGCGGACCGTTCCGATTTTTTCCCTCAAGTTCTTTCCGCGTCGGTGGATCGCCAATACAACCATGCGGAAGCGTTGACGGAAATTCACTTCTTCGATCGTTTTGCCTAGAATTTCGGAGTTCGGGCCGAGAATTCCTTCGACCATCATTCCCTCGTGAGCGGCGATTTGTTCCAGGCCGAGACCGGAGTCGGACACGAAGTCGATGCCTTCGAAGCTATGCGCTTGGGCGATACCGGAGGCCCGACAGGCGAGTACGAGTCGATCGCCCGCTTTCAGGGTCACTTCATCCAGTCGGGCCTGCAGGGGCAGTCCGGAGCGGACGATGTCCACTATGCGAATGCCTCTCATTTTCTGAATCCCCGATTCCATCAGGTTCTTGCCGATTATCGGGGAATCCTTGTCGACGAAAACTTCCGTCAAATACTCCCGGCGCTCCTCATCGCTCAGAATAGAGGTCAAGGTTTCTCGAGACGGCAGCATGCGATTGCCGAAAAGCACCAGATAGATCAGTCCCCCTACGAAAAGGGGCAGGCCGACGAAGGCGAATTCGAACATGCTGAGCGGCTGCTCGCCTTTGGATTCGGCTACGCCACTGACGATAATATTGGTGCTGGTACCCAGCAAGGTGCAGGTGCCGCCGAGGATCGATGCGTAGGATAGCGGTATCAGCACTTTGGATCCCGCGACCCCGATTTGCTTGGAAAGCATGAGCACGATTGGCAGCATGACCACCACCACGGGCGTGTTGTTGATGAATGCGGAAACCAGGCCGGCGATGAGGAGGATCAATAGCAGAAACGGACGATAGCTAAAACGAGCGAGGCCCTTGAGGCTCGTGGCGAGCTGGTCGATCACACCGCATTTGTCGAGCGCGGCGCTGATGATGAACATGGCTCCCACGGTTAAGGGGGCGGGATTCGCGAATACCGAAAAGGCCTTTTCGGAGGGAAGCAACCCGGACACTAGCAGTATAGCGAAGAGCGACAACGCGGTTACGTCGGGCGACAGCTTTTCCAAAACGAAGCTCGCTAGAGCGAGGGCGAGCAGTCCGAAAACGAAGAGGATTTCCCAAGTCATAGCTAGCGGGTCCCCTGAAACCTTCAATCAGTTGACCGCGGGAGGGAACCAAACATAAATCGAGAAGTAAACCAAGACTCCAGTTACGGATACGTAAAGCCAGATCGGATAAGTCCATCGGGCCCAACGCTTGTGATCATCGAATCGTTCTTTGATGGCCAAGTAGAACACGCGCAGGACCAGGGGCACGATGATAATGGCCAAGAGTACGTGGGTCAGCAGCATGGTCAGGTAGGCGATCCGGATCCAGCCGTCCGCTCCGATGGAGCGGTTTTGCCAATTGACGGCATACTTGTGGCCTAGGTAGCCGACCAGAAAGAGAACCGACACGCAGAAGGCGGAAATCATGAATGTCCGGTGGGCTTTTTCGTTTCCTTTCTTGATGCAAACGAGGCCGCTGACGATGAGAACCGTGGCGATGCTGTTGAGTGTGGCATTGATAGCGGGAATATCGTGAATTTCCATGACTTCAATTAGGGTCGTCAGTTAGGGTTGTCTATCCCAGTATCCAGCGGTCGATTACTAGGCTGAAAAGCGTTGCGGGCAGATAGATGATTGAATTGAAGAACAAGGCTCGAGCGGCCTCGTCGCGTCCTTCGGCCTTCTGGAATCTCAGGCATTTCACGAAGAACCACAGGCCGAATGTACTGGCGACGCCGCCATAGATCCACTGGCAATAGCCCAGCAATACCGGTAGGGCGCTGGCGATCAGCAGAGCGTAGGTGTTGAGGAGCGCCCATCGAGCGACCCGATCGCCGTTGCGATCGATTACCGATAGCATGGGGAAGCCGCCCCGTTCGTAGTCGTCGCGGTAGAGCCAAGCGATCGCCATGAAGTGAGGAATTTGCCACATGAGCAATATGCCAAAGAGAATCCATCCCAGAGTGGTGATCGTTCCTTCCGCCGCTGCCCAGCCGATGAGCGGGGGAATGGCTCCTGGGATCGCCCCGAATTCCGTTGCCCATCGGGAAACGCGCTTCATCGGCGTGTAGATTGCGACGTAGGTGAGGATGGTGGCCGCCCCGAGGGTGGCCGCCAAGGCATTGACGCCCCAGTAAAGTTGCAGGGAACCGGCGATGGAAAGCGCCAAGCCGAATAGCAGGGCGCTATTGGAGGAAACCTGGCCGGCGGGCAAGGGACGGTCCTGGGTTCGCTTCATCAGGGAATCGGGCTCTCGCTCGAACCACTGGTTCAAGGCCGCGGCGCCCGCGGCGCAGAGCGCTGTGCCCATGAGAAAGTGCAGGGAAAGGGCGGAATCGTGTCGCGGCAGCGCCGCCAAGTAGCCGATCAACGCGGTCACCACGGAAAGAAAGCTCAATCGCGGTTTGGTGAGCTCGTAGTAGCCAGCCCAGGCCTTTGGTTTGCTGCGGGATGCGTCGGTCAAATCGAGGAGGGATGAAGGTGTCATGACAGAAGCCCCAGTTAGACGCTGGCGACCTCGGACATTTCGTCTGCAACCGCGGTCTCGCGCGTTTGAGTGGACGGGTCCAGACGAAACTTCAGACTGCGCACGGTCATCATCCAGCAAACCGATAGTAGAATCGCACCGTTGAGCATGTGAAACGTGGCCACGTGAGGGTTGCGAAAGGTCCAGATGATGAGGCCTCCGAGGTAAATTTGCAGACCGAGCAGAAAGAGTAAGGCCCCAGCGGAACGACCGATCGCCTTGCGAGATGGGGCGTCCTTCCAAATTGCAATCGCGTAGGCTACGAGAGCGATGGTCACGACGATGCCGCCAACGCGGTGAGCGAAGTGAATGGCGACCTGGAAATTGAAGGCAGGGGGAATGAGCCCTCCGTCAGGGGTCAGGGGAAATGTCGGTATGGCGAGGCCTGCGTAGCTGTGTCGGACGACTGCTCCGATGAGCAGCTGGACGACGATGGTCGCGCAGGCAATCCAGCCAAGCGAACGAATCGCTGGGCGCGGCGAAGCGGCGAATCCAGCGTTCCGCTCGATCCAGGAACGACTGTTGAGGACGGCGAAAGCCACCAGGGAACAGAGAAAGATTTGAGCCAAGGTGGCGTGGATCACCGCAAAGGTTTGGGCGTAGAGGTTGTGGTCGATCTCGAGATTGAGGGCGTCCAGCTTCACTCGCAATCCTCCGAGCAAGCCTTGCACGACGACGAGAATAACGATCGCTACGCTCAACTTGCGTACCGGCCGGCGGGCCTTGGAAAGGGCAGCGGCGATGCAGAGACCGATCGAGATCAAGCCCATCACGGCTCCGAAGAGACGGTGACTGTGCTCGGCCATCATGTCCTCGCTTTCGAGCCAGCCTTCCGGATTGATCGATCCATTCGATAGCGGCCAGTCGAGGAATGCCATTCCCGCCCGTATACTGGTCGTGAACCCGCCGGCGTAGAGCAGGAAGGTGATCCATATCAGGGCGGCGAGGCTGAACCAGAAGAGGAACGGCTTGTAGGCGCTGCGCTGCGCATCATGTGAATCGGTTGGCATCGGAAAGGGAGTTGCAAAATTGGACTAGCGATTCTTTATAGGCGTTCCAGAAAATGATGAGCGAATCGGCAATTATTAGCCATGCGAATGGCCGACTGAAGACCGCGTTCCTAGCCCTTCTCATAGCAGGGATATTGGGATGTAGTCAGAGTGACGAAAGTCAAGAAGATGAGAATGCTCCCGGGCACCCCCTTGTTGGGCAAATACTGTCCGTCGACACCGAAGCCGGCAGGCTCGAAGTCGCCCACGAGGATATTCCTGGGTTTATGCCCGCCATGACCATGCGATTCGAAGTCGATCCAGGCGACGCGGCCAACGCTCGGGAGGGCCAACGCATTCGGGCTCGACTGATTCGAACCGAGGAGGGGGGGGTCAAGTTGATTCGCATATGGCCTTTGGACGAAAACGAGGCGAAGGACTTGAAAACGGCCAATCGAGCCCTGCAGCGGCAGGCGCAAGCCTTGCCTTCAGGTCGCTACTACGGGCAAGGCGATGCCGCCCCTGACTTCGGTCTCTACGATCACCGCGGTCAGCTCGTCACCAGCGATCGCTTTAAAGGCCAGCCCTTCTTCCTCAATTTCATCTTCACCCGCTGTCCCGATCCGGAGATGTGCTCCGCGTCGACGATGAAGATGGGACAGCTCCGTCAGCGCGTCGAAGAGGCGGGACTCGAAGCCGCATTCGTCTCGATTACCTTGGACCCGGAGTTCGACACGCCAGGCGTGCTCCGACAGTACGCGGAGGCCTATGGTATCGAGAGCGAGAACGTTCACTTCGTTACGGGGCCCAAGCCAGCTGTGCGAAACCTGATTCGAAGCTACGGCGTTACCGCTATCGAAAATGTGGATACGATCATGCATAGCATGGCGACAACCCTCGTTGCCGCCGACGGGTCCATTGCCCTTCGCTCGGAAACGAAAAAGTGGTCGGTCGACGAGTTTTTCGAAGCGATGCAAGGCCTCTCGCAGTGAATCGATGCTGCGCGGGCAGCGTATCCTCGTTGCCCCGCGAAGCTACTCTTCGATCAGGCGCGTTACGCTCAAGAGAATGCCATCTTCCTTTCGCGAAACGCCGACCATTTTCATATTGATCTCTCCCAGGATACTCCAGTCGATCTGGTTCAATCCCTGCAACAGGGCGTCATCGCCCGAGCGCTCCGCTTCCTTTCGGAAGTCGCCCGCCATTTGCGCCGCGACCTCTGAAAACAGTCCCAGGTCGATCAGGGTGTAGGCGATCGCGTTCTCGTCGTTGGCATCGATCATGCGCGAGACTTCGGGAGCCTGGAAGGCGCCTGCCTCGTCGGAATCGATCATGGCAAGAGCGGCCTTGAGGGGATCCAGCGCTGCGGCGCCGGTGCCGTAGGAGAAGAATAGCTTGCGGTCGGCGATGGCGTATCCGAATGCCGGAGCGAGCGGGCCCGCCTCCGGGTCGTTCATGACGAAGAGCGTATAGGCGCCTGCCCGGACCTCCTGGAGAGGGAGACTGTTGGCGGCGCGAAAGGGCGCGAGTTGCCGATCGATCAATGCCTGGAACGAATCGGGATCTTCCAGGCCGATTGCATAGGTCTGGGATTGGCTGATGGCGATCGGAGTCGCTTCGGTCGCTGGGTCCCGGGACATATGGGAAAACGAATGGAATTCGGGCCGGAACGCCTCGCGAAGAAAGACTTCCGCATCCTGTCCCAATTGCTGGTCGGCGATTTGCTTGTAGCTAGGATACATCAACGAAACCAAGGGGGCCGCCTCCAGGACCATGTCCTTGATCGCGAGAACCATCTCGCCCAAGTCCAAGCTGGCGCTGGCGCTCGTTTGAACATCGCTCGGAACGAACTGGGGAACTTCCAGGGCGCCGTCGTTTTCGTAGAGCGCCAGAATGCCCTTCGCTTCGTCGTAAAGGACTCCGTTGGTGATGCGTACCTCGTTGGATGCGAAGTCGACCGCGTAGAATGTGGATTCCAATTCCTGCAGTCCCAAGGCTTCGATTGCTTGGTCGAGCGAGATGCCGACTTGCGAGGCCTGGGCGCCGAAGGTCTCGTTCGCCAGGTCCAGGCCATTGTCGATGAGCCGCTCGAGGTTCAAGAAGGCTTGGCTGTCGAATTCCGCCTGATAGGCGCGAACCAGCGCGAAATCCTCATTGCCTTGCAAATTCGTCTCAGGGGTAAGCGTATCGATCGAACGGATATATTGGGCCAGACTCTGTGGGTTGAGTCCCGCATACCAACGATCGTCTACCGTAATCCAGCAAGGGCGAATGTCCCAAGCCACTGCGAATCCTTGCTCGGCCGAGGGGAGCGGCAGATAGCGGATGGAAAGCCCGTCGATGGTCTCCGTTTGCACGACGATGGGGGGATAGCCCGATTTGTCGGCATCCAGGGCGACGCTGGCCTTGTCTAGGAACTCCTGCACGGAATCGGTAAAGCCATCCGGGTCGCCTTGATAGTGGGCCACCGCAAATGCCTGGAAGGGCAGTTCCTCGACCTCCGAGGCCAAGGTGAAGCAGGCCACCTGCCGATTGAAATGGAGGGCCGCTTGTCCGAGCGGTCGCCAATCGATGGCGGGAAAGTCGAAGGAATCTTCGTCGGCATTCGAGTCCGGGGCACTTTGGGCGACGGCGATTAGGCCGGCGAACAGCTTGCCGAATTCGGCGAAGGCGCGTCCATAGGAACTCGTGGAAAGTTCCAAGGCCAGTTTTCGCGTCTCCTTGATATCGGCGTAGGCGATCGCTTCGCTGGGTACGATGCTTTCCAAGGGGGTCTTGTCGCCCGCCTGGAAAACGTAGTAGTAGAGCCCGCCCCCGACCAGGCCGGCCAAGGCTATTAAAATCGCAAAGACTTTAACGAACGTATTCATGGATTCCTTTCAGCGTTCAAAGCTCGAAGCGGTTGGCGTTTTCTATTCGGAAGCGCTCATTCCGATCTGCTCCTTTATCCACTCCTTGAGATGTTCTACGCCCTCTAGCCCCTGGGTGGCGAGGAGATAGATGATGAAGATATATAAGGCGATCGCCATGCTTCCCAAAATACAGGCTCCGAGGCAGAAGAGACCGTCTTTTTCAGACAGGCCCACGCCGATCAGAAAAATAACGGCGGCGGGAAAGGTGTTGGTGAGTGGAATCGGCAGCGTCATCAGACAGGCCATAAGGACGATCACCACGCTCATGAATCGGGAGCCGAAGGGACTGCTGATCCACTTCAGGCGCGGATGGACGAGTCGTTCGATTTTCGAAAGCCAATTGGCGGCCCGTCCGATGGCCTTTTCCGCGAAGGCGCGGCTCATCGATCGTTTGAGGGCCCATTGCGGCAGCCATGGCTCGTGGCGTCCCGCCAGCAGTTGGAAGCCAAGCAGCATAAAGAGCAGTCCAAAGGGAGTCGAATAGCCGGCGGCGGGGATCGGTAAGGCGCTCGGCAGCGACAAGGTCATGAGCAGGAGCCCAAAGCCTTGCTCTTCCACATTGTCGAGTATCGTCGCCAGGGATACGTTGTCGCTCTTGTGGTCGCCCAGCGAACGTCTCAGGTTTTCGGAAAGCGAACGATTCATGCCCATTCGATTCGCCGCTTAAGCGTCGTTGGCAGCATTATGGGAACGCTCTTCCATCAATTGCTTCACGACTTGAAGCAAAGAAGGAATCGCTTCGACCATGGAGTCTCGGCTCTCCTCGTAGTGCTCCAGGCTCATGCCAAATGGGTCGGGAATTTGATCGGTGGATCCGTCGCCGATAAACTGACGCATGAGGAAGGCAGGGACCGAATGGATATCGCTCTGAAAGGAAAGCATCGCTAAATGCGTATCGGTCATGGCGAAAAAAACCAAAGCGCGATCGAATAGCTCTTGAGAAAGCGGCTGGCTGCGATGATCGGCGATGTCGATCCCCACTTTGGAGAGGGCCGTGACTGCGTTGCGGGCAGCCGGTTGGCTTTCGAAGGTAGAGACGCCTGCAGAGGAAACGGCCAAAGTCTTGAGCGGCTCGTCCTGGGCGGCTAAGGCGTGGCGAAAGAGGCCTTCCGCCATCGGGCTGCGACAGGTGTTGCCCGTGCAAACGAAAACTATCTCATTGCGGGGAGTAGCCATAAATCGGGCGGAAGACTTGGGGGAAAGCGCAGGCGTGTAAATAACGGAATGCAACGAAGCACTAGCCCGTTTGAATCGCCGTTCGGTAGATCCGTGGCACGCGCTTGGTTACCGAACAGAGGGCTTCCCAGGCGATGGTCTGGGCCCATTCGGCGAATTCCTCGAGCGTGATGCAGTCGCCTTCCTGCTCGCCAATCAGAGTGACCGGATCGCCGCTCCGGGCGGGCCTGTCTAGATCGGTGACGTCGACAATGGTTTGGTCCATGGTGACTCGTCCGAGAATGGGGCAGCGCTGGCCTCGAATGAGCACGTAACCCTGATTGCTGAGCGGCAACGGAACGCCGTCTCCGTAGCCAGCGCACACGATGGCGATTTCGCTGTCGCGTTCGAGCACGCAGCTGCGGCCGTAGCTGATGGATGCGCCAGCGGGCAATTTCTTCACGATACCGACTCGGGATTTGAAGTGGAAAATCGGGGTCGTTTCGACGTCGGCGAAGAGCGAAGACGGGTAGGGGCGGATGCCGAATTGAAGCAGCCCGATGCGCACGGCGTTGAAGCGGCTTGCGGGAGCGAAGGTGCTTATGCCCGCGCTGTTGTCGGCGTGAATCAACAGGTCCTCGGTCTCCAGCCAATCGATACGACGGATCGTTTCGAGAAAGAGGGTTCGTTGGTTGCGGGTGAATTCGATATCCCGATCGGCGGAAGCGAAGTGGGTGAAGATGCCGTCCAGCTCGAGGAAAGGGGACTCTCGAAAGGCTTGGAACAGCGCGTCGGCGTATTCGTGCCAAATGCCCAGCCGTCCCATGCCCGTGTCGATTTTCAAATGGGCTTTCATGGGTTTGCCGCGTTCCTGGGCTTTCGCATTCAAGCGCTGGGCCTCTTCTACGGTGGAGATGGTGGGAATCAGATCGTATTCGAATAGAAAGGACTCTTCGTCTTCGAGCGTGGCTCCCAGCACGAGGATGGGCCAGCCGGTGCCGATTTCTCGAATGGTGACGGCTTCGGTGATGTTGGCGACTGCGAACAGGTCGACGCCCGCTTGCATGAGTCGGGCAACCACCTGTTGCATGCCATGGCCATACGCGTCGGCTTTCACCACCGCGATGTAGCGGATGCGATCCGGCAGTCGGGCTTGGATGGACTTGAGGTTCCGTTCGAGGGCGGCCAGGTCGATCTCCGCCCAGCAGCGGAGGGGAATATGGGCGGGCGCCTTCATGGAGCGATGCGGTCTCCGGTTCGGGCCTGGGGCACCCATTTAGCGAATGCTTGGGGACGGGCGATGGGGATGGCGGTTTCGGAGTTCGGCGTCAGGAGGGAAGCGAAATCCTTTGAAAGGATGACCGTTTCCGGTCGGTAGCCGAAGCGTTCGATGGGCGCTTGGGTGCGGGTCCAGGATGGAAATTCATCGAAGGAGAATACGGGCAGCTCGGTATGTTCGAGCCCTCGGTTGTCGATCAGGCGAGCCGGGGATCCCACGGGCTGATTGGACTCGAGGACATTCCAAGAGGAGCGCCGGGCATCGGTTACGACGAGAAACGGGGCGTCGGTTCGCGACGCGATGAGCTGACGCCCGACTTCCAAGCTGCTGAAGGAGAAAATCGGGCAGTCATTCAAGAGTCCGGCGCTTTTCCAGGTTCTAATGCCCATGACGGCGGTGCGCATTCCCAGCATGGACCCGGGCCCTTGGCAAAAGGCGATTGCCCGCAGCTGCGGCAGTTCGCATCCGATCTCCAATAGAACTGCTTTGACCGAAGGAAAGAGGGACAGGGAGGCTTCTTCGTCGCTCTGGCGAATCGCGGCCGTTCCCTGCTGGGTCATCGCTGCCACGCAAACGCGCCGGGAGGCGGTGTCGATGACGAGGATGGGATAGGGAATAGGCGATGCGCTCACGCCTCCCACAAGAGCGAATCTGGAGCGGGCCTCAAGCGGAAATCCTCAAAGAATGCCCAAGTTTGTATAATGGAGCGCTCGAACGGCGCGACCCCGAGTGCTTAAAAGTCCTCCGAAAGATTGGAAAGGCCTCTCAATGTCGTTGACCGATGGGAATTATGTCATCTAACCTCCGCGGTTTTTTTAAGAATTCTCTTAGGAAACGCGTATAAAATCGACCGATCACGCTCCGTGAAAACCGAACTACTAGACGTCACAGACACCCGCAAGACTCTCGCCGTAACGCTTGAGGCCAATGAAGTGGAGGCTGAGGAAAAAGGCCTTCTCGACCAGTTTTCCAAAATCGCCAAGATTCCTGGATTCCGTCCCGGCAAGGCGCCGAAGGATATCGTGCGCAAGAAATTCGCCAAGGAAATCGCGGGCGAATTGAAGCAGCGGGTGATGAGCAAGGCCTATCAGGACGGCTCGAAAGAAGCGAAGGTCGACCTGATCAATGTCATCGACGTCGAGGAAGGGGAGATCGCTCCCGGTCAGGATGCGAGCATCACCTTCACCATTGATGTGCGCCCGGACTTCGCGGTCGATGACTACAAGGGCCTTGAGCTCGAAGGCCTCTCCGAAGCGGTCGAGGAAACGGAAATCGACGAAGCCATAGACAATGTGCGCCGCGAAAAGGCGGAGTTCTCGCCCGTAGAGCGCGAAGCGGCCGAAGGCGACTACGTCAAATTCTCTCACGAAGGCAGCATCGACGGTACGCCCATCGGCGAAATCGTCGAGGACAAGCCCGTCTATGCTAAGATGCCGCAGACTTGGGAAGAAATTGGGTCCGAACAAGGATTGATTCCCGGCCTGGGCGATCAGCTGCAAGGCCTGAAGACGGGTGACAAGAGCGATCTCGAGGTCGAGTTCCCCGCGGATTTCAATGTGGAGGCCCTCCAGGGCAAGAAGGCGGTCTATGCCGTGGAAATCCTCGAAGTGCGCGAACGCGCCCTCCCCGAGATGGACGATGCCTTCTTCGAATCGCAGCAGGTCAAGGACCTCGACGAGCTCAAGGAACGCGTCAAAGGATGGCTCGAAGGGCAGAAGCGCCAGCAACGCCAGGCGGACTTGCGCCGTCAAGTATCGGAAAAACTGACGGGCGCCGTAGAATTCGCCTTGCCGCAGAGCTTGGTCGACGCGGAAACCGAGAATTCGATGCGTCAGGTGGTCATGGAAAACATGCAGCGGGGCGTTGGCCAGGAGACCTTGGAGCAAAACAAGGAAGACATTCACGCTCAGTCGCGCCAGACGGCGGAAAGCCGGGTCAAGCTCCAGCTCATCCTTTCGCAAGTCGCGGAAAAGGAGGAAATCGAGGTAACGGACCAGGATATGACGCAATTTGTGATGAGCCAGGCATATCAAAGCGGTCAAAAGCCCGATCAGTTCGTTAAAGAGCTAAAGAAAGATCAAAATCGCCTCCGTTCCGCTCAGCAGTCCGTTCTTTTCGACAAGACGCTTGAGTTCCTTTGCTCCGAAGCTAAGGTTTCGGAAGCTGAGGCGACAGAAGCATAACCTCGGAAAACGGCCAATAGGAAAGACTTAGTTTGAAGGATATCGTGTCATACTACCTACCGCACATCATTGAGAATACTGGACGCGGCGAGCAGTCCATGGATATATATACTCGGCTCCTCAAGGACCGGATTATCTTCATCGGCACGCCGATCAACGATGAGATCGCCAGCGCCATCGTGGCTCAGCTGCTCTTTCTGCAGATGGACGATCCGAAAAAGGATATTCATATGTACATTAACTCGCCTGGTGGCGTCGTTACCGGCGGTATGGCGATTTACGATACGATGAATTACTTGAGCTGCGACGTGGCGACCTACTGTATCGGCATGGCCGCCAGTATGGGTACCGTCCTTCTCGCCGCAGGAGCCAAGGGCAAGCGCTACGCCTTGCCGAACAGCCGCATCATGATTCATCAGCCTTCGGGTGGAGCGACCGGTCAAGCGTCGGACATTTCCATCGCCGCCAAGGAAATCATTCGCTGGCGGGAAAAGCTCAATGAGGTCCTCGCCGAAAGAACCGGCAAGTCCGAGGACGAAATCAAGAATGACTCGGATCGCGACTTCTACATGAGCGCCGAAGAAGCCAAGGAATATGGCCTCGTTGACGAAGTCATGGCGCCGACTGCGAAGGACAAGAAATAGTTTCAAACGGCATCCCGCTACTAGAAAAACCGAGCCATGGCCAAATCCTCGCGTATGACCCTTTGCTCCTTCTGCGGCAAATCGCAGTCGGAGGTCCGCAAAATGATTGCGGGTCCAGGCGTGTATATCTGCGACGGCTGCGTTTCAGTCTGCAAGACCATCATCGATCGAGAGCTGGGAAGCGCGGATGGATCCGAGGAATCGAACGATCAAGCCCCCGCCTTCAACTTGGTTCGCCCGACGGAAATCAAATCGGTGCTGGACGATTACGTGATCGGCCAAGAGCACGCCAAGAAGGTGCTATCGGTGGCGGTTTACAATCACTACAAGCGCTTGAGCTTCGGGGTGGAGCACGTAACCGAGGCGAGCTTGCTGAACCCAGGCACCGAATACGACGACGTAGAGGTCGAGAAGAGCAACATTCTGCTGGTGGGACCGACGGGTTCCGGAAAGACCTTTCTCGCCCGTACATTGGCCCGGATCCTCGACGTTCCCTTCGCGATTGCGGATGCGACCACCTTGACCGAAGCGGGCTACGTGGGCGACGACGTCGAGAATATCGTGCTGAGACTACTCCAATCCGCCGACTACGACGTGGCCAAGGCCGAGTGTGGCATCATTTACGTCGACGAGATCGACAAAATCGGACGCAAGACCGACAACGTATCCATTACCCGAGACGTTTCCGGCGAAGGCGTGCAACAGGCCTTGCTGAAGATTCTGGAAGGCACCGTCTGCAACGTGCCGCCGCAAGGGGGCCGCAAGCATCCGAATCAGGAATACGTTCAGGTCGATACCTCGAAAATCCTGTTCATTTGCGGTGGGGCATTCGTGGGCTTGGACCAAATGATCAAGAATCGTTCGGACGGATCGACCCTAGGCTTCGGCGCAGCGGTGAAAACCGACATGAAGGGCGAGGAAGTCATGAAGCGCGTCGAGCCGGAAGATCTGGTCAAATTCGGCATGATTCCCGAGTTTATTGGGCGCCTCCCTGTCGTTTCCGTCTTGGATCAGTTGAGCGTCAACGACCTGGAAAACATTTTGCGCAGCACCAAGAACTCTTTGGTGAAGCAGTACTCCAAGCTGTTCGCAATGGACGGGGTGAAGCTGAAGATCACCAAAGACGGCATCCGGGCGATCGCCGAGAAAGCCATCGCGCTGAAAACCGGCGCGCGGGCTCTGCGTTCGATCATGGAGGGCATCACGCTGGAAGTCATGTACGATGTTCCTTCCCGCGAAGATATCCAAGAGGTTGTCATCGATCGGGGCGTCGTCGAAGGACGCAAGAAAGCGACCCTCAAGAAGCGCAAAACGCCTAAGCCCGAGAAAAAAGACGCAGCGTAAAGCGCTAGCTGCGCTCGGCGATTAGCTATTAGCGGGTAGCGTTTGGTTGAGCCCGTGGCAGGGCGCTCGTTTAATCGGGTCCCAGGTAATTGAAGTTTTAAGTCGAAAGGCTAAGTGGGGAGCGAAGGTGTGCCGCAGTTAGTCTAACTGCTATTCGCCAACCGCTACTTTCAACCCGAAGCTTGCTAGGAGAAGACCAACCCGTTTGTGTGCGGAGTGGAGATCTTCGTTTTATGAGTACTACGCTTTACCGAACCGAACGCGGCATCGTGCTTGCCCGCGACAATGAATACGGCTTTTGGGATGTCGATTGGGATTCGCTCTTCGTGGGCGATGCATTGCAGCGCGGTCTGAAAGCGTATTCGCTTTCCGCTGACGATGCCGCTAGGGATGCGGTCGAAAATGCCCTCCTGCCGCCGATCGGATCGCAAGAGGTCTGGGCCTCGGGCGTTACTTACTATTCGAGCCGCTTGGCCCGCATGGAGGAGAGCAAGAATGCTGGGGGGAGCGACTTCTACGCGGCCGTCTACAAGGCGGATCGCCCGGAGCTTTTTTTCAAGTCGACGGCCCACCGCGTCCGAGGACACGGACAGACCGTGCGCATACGCGAGGATTCGACTTGGGACGTTCCCGAGCCGGAATTGACCTTAGCCCTCTCCTCCGATGGGCGGATCATAGGTTACACGGTAGGCAACGATATGAGTTCGCGCAGCATCGAAGGCGAGAATCCGCTCTATCTGCCGCAAGCCAAGACTTACGAGGGGGCTGCGGGCATCGGTCCCGGTCTTCGCGTGGCGGATACGGATTTCTCGAAGGACGCGGCGATTCGCTTGGAGATCTTTCGTAACGACGTCCTGGCCTTCGAAGGCGATACGGATCTCGCCACCATGAAGCGAACCCCCGAAGAACTGGCGGGCTATTTGTTTCGCGAACTCGAATTTCCGCAAGGCTGCTTCCTCATGACCGGCACGGGAATCGTTCCTGGAACGGATTTTTCGCTGCAATCGGGAGATCGTATCGAGATTGCCATTGAAGGCGTTGGCAAGTTGATCCAAACCGTGGCGTAATCGCTATGAAACAGCTCAAGATCTTTCGAACCGTGGCCTTCTGGGAAGGCATTTCCTATTTGCTGCTCTTGGGAGTCGCCATGCCCCTGAAGTACTATGCGGGTATGCCCAAAGCCGTTTCCACCGTAGGGATGGCCCACGGCGTTCTCTTTCTGCTCTATCTCCTCTTTCTCTATCTGGTATGGCACGAACGCGACTGGAAGCTTTCCCGAGTGGGCATCGCCTTTATCGCCTCCTTGCTTCCCTTTGGAACGATGGTCTTCGACAAATCGCTCAAACGGGAAATCGATGCCGAGCATTAAGGCTGGCCATAAAGCAAGCAAACTCGACGTAGCTACGCGATGCCCATCGCGTGGATCCCCATACCGTCTTAATCCCAATCTCCAGTTCTCAAGGAGACTACGACAAGGAGATTGGGATTGAAGCCCCTATTCGGCGATCACGGTGAAATTGGCCATTCCCGAGTTTCCTTGCTGGATCGTTTCGAAAATCGCTTTCTGCTTCTCGTCGAGGATGGCCAGAATGCGTTCATTGGCGTCCTGGCGCGAGGCCTGATAGGCCTCGGGATCCGATAGGCCGGCCCCGAGATCCATCGATTGCTGGTAGTAGATTCCGTAAGCCTGGTTCTTCTGCTCCTCGGAAAGTCCAAGCTGGAGAGCGATTTGGCTGAGTTGCGCGGTAGCCATCATCTCGCTGCGCGATGCGATTTCCAGATTGCGCATTTCGTTGTATTCGTCGAGTTGCGACTGGCTCAGGATTTCCGAAGCCAGATCGTCGATGTCGCTCTGTCAGATGCGCGGCGCGTCGGGCGAATCTCTTTCGTCACCACCCGGCTGGAAGGGTGAACTCATTTGCATGAAGCGAAGCATCATCATCTCGCTGAGCTTGTCTCGCTGGGCTTCGCTCAAATTCAATCGAGCGGAATAAATGTCGAGCTGACGATCCACTTGGGCCCGCATCATCGTCTGAAAGCGTTCGCTGGAAAACGGGCTTTCGGCGGATGCAAGGGAGATCGTCGCCCCGGAGCCGCTTCTCTGTATGGGGAAGCGAGACCCTTCGCTGGATGGAGGCGCGGTATTGGCGGCTAGGCGAGCGGCCTCCGATTCGGCATTTCGAGCGAGCTGATTTTCAAGGGCGGCATTCTCGCGTTAGAGCGCGGCTAGCTCCTCGGTTAGGCGTGACTGCTCGGATCCTGGTTCGGCTGGGGTAGGTTCGGTTTCAGTTGAAAACAGGCCTCGAGCCAGGAAGCCGGCGAAGAAGAGCCCGATAGCGAAAAGGACTTGGGGAAGCCGGGATCGTTTCATGGGTATGCGTAGCGTTACGAGACCCGCTTTTGAGCAAAAAGGTCCGCTGGGGATTCGCTTATCGCTCGGATAATACCTTGCGGATACGGGTCTCCTGCTCCGCCGCGATTCGCCAGGCCTCCGCTAACGCGGGCGTTTCGGCTTTTCGAGGGTTGCTGTGGCCGACGTGTTCTCTCCAGGCGGCGCTCAATAGGCGGTTGCGCTCGAGAATTAAGGGCATGGCCCGTTCGAGCGCGCTCCCGGGGGGCGGGTCGGCGAAGGCGTCCATGTCCTCTACCTGCGGATAGCCGAGCGCGGCGAGAACGGTTCGGGCGATGATGAGGTGGCCGCGCGGATTAGGGTGAACGGCATCGCCGTATTCGTAGCCTGGGTCTCGAGCCCGCCGCGCTGCGATGTCTTGCTTTAGCGGCGAGTGGATATCGATTGCTTGCAGAATAGGCCCACCGGTCTGCGCGAGGATCCATCCGCCGAATTGGGCGAGGACGCGATCGTAGTGGGCGTAGGGCGTCTTGTATCCGAATTCCGGCGCATCGGCTCCGACCAAAGAGCGCTTCCTGAGCCGCTTCGTTTCCGCGTCGAAGGGAGGTGGGGTAAGCAGAATCACATCCGACCCCGCATTCCCGACGGTCTCAATCAAGCGGGTAATCCCTTTGACATAGGCGCTGAAGCGTTCGTCGGAGGGCGGGTGGTAGATCCCGTCATTCATGCCGTAGCAAATGAACGTTAAGCGAGGCTTGGCTTCCGCCAGAGCGTTTTCCAATCGATTGTGAATGTGGGGGCGCGGGAACGGATGGTCCGGCTCGGATAGACCGCTTGCGGTTTCGCTGCTCAGTCCGAGATTGATGATCGTGTAGTTGCGATCCGGATAACGGAGCCACAGGTAGGTTTGCAGGTAGGCGACGTAGGTTCCGTTTTGAGTGATGCTGTCGCCCAGAAAGAGGATATTCGAGTCAGGCTCGATGAAGTCGGGACCGTCTTGGGCGGCATCGATAGACGCAGTCGCTATTCCAAGGGAAAGGGCGAGAGCCCAGAGCCGTTGATTCAATCGTAGCATGGTACGATTGATAGGACTAGGGCAGCTTAAGTCTACTTAGTTTTTCCAAGCCTGTTCGCGGCGTTGAACGAGCTCGGGGTAGGGCGCGTCACGGTCGTCCACTTCTCGCTTTAGCTTTAGGAGTTCGGCTTTGAGCGATTCGCGAACGTTCGCGTAGGCGGGGTCGTCATATACATTGTTTTGCTCGTATGGGTCCTTTTCCATATCGAACAATTCGAGTCGGGCGGGCGTGGATTCGGGTTTGGTGGCCCCCCAAGATGAAACTTGATGCAGATTTTCTTCATTAATCGCTTCGCCGGGCCCGTAGGCCCAGATCTCGTCCATGTTTGGGTGGAGGGGGAGGCCGTAGTAGAAGATCAGTTTATAGCGTTGGGTTCGAATCGCGTAGTGAGCTGGGATGTCGTGGTGAGCCCGATGCATCCAATATCGGTAGTAAGTGGATTGGCGCCAGGCGCGCGGCGTTTCGCCTTGGAGAATCTTGCGGAAGGACCGGCCTTGCATAGCCTTGGGCGTTTTGACGCCGGCAAAGTCGAGTAGAGTGGGAGCGAAATCCACGTTGTTGATGATGTCCTTATTTATACTATTGGCTTCAATCTCCTTGGGGAAGCGAGCGATGAAGGGCATGCGCATCGATTCCTCGAAAGCCCAGCGTTTATCTACGTGATCGTGCTCGCCGAGCATCATGCCTTGGTCGCCTGTATAGATAATCAGAGTATCGTCCTCGAGGCCGTTGTCGCGAAGGTAGTCCAGAACGCGTCCCACGTTTTCGTCAACACCTGCGACGCATCTGAGGTAGTCCTTCAGGTATCGCTGGTACGCGGCGCGGGTTTGCTGCTTTTTATCCATGCCGGAGATGTCCAGAGGACCGCCTGGCCAGAAGTCGTTTTGCATCCGGGCGACGCGATTGCGAATCGGGTTGGTCGGACCGAGGGTGCTTCCGTAGTTCCGCGAACCGTCGGAACGATCGCTCTTATTTTCGAATAGGCTGTGGGGTTCGGGGATTTCCTCGTTGGCGTAGAGGTCATTGAAGCGAGGCGCGTTTTCCCAAATGCCGTGCGGGGCCTTGAAGTGGCACATGAGGAAGAACGGCTTACTCTCATCGCGCTGTTCGTCGAGCCATTTGAGCGTTTCATTGCCGATCACGTCGCTGGAATGGCCGTTATAGGGTTCGCCGCCATCATTGTGGTCCTGCCAGGGCTTGCCTTTTTCTTTAAGCAATGGGTCGAGGTACAATCCCTGTCCCGGGAGGACTTTGTAATAGTCGAAACCGATTGGTTCGGAGTGGAGGTGCCATTTGCCGACGATGGCAGTCTCGTAGCCTGCCTTTTGAAGCGCCACTGCCATATTGGGCTGGTGATCGCGATTCCAGGTATCGACGAGCGTCATCAGGCCATTTTTATGGCTGTATTGACCGGAGAGAATGGAGGCTCGGCTGGGCGTGCAGATCGAGTTGGTACAGTAGACGTTCTTAAAAAGCATGCCTTCGCTAGCCAGTCGGTCGATATTCTCGGTAGGGCAGAATTCCTTGAGGTGGCTACCGTAGCTGCCGATCGCCTGCCAGGTATGATCGTCGGCCATGATGAAGAGGATATTGGGTTTCTTGGCCTGAGCCGACAGACACAACGTTAAGGCGAGTAGGGTAAATAAAGAGCGCTTTAGGTTCATCACTAAAGAAGAGGCGAATGGTTCGGGCCGATAACTGGGACCTGCTAATTGATTATGGTATTGGAGGAAGACGAGTTCTGAATCTGTAGAATATCTCCGTTAATCCCTGATCCGATGGGGATGGGAGTAGACGTTCATTTTAGGATGGCGAAGAAAGCCGATGAGCGTCTGGCCGCAGTCGCGGGCGAAGGAAATGGCGAGCGAGGAGGGGGCCGAGACGGCCGCAACCACTGGAATCCGGGCAGCTAGCGCTTTTTGAATGATCTCGAAGGAGACCCGACCGCTGACCATTAGGACGCAATCGTCCAACGGCATGCGATCGTTGAGGACCGCGTATCCAATGGCCTTGTCGAGCGCGTTGTGTCGGCCTACGTCTTCGCGCAGGCAAATAAGATTCCCAGCGGAATCGAAGAGCCCTGAAGAATGCAGTCCGCCCGTGCGCTCGAATACGGCCTGGCG
>CBFHHM010000028.1:0-40430 GCA_965655705.1 Candidatus Pelagisphaera sp.
GATCGCTAAATGCCCTTGCGATCGTATCAATCAGGCCTATGTCTCTCATACCCGTTCGCAATTCCCCCGCCCCCTACCCCCCTCTATGTCGCAAATTCAAGACGCCCCTACCGACTTTAAAGGCATTCTCAAGCAACTCGGTCCCGGACTAATCGTATCCGCGAATATCGTGGGTTCCGGCGAATTGATCGTCACCACAATGCTGGGAGCCGATGTCGGCTTCATCTTGCTTTGGTTCATTATTTTCGGCTGCGCCATCAAAGTCTTTCTTCAAGTGGAGCTGGGTCGCTACACGCTCTCCAAAGGCAAGACTACCCTCGAAGCCTTGAATGGCGTGCCGGGGCCCAAGTTGGGCGTTTCCTGGCTCGTCTGGCTGTGGTTCCTTATGTTCGTCGCCACTTTCTTCCAATTGTCCGGAATGGTGGGCGGCATCGCGCAAGTAGCAGGACTGGCCGGCTCGGAACTCTCAGAAACCTTGCTCGCCTTTATCATAACGGGGTCCTGCGCTGTATTGCTGTACGTAGGACGCTACGCCTTTATCGAGCGATTTTCGACTTCGATGATCGCGACCTTCACCGTCTTCACGATCTTCGCCGTCTTCTCTCTCTATTGGACCGACTACGGCATAACGACTCAGAACATCGCTTCCGGATTGAGTTTCCGCCTTCCCAGCGAATTCGTTGTCGCCTTCGCCGCATTTGGCGTCATCGGAGTCGGCGCATCGGAATTGATCTACTATCCATACTGGTGCTTGGAAAAAGGATACGCGAGCCATGTTGGACCCAACGATGGGAGCGACGCCTGGACGCGGCGCGCCCAAGGCTGGATGCGGGTCTTGAAATGGGATGCCTTCGCTTCGCTCGTCATCTATACGGGCGCGACCGTCGCCTTCTACTTACTCGGCGCTGCAGTTCTCAACGGTAAGGGAATAGAGATCAGCAATGAAAACCTGATGGTCAACCTGTCGGAGATCTATCGCGCATCCTTCGGCGTCACCGGCCTCTGGGTATTCGTGGTAGGAGCCTTCGTCGTTCTTTACTCCACCATCTTCATTTCCACCGCGTCCAACAGTCGGCTAGCCGCCGATCTGCTCGGATTGCTGGGACTGGCCAAAACCGACAACGCAGATGCGAAACGCCGTCTCATCCAATGGTCTTGTCTGGCCCTGCCAGCCCTCTATTGCCTCTTTTACCTAACGGTGGGCAAACCGGTCACTCTGGTCACCATTGGCGCCGTCGCCCAAGCTCTCATGCTTCCCTTCCTGAGCTTCGCCGCGCTCTATTATCTATACCGCGATACGGTACCGGCGCTGAAGCCAAGCCCTGCTTGGACCTTCTTTCTTTGGGTTTCGTCCGTCCTAATGGCTTCCGTCGGCAGCTTCCAATTGATCAAGGAAATCGGCAAACTCAGCCAATAAGCGAACCATCGAAGGACTCTCGGATATCGCGCGTGGAATCGATTCCGTCGTCTGTCGAGAGCGATGTTTCCTATTGTCAATCCGCCAAAACGACATCACTTAGATCCAATAACTTTCCATCACAGTCTCCAAATCATCCTAGCGAGATTTCCACGCTCAATCTCTCGACGCTTATCCCCCTAAATTGCTGCAATTGAAATCTCAATCATCAACAAACTCACAGTCGCGTCTCAACGCGCTCCTTCTAGCAATTTGTCTCTTTTCCAGAGCCGCGGAGGCAACGGAACAAGAGGAACTGCTTGCCCGAGGGGATTACCTCGTGAATAGCATCGTGGCCTGCGGCAACTGCCACACGCCGAGGGGGGAAGACCATAATCCGATCAGCGACATGCGCCTGGCGGGCGCATTTCAGGTCGACCGAGCTGAGTTCACGGCCTACTCGCCGAATATCACCCCGGACCACGAAACCGGAATTGGAGCTTGGAGCGATGAAGAAATTATAAGAGCCATCCGCGAGGGCGTGCGACCTGACGGCACGGTCATCGGGCCGCCCATGCCAATCCGCGTCTATCGCGACATGTCAGACAAGGACGTTCGATCGATCGTCGCCTATCTGCGATCGGTTCCTCCGGTCCGCAATAAGATGCCAAAATCCAAATACAACATCCCTCTACCCGAATCCTACGGCCCGCCTGTTGAAAGTGTGCCCGACGTCTCTCGGGAAGACACCGTCGCCTACGGCGCTTATGTGGCCAACGCATTAGGTCACTGCATGGAGTGCCATACTCCGCTGGTCAAAGGGAGTCCCGATCTAACCCGTCTCGGCGCCGGTGGAAATATATTCACGAAGCCGCACGGCATGGAACTCGTCGCTATGGCGGCGAACATCTCCCCTCATCTCGAACAAGGAATTGGCGCCTGGACGGACGAAGAAATTAAACAGGCGATCACACAAGCAACGAGCCGCGATGGACGGCAGCTGCAACCAGCCATGCCCTTTTACTTCTATGAGAAAATCACTGATGAAGACCTGGACGCGCTGATCGCATATCTTCGCTCAATACAACCGCAATCCGTCGAGTAGACATTCGATCCCATTGAAAAGACTCTATCCGAGAGGAAGAAACGATATCCTGAAAACCCAGAAAAGATATCCGAGAGCGACATCTAGCTGACCTGATTAAATGAAAACCACAGTCCTCAAAGTTAACCCTCAGGACAATATCATCGTCGCCCTGCAAGACCTCGAAGTGGGACAGATCGTCGAGTATGAGGACGACACCTACGAGATGCCGACGCCCGTGCCGGCCAAACATAAATTCGCGGCCCGATCCTTCGCAGTCGACGACGAGCTCGTCATGTACGGCGTCAAGGTAGGCCTCGCCACTCAGCCGATCGCTCGCGGCGAACGCATCCACGTCGACAATGTCATTCACGCCGCCAACAGAGCGGATCTGAACGGAACTACCTCGGATTGGGAAGGGCCAAAGGAAAACCGCTGGGAGAACGTGCACTTCATGGGCTATCGCCGCGCCGACGGATCCGTGGGCACGGCCAACTATTGGATCGTAGTGCCGCTCGTCTTTTGCGAAAACCGCAATCTCGCGCTGATGAAGGCAGCGCTGCTCGAACCGCTCGGTTACGGACAATCCACGCCCTACGCCGCCTTCGTCGCGGACCTCATCGCCAGTCAGCGAGCCGGGAATGACATTGATGCGGTTCCAGGCATCGATCCAATCTCTGCCGGTTCACTGCGCAACCGTCTCTTTCCCAACGTAGATGGAATCAAGTTCCTCGCTCACACGCTGGGATGCGGAGGTACGAGCGACGATGCGGCCTCCCTCAGCGGCTTGCTCGCTGGATACATCGCTCATCCAAACGTGGCCGGAGCGACCGTTCTCAGTCTAGGATGCCAGAAAACCCAGATCGAGCATTTGAAGGCCGAGATCGAAAAGCGGGATGCCCACTTCTCCAAGCCCGTCTACTATTTCGAACAGCAGGCCAGCGCATCGGAAAAGGAAATGCTCTCGGAAGCGTTGCGATCGACCTTCAAAGGGCTCGCTGTCGCCAATCAATGCGAACGCGAACCGGCCCCGATTAGCAAACTCACCCTTGGCGTCGAATGCGGCGGTTCGGACGGCTTTTCCGGCATCTCTGCCAACCCTGTTATCGGCGCGGCATCCGATCGTCTCGTCGCTTCCGGAGGCAGCGTTATTCTCGCGGAATTTCCCGAGCTCTGCGGGGTAGAACAGAATTTGGTCGATCGTTGCGAGCGGGCGGAACTCGCAGAGCGCTTCATGGCGCTCATGGGAGCCTACGGCGCCGCCGCGGACCGGGTTGGTTCCGGATTCGACCAAAACCCATCGCCTGGAAACATCAAAGACGGGCTCACCACCGATGCGATTAAGTCTGCGGGCGCAGCGCTTAAAGGCGGCACCTCCCCCGTGCGCGACGTGCTCGACTACCCGGAGAAGGTAACCCAGTCGGGATTGAACTTGCTCTGCACCCCGGGAGGCGATGTCGAATCGACGACCGCAATGGCCGGAGCAGGAGCGAATATGATGGTCTTCTCCACGGGACTGGGTACGCCCACCGGCAATCCCGTTACCCCCGTATTGAAGATTTCCTCTAATTCCAAAATCGCCAAATCTCTTTCCGATATTATCGATTTCGATACGGGGGGCGTCATTGACGGCAGCGCTTCGATCGATGGACTCGCCGACGATTTGCTGGAGCTCATCGTGAGCGTGGCAAGCGGTGAACGCCAAATCTGCGCCCAGAAGCTCGGTCAAGACGATTTCATTCCATGGAAGCGCGGCGTATCGCTTTAGGCTCGTCTGCAAACGCATAGTCGGCGCTACTGGCAAGTCGGGCGAGACCGCTCAGCATCCGATTCCAATTCGGGGGGCGAGCGTTGGAACGGTGCTTGGAAGGACGAATATCGAAGCGCGCAATCTGCTGTCTTGCGTCACGGTGAAATCCTCATACGCAAGGGCGATCGCTTGGGTTTCAGTCGTATTCGCGTTGCGAAGACATATGTCGCCTGAGACGAACTAGGACCGGTTCCTCGCCCTCGTCGAGGCCTCTTCAGCGGGTCGGAAGCGCGGGGTCGGACACAGGCGATAGAAGGAAAAACGGAAACCCCCTCGATCCTCGCAGGAACGTTTCTCCTCCTTCGAATTAGCCAAGAAATAGCGGCATTTGCCTGCCAGCCGCAAGCGATTCGTAGATCGAGTGCCACGACTTCCCTTCCGGCCATCTATTCTATTGCCGATCGCCGATCGAGCCTTCAAGGTCGCCCTATGGATTCCGAGAGCCGCATCCACAGTCTCAAACGACCCGCCATCGAACGGATGCTACTCATTCACAAGGCATTGCAGAAGGGAGACTTTCCGAACTGCAGCAAACTGGCCCAACGCCTGGAAGTCAGTTCCAAAACCATCAGTCGCGACATTGACTTCATGCGCGATCGCATGCTCCTGCCCATCGAATACGAGCCCTCGCAGCATGGCTATTGCTATACGCGAGAGGTCGAAAGCCTGCCCACTATCGACATATCCGAAGGCGAGCTTCTCGCTTTGAGCATCGCTCGCAAGGCCTTGGACCATTATAAAGGAACGCCCTTCGAAAAGCCCCTGGCTAACGCCCTCAAAAAACTCTCCGCTAGCCTGCCCGACACCATTACCGCCAACTTGAGCGAACTGAGCGAAACCGTTTCCTTTAAGCAAGGGCGCCTCTCGAATCAGGACGAATCCACCTTGCGAATCGCAATCAAAGCAGCGTTGGAAAAAAGGACATTGGTTTTCAGATACAAGAAGCCGACGTCTAAAACAACCGACACGAGGAACGTTCGGCCCTACCACGTAACGAACTACCTCGGAAAATGGTACTTGCTCGCCTGGGACATTCAACGCGAGGCGATGCGCACCTTTCTGCTGGCCCGAGCATCGGATTTGGAGCTACAGAACGAGACCTTCGATCTTCCCGAGGATTTCTCGGTCGACGACTATCTTTGGAGCAGTTTCGGAATCTGGTCGTCATCCGGTCAATTCGAAGTAGCCGTGCGTATCGATCCCGGGCTCGCCGATTACATTTCGGAGAATATCTGGCACCCGACCCAAGTCATCGAACCTGCGGATGACGGCAGCTTATTGCTTCGCTTCGAACTGGGCAGCTTAGATGAAATTGCCCAGTGGATACTCAGCTGGGGAGCTCAAGCGGTAGCCATAGAACCCCCTGCCCTTAAACGCCTCGTCAAGAAGCGCGCTCAAGCCATTGCCGATAGCTACGATTGATACGAACCCCAGACGGAGGTCCTATTTGTCCGCAACATCAAGCTCCGGCCATTGCAGCAGCTTTCGATGCAAGGTGCGGCGACTGATTCCGAGGAGCTTTGCCGCCTTGGTGCGATTGCCCTTCGCGTCGGCCAAAGCCTCCCGCAGCAAGCGCTTTTCGTTTTCCTCTTTATCGAGCGGCGAAACGATCCGGCTTTCCCCGTCGATCGAGCGGGTCTCTCCCCGAAATTTGGACTCCAAGTCGTAGTCGTGCATCACGCCGCCCCGATGCAGCACGACCGCATTTTCAGCGAAGTTTCTCAGCTCGCGAATATTGCCGGGCCAACTGTAGCGACGAAGACATTGCATGGCCCCCGGTTCGAAATTGGGCGGATCGATATCATTCTCTTCCGCGAACTCCTCCAGAAAGTGATTCAACAGGATGGGCAAGTCTTCGCTGCGATCGCGCAGAGGCGGCATGGTGATTTGCACGACGTTCAAACGAAAATAGAGATCCTCGCGAAATTCGCCCTCCTTAACCATCTCCTCCAAATTCCGATTGGTTGCCGCGACAAGACGCGTATCCACTGTGACGGTTTTCGAACTGCCGATCCGCTCGAAGGTGCGCTGCTCCAAGAAACGCAAGAGCTTCACTTGGGTGGCTAAACTGATTTCGCCGATTTCATCCAGGAACAGGGTCCCTCCGTGAGCGAGTTCGAAACGTCCGACGCGTCGCTCCGTGGCCCCGGTGAACGCCCCTTTCTCGTGGCCGAAAAGTTCGCTCTCCAGCAGATTCGATGGCAAGGCGGCGCAGTGCACCGCCACAAAAGGGCCCTGGGCTCTCGGGCTGTTTTGATGAATCGCCTGAGCGATACGCTCCTTGCCTGTACCCGTTTCTCCTTCGATGAGAACGTTCGCCTTTGAAGGGGCCACCAGCTTTACCCGTTCGATCACCCCCTTCAGTTCGGTCGAATTGCCGATAATTCCTTCGAAGCTGTACTTTGTATCCAACCGTTCATGGAGCTGCTGAACCTCTTCCTCGAGATCCTTCGACTGAAGAGCTCGCTTCGCTAGAATTTCCAGTTTCTCCAGATTGACCGGCTTGGTCAGAAAGTCGTAGGCCCCACGCTTCATCGCCTCGACTGCCGACGGCACATTCCCGTAGGCCGTCATCATGATTACCGGCGGGCGATTCTTAAGGGCTAAGGCCTTGTCGATAACCTTCAATCCCGACTTGCCCGGCATCCGCAGATCGGTCAACACGAGGTCGAAAGACTCGCTCTCCATCAGATTGAACGCCTGATCGGCATTCTCCGCGAGATAGACATCGTATTGATCCTCGAGCACTTGCTGTAGGCCTTCACGCGTGTGGCGCTCGTCGTCGACTATGAGAACGGTGGGAAGCATGCCGTTCTTCTAACTCCTCGCGTTAGCGGGTCAATGAGCAATTCTGTCACAAGATGCGAAGGCTTAAGGCCCTGCCGTTTACTGCTCAGCCGTATGCCTTATGCCCGGCGCCTTCACTAGATCGTTCGCTCGAGCATGCGGAACTTTCGGTTATGCTTCGGAAATTCCAAGGTTACCAAAGTGCCGACTCCCTCCTTGCTATCTATGCCAACTTGTCCCCCATGCTCGCGCATGATGCGCTGTACGATCATCAACCCGAGCCCGGTTCCGGTTTTTTTCGTGGTGTGATAAGGCTGGAAAACCTGAGAAAGATTTTCCTGGCTGATGCCCGCGCCGGAGTCGCCGAAGCGCAGATAGAAACGCTCCTCATCCGATTCGATTTTGACCTTGATAACGCCGCCTGGAGGCATGGCTTCCATCGCATTCTTGGCGATGTTGAAAAAGACCTGCTTTATTTGCTGCTTATCCGCTCGGACAATAGGCTGCTCGGAATCCGCTTCCAGTTCCACCGCAATGCCGCGATCCTCCAGCTCTCCCGATTGGAACTGGAGGGTCTCCTCTAGCGCCTCGAAGAGATTCAAGGTCTGGAAATCAGGTTCCTGCGGGCGTATCGCTTCCAGGAAATTCTTGATAATACCATCCAAGCGCCCGACTTCTTCCCGACACACTTCGACCGACGAAGCGAGACGCTCCGCCTCGGGCGTTTGCTCAAGTTTCTTTAACTGCCGCTCCATCAGCTGCAGATGAATCGTAATCGAATTGAGCGGATTGCCCAACTCGTGAGCCACACCCGCCGCCAGCAACAGAATCGATGTCACCCGCTCCGATTCAATCAGCTCTTCGTTGGACTGCTTTTCCCGGGTGATGTCCGAAAGAATGACCACATGGCGCCGTTCCTCCGCGTCTTCCTCGCTGCCCTCTTCAAAGGGTAGGATGTACAGGCGAACGTAGCGCTTTTCCGGATATGCCAGTTCCAGTTCCCGAGAACTGACCGAAGACTCGAGCCGGTCCCCTTCCTTCAAGCCCAAGGAGGCCCGCAATTCGGGTATCATGCGCCACAAGCTTACAGTGCCCACATCGGCCTCCTTCAAGCCGATCATCCGATGGCTCGCCGCATTGGCGTAGTCGATCAGACCCGAATCGTCTATTACCAAAATGCCTTCTAGCGCGGTGTTGAAAATCGTCTCGAGGAAGGCTCGTTCACGCGCCAGTCTCTGAACGAGATTCGCCAGATTCGTTGCATCTAGACTGTCCACGCGACCCAAGGCCCGATCGAGCGAAGATCCCTTCTTTCCAGAAATCATGGCCGACAACAAGAACGGGATTTCTCCGGAAGGCAACCCTTCGCATCGCCCAGGAATCGACTTAAGGCGGGCCGCATCACAGAGTTCACACACGTGTTAGGCTTTTCGCTTGCCATTTGTTGCCACGCTTCGTTTTTTTCTGCCCTATTGCTATGAGTTTTCTAGATTTGAGATCTTCCTCCGACTGCAAATACGACTGCGTTTCGCTCGGCGAAATCATGCTGCGCCTCGATCCAGGCGAAGGACGCGTTCGCACGGCCCGCGGATTCACCGCCTGGGAAGGCGGAGGCGAATACAACGTGTCGCGCGGATTGCGACGCTGCTTTGGCCTCAAGACTGGCGTCGTCACCGCATTCGCCGACAACGAAGTGGGACGCTTGCTCGAAGACTTCATTCTCCAAGGCGGCGTCGATACCGATTACATCAACTGGGTCGACTACGACGGGATCGGTCGTTCGGTGCGCAATGGGTTGAATTTCACGGAGCGCGGCTTCGGCATTCGCGGCGCCAAGGGCGTTCCCGATCGCGGCAATACGGCCGCGGCTCAAATGAAGCCAGGCGACGTCGACTGGGAAACGCTCTTTCAAAAGGACGGAGCCCGCTGGCTTCACACCGGCGGCATTTACGCGGCGCTCAGCGAGACTGCGGCGGAACTCGTGATCGAAGCGGCCAAGGCCGCCAAAGCCGCAGGTACAATCGTCTCTTACGACCTAAACTATCGCCCTTCGCTTTGGAAGGACATCGGCGGCATTGAAAAAGCCCAGGAAGTCAATCGCGAGATCGCCCAGTACGTCGACGTCATGATCGGCAACGAGGAAGACTTTACCGCGAGCCTCGGCTACGAGATCGAAGGGGTCGACGAATCGCTCACCGACCTGGAAACCGAAAGCTTCAAGGCGATGATCGAGCGGGCTGTCTCGGATTACCCGAATTTCAAGGTAGTGGCTACTACCCTTCGCGGCGTCAAGTCAGCCACCATTAACGACTGGGGCGCCATTTGCTGGGCGAACGGCAACTTCTACGAAGCAACCCACCGTCCAGAGCTTGAGATTATGGACCGCGTTGGCGGCGGCGACTCGTTCGCATCCGGCCTCATATACGGCTTGCTCACCACCGGCGACGGCGGCCAGGCAGTCGAGTACGGAGCGGCCCATGGCGCCCTGGCCATGACCACGCCGGGCGACACTTCCATGGTCACGCTTGCCGAGGTCGAAAAGCAAGTCGCCGGCGGATCCGCCCGCGTGGATCGCTGACGCCTCGGATTTTCTTTCGTAATTGTTCCGGCTATCGATTCCGTCGCTTCGAGGGTAAGCGGGGATAATCGCTCCTATCCGGGCGACTACTTTCGACCTAGGATCGGTCGATTGTCGACCGGTCCTGCTTGCATAATAGAAAACAACCTCCTTAGCTGCGCCCTTAATGACTCGAGAAATTCGACTTACTGGCGTAGCGCTCTGCGCGCTTTCGCTTGTCCTAGCGGGCTGCAACCGAGCGACCGTAGCCGTTTACGATGTCCCTAAGGAAGCGCCTGAAACCCCTACCGGACCGAACGCCCCGTCCACCCCGGGTATGCAAACGGCCGCAGGCGGACGGATCGAGTGGACCAAGCCCGAAGCGTGGACCGAATTAGCGCCTACGGCTTTCCGCAAAGGCAATTACCTCGTCGAAGACGCCGATGGCGGCCAAGTCGAAATCACCGTTTCCTCATTTCCGGGCAACGTAGGGGGCGTATTGGCGAATGTGAATCGCTGGCGCGGTCAGGCAGGACTTTCTCCAATCACCGACGAGCAATTGGAAGACTCCCTTACCAATCTTACCGTCGAGGGCCAACGGGGTCAGCTTGTCGACATTCTTCCCGATTCCGGAGACGCGAACGCCACCCGTATTCTAGCAGCGATCTTCAGCTATGGCGAACAAAGCTGGTTCTTCAAGATGTCCGGGCCTCAGTCCATTGTCGCCAATGAACGCGAACGCTTTCTGTCAATGATCAACGGGCTGCGCTTTTTCGACGCGAACACGCCCGTGGCAAACGTCCAAACCGAGCAGACCCATAGCGAACTCGCCTTCGACGTACCTTCCGGTTGGACCGAAACCGCCGGATCGTCCTTTCGCATCGCCAGCTTCGAAATAGCGAAAGACGGCTTCGCTCCGGCCGATTTCTCGATTACCCGTTTCCCCGGCGACGCGGGAGGCGAAAGCGCCAACGTCAATCGCTGGAGGCAGCAACTCGGCCTCGGCCAGTGGACCGATTACCAAGTCGGATCCGCTCGAGAAACGATCGAGACCGAGGAACTTAGTTTCGCTTTCTTCGATCTAAGACCCGATACTGACGAGGAGAAAGCAAAAGTGAAGGAACGCATATTCGCTGCCATTTTGGAAGAAGACGGACACAGTTGGTTCTACAAACTGAAGGGCGACGCCTTCCTGCTAGAGACGCAACGCAAGAAGTTTCGACAAGTCTTGACGAGTTCGCGATTCGAATCGGCATCCGAATAGCCAGCCAGCGCAACGAACATGAAACCTTTCATAAAACTCTTCTCATCGCTGGAGCTCGCAATCGCCTGTCTCGTATTAGGGCTCGTTCTAGTCTTCATCGGCACCTTAGCTCAAGTTCACCTCGGTATCCATGGAGCGGTAGACGTCTACTTCTACTCTTTCTTCCTGTACTGGCAAATCCCTGGTTCCCAAATATCGATCCCGTACATGCCGGGCGGATACTTGATCGGCATCGTCCTCTTCACGAACCTGGTCACTGCGCTTTTCACCCGATTTAAGTATTCTTGGAAGAAGTCGGGCGTCCTACTCATTCACATCGGCGTCATCTCTCTGCTACTCGGCGAATTGATTTCCAGCATGATGCAGGTCGACAGTTCTATGGTGATCGACGAGGGCGGCATCTCCAACTACTCCGAAGACCGCCAGCAAAGCGAACTGGCGATCGTCGACCACAGTCATTCCGATTCGAACGATCGCGTTTACGCCTTTCCCCAAGAGATGCTGCGAACCAATCACGACGTTCGCCACGAGGAACTCCCCTTCACGATCAGCATCAATCGCTTTATGCCCAATGCCACGATCCAGAGGCGAGAAGGCGATGCGCCGCCGGAAGCCTTGGTACCCAACAAGGGAATCGGACTGCAGGTATTCGCCGTCGAAATCCCCAAGACTGGCAAGATGGACGACATCAATCGCAGCACGGCCATCCTGACGATTTTCGACCCAGATGGTTCAGTGGTGGGAACCTGGCTCGCGAGCTTGGGCTTCCCTGCTCAGGAATTCGAGTACGGAGGGAAGCAGTACTCCATTGAAGTGCGTCGAAAGCGCTACTACTACCCCTTTGAAATCGAGCTGAAGGATTTCAGCCACGACCGCTACTTGGGAACCAATATTCCCATGAATTTCTCCAGTCTTGTCGAGCTGCGCAATTCCGAACGAGGCGAAGAGCGAGAGTTTCTCATCTACATGAATCATCCGCTTCGATACAGCGGCTTGACCTTCTTCCAAAGCGGATTCGCGAATGAGGATACCACCACGATCCTCCAAGTGGTGAGCAATCCCGGAAGACACTTCCCCTATGTCTCTTGCATCCTTATCTTCATCGGCCTTTCCCTGCAATTCGGCATCGGCCTGGCCAGCTTCGCCAACAAGCGTCTTAAGAAGTCATGAAACAACGGATACCTGCCATTGCCGCTCTTCTCATTCTCGTTCTCTATTTCATAGGGAACTATATGAAGCAAACCCCGAGGACGGAGATCGATTACACCGCCTTTGGCGAAACGCCGGTCCATGTCAACGGACGCATTCAACCGCTCGACTCGGTTGCCAGAAACTCGCTTCTGAGCATTCGCTACAAACGCACCTTCGTAGACGACAGCGGCAAGAAGACGCCGGCAATCGTTTGGCTTGCCGAGCTCATGATGAGTCCGGAAAAAGCCCATGAACGCCCTGTATTCAAAATCACCAACGAAGACGTTCGCTCTTTGCTTCAATTGCCCAACAAACCCAGCCAGCGGCCCGACTGGGTGATTGCCCTCATTGGTTCGGGAAGCAACCATTTCTATTACTCTCTCAACGAATTGCAGCCGTCGATCGAAACGATTAGCGAGCAAGCCCAAAAGGCGGGAGAACTCGAGGACGCCCAACGCTCTCGGTTTCAGAAGGCGGTTATCGATCTCGCCAGAAGCATCCAACTGTACATGGGGCTCAGTCGCTCGCTCCACCACGCCCAGCTCGAATCGTTCGCCGAAGAACTCGAAGACCTGGAGTCTTTCGCCGCCGAAGGAGTCGCAGCCGTCAATCAACGGCAAATGGGTCAGGAATACGACGAGAATGCGTTCAACAAGATGATGGCGATCGGATTTCTCTACCAGAATTTCGAGCAAACGAGTCGCCTCCTTACGATCCCCGCCAAGTCCAATGCCGAAGAATTCGAATGGCAGAAGAATAGCTCCGTTCTGACCCAAATTTTGCGAGAAGGCGAGGCCAGCGAAATCGTACGCAGCTACGCGACCATCGTCGATGCCTACCGCCAAGACAACCCGACTGCCTTCAACGAAGGCGTACGAGCGCTGCACGCCGACTTGAATGCCATCGACCCGTACTTGGTTAATCACGCAGGCGTCGAGCAAACCTTCAATTTCCTGGAGCCTTTCTACATTTGCATGGTCGGCTACGTCATGGCGTTCATAACGGTTATCATTTCCTGGATACGCTGGCCGGAACGCCTGAATCAAGCTGCTTTCTGGCTGATCGGAGCCTGCGCCGTTCTGCATACGGTAGGCATTGCCTACCGCATCTACATCATTGGCTACGCCCCAGTCATCAACCTGTACTCCTCGGCTGTCTTCGTCGGTTGGGGATCCGTTCTCCTAGCGATGCTATTGGAACGCTTCTTCAAGAACAGCATCGGCAATGCGACTGCGGCCATTATCGGATTTTCAACCTTAATCGTAGCCCACCACCTTTCCGCGGATGGCGACACCCTTGAAATGCTGCGGGCGGTGCTGGACAATAACTTCTGGCTGGCGACCCACGTAATCATCATCACTCTCGGCTATTCCGCTACCTTCCTTGCCGGATGCATCGGAGTAATCTTCGTTTTGATGTCCGTCTTCTCGAATCGACTCGATAAAAAGAGCGCTCGTACGTTTGGAAGCATGGTCTACGGTATCATCTGTTTCGCGACGCTCTTCAGCTTCGTCGGAACGATTCTGGGCGGCATATGGGCCGACCAGTCCTGGGGCCGTTTCTGGGGATGGGATCCAAAGGAGAACGGTGCCCTGTTGATCGTCATCTGGAACGCGATCATCCTGCACTGTCGCTGGGGCGGCTTCGCCCGTACGCGCGGCATCATGCTACTTTCCATTTTCGGCAATGTCGTTTTCAGCTGGTCCTGGTTCGGCACGAACATGCTAGGCATCGGCTTGCACGCCTACGGCTTCATGGACAGCGCCTTCTTCTACTTGGCAGCGTTCATGGCCGCCCACGTCCTCGTCATCGGAATTGGAGCCATTCCCATTCGTCACTGGAAAAGCCAGATACAGTAGGTTTGTGCCGCGGTTGCGACGACTGGGCCGCAACTGCCTCTCTTTCCTTCCCGTTTCAACGACAGGGCGGATACTGGCCTGCCTTCATTAATCCGCGGGCAACTCGCTGACTGTGAACTTCAGCTCGTCTCCAATGAGCGTATACGCAACTTCGGAGCCCTCTTGAATTGTCCCCTCGATAATTGCTCGCGCCAATGAGGTCTGAATTGAACGCTGCATATAACGCTTCAAGGGCCGCGCTCCATACACCGGATCGAATCCCCGTTCTGCAACCCACTCCTTGGCCATCTTGTCCAAAGTCACGACAATGCGCCGCTCCTCGAGCGTCTTGTTCAGCTCTACCAGGAGCAAGTCCACGATCCGTTCGATCTCTTCGAGCGAAAGCGGCTTGAAGATTACGGTCTCATCGACGCGATTGAGAAATTCCGGACGGAAGTTCTGACGCAATTCCGCGATGACCGACTCCTTCACCGATGCGGGGATTTCCGTTCCCACGACGCCTTCCAGCAAACGCTGACTGCCGATATTGGAAGTCATGATAATAATCGTATTCTTGAAATCGACTACGCGACCCTGGGAATCGGTGACCCTTCCGTCATCCAATATTTGCAGCATCACATTGAACACATCCGGATGGGCCTTTTCGGTCTCGTCGAAAAGCAATACGGAGTACGGCTTGCGACGCACGGCTTCGGTCAACTGTCCGCCTTCCTCATACCCGACGTAACCCGGAGGCGCCCCAATCAACCTAGCGACTGCGTGACGCTCCATGTATTCCGACATGTCGATACGCACGACCGCGTCCTCGCTGTCGAACAGCGTCTCCGCCAGGGTCTTCGCAAGTTCGGTCTTACCCACGCCCGTCGGTCCGAGAAAAATAAAGCTGCCAATCGGGCGGGTAGGATCCTTGATTCCGGCCCGAGCCCGCAGGATAGCTTCGGATACAAGCCGCACGGGTTCCTCTTGGCCAATGACCCGTTCGTGCATCACATCTTCGAGTTGAAGCAGCTTTTGCTTCTCGCCCTCGATGAGTCGCGTTACCGGTACGCCTGTCCAAAGCGAAACGATTTCCGCAATTTCCTCCTGGGAAACCGCCTCCTTCACCAGGGTGCGATCTTGCTGAACTGACTCGGCCTCCGCCAATTTCGCCTCCAATTGAGGCAAGCGTCCATGCTTCAACTCCGCCGCCTTGTTCAGATCGTAAGCGCGCTCCGCTTGAGCCACTTCCATCTTGGTCTGCTCGATGGACTCCCGGAGCGACTGTAACTCCGATACGGACGCCTTCTCGTTTTGCCACTGCTGGCGCTGGGCCTTCTCCTGCTCCTTAAGGTCGGCAATTTCCTTGCGCAGATTCGCCAAGCGATTCTTGGAGGCTTCGTCTTTTTCCTGCACCAGAGCCGTTTCCTCGATCTCCAGCTGCATCAAGCGACGCGTCAACGCATCCAGTTCCGCAGGCATACTGTCCATTTCCGTGCGAATGCTGGCGCAGGCCTCGTCCACTAAGTCGATCGCCTTGTCCGGAAGGAAGCGATCGGAAATATAGCGATTGGATAAGGTCGCAGCGCTCACGATCGCCGTATCTTGGATACGAACGCCATGGTGCACTTCGAAACGCTCCTTGAGTCCACGAAGGATAGAAATGGTATCTTCGACTGAAGGCTGATCCACGAGCACGCTCTGAAAGCGTCGCTCGAGCGCGGCATCCTTTTCGATGTACTGACGATATTCGTCCAAGGTTGTCGCTCCGATACAGTGCAGTTCGCCACGAGCCAACATAGGCTTTAGCAGATTGCCCGCATCCATGGCGCCATCCGCTTTCCCCGCTCCGACAATCGTATGCAACTCGTCTATAAAGAGAATGATTTGCCCTTCCGAACTCTTGATCTCCTGAAGCACCGCCTTCAGGCGTTCTTCGAACTCGCCCCGGTATTTGGCGCCCGCGAGCAAGGAACCCATGTCCAGAGAGAAAACAGTCTTCTCCTTGATCCCCTCCGGCACATCGCCACGTACGATTCGCTGAGCCAGGCCTTCGGCGATTGCCGTCTTGCCGACGCCCGGTTCCCCAATGAGCACTGGATTGTTCTTGGTCTTGCGCGAGAGGATACGAATGACACGACGAATCTCATCGTCGCGTCCGATCACAGGATCCATTTTCCCACTACGAGCGCGCTGCACGAGATCCATTCCGTATTTCTCCAAAGCCTGGAAAGTCGCTTCCGGATTCTGGGAAGTGACGCGCTGATTTCCGCGAACGGACTGCAAGGCGCCTAGGACTTTAGCTCGATCCAATCCGAAGCTGCGCAGCAAATTCGCCATGGCGGCCGGCTTGGCGACCTCGACGATCGCGAGCAAGAGATGCTCGACGCTCACGTAGTCGTCTTTCAAGCTTTCCGCTTCCGTTTCGGCCTTGGTGAACACGTCCCCCATCGCCGGCGTAACGAACACCTTACTACTATCCACGCTGCCTGAAACCGACGGCAGCTTCTCCAATTCGCGATCGAGACTTAGGGCGAGGGCGCTGGGCGTGATCTCCAGCTTTTGCATAACGCCTTGCACGATGCCCTTCTCCTGCTCGACAAGCGCCGCCAATAGATGAAGCGTTTCCACTTCGTTATTCTTCTTTCGCCGCGCAATGGCTTGTCCCTCGGTCAGGGCAGCGCGAGCCATTTCAGTGAGTCGATTCGGGTCTATCATGTGTTTTCCTCCGAACAGCCTGTCGCAGGAATCGTACCGTAGCGACAATCGACCGGAGATCGAGCGTCGAATCCAAGCAAATTCGGTTTTACTAATGCGTTACCTATTTTCCTCGTGACACTTACAGAATCGCTAGACGCGCTCCAACAGGCGATCCAGGCTCGGAATCCCCTTGTCCATATTCCTGCTCACGGGTCACTGTGACGTGTAACATTCGATCAAGTGGGACGTTTTGTCAGACGTTCTGGTGCGGTAAAGCGCTTCCGGTATCGAGGCGGTAAGGTCCTTCTTTTCCGCTTGCCCTCCGCTGGAACATCGAGGGCACGGGAGCCCGAGTTCGCGCCCCGAGTTTCCATTGGGGATCCGTTGATCGAGCGCTCGGGGGTACCCGGTATCCCCTTCGAGGTTCCCAAGGAGCGAGCCGATTTCGACAGCCCGGAAAGTTCGTATCTCTCCAACGAAGACTCCATCGAATTCACGAAACGGCTTATCCGTGTTACAGGTACCAGAGACCGTCGCCATTAATATTCGAAGTCTCCTCTCTCGCCGCCAGACTCAGACGCATGCCCTCTACCCCTAAACACGCCGGAAGCGTCCTGGCCGCGCGGCGGCATGGGAGCCGAGGACTTCGCCTATTTCGTACAGCCCGAGCATGGCGTTAAAGGCGTCTACTTTGGAATCGGCGGCACCGCCACTGAAAGTACGGACGACGCTCCCCCGCATCACTCGCCTCTCTTCCAAATCAAGCCCGAACCTCCGATTAAGAACGGCGTAGAAGCCATGGTCGTCGCCGCAGAAACCCTTATGACGCGGCAGTAAAGCGGGTAAATCAAGAACGCGGTCCGATTCCGACAGTTCAATTCGGCGACTCCAATAAATCCCCGAAAAAGATCGCATTGACCAGCAAGCGCTGCGTGCCCCACCAAAAGGCCCGGAAGGTTGCGTAGTCCATGGCCAGGGCGATGGCCCCATCGCCTTTCCCTTCAATCACCAAGCTAGCGGATCCCGACAGCAACTCTAAATTCTCTTCGGAAATGTATCCAGAAAGCAGTGGATCCTTTCGATAGAGGACCGGGGTGGAATAAGGATTGCTCGACGGTTCGATAAACTTCGAACTCCGGCGAAAGACCGGGAGAAACTCGGATTCGTAGCCATAGCCTATGGGATGGGACACATCAAGGGAAGCTCCGAAGATCGCTCCTCGAACGAGCTTGAAAGCCGACTGGTCTTGAGCCTGAACGAAGGGCAAGCGTTTGGGTCTAGCGACCGAATCGACCGAGTCGGCATTCGAATCGTCGGCCTTCTTTTCCGCTTCCTTCGCTTTCTCCTCCTCGGTCTGGCGCCATTCCACGGTGGCAAGCTCCTTATCCACCAGCCACTTCACCGCCCCGTCGCCTTGTCCCCAGATGACCCCACCCGACTGGACGAAATTCTTGAGGCCGTCGACCCCCGAATCGACAAGCGAGGAAAGCCCGCTCGTCAGCAGAATATGCGTGTAGTCTCTCAAATCGACTCCGCTCAAACGATTGGAATCCACCATCGTCACCGGCATTCGCAATCGCTGGTCCAACAGGTGCCAGATCTCGCCCACATTGTAGGGACTCATTCCCGGACCCGACACGAGCAGCAATTTCGGAAGCTCGATTACCTTGAAGTAGCGACTCCCCAGATCGATCCCTTCGTGGGTATAGCTGCTCGCGACCGGATAGACCGGAACGCCTCGACTGGCCGCTTCCTCGAGTTTCGCGATCGCTCCCTCCGGAATCCCGTCATTAAGCGCTTTCGCCACGAGAATCGTCCCGTAGCCAAAGGCGCGTTCCTCGCCCCCTACGATCTGGGCGGTCAAGGGGCGTGTCGCCACCCGCGCATTCGCGCCCTCCTTCAGCAAGGCGTAAAGCAAAGCAGGCGCGTCGCTATCCCTCCAATCGATAAGATAGCCGATCGAGCTTTCAGCCAAGCCGGGGCCGCTCGCGGTCCCCCAGAAAGCAGCATCGAGCGAGGCGACGTTCACCTTTTTTACCGGATCCTGGCTGTGACGCATATTGAAAGCGAGTGGTAATGTCCATGTGGATACATCGTAGAAGACGTTCTCCTCGAATTCGACCTGACGACTCCAAAGCGACTTCATGAAAGTCGATTGTCGTTGACCCGCTTCGATGGCGAGCGTTTCGCCCGCCGCATAACGAACCCCATCCATTTCGTAATCCTCGGCAAGCAGCTCCACCTTTATGCAGTGGCCTTGCAGGACGCGAGCGAACTCGCGCAAGCGCGCGGCATCGCCATAAGCGCTCGCTAGGTAGTGCCCCGATCGCTTGGCGGACTCTTTCGCCGCATCGCGATAAAACCCCCTTTGATACTCCAGGAGCTCCCCTTTCAACGAGCCTAAGGCTTCTATCGATGACAAAGTCGTCTTGAACTGGTTGGCGATGGTCGTCGGGAAGTCCAGTAACCCATTCTGCGTGTCCTGTCGGATCCCGCGCGAGCTCGGCTGCTCGAAGAGAATGCCTACGCAACCGAAAAGATCCGGATAGGTCGAGCCTTTGCCCATGAAAAAGTCGTCGTAGCCCTCCTCCGAAACGTACAGCGTTCCTTCCGCATCAAACACTTCGCGATGGAAATGGGCGATCTCATTTGTCAGGCGCTGATTGATGGCGGGAGTCAGCGGATTCGTGCGCTCCGGCTTGCCGGGCATGAAAAAGTAGGAACTGGAGCTGTGCTGTTCGTGAAAGTCCAATTGCACGTTTGGCTTCCACTGATGGAACAAGTCCAAGCGCCCTTGGCTCTCCGGGTGCTGATGCGGCAGCCAATCCCGATTCAGGTCGAACCAATAGTAGTTCGTTCGACCGGACGGAAAACGCTGGACGTGCTCCCGATCGCTGGGATCCGCGCTGGGCACCGCCCCCCGGTGGCTATTCGTCCAGTGAGCGAAACGATCGAGTCCGTCCGGATTGAGCACGGGATTCAGAATGAGCACCATCTCTTCGAGCTGCGAAGCGAGCTTCTCGCTCTGCGCCGCCGCTAAATAGTACGCTACCAATGGCACGGCGTTGGCAGCGCTCGACTCGTCCCCGTGGACGCTGTAACCCATGAACATGACTGCCGGTTGATTCTCTAAGTCGACTTGCGCGTCCGGATCGATAATGGATTCGCGGGCCGCGATGATCTCGTCCAGTCGGGCGATGTTCCCAGACGAGGAAATCGCATAGCTCACGACCGGTCGTCCCCCGTGGGAAACGGCATGCGCTCCCAAGGCCTTCATTCGCGGCGAGGCCGCAGAAAGACTGTCCAGGTAGGCGTTAATCTCATGGCAGTAGAGGTGACGCGAGCCAATGGGGATACCGATCCCTGCTTCCGGTGTTGCGATGGAGCCGTCCAACTGAGGCAACGGCTCCAGCAGATCGCTCAGGCGGAGGGCGAATTCTTCTGCCAAGCCGGTCGCCGTGACGCCAAGAATGAAGAGTATCGTCGAAATGGATTTCATAGTTTTAGGGAAATCTAAAGGGTCGCTGGTGGTGGCAGGGAAAGTCGAACGGAGATAATCCAAGAGCAACAGTGTGAGAGAATCCTCGAACTTTGCCACCCAAAGATTCGTCTCGCCCCCAATCAGCATGCCAATTAGCTTTCTTCCATGCCGCAACGCGCTCTTTCGACACTGGCCTGGGTCTGCGTCTTCGCGTCGACCCTTGTCGCCGCCGCAGAACTGCAAACCGATCACTTTAAGGTCGATGCGCCCAAGGCCCAGCTCTTCGAGGGCCTAGGTTCCTACACATGGCCGATCACCACAGACTCTAAGGACGCCCAAACCTATTTCAATCAAGGTATCGCCTGGATGCACGCCTTCAATCACGACGAGGCGATACGTTCTTTCGCCAAGGCTGCGGAACTCGACCCGGATTCGGCGATGGCTTGGTGGGCAATCTCTCACTGCGAAGGCCCCAACTACAACTCTCCCGTCATGGACGAGGATCGACAGGAACGTTCTTGGGGCGCCCTGCAAGAGGCCTTGGCGAGAATCGATACCGCCTTGCCCATTGAACGCGCCTTGATCGAAGCCTTGACCGCGCGATACGAAAAGCCGTGGCCGGACGATCGCGCTCATCTGGAAAAAGGCTATGCCGATGCATTGGCCCAAGTCTGGGCCCAGTATCCGAAAAACCCCAACGTGGGCGCCCTCTATGCCGAAGCGATGATGCTGCAGCGGCCCTGGAAGCTCTACAACCCCGGTCGGATCGCCACTGGAAACACGCCGAAAATACTAGAGACGCTCGAAGCGGTAATGGATCTGGCCCCCGACCATCCAGGCGTATTTCACCTCTACGTACACGCCGTCGAGCCTAGCTTGAATCCTGGCCGAGCCCTCGAAGCTGCCGACCATTTGCGAATGATGATGCCGGGAGCGGGACATATGCTGCACATGCCCTCCCACATCTACGTTCAAGTCGGGCATTGGGAAAAGTCGATCGCCCAGAACGCTAAAGCGGTCGAACAAGACGACCGCTACCGCGAGCTCTCCCCTGAGCAGACGATTCAGAACATGTACATGACCCACAACGCCCATATGCTCGCCTTTTCGGCAATGATGGCGGGACGCGAGCGTGAAGCGATGGAGGCCGCTCGCAAGATGTGGACGATTATACCCGGGGAAGTCTTGCCCGCGGTCGCTGGCTTCGTCGATCGCTGGATGAGTTCCGTCTACGATGTACAGAAGCGTTTCGGACGATGGGACGCCATTCTGGCCGAGCCAGCCCCTCCCGAACTCATGCCGATTACCACCGCCCAATGGCGTGCTCATCGGGCGATCGCTTTGGCCGCAAAAAAGGACTTCAATAAGGCGAACCAAGAACTGGCAGCTTTCCGAGCCGCCAAGGCCTCCCTGCCGATCGATAGTCCCTTTGGGCGAGACCTATCCCACAAAGTGCTCGACGTGTCGGAGCGTTTCGTCGAAGCCGAAATCGCCCTGCAGCAAGAGCATTGGCAGCGGGCCGCGGATTTGCTCGAGCAAGCGGCCTCCGTCGAGGATACGCTCTCCTATGGAGAACCGCCCCAATTTCTCCAACCGACCCGTCATACGCTCGGAGCGGTGTACATGAAAATGGATCAGCCTGAAAAAGCGGAAGCTACATACCGCAAAGATCTCGAAAAGTGGGCCGACAATGGCTGGTCTCTGTACGGCCTGAGTCGGGCGCTCGCAGCCCAAGGCAAGCGAGAGGAATCAATCTTAATCGAAAGGCAATACCAACTGTCCTGGCACAAAGCCGACGCCCAAACCCGCACAAGCTGCCTGTGTATTTCAAAGCTCTAACGCGCAGCATAGGAAAACGGAATGAACAATGAACACTACAGCAAGCGACTCGCGAGGATGGCTGCGTTCGCGCTGCCCTTCCTCGGGTTGATGGGTCTTGAAAGTATCGCCCAACAGGAGCCGGACCTGGACTACGAACCGACAATTGAAGAACCGGTCTACGCTCTCAATCAGGGGCCCCGAATCGGAATCGACGAGGCCCATGTCAATTTCCACAGGGCAAACGGACGCTACAAGCCGTTCACCAAGCTGTTGGAGCGCGATGGCTACCGGGTTTCGCGCTTCAGGAAGGCATTCGCCGAAAAGCGACTGAGCGCGATCGATATTCTTGTAATTGCCAATCCGCTACACCAACGCAACGACCGAAACTGGAAACTGCCGACGCCCTCCGCGTTTACCGACGCGGAAATCGAGGCCGTTGACGCATGGGTTCACGCGGGAGGCCGCTTGCTCTTGATCGCCGATCATATGCCCTTTCCCGGCGGCGCAGCAAAACTCGCGGAAACCTTCGGCTTTCGCTTCAGCAACGGCTTCGCTCGCTATCCCGGAGAACGCAGAGGCTTGCCCGACCGATTCGAGGCGGGCGTTGGATTGATCGAAAGCGCGCTCACCCAAGGACGCTCCGAAACCGAACGCGTCCATTCCGTCGCCACCTTTACCGAGTCCGCCTTCCTGGCTCCGAAAGCGGCTCAACCGATCCTTCGATTCGGTCCTGGAGCCTTTTCCTTGGAACCGCAAGTCGCCTGGAAATTCGACAACCAGACGCCAAAGACGGACATCGCAGGCTGGCTTCAAGGCGCCTACTTAATATGGGGAGAGGGACGAATCGCGGTGTACGGAGAAGCGGCTATGTTTACCGCTCAAGTGGCCGGTCCGCAAAAGCGTCGCGTGGGCATGAGTTCGCCCCACGCGCCGCAAAACTATCAATTGCTTTTGAATACCATGCATTGGCTGAGCGGAGCGCTCGAGCCGGAAACGGAGTAGACCTATGAAAACTATCGCCGCATTATAGGGAATCGCCTGTTCACTCGCTGGCTTCGCTTCCGACGATCAATGGTCCCAATTTCGCGGACATCACGCCCGAGGATATCCACGAGACCAATGAATGCATAGCCTAGGCGCACTTTCGAAAAGGCAACTACATGCAGACGCCTATCCTCATTGGCGACACCTTATACGGCTGCGACGATCGCGGCACTCTCACTTGCTTCGACGCGACTACCGGTCAAATCTACTTCAACGAACGCTTGCCGGGGGGCGGTTTCGCGGCGTCGCTCGTCTCCGACGGCGAAAAACTTTATGTCACCAGCGAGCCCGGCACGGTTTGGGTCCCCGAAGCGGATCGAAGCTTCAATCAGATCGCCACCAATGAGTTGGGCGCGAACTGCCTGGCAACTCCCGCAATCGTCTACGGCGCGCTCTACTTTCGAACGCAGGAGTCCTTGATTGCGATCGGGAATTAGACGCGTCGTTTGAATTGCGAGGTCCCGCTAGCAAAACGATAGAGGGACGGTACAAACGTTTGTAACCAGCCAACAATCTATGATGATGGGAGGCGCGGAGCGCCCCTCCCACTTATCATGCGTCGATTGCAGTCAAATCAGTCCAAAAAAATGCGCTTTGCATTTGCGAGACGGAATTCTGCGTTTACCGTATACGACGATCAGTCCAATCCGTAACGCTTGTCACACTATGTTTCGCACCCCTGTATCCGTGCGCTTTCTCGCCGTTTTCAGCATCGCTTTCATCGCCTCGCTCGGAGTCAATGCGGCCAACCAAATCGTCGTTCGGTCGCAGGCCAAGGAAGACTATCTGCGAGCGCGCGCCTTGGCCGATAACAACGGTTTCCAGACGTACCACTTCATGAAGGGCAACTACCACCCTGGCGGTCGGGGAGGCAACAGCATGGAAAAGCTGGATTTCATGGAGATCGCCACGGACGTTGCAACCCATCTCAGGCGGCAAAAGTATTTCCCGGCCGGTGAAGGAAACCAGCAAGCGGACTTAGTCATCGTTTTGCATTGGGGAGCCACTTCCACCGTGCCCACCAATGACGACTTGCTTGGCTATACCTCCCTGGAAGATAAGCTGGGATCGTCTCTGGAAGCCTCGCAGGGCAATGGTGGAGAAATCACCTCCTCTCAAATGAACTCCGTGCAAGACGTGCAGTTCCAGGCCAATGCCGACCTCTCCAATGCCGAAGGCAATGAACTATCGGAACGCTATCAAGCCGAGCTGATCGGGATGGGCCGCGCCTACAGCGAAAACATTTCTCAATCCGAGGAATTCGGATTGAAATTCCTCCTCCAAGACGATCGCTATTTCATCGCTTTAATCGCCTACGACTACCAAATGCTGAAGGTTGGAGAAATCGAACCTGTATGGGAAACGCGCTACAGTGTCCGAGCCACGGGACAGTCCTTCGAGGATGCGATCAAGGATCTGAACTTGATGGCCGGCAATTACTTCGGGCAAGACCATGAGGACCTGATCAAAAAGAGGATTACAGACAAGACGCGCGTTAAACTGGGAGAGCTCGAATTGGTCGGCACGGAAGAACTGGAGGAAGAGGCTACTTCGAGCGCCAATGAATAGCTCGGTTTTTACCGTCGCCCGCTGCGCATGACATCCGAGGACTTGCGGGAACGTTTGATCCGTCTAGACGGAAAGCCTTATCCCGCTTATAAGGGGGTAAAAGGGCGGTATGACTGCGGCCACTACACACTGTCGATCGACCACGTTCAAGGCGACCCGTTTGCGAGCCCGTCGCGCCTAAGCGTCCAGATCGGACACCCATCCTCGGAATTGCCTCCGGACCTGTTTTCCAATCGCTCCCGAAAAACCGGAACCGAAACCTACCTCGCCCAATCATTCGCCGGCCAATGTCGCCTAGGCCAACGCTCGATTGGATCCGGAAAATCCGGTCTCATTGCGATCGACACCCCTGGACAAGAAATCCTCGAGCGAACCTGCGTTTCCATTACCGGCGAATCCGTTACCATTCGATTCAGCTTGGGTCTGCCCGCCAATGGACGCCGTATTCTGGGCCGATCTGCCGCCACTCTCATTTGCAACACCTTAAACGACATACTATCCAGCGTATTCGATTTTTCAGACACCGCCGAAATTCGCTCCTACGCGGAAGCCAACGAGGACGCGGACGCCTTGCGGGCTCAACTCCCAGAGCATCGATTGGTCGCCTTCATCGCGGACGATTCGATTCTCCCTAGAACATCGGGCATCGATCAACGCCCCTTGGGTGAGGCCATCCCGTTCCAGTCGCCCGATTCCGTCCGCATCCGCCTGCGCGCTCCCAATTCAGGCGAGATAACTGGAATGGGGATCGCCGACGGCATTACCCTGATCGTTGGGGGTGGCTATCACGGAAAATCTACCCTACTCAACGCAATCGAACGGGGCGTCTACAATCACATTCCTGGCGATGGGCGCGAGCGCGTCGTAGCCCGCGGCGATGCCACCAAAGTTAGAGCGGAGGACGGACGCTCCGTGGCATCCGTCGATCTCAGCCCGTTCATTGGCAATTTGCCGGGCGGCAAGGAAACCAAACGATTTTCCACCGCAAATGCGTCAGGATCCACCTCTCAAGCTACTGGCATTGTCGAAACCTTGGAAACCGGCTCGAAGTGCCTGCTCATAGACGAGGACATTTCCGCCACCAATTTTCTCATCCGGGACGAACGCATGCAGCAACTGATTGCCCCGGACAAGGAACCCATCACCCCCTTCGCCCAACGCGTTCTCCCCTTGTATGACCAGCTCGGCGTATCCACAATTCTGACACTCGGCGGATCCGGCGACTACTTCGGACCCGCCCACAGAGTCATCGCTATGGAAAACTATCGCCCCGTGGATTTTACCGCGCAAGCGAAGGCGATTTGCATGAATGGGGCAACGGAAACCAGTCCCAGAAGCCCCCAGGCGCCATTCGAATTCAATCCTATCGTAAGGCGGGCCGCTGATCAGTCGTCCCTTTCTCCCTATAAATCCAGCAAACCCTACCGAGGCGGCAAAGACATACGCCCCCCCAAGCGAAACCTCAAGGTTCGAGATCGACGGGGTCTGGATTTGGGAGCCGAAACCATCGACCTTACGCTCGTATCGCAAATTGTCGATGCCTCCCAAGTTCGAGCGATCGGAGCCATCATTGCCTACGCTCATGACAAAGGCCTATTCGAATCGGAAACGATCGTGGACGCGTTCGAAGCGATTCTTTCGGAACTGGAACGCCAAGGACTCTCGATGCTCGCCGGACACGATCTGGCGGCTGTTCGTTTGCAAGAACTTTCCGCAGCCTTGAATCGACTGAGAACCCTGCGGATACTGCCTGCCGATTCGCCCCTAAAGTAATCGGAGTCCTGACCTTTCGCCCTGCACGGGTCGCATTCTCCAAACGCCTCCTCCCATGCTTCGATCCATTGCATTCCTAATAATACTCGCCCTGACGTCACTATTCGGGCAGTCGGACGGGACTATCCGCGGATTCTTCACAGCAGCGCCGAAGCCCGACTCGATCGAACGCTTCGTCACCTTCATAGAAAACTAACTCGGGCCGAGAGGAATCAACACGCTCGCTCTGAGGGTGGACTACCGATTTAGATTCGCAAGCCATCCAGAGCTTAACGACGATCACGCGCTTTCGCTCTCCGATGTCCGAGCCTTATTAAACGCTTGCCGCAAGCATGACATCGAACTCGTCCCGCAAATCAACCTCCTAGGGCATCAGTCCTGGCATTCGTCGCTTGGCAAGCTGCTTGAAGTCTATCCCCAATTCGACGAGACGCCGAATGTCGAACTGCCTGCGGAATACAAATGGCCCAACGATGACGGGCTTTATTGCAAGAGCTACTGTTCGCTGCATCCAAAGGTTCACGACATCGTCTTCGCTCTCATCGACGAGGTTGTAGACGCATTCGAAGCATCCGTCTTTCACGCGGGCATGGACGAGGTCTTCTATATCGCCCACCCCGACTGCTCCCGCTGCGCCGGCAGAGATCCCGCTCGACTCTTCGCCGACGAAGTCCAACGCATTCGAAACCACCTCGCGAAAAGCGAGCGCGCCCTTTGGATCTGGGGCGATCGCTTGCTCGACGGCGCTTCGACCGGACTCGGCGAATGGGAGGCCAGCATCAATGGGACCCATCCTGCAATCGACCTAATTTCCAAGGATGTCGTTATTTGCGATTGGCACTATGAACGAGCGGAACCGACACCCGCCTACTTCGCGGCTGAAGGCTTTTCGGTGATCGCTTGCCCTTGGAAAAAACCCGATGTCGCAATCGATCAAAAGGACTTCCACGAGTCCTTTAGGCGAATGGCGAACCCCACCCTTGCCTCCCGCCATAGAGGAATCATGCAAACCACTTGGTCAAGCGCCGAGAACTTCCTCGACCAGTTCGATAATCGTGAAGCCCTCGATCTGTCAGAGCCTTCCCAGGTGGCCACTTTCTTTGCCCTCTTCCCCAGAAACGATGAGCTCTCCCCATAGCGAAAGAATCGAAGCCATCGACGCCTATCGCGCTCTGACCATGCTGCTGATGCTATGGGTAAATGACTTCCCCACTCTCCGCGATATTCCGAATTGGCTGAAGCATCAGCCCGCCGAGGCCGATGCGCTCGGCTTTTCCGACATCATATTCCCGATTTTCCTATTCGTAGTTGGACTATCCATACCGTTTGCGCTCTCGCGCCGTATCGAAAGAGGCGACTCCCCACAGAGTATCCTCCGACATATAGGGGAACGCTCCTTCGCTCTTCTCCTCATGGGATTCTTTATGGTAAATCTCGAGTACATGCCAGGCGAGTATACCTTTGCGGGACGCTACTTTTGGCAAATCGCCATGATCGTCGCCTTCATATTGATCTGGAATGCCTATCCCCAAACTTCGTTTAGCAATACTGTGGCGAAGCTTCTGCAAGGTCTCGGCTATGGGATCCTGCTCGGCCTGGCCTTGATCTACAGGGGTCCCGGAGAACCCGTTTCTTGGATGCAACCCTACTGGTGGGGCATCCTTGGATTGATCGGCTGGTCCTATTTAATCTGCGCGCTTGCTTATCTTGCTCTAGGGAAACGACTCTCGTACATAACCATGGCCTGGATTTTCCTCATGGCATTCAATATCGCCGAGTTCGCGGGACTATTCGAATTTCTGGCTCCAGTAACGTCCTACCTCTGGATCGTCAGCGGCGGATCCTTACCAGCGATTGCAATGGGCGGCGTTTTCGTATCCACGCTTTACCTCCACCAATACGCAAACGGACAAAACCAAAGACGTTACCTCCGAGACCTCCTGATAATCGGAGTAAGCGTCCTAATTCTAGGTCTGCTCCTGCGCCCTGCCTGGGGCGTTTCCAAGATTCGCGCAACGCCGGCGTGGACGGAAATTTGCGCAGGCATAGGAATCCTAGGCTATGCGTTTCTCTATTGGCTGATTGATCTGCGCAAAATACGGCGCTGGTGGCAGCCCATCAAACCAGCCGGAACAGCGACGCTCACCTGCTACCTGACTCCCTATCTCTACTTTGCGATCGCAACTGGATTTGCCCTCGGGCTTCCCGCAGTCTTGAACACCGGATTCTTCGGTCTCGCGAAATCGATGCTCTACGCCCTCCTCATCGTGGGACTAACCGGTCTCGCCGGAAAAGCGCGCATACGACTGCGAATCTAGGGACCGGACAACGGCTTCCCCTGGATCATCAGCCAGAGCGTTTCCCGGTCGCTCTTATCCACCGTTCGGAAGTTCAGGAACTCAGCTCGCTCGTCGGATCGATCGAGATCGATTCGGATTCCCCAGAGCGGCTCGCTCGACTGCGGCAAGAGCGCGTAGCGGGCGTCCCCGATAACGAAAGGATGATCAGGATGCCAACTCAGATAGCCGTCCGAGAAATGTTCGAAGCGTTCGAGATCGTGGACCAAGACAGAGCCGTGCGGCAAGCGGTCTCTCAACTGATCGACATCTACCTTTTCAGCGGTCTCCCCTTCGTAAAGAATCGGCTTGCCTCCGAGAATCCGCAAGCGAATGGCATCCATGTAGAACAATCCCTCGTATTCGTAGATTCCGCGCCAGAGCAGCAAGTTGCCAATGGATGGTTTCACTGTGAAACGGGTTGCGGTTTCGTGTCCGCGCTCTCGAGAGAGCTCGCGGAACATCGCCGCGGCCCGCTGGTTTTGCACGGCCCCTAGGCTCAAATAGCAAAGGACCAAGCCTAAGGCGAGTCGACTGGCAACAAGTCGTTTTCGAACACAGCCAATTGCAATAAGCGCCAAAATGGTCCCGGTGAAGATCGGATCGATAATAGAGATGATGTTCAAGGCGACCCGCGTATCGGAAAACGGCCATAGCAATCGCGTCCCGTAACTCGTGCAGGCGTCGAGCAGTCCGGCGGTCGCATATCCGAAGAGCGAATACCGGTATAGCTCGCAAAAGGATCGCTTCCACCAGCGAGTAGCGAGCCAGAAGAACGCCGCCGCCACCATCGCCCCAATCGGAATGAATATCAGTGAATGTGTAAAGTGGCGGTGATACTCGATATTGAGCAATGGATCCGACTCGGAGCGAATGAAGATATCGGCGTCCGCCAGCATGCCAGCCCCCCACCCCACCAAAGTAGCCAAACGGACTTTTTCGGGCGAGGCGGTGGCCGAGGCGGCAATCGCTCCTAGAGCTCCCTGACTTAAGGGATCCATATCAGAGCGCATTCCAGCTTCATTCCGCAGCGGGTCAAATACAGAAGATTCCAGAATCGAGGAATCGGATTGAAATTGACTCCTATTCGGCCCCTGGCACGACTAGCCAGCCTATGAGGAATGGCCTAGCCTGTTACCTAGCGATCTTCACTCTCGCCTCCTCGCGCGGCGAAGAAATTGCTATCGAATTCCAGCACCGCAACCGTGTCCTTGTCGACCGGCGATTCGGACTCGAAGACGATAAGCTATGCGGGAACGATCCTGGCCAATGTAACCTTCGATAGGGAATCCCTTCGAGCCTCTCGAATAGAATTCACCGGAGGCTCTATCCAATTGCCCGATGCCGAATTCAATGTGAGCGGCAATATCTTTTACACGGGCATCGGGACTTTCCCAACCCAACTCGGAATCGCCAATACAGGCGTCAGGGCTCGTCTCAGTTCCCCCAATGGTCCGGGCGCCGTCTCCTCCGTTAATGGTGAAATCGATCCCGCATTCCACGCTTGTACGATCTACGATGGCCTTGGAACCTTTACCGTGGCCATAAACGGAATCAGCGAGACCCAAACAGTTGACTTAAGCGCTGAGCCGACAACCAGTCCCTACGACGGCGATACGCAAATCCTCATTTCGGAATTCGCCCGCAGGCCAGACAAAAGAATCCTGAAATTCGTCATCGAGACCTCTATTTCAGATTCGGACTCGGAGCTAATCGAGGGCTCCAGCGCTACGTTCAATACCACCGAAGTCGGATACTACGAAGCGGTGGCATTCGCTGAGTTCCCTACAGCGTTATGGGATTGGCTCGATCTGAATGGCTTGAGCCTTCCCGACCTGGATACCCAGAATCCCTACGGCGTTCCCTATTCCCTCATTAGCCTCCCCGAATCGGGCCTGAAGCGCCAAGTGATTCCCTATTTCAGCTACGACTTGCAAACGGGGTCTTGGGCCCCCGTTTCAGGCGGCAATTACCTCGATGGCGTATACTCTCTGTTTCCAGGCAGGACAGGAACCGTCCGTATCGCCTTCAACGAATGGCCCCATGGGTTCCTGCGTTTCGCAGTCGGTTCCACCCAATAGAAAAGCAGACGCATCATCGACGCGTCTGCTCGTTGAAAAAAGCGTAGCGAGCTTACCCGCTCAGTTCGTAATATCGAAGGTTGTGCTCGCTTCGCGCGCCGGAATGTAGCTCTTGTACCACTTCTTCTGGGCATCGCTCCCCGCATAATCCTTGAGCGCCTGCTCGGACTTGAACTCCATGACGAAGGCATGGGTGCGCTCTCCTTGGGCTTTGATCGAGCGCGTCCACACGCGTGAAATGCCGTCGTACTCCTTGCCCAAAGTCTTGACGCTGTTAAGAGCCTTTTTGATGTCGGCCTCGGAAGCATCGGCTTTCCAAGAAACCGTGACAACATGGATAACCGATTTCGGAGCAATCGAACTTCCATGGTGATCCGCCATGGCGGAAGTAGAGACGAGCGCCAAGATCGCGGCGCCGAGTAGGGACATAACTAATTTATTCATAATCGAACTAAGGTGATTGGATAGAATCTAAGGGTCAATGCAACAGGCATTGACTCCGAACGAGACAACGAAGCCCCTCCGAATACAAATGCGCCTTCGAGTCGTTTTTCGACAGAAATCGCTATCGTCGCTCGTCAGCGCATGCTGACAGATCGGTCCAAACGTTCCTCGACAAGAGTCAAGGCCCTTTAACCTTATGTCCGAAAACGCGCCCACCGCCCTCGACCTAACGAACACCTTTCCAGCCAGCCCGCGCGAAACGCTCGCCGGCTACGTCATTGCCAAGCGAACCCTCGACAAGTGTCGGGCGGTCATCGCGGGAACGAACGGCGAGTATCACTTCGACTGCCCGCTGGACAATCAGTTCTTGGGGTTCGTCGAGATTACCGCCGACGCCTTTAGGGAATTCGTCGCTACCGGCGCCGACGACGAAGCCGTCGCCCAGTGGATCGAGTCGAGCGCCAAAAAGCGGGAACGACGCGAGGTCATCGCTTGGAACAACACGATGCGAGCGACGCGACCTTGCGACATGCCCATAGAACTGCAGGAGTTTCTTGAAGGCTATATTCCTCAGCACATTCCCCAAGGGCGCATCGTCTACGTTTGGTTCGACGTCTACGATTTGGAAGAAGGCAGGATCTAGCGAGAAAGCGATCTGCGCTTTCAATCGTCGGCGTTGGAAGCTTTAGTCGCGCCCATGGAAAAGGGACGCTTCGAACCCAACGACGATGGCTTCATAAACGACCAGGTACGCGACGCAGCTGGCTCGATCGCCAAAGCCATTCACGTGTACTGCGAAGGACACTACGCCCACAGCAATGCGCGCGACATTCCTGCGGACCATCCGCTCGTAGAAGTCATGTCCCTGCTGCAGGAGCTCGATGAAGACACCGCTGAACGGGCCAACCGCGCTCGCGAGCCCAAGCTATTCAAAATCCACACGCCCACTCGAAAAGCGAAGACTCGTTGGAATATTTGATCGAGATTCTCCCAAGCCGAACGAATCACCCGCCATCGTCGTAGTACTTCCAATCCCCCTCGAACCGCCTGAAGCGCGAATGTTCCCGGGTCTCCAACTGCTCGCCATCCATAAAATAGCCAGCGACAAACGCCACTTTCCCTTGCTTGTCGCCTTCCTTGCCCCCGCTTGAACTCAAGATGCGCAGATAGATCCAGTCTGCGTTTTGAATGGTAGCGATTAGATCCTCGCGCAGACGCTTGCTACGCATACTAGGATGATAGCTTTCGATCAGGTAGTCGACTTGTCGGTACGCATACGCGGAATAGCGGGAACGCATTAGCTGTTCCGCGGTGGCCGGTTTGGAATGGCCACGATGAAAGGGTTGGCAGCAATCTTCATAGCTCGCGTCGCTGCCGCAGGGACACGGGCTGGACGCGATTCGCTCCCACTCGTCCGCATATTCATCCGTCTCCATAGCTCAGCTCACCCGCAGGTCTCGAAAGTCGGAATCGCGATTCCGAAGCCCGCCCTCTTCTCCCGAGGGTTCTTCTCCAGTCAGTTCCCTCAGCAGCTTCAAGGCCTCGACATGCCCCTTTTGACCTGCGCGTCGCAGGAACTCGATTCCCTCCTCCCGCGAATCGCCGGTCGGCTCGGAACTCAGGAGCCGCGTCCCCAAAGCGAACAGCGCGTCGACATGCTCTTTTTCCGCTGCCTTTTCCAGCCAGTCCAGCGACTTCCGCTCCGAAGCGGCAACTCCCTTCCCTTCATCGTACAACAGCGCCATGCGAAAGGCCGCCTCCGCATGTTCGCTCTCGGCCGCTAACTCGATGAGAGCCGCGCCGAGCGGTGGATCCTTCGATACGCCCTTGCCTTCCAACACAAAGCCACCTAATCGAAACAAGGCCTCGACCGCCAGCTCCCGCATCATTTTCTGCGATCGATTCGAGGGGTAGGAAAATTGAAGACGAGAGGCCTTTTTCTTGTAGAGCTTATCCAACCGCCCTCCCAAGCGAGTCTCCAAACGATACAATCCGTACCGAGAAACGCGCCGCCATTTCTCGATGGCTTTCTTCTCGTTTCGCTTCAACCCGATACCTTCCGCGTTCATAACCCCGAGTTGGAAGGTCGCGGGAGCATAGGCTTGCAATTCCAGGTCGCGAAAAATCTCCAAGGCTTGCTTGGGATTGGACTGACTCCAATTCGGTTGGGCCAGCAGTACGGCAACCTCGTACTGAGCCTCCAAATTCCCCCAACTGCTAGCCGCTCGACTATACCACTGCAGGGCTTGCAGTTTGCTTTCCGCTGCGCCGACTCCATCGCGATAGCAATCGCCGAGCACCATCCAGGAGGACGCGTGACCATGTCCTCCCGCTTCCTCGTACCAATCGACGGCCTCTTCCCAATTCGGCTCCCCAAACGCTCCGCTGGAATACATTTCTCCGACCAGATAGTGCGCATTGATCGATCCCCAATCCGCGGATTCGATCATCATCTCCAGTCCCCGCTCCATATCCTGATCGACGCCGAGTCCGTCTCGATAGACCTCTGCTAGGCGCATCAGGCCGATCGAATCGCCCGCTTCCACCGCTGCCTCCAACAACCGACGCGACTTGTCCAAGTCCCTCTCCACTCCCAAGCCCGTTCGGTACAGCATTCCTAGGCGCGTCAGCGATTCTGGATACGAATCCTTGACGCACTCGCGAAGCAAGGAAATCGCCCCCTCGATGTCTCTCTTGAAATAGGTCCCGCTCAACATCCATACGGCCATCTGATGCCGTGCGGGAAGATAGCCTTGTTCGGCCGAGGAGCCGATCCATTTTTTCGTAAACATTCCATCGAAAAATCCCGCGAATCGAGTTGCGAGAACGAACTGGGCAGGGGCATAGCCTTCTCGAGCGGCTCCTTCGATCCACATTCGAGCCTCGTTTCCATCCGCACCCACTCCCCAGCCGTACATAAGTCGAATCCCATAGGAATATTGAGCTCGGAAGTCTCCCGCTTGAGCAGCCGCTATGCATTGCTCCTTGGCTTCTTCGAAACTCAAATACTCGAGCGCTCCCTCATCGTCCAAATAACGCTGGGCCACGAAAAGATCCTTCTCGGCTGCTTCTCGAAACAATGTTTCTGCTTCGCCCCATCTCTCCGCTCCCTCTCCGGATGCGATCAGGACGCCTAGGTTGTAAGCGGCCATGCTATTCCGATCGCTCGCCGACTCCAACAGCTCCCGAGCCCGCAGCGAATCGCGCTCGACCCCCTCGCCACGATAGTAAAGTCGAGCGAGGCGGACGCGGGCGGGAATCGAGTCCTCCTCGGCCAGCTCCAACCAACGGGCCGCCATGGCCGGGTCATAGATATCCGCGTTCGGGTCCGACATTAAGGAGACGCCGAACGAAACTTTCATGCGCGTGACCTCTTCGTCCAGCTCGTCCGCCACCGAGCGGGCCATTTCCTCGAAAAAGACATCCAAGTCGCGATCCATCCCTTCGAAAAAGGTCTTGCTGATCGAAAGTCGGAATTCGTTTTGCGAAAGCAGATTGTAGCGCTCCAGATAACGTTCCGCGTCGTCCGCATTCTTTTCCACCCCTTCGCCGAGAGCGTACTTGATGGCGAGGAACATGGCGGCATTCGAATTGCCCAGTTCGTCCGCTGCTTTCATGTACGCGATGGACCGCTCCTTATTTGACTCTCCCATCTCCGCGCCCGCGTAGAGATCGCCGAGATAATAGTAGGCCGCCCCTTTGACGCTGCGGTACACTCCATAGCCTTCCGGACTGATCGCGTGTGGCTCCTCTGGCTCGATCACCAAGCGAAACAGCCGTTCCGCCTCCGTCAAGTCGCCCTTGACGCCCCGCCCAAAGCGATAGGAATAGCCCAGATTGTATTGAGCCGTGGCATTGTTGAGAGCGGCCGCTTGCGCGAACATGCCATTCCCTTTTCGAGGACTCCGCAGCAAGCCATTTCCTTCGATATAAAGAAAGCCAAGCAAATTGTAGGCTTCCATGTATCCAAGTTCTGCCGACTTACGCAGGAGCGAAATCGCGTGAGCTCGATCGCCTGATAGGAACGCCGCCTTGGAAAGCGACTCCAAGGCTTCGGTGTAAAGGGCTTCCGAATCCTCCTCGACGCGATCCGCCTCCTGAGCGTCAACCATCGCTAGCGGGGCCAGGCAAGCAATCGTCAAAACAGCTATGAGCGAGTAGGAGCGCAGCATGCCTTTCCTTCCCAGGGATCGCTCCCCGAGGCAAGCGCTTTTCCAATCGGCTTGCCCTCCGCATACCGCCCTTGCAGTGTCTGCCAAATGAGATCTTCCAACCCTGCTTTAAGCGACAACGCATTCCTAGCTGATCGAAGCGTCAGCCCCTCGGGGACCATGACGATTTCGGGTACTGTCAACAAGACCGCCATTCTCCTCGGCCTTGTAGTCATCTCCGCCCTCTTCATGTGGAACAAGGTCTACGGACTCGAAAATCCGGCGGCTTACTTCCCTTGGCTAATCGGCAGCTCGATCGCTGGTCTCGTAATCGCCATGATCACGATTTTCAAGAAGACAGTCGCCCCGATTACAGCCCCCCTCTATGCCCTTGTGGAAGGCGTCGTCGTGGGCGTTCTCTCCGCCTTTTTCGAAACGATCTATCCCGGAATCGTCTTCCAAGCGACTTTGCTCACCTTCGGCACACTCTTCGCCCTCCTCACCGCTTACAAATCCGGTCTCATTCGGGCCACTGAAAACTTCAAGCTTGGGGTCGCCGCCGCCACCGGAGGTATTTTCCTCATCTATCTCGCCAGCTTCATCCTCGGATTCTTCGGCGTTTCCGTCCCCTTCATTCACGAAAGCGGCTGGATTGGTATCGGGTTCAGTCTCTTCGTAGTAGTGATCGCAGCCCTCAATCTGGTTCTCGATTTCGACTTTATCGAAAACGGCGCCAAAGCGGGAGCCCCGAAGTACATGGAATGGTACGGGGCCTTCGGACTACTGGTCACGCTTATCTGGCTCTACATCGAAATGCTCCGCTTGCTGGCTAAGCTGCGCAGCCGCTAGTTCGCCTCGAGGAGATGCTCCCATGAAAAGGTTATCCCTTTACTTCCTGCTAATCACTGGCGGTTCGTTCGCAACGGCTGGCGAATGGACCGAGTGGCGAGGCCGCGGGGGCGATGGAATCGTTGCTCAGGGAGCCTACCCGATCGAGTGGTCCGCCGCTGAGAACATCCTTTGGAAAGCCGCCCTGCCCGCCCCGGGCAACTCCTCTCCGATCGTTTTCGGCGATCGCATATTCGTGACCTGCGCCAACGACGATGGAACCGAGCGCGGGCTCTACTGCTTCGACCGCGCAAGCGGGAATTTGCGGTGGAGCCACAGCCTCCCCCACGAAACGCCGGATCCGACGCACGCCACCAATCCCTGGTGCGCGCCGTCGCCCGCGACCGATGGCGAGCGCCTATTCGTTTGGAATGGTTCGGCAGGCGCTGCGGCCTACGATTTCGAGGGGAAGCTTTTGTGGCAGCGCGATCTGGGGACCTTCGCTCACCAATGGGGACACGCCTCCAGCCCACGCCTCTGCGGCGATTCCGTTATCGTATTCGGCGGACCAGGACCACGGGTGGTCTTGACGGCCCTGGATAAACGGAACGGCGCCACGCTTTGGGAACGAGAATTGAGCGAAGCCGCCGGACCGCCCGACGAATTGCGCGGTTCCTTCGTCACTCCCTTTCTCTGGCAAAATGGGTCGCGCAGCGAATTGCTGGTTCCGCTACCTGAATACCTCGCCAGCTTCGACCCAAATTCCGGCGAAGAGCTTTGGCGCTGTCGAGGGCTCGGTTCTTTGACTTACACCGATCCGATCGTCGCGGACGATATGATTATCGCCTTCAGCGGCTTTAAGGGGCCGGCCTTCGGCATGCGCCAGCCGACCGCTACCGAGATGGGCGACCTCACCGAAACGCATCGGATATGGCTGAATGAAACGGTAGAGCAACGCGTGGGATCCGGAGTCGCGATCGATGGCCGCTACTACCTGGCAGGCCGCAAAGGGCAGTTAAAGTGTGGCGACATTCGGACGGGCGAAATCCTCTGGACCCATGATATGGGCGAGCAATGCTGGAGCGCTGTCGCCTACTCCCAAGGCTTGCTCTACCTGACTGACCAGTCTTCCGTCACCCGCATCTTCAAGCCCGGCGATCAATACGAAGAAGTCGCTCGCAACGCAATGAATGCCAAGGAAAGGGGAAATGCCTCGATCGCCTTCGACAACGGTCAGCTCTTCCTCCGCACTCACCAGGCGCTGTACGCGATCTCCGATCGCGAATGGTGAATGCTGAATGCTGAATGGTGACGACTCCGAAAGGTTTCACTATTCCGATTTGAGGCATTCAGCTATAAGCCGAACCCCGGCTTCAGCTTTCGTCGCAACACGTCTCTGGCGTACGCCGTGTAGAGCCAGGTATTGTCGGGACTGATACGAGCGTAGTTACAGCGAGAACGACCCTCGGGCGACGGGATAACGATCAGCTCTCCCTTCCCACCGACCGGTGGAGCGATTTGCGTCCCCAAGGCCGTGCCGATCATCAAGCGTCCGTCCTTCAGTGGCTGCATTCCGTCCAATCGATTAAGCGTGTTCGACGGAATCGCGAATCGATACGCAGGCCGATTCCTACCGGTCAAATGGCTCTTCGAGTTTATGGCAAAGCCATGCACGGTACTCGAATCGAATTCGGCTACCAAGAGCGTCTTTTGGTCGATCGACAGCCCAATTCCATTGGGTTTCCAGGGCAGTTCCTGAGCCACCGCTCGCTCGCTCGAACCCGCAGGAATGGTCCACACCTGCGCGTTTTGAGGATCGGTAAAGAAAATCGTGCCATCGTCGAGAATCGCAATGTCATTGGACCCCCCTCCTTTGCCAATGAAGTCGCGCTTCCATGTCGCCGGATCCCAACGCGCAATCGCATCGGCTCCTCGCGAACAGCCATACAGTTTGCCGTCCGGCCCAAATGCAATGCCATTGGCCCGGCCCGTCTCTCCATCGAGCAAAGTCTTTTCGCCCGTCGCTTTGTCGACGCGAAAAAGCTGGGCCCGCGGCACGTCCGTGAAGATGAAATGACCATCCGCGTCCCAAGCCATTCCCTCGGCGAATTGGTGGCCATCCGAGACTACTTCCCATTCCGATCCGTTCGCGAAGACCAAATCCTCTTGAGCCTCTAGACAAAAAGGCGTTCCCAGAGCAAAAGCGAGTACCGTAATCGATTGTTTCATGAACGCAGAATCGGCGAGACCGCTCGCAATGACAACGCCCGAATCGTCTCCTTAAGTCTCCCCTTCCATTTATCTACCGGCCCTTCGATCCGGATCCGTTGCGCGCGCTGCATTGGGTTTGAATTAACCTTCGAATCGTGTCCGAATCGAAAGCGGCCTATATGGGCGATTCCAAAAAAATGCGTCGAAATCTCATCTTGGACCGTAAACTACAGCCAACGTCTTTCAATCGACGCAATCCGCCCATTCAACGATCGATCCTCTAGCAAGCCCATGCATTTCCCTAAGCGACTTTTTCCCGTTCTGCTGCTTTCTCTTTTCAGCCTCCTCGCTCTAAGAGGCGATATCGTGTCTTGGCGAAATGGCGGCAATGGGATTTTTTCCAACGTTTCCGCTCCAACGCAATGGGACGATCCTTCGAATATCCTTTGGAAGATCGATACCCCGATGTGGGGAAACGCCTGCCCCGTACTTATCGGCGACAAGCTCGTCTACACCTCCGAGCCCGCGCAGCTTATATGCGTTGACGCTCGCAACGGGAATCTCCTCTGGGAAGTATCCAATGGATACGAAGACGTCGCCGAACTGAGTCCCGAACAACGTCAGCGAATCGATCAGGCCAAGCGCCATAAAGCCGCGCTCGAAAAGCGCCTCGCCCCTTTGCGCAGCCAGGAATACAAGCTCAACCGACGTTTTCAGCGCGACAAGGAAAACGACGCTTTGAGGCAGGAGTTGAGAACGTTGCGACGCGAGATAGCCGCCCACCGAGAGTCGCTCGATCCCATCCTCGAACGCTTCGAGAAACCGAAAGCCCACGATACGAACGGCTATGCGTCTCTGACCCCGGTCTCGGATGGGACCTACCTCTATAGTTGCAATGGGCTGGGCATCGTAACCAAACACGATTTGAACGGTAATCGCATCTGGGCCAAAACCATGGAAAAGCCTGACCACGGCTGGGGCGCATCGGCATCGCCCCAGTTGGTCGATGGCAAATTGATCATCCGCTTCTCCGACTACACGGCGCTCGATACGGAAACGGGCGAAGAACTTTGGCGCGTCGAAAACCCCATCGTATTCGGGGCGCCCGCCGCGTTCGAACTCGAAGGCCAGTGGTTTCTCTATTCCACCCGCGGCGAGCTTATTCGGGTCGCCGACGGGGCGAAGCTCCCCTCCCAGGATTGGTCCATCGAGCAAAAGAAATTCGCCTTCTTCAATACGAACTTCGTTTCCGGAAACCGTATCTATGCAGCCCATGGAGCCGCCGGCATCCAAGGCGATGTCTACTGTATGGAAATTCCCAGCTCCGTTTCCGAGCTCGAAGAGAAAGGACTGACGCAAATTTGGCAGTCCGCCGTCTCCAAAGAGCGCTATTACGCTTCGCCACTCGTTCACGAGGGCCTGGTCTACATATTCTCTATGGGACAAGTTTTCCAAGCGCTCGACGCGAGCACGGGAGAAATGATCTACAGCCATAAGATACCTGGCCGCATGAATCGGACCTTCCCCGGATTGCTACTCGTCGACGACATGATCTACGCCGGCGAGGAAGACGGCATGGCCTTCTTCCTGCAACCAGGTCGCGAATACAAGGAGATTGCCCGTTTCAATATTGGAGAGTGCCGCAGCTCCCCCATCTTCGCCGGCGACACCGCCTACCTCCGCACGATGGAGCACGTCTACGCTTTCCGCAAACCGGACTGAGGCTTTGGGAACGCAGGCTCGGCAAAGCGTGTCCGGCATTCCCAAACCACCCAAATCCCTGCCTCTATCCATTTTCCAGCCGCAATACTCGACACGGAACCGTTTTCCGTTTCTCTCATTCGCAAACGATCCCCCATGACTCGAATTCTCCTCGTTCTATTCTCCCTCGGCCTCGCTTCCTGTAACGGTCAGGAAACGCCGGACACGCTCAAGGCGCTTATCATTGACGGCCAAAACAACCACGGCGTCTGGCCTAAATCCACGGTCATGATGAAGCGCTATCTGGAAGACAGCGGCTTATTCGAGGTCGACGTTGCCCGCACGCGATACACCTGGCGCGGCGAT
>CBFHHM010000029.1:0-420 GCA_965655705.1 Candidatus Pelagisphaera sp.
TCTTTGCTGCGCGTTCATTTTGAATACGCATCCGCTCGGAGCGATCCCCGTCGTTTCCGAATCGGATTGATCGCCCTTTAATATGACGATCGACGACTTTGGTTTGAGAGGCGAATCGATAGAACGAATCACATCCGTATCCGGATTCTCGAACTCGGGCAAGGGCGCTTCCGCTAACAGAGCCCCGAGAGTCTTTCCATGAATGGTACGCGCCTGGAGATCCAGCATCCCATGGTCAGCCATATAGCGAGCCAAGGGGGCTAAGCCGCCCGCCTTCTCGTAAAGATCCACCATCACGTACTTCCCCGAAGGCAGTAGATTCAACAGTACCGGCGTATCCGATTTAGCGCTAATCTCGTCCATACCGAAGGGAACCCCAAAACCTTCCGCAATCGCGGGAAGATGGATCACCGCATTGGT
>CBFHHM010000029.1:430-31866 GCA_965655705.1 Candidatus Pelagisphaera sp.
CGCATTGGTGCTACCGCCAATCGCATGCAGCATCGTCGCCGCATTGGCAAACGACCGTTCGTCGACGACGTCTCCAATCGTCACTCCCTCTTCCCACATCGAAACCAAGGCATCGGCAGCCGCCATTGCCTCGTCGAGCTTCGGAGCGAAAACGTCCATATGATTCGGATCCATAGCAGGCGTACTCGCGCTGGAAAAGACGGATATACCCAACGCTGACGCCAGAGCCGCCATCGTGTTCGAAGTCGCCATCACTCCGCAGCCCCCCGGCGAAGGCAACGCGTTGAGGAGAATATCGTCATGCTCGGCTTTATCGATCTTGCCCGTCGCCAGCATGCCGGCCGCTTCGTTTGCCGTTTCGATTTGGATCGACTTGCCCGCCAGGCTGCACCCGGCCCGAATCGTACCGCCATGGACCAAGGTTACCGGGAGCTCCTTAAGCCAGGAAGCGGCCAACATGCCGCCCGCCACGGTTTTGTCGCAACCGGTGATGATGATAGCAGCGTCCGCCCGGTTGATCTCCACTTGCTGGACGATGGAGCTAGCGAAGATCTCCCGCGAAAACAGTGAAAGACCCATCGTGCCGATTCTCGGGTCGTTTTCATAGGAGTGGCCCATGGAAATCGAATCCGTGAGCGCCGCGACCGGTTCGATGGCTGCAATCCAACGCTTCGTTTCCCAGAGGCGCGAGGCGATCGCTTCCGCCAGCTCGCGGTGATGCAAATTGCAGAGATTGGTTTCGCCGCCTCCGTGAAAAATCAAGACGACCGGATTCTCTGCGTTCGGGACATAAGGCGCCGACTTTCCCCCTCGGAATTCGGTCTTCACCGCTTGCCGCATCCAACCATGCTTCATGGTCAGCGTGCAGCTCTGCATTCCACCGAAAAAATCGCTACGCTTGCGGGGTCTCGAGTTCGTAGTTTCGTTCTCCATACTTGCTCGCAACCTTTGCCCGCGTCCCAACCACACGCAAACTAAACCGACGCGACGAGAACCCGCTCTCAAAACGCTCCTTCTTCGATCAGGTCCGTTTGGGTCTGCCAAAGCTTGGATGCGCGAAGACAGTACGCATTTCGCTACCCTTACCTTGTAAGGTATTCTTTCCAGTCATAATTTTAGAAGAGATCGTCCTTCCGAATTTCGGAAATCCCCTTACCTCAACTGACTTGATCAGTCATGCGGATACTAACGCGTCCGAAAGGATTCGCTGAGCACAATGGCGACGATAAGCTCAGTAAATCCGGCTTCTGTTCGGGAGTGATCACTGACAATTTGGCGAACGACTCGCCGATCGCCAAAGCTCAATTCACGACCCGCTCCATAAACCAGCAGTTTCTCAGTCAGGCATTCAGCAAACAAATCCCCATTCTCAAGCAGATAAGCCTTCAGGTCAGTTACGCTCTCCAATTCCGTCCCATCTGGCATCACCGCAGCCGTATCAATCTCGAGTCCTAACCGGGTCCCATCGCCTTGGTTGGAATAAAACTCTTCCTTAAGGGGCGCTGATGATTCCTCTGTGTAAATCGGGTAATACTCCCGCCATCGCCCTACCGGATCGAAATTCTCCATGACGAACCCTAGCGGATCGATTTTTTGATGACAACGAGCGCAAGCCTGATCCGCCAAGTGAGCAAGCATCTGCTCGCGCATCGTGGTCGTTCCCGTCGTATCGGGTGCCACTGCAGGCACATCCGCTGGCGGCGGAGGGGTTGGCTGTCCTAGAACATTTTCAAGCAGCCAGACCCCGCGATGAACCGGATGCGTATCTACTCCATTGGCCGTAGCCATCATAATGGATGCCATGCCCAATAAGCCGCCTTGAGCGCCTCCTTTGGAAAAAGTAACCCTTTGCATTTCTCGACCTTCCAGGTCGCCCCCATAGATCTTATTCAGATTATCATTCCGATAGCTGAACCCCGGATCGATAAACGTATCCAAACGATGGTTTTCCAACAGGATCTCTTCAAAGAACATTTCAGTCTCTGCGATCATGGCATCCCGGTCCTGATTTATGAATTTGAGCAACCTTGGATCTGGCATAATATCCTTGAGAACGCGCGTGCCCAACCATTGTCCCGTGAAGTGGCGAATGAACTCCTTCCTTTCAGGCTTGGCCAACAAGCGATGAACTTCCTTTTCCAAAACCTCGGAGTTCGACAACGCACCTCGACTTGCCAAATCCAGAAGCTCCGCGTCGGGCGGTCCACTACTCAAGAAATAACTCAAACGACTCGCCAGATCCCAATCATCCAATACCCCAGGCCTTAATCCTCGGTAGAGAAAATGGGGTGAAACCAGGGCTCGCCGAATTGCCAAGTGAAGCGCATCTTCCACACGCTTCTCGGGAAAGCCCTGCCTATGGCTTCGAACCACATCGAGGTAGTCCTCGAGCTGATCCGCCAACACCGGCCGACGAAATGCCTGAGTCAAGAAGCGTTCCAAGAATTGCTTGGCGAATTCCAAATCGGACAATTCCGGCGATCGCTCGCCGAGGAAACGGTCCGAGCGAGCCAAGCGAATACGAGTTAGCGGATCCGGAACGACTCGCAAGGGGCCGTTGATCGAAACATCCACAATGTCTAACGCCGGACCGAATCGGAGCATCTCTTCAGAGACATATCTGACGCTCCAATTGGAAAAGCCATTGGAAAAACCTCCACGGTAGACCTCGGGAAGCGTATCCAATCGTTGGTCGCTCAAGTCGAGATCCTCGCTCTTCATCAGCGCTTGAATCGCTTCGTAAAACTCAGCTTGGGTTGTTCCTCTTGGGCCCCCTTGGTATTTTAAATTGGCAGAGTAGAATTTGCGGTTCTGTGACAATCGCTCATCAATAAAGGCGCGGTCCAATCCTCCACGAGCGCCGGGCGGAGAAACCATCGGACCATCCACCCATCGAAACCCAACGACCTCTCCAAGAAAGAGCTCCGCTTCCAACTCGAAAGCGCTTGCTCGTCCATCGTCCACCGGCACATCGAAAGCCCCTAGATACCTTAGGTTCGTGAAAGAGCCGTAGATTTCTTCGCCGTTCTGCCGGGCGTAGACTTCCAACCGGAAGGGAGTCTCCCTCGACTCGTAGAACATCGCTCCAGTCTGAAAGGGCCTAGCATCAACCCTAACCTGATAGATTCCGCTTACCGATACTTCGAATGGAGAGGTCCAAGCGGCATCGTTGGCTCGGTTCCGAGACGAAACAAGCCGATAGACGTCAGGCCCTCCTTCAGCGTCACCACTCAGATTAGGGCTCACTGCATTTGCATAGGCAACAGACTCAGCCTCGGGAAGCGGGACTGGCTCAGGCAGCACCTCATCGACGATAGCCGTCGCGTTTTCGAAATATTGAGCCAACAACGGAGGCGATAGAATCAGCCTTGAAGCGAGGTTATCAAAGCCATGCGATGAGTCGTCGGCAGGGAACGATGCTGAGACTTCAAAATCAGGCAAATTGAACAGGCTCCGAATGGTGTTCTCATACTCTACTCGATTGAGCCTCCGCGGTAAAGCGCCTCCCACAGGCGCGTGATTCGTAAGGTCGCGGCCAAGCCAATCCAAAAATTCCTCGCGATCTTGGGAGCTGGGAAAAGACTCCGCATCCCGAGGCGGCATATCGCTCGAATGCACCACATCGTAAACGCCACTCCAAAAATCGGTCGTTCCTGCCGCGGACCAATCGACAGAGGCCATTTCGAGATTCACATCTCCCTCGACGATATCGTCATCGCCCGCATGACATTCAAAACAATGATTCTCGAAAAAAGCGAGGACTTGCCTCGGCAGCGCCTCACCCAAAAGACTCAGTCCCGTGACCAGAAAACAACAACTCCCCAGAAAGGCCCTCATATAAACTAGGAATCAAAACACTCGTTCAGATTGCGGTTCGCACCAGCAAACCGGTCGACATCCATTCCCATCTGCTGCATGACCGAGATATACAAATCGCCAAGCAGGCGTGGGCTTGTCGCGCTACGATCATGGGCCCAGTGGTTTCCATTACCCATTCCACCACCAGCGACCAGCGTAGGAAGATTCGTGTTATCATGCGTATTGGAATCCCCCATACCGCTCCCATACACAATCGCAGTTGAATCCAGAAGAGATCTCCCTTCCGCATCACGATGCGCTTCGAGCGTCTTTACAAAACGAGCAAAGCTCCTCACATGCTCCCGACCAATTCGGTTATATTCGGCAATCTTCTCCGGCTGATTCCCATGATGAGACAATGCGTGATAGCCCGTGCTCAAGCGTTCACCCTCAATCTCAAACACTTGCGTTCTACCTGGTATCATAAACGACATTACACGGGTCGAGTCCGTTGTCAGCGCCAATGCCATGAGATCATACATGATCGTTTCGCAATGCAAGGCTTGCTCGGGCGAAACAGGGTCGAACGGGGGCAAGGGATAATCGGTCTTGGGATAAGGTTTTTCTAGCCAGGCTTCCTGCTTTTGAAGCTTTTTCTCGACGTCTCTCAAGGAAGACAAATATTCATCTAGCTTTTGTCGATCGCTCTGGGAAACCTGCCGCTGAATCGATTTCGCTTCATCCAGGACATCGTCCAGTATGCTAGCGTTGCCCTTCAGCACATACTCCATTCGCGACTTGTCACTATCCGAGCGGAAAAGCGTTTGATAGAAAACACTCGGCCTGCCGATCATCGGAAGCGCCACTCCTTCCTTGGTAAAGCTCATCTGAGCGCCGCCTAACTCAGCGCCGCAGGTAAGTTGCATCGAGGCATAGCGAGTCTGATTTCCCACATGATCGGCAACTAGCTGATCCATTGAAACGGACCCAGCCAGCGAACCGGTCATCCACGCCTTCCAGCCCTCATGCCCATTGCGACCCCGATGGTCGAGACCGGAGAAAATGGAAAGCTTATCGCGATAGTCCGCCAAAGGTCCCAGTACAGACGGCATTTCAAAGGATTTGCCGGTTTGCTCGGGGAAGAAATGATCTCGATGAAACCCAAGATAGGTCCCAATGCAGACCAATCGCTTTACCTGACTAGGCGCTGAAGCCGCCAACAAGGAAGGAGCGTTGAAGGACTCGAGCATCGGCAGGGCAAGACTCACCCCTACCCCTTTCAAAAAGCGCCTGCGATGCATTTTACTTTTCATCGAATGGAAATAAATACACCTTCCGAGGGAGAATCAATAATGAACGGACAGACCGACCGGAGGTCCTTGCCCTACAGTCGACCCAATCAAAGTAGCGCAGGCATCTTGTCTGCGCGATCTGTGGTAACAGGCTGTCCGTCGACTTATTAGACCCTTTCCTCGCTCAGGATCGACGAGAAGCCTGTCCTACTCTTGTTCAGAACGCATTCTAAAAATACTCAGATGCGATGTCCCGGTGTCCCTCGAGAACACGTACTATTTCAATTCCCCTGTCCGCTGCTCATCTCAGAACGGCCCCCGCCTCTTTAAATTTCCCTTGATCTGGAATATCGCATTCCGCATCCTGACATGAGTGGACCGCTTTCGACTCGACCGGAGCGCCTTTAGTATGCGCTCGCACGCTCAAGCCGAGCGCCAAAGTTTCGAATATTGGAAGGACCGGTCAGTTGCCGAGCGATTTGTGGCGGCCGCCTACCTAAACAGCATCGCTTATGGTTTTCCTCAGGAATCTCCGCCTCGCCTAGACAAGACCGTGCACAAAACCCGGAAACACTAGACTATGGATACGGTCCTCCATTCTGTCCCGTTCTGATCTTATAGAAGCGAAAAGGGCTGCGAACCGACCGCGCGATATTAACGACATCGAAAACCTCCTCGGAGAATAGCCCATAAAAGTAGCGCAGGCATCTTGCCTGCCCGATCCGCGAAACAGGCTGGAAGCCTGTCCTACTTTCTCCCTAGAACGCGCCTTCTTCGATCAGATCCGTTTGGGTCTGCCAAAGTTTGGAGTAATGACCGCCTGTACGAATGAGTTCGTCGTGCGTCCCCTTTTCGATGATGCGACCCTTGTCCAGAACGACGATCTGATCGGCTTGGCGAACGGTTGAGAGTCGGTGGGCGATGACGAGAGTCGTGCGCTCTTTTACGAGATTGTCCACCGCCAGCTGAATCTTCGCCTCGGTCAAGGTATCGACGCTGGAAGTCGCCTCGTCGAGGATGACCAAAGGTGGGTTGCGCAATATCACCCGAGCAATGGTCAGGCGCTGCTTTTCGCCCATGCTCAGGCGTATGCCGCGTTCGCCAATTCGCGTATCCATTTTTTCAGGAAGATCGGAAACGAACTCCCAAGCGCTGGCCCCTTTGAGAGCCGCCACCAGCTCTTCTTCAGTCGCTTCCTGCTTCGCCAAGATCAAATTGTCTCGAACCGTCCCATCGAAAAGGAAAGGATCCTGGGCCACCACGCCAATACGTTTCCGTAAATCGAGTAGATCCAGCTCGCGCACGTCGACGCCATTGATGCTCGCCGCGCCGGAGGTCACATCGTAATAGCGTTGCAAGAGATTCGCCACCGTAGACTTGCCAGCTCCCGTGTGTCCGACTAATGCAGTCACTTTGCCCTTGGGCAAGTCCAAGGTAAAATCCGAGAGCAAGGTTTCGCGTCCCTGATAGGCGAACTCGACGTTCCGATAAGTCACCTCGAGCAGTCCTTCGGGAAATTTCTGGGGCGTATCCGGACTCTTGATATCCACCGGATAATCCAGCATCTCGAAAACCCGCTCGCCCGAAGCCTTGCCTGTCGCAAGGAGATTGTTCAACCCATTCAGCTGACTCAAGGGCATGTACAGCATGGCGCAAAGCTGAAAGTACATCATGAAGTCTCCCGCTTCGAACCGATCAGGCTGGGTTGCGTAAAGATAGCCGCCGTAGCCTACCACTGCGACCGTGCCGAGGCTGACGACGAAATTGGTGGTCGGCCCGTGAATCGACCACCGGAACATAGACTTGAGGGTGAACCGCCTCAATTCTTCCGAGCGCTCGAGGAAGCGGCGCTTTTCCTGATTCTTTAAAGCGAAGGAATTGATAAGCCGATTTCCCTGAATATCCTCGATGAGCAGCGAATTCAATTCGCCCGCCGACGCCCGCACCTTCTTCCAATTTTTGGACTGAGCGCGAAAATGGAAACGCGACATGATGAGCATGACCGGAATCGGCAGGATCATCATCGTGGCCAGGATCGGCTCGAAGTAGAACATGATCGTCGACGTGCCAATTACGGTCAGCAATGCCGTGCTCCCCTGTTCGGTTCCATCCAGGATGACCCGTTCCACATCCTGCACGTCCTCGATCACCCGAGATGCGATATCGCCCGACTTTCGGTTGTCGAAATAGCCGATCGGCAACTCCATAAGCTTATCGTGCAGGTCGCGACGAATATCGATGAGCACTTTCTGCTCCAGTGTATTATTAATTCGTATACGGGCGGAGTTGAAGAGCTCCTTGAAGAAGAAACAGCCGGCTATGGCGAAGACCGCCCACCAAAGATTGGTCATTTCGCCGAGTGGCAGCACCTCATTGATGACATGCCGCGTCACCAAGGGAACGACCAGCATGAATCCCGTGCTCGCAACGGCCAAAGTAATGGTCAGCCAAAAGAGCGGCTTGTAGCGAAACAAATAGGCTGAAACTCTCCACACCGTTTTCATAGCGAAGCCATACCTGCGGCTAGAATCGGACATGACAAGCGTATAACCCGGCCTTCGCCGCAGAACCGGCGATTCACCGCGATCCTATATCGATCCGAATCGCGGTAAATGACCGCCCCTGCTTCGCCAATTCGCGCTTCGCAATTCAGAACCTGTCTCCTGTCCGACACAGTCGTAACGCTCCACAGCAATGGCGAGCGTCCGACGATTGACTCTCCCTCCTTTTCAAGCGATGACCCAAGCATGTCTTCCCTCGCCGATCCTATCGACTGGACCATCCTCGAACGCCTCCGCAGCGAATTCCTCAATGCGCAGGGCGACGTCGGCGTGTATTGGAAAAACGAAACGGACCTCGCTCACTATCACCGTTTCTTCGCCGCCCGCATCGGCTGGAAGTGGGACGACGCTATCGAGCAGGCCTGCCAGGTCGGCTGGCAGCGGCAGGCCAATCGCATCTTCGATTGGGGGTGCGGCACGGGAATCGCCACAATGCGGATGCTGGACGCGTTCGGGAGCGACGGAATCGAAGAAGTCGTTCTCTGGGACCATTCCACCCTCGCCTGCTCCTTCGCGCGCGAAACGATCGCCAACGCGCATCCGGGGTTGCCGATTCGCGTCGCCGACCCGGAGACAATCGACTCGCTCGACAATACGCTCTGCCTGGCCAGTCACGTGCTCAACGAGCTCGATGCCGATTCGCGCTCGCGACTGCTTCGCGCCTTCAGCGCTGCTCGGCAGGTCTTCTGGGTAGAGCCCGGCAGCTTCGACAGCAGCCGCTTGCTCGGAGAGGCAAGGGAAGCTCTCATCGATCGATTCGCTCCGATCGCTCCCTGCACCTGCGACGCAGGCTGTCCGATGACGCTCGCGGAAAATGATCGGCACTGGTGCCATTTTTTCGCCAAAACGCCCGTCGAGGCCTTCACTCAAACCGACTGGTCCCGTTTCGCAGCCATCATGGAAATCGATCTACGCAGCCTGCCCTACAGCTTTCTCTGTCTCGACAATCGAGCGATCGCCAATTCGAAGGCCCTAGCCGATGCCTCCCGAGTAATCGGCCGACCGCGGCAACACAAGGGCTATTCGCGGGTACTCTCCTGCGACGCCAGCGGCTTGAACGACTACGAGCTACAGAAACGCGACTGCAAGGCGCTCTGGAAAAAGATTAAAAAAGGCAAGGACGGTTCGCTATATGAATGGGGACGCATCGACTCCGGCCGCATCCAATCGGGCGAGGCGCTGCCCTGACAGTTGGATTCGAAGCATTTTTCTGCAACTCCGATCGGGATTCCCGTGTACTGCCCAATACAACCACACGATGCCTATGAAATTCCATCGAATACTTCTGACTGCCATTGCCGGGCTACTTTTGCTGCCCGGATTCGCGAGCGCCGACAAAATCGTTCGCTCCATCGAGAAAACCTTCGAACTGGGTGGCGTCGAACGCATCGTCGTCCATACGCAAGGCGGCTCCATTAAGGTCGTAGGCGACGCCCGCTCCGACGCCTACGTACGCGTCGACCAGATCTTTCGCAACGCCTCCGAAAAAGAAGCCGACGAACTGGAGCGCGATATCGATCGCGCCTTCGAAATCCAGGGCGATACGCTTCACGTGAGATTCAATCGCGCCCGATCCGGTTGGAACGACTGGAGCCTATTCGGGAGCAAGCCTTCCGTCAGCTTCAACATCGCCATCGAAACCGCCAAAGGCATAGACGTGGAACTGAGAACCTCCGGCGGTGGCGTTGCCGTCGCTAATCTCGATGGAAAAGTGGATGCCCACACATCCGGCGGAGGCATGGAGTTCCACGATATCGGCGGCCCGCTCGATGCTCACACGAGCGGCGGCAACATCGAAGCCCGTCGCGTCAAGGCCAGCGCCAAGCTGGGTACTTCCGGAGGACGCATTTCCGTATCTTCGATTTCCGGATTCGCCGAGCTGACCACCTCCGGAGGCAGTATCAGCGCCGAGGGTCTACGCGGTCCCCTAAACGCCAAAAGTTCAGGCGGCAGCATCTCAGCTAGCTTTACCGATGGCATTAGCTCCGATACCCGACTCAAGACCTCAGGAGGCAGCATCACCGCAAAACTGCCCGCCGAAAATAGCTTCTACTTGGACGCCCGCACAAGCGGTGGGGGCGTGCGAGCCGAATTTCCAATCGCCCTCAAAGGCGAAATCAAGCGCAGCGCCGCCGAAGGGCCCGTCAATGGAGGCGGACCGACCTTGGAACTCAAGACCTCGGGCAGCAGCATCGCAGTGAAGTATCTATAAGGGGGCGTCTAAGACGCGCAGATAAGGGAGGGATGGGGAATCCATTGTTTGTTATGTCATAAGGATAGTTGGGCATCGTTCCAAATCCAGAGATCCGCGCCGTGGGGGCGCGGATCTTTTTATTTTAAGACTCCTCCATAGGGCTTTCGCTTGCGAAGCGCCACGAATGACGATCTTTATCTCCAAGCGCAGCCCTTTCCGCTCGGCCTTGAACGATTCAAGCGAACCAGCGAAGGGCCATCCAATCTGCCGACCTTGAAGGATTCGAACGACCAGCCCCTGCCCATCCTGTACCGCGATGGCCACTACATCGCGATCAGCAAGCCGCCCGGCCTGCTCGTACATCGCAGCGCCATCGATGCTCAGGAAACGCGCTTTGCCATGCAGCTGCTGCGCGATCAGATCGGACAACGCGTCTACCCCGTCCACCGACTGGACAAGCCCACGTCTGGAATTCTTCTCTTCGCGACAGACGAAGCGGCTATGATTCGAGCGAAGATGCTCTTCGAAGAGAAGCGGGTCGAAAAGGGCTACGACGCGATCGTTCGCGGCTTCGCGCCCGACTCCGGAACCATCGAACACGCCTTGCGCAAGCTACTCGATCGAGGGCCCAAAGGGAAGAGCGACGAATCCCAAGAGGCCCTTACCGAGTTCGAAACGGTTTCCCGTGTCGAGCTCCCCTTCCCAACGGGGAACTTCAATACCACGCGCTACTCGTACGTCCGTCTTTTCCCCAAGACCGGACGGCGCCATCAACTGCGACGCCACATGGCCCATATCGCATGCCCGATCATCGGCGATACACGCCATGGCGACATTAAGCAAAACCGCTCGTTTCGCGAGCGCTTCGGATTCTGTCGCCTCTTTCTTCACGCTCGAAAGCTCTCCTTCGCCCATCCTATCGACGAAAAAACCGTTCGAATCGAAGCGCCCTTTTGGCCCGACATTGAGGATGCGCTCGAACGAACGGGACTCGCGCCCGGGAGTTGACACGCTCGGCTCCAGCGACCGTCGTCCATTTCGCTCGGCAGCCAACTGAACGATGCAATCGTTCAGCTACGCGCTCAACGATTTCGCTACCTCTCCGCGAAACGATCCTTCGTTCAGGCATTGGCCAACGAAAGAAGGCCGGAAGCGATATTCGCTCCCGGCCTCGATTTCCCCTGTTGCTTCTAAAAGTCCCTCCCAAGAACTTCCCATCTATAAAATCTCTAAGAGCGGCGCAGGCTGCGTGGGCCCGTACCCAGGTCGAAGGAACGAATCGAGCCGGCAACCGCGATCAACTCGTCGGCTTCCAAGACTAGATTCTCGTTCGCATCCGCCTTCTTCATCATAAGGGCCGCCGCATCGCTGGGCATCAGGCTCATAGTCACAAAGCCTTCCGAAAATTCGTCTTCCGAAAGCGTGCCGCTTTCCAGCTTGTCCTGACGATGGGCGTAAATGGCTTCGTCGCGCATCTCGTAAAGCGACTCGATGGAACGAGCGAGCTCTTCCCCGCTCAAGGCCCCGTCGTTGTCGCGGTCGTGTCCCCCAAGGAAGAGGGCTGCGATTTCCTGGGAATTCGGACGGAAGCCAAGTTCGTTGGATTCAGTCGTATCGGCGAACGCGAAAGCGCTGGCGATCAAAGTAGCGGTGGATGCGGCGATGGTCTTAATAGTCTTCATGTTAATGTCCTTTAGTAATTATTCGGTTTCAAGGGATCGAAGAGAGGCTCTTCGGTTTGCATGGGAGCATTAAAGCGCGTGAACATTACAAAGCCCGATCCGCTTCATTACGCTTTTGTAATGTTGCGAACGCCTTGCCAGCAATCCACACTGCGACTCTTAAATGAAGTGGCCCATCACGACAATCGGCTTCGACGCCGACGATACTCTCTGGCACAATGAGAATATGTTCGAAGACTACCATCGCCAGTACTGCGAGTTGCTCTCCGAATACCACGATGCCAAGACCGTCGAGCGCGTTCTCTTCGAAACCGAGATGAATAATCTCGAACTCTTCGGGTACGGAGTGAAGGGCTTTACGCTCTCCTGCATCGAAACCGCCATTCGACTCACCAATGGCGCGATCAAAGCGGAAGAAATCCGACGCATTATCGAACGCTGCCGCGATATGCTCAACCATCCTGTCGAATTGCTCAATGGCGTGGAAACGAGTCTCGATGCGCTCCGCTCGCGCTTCCGACTGCTGCTTGTCACCAAGGGCGATTTGCGCGATCAGGAGCGAAAAATCGCTCAATCCGGGATCGCCCATTTCTTCGATCACGCCGAAGTCGTATCCGATAAAACCGTCGATGCTTACGAGCGGGTCATGCGCCGCAGCCAAACGCAGGCCGATCGATTCCTGATGGTCGGGAATTCGCTCAAGTCCGACATCCTGCCTGTACTGGAACTGGGCGGTCATGGCGTTCACATTCCCTACCATATTACTTGGGAACACGAACGCGTCGACTCGCCGCCCGATGAGCACGACAAATTCTATCAGCTGGAGTCGATTGCCCAGCTCCCGCAACTGATCGATGGCATCGTGGCGACTCACGATGGCTAAGGTCCCTCTCAACATCGCTTTCACCCCCCCGCCGAAATCGATTTCGGGAACGCAAGGGACCTATCCGAAAAGCGAACAGTACCGCCTCCGTTGCGCCTTTTCGCCTACCGAGCGCTTTGCCGGATCGGTTGAAACCGGGGATCTATTCTCGCTCGCTCCTTGCAAAGGCGCCTCTCCGCCTATCGAACTGCGCATCGATTCGAGCCTCGTCCAATCAGAGGCCTATCGACTTTCGATCGAACCCCGCTCGATCGTCGCTGCGGCAGCAAGCGAGAGCGGCCTTTTCCGAGCCCTCTCCACCCTCTCCCAAATTCATCGCGATTCCCAAAGCGACCTGCCTTGCCTTGAGATCGAAGACAGTCCCGACCTTCCGAATCGCGGCTACATGTTGGATATCAGCCGCTGCAAGGTTCCGAAAATAGAGTCCCTCTTCGAACTGATCGATCGACTGGCCCTTCTGAAGTACAATCAACTCCAACTCTACACGGAGCACGCCTTCGCTTACGAGGGACGCGAGACCATTTGGAAGGATGCATCGCCCTATACCGCCCAGGACATACAAGCGATCGATACGTATTGCCACGAACGATACATCGAGATGGTTCCCAATCAGAATTCCTTCGGCCACATGGATCGTTGGCTGCGCCACGATGCCTACAAACGCCTCGCCGAATCTCCCAATGGCTATGCGCACCCCATTCTCGGGTCCTTGCCATGGGGAGGCACGCTCAAGCCCGACAGCGACTCCATCCAATTTGTCAGCGAACTCTTCGACGAGTTGCTGCCCAATTTTCGAAGCGACCAATTCAACATAGGAGGCGACGAACCCTGGGAGCTAGGACAAGGAGCTAGCGCCGATATCTGCAAGGTCCGAGGCAAGCATCGCGTCTACTTGGACCACCTGCTCGCCCTGCAAACGCAAGTCGCCCTGCGTGGCAAAACCATGCAATTCTGGGGCGACATCATTCTCGAATCGCCCGAGCTCGCTCGCGAGCTGCAGGCGGACTGCCTAGGTCTCATCTGGGGCTACGAGGCCGATCATCCCTTCGATACGCAGTGCGCTGCATTTGCCGATGCCCAACGGCCCTTCTACACCGCTCCCGGCACCTCCGCTTGGAACAGTATTGGCGGGCGCTGGGAAAATGCCCGCTCCAACATCGAAGACGCCGCTCGCCAAGCGATTCGCCATGGAGGGAACGGCTTGCTCCTGACCGATTGGGGGGATTTCGGCCATCATCACGCGCCGCCCATTTCCTGGCCCGCCATCGTTTGGGCCAGCGCAGCTTCCTGGAATTTCCAATCTTTGAATACGATCGACGTCAGCTCTTGCATAGATTCGGTTTTTCTCGCCAACGACCGAGCAGGTCTCGCCCACTCCATTCTTGAACTCGGAAACGCTGCCAACGGCTTTGCCTATCGCCAGCCCAACCGAACGCTGCTCAACGACTTGCTTTTCGCGAACCCCGATAGGCTCGCCGATCTGGCGGATCGCGCCGCTCCCGAGGAACTCGAGCGGGCTCGGGACCACCTCCACACGCTTCGATCCTCGCTCTCCTCAACGATGTCCAATGCGTCCCAACAAATAGTACGCGACGAGCTTCTTCTCTCCGCGGATCTATTGATAAAAGCCACCGAAAAAGGCCTGCGACAAGCGGGAGCCACGATACCCGACACGCTTTCCTGGAGCGACCTCATCGATCGATTCCAAGCGCTCTGGCTCCAACGGAATCGTCCCGGAGGATTGAAGGAGAGCCTCTCCTACTTCGAAAAGGCCTGCGAATAGGCCTTCCACTCAGTCGCCCTGCAATTGCTTGGCCAGCTCCTCCGGATCGATAACCGGCTCCTGGCAGGCAAAGCGGTCGCAAACGTATGCCGTTGCCCGATCGCTCGAGGCGAATGCCGCCAAGCGTTCGTTTCGCGATCGAAGCCAGTCGTTGCGCGAACTCAGGTAGATCACCACTGAGTGCAAGGAACGCTTTTGGAACGCGATCGCGCGCAGTCGCTGTCCCCCATCCTCCTCGTGGTCGGAAACGATGACGATCTGCTGCATGGGTCTCAATTCGCGCAGCATCCCGACCAGAATTAAAGGCATGCTACGCGGCGCTCGCGACCATTGGTAGCGAAAGGCCTCGATGGTGCGACGAGCGAAATCGCTCAATTCTTCATCGTCCAAAATCGATCCCAGCTTCTGCAAGGCCAGGGCCGCCAGGGAATTTGCAGACGGCTCCGCCCCATCGTAGTCGTCTTTCAAGCGCGCAATAAGCGAGGCGTCTCCCTCAGCGGTAGAAAAGAACCCGCCGGATTCGTTGTCCCAAAATCGATCGATCAGCGTTCTAAGCAGGCGCTCCGACCGCTCGAGCCAGGAAGCGTCCCCCGTCGATTCATACAAATCGATAAAGGCAAGCGCCGCGCTGGCGTAATCCTCCGCGAACCCTTCCGTCTCTCCTCTGTCGATGCGGTAGCTTCGATAAAGCGTCTGGGAGCCCTCGTCGTACAAGCGTTCGAATAGGAATCCTCCCGCTCTCGCCGCGAGTTCGAGCGAGGCCTCGCCCCCTCCGCTCTGATACGCTTTGCAGGCGCCGGAAATCATGAATCCATTCCAGGAAGAGAGGATCTTATCGTCCAAGTGAGGACGCGGACGCTTCGCCCGCAGCGCCTTCAAGTCGAGCATCGCCGCTTTCAGCAAAGGCCCTGCCTCGTTGGCGTTCACGCCTGCCTGCTCGGCCGAACGAGCCAAGGAACCCTGACGCATGAGAACATTCAGTTGCTTGAAGTCGCCATGCGGGTCCGACTCCGACCGGGCATTGCCATCTTCCTTGACCCCGAAATGCGCCTTAATCAAGGCGTACGATTCGGTCTCGAGCGACTCCTGCAATTCGCTCGCGCTCCATACGTAAAAGGCTCCTTCACCGCTTTTGTCGGGCTGATCAGGAAGCGGACTGTCTGCATCTTCGGCAGAATACAGACCCCCTTCTGGCGAACGCAGCGCTTCGCCGACATAGGCTACAATTTCCGTTGCGGCAGTCAAATCGTCGATGCGACCGAGTAATCGGGACGACTCCGCCAAGTTGCCGGCAATTTGGCCCTGATCGTAGAGCATCTTTTCGAAATGAGGCACATGCCAATAACGATCGACCGAATAGCGGTGGAAGCCGCCAGCCAGAAAGTCACGGATGCCTCCATCGGACATTCGATCCAAGGAGTAGCCAATCAGCTCGCGCTTGCCCGCGTCCAATCCTTGGGCATCCGCAATCTCCAAAAGGAACGCGAGATAGCTCGGCATGGGAAACTTCGGAGCCCCGCCGAAGCCGCCCCATTGTTCATCGAAATCCCGGACTAATTCCTCCAGGCAGCGATTTGGAATCTCCCAATCGAACGGGCCGTTCCCGTCCTCCGACGAAGATCGATGCGAAGCCAAGGTTTGGGTGAAGCGATCCCCTTGCTGGATCAATTCCTCGCGACGATCGCTCCACAGCTCGCTTATTCGAGTCAACAAGGCCGGGAACCCCATGCGTCCGTAGCGATCGTCGGGCGGGAAATAGGTGCCGCCGTAGAATGGCTTGAGATCCGGCGTTAGCCAAACGCTCATAGGCCATCCTCCACTGCCGGTAGTCGATTGGACGAAGGCCATGTAGATCCGATCTACATCCGGACGCTCTTCGCGATCGACCTTAACGTTAACGAACCCGTCGTTCATCCGAGCAGCGATCGCCTCGTTTTCAAAACTCTCGCGCGCCATCACATGGCACCAGTGACAGGTCGAATAGCCAATGGAGAGAAAGATCGGAACATCCCGCCGTCGCGCTTCGTCGAAAGCGGATTCGCCCCATTCGTACCAATCCACTGGATTGGAGGCATGCTGCAGCAAATAGGGCGAACGGCTAATGCCTAAGCGATTGCGGCCCTCTTGAACGGAATCATCCATCGATCCCACTTAGCCAAAGCGAGACTGCCTTAGCAAAACCAAAAGAGAGGCAGTTGCCTGCCTCTCTTCTATCGCCGCAATCGCTTGCGACGCATGATCCCTCCAAAAATTCGTTCTGCAAATTCTCAGCCTGCCGTTCAGAACTGGGCTGTCGTGAAATCTTCATGACGGACGCGAGCGATTCCGGTACGCGTTTCCAATACGCTCACTCGGTCGCCCGAATGGAAAGTGGGGTCGTTCATTTCCTGTACCACAACAACCGTTCTCCCGTCATCCAATTCGATAGTCATCTCCTGAGCCAGTTTCGCCGTTAACGCCTTCTCAACCTTCTGGCCCACGATCGCTCCGGCAACGGCGCCACCGGCGCTCGCCAACACGCGTCCATCGCCGCGGCCGATTGTCGAACCTACAGCGCTGCCCATAATGCCTCCGCCGTAGGTTCCTAAATTCGAGCTGGTTCCTTCCACCTTAACCGTACGCGCCGAGATAACCGTTCCCATATCGATGGACTGCGACGTACTCGCAGCGCCCGACGGCACCGTATCGTACGAGTTCGTAGCGCAACCTGATGCGAAAACCAATAGCGCCATCCCTACCGTAGTTCCAAAAATCCTGCCTATTCTCATTTCCATAACTTGCCTTGATTATGCTAACGGGTTCGCGCTCTGGAGGTCGGTTGGATTCAAAGATTCGAAATGCCGTTTCCCGCGACCGTAACAATCAGGCGCCGAAACAGCCCACGCGTACGATCGGAATCGTCAATATCCTGGTCGCAACGAACGAAAATGGCAAGCCGAGGGCAGGAATTTCGAGAAACGCGGAATCTACGCGGTCGCCACGGAACCCAATTAATATTTTGGAGGACTTACGCCCTGAAGCATGCCCTTAAGCAGTTCTTTTCGACTCGTAAAATCAGCCGATTTTCCCATTATTCGTAGCCAGGAATCCCGAGACTGATGCGTATTAGCAATGGTTTAATTAAAAAGGAATCAAAAGCCCTTACAAGCCGTTGGCTAAAGACGATTTAGTTTACATGGAGATTCTTCGGAATCAAATTAACTCTAACCACTTGTCACCCCAATGAACGCGAACCCCAGAAAAATACAGGTATTTCAGTACAATCCGCCATTGAAAGTAATCGCTCCCGGAACGGAGGAAGGAAATCCAATGGACCGAACGGACGATTTTCGATTCGCCCGCCCCAAGCTCAAGCGTCAGATCGCCCACGATCGCGTATCGCGCTATTTTCGCCGCTCCGCAAATAGGCTGCAATCTCAGCTTGACTAGTCGGAAAGTAGCTTGATTGAATCTCCAAACCGGACTCCTAGGGAGCCCGGTTTTTCATTTGGCGCCGCCATGAGATTCAGTTCATTCAGCCTTTTCCCATTTCAGTGAAGCACACAATCGAGAAGCAACTTTCCGTTCCCGTAGCCAACGAACCCGGTCAAATCGCCTGGATCAGCGAATGCCTCGCCGATGCGGATATCCATATCAACGCCGTCTCAATTGCCGAGAACGTGCAAGGCGGGCATTTCCGTTTCATCGCCGATAAACCGGAAGCCGCATTGGCGCTCCTGAATAGAAAAGGGTTCTCGCCAATCGTTGAATCCGTTTTGACCGTCCGGCTGAACGATAGTCGAGGACGCTTGGCGAACATCACCCTCGCCCTCGCCCAAGCTGGAATCAATATCGACTACGTATACGCCTCGGTCGATCAGGCAGGCTCCTCCGCCCGACTCGTACTGAAAGTGGCGAACATTCCCCTCGCTACCCGCATACTCGAGGAGCTCGAGGTAGCCGCTTAAACGAGGTCCGATTCGTCTCTCAGGCTAAACGTCCTTGGGCGTAAGCCAGACCTCGCCATCCGATAGGGTCGCCTTGACTCGGGGCGTTCCACTCACCGCTTCGACCGATGCGAGCGTCTTATCGCCAGGATCCGAGAGAATCGCATAACCGCGCTTCAACGTCGCTTGCGGCCCTATCGCATTCAATTGGGCGCTCAATTTTATTAAACGACTCTGCAGCGTCGCCAGTCTCGCGTCCACGCAACGCTCGCCTTTCGAGCGAAGCGCTCGCAAGCGCTCTCGGCCGGAAGCGATACGGCCATCGGGTCGGAAGGAATCGAAGACGCCCTTGCTAAGCTGCCAACGGCGACGGGCGTGACCCAAATGACGAGTGATCGTCGCATCGATACGGCTCGCGACTTCGTCCATCCTCAGCTTTGCCGATTCGATCCGACGCTCCGGCGATAGAGAACGGATCCGTTGCCTCCACTCTCTCAAAATCCGCTTGGATTCTCCCATTCGACCGTCCCAGGCCGCTTCCATTCCATCCTGGGCCCATTCGACCCGACTCACACAATCGATGTAGGAAGAACTAATCAACTCCGCAGCCGCCGACGGCGTTTCCGCTCTGACATCCGCAGCGAAATCCGAAAGCGTGAAGTCTATCTCATGGCCCACCGCGGATATAATCGGCGTCTCGGAAGCCGAGATCGCCCTCGCCAATCGCTCGTCGTTGAAGCACCAGAGATCTTCCAAGCTGCCGCCGCCGCGACCGATCGCAATGGCATCGAAGCCAATAGTCCGAGCTAGTTCCAATGCGCCCAACAGAGAATCCGCCGCGCCTACCCCTTGAACCTTCACTGGGATGATCGCCAAATGACCCGTCCACTCCCGCCGCTTAAGTATTCGTATAAAGTCCTGCGCCGCCGCCCCCGTGGGGGACGTTATAAACGCAATGCGGCGAGGCATCTTCGGCAATGCCTGCTTTCGGTCCTTGTCGAACAGACCTTCCTCCAACAGCCGGCGCTTCAGTCGCTCGAACTCGCGATGCAGCTTGCCTTGTCCCGATTGGATCGCCGCCCGGGCAATTAGCTGATAGCGACCATGCGGCTCGTAAACGCTTACTTCGCCGTACAGCGAAACTTCCGCCCCATTGTCCAATTCGAATTCCAAGCTAGCCGCGTTCCCGCGAAACATAACCACTGGCAGTTGAGCGGACTCGTCCTTTAGCGAAAAATAAAGGTGCCCGCTCGCCTGTCGCCTGAAATTGGATACTTCACCCTTGATCCAACACGGTTCCAGAGAACCTTCCAGCAAACGCTTGATCGCTCGAGTGAACCGAGAAACGGACAGCGCTTCCTCTTCCCCGAACTGATCCAAAAAGGAGTCTTTCACCCTTCCGCCTCCTCCGTTGCCTTCCGGTTCAAGCGCCTTCTCAACTGCCGTACTCCAAGGCTGATCCCGATGAAAAGGCTAACCGCCAACAAGGCGACGCCCACATTGCCTTTCAGGATAGCATCTCCAAAGAGGATGATACTCGTCGCCATAAAGGTAGTCAATGGAGCCGAAATTGCAATATACCAAATAAAGGGCATTCGAGCCAGCCCCAGAAGATAGTTTTGAAAGGGAAACGGAACTCCAGGCGTGATGCGCAAGAGGACTGCGACGGTGATCATGCTGCTCCGGTTTATTTCCGGAATGCTGTATCCAAAGCGATGGGCCAAGCGTTCGAACAGCGGCCGAAAGAGCTTGCCTGCCAGCAGCCAGCAAAACGCTTGGTTGGCAGTGAGCGCTAGGGCGCATCCAGCGATTGCGACAGGCAAGTCGTACAAGGCGCCTGCCAAGAGAAGAAAAGGAGAAACCGGAGCCCACAAACAGGGTAGGATCGACATAGCCACGAAAAACGGGACGGGGCCAAAGGAAGCGATCCAATCCACCGCGGCCTTGACATCCAAGTCTCCCAGTTCGTCCCGAAAGATCCAAACCAATAGAACCGAAACCGCGATTACCGCGACGGCGACGATCCCAGCTGCCATTACTCGTTTGCTAGCCACGCGTCCGAAGCAACCGAGCAAACCCCTGGATAGCAAAACAAATTCCCCGACGACGCGGGACTTTTCGCTCCAGAACCGAGAGCGAGCGAGTATCGTATCGAGAAGCTCAAGACGCCCGCTTCGAAGAAGCAGCCGAACCCATATTTCCCATTGCATTTCTTCAACGAATCGTAAAACCTCGCTCGATTCGATGACTGAAACGCCTCCCACCAAGATTCTGATTGTCGACGACGAAGAGAGCCTACTCAACCTGCTCAAGGTAATATTGGAGGCCAACGGCTACCGAACCCTGTCCGCTTCGAATGCGAAAGACGCTCTATCGATTCTGAACGCCACTACGGACCGGATTCATGCCGTTCTGCTAGACTTGAATCTGGAAGGAAGCCGCGGAGAATCCCTGTACGAATCGTTCGTCGCCATCGATTCCGACTTGGCGATCTTTCCCATGAGCGGGTGCCTGCGCGAGGAAATTGAAGAGCGGTTCATCGGTAAGGACATCGCAGGGGCCATCGCCAAGCCATTTCTTCCTGCAACGCTTCTCAAGACCCTTGAACAAGGGCTGGCCCATATCGCTCAGTAAGCCTCGGCGACTCAAGCGAACGTGTTGAGATGCTTGCCGGAAGGACCACCTTCGTAGGGAATCTCGAAATACAGTAGGTCCCCGTCAAGCAGCTCCTCTTCCTCCGCCCGGAGGCGATCTAGTCCTTGACTAGGGTCCTTTTCATCCTTCTCGCGTCGATCGCGATAGAAGGGCAAGGCAGGTTCTATATTGTTCTGAGATTTGAGCGGGTCCATGCTCGTGGCAAATTGAGTCCATTCTAAATGGCCCCTCTGGGCCTTGAGTCCCCCATCGGACCTGCAATCGAAAACTTAATCTCGCCGCCACTTTTTGCATCCGTTTTTATACGGGGAAAACAGCATGCGCATGAATATAAGCGAGTTATGCCAATCGCTAAAACATCGGCCCGACGCTCAAGACCCCGCGTTTCACACCTCCCCTTGAAGCATTCACCCTAGTAGGCGTAGGCCACTCTCTCTAGTTGAAGCGCCTCATCCTCTTCACGGGTTCGCTAGGGCCCGAAGGGTCGTTTCGACTTCGCCCCGCTTCGCTTTCTTCGCGATTCAATCGTTCTTCGCTATTGCCCGAATAAAGACAATCTGCATTGTAGCGATCGTGCGCGGCGACTTCATGACTAAGGACCAGAAAGAGGCCCTCCTCAGTCTCCTTGACGATCCAAGCCCCGTCGTTCGAAAGTCTCTGTTATCCACGCTCGACGGGATGGGCAGCGCGGGATTCGATTTGCTCAATCAGGCCATCGAAAGCCCGAACCGACTCTTGAGCTGGCATGCCAGCCAATATTTGGCCGACCTCCAAAGCGTTAACCCTGCGGCGGAGCTGAGAGCATTTATCCGCTCGATGAATTACGAGCTCGAGTCGGGTTGGATTCTCATCAGTCGCGTTGCCCACCCCGATCTCGACGTGGGACGCGTTTGCGGCAAACTCGATGAAATCGCGAGCCGATGTCGCGAACTGATCGCGCGACCCGCCAGCTGCCGAGAGCAGTGTCTCGTCGTGAATCGCGTTTTGTTCCACGAATACGGCTTTCGAGGTAACGCCGAGAATTATCACAACCCGGATAACAGCTTCCTCAATCGGGTCCTGCAAACGCGCAAAGGCCTACCGATCGCCTTGTCGACGCTATACCTTCTCGTCGCCAACCGCCTCGGCATCCCGCTCGAACCCATCGGAGCCCCAGGTCACTTCGTCGTCGGCTGCTTCGAGGAAGACCTTCCCTTCTACATCGATTCATTCGAACGCGGCAGGCTGCTCTCGGCAGAGCAAATGCTCGACCGTATCGAGGCCTTGAATCACGCCCCGAATATCAGCCATCTTGCCCCCGTCACCACTCAGGAGACGCTGTCCCGCATCTGCCGCAACCTCGTCCATCACTATGCGGTTTCCGACCAGGGCGCTCTTTCCGAGCTATTTCGCGACTTCCTCCGAGAGTTCAAGGAAACCTATGAAAAAAAGGTGTGATTCCGGGTCAAGCTCCCTGGATCCGGAAATTCGCGTTTTTTAGCTCGCTCGCCTACCTCTGATTGCGCTTCGCTCCGTGACAGGATGGACCGATTCCCTACCGAAAAGACTTACACGCTCGACGATTTGGATCGCTGGGATCGCTCCTCTCCGAGCCTTGCGGTACTTGGGTTTCCCGTCCGTCATTCGATTAGCCCGGCCATGCATAATGCGGCGATCGAACGATTGAACGAACCCTCCCGGCGCTTCGATGGCTGGAAGTATTTTCGATTCGAGACGCGCCCAGAAGACTTGGTCGCCGCATTGCCTAAATTCTACGAAAAGGGATTCTTCGGCCTGAACCTTACGGTACCGCACAAGGAAGTGGTTCTGCCCGCTCTCGACCGAATCGCCCCTGAAGCGAAGGAAATCGGCGCCGTAAACACGCTGAAACGGGCGGGACATGGCTACGAAGGCTTCAATACGGATGGCTATGGTCTTGAACAGGGCATTCGCCTGGAATTGAACCGCGCCTTCGAGGACAGCCATACTTACATATTGGGAGCTGGAGGCGCCGGAAGGGCCGCGGCCGTTCAAGCTCTTCGCAGTTCCTGCCGTTCCCTTACCCTAGTGAACCGCAACCAAGAACGCCTGGCCAACCTACTTTCGGTGATCGCTCCGATCGCTCGCGAGCGATCCATACCCATTTCAGGATACGCGCCAGGCGACTCGGAACTCGAATTCGCATCCGGAGCCCTCGTGATAAATGCAACCTCGCTCGGATTAAAACCGGACGACGCTCTGCCCGTCCCCGAACGTCTTCTCAATGGCGACCTCACGTTGTACGATATGATCTACAATCCGACTCGAACGAAACTGATGAGCGCTGTCTCGAACGCCGGAGGCACCGTAGCCAACGGGCTTTCGATGCTCGTTCATCAAGGCGTACGCGCCCTTGAGATTTGGACCGACAATCCCATAGAAGCGACTGTCATGGATTCCGCCGCTCGCGCCGCCTTAGCCTAATTCCGCATGCTCGAAGACTTCAAAGCCATCGATCACGATTTTCCCGCTTTCTTCGCCTGCGTCGCCTTCGTCTTCGGAGCGATTGTCGGGAGTTTCCTAAATGTATGCATATATCGGATACCTAAAAGCAAATCGATTATTTCGCCGGGTTCGACCTGCGCATGCGGGAGGCCGATCGAATGGTACGACAACATCCCTATTCTCAGCTGGTTCATACTCGGAGGCAAAGCGCGCTGCTGCAAGGCGCCCTACAGCATTCGCTACCCGTTTGTAGAACTTCTCACCGCCACCCTATTCCTAGCCGCATGGCTGCAGCACGATCACCCGAAGGCGTTGTGCCTGATGGCTTTCATTTCCTTGATGATCTGCGCCGCGTTTATCGACCTGGACCATATGGAAATTCCCAATCGGTTTTCCTATGGAGCCGCCCTACTCGGCGCAATCCTCGCAATAGCGGTTCCTTCGCTACATGGGATTTCGAACGTCGATCCTCTCGTGGCGCCGATTCGAGGCTTTGTCGAAGCGATTATCGGCATTTTCATTGGCTCCGGCCTAATCCTTTGGATAGCCCTCGCTTCTGAAGCGGTACTGCGAAAAGAAGCTATGGGATTCGGCGACGTAAAGCTTCTCGGAGGCATTGGAGCCTTCGCCGGATGGGAAGGCGCTATTTTCTCTCTGTTCGGAGGGGCCGTAATCGGAACGATCGGTCTCGCCATCTGGCTCGTCCTCAAAAACACGATACCCACCCTCAAACGAAGATCCCACGCGGCTTCGGCGGAGGACGATTCCGCCTTCGGAACGCATATCCCCTTTGGGCCAATGCTAGTGGCGGGCAGCCTCTTGTATTTGCTCTTGCTCGAAGAAGAAGTCGATCAGTACTTCGAGCTGATTGCCCAACAACTCCGATAGCCGCCACCGCGCTTAAATCGACGACTCGATCACCCGGGCCCCGTCGCCAATTCGGCATCTAATTATTTCCGGGGCCTCGCCGAAATAGCCTCGATAGGCAGACGCTACCGATTCGGCATAAGTTCGAGAAAAGGCATCTCCAGCGATCGCCATCGCCGCCCCGCCAAATCCTCCGCCAGTCAATCGCGCCCCCAGAACATCGGGCATCGACTGAAGAATCCGGACCAAGTAGTCCAGCTCTGCTACGCTATTTTCAAATAAATCCCTGGAGCTCGCATGCGACTCGAAGAGCAGCTGACCCGCTTCGTCGGTCTTTCCTTCGAGAAGGCTCTGCTCGACTCTCTTCACCCGATCGATCTCGTATACGATATGGGCGGCCCGTTTGGCCACCGTCTCATCCAAATGGCACCGCGAACGCTCGAATTGCTCAGGAGACAGATCCGCAAGGCATTCGATATCCAGCCCTGCAGTCCGCAACTGCTCAACCGCTCTCGCGCACTCCTCGTGCCGTTTGGAGTACATCGAGTCTACAAGCGAGTGTTTCTTATGCGTATTGAATATCCATATACTGTATTCTTCGCCAAGCGGTATATTGGAAAACGAGACTTTCCTGCAGTCGATTCCCACTAACTGACCCGCTTTGCCGCACGCCGAAACTCCCTGATCCAAAATACCGCAAGGTACGCCAACGAATTCGTTTTCCGCTTCCCTGCTCGCGACTGCCAATTCGGCATTGTCAAGATTCAACCCATAGGCCGCTCGCAGGGCAACTGCAGTGGCCAACTCCAAAGCGGCACTGCTACTTAATCCTGCTCCTGCAGGCACGTCGGACTCAACGGAGAAGTCGAATCCGCCCTGTTGAATCAGTCCTCTTCGTATTAATGCATTGTATACGCCGAGTGGATAGTTAACCCATGATCTTGGACCTTTTTGCCGCACGCTTGGATCGTCTACGACAACGACCGGAGCCGAACCGCTGGAAAAACGAAAGCCGCCCTCGCTATTCAGCTTCAGGGCAACGACTACGCCACGATCGATTGCGGCGCCGATAACCGGTCCTTGGTTGTAATCAGTGTGGTTCCCAATTACCTCGACACGTCCCGGAGCCGTTGCCACTAGCGATGGACTCTCGCCATAGTTCGCCGCAAACCGCTCTTTAAGGGCTTCGATCATAGTGTATTCAGTCCTTGGAAAATGAAAATCCCGCAACCGTTAAGCTGCGGGATGAAATTAGTAGCAAACTCGTCGAGGACTAGAGAACGTCCTTGAGACCTGCGCCCGCTTTGAACTTAACAGCCTTGCTCGCCTTGATCTTCAAAGGAGCCTTGGTGAGCGGGTTGATGCCAGAGCGAGCGTTGCGACGCGTAACGGAGAAGGAGCCGAAGCCAACCAACTGGATAGCCACTGCGTCCTTGGCGTTCTTATCGCTAATCTTAATGGTCTTTCCCGCTTTCTTAACAGCGGTCTTGACCGAGCCCACAACGGCGCCCAATGCTTTTTCGGCTTCCGCTTTGGAAGCGCCGCCAAGATTCTTTTGGATTTCTGCTACAAGTTCAGCTTTAGTCATGTGTATTAATCGTAATGGATTTTTTATTGCGGGGTGTCTTCACCCAGAAAACACTTGAGTCGAATGGGCTTAAACACAGGCGTCAAACGAAATGTTCGAATCTCCGAAAATTAGTCGTCACTCTTCTCGATTGCTTCGGTTTGCCCCGAAAATTCGGGCGGCGTAAGCCCTTGACGTCCCATAACGACCATTTCCAAAAGTCGCTCCATCGCTTGGGGTCGATCCATTCCTCGCTCCTCCACCCATTGATCGGCCCGCTTAGCCAATTGACTGGCCATGCGCCGCGCCTGCTCCGGCGGGGAACCCAGCTTTAAGCAAAGCGCTTCCAAATGACGTAGCTCTTCGTCTCGATTCATTACCTAGACCGCCCTACCACGCGCGCTTCTATTCCTCGATCGGAATCCACCCGTATCGTATCCACTACGCTCGACGCCTTTATCATCGCAGACCCGATCGGACCACTTTGCGCTTCCAGACAGCGTCTAAGCTCCCCCGCCTTCCTTCCATCCGCTCCGATTAATTTCCACGGCCCCTCTCCTTTGGGTCGTCCAGACAAGGCAACGCAATTGAGAGCCCTGCGGGCCCGTCCCATAGCATGCAAACGGGCCATTACCTCTTGACCAATGTAACATCCTTTCGAATACGCTACTGCCACCTGATCCAAACCAACTTCCTGAGGTAGATCGTCATCCGTAATATCCCTCCCAACCTCGAACCGAAAGTCCTCGATTGATCGAACGCTCGCCTCTTCATCGGTCATCGGGCGAATCGAATCGGAATCCAGCGCATCCTTGGCTCGCGCCAAAGCATCTGGGCCACGCGAAACGATCTCCACGTTTTCTCGAGCTCCACGGCGTCCCCAAAATACGTATACATCTTCCTTGGCGACAAATCGACCCGGCTCGGGACGCTCGAGCCCCATCGCATCTAAAGCGACGTCGACAGCGTCGCCCCATAGCGAAATCCCATGCCAGCTCGCGGTGGGGATCTCCGTCTCCACTTCGTCCATGATGATACGACTTTCCAAATTGGATTGAAGGCGGGCGGACTCGCCGAAATAGCTCAGGACCAGGAACTCGTCCTCGGAAACGCGACCGATGAAGCTATCGGCGAGGATCTTGCCCTTTTGGTTCAGCCACAATCCATAGGCCATTGCGCCCCTCTCTATTCGCAAGTCCTGAGAGAATTGCCCCTGAAGAAAGGTCGCTGCGTCCTCTCCCCAAACGCTTAAAACCCCTTTAGGTGCAAATAAATGCAATTCTGAACTTCCCATACATCAACGGCTTAGACTTCAATCGACAACATTTACCAAAAATACGCATTGACAGTCGCATGACAATTCCTATCTAACTTCGGCATTGACAAACATTTTCCCGCTCAGCGGGATTTTGGGGTAACTAAGAAAACGAGATGGCGGGCAGCTTAGGGGTAGGCTGCCCGCCTTATTTTTACCCACAAACCTCGCGTTTCTGTGACAAGTGGAGAATTCGCATTGAAATTCGAAAGCGTCTCTCCCAACTATCCCCTCTGTGAAGAAAACCTCTGACATTAACGTCACGCAGACCGCTGCTCTACCAGCTCCTCAAGCGCTCGTCGACGAAATCGCTAGGACCGAAGCCCAGTCCGACTTCATCGCCCAATCGCGGCAGGAGATTCACCGCATCATTTTCGGCGACGACAAGCGACTGCTCCTGGTAATAGGCCCCTGCTCCATCCATGATATCGAAGCGGGCCTGGAGTATGGCAAGCGTCTCGCTGCTCTCAGCGAACGCGTTAACGACCGTATCTGCCTGGTCATGCGCGTCTATTTCGAAAAGCCGCGTACCTCTCTTGGCTGGAAGGGGCTCATCATGGATCCCGACCTGGACGGGTCCGCGAACATCGATAAAGGACTCCGCGTCGCCCGGACCTTTCTTCGCGACATCATCGATCTCGGACTGCCTACCGCAACCGAACTGCTCGATCCAATTACGCCGCAATACATCGCCGATCTCGTATCCTGGGCAGCGATCGGAGCCCGCACGACCGAATCGCAAACCCACCGCCAGATGGCTTCGGGATTGTCCATGCCCGTCGGATTCAAGAACGGTATGGACGGGACCTGCCAAGTAGCAATCAATGCGATCAAAGCGGCTCGGGGCGTGCAGACATTCCTCGGCATCAATACGGACGGGCAGGCCTCAGCCGTTACCACAGCGGGCAATCAAAACTGCCACGTCGTTTTGCGCGGCGGCAGCTCTGGACCCAACTACGACGCTGAAAGTGTCGCGAAGACGAGAACCGACCTGCAAAAGTCAGGACTCGAAAAAGCGATTATGATCGATACGAGTCATGGCAATAGCAGCAAGCAACCGGAGCGGCAGCCCGAGGTGCTCTCCTCGATCATCGACCAGATCGAAGCCGGCGACGATGCGATCATCGGCGTTATGATGGAAAGCAATTTAAAGGCGGGAAACCAAAAATTTCCCGCGCCGCTTGATTCGCTCGAGTACGGAGTATCCATCACCGATGGCTGCATCGACTGGGATGCCACCGAATCCGCCATTCTCGACGCCTACCAACGACTCGAGAGCAGATTCGCCAGCGCATGAGTCCAGGCCTCGCCGTGCGGGCGCCTTTATAACGGCCGTTACCGCCTCGCCTAAGCAGCCGAAATTCTCAGACCGCGCGTCGCGTTTTTAGTCGCATTCGAACTAAGCGCTTGCTAACGTCTCTGCTCCTATGAAAGCACCTGTTCATGTCGCAGTCACCGGCGCCGCCGGCCAAATTGGATACTCGCTACTCGTACGCATCGCTTCGGGTCAGCTCTTAGGCCCGGATCAGCCAGTCGTCCTTCGGCTAATCGAAATCGAACCTGCCATGCAAGCGCTTGAAGGAGTCGTCATGGAGCTCCAAGACTGCGCATTCCCGCTACTCAAGGACATCGTCCCCACTTGCGACCTCAACGAGGGTTTCAATGGAGCGAGCTGGGCGCTGCTCGTAGGCAGCGTTCCCCGCAAAGCAGGCATGGAGCGCAAGGATCTGCTCGGTATCAACGGCAAGATCTTCACCAGCCAAGGCAAGGCGATCCAGGACAATGCCGCTTCGGATATTCGCACGCTGGTCGTCGGCAACCCGTGCAATACGAATTGTCTTATCGCCATGAACAACGCGTCCGACATCCCCAAGGATCGCTGGTTCGCCATGACCCGTCTCGACGAAAATCGAGCCAAGACCCAACTCGCTCTCAAGGCCGGTGTGGACGTCACTTCTGTCAAGAAACTTGCCATCTGGGGCAACCACTCTTCGACGATGTATCCGAATTACTTCGACGCCACCATCGACGACAAGGCCGTGCCCGAAGTCATCACGGACGCGACTTGGTTCAAAGACGACTTCATTCCGACCGTCCAGCAGCGCGGCGCCGCCATTATCAAGGCGCGCGGCCTGTCTTCGGCGGCATCGGCCGCCAACGCCGCAATCGATACGGTACGCTCCATCATCACGCCGACCGCCGATGACGATTACTTCAGCGTCGCCGTGCATTCGAATGGCGAATACGGAATCGAGCCCGGCTTGATCTATTCCTACCCCATGAAGAGCGACGGCGAATCGCTCAGCATTATCGAAGGCCTAGAAATCAACGACTTCAGCAGGGAAAAGATCAAGGCCACCGAAGCAGAGCTCTCCGAAGAAAAGATCCTGGTCAGCGACCTGCTTCCGTAGCAGCCCTAGCAGCCGATTTTCAAATCCAGGAGGGCCCGCTCGGTCCTCCTTTTTTTTGCGTCTATTCGGGACCGGCCTAGTCGCGATCGTCCTTGCCCAATCGTACATCCAATGGAGGCAATTCCTTGATGTGCACGTCGCGCTGCGGGTAAGGAAATTCGATGCCATTCTGCTTGAATAGCTCCCAAATGCGAATGTAGAACGCGCTCCGGATATTGCCCAGACCGTCCGTGGGGTCGACAATCCAAACCCGCAATTCGAAATTAACCGAATTGTCGCCGTATTCCGTCAGCCTAACTGCGGCAGGGGGCTCTTTAAGGATCCGTTTGTCTTCGCCTGCCGCCTGCAGCGCAAGATCCATCGCGATGTGGATGTCGGACGTGTAGGAAACGCCGAATGGTATTCGCACGCGGAGCTTCTCGTCGCTGAACGACCAGTTGACTACCTTTTCGGTAATCATCATTTCATTCGGAATCAGATGCTCTGTGCCATCGCGTGTGATGACCGACGTATAGCGAGCTCCCAGGGTATTGATCCAACCGTAGGTTTGATCCACCTCTATCACATCGCCCGGCTTTATCGATTTGTCGCTCAACAGAATGACTCCGCTGATCAAATTGGATACGACTTTCTGGAAACCAAATCCGAGACCCAATCCGATCGCTCCACCGAGTACCGCGAAAGCCGCGAGGTTGACGCCCATCGAACTGATGGCGAAGAGAATAACTGCCACAGCGATCAGCACCTTGATGAACTTTATCGCCAAGACCTGCAAAGCCGGCGTGACGTTCTTCATGCGGGTAACCCGCTTGGACGAGGTATTGATTAGCCAACCCGCTAGCGGGAAGGCCACCGAGATCGCAATCACCCCCTTGAAAAACGAAAGCAGTGTCACGAGCGTCTCGCCCGATTCCGAAAACGGATACAGTCGAATGCTGTTCAAACCCTCCCGAATGACGCTCCAGACGCCGATCAGGTTCAGGATCAGCACGATCGCCAACACGAAAAACAAAGTCTTGTAATAGACCTGGCTTTTGATTCGCGCCGGCAAGGCCGCAGACACGAGCCAGAGCGTAGCGATACTCGCGATCGCCCGCACCAGAATGTAATTCTTTTTCCCCGACAAAGGCTCCTTTTCAACCGCCTCCTCGATAGCCTCATCCCCATTCGTTTCCTCGCCGACATCGACCTGCGCAATCGCTTGTTGCGCTTCAGCCCCCTGCTCTACGGGCGCGGGCATCTCGATCCGATTCGAATCGAGATACATCGAAATCGACCAAAGCAATGCGACGAGCAGTACGCGAAACAGATTGTCCTTAACCCAGTCAACCGTGTCCTCGATCCAGTCATCTCTTTCTTCGATCGCATCGCTCACCTTCCGAAACAACGGCTTTAGACCAGCCGAGATCACCCAAGCGATTACGATCGCCGCCCCAATGCCCCCTAGCTGGATCGCCAAATCCGGTCCGACGAAGACCTGGCGAAAGGACTCCCACCAAGGAAAGAGATAATTCTCCCAAATCCGAGTGAACCAAGAACCGTCAGCGGCGGCCAAAATCGGGGTGAGAAAATGCGACATAACCGCAGACCATAGAATTCACGGGTCTTGTTTCAACCTTGATTTCCAGAAAGCGCTCGTCCATAAACCGCACCCTGTTCTTTGATTTGTCCGAAATGTTGCTACAGCAAACGACAAATCGATCCGGGAAAGAGAATGCGGAAACCCAACGAGTTTCCACGTTCGTCATTCCACATTCAATTTACGCGAGCCTAGCTCGCGCACGGGGGTGTTCTGGATTCGACCTTAAGTTGGAGCGTCTGGCTGCATGCCGAGGATGATGGTTGGCCTCGCAAAAATATCCATCAAAACAATAAATGGCACACATGAAGAAATGCCTCTAGCTGCATAATAGTTCAGCTACGTTCCCCTGCCGATACTCGCTAGGCAGACGGAGCGACGACTAGCGAGCATAGCTTAGGCGGCTGTCTGCTGCGCCCTAGCCGTACTTCAACAGCGGACTGGCTGATCCAAGCAGCGC
>CBFHHM010000030.1:0-10170 GCA_965655705.1 Candidatus Pelagisphaera sp.
CCTCAGTCCTCAGTCCTCAGTCCTCAGTCCTCAGTCCTCAGTCCTCAGTCCTCAGTCCTCAGTCCTCAGTCCTCAGTCCTCGGACGAAGTGGCTTGCTACTTCGCCGGGGGTGGCGTGCCAGTATTGGGCAGCGTAGGTCTCTTTGACGTGCGTAAGAAAATTTTCGTAGTGACTGGCTGGATATTGGGAATTGGAGCCGTCGCCGTTGAAGTCTATATAGTCGGGGTGGGTGTTGACGAAGGCCATGCCGCCGCGTTCAGCGAGCCAGGCGGTTTTGTCTTTCCAGATTTGGTTGGTTTTCTCGCTGAGAAGGAGGAAGAGCGTGCTGTCTTGGGGGAGAGTGTAGGGCAATTCGACATAGCCGTTAGGCGTTGTCGAATTGCAATGCGGAATGTGAAATGTGGAATGTGGAATCGCTTGTGCGTCGCTCGTTGAGCTATGCAGGGTCTGCGACTGATTGTGTTCGATTTGATTGGATGATGCGGTATTGAGGAGGTGCGATTGCTCTGCCGCGTTGTTTCTGCCCTCTGGGTTTGGGATCCACTTGGGGAAGACCGTTCCTAGGCCTTCGGGTTGAGGTTCGAACGGGTCGGTGTCGAAAGTGGAGCTGTCGTAGGCGATTTCGAGCTGGTGGAGCCAGTCCAGGTTGTGGTGCATGAGGGGCGAACGGAATCCGGTAACCCCCCAGCTTTTTAGATAGGTATTGATCTTCTTGGCACGGAGTTTGAACCTTTGCTTGCTGTTGTAGAGCTTGCCGTCGTGGTACAGGCCGTGCACTCCGACTTCGAAGCCGCGTTCTTTCAGGTTGCGTATTCGATCGGCGCTGACGCGATATTGCCCTTCCGGAATGAAGTTGATGACGGAGCGAAAGCCGTGAGTTTCTTCGATTTGCAAAAGCTGATCGAGGGCGTCGTAGCCAAGCTGAGTTTCGACGTCGTGCGAGAGCAGAAACGCGAACTGTTTGCCGTCAGGCCAGCCGGTCCAGTTTGAGGGCTTCTCGCCAGCGGAGGAATCGATGGGCCAGACACTCTGATGGCGTAATCGCTTTTTATGGGCGAAGTACCGCCTTACCGCCATTCGTAGGCTCCAGGGCAGGAAGGGCTTGGCGTGGTAGTAGAGTTTGAGTCGGAGCATCTATTAAGGCTTAAGGTGGAAGGCTTAAGTCTGAAGGGAGCGACGATTGCGGATTGAAGAATGCGAATTTGGTGCGGCTAGAAGGGTTTGAATCGCTAAGTTCGCAAAGGTTCTATTTCTGTCCGCCAAATACGCCAAAGGCCGCGAAATTTGATTTTAGATAAACCAAGATGCCGCGAAGCGGCGCCTATGAGTCCAGTTAGGACTCCTTGACCCATTTAGTTTTTTATCAGGGCTTGTTTCACAAGCTTAGGTTGGAAGCCTCGGTCGAGCGGAAATTCCCGCTATTTATTGGTTTCGCGTCGTTTGGCGTGTTTAGCGGACGGTCATAAGTTTGACTGTCGCGGTATCGCGGGACGCGATTGCCCTACCGTTACAGATCGCCGAGGTACTCTTCTTGGAGCTTATGGGGGACGTAGCTTTTGGTCTTGTTGAGGATGGCCCCGATATTGTCGTTGGTCTTCTGAAGCAATTCGGTGGCCCGTTCGACGACGTCCTTGCTGGCCTTTTCGGATTCGATGACGAGGAAGACCGCATCCATGAAGCTGGCCAGGCGGGGCGTAACGCTGATCGGGCTGACCGCGGGCATGTCGAAAATAATATAGTCGAACTCGCTGGATTTGAGCTTGGGCACGAGGTCATTGAAGCGGTTGGGAAGAATTCTGGGCAATTTCATGCCGTTCGTGCCTTCGGCGGCGACAACGAGCTTGCCCTCGTTTTTCTTTTCTTTGACGGGAGCGGTATCGAGGAGCTGCTCGAGATCCGAAACCGCCTTGCCGTGATAGAATTGCTGGGCGGATTCCTGGCCCAATGTCATGTCGACGAGCAGTACATTGCCTTCGCCGGTTTGCGAGAGCGTGCCTGCCAAGCCTGCGGCGACCGAGGTGGTGCCTGGGGCGTCGCCGATGCCGGTCAAGCCGATGAGCTTGGGCTTATGAGTCATACCGCGGCCTTCGAAGAAACCGATGAGACGATCGCGTAGCGCTTCGAAGTAAGGGTGCAGGGCGTGGTCGCTCTCCCAAGGGCTAGCTTCGGAATGGTCTTCGTAATTCTCGATGGCCCCCTTGCCATATTGGCTCGGGTCTGCCTTGGCCGCGGCGACGAGCGTGGCCGACTGCGGCTGATAGCTGTCTTTGGAAGGTTTTTGCTTGGAGCGTTTCTCTCGGTCCAAGGCTCCTTGGCGACCGGTTTTCTTGAGCAGCTTGCGATAGGCCCGGCTCGTGGTGTCGGGAATGGAAAGAAAAAGCGGGATATTCAAGCTGCGCTTCACGTCATTAGGCCGTTTTATGGACTGGTCCAAGACCAGTTCGATCAGAAACGCCCAAGCCAGCCCGAGGGCCAGTCCGCCGGCTAGTACGCCGCCTGCTATCTTCAGTAATTGCGAATTATCCGTGTATGGGGGCGTCGGATTCTGGACAATGCCTATGTTGTTGACGCGCCCCGCCCCGAAGGCCTCGTCGATCTTGGCTTGTTCGCGGCTTTCGGAGAAGTAGCGGTAATTCTGTTCTTCGATGTCCTTGCGCCGGCGCAACTCGAGGATTTCGGTCTCCACGGATGCGATGCGTTCGGCGTCTTTCTGAATCTGCTGATACTGCGCTTCGAGCACGCGTATCTTGGCCTGCAGGGCCGTGACTTGAATGATTTCGGAATTGATATCGAAAGCGGGTCGGGCGACTCCAGTCCTAGGAGTCCCGGTTGGGGACTCAGTTTGAACGAGAATAGGGTTTTGCTCTTCCAATGAGGCTTTGCGGGCCTTGGCGTCGGCGATTTGCTTTTGCACTCCCTTTACCAGGGCATTTTCCAGGGTGAAGCGTGTGAGCAGATCTTGCTCGTTGCGACGAAGTACATCGAGTTGAGCCTCGACGGAGGCATAGGCTTGCAGGGCGTTGGGATCGATTTCGGGGACAGGCTCTAATTGGATCCCCGCATCGCTGTCTCCATCGGAACGTTGCGGCAAGAGCTTTCGCATCTCCCCCAGCATCGCCTCTCGAGAGGCGCGCTCGGCGTTCGCGTCGAATAGGGCGCCTTGAATACTGGCGATCTTGCTATTGTGGTCCGCTTTGGCTTCTTCCAGGGAGATGACGCCGGCGCGGTCGAGGGCATCGCGCAGTTCCTCCTCGGTGCGGGCGAGCCGGGAACGGTACTGCTCGGCTTGCTGATTGACAAAACTGTCGAACGATCCGGCGGAGCGCGTCTCCAGGTGCTTGGCGAGATAGGCATCGATGAGTCCTTGAAGAATCGGCTGCACGAGCTCGGCGTTGGGATGGGAATATTCGACTGCGATTACTGTGCTTCGATTGGGAATCCTGACTTCGATAGCATCGCGAATCGCCTTGGCGGCCGCGTTTTGGTCGTAGGCCAGACTGGGGTCGTCCAGAACGCGTCCAGGGCCGATTTGTTCCGCGACCTGCATGGCTAAGTCCATACTGCTAATGATCTGCAGTTCGGAATTGATAATCGACTCGCCGCGGGTTTCGAGGGTGGTGATACGGCTATCATCGTCGGACCCCATCGGTGTCTTGCCTTGCTCCACGTAGCGTATGAAGAGACGCGCTTGAGAGGAATAGCTCTTGGGGAAGAACTTGTAGACGGCTGCTGCGGCGAAAACGCCCAAGAGGGCGCAGAGAACGATCTTCAGCTTGTGGCGGAAGAGCGTATAGATGACGTCGCTGGGCGTGATGCCGGCGGGTTTAGAGGCTAGGTTCGGGTCTTGCATGTGGTAGCCTTCGGCTGAGTGAAAACGGGTGACGTAGCGTTAGCGGAGAGGGTGAAGCAATTTGATTCCGGTTGCGTTAGAATTTTGATTAACCGCTAAGATCGCTAAGTTGACTGGGTTTAAATTGATATGGGACGCGAAATACGCTATCCACTTGATTGTGTGTTCGGTGTGACGGGAATGATGCGAAAGTGTAGAGGGCTAAGATTGCCCCTTTTCGATAGCTAAGGCGTGTTCTGGATGGTCGTTTGGCTGCTTAAGTTAACGTCTTGGAATAGGGTTAGTTAACTATTCAAAAAATCGCTAATTTATTCGTCGTCCAGTGTCCCCGATCGTTGGCTCAGTTTTTCGATTAGGGGGAAGTCGTTTTGGATGGGTTTTAACCGCTGAGGCCGGGGAGAACGGGGAGGGATTTGGAGGTGTACGTTTTAACCGCAAAGTTCGCGAAGGACGCTAAGTGATTTGTTTGAGAATGGGTGATGGTGTTGGCATTGGGTTTTGTTGATTGTCCTTTTGGAAGCCTCCGCGTTTTTTTTCTCGGCGTAGCCTTGCGAAGACGGATGCGTTCTTGAACCCGCTTAGCGGGTGGCGGTTTTGATCGCGGCGTAAAGCCGCTCCTACGGGAGGCTAGCGGTTTGAAATCTTCAATTTGCAATTAGTAATTTGCAATGAGCTCGGACTGGTCCGAGCTAACCGACGTGCTTGTAGAGGAGCTGACCGGCGAGGCGTGACAAGGTAATCGGCAGATGACGGAAAATGCGAGTTTGCCAGCCTGAGCTTCGATCGGGCTGGCTCAATAGGGTATCGGTGGCGGGATCGAGGCTGTAGTAGGGGAGTATGCGTTCGGTCGTCCCCCAGCTGAGCTTGAATCGCCTGAGCCCTTCGTTTTCGAGGGAGGTTCGACCGAAATCGAGGCGTTGGCAGTCTTGCTGCTCTAGCCATTGAATCGCGGACCACATGACGAGGTTGTTCGGGCGCGAGGATTGGAACCCGGGGTCGGAGGCCCCGAATTTGTAGATGGCCTGCCCTTGGTCGCGGAGGTAAAGGGCCCCGGCAACGGGCTGTCGGTCGCGGTATGCGAGGAAGAGGGCGCCTCGATCTTGCGACAGGATGTGGCGATGGATGCTCTGGAAAAACGTCCAGGGCTGCGGCGGCGTCCCATGACGTTTTCGAGTCTGGCAGAGCAGGCCGTAAAAGGAACGGAGGCTCGCCATATCGTTAGCGCGAATCGCTTCTAGGCCCGATGCCTGGGCCTTGCGCAGGGCTCGCCGATTCGAACTGCTGAAGCTGTGGAAAAGGCTCTCCGAGCCAGGCCCAAGGTCGAGCGTATGCGTGTAGTGTTTGGTCGAAGCGGGGCCACGTTGATCGAAGCCGTCGGGCGCTCGAATCTCGACGCGTTTCCATTTCCGCGCCCGGGCGAGGGCGAGAAGCTCCCGCGTTGCGGCTTCGAGTCCGCGATCCCCTCGGTATAAGGGGGGACAGGCATCGGTGAAGGGCAGGCAGACGCCGCGCTTGCCGGTAAGCCAGCTGTCGACTTCGATCATCGCGACTAAGGCTTCGGGGCTGTCGGGATCGCCGATGGAGAGGGAAATAGGCCGGTAGCCGTAAGTTTCGCTGAGAACGCGAAGCCAGGCGGAACTGTGAAAGAACGTGGTTTGCGGGAAGTCCTCGATGAGTTCATCCCAAGCGGGGTTTTCCAGCGGGTTGGAGAGGGTAGTGCCTCGGGAGTCAATGGCGGATTGCGAATCGGGGATCACTGATCGGAGAGCGGAGAGCGAAGGACGGTCTTCTGGGTCAGAGATCCGCGATTCGCAATGAGCGATATTCGGCGAAGCCGCTTGGCACGCTGCCGCCATTTTGGTGCCTCAGGCGTTTTTAGCGAAGAAGGACCAATGACGGCGTTTTGAAAGTTTTGATCGGAAAAACGCTGGTCGCGCCCTTCGCATCAGCAAAGCAGTTTTAATGCCTTTCTAGGTAGCGATGAAGCGTTTCCCTGATAAGGTACCTAATCGGTCTTTGGCGAACAGGGTAAAGACGTATTTCCGTCAATATTTATAAAGATTTTAGCAGACCGTAACGGTAGTGGCGTAACCTTTAATGCCCTGGTTCGGAATGCGGGCTATCCTGACGGTTGGGCCGTTGCCGTTTGCCCTCAAGCGGGCGTCACCTTGGCTTTGGGCGGTTCACCGCGAGCGCGCGGCTCTCCGTCCTTGAAATTCGCTTGAATCGATACTGGCGCTCCATCCAATCGAAGCGATTCGGTGGAGGCTTCGAGCAAGCGTACGACGGCGGCGCCCTCTTTCCCGCTGGTGAGCGGCGCGTTTCCGGAACGAATGCAGTCGACGAAGTGCTGGCACTCGTTTTTGAGAGGTTCTTCCTGCTGGATGAAGGGCACGTACATATCGCCGTGGTGATACGCGTAGTGAAATTCCGCGAAGGTATCGTAGTGCGGCGGCCTTTCCACGCGCGCATCGAAAATCTTGATTTTCTCCTGGGGGGCGACGTCGTCGTAGGAAATCATGCGCTTGCTTCCCACGATGGTCATCTCGCGTACTTTTCGCGGATCGAGCCAACTACTGTGAATGATGGCGGACCGCTCATTGGAAAACTGAAGCGACATGGTCGTGACATCTTCGATTCCCGGCGTGATATGGGCGCTGCCTTGGCAATTTAGGGTCTGCGGCTGCTCGCCGAGAATGTGGAGGATGATCGATAGGTCGTGAGGAGCGAGATCCCAGGCGACGTTGATATCCTTTTGGAAGATTCCGAGGTTGAGCCGGCGGGCGCTGATGTAGCGGATATCGCCTATATCGCCGGCATCGACGAGTTCCTTGATCTTCCGAACCGCGGGCGAGTAGAGAAAAGTGTGGCTCGTCATCAGAATGCAGCCGTTCTGGCGGGCCAGGGCAATCAGCTCCTCGCACTCTTGCGAATTGGAGGCGAGGGGCTTTTCGACGAGCACATGCTTGCCAGCAGAGAGGCAGGCCTTGGCTAGTCCGAAGTGGGAGGGAACGGGCGTGGCGATGACAATCGCATCCAGGTCGGGATCGCGAACGAGCGCGTCGAAGTCGCGTTCGCCAGCGGTTCCTGGATGAAGCGACTGGATGTGGGCCAAGCGGGCGGCATCGAGATCGCAGACCGACTTGAGCTCGCAATCGGACAAAGAGCGAATGTTTCGGGCGAGATTCGGGCCCCAGTAGCCGAGACCGATAACGCCGATTTTGAGCGGTTGAGTCATGCTATCCGAATCTCCTCGCGAGCGGAGCGCGCTCGATGAAGCGGGTACCCGAGGCAGTTATTCTCCGCAGTGGGATAGGCAGTTGTAGGCAAGCGACACTCATCTGGAGTAGGAATCGGCTGGAATCGAGTCGCCTGAAGCCGGTAACGCGGGAGGATTCGCCCTCCTAGCTGGCGATGCGGCTCGGAAGATTGGCCTCCGTGTTGCCCGGCAGTTGGGCAGTAGCCGCCGATTCGCGGGAATTCAATACTTGTTGTATGAGTACGAAAGGGGTCTTGAAAGCGATCGACAGATACATTTTCGGGCCCTTGCGCATGGTGTACTGGATATCGCAGTCGATCATCTCGGAAAAAGTAAGCGCGTTTTTCCCGGAAACCTGCCACAGCCCTGTGATTCCGGGCAGGGCTGCAAAGCGTCTGCGATCGAGAGGCGAAAAGGCCTCGGTTTCGGCAGGCACGCAAGGACGAGGACCGACCAGACTCATCTCGCCCTTCAGGACGTTTACGAGCTGGGGCAGTTCATCGATGCCGGATGCCCGCAGGAATCGGCCGAAGGGAATCAGGCGCGAGTCGCCCATGGCGTCCATTTTCGTGAGCGTGCGATTCTTCTTTATCAGTTCAACGGCGTGGCTTTCGTGAGTCTCCGTCTTCGCTCCAAGCCTCATCGTACGCAACTTGTAAATCATGAAGGGCTCCCCATTGAAGCCGATCCGTCGCTGCTTGAAAATGACGGGCCCCGGGGAGATGACCTTGATGAGAATAAATGCCACCAAGATCAGTGGAAGCAGGGCCACGAGGACGAGGGCGCTGATCCCATAGTCCAAAATCCGTTCCCAAAGAGGTCGTAACGCTCCGGACTTCGACAAGTCTGCTCGCAGGGCCGAAAGCGGGGATGCGGTTGAAGGGTTCATGAGTGCAGTTATTGGATTCAAAGGGTTCAGCGGCGGATGGGCTCGATTTGAGAGCGGTCGATTTCCGCTCGCATCTCGGCGTTCATTAGCTCCAGCAGGATGGCGACGCGCTCGCCCTGGCTGGTCTCCTCCAGGAAAATGGCTTCGAGGCCTTGCATGGGGCCTCCGGTGATTTTGATGGAATCGCCGGGAGCGATCGACTCCGGCGCGAGGGCGATGATGTCGTCTTCGCCTCCGGCCCACTTCTTAAGCTGGCCGATGGTGGCGTCGCTGACGACGGTCGGTTTGCCGCCGGCGCTGACCAAGTCGAGAACGTCCTTGCCGTAGCGAACGGCCCGATAGCTCTCGGCAAGGTCCAGTCGGCAGAAAAGGTAGCGGGGGAATAGCGCTTCCACCACTTCGCGTCGAACGCGACGGACGGTCTTCTTGCGCTTCAGTTTTGGGTAGTAAGCTTCCAAGCCGAGCTCGTCGCAAAGGTAGCGCTCTACGAACGACTCCCTGGCGGGTTTGGTGTGCGCGCAATACCAGTTCACGAGCGGCCCGCCTTTCCCATTGCCTCTGCCTCTCGGATGGAGACGAGCGAAAACCGCTCAGGCGCCGTGTGAGCGGTTGGGCTCAGTGGCGCGCGGTCCGAGTAGGTATTTATCGCAGCGAATTCCATGAAGGAGAACTCAAAATAGACCGAGTATCTACTCTGCGGACAAGACTTTACAGGGATCTTGACGTTAAATCAGCGTTACGAGCGCATGCCAGGGTGACAATCTATTAGAGATGTCTCAGGTAATCCTCTATGCGAGCGTTCCGATTTGGATTAGGGGATGGCTCAATTAATTTATAAGTCACTGATTAGCATAAACAAAGGAATCCAAAACGCGGGTCTTCGATCGCGTTTTGGAAACGGGATCGCCCCTGGAGGCTTTCAGGGTTGTTGGGGAATGGGTTGGGCGATTTTTTGTATCCATAATATGGAAATAAAATGCGTTCGTGCGGCCTTTAGAACCTTATTATCGATCCGTATAACTACGGATTTAAGTTGACAGGAAAGTCCCCGATACGGCGGGCGGTTTGGGAGCGAGCGTCGCTGCGCATCGTCTTTCGATGACGTCTCCCGGGCCCGGAGCAGGCTAGAATTCCAAATCCGAAATCCAATCCTTGTTTGCCAGGTACCAATCAACCGTTCGTTGCATGCCGGAATCGAAATCGACTTCGGGCTGCCAATCGAGAAGTCGCTTGGCCTTGTCGATATTGGCCCAGGTGTGGGTCATGTCCGATTTATTGAAGGGCTGCGGATCGATGATGGCTTTCTTGCCGAGCAGTCGCTCGAAGGTAGCGATCATCCGATTGATGGGAATGGGGTTGGCCCCGCCACCGAGATTGATGATCTCGTAGCCCAAAGGCTGGAGCGCGTCGATGGTTCCACGAGCGATATCATCGACATAGGTGAAGTCGCGCGACTGGGAGCCGTCGCCGAATAGAGTAATGGGGACGCCTTCGTCGATCCATTTTATGAAGCGCAAGGGGCTCATATCGGGACGCCCCGCAGGGCCGTAGACCGTAAAGTAGCGCACGACGGAAACGTCGAAATCGTAGAGGTAGTGATAGGTATAGGACATCGCTTCCGCCGCTTTCTTCGATGCGGCGTACGGAGAGATCGGCTGATTGACGGGCAGCGTCTCGAGGAAGGGCATATCCTGTCCGGCGTAGATTGAGGAGGTCGAGGCGAGCACCAGCTTCTGGATTTCGTTCTTCCGCATGCATTCCATAACATTGAGGGTGCCATCGGCATTGGAATCCAGGTAGATGTGCGGGTTCTCCATGCTGTAGCGGACGCCTGCCCTTGCCGCGAGATTGATGACGGCATGGAAACGATGCTCTTTGAAGACCCGGTCGAGCAGGTCGAGGTTTTCGATATCTCCCTGAATCCAGCGAAAGGAAGCATGGGACTCGAGCTGCGCGAGTCGCCAGGACTTCATGCGAACGTCGTAATACTCGTTGAGATTGTCGATGCCCACGACGCGAACGCCTCGGTTGAGTAGCATGCTGCAGGTCTTCCAGCCGATGAATCCGGCGGCTCCTGTTACGAGGATCGTTTGCGTGTCTAGGTTGATCGGCTGCTATGGATTGGATTGGTGAAAGAGGGCCCTCCGCTGTCGATGCGGCGGGCGAGCGAC
>CBFHHM010000030.1:10267-28719 GCA_965655705.1 Candidatus Pelagisphaera sp.
TCACTGACCAAGTCGCTAGTTTTGCGGATTGCCAGAAAAATATCTTTCGCTGAGAGAGTTGGCGGATGGGGATTGGCTCGCCTTGCCCGCCTCGGCTCGTTCAGTTTAGGGGCCTGTGAAAGGTACATGGCTTGGAATGCCGATTTTTTGGCTAGGATTTTTGCTAGCCTTTGGGCGCCTCTCGTTCGGGGAGAGCGCTCTGCAACGACAGGTGTTCGACGCGGTTTGGAGCGAAATCGAAGCGAATCACTACGATCCCGATTTTGGGGGAAAGGACTGGCATGGGATTGGGGCTGCCTACCGAGAGCGCTTGCCTCTGATTGATACAGCGGAGGCCTTTGATGCGTTGCTTCGGGAGATGCTGTCCGAGTTGGGAGAATCCCACTACGCGATCATGGCGTCTTCCCAGAACGAGTTGCTTCCCAATCACTGGGGAGGGGGCGTCGCAGGCCTTTCCGTCACCGTGGCCGAAGGCCGACCGGTCGTCCATCGGCCGCTGCCTGGAAGCGCTGCGGAACAGGTGGGATTGACCGCGGGAATGGCGATCCTGTCGATCAATGGCGAGAAAGTGGAGGCGCTTTTCGAGCGAGCGAGGCGATCGGGCGCCTTCGAAAGCGCTTTGAATGCCTACTGGGTTCAAATGATCGAGAACCGACTGCTTGGGTCACCCGGAGATCGGGTCGAGTTGGTCGCGAATGGCGGCTTGGGAGGGTTGCCGAAACGGTTCCCGCTCGAGCTCGAGAAATACGATGGGAGGATGTCCGTACCCTTAGGGCATATGGGAGCGATGCCGGTCTCGATGGAATCATCCGTTGGGGAAGGAGGAATCGCTTACTTGCGCTTCGACTTTTGGGTGCCGAGTCTGATGGAGGAGATCCGGTCTTTCATTCGCGCTCTGGACGAAGGGGTCCTGGGGCTGATTATCGATCTGAGGGGTAATCCGGGAGGTATTGGAATCATGGCGACCGGAATGGCCGGCATGTTGGTCGAAGAGGATTTCCGATTGGGCACGATGCGAATGCGAAAGGGCTATTTGAACTACAATGCGTACGCCCAGTCAGGCGCCTACTTGGGCCCGGTCGCAATACTGATCGATGAACGCTCGCTTTCTACGAGCGAAATATTCGCGGCGAGCATGCAGGAGAGTTCTCGAGCCCGCGTTTTCGGTACGCAAAGTGGCGGGGCGGCGCTGCCATCGATGATAAAGCGCCTGCCCAACGGCTACTTTTTGCAAATGGCCATAGCGGACTACGAGACGTTTCATGGATCGCGCCTGGAAGGCAGGGGAGTCGTTCCCGATGAAGCCGTCCCCTTGTCCATTCGAAGGTTAAGGCAAGGCGAGGACAGCGTCATCGAAGCGGCGCGCAAATGGGTCTTGCAGCAGGCTCGGTAGTAGGCGATAAATCGCGACATGAATCGCTTGTCCGATTGGAGCCGTTTGCTGGGGGGGACGCTAGGAGCGCTATTCGTTTTCCCGCTATTCGTTTCGGCCCAGATCAGTCCTGAGGCCCGAGCGCTATTCGACCGATACGCCCAGGCCTTAGGCGGCTATGAGGCGTATGAGGAGGTCAAGTCCGCGAAATTGAAGATGAACATGGAGATGCCTGCGGTGGGCATGAGCATGCAGACGGACGTCACTTTTCTCAACCCGGACAAATTCCACCTCAATGTTACCGTGCCGGGAATGGGCAATATGATCCAGGCGTTCGATGGCGAGAAAGGCTGGGCGAAAGACGTCATGCAGGGATTGCGCGAGCTCCAAGGCGCGGAGTTAAGGAAGATGCGCTCCGATGCGGACTTTCAAGAAGGGGTTAAACTGGGAGAGAAATTCGCGACCGCCGAAGTGGCGGGCGAGGATGCGGACGGCCTGATAACCGTGGTGGCCACTACGGTGGATGACGGGCACGAGGAAACCTTGTATTTCGAAAAGGACACGGGGCTTTTGCGCAAGAACGATACGATCGAGTACATGGGGGCTCAGGGAATGCTGCCTGCTCGAATGACGGTGACCGAGTATTCGACATATGGGGATATAACCATGCCGACTCGCATGGAAATCAGCGCGATGGGAATGGCGATCCATGTCAGCATCGTGGCCTTTCAGCCGAATGTGGAAGTGGACGAAGCCATTTTCGCGATGCCCGCTCAATAGTCGGCTGCTTCGAGGAAAATTTTAATTAAACCAACAATACGTATCTCATCATGAAAACGATTCTATCCTTTATTGCCTTTGCTATCTTGTCGGCGCCTGTGTTCGCCGCTGAAACGTTGCCGAAGTCGCCTTCCCCTGAAGGAGCGCGGGTGTACATTATTTCTCCACGGGATGGAGCGACCGTTAAATCGCCCGTGCGCGTTCGCTTTGGCTTGGTGGGAATGGGCGTTGCGCCCGCGGGCATCGATGTTCCGGATACCGGTCACCATCATTTGATCATCGATCTCGACAAACTGCCCGACTTGAACCAGCCGCTTCCGGCTAGCGAAAACGTAGTGCATTTCGGCAAAGGTCAAACGGAAGCGAAGATCGAGCTTTCGCCCGGCAAGCATACTTTGCAGCTTGTATTGGGCGATAAAATACATCTGGCCCACGAACCGGCGGTGATTTCGAAGAAAATCACAATTACGGTCGAGTGAGGGTCGCGAATAGGTAGCCACGCCTAAGCCAGTTTGTGGGTTGGGGCTCAAGCGTTTTCGCGCTTGAGTCGTTCGAGCAATTGCGACCTAGTTGTAGGCAGTCGAGTCCGAATCGCTCGGCAACTCCCATTTCTCGTCTGACTCTATGGATACCAACGACTCCCAACCCGAGGCGGAGCCGACGCCGCCCCAGCCCCCGCAGGAAGCGGCGCTGCGACCGCTGAAGCCCGAAGCCGCTCCGCTGGAGCCGCTCTCATTCGAGTTTACCGGCCAAACGGGCGAGTATTTCAAAATTTGGATCGTCAATCTGCTGCTGTCGGTAGCGACGCTAGGCCTCTATTGGCCCTGGGCCCTGGTTCGATCGCGCCGCTACTTCCATGCGCATACCAAGCTTGATGGCCACGCGTTCGACTATCTGGCCAAGCCTAAAAACTTGCTGATTGGATACCTGATCGCTTTGTTCTTCTTGGCGGTGTACTTCGTTTCGAATGTAATTAATCCTGGGTACGTGTTGCTAGTAATCGCTGTATTCGGCCTAGCGGCTCCATGGATGGCGTATAAGGCTCTCCGATTTAAAGCGAGAAACACTGCGTATCGAAATGTGAGATTCAAATTCTCGGGAGCATTGGGCGATTCCTACGCTACTTACCTTGGGTGGGCGCTGCTGATACCTTTTACTCTTGGTTTCATCATGCCTTATTGGGCCATGAAAAAGAAAGAGTATCTCTTCAAGAACCTTCAATTCGGAAGGCAGCTCTTTCGATTCACGCCTCGTGGAGGCGAGTACTACCAGTGGTATATCGCGTTTGGGGTTCTTATATCCCTGCTTTCCTTGGTTTGGGGGATGCTCTTTATGTGGGTTAACTCCTACTTGATGGGAGCAGGAGACGGGGTTGCTTACGATCATGGGCTTACGATTTACATCCAAGAGGCTTCCGAGTATTTCATTTTGGTTGTTATTCTCGTGTTGTACCAGCAGGGCCTTTGGATGTGTTTGTTTAACTACAATCTTAGTGTGTTGCGCTTGGGAGATTCGCGCTTCAAATCTGAAATGCGTTTCTGGCCATTCATTTGGATCGCTTTGAGTGGCGTGCTGGCAAGTATTTGTACGCTGGGATTGCTTGTGCCATGGGCCAAAATTCGGCTGGCGAAATACAAACTGGAGAGCGTCAGCGCGCTGGCGCCGGGAGGAACGCTTGGTTCCTTTGTCGAGGCAGAGCAGGAAAGGGAAGGGGCGTTTGGCGAAGCGGCTACCGATTTCATGGATTTCGAAATTGGGTTATGAGGGAATGCCTGGGGACTATTTATCTCAGCGGCTCCTCGGATTTCTTCGAGGCGGGGATTCGTGTAGATGAGCGCGGAACGGTTTTGGTTTCCTTCGGCGATTACGATAAAGCGTATACAAGAAAAGAATACGATGTAGAACCGGCGCTGGGGTCTTCTAATCGCATATTGCGATTCCATGATGGGACGCGGTTTGAAACCGACAATCGGCTGGAATTTTCTGAATGCGAAAAGCTGCTTCCAAAATCGGGGTTGCTTGGGACAGTGAATTCTCTCGAATCCAAGTGGTCCGTTGCCGTTGGTTGCGTATTGGGGATCGCCCTTTTCCTTTTCGCATTCTTCAAATTCGGTATGCCAGTCCTGGCTGAGAGCATAGTGTCGAAGGTCCCTCAGTCGCTGAGGGAGACCTTGTCCGCGCAGAGCTTAAAAGCGATGGAACGTTACGGCAGTATGGAGGAAAGCTACTCTGCGAAAATCCACAATAGGGCAAAAGCAGCATTCGATCGAGGGCTTGAGCTATTGGGGCAGGAACGAAGCGTTGAATATAGCTACGAGCTGAAAATATACACTGCGCCTGGTATTGGGGCAAATGCCTTTGCGCTGCCCTCGGGTCTGATTGTGGCTACGGAAGCGTTCGTCGATCTTTGTGAAACCGAGGAGCAAATGGTCGCCGTGTTTCTTCATGAGTTTGCCCATGTGGAGAGACAGCACGGTTTGCGGTCCTTGGTCCAAGATGCGGGTATTTTCGTCGTCGTATCTTTAGCGTTTGGCGACTTGTCATCGCTAGGGGGAATGGCGGCATCGCTACCGGCGCTCGCTATAGAGTCGCGCTACTCCCGGGGGTTCGAGGCCGAGGCCGACTTGTTTGCGGGGGTGATTCTCGACGAGAGTGGAATCGGAGCGTCCGCCATGAAGGAGGCACTGATTTTGCTGCACCAAGATGTTCCGGACATCGATATTGCCAGTTTCCTCGCGACTCACCCTGATTTGGAAGAACGCTTGAAGGCGTTGGATTCCTTGGCCGATGATTCGGCCTACCCGTAAGCGGCTAGGTTTTATCAGGAAGCGCCTTCGTTTCGGACTCTCCGGCTCGTTTCCTGCCTTGCCGAGGGTCGCGAAACTTTGTCGAGGACCGGCTTGAGTTTCCTGGAAAAACCCTCTAGCGGTACGCCTTCATTTTAAACCACACCTAGAATATGAGCGTAAAGAAAGTTGGCATTCTCTCGGCGGGCGGATTGGCGCCTTGCCTCTCCTCCGCGATTGGCGGTTTGATCGAGCGTTATACCGAGATCGCTCCGGATGTGGAAATCATCTGCTACAAGAATGGATATTGGGGCTTGCTGAAGGGCTTGAGCTATACGGTGACTCCGGAGATTCGTCGGGATGCGGGCATTTTGCATTTGTACGGCGGCAGTCCGATTGGCAATTCGCGCGTCAAGCTGACGAATATCGAAGACTGCGTTAAGCGCGGCTTGGTCGAAGAAGGACAGGATCCGCAGAACGTTGCGGCGGACCAGCTGGTCAAGGACGGCGTTGACGTCTTGCACACCATCGGGGGCGACGACACGAACACGGCGGCCGCGGACCTAGCGGCGTATCTAGCGAAAAACGACTACCAGCTACGCGTCATCGGAATGCCCAAGACGATCGACAACGACGTCTATCCGATCCGTCAAACCCTGGGGGCTTGGACGGCGGCGGAACATGCCGCCAACCATTTCGAGAATGTGGTTGCCGAGCACAATTCGAATTCGCGGATGCTCATCATTCACGAGATTATGGGACGTCATTGCGGCTGGCTGGCGGCAGCGACCGCGAAGGAGTATCACGATCGCTTGAAGCATAAGCGATGGGTTCCGGAAATTGGATTGAGCAGGGAGCGACACGACGTTCACGCGGTTTATCTGCCCGAGTTGGAGGTCGATTTAGACGCGGAAGCGGAACGACTCAGCGCTATTATGGATGAGCACGATAACGTGAACATCTTTCTCAGTGAAGGCGCGGGAGTCGACGCGATCGTGGCGGCGAAGGAAGCGGCGGGCGAGGAAATCGTTCGCGACGCCTTTGGCCATGTGCAGTTGGACTTCATCAATCCGGGTCAGTACTTCGCAAAGCAATTCGCGGCGAAAATCGATGCGGACAAGGTGCTCGTTCAGAAGAGCGGCTACTACTCGCGCGCTGCCGCGGCAAACGTGAAGGACCTGAATCTCATCAAAAGTTGCGTGGACACTGCGGTCGAATCGGCTCTGGCGGGACTGAGTGGGGTTGTCGGCCACGACGAGGACAACGATGGCATCATGCGGGCCTGCGAATTCGAGCGCATCAAAGGAGGCAAGCCGTTCGATACGAACGAGCCATGGTTCAACGATTTGCTGGGCGAGCTCGGCCAGCCCAAAGGGGTTGCGGCGGCGGCCCATTGAGGCTTCCGTTAGGCAGAGCTGCCTGACTCCAGGCAGTCAATACAGCGAAGGTTGCATCCGAACGATGCAATGGTTCGGCTGCGATGGGTCTTATTGCCCTTCGCAGACGGTCGAAGTCGAATGTGGACCCACGGGTGGGTTGATTTGCGGATAAGCGCCCTCGCCGCAGAATCCTACATGGAGTATTCCGGAACGGTGGAGCGTTCTACTTCTTCGAGCGTGGTCAGTCCGAGCAGGGCCTTCTTGAGCGCATCCACTCGCAAAGACATGCAACCGATTTCGTTGGCGGCGGCCTGAAGTTTGTAGGGGGGCTCGTTACTCGAGATCATGCTACGCATTTCTTCGGAGATCTCGATAACTTCATGAATTGCGATACGCCCTGAAAAACCAGTTCCGTGACAGGATTTGCATCCACGCCCTCGATACAGAGTCGGGTTATGGAGGGTGCCTGGAAGGAAGTAGCGGGCGAGCGCTTCCTCGCTCGGCGAGTAGGCTTCCTTGCAATTTTCGCAGATTCGTCCGACCAGTCGTTGAGCCATAACGCCATTGATGGAAGGCGCGACCATGTATGGGTCGACTCCGATCTCCGTTAGTCGCAGAATTGCTTGGACAGCGTTGTTGGTGTGCAAGGTGGTCAAAACCAAGTGACCGGTCAGAGCCGCTTCAATCGCGATCTTGGCGGTTTCCACGTCTCGAATCTCGCCGACGAGCATGACGTCCGGGTCCTGCCGCAAGGCGGAACGAAGGATAGCTTTGAAGTCGAGTCCCGCTTGGTGATTGACCTCGAAGTGATTGACCCCTGGCAGTTGATACTCGACGGGATCCTCGATCGTCATGATATTGATATCACGATCATTGAGGTAGTCGAGAGCCGAATACAAGGTCGTCGTTTTACCGGAACCGGTAGGTCCTGTAACGATGTAAATGCCGTTTGGCTTGGAGACCGCATTGCGAAAGCGTCGCAAGTTGCTTTTGGCAAGGTAGAGTTGGTCGAAATTGGGAACGCCTTTTTGGCCGGCCTTTCCGAGCATGCGGATAACGATCTTCTCTCCGTGCAAACCAGGACAGGTTGAAATACGGAAGTTCTGCTCGAACGATGCGACCTCCATCGTGAAGCGGCCGTCCTGAGGCGTGATCGAGTTGGCAATGTCCATCTCGGCCAGGAACTTGATACGCACGATCATGGCGTTGTTCACCTTGATTGGAAGGTGGACAATGTCGCGGAGGTGACCGTTAACGCGAAAGCGTAGCAGTCCGCTGCCTTTGTGCGACTCCAGGTGGATATCACTGGCGTTTTGCTTGAAGGCGGCGATGAACATGCGGTTGGTGATGTTCACCAGCTCGCTGGATTCCACCATCTTTACCAACTGCTCGCCGTTGAGATTTTCGAGGTCGCTACCCTTGCTGATGGACTCCAGTTCGGCGAGAGCGCTGTCGAAGGAAAGATCCGTATTGTAATGAAGATCGATGGCTCGTTCGATGTCGTCGGATAGAGCGAACAGCGGACTGATGCGATATTGGAGGAAGCGTTCGAGCGACTCGACAAGCTGGCGATTGGTCGGATCTTCCATCGCCAAGGTGATGTGCCCATTGAATTCGTACAATGGGATCGCCTTGGCGCGCTTGGCCATGTCGATTGGCAGATTCTGATCCCCGCTGCAGGAGATCTTGATCGACATTGGATCGACGAAGGTGGTTCCGATTGCGCGAGCCCACAGCTCGCCCGCCAATTCGCGTCGAATGAAGCCTTTGTCGACGATTTCCTTGAGCAAGCCGCCGTGATCGTTCTTGAACTTGCTCGTCAACGCATTCCAGGCTTCCGGTTCGATCTTGTCGGTTTCCTCGATGAGAGTCAGAAATTTGTCGGACTTAATTTCTCTCATTGTCGTTCTTCCTGTCCATTTTGAAGAGCTTGGCGATAGAGCTCTGGTCGATAAGTTCGCGCGAGGAGAGAGCGGAATCGAACTCGGATTGGGCATCGGCGAGCATCGCCGAATAGTCGTAGCGCAGGATGTGATCGTCCAAGCTCACTGAAGCTTGCGATCCTTTGGGAGATTCTTGTGGCAATTCCATAATGGCTGAGCGTCAGACTTCGGCGCAGATCTTATCGATGACACCGGATAGGTGGGCTTTGATTTCGTCGGGCGTCTGTGTCTTCAGAATATAGTAGGACGCCCCGTTTTTACTGCAGCTTTCGACCGAGTCGCGGGTGGATACGGCGGTCATCATGATCACAATAGTGTCCGGGTTGATTGCTTTGATGCCCTTGAGCGCATCGAAGCCGTTCATCACGTTCATATTGATATCGAGCAGTACGATGTCCGGTTCGTATTCGCGATAGGCGTCGATCGCATCCACGCCGTTTTGCATGAGATAGACCTTCGAAATGCCAAGATCCTCGAGGAGGAGCTTCATGAAGGTACGCATGTGCGCTTCGTCGTCTGCGATCAGGGCGGTGAGTTCTCTATTAATCATCGGTAATTGTTCGGTTTAAGATTACAGTGAACCTCGTTCCCTTGGATGAGCGGTTCTCAACTGAAATTTCGCCTCGGTGGCTGCGAGCGATTCGCTGGCAGACATAGAGGCCGATGCCGCTGGAAGACTCGCCAGCGGTTGGGAGGTTAGAGGTGCGTCCGAATTCCTTGAAGAGCTTGTCGAATTCGTCTTCGGGAATCCCGGGGCCTTCGTCCTCGACTTTCAAATACAATTGTTCTTTGTCGCTTTCCAGAGCGAGGCGAATGGTGGTTTGCGAAGGCGAAAACTTGATCGCGTTCGATACTAGGTTGTCGAGAATTCGCGAAATGAGCTTGCGATCGAAGTCGCCTTCCGAGTCGGTGGTTCTGGCTTCCTTGACCAGCTTGATGCCTTTGCTGCTCGCGGGCGCTGAGTGGAGAGTGACGGCCTGGTCGACCAAGGACTCGAGGGAGTGACGTTCAAGGTTGAGTCGCATTTGCCCGCTCTCGAACATGGATACATCGAGAAGGTCCTCGACCAATGAGAGCATGCCCTCGGAGGCTTCCACGATCGTATGAACCAACTCGCGTTGTCCGTCGTTGAGTGGCCCGAATTTTTCCGTCTCCAAGTACTGCGAAATGCCGCGGATGGAAACGAGCGGATTCCGAAGGTCGTGAGAGGCCACGCCTAGGAATTTCGTCTTCGATTCGTTTTGCTGATTCAGTCGGACGATCTTGCTTTTCGCCCCCCGTTTGCGGCGATAGTCTTTGATGTGGTGGTGTGCGCGGCTCAGCAGCTCGACCTGTCGAAGCGGCTTTACGATATAGTCGCTCGCTCCTGCATCGTATGCTTTCGCCAGAGCGCCCATGTCCGAAAGTCCCGTAAAGAATATTACGGGAACGTCTTCCAGTCCGGGCAAGGTTCTCAGGCGCTGGCAGAATTCGATCCCGTCGATCCCAGGCATCATGATATCGCTCAAAATAAGGTCTGGGGAGAACGTTTTCAAGGCCTCGAGGGCGGCTTCTCCGGATTCAAATCCAGCGAACTCCAATTGGTCTCGCTCCAGGATCTTGCGAGTCAGCCTCCGCACGAGCGGATCGTCGTCGACGACGAAGACGCGAGACCGGTGGGTCTCGATTTCTTCGATTGGGTCGAGAATCGGCTGAGAGTGTTCTACAGGCATGCTAGCTAATATTACTTACAGAGAATACGTTTGCTTCACTACGTAGAACGGCACTGTCTGCGCTCAGTTTAGGTTCCTGGAGCGCTTAATTGGCGTCGCTCGCCGCAAATCGGGTAAGGGGAGCAATAGCGCAGCGATCAGGCGTTTACGTTCCTCCATTGAGGGCGCTCGCCTGGCCGAGAGCGAAGGAGGCGGGAAATTGGGGAGGGTAATCGGAATCGAGTCCTGAAAAGGGGAGGGGCGGCGGACGCCCTAATGATTGCAAGCGCTTGCTGCAAAGAGGGGTAACGGAAAAACCAAGCCCTAGCGGCGTTTGTTCCAGTCAACGGAATCGAATTGTTCGATGAGCTGGGTTTCTTCCGATTCCTTCCATTGAGGCCACGATTCGAACTGAACTTCGGCCTCCGCGATTTTGGCGATCTCCATTATGAAATCGTTGTAAAACCGATTCCATTCCAAATCGGGCACAATGGGTTTCCAAATCGATCCTTGCATCAAATAGCCTGCTTTAGAGCGCTTCTGAGCCGCGCCGGCCACTTTGCTTGGAAAGTTCCTGAGAACGACATCGTAGACTTCCGGCTTGTCGAAACATACGGCTGGAGCGCTGTTTTCGGGGACGGTTTGATTCAATATGACATCGCATCCTTGGGCGATCATGGCATTGGCCATGCAATCGTGCACGACCTTGTAGGTATCGACGGGTTGGCCGCGGCCTAGGGGGTGGGAGGCTGGAATGACGAGCGAGTAGGTCCAGTCTTCGAGGTGGTTGACGACCCCTCCACCGGTAGGGCGACGGCATATTTCCGCTCTGGGGTCCGAGACCTCGGAACTAACGTAACTGAAGCTCTGGCTCATGCCGAAGGTGAATGCAGGTCGGACCCATTCGTAGTGGCGTATCCTCAGGGCGCCTTGCGGCTCGTATCGATTGAGAAGGAGGAAGTCATGAGCCATATTCACGGCGGCGGTGTGACTGGCGTCTGGAATTACGTGAATTTGGTGGGACATTCGAAGGGGAGCGCGACTCGGAATGCTCCGGTCGCTTATTGGGCACGCATCTTGAGGCGGCAACGGTGGCCCGCAAGACTATAGCGGTACGTTCATAGCCCGTGATACCAGTCGCGAAAAGCGGGAGGCACGATGAGGGCCTCCAACTGGTCGGAGAATGCCTGCGGACGCGTTTTCAAAGCGCCGGCCAGGGGTTGGAGATCGAGGGAAAGGTTTGCTTGGCGATTCGAGAATCTCGGATCGTCTCCTCGGCGGACTTCCCGAATCAGATCCAGCGGGAGTCCGAATCGATCGAGAATCGCTTTGCCGATCGCGTATCTTGATAGGGCCTCCTCGCCTCCCCAATGGGCCAGGCCGCGGAGATCATCGCGTTCGCACAGTTCGACCATGGCGGCCGCCAGGTTGTCGGCCAAGCAGGGCTGGCGTATTTCGTCTATGAAGAGCGGGGACTGCCGGCCTTGGCTCCAGGCCTCGAAGAGCAGCTCATGAATACTTCGATTGCCGCGTAGGCTATTGCCATTCAGGAGAGGGGCGCGGATGACGGTCGCGAATTCAGAAGCCATTTCGAGGACGGCGCGCTCGGAGTCGCGTTTCTGCTTGGCGTATTCGCTAGGTGGATTCATCGAAGAGCCCACTGTGTAGGGAGCTTGAGTCCCATCGAATACCTGGTCGCTTGATATGTGGAGGTAGCGGGCAAAGAGGTGCCGTGAAAGCAAAGCTAGCTTCGCCGGGACATCGACATTGATAACGCGGGTCTCACCTGGACAGGCCTCGCACTCGGACGGGATGGAGCGAGCGGCGCAGTTCACAATCGCGTCGGGAAACAGTTCCAGGGCTGTTCGCTCCAATTCAGGAAGATCGGCCAGGTCGATCGATATTCGACGATCGAGTCCATCGATCGGGCCAGCGAAGCCGCCTACGATCCCAATCAATTCGTGTCTACGTCGTTTGGCGGCTTGAGCGAATGCGCTGCCAAGGAGGCCGGAAGCTCCGATTAAGAGAATCTTCATTAAAATGTATTCAATAATTGAATAATAAATGATTCACGTGCCACTCTATTTGCCATGGCGTCGATTGTCGACCTGCCGTTAATCGAGTCAAGCAGAGGATTGAAGCCTTCTTGAATACCACTCGGTCGTTGCCCGTATCGCCGAGAAATAGGGATGACAGTTTCGATAGGTTGGGTTCGTGCCCGACGATCATAAGCGAACGGTCGATTGCGTTAACCTGATCGGCTATCGGTCTCGGAGCGTCGAACGGGGCGAGGTTCGCTTGAATCTCGATAGGCGCTTCAAGCTCGAGTCCTTGCTTGAGTAGGGTAGCGGTTTGCCGCGCTCGCAGCAGAGGGCTACTCCAGATCGCATGGGGGAAAGAGGGTTCGAAGCGGCGGAGACCTTCCGAGAGCCGCGCTAGCTGACGCTCTCCTTTGGGGCTGACTGCTCTCTCGTCGTCCGATGCCGCCGGCAAGGCGTGGGCGTGGCGAACCAGATAAAGCGTCTGCTGCATTCCGAACGTTGGGCCGTAGTAGTCTGCTAGGCAACTCTAAGAGGGCCATAGCAAGTCGGAAAACGCGTCGTCTTATCTGCGTGGACCCCAAGGCCCGCGACGACGTTCATTCCGACTCAATGGGTGGGCGTACCTTTCCGAAGATGTCGTCGCCACTGGATATCGTACGACCATCTGTCATGCGCTCATGCCCCAGGAACGATTTTGGGAGAAGGTCCTGGCGTTCGCGGTTTTGGTGGGCGCCTGCTTGCGGCTCGTCAGAAGGGCGAGGTAATCAGGGTTTTGCTCACGGGCTTCCGGATGCGGAGACTGCATCCGATAGAGTCGGCGCCCAGTGAAGACCGCTGCCGCGGGGCCAACGTCCGCTTCTACGTACCCACCATTGACGCCTAGCGTAAAGAGCTCGAGAAGCTCGCGCCCGAAATTCTCATTGATCTCGTCGGCGGAACTCTCGGCCAGATCGAGCATCTCAATCATGGCTTCCGACCAAGACACTTCCTGTATTAGCTTTCTGAATCCGCCGTCTTCGACATTGCCCGCAACATCGCCCGCTGCGTGTCGTCTAAGAATGGAAAAGTAGCGCAGGAAATACATGAAACGCGTTTCGCTCGAGCAGGCGCCCATATCGATTGGTACATGATCCAAGAGAAATTTGAGAAGCTTGCCGGCGAGCGGCTGCCCGTCTCGCAGCATTCGCATGTACCACGCCGCGAACGAGGGTCGTCGAGCGCTTTCGCCTTCCCGAAGATCGCCGTTGGTCGACTTCGGTCGACCAATGGCGAAGCGGGTGAGCTTCCGAGGTCTCGATTGGCCCGACGAGCGAATCGATGGTGGATTCAATGCCTTCGCTTTTGCCCAAATGGTAAAAGGCGTCACGCTCTTCGAGCGATCTAACGAATCCGACGCGACCACCTATCTTGCGATATTGGCGTGAACATATGGCTGCTACCACTTTCTCTTTGACGGGTTCGATCCGCTCCCTTTCGGATGAAAGGGGAGCTGGCTCTTCTCACGGAAAGCGTATCGGCCTTTTTTAGTCTTCTACCGTATTTTGCGGATGTACTTCAATTCACCCGATAGCCGAGACACGGAATCGGAGATCGCCTTAGGGGCGTCGAATTGGGGCCGATTGAGGGCCTTTACGGGCGGTCGCTGGTGGACCTAGTCGTGACTGAATCTTCTGCTAGCAGCCGTGCGGCGGCTATGGAATGGCGAATACCTCGATCAGGGCCACCCCCGTAGTATTGTCTTCGCCAGACGCTTGAACGGTGTACAGTCCAGGGTCCAAATCCAGGACGAGCGCCGCATCTTCGCTGCCTTCGCTCAGAGGACTCGCGCCAACGATTTCGCTGGCGGTCGAAATGGTTGAAGGATCCCACAGATTGCCCCAGCCGTCATTAGACGCGATTTGGTTGCCGGCAATATCGTATACCCTAATTCGAGGGAATTGAAGCGCTCCGGCCACCCCGCGTTCGGTTAGGCCAGGACCAATTGCTCGTATCAGAACTTGGCTTGGCAGATCGCCGTCGAGGACGAATCCGGGAATGACAACCTCTGCGCCGACGCCCACGTAGGCGCGAGCGGACACGTTGATCATCTTGGAAAGCTCGCCTGATACCTCGAAGGCGTCTACGAGCGCTATGCCGCTTGTTCCGTCCTGACTGCTCACGATAGCGGTGTATAGACCTTGCTCGAGCTCGACGAGCAGGGCGGTGTCTCCGGCGCTGAATGGATTTTGCGGATCGCCCGCCCCCACTGCGATCGCGGCAGCGAGCATTTCATTCGGGTCGTTGCCGATATCCCATGCCTCATTCGAATAGATCAGTTCGTTGGCGCCATTGTAGAGTTCGAGTCGAGGCGCCATTAAGCGCTCCAAGGAATCGGGAAGACCTGGGCCTATGCCACGAATTAGAATTTGTTTCGGTTCTGGTCCGATCACTACGAATCCGGCAATGAGAACATTGGCTCCGGTACCCACCCGAGACCGAGCCGCGACGTTGTATAGGCGCTTGTCGGTTATGAGAACTTCGGCGTCCAAGCTATTTGCCGAACCGCCTTCGCTGGTCGCGACGACATGGTAGGTTCCTTCGTCATCCGATGTCGCTGGGGATATTTCAAGCGTATCGCTTGTGGCGCCTTCGATGAGCTGGTCGTCGACGTACCATTGGTAGGAGACCGAAGACGTCGATACCGCCCGCGCATCCAATGTAGCCGTGGCTCCGATCAAGGCGATGTCGCCCAACGGTTGGTCGACGAAGACGGGGGCCTCTGGAAGGGCTTGAACGGAGATGCTGGCAACGGCGCTTTCCGTGGATCCAGCGCTGGAGAAAACGACCACCGTATAGTTGCCATCGTTACTCGAAGAAGCGTTGTCGATAGAGAGGGACTCGTTGGTGGCCCCTTCGATATCGATGCCGTCTTTCTTCCATTGGTACTCGAAGGGCCCCTGGCCTGTCGCTTGGACTGCCAAGGTTAGGTTTTCCCCGTCGAAGGACGATTGGCTGCTGGGTTGTTCCGCGATGGCAGGGGGAGGCACGTCCTCGACGTCGATGACGGCAACTGCGTTCGCCCCATTCGTAAATACGCTTCGGATCGCCAGCTGGCCGCTCGCGTTAAACCCGCCGATTTCGAACCCATCGACTGTCGCGACTAGGCCTTCGCGCGCTTCGAAGGTGTCTCCTTCGCGCTGAACCAGCGATAGAACTCCATTGCTGTCGAGCGCCCAAATGCCCGAATCAGTAGTATCGCTGATCGCATCGCCTTGACCTGAAAGCATTGCCTGGAATGCCACTTGGCCGGCTTCGTTTATGCGAGGAAAGCTGAATGAATCGAAGACTACACCTCCGAACGTTCCGGGCGCGATCATTCCGGTTTCCGCCACAATCGACCATTCGCCTGCGGCGTTTCGCAAGAGAATCGCTTTTCCCTCGTCGTTTGGCTTTTGGGCGAGCACGGCCAAATCTCCTGCAGCGCTTACGACGGGGTCGAAGAAGGAATCGAACGAGTTCGAATTGCCGAAGATATCGATGGCTCCTGCGCTCGTCGCCAAAGTCGACAAGGTCCCGTCGTAGCGGTAAAGCGCTTCCTCTTCGGATGCGTTGAGTAGACTGGCCCAGAAGAATACGTTGCCGTCACCGTCCAACGCGGGGCTGCCGAAGGCGGAGAAGGCATCGGTCGAATCCGGCGCGGTCTCCCCGGTTTGGGCGATGAGCGTGGCGGCGCTGGCTGCGTCCAAATGCCAAATTCCGTATTCATCGTTATTCTCGCTTTCGTCTCCGTCCTCGATCGAAGCGAGCAGAGCGCTTTCGAGAGAAGCGTTTACGGAAAGCGCTATCGGTTTCCCTAGAATGGTGGATCCTCCGTTGGGGGCGATACCTCCGAGCGCCGCAAGTCGAATGACTGGGAGCCCATCAGTCTCATGCGCAGGCAGCTCTACAATGTAGAATCCGGATGCATCGGGATTCTGCCCTTCTCGGAGCCGCGAAATGAAGGAAAAGGCTTGGCTATCCAGATTACGTGGGTTGCCGATCAGTTGATAGCGTCGCGAATTATCGGTAGTTCCCTCGAAATCGACGATAGGCTGCTGCAGGGTGGTAATATGCTGCGTGAAATCGGGACTGGCAGGATCGCCTCTCAAGCTCGCTGACAGCAGAACGTCGTTCGCATTGGCATCATTGCCAACGAAGGCGACATCGGAATCGCCTGTCAGGGCGACGCCGCGAATCGAGTCCAGAGTAACTTGAGCCCCGTCAACATCGATGGCTTGCCCAGTTTGAGCGAGGATGGACGTTTGACCGTTCTCGAATTGCAGAGCGGCGTCCATGTGAGTGTCGCCAAGGCTAGCGACTTCAATGAGACTGTCCAATGTGTCCAGCGCTTGGGCTTTCGTCTCCGGATCCAATGGCGTTTCTCCCTCCGGGGGCATCGAGTTATTGTTTATCCGATTGCGCAGGGCCGTGAGGGCGCCCGGTCTAATGAGGAGATCGTAGGCAGACTGGATTTGGGAAAGGTCGAGGTTTGGTTGCCGTCGGCCTCCTTCGCCGTGACATTTGTAGCAGCTTTCTTCAAAAAGAGGTTGGAGGAATTGGTCGAAATCGCTCGAGAGCTCTGGAGCGGTGAATCGAGCGCCGAATGCGACTTGCCCGAGATCGTTGATGCGCGGCGTGGAGAACGCTTCCAATGTAGGCGACCCTTCCTCGCCGGCGCTGTCGCCAGTTAAGGAAACGAGCCTATAGGTATTCGATAAGGCGCTACAGGCGAGCAGAACGCTCGCGGAAAATAGAAGTACTTTTTTCATCGTCTTCATGGCCCTTAAAGGAAGGCGAGTGGGTCGAAGTTGACGGGTTGGGATGGGAATATGTCTGGCATGGCGGCCGGGGGCACTCCCATCCATTTTTCCAATAAGGTCCGATACACGGTCCGGAAATCTACATTGTAGTCCATACTGTTACGGCTAACGCGGGCATCGGCGGCGAGGTCGGGATAGAGACCAAAGTACTCGTTGCCCTTTACCTGTCCCCCCATTACGAAGAGGGATTCGGCGGCGCCATGGTCGGTGCCGCGACTGCCATTCTGAATTACTTTTCGGCCAAACTCGCTGAAAGTGAGGATCACAACACGGTCCCAGTGGCCTTGCAGCTTCATTTCGTCGACAAATGCGCCGAGCGAATTGTTCAAGTCCTGGAGAAGGTTGGAGTGACGCCCTTCGAGGGGGCTGGCGTTGTCGAAAATTTGATTGTTATGGGTATCGTATCCTCCCTGGCGCGCATAGTAGATCGAAGTCTGGCTGCGACCTTTGATCAAGCGAGCGATGGTCTGGAGGCTGTTCCCGAGCCCGGTGGAAGGCCAATTATTGTTGAGAAGGTCGCCGGCTTCGTCGATTGCGGTTTGCACGCTAGCGGTACTGATCATGGCGCTGTGGGCCGCCCGCTGAACGTAGGCCAGCGTGTCGTCAGTTTCGCTGATACCACTGTCGGTGGGATGGTCCAGGCCAATCAAATTGCGGTACATTTCCCCGAGGGTCTTTTCTCTGCCGAGGCCGGAAAAGTCGCGCCAGTCGAAATTGGCGGGGTTGTTGAACGTGACCGTAGGGCTGATACCCTCGCTGCTTTTGAAGGCAAACGTCGGTCGCCGGTTGATAAAAACGCCAGTCGTGGCCCCGCAGCCGTCGCACTGATTGTCGAGATAGCGCCCGATCCACCCATCGCGTGGGACGGAATTGGGTTCGGCGGAATGCCAATAGTCGAAGGAGGTGAAGTGAGAAAGATTGGGGTTCGGGTAGCCGACGCCATTGATGATGCCGAGCTGACCGTCTTGCCAAAGTTCATGGAAAGCGGTCAAGTTTGGATGAAGCGCGAGATCTTCGTCGTTGCCGGTAATGCTGGGGCCTCGTTTGTCCGTTAGCCTGAGGATTCCATCCTGTTCGCCTAGGTGGAGCGTGGGACGCGCTTCTGTGTATACGGAATTAGAATACGGTATGACTGTATTGAGGCTGTCGTTCCCGCCCGCCATTTCCATCAGCAGAATGATGGGCCCTTGGTCTCCTTCGGGAGGAAGCGTCTGGGCCTGCGCATCCAGATTGAATATCGTTTGCTGCAGAAAGCTGGGTAGAGTCATGGAGGCGGTTGCCCCCCAGACCGACTTCGCAACGAACTCTCTTCTATTTAGGTTAATGTTCATATCGATATAGGATCTCGTTGCGTACTATTGAATTTGATACTCGGGAAGCGCCATTATGAGGCGAACGACTTCCTTAACCGCTTCCAAGCTATCCAGTTGTTCGGATATACTAGTGTAGCGCGTGTAGAGCGTTCGCATTTGGCTCTTCCGCAGTTTGCGGTCAGGCAGGAATCGCTGCATCAACGAATCGATGAGCAAGGGAAAGTTCTCCTTCGAGCGTAGTTGATTGGGAGCAATGCGTTCCCAATTGAGCTCAGGGTATTCGTCCATGCTATTGCGAACCCGATTAA
>CBFHHM010000031.1:0-26113 GCA_965655705.1 Candidatus Pelagisphaera sp.
CGCAAAGACTAGGCTCCAGCCCGAGCCCCATCCGACCTCCCTAAACTTGAAACGCGCTGCCTCCCTATTGCTGATAGCGGTCTTTCCGACCCTCATAGGGGGCTGCGTAGCCACTGTTCCGGCTAAGGGGGCGAAAAAGGCAGCGAGCGCCAGCGTTACCGCCGCTAAAGTAGGCGTGAAAACCACCAAGAAAGTCGTCGATGCCGCCATTCCCGATGGAAAGAGCGATGCGGACGAAGGAAAGCCCGAGAAGGGCCCCGACTCGCCCTGAGCGAAATTTCGCAAAACGCGCCCCGCTCGGGGAAATGCCGTGGATTGAGCGTAAATCGGGATCGCTGAAAATTGTAAAGGGGTCTTGCCTGTCCGCCATCTCGGCTTGAAAGTTTCGCAATGCAAACCATGTTTCCCCGCCCTTTTTCCATGACCCGTCTCGCTCTTGGCGTTGGGACGCTAATATGTCTGGCTCTCTCCAGCCTCATCGGAAAGACGGATCGACCTAATATCCTTTTCATCTTTACGGACGATCATGCCACTCAAGCGATTAGCGCCTACGGCGGGATGCTGGCCGAGATTGCGCCGACCCCCCATTTGGATCGACTCGCCTCGGAGGGCATACTCTTCCGAAAAGCCTATGTCACCAATTCCATCTGCGGACCCGCGCGGGCAGTCATCCAAACGGGGAAATATTCGCACCTGAATGGATTCCGGCAAAACGGCGATCGCTTTGACGGTAGCCAGCAGACCGCTCCCAAGTACCTACGCAAAACCGGCTATCAAACCGCGATCGTGGGCAAATGGCATCTAGCGTCCTCCCCCACTGGCTTCGACCACTTCGAGGTCCTCAAGGGGCAAGGCGCCTACTACAATCCGATGCTCTTCACCAATGGGGAAAACGTCGACCATGTCGGCTACACCACCGACATCATCACGGAGCGATCCCTGGACTGGCTGAAACAGGATAGGGACCCCGACAAACCCTTCCTCCTGATGGTCCAGCAAAAGGCGCCGCACGGTCGCTGGGAACCGGCTCTTCGCCACCTCGAGCTCTTCGACGACATCGAAATGCCCGAACCGCCTACCCTCTTCGACGACTATTCGGGGCGGGCCCGACCGATCTCCCAGAACCGAGCCCGCATGCTGGAGGAAATGAACGACCACCGGCTCATGATCAAATATTCTTCCAAGCACACGCCCGAGCAATTGAAGCCCTTCGACGACTATTTCCGTCCCCGCAACGAAGCCATGCTCGCCGCCAACTTGAACGATGTCGAACGCAAGAAATGGAATTACCAGCGCTATATCAAAAACTACTTGCGTTGCGTAAAGGCCGTCGACGAAAGCATCGGCCAGCTGCTCGACTATCTGGATGAGAGCGGGCTCGCCGAGAACACCATCGTAATCTACTCCTCCGACCAAGGATTCTATCTCGGAGAACACGGACTCTTCGACAAGCGCTGGATGTACGAGGAATCGCTCAGAACGCCTCTGATCGTTCGCTGGCCTGGCGTCGCGAAAGCGGGCGTGGTCAATGACACCGATATCGTCTCCAATCTCGACTACCCCGAGACTTTCCTCGAACTGGCGGGAGCCGACATTCCCAGCGATATGCAAGGCCGCTCCCTCGTCCCCATCCTCAAAGGGAAGACGCCCCAAGACTGGCGTGAGTATCACTACTACCACTACTACGAGCACGGCGGACACGGCGTGCCGCTCCACTTCGGGGTGACCGATGGCCGCTACAAGCTCATCCGCTATCCCGATCCGGAAAACGACACGTGGGAGCTCTTCGATCTCGAGAACGACCCCATGGAGATGAAGAATATCTACGGTCAAACGAACCCGGAAATCCAACAAACCTTGAAGCGGCAGCTCGATCGACTCCGCGCCCAGTACGATCTTCCGGAAGACGAATTGGAAGGATTGACGCAAAGCAGCCAGAGATAGCGATTGCGGAGTCGCGCGTCTTTCCAAAAGTGTGACCATCCAACTGCAAGCGTTTGCCGCTCAAGTCCTCTTCGGAAAGACGCTCGAGGAAAAGCTGAGCTTTCCGCGCGACGAGATTGTCGATACCGCGCCAGGGAAGCCCATCAAGACCCCTCGCGAGCTCTCGCGACCGCCCGAGCTCGTTCTCCGCGATAGCGCGACGCCCTCAAACTCCCACCCGAAAGCCTCCAAGCTCGTCGACGAACGCGAGCGGGGGCGACTGCTCCACTTCTTCGGCAATCACGAGCTACTGGCCACCGAACTCATGGCCTTGGCCCTCCTGAAATTTCCGGATGCTCCCGCCAGCTTCCGCCAGGGCATACTCGAAACGCTCAAGGAAGAGCAAATCCACACCAAGCTATACATGCATCGCATGAAGCAATGCGGCATCGAGTTTGGCGAACTGCCACTGAGCGACTACTTTTGGAGAAGCGTCTCCTCGATGGAAGACCCGCTCGACTATGTCACCCGCCTTTCCCTCACCTTCGAACAGGCCAACCTCGACTACTCCCGCGAGTACAAAACCATCTTCGAGCAAGTCGGCGACGACACCACTGCCAACATCCTCGACAAAATCTATCGCGACGAAATCGATCACGTCGGATTCGGTCTCAAGTGGTTTCGCAAATGGAAGACGAACGGAAAAACCGACTGGGAGAGCTTCCGGGAACGCCTCGTGTTTCCCCTATCCCCGGCTAGAGCGAAAGGCAATGCGTTCAATCGAAAGGGCCGACTGGAGGTAGGTTTGGACGAAGCCTTCATCCAGGAGCTCCAATTGTTCAACCAATCCAAAGGCCGCACCCCTAACTTGCTCTGGTTCAATCCAGGCGCCGAACAGTCGGCTGCTCGCAATGAAGCGGTTCGGACCGACGCAGCCCTGCGCGTTCTACAGGGAGATCTAGACCTCCTTCCCGCTTACCTAGCCAAAGGGGGCGACATCCTGTTTTGCGCCCGAACGCCCTCTCCCGAATTCCAACAACGCCTCCAGTCGCTCGGCTTCACGCTCCCCGAATGGGCCGAATACAACGCTGAGGACGAGCTGCCATTCGCTCCCGCAGTCGAACGAAAGATCGGCTCGATCGCCCCTTGGGCATGGACCCCAGACAGCATTGCCTTCTTCAAGCATACCGCCCGCAACCTAACGCGTAGCATCGATCCAAATACGCTTTGGAATTCGAAGCGGCGCGAGCTGTATTCCAAGCAGTGGAGCGCCTCCTTCGCTCGAACTCTGGCGGAAGAGAGCGAGGCCCCGAATTGGCTCGCGCCTAGCGAAACATATGGCGAAGCCGCTTCAAGCCTGAAAGAGATCGCAATGCTTCGTCTACGGTTCCAAGAGAGGGGCTACCCGGACATCGTTCTTAAAACGCCCTTCGGAACCGCCGCTAACGGATTGCGGCTCTTGGAAAAAAGCGATTCCCTCTCTTCCAGCCTAGAAGCCTGGATACAGACGGTTTTCGAAACGCAGGGATCCCTTATCGTCGAACCTTGGCTAAATCGGATCTTTGATTTCTCCGTCCAGCTTAATGCGACTTCGTCCGGACTGAAGCCTATCGCCTACACTCAGCTTCTGAATAATCAGCGTGGACAGTTTCGCGGTATCCACCTCCATCGGTTCGACCGAGGCATAGCGCCCGAAATCGCGCGCTTCCTCATGAAGCCCGTTAATCGCCAGCCGAGACTATACCACACCTTCGACAATCGCGTCCTTCCACAGCTCAGCGAAGCCCTCTCAATGCGATCGTACCAGGGCCCTCTCGGAATCGATTCCTTCGTTTACAGAGATCCGTTCGGCGAGCTCAAGCTCAAGCCAATTGCCGAGATCAATCCCCGCTATACGATGGGGCGCATCGGCCTCGAAATCGCAAAGCGAATCGCGCCGCAAGCCGTAGGGCGATTCGAGATCCAGTCCGCTCGAACAATCAAGAAAACGACTGGCGCGAGCCTGCAAGCCTACTGCCAACAACTGGAGCGCGATTGCCCGACCGCTCTCACCGACGAGGATAATCCACGTATTTCGAGTGGATCCTTCCCCTTGACCGACCCCAAGCACGCAGAACGATTCGTCGCCCTGCTCCATGTCCGCTCCCGTCTTCAAGACTTACCGGTCTAGAAAGCGAACGACAGCCATTAGACTGTCGAATCCGCTCACTCCAAACCAATCGCGTACAGCGTTTCCGACCGTTCCTCCCCGTCGTAGCTCGCAACCCGGAAGTAGAGTCGATTGTGAACTACAGCCGGCGAAGCGAAAATTTCATCGCCCAATTGGCTTTCACCCACGACTTCAAGACCTTCTTCGCTGGGCTTGATGGCGAAGACCTCGCCTTCTTCATTGGCGTGATAAAGATAGCCTCCAGCATAGACGAGCGACGCGCTTTCGGGACTTTTGGGAAGGCGCTCGCGCCAGCGGATTTCCCCATCGACCGCATTCCAGCAATACAACAACCCGCCTTCCGAAACGCCATAAAGCGAGCCGTCGACCAGAATCATCGATTGTTCGTAGCACTTGGTGGGATCGCTCCAAGCGACCTCCCCGCTAACCACATCCGTAGCCCAGGTTTCCCGGCCGGGGAATCCCCCCGACGCGTAGACGAATCGATCGTCCCAAACCACCGTCGAAGCCGTCACTGGCGGTCCACCCGGCACGCTCCACAGCTCGCGGCCTGTTTCCGGATCGAACCCCGCCACACGCTGGCCATGACCGCTCGTCAAGAGCTGCCGCCGACCAGCGACTTCTCCCAACGCAATGGTCCCGAAAGAGGATTTCTCCGAAGCTCGCGACGTCCGCCAAACTTCCTTGCCGCTCGCCGTATCGTACGCGACGAGATAGCCCGTCCCAATGCTGTCGTTGCTCACCACAATGGTATCATCCACGATAACCGGGGTCGAACCGTAGCCAAAGGTATACTCGGATTCGAATACGCCGACTGTCGCCTTCCAAAGAACCTCGCCATCCATGCTCAGAGCGAACAGGCGAAGACTCTTGTCGCTCGTATAGAACAGGGCGAACACACGCTCTCCATCGCTGATCGAGGTGGGCGATGCGTGCGTATTGTTTCCGTGGATGCCCTCAGGAAGGGCGTTTTCGACCAATACGGTCTCCCACAAGAGCTTTCCCGTCACCGTCGAATAGGCTATAGCCGACTGCGATCCCGTGTCTTCTCGAGCCGTGGTCAAAAAAAGGCGGTCGCCAGACACGATCGGCGAGGAGTGGCCGCGTCCAGGAACCGGAGCGCTCCAAACGACGTTCTTGGAAGTCGAAAATTCCGTCGGCAGCGTCTGGCCGGCAACTGCGTGCCCATTGCCGTATGGGCCCCGCCAGCCAAGCCAATCGGCCGAGTTTCCAGCGACAAGAGACGTCATTCCCATCCACAATACCCCAGCGAAAATCGTCCGCCTTATCTCGAAAGTCCAAATCATATTATCTACCCAATACGATTCAAGCGCCGCATTGATTTGCGCAAAACCCAAGAAATTCGCCCGCAACTAGGCCAACATCCCCACGAGCGCTATCGATTGGCCAAAGTAGATTGACGGGATAGCCACTTATCTACGCGCTCTCGAACTGCCTCAATCCTAACCGGCTTGCTCAGAAAGTCATCCATCCCCGCTTTGAAGCATTTCTCCCGATCCTCTTCCATGACTCGAGCCGTGACCGCAATTATAGGAGTCGACTTGCTCAAAGGAAGCTCTCTCAAGGCGCGAGTGGCCTCGTATCCATCCATTTCAGGGAGCATGCAATCCATGAAGACGACATCGAAACGTTCCTGGCGGCAGATCTCCACACAGGCGTTCCCGTTCTCAACAGCGACGCAGTCGCAATCATATCTTCTAAGCGCCTCGCTCATCACCAGACGACTCGTGGTATCGTCTTCGACAATCGAAACACGAGGCCGACTCTCGCTCTCGTCGATATCCGAACGACCGATTGAAGCGGCTTCCTGAAGGCTTTCGATCGCAGTGGATCGCGGCAAACCATATCGGATGGTAAAGCGGAAAACGGACCCCTTTCCTTCGTCGCTTTCGACATCGAGCTCGGCATTGAGCGCAGTGGCGATCTGCTTGCATATTGCCAAGCCTAACCCTGCTCCATCGAATTCCCGAGTTGTCGAACTGTCCGCCTGTATAAACGGTTCAAATACACTCTCAATGCGATCCGTTGGAATTCCGACACCGGTATCCTCGACTTCGAATCGAATGCCAATGCTTTCTTCATCCCGCTCAAGCGCAGTCGCCTTCAATTCGACATACCCCTCACGCGTAAACTTCACCGCATTGATCAGAAGGTTGGATAGCGTCTGACGGGTTAATTTCTCGTCGCCGATAACCTCCTCAGGAATGCGTTTGTCCCATTTCAGTCGAGTTTCTACCGCGTCCTTTTTGGCCTGCAAACTGGCGATTTTAACTAGTTCCGCCGCAGCATCCTTCAAACGAAACGGCCCTGTCTTAACTTCGATCCGGTTCGCCTCGATTCGAGACAAATCCAGCAGGTTGCTCAAAAGCGACAGCAAGGATACGGCGCAAGAATTCGCAATTTCCAGATGCTCTTTGCTCCGAGTTCCCAATTTGGATCGATCGATCAACCGTAGCATGCCGAGAATTCCGTTCAGCGGCGTAGGAATTTCGTGAATCATATTAGCGAGGAACCGACTCTTTGCATCGTTGGCGGCATTCGCTTTCTCCTCCATTATCGCATGCTGATTGGCCAGATTCTCGTATAGGCGCGTCTGTACCTCCTCCTTTTCCAATGCGATCTTGAGCGCCCGATTCTTCTCGCTCAGGCGAATCTCACCAGACTATGGATAGCGAACGCGAGCAAGGCGATCAGGGCGATCAGCCCCAGGCGAAACCAAAGCGTTTGCCAATACTGCGGGGTTATCGTGAAAGGAACACTCGCGACCTCTCCCCAAACGCCGCCATTAACCGAACCCTGCGCCTGGAACGTGTATTTTCCCGGGCCCAAATTCGTGTAACGCGCGAATCTCAAATCCGTGGGATCGGTCCATTCGCTGCTCAACCCGATCAAACGATGGCGAAATCGATTTTGGCTCGTATTCGAATAGTCCAGCACAGCCATGGAGAAAGTCAGAAAGGTTTCCTTCGACGACGCTTCGAAAAAGGGGAGCTCATGCGCTCGATACCAAGGCAGGAACTCCTCATTGACGCCTTCCACCGAAGTAATCGCTACCTCGCTACTTCGCGTTCGATGCTCTAGTGAGTCAGGCAAGAAGGAATCCAATCCCCTGGCCCCACCGTAGTAAAACCGTCCATCCGGACTCTTCGCGTGAGCGTTGGTCTCGAACCATTCGTTTCTTAGACCCGTTCCCTCTGAAAACTCGCTGAATCGAACGGACGCCGGGTCGTAACGGCATATGCCGCTTTGCGTCCCAAGCCGAAGAGAGCCATCGGAGCTCTCCATCATCGAGGAAACGCTTTCGTGGGCCAATCCATCAGATACGCCATAGCGACGAAACCCATCGGATTCTTTTCGGTTCAAACCATTGAATGTTCCAATCCATACAACCCCGGAAGCATCTTCTCGAATAAACAACACGCGATTCGAGCTCAGGCTTTTCGGGTCATCTCCCTCCCTTCGATATCGCGCGATTACTTGGTCGGCCTCAGTCAGTACGACAACCCCGCCGCTCGTGCCCAACCACTGGTTACCGTCCGTGTCGACGTACCCGTACCGGACTCGATGATCGCCCAGGATTTAGCTTTCGTATGGCACCGACACCCAAACGTTGGACGCCTCGTCGAAGCGAGCGAAGTCGTCCCGATGGCCAACATGCAGCGTCCCAGAGCGATCTTCCCAAATCGCTCGAATGAGCGTCATGGGATTGCCCTCCAAATCCTCCGTGTAGGCCTCGACGATGGCGTTAGACTCACGGTCGATTCGCATGACCCCTTTCAACGGAGATGAAACCCATAGCCGACCCCTTCGGTCTTCATGGATATCCATAAAAACGGTACCAGATAACACCTCCTCGAATTTCGATCGATCTGGACCGGACTTGCTGAGGCCCGATTCCGCCATGGCCACCCACAGCGTATCGTTGGAATCAACTAAAAGCGTGGAAACATGCCCTTGGCGAAGGCCCTTGGGGTCCTCGCTAGAATACACCCACGAACGCAGTCCGGGCAACGCCCCTATAGACTTTAGCATAGGGCCGTAATGCCTCTCTAACCACAAATCGCCCTCTCTATCGACAAAGAGGGCCTCTACCTTGGAAGATTTTGTCCCCGAATCGGATATCGAAAAGGTAACGCTCTCCATAGATGTCGTTTCGAGGCGCCTGACTAGTCCCGAATGCGTCCCCACCCAAAGGTAGTCCCGCCGATCGAATACGACTTCGGACACGCCATACACCGTTCGATTACCGGGCCCCGCATCCTCGAAATCGTAACGAGTAAATCGGTTCCCATCCGGGTCGTAGCGATAGAGCCCTCCGTTATCTGCAGTTGCAAAGTAGGCTTCCACTCCAATCCAAATTCGCCCTTGGTCGCCTTGGGCGATTCCGGAGACGAGACCGCTCTCCGACTCGCCGAAAAGACTTACCTGCCCTTTGGCTGGTCCCACAAAGCAAACGGGTCGTCATGGGCCCGCATTTGCTCGAGCAAGAGCGCTTCCATCTTAGCCAAAGTCTCCGCATACTCGGGATCGCCCGCCAGATTTACCTGGTTCGATTGTGGACGATTGCCAATCAACGCTATCAGATTCGGGTCTTGGTGCTCGACCATCAACTCCCATGGGTTTTCCTTTAGATTGAATAGTAGCGTCTTTCGTATCAGCCCGTCCAGTACGTCGAATTTGAGCAGTTTCCAATCTCCCTTTCGAACCGCTCGCATTCCCGGCAATGTCGCTCCGCCGAATACCCCGTACATCACCTCGCGCACTCGCTCCTGCTCGCCATGCAAAACTGGCATAAAACTCACGCCCTCGTTCGTCTTCGGCGCCTCGATGTTCGCCAATGCGCAAAAGCTCGCCAAAGTATCCAGAAGGTAGATATTTCCTTCCGCGCGCGCTCCTGCTTTCACGCCAGGGCCCTTCACAATATACGGCACGCGCCAACTAGGTTCGTAGACATTCTGCTTCCCTTGCAAGCCATGCCGCCCGATAGCGATGCCGTGATCCGAGGTATAGATTACGTAGGTATTTTCGAGCTCGCCCATCGCCTCTAATTTCTCCAGAACACGTCCAATCTGTATGTCGATATTTTCGCTACAGGCATACGCGCGGCCAATCTCGTTGCGTACGGTCGCCTCGTCTCGACGCGACCAGATTCCGGAAACCTTGTTTTCATCGCGACTCGCCGGATGCCCGTGGGGAAACGGATGCTTGGGTAGGTAGTTAATGGGCAATGCGGGTGGCGGAGCGCTCGGGTCGATCTCGGGAAGCGCATCGATATCGCTGTGATTCGTCGCTCCGTACTTCTTCAGCAATTCCGGCGTCCCGTCTCGTACGTCGTGCGGATGCGAGAATCCAAAGTAGATGAGGAAGGGATCGGTATCGCGACGGTGTTCTCTGCCCTCCAAGTATTCGACCACTTGGTCTCCATGCCAACCGCTACCGCCGCTATGCGTTCCCCCGCGCTTCATCGCATCGCGCCTGACTGTAAATTGCTCGTTGGCCGCTTCGTAGCTATTGCCCGTTTTGCACGTGCGCATCGTATCGTAACCCGCGCGATTGAAGACAGCCGCCAACGTATTGCTCGCCAAGTTCGGAGGGACTTTCGACGGGTCGTTCGTATGCGGGTTTCGGTCGCGACCCGGTTTGTCTGGGATATGCCAGAGCGTCCGCCCGCTCATAATCATGTGACGGGACGGCGTACACACTCCACTCACCCAGGCGCCCATGTGGTAAGCCCGATCGAGCACCATTCCTTCCGCCGCGAGTCGATCGATATGCGGCGTATCCAAAGTCGACCGCTCGTTGTAGACCTTCAAATCGAAGGGCGACTGGTCGTCCGCGATAATGAAAAGAATATTCGGCCTATCGTTCGCGTAGAGCAGCCCAGCCAAGATCGCCCAAACGCAAATCGCAAATCGCTTCCTTGATTGATTCATTCTTCTATCCAAGAAGCTATAAGCTGCCTAAACGCCTCCATGCGGAACCACTCTTGCAGTGGACTCAGTCGGCACTTCGATCTCAACCCGCAATCCGAGATCGCCTCGCTCCTCCCGATCGATACCGATCAACAGATTCCGAACGCCTGAAACCATCTCAATGGGATCCCCAAAATTATCGACTCGCTCGCCATCGACCCAGACCTGCAAGCCAGCGATGTCGTTGAAACGCAAGCGAACGGGACCCGCTACTCGCGTATCCAAATATCCCTGAGCGTACGCGTAATCGCCCGTCGGCATTTCCGCCGCAGGCAAAAGGCCATCCACTTTGCTGTATGCGGTCGACCACAATGCCGAGGAATCGGGAAGCGAATTGTTCGATCCCGATACAAGCTCCCACCTGCGAACGACTGGACTCTCGTCATTCGCGAAAGCGCCGGGTTGGCCCAATACCGAGAGAAACTTCGCGAGATCGAGGAATTCCTGGCGACTCTTCAATAGATCCGTCAAGCCTGCCGGCATGAGCGACGGCGCCAATTGCTTGGATCGGATCGAGCCAACCGGCAATTGTACTTCCTCTCCCCCGCTCGCGGAGTCCTTTATTATGACAACCTGCTCGTTCTGGAACGAGATAATGCCCATTCGAACCGTATCGTCCGTCATCGAGAACAGCATGTTCTCGTAGTGCTCGGCTATCGATGCATTCGGTTCCAGCAAGGACTCGATCATATATTGGGTCGACGCGGCCGTTCCCACCGCAATCAAATTCGGACCGATCGTCGAACCCACCGATCCGAGCGCATGACAACTATAGCACGCCATTTCCTGGCGCCGGAAGACCATTTCTCCACGAAACGCATCCCCGTAGCGATCAACGTCATCAGCCAAGCTTGCTCGATCCTCTTTTTTCAATCGAACGCTCAAAGCTCCTGGGTCGTTCGATTCGAACAAGGGCATCAGCGAGCGCGGCACTTTGCCCGTGCGACGATGATACGCCAACACCGCTTCCGATACCTCAGGATGAATCCGAACGCCTTCCAAGGCGTCGGCCAAAAGCCTATCCCCGCGTCGTATACCTATGAATCCATTGACGACTGCAAGCGGGTCGGCCCCGTTAGGCGACTCCGCCAAGGCGGATCCGACCGCCGCTTTCGCTTCCTCAAGGTCCGCTTCAATCAGACCCGCGATCGCATTGTAGCGAACGTCAGCGCTAGACGAATACGCCAAGTCCTTTAAGGCCAAAGTATATTCGGTCTTGCCCATCTTGGCTAATCCAACCGCAGCCGCAGCCCGCAAGTCGGCGCTCCGACTCGAATCGGTCGCCATAGCCAGCAACTCCGCTCCCGCTGCATCCACCTTCCAAGCGCCCAGGTTCGTCGCCACTCGCGTAGCGATCGCATCGCTTTCGTGACTCAACGCGGGAAGCAAATTTTCCATCGAGCGCAACCCTTGCAATTTCTCTTCGGAACTGACTCGTTCCAACGCATCCAATAAGGAAATAGAAACCGCATCCGAGCGAACCCCTCCTTTGCCGATCGCGTTGACGATCAACCGGACCATCCGGGCATCGGGAGCCGCGATGAATTGGCGGCGGGTTTCCTCCATTTCCGAAACGTCGGGATCGCTCGAAGACAACAATGCCGAAAGCCGCTTGTCCAAGCCCACTCCCGCAAAACGCTCCGCAAAATCCCGGTGAGCCGGAGCCTTGAAAGCGAGTTCGTCCGATTCCACCGCCGGTTTCCACAACGACTCCAAGGCGGCCAGCGTAGAGGGAATAACGGAATCGATAAATTTATCTCGCGGACGTTCCAATACCATCAACGCCGCAGGGATCGCCTCGGCTTGCGGCACATAGCCCGCCGACAATACCGCCTCCATTCGCGTGCGGGGAAACGAGTCCGTGGCAAGGGTGGCGATTAAGGCGACCGGATCCTCCAGCGAATCCTGCCAATAGCGAATCACGCGAGCGCCCGCCGCCCGAGCCCGTCCATCCTCGGCCGCCAAGACCTTCGACAAAACGAATTCGCTCGGACGCTCGATATTCTGGCAAGCCCACATCGCTTCCACTAGGCAGCGATCGTAGTCGTCTCTAGACTCATCGAGACCGGAGACCCAGGCTTCGATCTTCCCAAGCGCTTCATCCGGATCCCGTTCGCTCAATTCCTTGCGCGTTTGGTGCCGTATCCACGTTTCCGGGCTGCCCAAATGCGCCACCAAATCGTCAACAGGCGCTTCGACAAGCTCGGGCCGTTCCACCAAGGGACGCCCCTTGTAGCTGATACGCCAGATTCGGCCATGCTCGTGATCCCGTCGCGGATCGCGAAAATCGTGCTGAGCGTGATTGATAATCGAGTTGTACCAATCAGCTACATACACCGCTCCGTCCGGGCCGACCTTGCAATCGACCGGTCTGAAGTTCGGGTGCTTCGACGTGATCAATGGCTCGAGAACATTCGCGCTATACCCTGCTCCGTCCTCCACGAATTCGTACCGAACCACCGTCCGACTCTTGAAGCGGCACGTTAGGAGCTGGCCTCGTATGGACTCCGGCAAATGCGTTCCCGACGCCAAGTCTCCTCCGCACTGCTTTTCGGTCGAAATCAAGGGGGCGATTCGAGACCCTTGCTTGTACGCTCCCGTCCCAGGCGTCAGGTACATAATACGGGGATTGTTCACCATGAACGACTGACCCCATTCGTCGAATACATGCCCCCATGGATTCCCGCCTGTTCCTTTGCAAAATACTTTCAGCTCCTGAGTTCTCGGATTGTACTGATAGACTCCCCCATTGAAATTGCGGACCAAGCCATGCTGCGTTTCCACTTGGCTGTGCAGAAAAATGCCTTCCTGAAAATACAGCCACCCTCCAGGACCGCGTCGCCAAGCGCTAATGGAGTGATGATTGTCCTCGATTCCGAAACCCGTCAGGGCCAACTCGCGCACATCGGCTACATCGTCACCATCGGTATCCTTGAGGAATAGCACGTCCGGCGATTGCCCCACATAGCAGCCGCCATTGGCGAGCTCGATCCCCGTGGGCAAATACAGCCCCTCTGCGAACACCGTCGACTTGTCGGCCCGTCCATCGCCATCGACATCTTCCAGGATGATGATCTTGTCGTTGGCCACCTCGCCAGGCTCTATCTGCGGATAGGCCCACGAGCAAGCGACCCACAAGCGCCCACGCGAATCCCAGACCATATGGATGGGATTGGCCAACATGGGGTCCGCCGCAAAAAGATTCACCTCGTATCCAGGAAGCAAATCGAAATTCTCCAGTTCCGAGGCGGGATCGTGATTGTTCATCAGATCGAGGTCCGCGCCTATGAGATTGGCGGTCTTTATTCCCCCAGCGCTTTGGCCAAGCGCCAGACTGCTTCCGAAAATCGTTAACGCGATAGCCGCGATGCGCCCTAGTGTCGTTTTCATTCTTGGCTCTTGTGTAAATTCCATTCTCGATTCCTCTAATTCGTATCCAAAACCAACTCCCACTGTCGCGTTTCGAGGGGGATTCCTTTCGCGAGATCGACGTCCCTACGCTTAGCGATTTCGCGGAACTCGATCACCTCGGCAGGAAGCTCCCGGCCACTCGCCGAGTTGCGGCGCTCTCCTACAATATGAACCTGATTCAGCGCCTTCCAGCTGTATTCGAATTGCCGATTCTTATCGATGATCGACTCCCTGAAACGTTCCGCTTCGCGATGGACAGGCGATGCATCGACTGCGACTCCTTTCGCCCATTCCTCGTGGCTAGCGCGCGCAACCCTCTCGCCATCGATACGTAAGACATAATTCCCAGGCTCCAAATTCGCGACCGTCAGGCGGTCGCGAAATTCCGAAAGCGCCTTCGACTTATTCGCCTCCCCAGGCGGTGGCAAAGCCGGTCCTCTCAGCTCTTTCGCTTGGAATCGAATACTGCTATTCGAATTGGCCACTCCCGTCAGCTCCAGTCCTTCCGCCGAAACAATGCCCTTGTCCGCATCGAGCGTCACTCGCCAAGGCTCCGCCTTGTCTGGCGCCCCGGCCACCAGTCCATCGTACAAAGCCCTGGAGACCGCCCAGTAGCCGTATTCGTTCAGGTGAATACCATTGGTCGTCAATCGGCGCGTGCCGGATTCCGCCATCATCGATCGGGTCGGTTCGAACAGATCCACAAAGGGAACCTCCAGACGCGAAGCGACCTCCTCCATCGCCCGACTGTAGCGCTGCAATTGTCCATTGCGCTCTTCCCAACGAGGCGTCAGCTTGCCCAGATTTTCGTAGGCGATAGGCGACACCAAAATCATGCGGACCGCGCTCGATCCATTATAGCTCTGACCCCGATGCGAACGGATGAAGGCCTCCAGGTCCGACTTGAAATCCATCAAGCCAGACTCGCCGGCGAACGACTCGCTCATCCCGAAACAGGCGATGATGGCGTCGGCTCGATGGGCCGACAAGGTCGACGCTTCCGTCGGAAAATTCGTCGGACGATCGCGATGGCTCAACGTGTCGCCCGCCCAGCCCAGATTTCGCAAGGAAACCGCGCTTTTGGAATCATGCTGCTGGAGCAAGGCTTCCAAGTATCCGTGATTACGCAATTGATCCGCGAAGGTATTGCCGACGATCGCAATTCGCGTTCCAAGCGCTGCCGGTCCCGCGTAGTCGTCCGCCAAAGCGACCGTCCCAATCAGGACGAGAATCGACGCCCCAATGCGCCGCAGGTTCTTTATTGATCCCATCTTCAGTTCTTCGGTTACTTGTCTGCCCGTTTGATATTCCACGTCGCGATCTTCGCTTCCTTCCCAGGCAACGGCTTGCCCGTCATCCAGTGAGCGGCATTTAAGAGCATGCGATTGAAGCTCGCTTCGGCGAAATCGCCAGGATGCCCAAACGAAGTTCCGAATACCTTGGCTCCCCATTCGTTCTCCCAAGCCCAGGCTACAATGTCTGCCTCGCTTGTATTAGACATAAACGTACCGCTCGATCGTTCCAATAGACGCGGCTTGCCTTCCCCAATCCCCGTAACCAATGGCACGCATCCGCTTTCCAGACGAGTGAGATAAAGCGTCCCCGGCGATACCCAATTGGTCTTCGTCACATTGGCCATGATCGGGTGCTTCAGATGCTTCTTCACCACTTCGATGTCGGTTGTCCCTTGCTGGTGGACCAAATAGGGCGTGCCTAATACGCGCCGACCGAAATCATCGTTCCATTGGGAGCGAGAATGATCCTTGGCATACTTAAAGGAATGATTCGCCGTGCGCAGCCCGATGACTGGTTTTCCGGATCGAATGTATCGTTCGACCGGCGCCCATTCCTCGTCTGGCAGTTTGAGGAATCGCAGGAAGAATATCGCCAAGTCCGCATCGTCGAGGGCATCGATTCCCGGCAGTACATTCTCGGTCTTTTTTTCCGGATCGCCTTCGCCCATCACCACGGTCGTTTCAAAGCCGAAGCGCTCGAGCTCTTCCGCGAATACAGGGAGCGTCAACTCAGGCGAATAATGCAGCGTACCGGCAATCAGAACCACATGGGGGCGCTCGGAAGCGGACGATGCAAGGGCCAAGGCGCAAAGCGCGCAGAAGGCTAGGGCGAAACGAAACGGAGAGAGCATAAGGGGGTAAGCGGTTTCCTGGGCAGCGAGCAGCAACCCAGGCGTCGCATGAAATTACGCATTCAATCATCCGAATGGACGCGCGGAAACGCAATTCGAAAGGCTTTTTCGCGCGGACTTGGGCGTTCCTGCAATTCCCGGAACCCGAACCGGACCTCCACCCTTGCCACGGGCCTACTTGAATCGCCCCTTGTATTCGGGACGTTTCTTCCAATCGGGAAAGTACGGCTCGTATTCGGGCATATCCATCCAGAATACGCGGCGTGGATTCGGATCGGCCAATTTCCCTTCCGCGTAGTCCTTGCCCGCGTCGCTGTCATTGACCGTCTCATTCCAGGCTTCGTAAGCCTTCGCCAGTCGTTTTCCGACTGCTGGGCGGACCTGGAACAGGTCGTTGGACTCATCGGGATCCTTCGACAAATCATAAAGCTCGTAAGCCTTCTTTTCGACGTTCGTCACAACGAGCTTATATTGATTGTCCACCATCGCGCCCTTGCCCATGTAGCGAAAAGGAATGGGCTTCTGTCGACGCTTGGGAATCCGCCCCTCGATAGAACGCTTCAAGCTCACGCCATCGTACGGCTCCAGCATGGCCCCTTCCGGCAATCCGACGATCTCGGCGAGCGTCGGAAAGATATCCACCACGCCCGCTGGAGTCTTCGAGACCGCAGGCTGAGGAATCGCGCTCGGCCATTCGATAATGCCCGGCACCCTCAAACCGCCTTCGTAAACCGTCCCCTTTAACCCTCGCAGGCCATTGACCGACTCGGGCGTGACTCTCAAGCCACCGTTATCGCTGCAATACCAAAACAACGTATTGTCGGCGATGCCCAGCTCGCGCAAGCCGCGTCGCAAATTGCCGATGCTTCGATCCATAGCGACGAGCTCGCCGTAATGATGCGCATCGTTTTTCTCTAGATCCGCGAACGGTTCGAGATCGTCGTCAATCGCCATCATAGGCGCGTGCGGCGAACCATACCAAATCGTCGTAAAGAACGGCTTGCCCGCTTCGACCTGCGTCTTCATGTAAGCCAAGGCTTCGTCCACGATGATCACCGAGGAATCTCCCTCGAATTCTTCGAAGTCGCCATTCCGGCTCATGATCGGATCGAGATCGAAGAAGTTGGTCACGGACAGCCAGTATTCATAGCCGTACCGACCAGGGTGATACTTGTCATCGCCTAGAATGGGAACGCCTGGCCCGCGTATTCCATTCAAATGCCATTTCCCGAAATGCCCTGTCGCATAGCCTGCCTTGCGCATGGCCTCGGGCAACGCTCGTTCCTGCAGGCGCAACGCATTGCCATGCTGATACACCCCCGTACGATCGTTGGCCCGCCCGGTCAACACGCTGGCTCGCGTCGGCGAACAAACAGGCGCCCCCGCATAGAAGCGATCGAAACGCAGTCCATTGGCTGCCATTGCATCCAAATTAGGCGTCTTCAAAGTCGGGTGATCGTAATAGCCAACCTGACCCCACCCTTGATCGTCTGCCATTACCAGTACGATATTGGGCCGTTCCCCATAGGCGCAGGCCGCAAGAATCGTCGCAGCCAGTCCGAGAATCCATCCGTGGCATATTTGAAAGCGGGTATGAGGTATCCGAAAATTGGTCATATCAATAAGGGTATGCGCTTGGGGCCGTTCTGGTAATCCAGTTTTTCGGGCCAGCCGGAGCGAGGACTGAGATACAACCCGCCAGACGCGGCGGGACAATAAGAAAACGCCGCGAGCGAGCGCAGAAACGCTCCTAGATTCGACTTGAGAGTCCAAATCGGGCCAGACCTTCTTCCAGCAAACCGCTATGAAATCCGCTCGGAACATGGATCGCTTCGACTCCCATGGCGCCCACTTCCTCGATATTGCGCTGCTCGTCATCGAAGAAGAGCATCTCCGTAAAGGCCAACCCGGTAGCTTCCTGCAATCGATTGAAGTGCCTCACCTTGGAAGACGGGTAGATCTCATCCCATTCGAACCGAGCATGCAAACCGAGCAGCTCAAGTAGCTCTTTCGCCCATCCCGGCTGAGTCGTTCGAGAAGCGATGCCCAGCGGGATCTCCGCCCGCTCGAAGAAATCCAATGCGTCTTCGATGCCATCGTAAACGCTCACCCGATCTCCGTTCGCGTCCACTACATGCCCACTCTCCCTCCGGAAAGGCGGACACAAGCAATCGCACCATACGCCCCCTGCATCCCATACCGTGAAATCCAAATCGAATACCGCCAATTTCAGCGAAGCGCTCGTCATCGCCTCCACCCTCGATAAGCTCCCATCCATTGCGAGCTCAAACAGGCCCGCCGCGACCGTCCCAATCCCTAGCTTCCTGGCCCCGCGACCCTCGCCCCGCCCCTCGCTAAACTCCTCAAGCCACTTGACATTCCAGCCGATAGAACTACTTATTTAGCAGTTAAATGAACCTTCGCGTCCGAAACCTCCTTCGACTTACCAAGCTAGACAGCCTCCTTCTCGCATAAGAGGGCTGTCGGGACGCATACTCATTTCATCCGTTGTCGCTCTCAGAGCGATAAGCGGACACCCGCAGAGCAAGAGCTTTTGTATTGCGTCACCGAATCGGACCTCCATTCGTAATTTCAACCGCAATCGCCATGCAAAAACCGCCTATCACCAAATACCGACCCTACCCTGTCATAAACTTGCCTGACAGACAGTGGCCGGACCGCGTTATCGACTCCGCTCCCATCTGGTGCAGCGTGGATCTCCGCGACGGCAACCAAGCCCTCGCCATACCGATGAGCGTCGAGGAAAAAGTCGAGATGTTCAACGCTCTCGTAAAAATAGGCTTCAAGGAAATCGAAGTAGGCTTTCCATCGGCCTCCGACACCGAATTCGCCTTTCTGCGTCGGCTCGTATCGGACAATCTAATACCGGATGACGTAACCATTCAAGTGCTCGTGCAGTGCCGCGACCACTTGATCCGCCGAACCTTCGAATCGCTCGAAGGCGTCAAAAACGCCATCGTCCATATCTACAATTCCACCAACCCCCTCCAGCGACGAGTCGTCTTTGGCAAGGAAAAGGAAGACATCAAGCGAATCGCCGTAGAAGGCGCCAGATTGGTGAGAGAGCTCGTTCCCAGCGTTCCCGATACCCATGTTCGCCTCGAGTATTCTCCCGAAAGCTTCAGCGATACCGAACTCGAATTCTCTTTGGAGTGCTGCGAAGCGGTATCCGACGTCTGGCAACCGACGCCAGAAAAGAAGATCATTCTGAATCTGCCCGCTACGGTGGAGCTGTTCACGCCTAATGTCCACGCCGACCAAATCGAGTGGTTCTGTCGCAATCTCACGCGCCGAGACAGTTCCATCATCAGCTTGCATACGCACAATGATCGCGGCACTGGAGTCGCGGCAACCGAACTGGGCTTGATGGCAGGAGCGGATCGAGTCGAGGGGACGCTTTTCGGAAACGGCGAGCGTACCGGTAATTTGGATATCGTCACCGTTGCCTTGAATATGTATACTCAAGGCGTCGACCCGCAACTCGACTTCTCCGACCTGAACGGCATCCGAGACATGTACGAACGCACCACTCGAATGGATGTGCACCCACGCACGCCTTACTCGGGCGACCTCGTTTTCACCGCCTTCTCCGGATCCCACCAGGATGCGATCAAAAAAGGCTTCGCCGAGCAACCGGAAGCCGAGGATGCCCTTTGGGCGGTCCCCTACCTGCCGATCGACCCCAAGGATATGGGCCGCAATTACCGGGCCATCATACGAATCAACTCCCAGTCCGGCAAAGGCGGAGTCGCCTATATCATGGATAAGGAATACGGCTACCAACTGCCCAAGGAGATGCACAAAGAACTGGGCCGGGCCGTCAATCGCGTCGCCGACGAGACAGGTTCCGAAATCACGCCCGAAGGAGTCATCCAGTGCTTCCAAAGCGAATACATCGACATCGATTCGCCCCTTGGATTGATTGAATTCCGCAGCGAGCGAATCGACGAACACGCCGTGGAAGTGTGGGCGGTCGTCACCCACGATGGCCAAAGCAAGAATCTGCGAGGAACCGGCAATGGCCCCATCGCCGCCTTCTTCAACGCCCTCGATGAAATCGACATCAACAACTTCGAGCTGCTCTCCTACAGCGAGCACTCGCTAGGTCGCGGAGCCGATTCGAAGGCTGTTTCCTATATCCAATTAAAAGATACTAGAAGCGGCAGCAAATGCTACGGAGCCGGCATTGACACAAATATCGCCCTGGCCTCTATCAGAGGCGTCATAAGCGCCCTCAATAGACTGATGCGTTGAGCGCTCGACGAGCGTGCTGTAATAAATAGGGTTCAGCCTCCCAGGCGAATGACTGACCCGACTAGGGGACTCCTCCGATGCCTCGTTCCGTCGAACCTTGATGACGCGAAGGATGCGATCAAGCGCGTTCCAGCGTTCGCCCTCAGCTATATGCCAAGCGAAGCAACGCCCTCCCAAAACAGGCCTAGATCAACCAGTCCAGCGTCCGGGACCGTATTGGCTAGTCCCCTTCGCGCTCCTCGACCGGAATAGCCCGAGCGGCGGGCTTCCTGAAGAGCCCCTTGAATCGACTCCACTGCAGTCGAAACCACTGGACGATTTCCTTGCCGAGCAGGGCGACCGCTAACCACCAAGTGATCTCTGCGAAGATGAAGATTCCACCCGCCAATGCCGCTTTCATGGTCGCTTCCATCGAGAGGAACGGCAATAGCGGCAACGCCGCCCACGCGAGAAGCGAGATAGCAAGCAGCGCATAGCCCGTTATTTTTCTTAGATTCATATCATTTCCGAACTAGAGCCTTTACGCGCTCTTGTGGCCGCCCCCTCCGACGTATCCAATTTCTCCCAAGCTCTCGCCGAATACTCGATAGGCTTTTCCGAAACCCAGAACCAATCGACCTTCGCTCGGCGTCAGGCAAAACAAATCGAAGTCGGCCAAGTCCTTCAAATAAGACATCGTCTCTCCGTGGCGCTGTTCCATCCGAGTAATCGCATCCCGCCAAGCCAGACTATGGCGTTCCAACAACTTGGCATCGCAATCCACGGTCAATCGCTTGCGGGCGAAGAGATTCTCCGCGATCGATTCGTCCTCGATCAACATCGCGCTCGCCTTCTTCGATCGACGAATCCGCACCGTGTGCAAGGCCATCGAACTGATGTAGACATAGAAACGGCGGGATGAATCGACATAAACCGGCGCGTAACTCGCTAGCGGTTCGCCTTTGGAACTGGCCGAGGCCAAGATCGCCGATCGCGAGCGTTCGATCAACGCTTCCATCTCTTTTAAGGCTGCTTCGAACTCTTCTTCCACAACGCACACGAAGGGAAAGCGCGCCAAACAGCAACCCAATTGCGCCAGCGAACCGCCAATCTCGCGCTAGCGAACGATGCGGCGGCACTTCAGCAAATGGCGCTTCTCCGATCGATCGGTCGTCCCAATCGCAAACCACTCGCCCCCATCCGCCAGCTTGAGTTTCTTCTTGAGGGCTGCGGTGTCCATTCCCGCATTCCGGGCAAGCGCGTTCGCCTGACGATCGGGGAAGAGCCTAGCCGCTCCAGATGCTCTTAATTCGCCCGAATCCACTACCTCGAATATTCTTCCGGGAAAGCCCTCGATAAGTCGCTTCGAGGTATAGAAACGAGTCCGGGGATGCAAGAGCGGCAAGTCCCATTCGCGTCCGAAACACTTGTATGCCCCCGCTTTTCGAACCGAGGCGTTCGGCTCGTATAAGTATCTCGAATACTCCTCGAACCGCCCCTCCGCATGCTTCTCGTCCGAACGACGAAAAGCGAACCGATTCCAAGAGCCGTTCGCCTCTTGACTGGCGCAAACGATTCTGGGCTCTTCGCCCCAATTCGATTCGGCAACGCAGAAGAGCTCCTTGCATTCATCCCCAATTGAAATCGCATGGATTTCTCGGATACAGCCCAGCGCGTCGACCAACGCATCCACATCGTATCCAGGCGATACCTTGGCAGCCACCAAGGGCGCTTTCGCCAGCAGATCCGACCAAACTTCGATCAAGTTCGGCTCGCACTCCTCCAAAGCAGAGACCTTCAAGGCCCGGCGATCCCTTCGGGCAGGGTCCACGAAAATCGCATCGAGCGCGCCGGAGCGCGCCGCTAGCCACTCCATCCCGTCCCCCGCAATCATCGTCACCCCCGCCTCCTTGCCCAATGCCCGAGCATTGGCCGCAGCAATCTCCGAGAGTTCCGCATCGCGCTCGATGTGATAGACCCATTTAAAACGCTCTGCGAAGGCCATCGCATCCACGCCAAAGCCACCCGTAAGATCCGCAATCGTCTCGCCTTGCAACAACCCCGCTCTGTAGGAGGCCACTTGTTCGGAGGTGCATTGCTCCAAGGACAATCCCGCCGGATACACGATATCGCTTCGGGCATGCCAACTCGGCAGCTTGATTCGAATCCGCTGACGCCCCTTGATCTGTTGGGCAACCCAAACCATAGGCCAATTCGGATAGCGCTTAGCCAGCAGCGCGATCTCCGAAGGGTCGGAATCGGCGTGGCGTTCTATGAATTCCTTGAGCTCGGGAGTCAGCCGATTCATCAACCGAAGCCGGGACTCACAGTGATGCCGCCATCGACCGCGATTGTTTGCCCGACAAGATACGTATTCCAATCCGACACCATGAATACGGCGAATCGAGCGATTTCCTCTTCCGTACCCATTCGCCCTTGCGGCACGATTTCAGAGAGGCTTCTTCGACGTTCTTCGCTCAACATCGACTTCGTCATATCCGTCAAAATGAAGCCCGGGGCAATCGCGTTTACCAGGATGTTTTCACGGGCCAATTCGAGTCCCGCAGATCGCGTGACGCCCGACAGACCCGATTTGGTAGCCGTGTAGCAGTGCCGGTTGGGGCGACCGATCACGCCAAAGAGAGAACTAACGTTGAGAATACGGCCAGAAACGCGCCCATTCTTCATCACTTTGGTCGCCGCTCGCATCAACTTTACAGGGGTCGTTAGATTTACCTCGACCACGCGATCCCAATCCTCGTCCTCGAGGCCATCGACCGAGTCGACCTGATTCACGCCCGCATTGTTTACGAGAATATCCAGCTTTTGCAGATCGAGCATGCGCCCCTGGAAATCCGCTACGCTTTCTTTGCTCGACGCATCGAACTGCCAATATTCCTTCTTTTCGCCCGATGCCACATCGGAGAAACGCTTGGTTCCCGTGTAGATCACCTTCGCTCCCAGATCCGCGAGCAAGTCGGCGATCGCCCTTCCAATTCCTCGCGTCGAGCCCGTTACCAAGGCCGTTTTCCCAGTAAAATCCAATGGGCTCGCGTTCGTATCCATCCCGCGAGTCTCGCGGCTCGATGGGAAATGTGAACTCGAAAACGCTTCGATTTTTCCTTCGACCGCATTTTCCTCGAACCGCGCCCAAAACGCCTGGCTTCATCGGATTGGGCCCGCATCGCCCGAGAGCGGCGCTACATGTAACCTCCTCCCTCCAGCAAGGAGCGCCATAAATCATTGACCCAGACTTTCGGTCTTCGATGATCGGTACCCTTTCAAGCTGCCCGACAACGTGAAACAAGCCATGCCCCTAATCCATCCCCAGCGTCTTTCAAGAAGCATAAACGCTCTCGTCCGCGCGATGGCATGCCTTGGCTGCCTCGGAGCGCTTCACCTTGGCGTTAGAGGCGAATTTCCTGAAAAGCCGATCAAGATCATCGTTCCCACAAACGCGGGCGGCGAAGTGGACACGATGGCTCGCATCTTCCAAAGAGCCCTCCAAGAACACGATCTCCTACCCGTCAAAACCGTGGTGGTCAATCTTCCGGGAGCCGGAGGAACCATTGGCACGCGAAAAATCAAGGAGTCGCCACCCGACGGATACACAATTGGGCTTTGGACCCCTGGGATCGTGACCTCCAAGGCAATGGGCATTGCTCGCTACGATCACACCGCATTCGAGATCATCGGTCGCACCGGCTACTCCGACCTGGGATTCGGCGTGCAGAGCGACTCCAAGTACCAATCGATTCAGCAATTGATCGACGCATCCAAATCGAATCCGAAGTCCGTCCAGGTCGCGACCAATATCGGTCTGCCCGTCCATCTGATACCTCTCATGTTCGCCGAGTCCGCCGGAATCGACTTCAAGTTCATCCAAATTGGCGGCGGCGCCAAGCGCTTGAGCTCCATTATGGGCAGTCACACCGACATGGCCATGTTCTCCTTGCTAGCGTTCATTCAATACAAGGATACAGGCATTAAACCCCTCGTTCTGCTATCCCCGGAGCGTTCTCCCTTGATGCCCGATGTCCCCACCGCGCGCGAAATCGGAGTCGACCTCGTTATGCGCGACACCCGCATTTGGCTAGCTCCCAAGGGCACGCCCCCCGATCGCATCGCGATCATCGAAAACGCGTTGCGCGAAGCGATGAAACTGCCCGATGTAGAAGCGGAATTCAAGAATCTCGGGATTCACAGTACCTTCGGCGATGCCGCGGAATTGCAACCCTTCCTCGACGATATGCTCGAACGCGTCACCCCCCTGGTCGCCAAGGCCAGAGGACGCTAACCCGAACGCGCATGGCTGCACCCTCCCGCACTCCTAAGCTCGATTTGTCTCTCAGCGGCGTACTTATCCTGCTGGCTGCCGCCGTTCTCTGGGCTGCCCAGGAAATTCCGCCCCCTTTTTTCGACCCAATCGGATCCGCGGCCTTTCCCAAATACGCGGCCTACATCATCGCCGCGCTCGCCCTCGGAATTGGTATCCGGGCTGTATTCGCCCTGAGAGGACAGCGTCCCGTCAAAAAGGAGCGCTCGTATCGAGAGGAACCACTTCTCGCGATCGCCGTCGTCGCCACCTCCGCGATCTATACGCTATCGATGCAATTCCAGTGGCTCAGCTTCCGTTTCGCCACGCTGGCGTTTATTTTCATTCTCAGCGCCTTCCTGTCTAAATTCGATAAGCGCGTGCTCTGGGCCAGCGCCATCATCGCCGCACTGTTCGGCTTTGGCGGACAGTACCTCTTTACTGAAATCTTCTATATGGACCTGCCTCAGTAGGCGCGGCTACGAACATGGAAATATTCGACGCCTTTCAATACGCCCTCTCCCCCTACCCCCTCCTCTGGATATTCATCGGCGTAGCCAGCGGCATCTTCGTCGGCGCCATCCCAGGACTCGGCGGCGGCATGCTCATGGCCCTAACGGTCCCGCTTACTTTTTCAATGGATAGTACGCACGCCGTACTGCTCCTCATGGGAATGCATGTCGGCTCCGTTTCCGGCGGCTTGATCAGCGCCACGCTCCTCAAAATGCCAGGAACGCCCTCTGCCATGATGACGACCTTCGACGGGTATCCCATGGCCCAGAAAGGGCAGCCTGGCAAAGCCCTGAGCCTAGGAATTGGCGCGTCTCTTTTCGGAGGAATCGTTTCGGGTATTTTTCTGCTCGCCCTCGCGCCGCCCCTCTCGGAGTTCGCCCATACCTTCGGACCTTGGGAATATTTCACCATGTCCCTCATGGCGGTCGTACTGATCGCCTCCATCAGCCAGGGCTCCATGCTCAAGGGCCTGATGGCAGCGATGCTGGGCTTGCTCGCTGCCATGCCCGGACTCAATGAATCCGATGGCCAACTGCGCCTGACCTTCGGCTTCGAATCCATGGATGATGGCTTCAACCTGCTGCCCGTATTGCTGGGCATTTTCGTGATGAGCCAAATCATCAAGGATGCCCTGCAAATCAACAAGAAGGGCGTAGGCATCGCCATGGCCAAGGGTGAACGTATTTTCCCCAAGTTCGGGGAATGGAAACAGCATTTCGTCAATATCCTGCGCTCCTCCTGCATTGGCACTTGGGTCGGCATTTTGCCCGGAATCGGCGCTTCTATCTCCTCCATGGTTTCCTACGGCATCGCCAAGACCTTCAGCAAGACGCCGGAAAAATTCGGCACGGGACACGATGAAGGAATCGTTGCCGCCGAGTCGGCTAATAACGCAAACGCCGGCGGGGCCTTGATTCCTCTCATTACGATCGGCATTCCCGGGGCGCCCGTCGACGCCATCCTGCTCGGGGCCATGATCATGCATCAAATCCAGCCCGGACCTTTGCTCTTTCAGACGAACGGCGATCTCGTCTGGTCCCTCATGACCGGCTACCTGGTGGCAAACGCGCTCATGTTCCTCATCATGGTCTTTTCGGCCCGTTTTCTTTCCAAGGTCGTTAACATCAACCGCTCCTACCTCATCCCCATAGTCTTCGCCTTTTGCCTCATTGGAGCTTACGGACCCACGAATCGCATGTTCGATGTCTGGGTCGTCATCGGCTTCGGCGTTCTCGGCTTCTTCCTCGATCGGGCCAAGTTTCCCCTCGGTCCTTTCGTCATTGGCTACGTGCTTGCGGGCATTATGGAAACAGAGCTGAGATCCGGATTGCAAATGTCGGAAGGCTCCTTCCTCCCAATGCTGTCGCGCCCGATCGCTGCCACGTTCA
>CBFHHM010000032.1:0-10613 GCA_965655705.1 Candidatus Pelagisphaera sp.
AGAGAAGGGCTGTGGCTTCGCAGAAGCAGTGTATCAAGAATGCTTGGATATCGAACTCGATTTGCAAATGGCCGGGACCCGATAAACTAGCCCATTTCTTTTGAGATGTTTTCCTGATATGAAAGGAAAATCATCCATGAAAAAGAAACGTCATACCGTAGAACAAATCATCCGTATCCTCCGAGAAGCCGATAGCGGCCTACGTAACGATGAGGTCTGCCTGAAACACAACATCAGTCAGCAGACCTTCTACCGCTGGAAGCGCAAATACGAGGGCATGGACCTGAAGGAGGCCCAGCGCTTGCGTGACCTTGAAAAGGAGAACGGCGAACTGAAAAAGCTGTTGGCCGAACAACTGCTCAAAACGAAAGCTCTTGAAATAGCGCTTGAAAAAAACCTCTAAGCCCAGACCGGCAGCGCAGCATGGCCGCCAAGGTTCAACGGGCTTTGTCCTGCTCCAGGCGTGCTGTATGTCGATGGCTGGGCATCAACCGGTCTACCTTACGCTATCAACCAAAACCAGTTCCCAAAAAGAAGCAGCTACTTGAAGCTGAGATCATTCGCATGTCACGAGAACATCCCACTCTGGGTTACAAGAAGATTGCAGCCAAGCTGCGTTCATTGGGATACAAGGTGAACAAGAAGCATGTCCAGCGGGTTCGCAGGGAGGAAGGATTGCAAATCCCTCCCAGACCGCCTCGCAGGCGTCGTCAGGGGCTTTCCACGGGCCTTCCGCAGAAGGCAACACACCGCAACCATGTCTGGGCTTGGGACTTTGTATCGGACTACACGCAACGCGGAGGACGTTTACGCGCGTTCAACCTGATCGATGAGTTTACACGTGAATGTCACTGCATCCACGCGGATCGAGCAATCAAAGCAGCTGATGTGCTGGCCGTCCTGCAGGAAGCTATCGAGGAGCATGGGCCTCCTGAATACATCCGCTCGGACAATGGGCCTGAGTTCATTGCCAAGATCATCCAGCAATGGCTAAGGGAGAATAACATCAAAACCCTCTACATAGATCCCGGCTGCCCCTGGCAGAACGGATATGCTGAGAGCTTCAATGGCCGCTTCAGGACAGAGTGTCTTGATCGAGAGCTGATCTACACCCTGAGCGAGTCGCGGGTGATCTTCTCCGATTGGCGGGATTACTACAACCACCAGCGCCCACACAGATCCTTGGGCTTGCTAACTCCAAGCGAGTTTGCCAAAAAACAATTGAACCTTGTTCCTGGTTCCGATCGCCCTACGGGCTCTCTCCACCAGGAACAATCCACCTCAATAACTAAGCACAATCAACCAAAGGGAAATCTCTCATTAGATTCGGGCTAAATCGCGGGGTCCAAGCAACGAACCCAATTCATCCCCAAGTCCATCGACCAAGTTTGGCCCTTTTTCAGCGATCCACGCAACCTGGACCCCATGACGCCGCGCTCTCTCGAATTCGAAATCGTCAAGGGGGCCGACCCTCCAATGCGAAAAGGTCAAATCATCGAGTACCGGATTCGCATCGTGCCAGGCGTACGACATCGCTGGATCACGGAAATCACCCACTGCGATCCCTATCGATACTTCGTCGACGAGCAACGCCACGGACCCTATCGACTGTGGCGACACACCCACAGGTTCGAATCGATCGGAAACGGCGTCCTAATGAACGACCTCGTCCAATACCAAATGCCTTTCGAGCCTCTTGGAACCTTAATCCATTGCCTATTCGTGAAACCGCGTTTGGAAACGATTTTCGACTATCGTCGCGCCTGCATTGAAAAGCGATTCGACACGGAAGCCCCCGACCGCAATCCTGCCAAGATACCTGCCTCTGTATGAATCGCCCAAACCGCAATGCTCTCATCGGGATTTTCTTCGTCCTCCTCCTCGGTCTAGGTTTCGCGTTCGCCGGGAGCGATGGCACGCTCTACTCTAACGGTTATTTCCACCCGTTCGCAGTCGGCGTCCTCATCGCCTTCGCCTTGCAATGGCTTGCCTTCGCGCCCGCGTATCTCAAGCAAACCGAAAAGTACTTCGATCTGATGGGTAGCGTGGGGTACCTCGCAACAATCTATACCACCGCCTACCTCGCTCCTCCCATCGACTCCCGGTCCACTCTCCTCATCGCGCTTGTATCCATTTGGGCAATTCGTCTCGGCAGTTTCCTGTTTCAGCGCATACACAAGGCCGGTAAAGACGGCCGCTTCGACAAGCTGAAACCTTCGTTACCCCGCTTCCTGGGAGCCTGGACGCTGCAAGGTCTCTGGATCGTCTTTACCTTGGCGGCAGCTCTGGCCGCAATCGTCTCCGAAAAGCGGGTCGCGTTCGACGCATACGCTGTCGTTGGCCTCGCAATCTGGCTCGCCGGTTTCGGAATCGAAGCGGTTGCCGATCGCCAAAAGAGTCAGTTCGTGGCGAATCCGAAGAACAAGGGGCGATTCATCGGAACAGGGCTCTGGGCCCGCTCTCGCCATCCAAACTACTTCGGAGAAATCGTCCTATGGATCGGGGTCGCCATTATCGCTTTGCCCACCTTGCAAGGCTGGCAATGGCTAACGCTCAGCTCCCCCTTCTTCGTCCTGCTCCTGCTCACCCGCATCAGTGGCATTCCTCTTCTCGAAAAACGCGCCGACAAAAAGTGGGGCGGACAGGAAGACTACGAAGCCTATAAAAGGGACGTCCCCGTTCTGCTGCCGAAACTCTAACGTCGCCTACCCCCTAAAGGTAGGGCGGCAGTGTCCCGCTCCACCAGGTTGCCCTCGAATCGCAATGGCGCTTGCGGAGGCGAGCGGTATCCGTTCAAATACCTCCGTTACCTCCTATGCGAAATCTTGAAAACAAAGTCGTCCTCGTCATCGGCGGGGGAAGCGGGATCGGCCTGGGCGTCGGCGAAGGATTCGCCCGCGAGGGCGCCAAAGTCGTACTCTCCGGCCGCAGAGCCGACACGCTCGATGCCGCCAAAGCCGCGTCCGACGTAGGCGACCGCCTGCAGGTCTACCCCGCGGATGCAGCGGACCGTTCCCAAGTCGCCGCTCTCATCGACTATACGGAAACGAATGCCGGTCCTATAGACATCCTCGTTTACAGCGCCGGAATCAACGTGGCGGAACGCCTGTTCGAAAACCATGATCCAGACGCCTTCGATCAGGTCATGAATATCAATGCCAATGGGGCCTTCAATGCCCTGCGCGCCGTTCTCCCTGGCATGCGCAAACGCAAATCCGGTCTCGTGCTCAACATCGTGTCAGTAGCAGGAATGAATGCCATGAAACTGAGCGGCGTCTCCTACTCCGCTTCGAAATTCGCCCAAGCCGCCCTCGGCAAGCTCGCCAATTTGGAAGTTCTCGAAGAAGGCATTTCCGTCACTAATATCTATCCTGGAGAAACGGATACGCCACTCGTCGACAAGCGTCCTGTGCCGCCGCCACCGGAGCAACGGGCTCGAATGATCCTTCCCGAAGACGTGGCCGACATGGCGATTGCCGTGGCCAAGCTGCCCGCTCGCGCCACCGTGCCTGAGATCGTTATCACGCCGCGCCATATGCCGATCGTGTAAACGCGCTCGGAGATAGGAACGGTAGCTGTTTGCCGTTGCCTAAAAGCGTCGATGAGAGGTATGCCTAGTACCCTTCTCGTTCCATACTTATGCTTCGCTTACCTCTCCCCAGGCTTCTTTTCGCTACGGGTACTGCAACCCTAGCGATCGCATTCGCCCTCCCGCCCATCAACGCCGAGGCGCCTCATTCGACCTTGCCGCCAGCGACCGATCGCTTACAGTCAAGGAATGCCCCAATTCAACCTCTAGCTCACCCCTTTGAATCGACTCTTCACGGCAATCGGCGCCCCCTAAGGTCCTAAGCTAAAACCTCCAAGTGCCCTAATAAATAAGCGTTGGGCGAAATCAAATTCCTGCGACCACCGCAGCCCGAACTTCACCAACGCTTCTTATCCATTGCTTCGCCACCTCCGCATAGTTCCGTCAACATTGCTTCGCCATCTCCGCATAGCTCCGTCATCATTGCTTCGCCATCTCTCCTCTACCTCGATGAGCCCACTAAGACAATTCTACCCCATTGCGTTCGCGATCGCTTGCTTCCTGCAAACGCTCGTTCACACCGCATCGCTCCCTGAAGCCGCCCGAATCGGCGACCGAGCGGCGGTCAGATCTCTTCTATCCGAAAACGCATCGGTCGACGAAGGCGACAACAAGGGCAACACCGCCCTGCATTGGGCCGCGCTCAACGGCGATAGCCGATTAGCGGAACTGCTATTGAGCGCCGGCGCCCTCGTCGATGCGACAAACGACAGCGACGCCACGCCGCTCATTTATGCCATCCACACGCCTAAGCTGGTGGAAGTCCTCTTAGAGCATGGAGCAGATCCCAATCACACCACGAATCTGAATCGCACGCCCTTATTGGCCGCTGCAAGTCGACCGGAATCAAACGAAACGGTAAGACTCCTGTTGAAACACGGCGCCGACAGCGATCCCATTTTGATGGTCTCCGACCGAATCGAAGATTTCGAGATGCCGCCGCTTTCCAAGCGCGACGACCACCCAGCCCTTTCCCCTCAAGAAGTCACTCTCCTCGAAACCTGGATCAACGAAGGCCTCGTCTGGGAATAGCCATCATGAAACCAACCACCGCACTCTGTATCGTCGTCGCCATCCTTTCGTCTTCCTTATTCGCAAGCGACCGCCCCAACATTCTCTTTATCGCCATCGACGATCTCAATGACTGGATCGGACCGCTCGGCGGACATCCCCAGACAAAGACTCCAAATATCGATAGACTCGCCGCTCGCGGCATGACCTTTACCAATGCCCATTCGCCAGGGATGACCTGCAACGCATCCAGAACCGCGCTAATGACTGGCCTTCGTCCCTCAACGACTGGGCTTTACAGCAACTCCGTCGACTGGAGAAAAATTGAAAAACTCCAGAATTTGGGCACCTTGCCGCGGTATTTCAAGAAGTCTGGCTATCGAACGACAGGAGCGGGCAAGCTCTTTCACGCGAGTACTTGGAATCTGTGGGCATATTTTGGCTACAATGACAAACTAGCTTGGAACTCATTTTTTCCCTCGCTCGATCGGCAGGTTCAAGACGAGGTAATGCCTCACGAAGTTCCCGCTCGAGGCACGCATCCCAGGCGATTCGATTGGTCTCCGGTTGCGTCCACGGACTTCGCCATGGGCGATGGGCAGGTCGCTTTCTGGTCCGCTGAACAAATTCGTTCTTCAGGTGACGAACCTCGCTTCGATGCCGTTGGCATCTACCGACCTCACCTTCCCTGGTTCCTTCCCAGGAAATACTTCGAGATGCATCCACTGGAAAACATCCAACTACCCGAAAGGAATGAAAACGATTTGGACGATCTTCCCGATTCGGTTCTCAATGGATACGAAAAACCCTCCAAAGTCGGAACGGTCAACCGGTTCTATTGGACGCAAGAAGAGCCAGGTGAGGAGCGACTGAAGCAAGTCACGCAAGCTTACCTCGCAAGCGTGAGTTTCGCCGACGCGATGGTGGGCCACGTTCTGGACGCGCTGGACGACAGCGGCCGCGCAGACGCTACGATTGTCGTATTATGGACCGACCACGGCTTCCATATCGGCGAGAAAAACCTCATCGGAAAGAGTACGCTGTGGCGCGAATCGACACGTGTTCCCCTCATCGTAGTCGCGCCTGGTGTAACGACTCCCGGATCGCGTTCAGACACTGCAGTGTCTCTCATGGACATCTATCCCACGCTAACCGACCTATCCGGATTGGAAACGCCTGAACACATCGAGGGGATTAGCTTAACCCCTATACTCAAGAACCCCTCCCAGAAATCCGGCCGACCAGCGCTCTCTTCTCAAAAGGTGGGTACGCATGCCGTATCCGAAGATCGCTTTCGCTATCTGCGCTATGCCGACGGATCCGAAGAACTATACGACATACACTCCGACCCGAACGAGTGGACGAACCTGGCCACCGATCCGGCATATGAATCAATCAAAACCGAAATGAAAAAATGGCTGCCTCGCTCCGAAGCGCCTTGGCTCGAAAGCAACCGCGACGCCAGCGACTATGTCGACCGCGTATCCGACATCACCCTTCCCTTGCGTATTCGGCGATTCCCCAATAATTAATTCGATTCGACCCAGTCATATGGACTGATTTAAAGGCAAAATCTGATCTATATGCCTTATTTATTATTCATTTTGTTGTTTTTGCGGATTGATTAAAATCAATCCATAGGCAGGGGAGACACAAAATGTATCGATCAATCGAAAGAGATCTCAAGGATTGGAAAAAGTCCTCGCGAAGGAAGCCTCTGCTCTTCAGAGGCGCTAGACAGATTGGCAAGACCCTCTCCGTAAGGAAGTTAGGGTCTACTTATCCTCACTTCTTGGAAGCTAATTTCGAAGAGTTACGCGACCGCTCTATCGCTCATTAATTTTGACGTTGTTCTAGGTGAGCGAACATCGCACACTCTCGGAATGAAGCCTCTGCCTTTCTGTCTTCTATCCCTCCTAACACTTCCCTGGGCGATTCACGCTGCCCCCAGCAGCGTTATGATTCGATTGGTCGATCCGCTCGACGAACCTGAGTTCTATTGCATCGACGTCCCGGGATTCCGCCAGAACGTGCAACTAAAGGCGCCCCTAATGGCCCATACGCTTAAGCGCTTCGGATCCGCGGATGAGATGTGGGCCATGGACACCCCTGCCAAAGGACAAATCTACGCCCCTGAATATGAACTGTGCATCGAGGCGGCTAGCGCCGAACCCGGCGCCTCTCTCTTACTGAAGAAGCCCAGCGATTCCCCCTTGCAACGCTTCACCCTTACCGAAAAAGGATTCCTCGTTCTCACAGAACATCCCGAACTCGGTTTCGCCGTCAAACCTGGCAAGGGCCAAAAAGCGGGCGGGCCCAGCCACTTGAAACACGGCCTCAGCCTAGAACGCCTAGCTAAAACGGATCCCGCCCGCGCCATCTGGAAACTCGTCAAAAGCGCCGACACCTGGCCCAATTGAATAAGGGACAATCCGCCTCTCAGGCAAATTATCTCTTACTGCCAATCCGTGTTCGCTCTTTCAGGTTGTACGCCGCGCCCGCTTGCAGCGTTTGATACGACCAGGCGGTCTTATCCTCGCCCCAGAGTTCGGGATTGAACAGGTATACCTTTCCGCGACCCGAAACCCTAAATCGATCCTGCCTAACCGTAATCGCCGTTCCTTGATCGATCCCGATTCCTAGCAAGGCGTGTGTATTCAAATTTCTATCCTGCAGTTGATTTGGCTTGGCCAAAAAGACTTGGAAAAGGTGTTTCTCGCGGTTACGTTCTTCAACGTGTACGTCGAACGCCGCATTTCGCACGAACCCGAAACCGACCTGGCGCTTTCGGTCTCCGAGGATTACGCGCCTTTGGTAGTCCCCTCGAGTCATGAAGGACGACTGAACTTGAGCGCCCGCCGATGAACCCCCGATCACTCCGCCTCTCTCCAATACGCGATGCAAGGCGGCAAGCGTTTCCGTTCCCAAAAACGCATCGGTGAGAAAGCACTGATTCCCTCCCGTCATGAATACCGCATCGGCCGCGTCGACTTTCCCATAGAACTCGGGCTTGTTGGCATCCTTCTTCGACAAGGTATAAAGTTCCGTTACCGTTTCGATTCCCAATCGCTCTTCCAGGGTCGCTACCAAACGGAACGGAACACCCCGCTTGAAGTCGCTCGCCCGTCGCTTGCCCTGTGGCGTAGTGATCACGCAGATTTCAGGCTGGTTCTTTCCCGACGCCTCTCGGGCCAGATCTACGAATTCTCGAATATTGAGACCGCCCCCACCATGAATATACAGAATTCCGTTTTCGGGTCCTCGCGTTTGAGCGAATGTCGCTTCGAAAACGCAGAACTGAAACACAACTAAACAAAGTAGACGACGAATCACCGCAAGGCCTTCCCTTTTTCCGCGAGCGCTAGCAGTCGCTTCACAATTTCAGGATTCTCCGCGGCCACATTCTTCGACTCGGCCAAATCGCCGTGGAGATTGTACAGTTCGATCTCGCCGCTGCCTTGGCTCAACTCCGTCCAGGTTCGGATTTCCTTCAGACCAGGCAAGCGCAACTTCCAATTGCCCTGCCTCACCGCCTGCAGCTCGTCCTTTTCGAAATAGAAGAAATGGTCCCGAGCTCCATTGACGCTATCGCCGAGAAAGTGCTGAGTTTGATCGAAGCCATCGATCCCCCGATCGGTGGGCACCTTATCCGCAGCGCCAGCGATCGCTGAGAACGTTGGCAGTACGTCCAAAGTGGATACGATGGCATCGCTGGTCAGTCCAGCGGGCACCTTGCCCGGCCAGCGAACGAACGCAGGAACGCGAACGCCTCCTTCCCAATTCGATCCCTTAGCGCCGCGCAACGGCCCCGAACTTCCCCAGGCCAATTCCGGACCGTCGGTCCATCTCACGTATTTCGCGTTCTTCGTATGCTGGCGATTAATGTCGTTGGACCAGGGACCATTGTCCGACGTGAAGAGCACCACTGTATTGTCGCTCAGGCCCAGCTCCTCGAGCGCCTGCAGCAATCGCCCCGTCTCCGCGTCGAGCTCTTCCAAGGTATCCGCGTACAGTCCGTTTCCCGTTCGATTGCGAAAACGCGGCGACGCATCGATAACCACATGCATCATCGTGTGAGCGAGATAGAGGAAGAAAGGCTCTTCCCGATTCTCCTCCAAAAACTCGATGCTCTTGTCCGTGAAGAGCTCCGTGAGCCCCGCCATGTCAGTCGTCGTCTCCAACTCCTCGCGATTGCGGTAGAGCGTCACCTTATTCCCATCGTTCGCCCCCAGCGCTCCATAGTAGTAGTCAAAGCCCTGGGAGTTAGGGACCAAGGCTTCCTGGTAGCGGCGACGCGACATATCCCACTTGCCCACGCAGCCCGTCACATAGCCAGCCTCCTTCAGAATCTCGCTCACGAAGACTTCCTCCGCGTTCGTCGTCCATCCGCCTCCCACTCGGTGCGGATAGCGTCCGGTCATCAAGGCCCCACGCGAAGGCCCGCAAACGGACTGGGCGTAAAAGGAGGTCAGACGCATGCCCTCCTCTCCGAGGCTATCGATGTTCGGGGTCCGGGCATCCGCTCCGCCAAAGCTCCCTAGATCGCCATAGCCCAAATCGTCTATGAAGATGATGAGGAAATTCGGACGTTCCACGCCACGAGCAACCATCGAAAACGCTCCGAGGAACACGAGAAAGAGGGGTAGGATCTTTGTCATTGCCCCTTACCTAATACCCTTGCGGGACTCGCGCAATCTGTATTCTAGTTTGAAGCCCCATCCACGATCCAATGAATCGCCTACTCCCTATCGCTTGCTTCCTGATTTCCCTCCTGACCCTCCACGTTGCGGCCGACGATTGGATCGAGCTGTTCAATGGCAAAGACCTTTCCGGATGGCATACGAATCGGGCCGAAGGCTCGTTCGCTGTGAAAGACGGCTTGCTCGTCGCTCATAGCAAGGATCTCCGGTCACACCTCTTCTATGTGGGCGATGGCGCGGAACTGGTTTCCTTCAAGGATTTCGAGCTCGTCGCGATCGCTAAAGGCCAAACGGAATCGAACTCGGGCATCTTCATCCACACCGACTACGCCTTGCGCGACGACAAGGGCCACCTCGCCAATGGCTACGAAGTGAACCTGAATACGAGCAAAAACGTCAAACAGAAGACCGGGAGTCTCTACGATGTGGTCGATCTTACCGAACCGCCCCTCGATGACACCCAGTGGTTCGAAACACGCATCCGAGTACAAGGAAAACGCATCCAAATCTGGCTCGACGGCAAGCAAGTCGTCGACTACCTCGAGCCTGAAAACCCGATTCGCAAGCCCAACAGAAAAGGACGTCTCCTAAACCCCGAAGGGGCCGCCATCGCCCTCCAAGCTCACGACCCGGACAGCCTCTGGCAGTTCAAGGAGATCCGAATTCGGCGCTTATAAGCTAAGGGTCCCATGAAGACCAAAATCCTCTGGTACCTCATGACGATCTTGGCTGCTTTCGTGGCCCTGTACGGATTCGTCTTCCTGCTCATCCCCGACATCGGCTCCGAGGAGATCCGCGAGCGTTTCCTCGGCAAGCCGATCGTTGGCCTTTCGCACGTTTACGGTGGCGGACTCGCCCTGCTCGTGGGGCCGTTCCTTTTGAATTCCAATATACGGAATCGTTTTTTGAATACGCACCGCATTCTGGGGCGGGTCTATCTGCTAGCGGTGCTCGCCTCGGGTCTGGCAGGGCTCTACTCGGCTACGGTCACCTTTGGCGGCTTATCCGCCCAAATGGGATTCGGAGCGCTCGCGATTCTCTGGCTATGGAGTGGAGCCATGGCCCTCGTCCGCATCCGTCAAGGCGATCTCGCCCGGCACCAAGTCTGGATGTACCGCAACTATGCCCTCACCTACGCAGCGGTCACCCTGCGCTTCGCCCTACCCGCCATGATCGCCAACGGCGTGCCCTTCGAAGCCGCCTACCAAACGATCGCCTGGATGTGCTGGGTCCCGAATCTGATCTTTGTCGATTGGATATTGGCGAGGAAATAGCAGTAAACGGCTGCTACGTTTTCTTCGAATTCGATTTCA
>CBFHHM010000032.1:10713-13085 GCA_965655705.1 Candidatus Pelagisphaera sp.
AAATTAGTTCTCCTTCAATTCTCCCCCTGCCAAGGCCAACGTTCCTAGAACCGCATTAACCTCGGTGGTTCGAAAACTCGACCTACTTGCGATGATCGTCGTGATGGTGATGGCCTCCATCGCCATGATGATCGTCATGGTGCCCTTCCTCGTGGTCGCAAATGCACGCGTACTCTTTGAGGTCGCATTCCGGGCAGGTGCTCAGATCTAGGTTAAAGCGTTCGCGGACGGTTTCCGCTCCTGGCGCTTCCTTGATATTGAGAATGATCGGCAGCATATTGCCCTCGGGTAACGCCTGCTTCGACACGAGCGAGCCGCCCGACTTCGCAAAGCTCAACCGAGTTGGATTGGCCCGGTCGCCACCGATTAAACTGATCGATTGCTCCGCTGGGGCCAGCGTGTTCCCATCGTCGTCCAGAAAGGTGATCCTCACTGTCCGGTCTTCCTGCAGGAAAAACTCCAGGTGCGGTTCGACTGAATACACCACGCGTCCGCCATTCGGGGCTTCGATGCGCTCGTGCTCTTCTCCATGATGATCGTCGTGGTGGTCCCCTTCATTAGCGAACCCAGTTAGAGGCCCTAGCAGGCAGCCGAGAAGCGCCGCCAGCGATGCGATGTTCGTTTTCATATTCATATTAGTTCTGTTCTTAAGGCTATAGGTTCCCGACTTACTCCGAAGCAGACGCTTTCAGTCGGATGGCTTTCTCCGCTTGCTTGCGGCCGAAAAGATAAAACAGGGCGGGCGTAACGCCCAGTCCGAGCGCGGTAGAGCTGATCAATCCGCCCACGATGACGACGGCTACCGGGTTTAGGATCTCCTTGCCGGGCTCGTCCGCAGCAAGAACTAGCGGCACCAGGGCCAGGCCTGCCGAAATCGCGGTCATCAAGACAGGAACCAATCGCTCAAGCGTGCCGCGCTCGATCATGCGCCGCGTAAACCGCTCCCCTTCATGACGCATAAGGTGCAAATAATGCGAGATCAGCATGATATTATTGCGGGCCGCGATACCGGCCACCGCGATGAAGCCTACCAATGTGGCAATGCTCACATTGTTCAGAGTGAAACGGGTGTAGAGCACGCTTCCTATGAGCGAGATCGGCAAGATCGTCAGAACGAGCAGGACGAAACCGATGCCCTTGAAATATCCATAGAGCAGAAAGACAATCACCAGCAATACGATGCACGAAGTGATCAGAATCACTCTGCGGGCTTCCTGCTGGGCTTGATACTCCCCTTCGAATGAGATCGTGTATCCAGTAGGCAAAGTCACTTGTTCGGCCACTTCGGCCTGCAAGCGTTCAACCGCCGCGTTGAGATCGTCGATTGTCGGATTGATCGACACCACGAAACGGCGAACCGTGTTCTCGCGCAAGATCGTATTCGGGCCGGTCGCCTGACGAATATCGGCCACATAGCTGAGAGGGATCCGCTGACCGCTTTGCGTATCGATGTAGAGCTTGCCGATTCGATCCGGCGACTCGCGCCACGCCCGCGGCAAGCGTACGACCAAATCGTATACTCGCTGTCCCTCGTAGATTTCCGCAACCGCCTCGCCTCCCATGAGCGCCGCCAACTGATCGTTCAGGTCGCCCGGAGTAACGCCATAGGCCAAGGCCCGCTTGCGATCCACTTCGATACGCAATTGCGGTATGGGAGCCTGCTGTTCGATACGAGCTTCCTCTAGGCCAGGAATGGATCGAGCGATTTCCGCTATCTGCACGCCGAGCGATCGCAATTGGTCTAGTTCCGGCCCGAATATCTTGATGGCCACTTTAGCGGATACGCCGCTTAACATATGCCCCACTCGATCCGCCAAAGGACCGCTCATAGCGCTGAAGGTGCCTGGAATACCGCGCATCGTCTCCCGTATCTCATCGACAACTACCGCGCGCTCGCGAGCGCCTTCCTCTTCAAACTCCACGTCGAACTCCACCGTAGAGACCGGTACGACGTGATCGCCTCGCTCCGCGCGTCCCACGCGATAGCCCACCGTCTCCACCTCGGGTATCTGCAGGAGCCTATCCTGGGCGACTCCCGCGATTTCCATGGTCTGCTTCAGAGACGTCCCCGGAGCGGTTGTCGTGGCGACCAAAACGGTCGGCTCGCGAAACGGCGGCAGAAAGTTCGCCCCCATCGCCATGAAGGATAGGTAGGCGTAGTAGAGCAGTCCGCCGGTCACTAGCAGAACAATGAATGGCTGCGAGAGCGACAAGTTGAGCCACGTCTTTTGGAACACCCATTTGAGCGAGCGAACGAACCAACCGTCCGTATGGCGCTTGCCGGGCTTCGGATTCAGCAGGTAGGAACTCAACACGGGAACGATCGTCAGCGAAACGACAAAGGAGGCCGCCATGCTCACCATTGTCGCAAT
>CBFHHM010000032.1:13183-24926 GCA_965655705.1 Candidatus Pelagisphaera sp.
TAGCGATGGGCGAGAAGAGCCTGCCCTCGAGCCCAGTCAAGGCGAGCAAGGGAAGGAACACCAAGATGATGAGCGTCGTCGCGTACAGAATGGACGAACGCACTTCCGCAGATGCCTCAGCGATCACATCAAGGGCCGGTCGCGGCTCAGCTCGCATCGCGTTCTCCCGCAAGCGACGAAACACGTTTTCCACATCGACGATCGCATCGTCGACCACCATGCCGATGGCCACTGCCAGTCCCCCAAGCGTCATCGAATTCACGCTCAGTCCGAACAGATCGAATACAATGATCGTAATACCCATCGACAAGGGGATGGCGCTCAAAGTGATAAAGGTTATTCGAGCGTTGAAGAGAAAGAGAAACAGCACCAAGGCCACCATGATCGCCCCATCGCGCAGGGCTTCCTCCAGGTTGCCAATCGACAGCTCGATGAAGTCCGATTGGCGGTACAGGGTTACCAGTTCGACGCCTTCGGGCATGGAACGCTGCAAGGATGCCATCGCCTCCTCTACCTCCGCGGTCAGCTCTAAGGTATCGAAACCGGGCGACTTGGTAACGCTAATGATCACGCCCGGATAGCCACGGACTTCGCCGCTCTCATGCGATCCCTGAATCAGCTTGCTGCCGAGACCCGCATCGCCCCGCATGGGTTCGACGTCCCACTGCACGTCCGCCACGTCGCTCAAGCGAATCGGGCGATCGCTTTCGTAGCTGACCACCGTATCGGCGATTTCGTCCAAATCGGTCGTCATGGCCAGATTTCGTACCATGATCTCTTGGGCCGAATCCGTCAGAAATCCGCCCGTGGTATTCTTGACCGCCTTCCCTGCCGCGTCGTGTATTTGCTCGAAGCTTACGCCTAGAGCGAGCATCTTGTCGGGATTCGGCTGGATCTGCACTTGCTTGACGCCACCGCCCATCGAAAGCGATTCGGCGATTCCCGGGATGGACTGGAAACGACGGGCCACGGACCAATCCGCCAAGGCCCGCAACTCGCGCGCATCCGTTTCGCCCGTCGGATCGACCAGGCCAACCAACATGATGTTGCCCATGAGCGAAGCCACGGGAGTCATGTACGGTGTCACGCCCTCCGGCAAGACTTCAACCGTTCCCGCCAGACGTTCCTGCACGAATTGACGGGCCCGATAGATGTCTGTGCCCCACTCGAATTCGACGAATATCAGCGAGAGTCCGATGTCATTGACCGAACGCAGACGCGTCACGCCTGTAACACCCATCAATGCGTTTTCAAGGGGAACGGTCACCAGAATTTCCACTTCCTCAGGAGCGAATCCCGGCGATTCCGTCAGCAGCGTGACCGTAGGTTTGGTCAAATCCGGCAGCACTTCGACCGGCAGTTCCATCGCCGTTTTGGTTCCCCAGAAAAGAACCAGCAGCGAAGCGGCCACGACAAGCGGCCGTTGCTTCAAGGAGAATCTGATTAGAGCATTCAGCATTATCGATCCTACCCCTCGACTTTCCGCCGTTTGTTCCAGAGCGCTTGAGCCAGTCCAATGCAAAGCAGGGTCGAAAAAACCGAGTATATGATCCAACCGCGCGAAGCGCTCCCTTGGTGACCGTGAGCGTGTCCATGTCCGTGTTCATCCGCAGCCTGCTGCGCTCGCTGTTCAGGCGTGATCTCGGAACCGTCCTCGTTGTGCTCATGGCCGTGGGCGGCATCCAAGGCTTCCTTCAGGGATATACCGCTATTGCCCCCCGCGTATCCAAGCAAGTACGACCCGCTGGTCACCACTTCATCGCCCGGGAAAATGCCGGACAAAATCTCGATATAGCGATCGTTTCGCTCCCCAAGGATCACGGGGGATCGATAGAAGGCGTTGGAAAGGTCAAAGTCTTCGACGAACACGACTCGGTTCGAAGGGTCCCCTTGTATGGACTCAATCGGTACCGCGAGTACATCGAAGCGCTCGCTCAACACAATCGAAAATTCGGCCCGCAATCCGGGACGCAATTGGCCGTCCGCATTATCCAAGACGAATACGCCTTCGACCGTACCCGCTTGGCGATCCGCATCGACGCCGAAGCGTTCCAAGGTCGCTTCAATTGCCTGCTCCCCCAATGCAGGGATTCGAATGCGGGCTTTCGATCCAATGCTCACACGAGCCGCCTCCTGCTCGGGGATCTTCGCAACCGCCCACATCTTCATTCGGTCCGCGATGTCCAGCAGTTCCACCTCGGGATCCACAGGTTGACCCAAGCTCGCATGCGACTCGACGACTAAGCCCCCTATTGGCGCTTTCAAGTCGATGCTCGGTGGGGGGTCGCCTAACTGGCGACTTTCCACTCGAGCCAAGACCTGACCCGCTTCCACCGTATCGCCTTCAAACGCATTCAATTCGATCACACGACCGGCAATGCGGGACGATAAAACGGATCGACGGGCGGGAATCTCTTCAATCCGGCCGATGGCGAACACGGTCGTCTCGAATCGACGCTCCTCTGCCTCCACGGTCTGGATACCGAGATTGCGGGCTCCGTTGTCGTCGAGAATAATAAGGTCGCTGGCGCTTTGCGCGAACACAGATGCCGTAGCGCATACGAGCGCAGTGGTTACGGCTGAAGAAATAATTCTAAATTTCATAGGAAAGAAAATCAAGGCCCTCGAGGAGCATCCGCTAATTGGTAATCGTTTCATCTTACGTCCCCCAGGTTTCGACCCGTCACCGCGCTCCATTCGACGAGAGTTCGTCTATAATCGTAAATCAGTTCGAGACGCTTGGACTGAATCTCCAGGCGTTGCTCTTGAGCGCGAAACACGTCGCTCAGGCTCACCTGCCCGGCCGCGTAAGCCGCTTCTATTTCCTCGCTCGCCTGATCCACGAGCGCGGTCATCGTCGCCTCGTAGCGATTCGCCTGTTCGAATAGCCGCTCAGCCTGACGTCGCAGGGCATCCTCCTCCGAACGGAGGGCGAGCGAAAGCGCCTCGGACTCAGTACGGCGCTGAACCAGTCTGGACAAACGTTCGCGTTCGATGGGCTCATGCCGATGGCGTAAAGGCAGCGGAATCTGCACGCTAACGCCAAAGGCTCGGTCGCTTTCGATACCGAGCGGCGCGTCCATCGAACGCTCGCTTTCAAAGCCGACGTCCACGGTGATATCCTTCCAACGGCCGGCATGCGCGAGCTCGGTATCCATTTCCGCAATCTCAACCAGAATCCGGCTCATGCGATACTGAGGATGATTCGATAGGCTCTCTTCGTCGAAGATCGGCAGACTTGGCGATCGCCCAAGGCCTTCTAGCTTGTATTCGATTTCCAATGGCTGCCCCACCTCGACCCCCAAGAGACGGCGGGCTTCCGAAAGCTTGATCTCGCGGCGATTCTCCAGTTGCTCCATTTCCTGTTCGATCGCCAATCGCTCAATCTTGACGCGGTTGGCATCTAGAGGGGACGCTTCCGCTCGCTCGATTCGCGACTCCACAAATGCGGCAAACGAAGCATTCAAATCCAGTAGCTCTTCCCGTAAGTCCAGCTGGGCTTCGAGGTGAGCCCAATCGCTCAACGCCCGTTCCACTTCGCGAATCAAGAGACGCTCGGCGTTTCGAACTTCGCTGCGAGCCAAATCGATTTCCACCTCCGCAATGTCCTTGACCAAGCTTATGCGCTTGGTCACTGGAAAACGCTGCCGGAATCCGATCCCAAACGACGTTTCGCCCTCATCCTTGAATAGCCAATCGTTTCCATAATCGATCAACAACTCCGGATCGTCCCAGGCGCCTTCGTGCTCCCAGTCGGCCTCCGCCTGTTCGATGGTCATACGAGCCGCTTCAAGCGACTTGTTTTGCGACAATGCCAGGGCGATCGCTTGCTCTTTGGAAAGCGAGGCCGCATCGGCCCGATGAAGGGCCGCGTAGGATATGGCTAATGTGAATGCGATTAAGTAATTGGAAAATCTGGACATAAAAAACTCCTGATGCAGTGGATACGACTTCCGCTAGCGGAAGTTCGAATAAGCCCGGCATTCGGATGCCGAGCGCTTAGCGCAATCAGGAGTATCAGACTCTCAATACAGTCTTCTTGACTGATTCTAAAATCGCGGAAGCGCCCTCAGGCGGCCCACGTACAGGCAACAATCGGAATTGCAGCGCTACCTTGTTCGCTGCGAATGCCTCGAAGTCAAATGTCGCTAGCAAGGCTGACAAAGGTGCTTTGACGCTTAGGCGTTCGACCTTGGGTGTCGCTTCGCCCAATTCATCGAGCTCGATTTCCGTGTCGATGCATGCATCGCAGTCGTGAACTGCCGCGACCGAATCATGATCGGTCTCTTCGTCGTGATGACAACACTCGCCGTGTCCCTCCGCCTCGTGGGCTTCGGGAGTAACGCGATGCGTTTCCCCATCCAAATGCATGCAAAGTACGATCGCGCCCATGCCTCCCGCAGTCGACGAGGCGACAATGGCAAACAAACTGAATATGGCGACGAGATGCTTCACAACGATTTTATAGACGACGCTTCAGAAGCGAATGTTGCCCGTTTTTTCAAGATTATTAGATATTTCGCCCTATTTGAGGCCATTATCGCCAATGAATTGCAAAAAGCCAGTCAACCACGCTGCAGTCCCACAGATCCCTTCCCTCCCATTCCTACGCCATCCCCGCATCGCTCCGTCACTCTTCAAAAAACTTCGCATTGTACGATTTTAGCATCCCCGTCGGCGCGAAACTAGCTAGAGTTAACCTGTTATGATTGATATTCGCAAGGCTACCACTTCCGACATCCCTATACTCGCCACTCTGCTCGGCTACCTCTTCGAGCAGGAGAAGGAATTTTCCGCTAATATCGAAAAGCAGACCACGGGACTTGAGATGATCATTTCCGAACCGGCAACCGGCGAATTGCTCGTCGCTCAAGACGCCGATGGAACCATTATTGGCATGGTTAGCTTGCTTTACACGGTCAGCACCGCCCTCGGAGGTCGCGTCGCGTTGATGGAAGACATGGTCATCCATCCCGATCACCGCAATCAAGGTCACGGCTCTCTACTCGTGGGCGCTGCCGTCGCCCTCGCCAAGGAGCACGGCTGCAAGCGCATCACCTTGCTCACCGACTTCGACGATCTCGCCGCCGAACGCTTCTACCAAAAGCACGGCTTCAGCCTGTCGCCGATGGTGCCGCTCAGGCATATCCTGGAGTAGACCGGGAACGCGATTTCCCTTTCTTACCCTTACTTTTCGCGTTTTTCTTATCTCATGCTCCGTACCCTGATCCTACTCGCCTTCCTCGTCTCTCACCTGGGAGCCCAATCGCATCCCGAGCCCCTCGAACTCCATCGGGTCGAGGCGTCCTACCAGCCTCCGTATTACACAACCCTATACGCGCCCCCCGCTCAACCGAAAGAGGGTGAGCTGCAAATCGGCGTTCAATACACCTTGTGGATACCCCCAGGCTTGGAGAAGGTTCGCGGTATTATCGTTCACCAGCATGGCTGCGGAGAAGGCGCCTGCCTAAAAAGCGTCACCGCCGCCCACGACCTGCATTGGCAAGAATTGGCCCGCCGAACGGAGTGCGCCTTGCTCGGACCCAGCTTTCGCCAGCGTCAGGAACAGGACTGCAAACTGTGGTGCGACGCCCGCAACGGATCGCGCGACGTCTTCGTGGAGTCCTTGGAGATCCTCGCGGACAAATCCGGTCACCCGGAAATCGCCACCGCTCCCTGGTGCTTGTGGGGCCACTCGGGCGGGGGCTGGTGGGCAAGCGCCATGCAACTCCTCGATCCAAATCGCATCGTGGCGATCTGGTTCCAATCCGGTACGGCATTCAGCCGCGAGGACGGCTTCGAAATGGCCGACCTTCCGGAAGGCGCCCTCGACATTCCCATGATCGCCAATCCCGGGATCGAAGAGAGGACCCACGAACGCTTTCATACCGCCTGGGATGCCTCCCTCGCCATGACCCAAGCCTATCGCGAGCGGAATGCTCCCATCGCCTTTACCCCAGATCCGAAATCCGGCCACCAAACCGGCGACTCTCGCTACCTAGCGATCCCCTTCTTCGAAGCATGCCTCGAACTCAGATTGCCAAAGAAGCCCGGAAACCCTCTGCGAAAGATCGACCCAAATTCGGGATGGCTGACTCCCATCCTAAGCGACGATGCGCCACGCCCAAGCTCCGGATACGCAGGAAAGGCGACCCAGGCCAATTGGCTTCCAACGGAAGCAGTCGCCAAAGCCTGGCGAGATTTCGTCACGACCGGGACCGTGTCGGATACGACGCCCCCGCCCGCGCCGACAAACGTGGCATTCGACCCCATTACCGGTCGCCTCACTTGGCAGGCGGACATCGATTACGAAAGCGGTCTGCGGGCCTTCATCATTCAACGAGACGGCAAAACGATCGGACGCCTCCCCGAAAATCCTGCGAACCCATGGGGACGTCCTCTTTTGCAAGGCATGAGCTACGGCGACACCCCCGAACGGCTCCTCGCGTTCGAATTCATCGACACCGACGCCCTCTACACGAAGGAGCGCGAATACCGCGTGATCGCTGTCAACAGCGCCGGCGTGAAGTCGGACTAGCCTCGTTCGAAAGGAGTCATTCAAACTCCACGCGCGCGAAGCGATCGAGCGTCGGCAAACCCGACTACTTAAGGGAAGAGAAGTCGGTCGGGACTAAGAATTCTCCGGTGACTCCGCCTTTGATGGTGAGACTACCCCCCGCGCGTTCTTCGGACGCCGCTCTAGCCGACTTCCAGTCTTCGTCCTGACCGAAATTGCGAAAGGAAGCCTTGCGGCCTTCCACGCTCTCATGGGCGACTAAGTATATCAGTGTATTCGTAGCGCCGTCCTGATCTGCCATAGGATGAAAATAGACGATGTTTTCAATGCCGTGCTTCGCGAAAAGTCCAATCGTATGATCCCGGAAGCGAGCATCGAGATGGTTCAGCTTCCCCTCATTGGCGATATAGGTCCGAAGCTCGAACAACCGATGCGGCGACGCCTGGATCTTTTTGACCGGCATGGAGTAATCAGTCGTTTTCAGCCACAGAGATTCAATTTTCTTCACCAATCGTCCATTCTTGGATGAAGCCCGAGCAGCCGCTTTCCAATCGGGATCGTCTTGAAAGGCCTTCCACATGCTTTCCTGGTCCAGCCGACTTGGAAATGCGATGATGTAAACCAGTTTGTTTTCAGCATTATCTTGAGGTACCCAGTAACCCACATTCTCAATGCCATGGCGCTCGAACAAGGCGCAGGTATGGTCTCTGAATCGGGCAACTAAATCGTCCAGTTTGCCGTCGTGGGCCCAGTAAGTCCGCATCTCATAAGCCCGGGTGTCATGGGCATGCGCGTTGAGCGATGAAAAAAACAGGAACGAAACCAAAACAAACAGTAGAGAAGAGGTTATTTTCATAAGATCCAGGTAGCCGAATCCAGCGCTAGAAGCCAACAAAAAGATCAAACATCGACCACTGACTCCTTTTACATTCCTTTCCCTAGGGAGAGTCCGTGTGCAGGATATATTAGGTGTATTTTCCAATGAACCACCTACCCCTCGCGATGGAGCCCCCTGAAACCAATCGTCCAATTCTTCGTCGCCACATTGGGCGGCGTAAGGGCGAGGAAAAGACAATCGATGAACCGCCCGTCATCGCCGCGCGCGAAACGCCTGACCCTTGCCTAGATCCCCCACAGCGCGGGCGCCTGGCGACAGACCCATCTCGACGGAAACGACACATATTTTGACTTACGAGACAGTCTCTGAGAGATAATCGAATTCACCAACTACCTATGAAAACGCCGATCTATTTCACATTCCTAACCGCTTTGCTTCTACTGGCATGCAGTACGGCAACCGCAGGGGATCGTCCCAACATCCTTTTCTGTATCGCGGATGATGCCTCCGGTATCAGCTTTGGCCCTTACGGCGACACCTTCATTGACACCCCGGCAATTGACAAGCTGGCCCGCGAGGGGGCCGTGTTTGAGAATGCCTTCAATTGCAACCCAAAGTGCGCCCCGGCTCGGGCCTGTCTGGTAACGGGCCGTTACAGCTGGCAACTGAAGGAAGCAACCAACCATTGGCCGCATTTCCCGGAAGAGTTCGCATTCTATCCACATTTGCTGATGGAAAAAGGTTATCACGTCGGCTTCACCGGCAAGGGATGGGGACCTGGCACGTATTCGACTGAACACAATCCAGCGGGTCCGGAATACAGCAAGTTGACATTGAATAAGCCCTACAAAGGGATGAGCAATATCGATTATGCCGGCAATTTCTCCGGATTCCTAGACGAGAAGGATCCTGAGCAACCCTTCTGTTTCTGGCTGGGCACGAAGGAACCGCATCGCGGTTATGAAAAGGATTCCTACAAGAAGGCTGGCAAGCAGTTGAAGGATGCGGTTGTTCCGGATTATTATCCCGATAACGAAATCATACGCGGAGATCTCTTGGACTATTCCCTGGAAGTCGAATGGTATGACCGCCATGTCGGCCTCGCTGTCAAGGAACTGGAGAAGCGGGGCTTACTGGACGACACACTGATTGTTGTGACCTCCGACCACGGGATGCCGTTTCCTCGGGTCAAGGGGCAGATCTATGAGGAGGGATTCCATATCCCGATGATCGTCTACTGGAAAGGCGTGGTCCAGCCCGGCAGGCGCATAAAGGATTTTGTCAGCTTCCCGGATCTTGCCCCGACCTTCATGCAGGTGGCAGGAGAAAAACTTCATCCGCAGATGACCGGCAAAAGCTTTCTCGATCTGTTAAAATCAGGGAAATCCGGACAGATTGATCCTGAGCGGGATTATGTATTATTGGGGAAGGAGCGTCACGACACCGGGCGCGCCAATGAGGATGGGACCGATCTCGCTTATCCAGTGCGGGCCATCCGCACCCACGAATACGTGTATGTCCACAACATTAAGCCCGAGCGCTGGCCGGCCGGCAATCCGGAGTATGGTTACAAGAACACGGATGGCTCGCCCACCAAATCCTATTTGACAGGCCTGAATCCGGAGGACGCCGAGTACCGGTTTTATTCGATGAATTTCGGCAAGCGCCCGGAACAGGAGCTGTACAACATTCGGAAGGATCCCGATTGCGTGATGAATCTAGCTGCCAATCCAGAGTACAAGAGCCTGATTGCGAAACTCCGTAAACAAATGGAGGACCAACTGACCGAGCAGGGCGATCCTCGCACGCTTGGCAAAGGAGACATTTTCGATGAATACCCGTACAGGGGGAGACAATTGAATTACGAGACCGGCGAATCTGGACCGCGCCCGCGGTGATACCTGCCCATGAAAGCTCGGTGCTACGGCAGAGAGAGGGAATGGTTGGGCTTCGCTCCTTCCGTCGAACCCCTGGGCTTCAATTCCCTCTCATGCGTTCGCTAGGCAGAGCATCCTTTCTACGCGCCGCGTTCTTAACCCTTCGATTAAAGTGGCGGAGAGGTTCGAGGAGCAATGCGACGACACCTGAAGAGCGAAGCGATGAAGAAAGGGATTGGTTGGCTAAAGCCAAGTCCGTTGGACCCATGCTTCGCATGGCCCATCTTCGCTCGCAAGCTCGCTTCGTCGAACCCCCCTCCGCGGATTCTCACCCCCAGTCTCTCCACAAAAAAGCTCTCGCGAACGAGAGCATTTTTAAAGTGGCGGAGAGAGAGGGATTCGAACCCCCGGAGCCTTTCGGCTCAATGGTTTTCAAGACCACCGCAATCGACCACTCTGCCATCTCTCCGTTAGTCTAGAAAACCGCATAGCAAAGGTCCCCCGCATGTCAACCAGTAGATTTGAAGAGCGCTCTTATCTCTCGCATTAGCGCTAAGACCCTTCCATAGGACAGAATCTCATTTCCACCTACAAGCTCGACGAAAGCGACGCTCGAGAGATTCGATAAAAACTGGATTAACGGTATTCCGCTAGCGACTAGGATCTAGCTGCCCAGCAGCCGATCGGATTCAAGCGTAACGCTAATACTTGCGATTCGTCCCGATCGATCGAATACGGCTAGGGACTCTTCTTGAGTCAAACTAAGCTTCTCGCGCGACAAAACCTGTCCGTCATCGAACTCGATCTCGATTTTCGAGCGCTCTCCCAGCGTATAGCGCACGGGAGTCTGACAGTAGGTAAAAGCCAAGCTGCGGCCCGTTAAGGCGAGCGTCCGCTCGGAGCCATCCAATCCGATGTAACGAACTGCCTTCGTCGCCGCATCGAATTCATCTTCCCGCAGCAGGATGGGGTCGAACCGCAGACATCCATTGGCAACACTGACCCCCAATTCGACAAATCGCGAGAGAACATCTTCCTTAACCTGTCCCGTCATCCCCGGCTGTTGCGCTCCCGCATGCTGAGGAGTATGGGAATAGGCGTCTATGGGGAATGCCCCGTAGTCTTCAGGGCTTTTTTCCAGGCCCAATCCGTCTAGCGATTCGTAATAGTGCCCAACGAGGCCCTCGAACCACTCCGTGCCCTGGGCTCGGATACAGTTTTCCTGTATCGCCAAGATCAGCTTCGACACCATATGCCAATAGACGCTACCCAATCCTTCGTAGGCGAAAAACGTCCCTGACCTTCCCGTAAAGCTTCGGTGATTGAAGGTGTCTTCGAAAAGCGATAGGATCGACTGCCTAGCAGCCGCATCCAGCGAACTCTCTTGGTCCTCCGATTCCAGGGTCGCAATCGCCTTCGCGACATCGTCGCTATTTCGAAAATCTCCATTGAATCGATAGGTACCGGAAACATCCTTCGAGAGAATTCTCCTGTCCCCGCTCTTCAGCATGGCGCCCAGCGCAGGGATCGCCGCGACCCGTTCCGCCGCGACCCGGTTCTTTTCTAGAAATCGCGGCAAATCCTTATCTGGATACAAGGTGTAGCTTTGAACATCTCGCCGGTAGAGCCGACTTGCTCTAAGCGCGTCCAAAAGGTCCGCAACGCCTTCGAGGGGGAGTCGATTGGAACTCAAAACGGCGACCTGCCCTTCCAGCATTTCAGGCAAGCGTTCGATTTCCACCCCGCGTTCGTTCGTCGGCTTCAATAAGTTATAGGAGTGGTACATCCCATCCGGACGGCGATTCGAGTCGATCGAAGCTCCCGCAAATCGACGGGAAAGCCTAATGAATTCTCGGATTCCCACAAGGGATATCGACCGCTTGGAGGCGCCCAACTCGCCTCCGTAGACCGCCGTCCGATAGCCTTCCCCAGAGCGCCCCAATTCGCTAAGCATTTCGAAGCGGGTCAAGTCATCGAAGCCCTCATCCAAACGGGATTTGTATTTCGCGAAAATCGCGCTTTGCGAATCGAGGAAGTCAGCTAAGCGCTCGTCGATTTCGAAACATTCCTCGCCTTTCCTCGGAGCGAGCAATCCTTCTAGAAACTCCAGATAGCGATAGGTGTAGCAAAGGGTCACCATCGACACGCCATAGCCCACTAGGGCATTGTTCGCATCGTTCCACTCAGGACGTTGCGTATTCATCCAAATGCCGCCTTCCGGCACGAAATTCGAAAGTTTCGAAAGCAGAGGAACGAGCAGCTTTTCAAGCAGACTCGCCTCGACGATCTTTCCCGAAGAGTCGCGAAGCGCTTTGCCATCGGAACCGATCGACGCCGATCGCTCTGCCGCGCTCGCTGCCGCCTCCTCCGAGTAGTCTACCGTTTCGCGGGGATTCGCCCATATCGATTCGAATCCGCGAATTCGATACGGGACATTCGCATAGACGTACCGAACTTCATTCAAGAGCGACTGCAATTTCTCCGGCTGCCGATCCTGAAATGCCTCCAAAA
>CBFHHM010000033.1:0-6508 GCA_965655705.1 Candidatus Pelagisphaera sp.
CTACCATCTCGCTATCGAGACTCCGGAGCCGAACCTGTCGGAGGGGATGAGGTGGCTGCAGAGCGTGTTCGCCTTGAGGTTCAACCGTTTTCGCCGGGAGCATGGGGCTCTTTTCCAGGGGCGGTTCAAGGCGATCGTCGTCGAGGACTACGAGCGACTGGGCTGGCTTTGCCACTACATACATTTGAATCCTGTCCGGGCGAAGGTTTGCGAAGTCGCCGAGTTGAAGGATCTCGAATATTCGAGCTACTGGTTGCTTCGGAAGAGGCGATTGCGCCCGAAATTCCTAAGCTTCGAAGCGTGCCTGGAAGGGGCGGGCGGTCTTGCGGACGGATCGTATGGGTGGAAAAAGTACGAGCAGTACCTGGAGTGGCTGTCCGAGGACGAGCCTAGGATGAAGTCCATGAAGTTCGATCGGATGAGCAGGGGGTGGGCCATGGGCAGCAAGGAATTCAAGATCGGCTTGCTCGACGACGAGAAGCGGTTGTCCGCCTCGATTGCGCTTGGCGACTCGGACGCGAGAGAGGCCCGCGAGCTGGCTTGGGAGAAGTCGCTTCGCGAGTGTCTGCGGATTGTCGAAAGAACGCCTGGCGATGCGGATGCGGGCCGGAAGTCCGAAGATTGGAAAGTGGCGGTCGCTGGGTACATGAAGCTGAAGCGGCTCTGTCGCAATGGCTGGCTCGCCGAGCGGCTGGACATGGGGAGCGAGTCGGGAGTGAGCCGTTATGTTTCCCAAATGCAGTCAGGGGAGAGGAAGGGGGCGAAAAAGCTCTTCGACCGGATCAACGCAAAGATCAAGCACTGACCCTTATGTTATCGCCTGCGTAGCGTCTGTGGAATTGGCGGGTGCCCACAGCGCTAGAGACGTCACGACACAGGCAAACATCATCGCAACACATATTCGACGAAGATTTTTCAAGGCTGATACATTCCTTTCATCTCATCAAGCACACCCTGCAAGCGCGCGCGTTCGCGCCCCGCCACCCCTTCCGCTAATGGCGATGTCTCAAGAGGGTCGACCTCTAAATTGTAAAAGCGACCGTTGCCGTGCAAGCGCCAGCCGATGGATCGCACGCTGCGCTTGCCGCGATGCTCGCTGTAAATCCAGGGCCGTTCGCGTGAGCGCTCGGCGCCAAACAATAGCGTCGCAAAACTAATCCCATCGCGAAAGACATCGTCATCCCCCAAACCCGCCACCTCGGCAAGCGTCGGAAGGAAATCCGTCAGATCCACCAGTTCATTCGCTTCGCCACCCGCTTGAACCCGGCCCGGCCAGTTCGCGATCAGCGGGACACGCGTTCCGGTGTCGTCAAACTTCCCTTTACCGCCCGGTACGACTTGGCCGTGACGCACCGAAAAAACCTTCGTTCGCGTCATCTCGCCGTTGGCGTCAATTGACAAATAACTCGTGGCGGGCGTGCCGTTGTCCGTTGTAAATAGGATCAGCGTGTCTTCGCGCGCGCCAAGCCGATCCAACGCCGCGATCAAGCGGCCGACCATGTCGTCCATCGATCCCATCATCTCCGCGAAGTTCATCCAGCGACCATCCCGATAAAACGCGACATGCTCATCTTTCAGGTCATTCGTCACATCATGCGAAAGCGCCATCGGGTAATACGCGAAAAACGGTTTGTCGGATTTTAAACTCGCCTCCATGAAATCAATCAAAAACTCAACATAGAGATCAGGGCCGTACTTCCCATCCGTGCCTTCCAGGCGCTTGCCGTTCTCATAAATGAACGGGTCGTGGTACCGCCCACCTTCGTGCCAGCCAAACAGCCGCCACGTGTCAAAACCGAGTCGCCGCGGGTGATCCAGCGCGTCTTTCATCATACATAGCTGCCACTTGCCCGCGACACACGTAGCGTAACCGGCGCGTTTCATCACATGGCCGATTGAAATCGACTCCCCCTCTTTAGGAAAATCTCCCCACTTCAAGCCTGCCGCCCCAAACCGAAAAGGATAGCGTCCCGTCATGATACTGATCCGCGATGGATGGCACACCGGCATCGCGTAACCATGATTGAATTTCAACCCGCTGCGCGCGAGGGCGTCGATGTGCGGCGTCGGGTAACTTGCGCCACCGTAACAGCCGATCGCATCCGACCCCACATCATCTGCCATGATTAAAAGAATGTTCGGCTTACCTTCGGCGACCGCAACATAAGCGGCGCCGCTAATAATCAACAAACACGCCAAAGATATTCCCCATGTATTCACCCGAATGCTCCATTTCATTGAATTAACAACTGGCCCGCCCCGCATGATTATACCGCAGTTCTGTTCGATTACGTTGTTGATAGGAAATGAATGTCTCTCTGGGCTCTTGCCGTGACTCGGCGTAGTTGATTACAAAGACGGTTGGTCATGTCGCCTACGGCTCGGTACGTTCGGTACAATTGTTCCGATTTGGTTCGGGGGGGGAGGGTGAAGGCTTGATTTGCTTCGCCATCTTCACTCCGTTACGTCGCCGTATCGAGTTAGAAAATCCGTGGATTAGTTGGACCACAAGGCTTTATTGGTACCGTTGGTCGAGTTCAATGACTGGCACTCGTCAATTTAGCGAAAATGACCTGCTGTTTCGGAGGGCCCGTGCCCAAGTTCCTCGACGAGACCGGCCGCATCCTCGTCACCCCCAAAAAAACAGATCATCCGAGGCCAGGCGCTGTACGTCGCCGACCTCAACGCCGCGCCCTCACGTCACCTGGAAACCACCGACACGGTCACCATCGCCCGCGCCTTCACCGCGCGCAAGAGCGGACAGCCAGAGCTACTTCGTCGGGTTCTCGTACCAAAACACTCCCAGCTGCGCGTTCTCTTCGCAGCACATTAGGTCCAGGTCGCCGTCGCCGTCCAGGTCCACGAGTTGAATCAGGTCGTACTTCGCCCCGCCCGGGCGCGAGATCGCGTGGGAGGTCCAGTCGCCTTCCACGCCGCCTGCGCCGTAGCTCATCCACGCCACCGCCACTTTGGCTTTGTCTTGTTCGCGCACGTTGGTGTTGGTGGAGTGCACGAGGTCGAGTTGACCGTCCCGGTCGATGTCTGCCACACGCACGCTCTTGCCGGAATGGACGCCAAACGGATTGGGGATGTCGCGCGTTTGCCATTCATTCGATTGAGCGCTGGTGCGCCGCACCCATTTCATAATGCCATTTCGCGTGCTGGTGACCATGTCGAGGGCACCGTCGCCGTCGAGATCCGCGATGTCCATAAACAGCGGCTCGTACCCGATGGGTCCGATGCGGTGCTCGCGCCACACCTTCGCGTTCGCCGCCCGCCCAGCGCCGGGGTTCTCCAGCCAGAGGATACCCGAGCGATCGCCCTTGCGGTCGACGGTCACGATGTCCGGGTCGCCGTCGCCGTCCATGTCGCGCGCCTCGGTGTTCATGATCCATCCCGCCGTGTACAGCTTCACGAGCTTCCATCGGCTCAGATCGCGCGCTGCTGCGCCCTTGCCCGGCGACAGCAGCAGGCCGATCATGCCGTTGGGCGACTTGGAACCCACGACCAGGTCGACGCCGCGCTTTCCGTCCACGTCCATCGGCAGCGCGTACATCCACTTGCTTTTGCCTTCGGTCGCCGGAATGGCCTCGGTCTTCCACGCCGCAGCGTTCAAATAGTCGCCCGGGTCCGTCGGCGCCCAGTGCGCGTACATTTTTTGAGTGGAACCCTCGCAGGATGAGACGACATCGAGGGCGCCATCGCCATCGAGATCCACGAACACCGCGTCCTCCGCATGCTTCACCTCGCCCACGGTCACGCTTGGCCAGACTTGCTTCGCCTTTTTGACTCCGGGGTTGAGGCAGACGCGAATCGCGTTGCCTTGCTCCCAGCCGGTCACGGTATCGATCAGGCCGTCGCCATTCGCGTCCGCTAGCCGAATGCCATCGGCGCCGCGCCGCGATTCGGTGGAAGGGTCGATCGTGTGGATTGTCCAGGGTTTTTCAGCTGCGTGCAGAACGCAGGTTGTCGTAAGGAGCAACGAAAACGATAAAGAGAGGGAGCGTTTCATAACCGATGGTTCAATCAGCGTAATTGAAGTGGGTTTATACCCTATGCCAAAAGGATTGATAAAGTGGCGGATGTCCATTGCTCTGAGCGCAACGGGCCCCGTCCCCGCAGGGGATGCGGCTGAAAGGAGAGGTCGCGGCGTTAGCGAATCGCATCCGATCCCGCTCAGCGGGATGTCGAAAGCGATTCGCCGCCTTGCGCTGCGCTCCTTTCAGCCAGCACCACTTTAACAATCCTTTTGGCATAGGGTATTATAGGCTTTCAGTCTATTGCCGCTCTCGCAAGACTACAATCGGACGGGTTGTTGACCGGAAGTGAATGTGTCTCTTTGTTCGGTACGATTTTCAGTTGTTCGAGCGTCCTTAATGGCTGGATCCGGGTTCCACGGCCATTGATGAACGGAACGGACCTTTTATCATCGAAACCTCACGGAAATTTGTTTTAGGGTCCTCGGCTTACAACGGAAGTACGTGATGATTTTGGGCTCCAGCAGATCTAGCTTGGCTTCGACGAACTCACGACATGGGAAAAAAGAGAGCATCATTCTCCAAGCTTACATCCAATCAGCATTCCTTTAACGAATATTATGAGAAAGTTGACGCTATTCATTTTAATCAACGCTCTGAGTTGTTTCGCGATAGAGCATCCAAACGTCATAATCCTCATTACCGACGATCAAGGCTACGGTGACCTTTCATGCCATGGACATCCCATCCTTGAGACACCTGCCTTCGATGCGCTACACCGGGAGAGCGTTCGCTTGGATAATTTTCACGTCGCACCTGTCTGCACGCCGACTCGAAGCGAACTTATGACTGGTCTGTATGCGCTCCGCAACAAGGCAAGCACGGTGCCATCCGCCCGCAATTGGATGAGACGCGACATCGTAACCATGCCAGAGATATTTCAGGCCAATGGATACGCGACAGGATTATTCGGTAAGTGGGGTCTTGGAGACGCCTATCCCAACCGGCCCATGGATCGCGGTTTCACGCATTCCATTTGGCACAAAGGCTGGGGGTTGGCATCGGAAAATGAATACGATAACGATTATTACTATACCCGGTATTTAGACGGGACTGAGGTCAAGTATTCCGACCGTTTTTGCGCCAACCTTTGGTTTGATGAAGCGATGGAATGGATGGACCAGAAAATGGAAGCCAAACAACCTTTTTTCACCTACATCGCTCTGAATACGCCTCATAGTCCTTTTCATCCACTTCAAGAGGATTATGAGAAATACAAGGGTAAGGTCGCCGACGAGAGAATTGCCAAATTCTACGGGCTCATCGCTAACGCGGATGAGAATTTTGAAAGACTGGAGAACTGGCTCGAAGAAAGAGACGCAAAAGAAGACACGATTGTCATCTTTATGAATGACAATGGAACCGCCTTAGGCGCTGACATCTTCAACGCTGGTATGAGGGGCAGAAAAGGGTCTGGCTATGAAGGCGGCCATCGAGCGTTCTGTTTTCTTCGCTGGCCCAATGGCGACTTGGGTTCTCCGAGAACGATAGGAACGGTTTCTCACATCGTCGATCTTGTTCCGACATTCGTCGATTTGTTGAATTTCAAATTGCCAGCTACTGCGGAGCCATTTGATGGATACTCGCTTGCGCCCGTCTTTAAAGACGCAGCTGCTTTAGAAGATAGAAAGGCAATTGTTCAATTCGGGGGCAGAACGAAGCCGGAGAAGTACTTCAGGAGTTCAGTGATGTGGAAAGACTGGCGTCTGCAAGGTGATTCAGAGCTCTATAACCTGGATGCAGATCCGAGTCAGACGGTAAATGTCTTCGCCAAGCATCCTGACATCGTTCGCGAGCTGAAGGGACATTACGACGCCTATTGGGCTTCCATAGAAGATTCTATCGATGTGATAGAACCGATTATTGTCGGCAATCCGGCAGAGCCAGTCACCAACCTTACTTGCAGCAATTGGTTCGATGTGGATTTTGATAACCGCGATAAAGTTGCCGGGGCAGACTCTATGGGTGGACCTTGGTATATCGAAGTTGAAGGAGGGGGCAATTATCGTGTGCAACTTAGTCGCTGGCCTTTTTACATGAATCGTCCTCTTTCGGCAATCGGTCCTGGCGAGACGATCGGGGGAATGCCCATCGATCCGGGTGTAGCATTGCCCATCGCTTCAGGAACGCTTAGCTTGAATGGGGGAGACCGGTTGGAGGCTAGACCAAATGATAACGGTACTTTAATCGAATTCAACATTGAGATGCCTGCAGGCAAACATACGCTTCAAGCTTGGTTCCACGATGCCTCAGACAGGCCGCTTTCTGGCGCCTTTTACGCAACGTTGGCTCTTATGCGAAATTAGATTCTAAATGGGGAAGGACTTCCCACGTCGCTTCACGAGCTATGAGGGACAGGTCTGGCGCTGCCTTAAGAATTTGTTTTTGGACAACTCCAGCAGATTAAGCAGAACTAATTTGCTCGCTATACTTGCGGTACGAATTTCGATTAGTTCCATGAACCATCTACC
>CBFHHM010000033.1:6607-16372 GCA_965655705.1 Candidatus Pelagisphaera sp.
TATCTTCTCATTTATCCTCCTCTTAGTTAATGTCATCCCATTGGCGTCTCTTCACGCTCATGACACGCGTGTCTACGAATTGCGAACGTACTATGCGAATGAGGGCAAACTAGACGACTTGGTCGCTCGATTCCGGGATCATACCACTGCGTTGTTTGCGAAGCACGGCATTGAGAATGTGGGATACTGGGTTCCAAAAGACAATCCAGAGAACAAGTTGGTCTACATCATCGCTTTTCCGAGCAGGCTGGATCAGGAGTCTATGTGGAAATCCTTTCAAGCGGATCCCGATTGGAAGGCGGCTGCCAAGGCATCGTCAAAAAACGGAAGGCTGATAAAAAAGATAGAGGCTGTCTTTATGCAGACGACCGAATATTCAATGCCGATAAAGAAAATCCAGGCCTCTCCAGAGCGCCTGTTCGAGCTTCGGACTTATATCTGCAACGAGGACATGCGGCGTCATCTGGATGCTCGTTTTCGAGACCATACGATTGGACTCTTTGAAAAACATGGAATTGAGAATATCGCCTATTTCCATCCGATGCCTGACCAGGAAGGCGGAACGAGCACGTTGATATATATCGTAGCTCACGAAAGCGAGGAAGGGCGCGAAGTGGCCTTCACAGGTCAGCGGGCAGATGAAGACTGGAAGTCTGCTGCCGCTGCGTCAGTAGAGCGTGCGGGTGGCAGAATGGTTATAGAAGGAGGGGTGACAGGCGAGTTAATCGTTCCAACCGACTTTTCCGCCATGAAGTGACTCCTGAGCCCACCCGTTGACCCACTAACCTTTCTTTCAGAATTAGTCACCCGTACCTGAAATTCCCATGTGTGACGAACTTACCAATAAGGATGTAGAACAATACATTCGCCGCCAAGGCCTGACCCGCCGCGAATTCAACAAGACTAGCATTGGGGCGGCGCTTGCACTGATGTTGCCATCGGTTGCCAATGCGGCTGAGGTCGCCGAGCAGGATGTCAGGGTGCCCACGCCGGACGGCGAGGCCGATTGCTATTTCGTTCATCCCAAGTCCGGCAGTCACGCGGCGGTCATGATCTGGCCCGACATTGTCAGCATCCGCCCTGCGTTTCGCGCCATGGGAAAGCGCCTGGCAGAGTCCGGTTACTCGGTGCTGGTTCCCAATCCCTACTACCGCAGCCACCGCGGCCAGATTGTGCCGGATGGCAAAGGGTTTCGTGATCCGGGCATCCGTGAGATGCTGATGCCTCACGCCCGTTCGCTCTCACCCGAAACCTGCGTATCCGACGGCCGGGCGTTCGTCGAATGGCTCGATGCGCAGGCACCTGTCGACACGGGCCGTAAAGTCGGCACCACCGGATATTGCATGACTGGCTCGTACTGCATGCGCCTTGCGGCAGCCATGCCCGAACGTATTGGAGCGGGCTGCTCGTTCCACGGGGGTGGTTTGGCGACGGACGCCGAGGACAGCCCGCACAAGTTAGCTGACCAGATGAAAGCCGAGTTCCTGATCGCCATCGCCGAGAACGACGACGAACGCAGACCCAACGAAAAAGCGCTCGTTCGCGAAGCCTTCGATGCCGCCGGTGTGACTGCGGAAATCGAAGTCTACGAAGGCGCGCTGCACGGCTGGTGTCCGCCAGATTCTGCGGTCTACCACGAGGCGCAGGCCGAACGCGCCTGGAGCCGCATGCTGAAGTTGTTCGAAAGAGCTTTGGCCTGATTATCACTCCTTCGCCCGTTCTTTCTATGAACTCGAATCCTCTAAACGTATCCTAAAATTGTATGCATATAAGGTGGTTAGTTCTTGCGTTCTTTCTCGTTTGGACTCGGAAGATGCCCCATCAGGGGTTTTTGCGGCCTTTCTTGACCCAAGGGTTGATGGCCACCTCACTGGATCAATGAGTTTCAGCAGGCGCAAATTCGTGCCAATTTGTGCGATTCGTGGGCAGTGAACCGAATTTTGATTGTAGTTGATAATTGCTTGCCACGGCGTATTGAAACGAAGCCGGGACCATTGACCTTTTCGGCTGTCCTTCCATTCTTCAATTCAGCTGGCTGCGTCCCATAAAACAACTGTTCATTCCACAGTGAAGAGCATATTGTCGCGCCCGACTACAATCGGACCAGAATAGATTTCGGCCATACCACGGACAAAATTATTCTCCTGTGCTTCCAGAGGCTTGATCGAAGGAACGAGGTGCGTGAGGACGAGCTTTTTCGCATTCACCGCCTTGGCCACTTCAGCGACCTCCAGGGTGGGTGTATGATGCGACATCAGGTCTTCCACCATAGCGCCGGTTCGTGGACGGTTTCTTATGAGCATAGGTAAAGTCCGATTCAATATCGTAACGTTCATGGCTTCGTGTATCAACAGGTCACATCCCTGCGCCGCATCGATCAAGCTGTCTGACTTCTTCGTATCGCCAGAAACGACGACGGATTTTCCCTCGTAATCGAAGCGATAGCCGACAGCCGGAACAATCGGCTCATGGTCGACGTTGAACATCGTTATCTTGAGGCCATCTTCATCAAAGATCACCCCTGGTTCAAACTCCCGGACCTCACATTGCATGGCCTGTTCCGACCAGTGTTCCCCGTGATGGTCGATTCGGTACTTCTCATCAATAGCTACGGATGCAACGATCTTGTTGACGACATCCTTCGTGCCTTTGGGTCCCAGAACTATCTGCGGCTGATCGGGGTTAGCTCCTCCACGTCGAAACATCATCCAGTCCAGATCAGCGGTGTGGTCGAGGTGGAAGTGCGTATACAATACACAATCCACGGTCTGATAGCCGTTCTCCGTCAGACGTGCCGCGCTCCCGGGGCCTGTATCAACCATGAATGTTTTGCCACCTGCTATGATAAGCGTTGCTGCCTTCGCGCGTTCCGGATTAGGAATGGGGATGCCGGTCCCCAGCAGCAGAGCGTGAAGGCCAGTGTTGGGAATCTTCGATCTGGATTGCCCAGGTCCCCGGAGTTGAGCCTCGGTCGGCGTTGAAGTAAGAAATGCAAGGGTCAGTGCGAGTATGAGATAGCCCGTTGTTGAGTATGTCATTGTATCTTTCTTGGAATAGGTTTTCTTTGGGCTTGTAGAAAATTGGATGGGTCCGATTTTAAGCAGTTTTTAGCTGACGGTAGATTTTGTTTTTACATGCGTTGTTGATAGGAAATCAATATCTCTATTCGTTCGGTACAATTCTTCCGATTTGATTCGGAATGGAATTGATAGGCATATTCGTGTTTCCAGATTGAATTCTTCTGGATCGGGGAATAGGTCTCTTGCAATGAAAAGGAGCCATCAGGTGGACGTATTCATGCGGCTTGCTGCTGGATTTCTGGCAATCTTGAGCACGAGCCACATCGCTTCCGCAACGGACGCCAATGCGGAACGGCGGATCGAGCAGGCGGTCGCCCTCTTGCAAAAGAAACCAATTGCGGAGTTGGAAGTTACCACGCACCCGGTTAAACCCCATCAGAGGTTCTCGCGGTACTTCAATATTTCGCTTTCTGCCCGCGCCTACCTGCAACTGATGACTGACCCGTCAAAGGATGGCTCGTCGGGCGCCCTGCTTGAGAAGGTGGGACAATACTACATCGACCACCCCGACGAGATAGAAGATCCGGATTCTTCGTATTGGGCAGGAGAATACCACGCCGCATCCCTGGCCAGGTTCGGGACTAACGGGACCCTAAGACCAGGGGCTATTCCGAGGAAGTCCGAGCGCCTGATGCTGGAATACATGCTGCTGTATGTGAATTACTGGTCCAGGCTCGAGCTTTATGAATTCAGCCTGAAGCATCAGACCTATTATCACTGGAACAGTGAAAATCACTGGTGGCAGGAAATTGTAACGGCGTGGGGCTATCTGCTCTCGCTTAAGGACGACCCCGAATTTAAGGACGCCATTCTGGGGGACGGACAGACGGTTCAGCATCACTACGACGCGAATGTCGCCTACATGAAAGAGCACATGCGGCAGCGCGCTAGAAAAGGCTTTCTGGTCGAGATTTCCAGTGGTGGTTATGCCGGGCGCATGCACAACATGTACCACTTGATCTACGACGTTTCGCCCGACGAAGAGCTGAAGGCGCTTGCGGGAAAATCCTTGGATCTCTGGTGGGTATTCTGGGCCGAAGAGCAGATCTCAGGCGAGCGCGGCGGCGGCAAGGTCAGGCACCGCAAACTACGGGGCCTATTGCCCAGGAGTGAAAACCACATGGCCCCAGCCTGGTACTATTTTGGTCTCGGCCCGAAGGACATGGGTTACTTTCGAGATTTAGACGACACCTCACTTGTATTGGCCGCGAATTACATGCAGCTACTTTCGGATTATCGTCCGGCCGACATTACCTACGATATTCTGGCAGAGCGGGCAAACGCGCCCGCTTTTTCAATCACCCAGCGGCGTGTCGGCAAATCAGCAGGCCAGGATGAAACGGCCCCTAAAAAGATTAAAAATATCGAGAGCGACCGGCCTGCTAGCGAGAACATTAACAAGTACAAGTTCTATGAATACGAAAAGACCGACGTGCTAAAGTATTCGTGGGTGAGTCCCAAATTCATCCTGGGCACCAACATGCGCCCCCCATACGACGTCTCGTCCTGGGTCGCAGGGAGCGCGCAGGGCTGGTGGCATGGACTATTGCTCCGGGGTAAGGATCCCACCTATCCCGAGCGGGTGGTCCCGACACTGATCTATCCCAGCGACTCCATGGGTGAGCAGTATGCGGTGCAATCCAAAGGAAGCATGATGGCCCGGAAGCTCAACGATGTGTGGAGCAAAGCCTCGGATAACAGAAAGCATCCCATGGGAATCTATATCTCAGAGGGGCTGAAACAGCTCGCGCAAATTAAAGACGACTTCATTTTCATCAACAGCTCTAAGGCTTGGGTCGCTGTGAGGGCTGTGCGCACTGAATTTGTCAAATCCGATGAGACGCTCGCTCCCAAGTTTCAAAGAGCGGGAAGCTTTTATCGGCTTAAAGAAGATACCCGGCCGGTGATTATCGAGGCCGCGGAGCAGGGAGACTATCCGAACTTCAAAGCCTTCCAGGATGCGGTTAGGAATGCCGAGCTGACCTACCAGGATGGCGTCTGCAAATATGAAAGCCTGTCCGGAGACATACTAACTCTGTTCGATGACCGCTCCTATCCGAGGATTAACGGCGAGCCCGTGAACTACACGCCGTCCTTTGCTTATCAAAGCCCATATGTCTTCGCGCCTTGGGATTCGGGGGTGATCACCGTCACTGCGGGCGATCATCAACATATCCTCGATTTCACGGCTCACTGACGATTGAGGATAATCTCCAGTTGGGCGCGTTGTCCGGCTTCTCGTTGATACTCTGGGACAGACTTCAACTACGGGAAGCGCCTTGCGAAGGCGCATTTCCCCGGGAGAGCGTGGTCAGTCTCTATGTGTCGTTCCGGTTGACCGTTTAATCCAGGAGGAAACTTCCGCCTCGATCGCTTCGCTCACTCGGGGGTGTTCCGGTTCTCTTCGAGCCCGGTCTTGTCGCTGCCGCTCGGAACACGTCCCCCTCCACTGAACACAAAAAAAAGACCGCTAATCGCGGTCTTCTTTGGTGCCCAGGGGGGGACTCGAACCCCCACACCTCTCGATACCAGATCCTAAATCTGGCGTGTCTACCAATTCCACCACCTAGGCCCGTGAAATATGAAGGGGTCAAAAAGATGCGTTTTTACTTCGATGGCAACCTTTTTTATGTGTCGATTTTCGAATTGAGCAGGTCGTGAATTTTCAGGATTGCCGATTCGGTTTCGTCCCAGCCAATACAGCTGTCTGTAACGGATTGTCCGTAGGTGCGGTTGACGCCCGTTTCTATGGGTTGATTGCCTTCGACGAGGTTGCTTTCGAGCATGATGCCGGCAATTGCATTGTGGCCTTCCTGGAAGAGGCGAGTCGCTTCCAAGGCGTTGGATCCCTGCCTGCGGTGATCCTTGCCCGAGTTGGCATGAGAGCAGTCAAGCATGACGGGTCGCTTGAGATGTGGGCTTGCGAGTCCATCGCAAGCGGTTTCGATCGACGCTTGATCGAGATTGGGCCCGGAGCGGCCTCCGCGCAGAAATACGTGGGCGTACGGGTTGCCGGGAGCGTTGAGAATGGCATTGCCGCCGTCGTCGTCGGTCCCGAAGAAGCTGTGGGCTTGATTGGCGGAGCGAACAGCGTTGAGGGCGCAGCCGATGTTTCCCTCCATGTCATTCTTGATGCCGACTGGCATAGGCAGTCGACTGGCGAGTTCGCGATGGATTTGGCTCTCCGCCGTTCGCGCCCCGATGGCCCCATAGGCAATGAGGTCTTCCAGGTAGGGAGCAACCACGGGGTTGAGAAATTCGGTGGCGCAGGGAAGGCCCATTTCGTTGACCTTCGCAAGGAGCCGTCGCGCGATTCCGAGTCCTAAGGTTGGGTCCGAGGAGCCATTCAGCTCTGGATCGTAGACAAGTCCTTTCCATCCCACGATGCTGCGCGGCTTTTCGAAGTAGGTTCGCATGGCGATGGCGATGCGGCTCTCGACTCGTCGGGCCAAGTGGGAGAGTCGCTTGGCGTATTCGATCGACGCGTTGATATCGTGGATCGAGCACGGGCCGCAGACGACCAGCAGACGGGGATCGTCGGCTTCGAGGATTCGGGCGATTGTGGCGCGCCCATTCGAAACCGTGGCCTTGGCGACGGGGCTTGGAGGTATCGCTGCTCTTAATTTGCGTGGAGACGGCAAGGGAGTCGAGTCGACGGCAGGCGCCTCGACTGATGGAGAGGGTGATTGGGTAATGGTATTGGTTTTCATTTCTTGTTCGAGAGAGTGTCTGAGAATGCAAAAAGCCCTGGGCTCCAAATAGGGCGCCCAGGGCTTTTTGCTAACGTTGCGTCGAATTATCTACGTACGGCTAGCCGGCCTCTGGGCAATTCCAGAAGTAGTGAAACCAAAAATAGACGCTGCGATGCATTGGCATTGTCTGTTAAGCGGGAGGGAAATCGTAGGGTTTGGCAAACCCAAAGTGGAATGGGGGGGTATTGTCAGGGTTTTGCCTATTGTATCGAGGCTGCCTGGAACGGACCTCAATTTTAGCGGTCGTCAATTTTCGCCTCGCTATTGAATGGAGGGCTCTTTCTCTCAATGCTTTAAATTTCCGCTATGCTTGGATTGATTTCGCTTCGTAGAAAATTCGTATGGGCGTCAGCCGTATGCGTTTGCTCCCTCTCGTTCTCGACGACGGGGGTATTGGGCCAGGGATCTTTGTTGATCGAGCGATTGCCCGAGCAATCGATGCCTGGGTTGCAGCGCCTTCTCGACGCGGCGATGACCGAGTCGTCCAATATGCAGATCCGCGATTTGATCGAAGAGAATTACGAGGGCCGTCGCATGGTCTCGGATTCCGCCAAGCAGTTCCAGCTTGGGGGGCGCGCGAGCTATCGCAAAGAAGAGGATGTGGAAAGGGAGAATTCGGAGATTCGCGATCGAGTCTACTACTCGCTCACCCTTTCGAAAGCGCTTTACCATTGGGGGGCCTTGGAAGCGAACAAGCAAAAGGGCAATTTGTATTTGAGAATGGAAGAGCTCAATACGTTCGAGAGCTACCGGAATTTGGCGTTGGACGTTCGGAAACGCTACATGAATGCCTTGATTGCTCGGAAGGACATCGAACTCAGCCAAAACAGTCTGGAGCTTTATCGCAAGCAGCTGGAGGTTGAGGAAAAGCGATTCGAATCCGGCACGGCCTCGTCCATACAGGTGTACGATCTTCGCTTAAGGGTCGATGGCGTGGAGCTGGATATTCTCAAAAAAGAGAACGCTTTTCTCGGCGAGGTCGATACGCTCGCTCGAATTATTGGGATGGAGCCCTCCGCGGTGGAACAGAGCTTTGCTGCGGATCTTCCCAAGCGGGAGAGCTTGGATGCCGATTCGATTGGGGAGCTTGGAAGATTGTTCGACGATGGCATTGCCCAAAGCGCATCGATTGCCCGCAGCTCCAAGGCCATCGAGGTCTACGAAAAGGATCTGCATATCGCGAACCAGAGGCGAAAGCCGAAGATCGGCTTGGCGATGGGGCTGACGCAGTACGATTTGGATGACCGAGGAGCTCGCCGCGCGGAGGAGATCTTCTATGGAGGCGTATCGATCGCTTGGAGTTTCTTCGATGGGTCCGCCACGCGGGGCGCCAAGCGATCGGCCATCGCCAATCTCGATCGGATGAAGACCGAATACGAGCAAGCGAAGTCGAGCTATCGCTTCAATCTCGAGCAAGCGCAGAAGCTATTGGACCTCAATGCGCGCGTTCTCGAGCGAGACGAAATTGCCCTCGAGCGGGCCCGAGAGCACATCGTAAACATTACCGAAGACTACGATGCGGGCAGAGTCTCATTCAACGATTTCGGTCGCGTGGAGCAGTCGCTGTTGAGTCAGGAAATTCGGACCTATCGATCGCGGGCGGCCTATTTGAACTCCCTGGCGGAAATGGCATCCCTGCTTGGGTTCGATCCATCCTCGCAGAAGTTCATCGATTCGCGAAGCGACGCCTCAGAGTAAAGAACCTATAAGATATGAAGCTGGGACTTGTATTCAAAATATTGATTCCAATCGCATTGGCGGTCGGAGCAGGCGTATTCGTTCTTTCGCAATCGACGTCGACCGCTATTGTAGCGCCAACCACGCGCAGTATGGCCGTCAATGCGGTACCGGGAACGGTCAATGTGCTGGCCGAGAAGGAAATGTTCATTAAGGGCGAATACGGGGGGCGGATAACGCTCTCGAATTTGGAGATCGGCAAAGTCGTTTCCGGGGGCGAGATTCTGTTCGATTTGGATACGGGAGATTTGGATTTAAGAATCGAAAAGGCGGAGAACGATTTGGCGAGCGCGGAGCGTCAGCTGGAAATCGATTCGCCCCTCGAGCTCGATTTAGGGTCCAAGCGCGATACGCTCGCCGACGTCCAATTTCGTTTCGACCGTGGAGGCGTGCGGGAAATCGATCTCAAGAATGCCCAGCGGGCCGTTAAGAAGTTAGAGGACGATATCGCTCGCAGCGATTTGAAGAATGAGACGCTTCTAAATGATTTGAGAAACACGCTCAAGGCGCTGCGTCGACAGAAGGAAAAAATGACCATCGTATCGCCCATCGATGGAATCGTCACCGAGATCCACGCTCACGAAGGCGATTTGATTGGGAGCGGCCACACCTTGGCCAAGGTTGTTTCCTTGACGCGTATGGTTGAAGTGAAAGTAAGCGAAGAGTACTTCGTCGGTCTTGAGGTCGGCATGCCTGCTCGGGTCGCTTTTCTGGGTATCGAAAGCGAGCGTTTCGATGCGGAGATCGAACGTATCATTCCAGTCGCCGACGCGCAGACCCAGCGTTTCACGGTGCTGCTGGATGTGGATATAGAGGAGTCGCGTTTGGACTCGGGCTTGACGGGCGATGCGACGATCACTTTGGACGAGCGCGACAATGCGTTGCAGGTGCCGCGACAGTCGGTGGTTGGCGATAGCGTTTTGGTCGTCGAAGCGGGCGTAGTTTCGAGACGCCCCGTACAGGTGGGCTACAAGAGCATTACGATGGTCGAGATCCTAGAGGGACTCGATGATGGGGATGCAGTGATTATCGAGGATCTGCACCTCTTCGAAGACGGAGACAAGACGCGGGTCGAACTGAGCGACTAGCTCGGGAATCGAGCCGTTCCCTCTCGTTAGGAGGGGATTGCCTTACCAGAGGGGGGCCACGTATTCGCCCTTCTCGAAAAGATGCCCAATTTGGGCCTGCACGTAGGA
>CBFHHM010000033.1:16470-23256 GCA_965655705.1 Candidatus Pelagisphaera sp.
GAAGGTCTTCGCGATGGGTGACGCCCAGCCAGCGCCCGTCGCATTGGAGAATTCGCGAGCTGGACTGGTTGGCTCGAATCAACTCGTCGACGGCGAAGGGGAGGTAGAACTCCGCTTTAGGCGTCTCGCCGTGTTCTTCGAGGAAGGCGGCCAGCAAGGACTCCAGCTTCGAGAGAAAGGCGACGGGGAAGCCCCAGCAATTCAGCGAAACCGGACTATCGGCCGATAGACGAACGGAATTTCCCGCGCCGTCGAGCGCCTGAATGGAGTCGGACAGTTCGCTACGACTGATTTCGGTATGCTCCTCGACCGAAACCAAGAAGCCATTGGCCTTCGCATGGCAAATGCCGCGCGAGACTGACCCGTTCTCGGATAGCGTATTCTCCAGTCGGTATCCAACGAGCGCGTACTCGTTGTCGGCGAGCGATGGATTGGATAGAAAGGCGGACAAGGCTTCGAAGGCTTGCCTGCCGTAAAAGTCGTCCGCATTGATGACGGCAAATGGTCCGTCGATGGCGTTGCGGGCTGCGTAGACGGCGTGACCGGTGCCCCAAGGCTTTTCCCGGTTGTCGGCCAATTCGCTGCGAACAGGCAAGTCGCTGATGTCCTGGTAAGCGAAGGCGACCTCGACTCGGTTCGCATAGCGGTCGCGAACGGCGTTGAATGCCTCTTGCATCTCCGATCGAATGACGAAAACGACTTTGCCGAAGCCGCTTAGAGCGGCATCGAAGACGGAAAAGTCCAAGATCCACTCGCCATTGGGCCCAACAGGTTCGATTTGTTTCAGGCCGCCGAAGCGGCTGCCCATTCCCGCCGCAAGGACAAGCAAAGTCGGTTTCATGACACGTTTCCTCGGAAGAATCGCGCTCGAAGGCAATGGTGAAACGCGCTTGGGGCACTCTTTTCCGTCTCCAAGGCTTGCCTCCAGAGTGGGAGCGGGGTAGCTCTTTGCCTACGAGCTAATTATGGACGCGAAGTATCTTGGCAAAACCGTTACCGGCCCTGTGGAGGAACTGGATTCATTCCCCGCTCCAGAGGGAGTCGGCTTGGTGACGATGACATCGGACGAGGTGGCTAGTTCATGTCCCATAACCGGTCAGCCAGACTTCTATGTCGTATCCATTGCCTACGAACCGGTCGCTTTGTGCATCGAATCGAAGAGCTTGAAGCTGTACTTGTGGGGCTTTGCCACGCAATCGGTATTCGCGGAGCAAATGACGTCCGATATTTGCGATCGGGTCGTGGCCGATATTGCGCCCAAGCGCTGTAAAGTGACGACTACCCAGAAGGCCCGCGGGGGGATTAGCATCGAAACGATCGCCGAGTTTCCCAAGCCGGAGTAGGGGCCATCAATCGTATGAGGAACTCAGAGGGAGCATGACGTTTTTAGACAAACTGGAAAAGAGGTTCGGGTCCTTCGCGATAGGCAACATCGCGGCCTATTTGGTGCTGGGGCAGGTGGCGATATGGATTCTCTCCTGGGGATACGTGGACCATGACGGTTCCAACGCCCTGCTCGAGCGCATGCTTTTCGATTCTCGAGCGGTATTGGAAGGCGAGTTCTGGAGAGTGTTCGCTTTTCCTCTGATCCCGCCTACGACGCATCCGATTTTTCTCATTTTCGCGTGGTATATTTTCTATATGATGGCGGGTGCCCTCGAGTCGCAATGGGGCGCCTTTCGTTTGAATCTGTATCTCATTGTGGGAGCAGTTCTCGGGATGACTGGAGCGATGCTCCTGCAAGGATACCCTCTCTCTAACGGGATTTGGGGAACGACTGTCTTTTTAGCCTTCGCTTATCTTTTCCCTGATTTCGAACTGCGGCTCTTTTTCGTTTTGCCCGTCAAAGTGAGGTGGCTGGGCTGGATAATGTGGGCGGGACTGGGCTTGCTGTTCTTCGGGACTCCTTGGCAGTTCAAGATTTTCATCCTCGCGAGCGTCTCCAACTACGTCCTCTTTTTCGGCAAGGACATCGTTGCAACCATGCGTTCCAAGAAACGCATTGCCGATTTGAAGGCGGAGAAAGCGAAAATCGAGGAGGAGCCATTTCACACGTGCTCCGAATGCGGGGCCACGGACAAGTCCCACCCGGATCGCGATTTTCGTTACCGAGCAGACACGTGTATCTGCGAGGATTGCTTGGAGGGCGAGCGACAGAGCGACTGAGTCGCCTGCTGTCAGCAGGTAGGGCCCGGGTTCGACCGGGTCCGCCTAGGAAAGGCGATGCTCCCAGCGGAGCCGTATCCCCGCGAAGATTATTCGTTTGATCAGCAATGCTAATAACTCGTTCATCGAGCATTAGCTGAAAACGCAATCGATTAAGTGTCTAACTAATTGTCCCCAAGGAGGATACGATCCTTTAAGCCACTTCCTATGGATACGAGATAGGTCCGGCTGCCAGCCGAGACAAAGGAAAGATGGGCGCCGTCATTTGGCGTTTGGGCGTGTGTGCGGCGTTCGCCTTGAACTCCATGCTCTATACCTTGCCGGGATACTTCGGCATGGAGAGCGATTTCGCCTTCGCTCCTCACTTCGAATGGCTTTCGTTTCTCTTCGCTACAGCGAGCATGGGCCTGGGGGGAACCTACTTCATCCTTCGCGCGGCGAGGGCGGCTCGCAATGGAGTCATCCACTTGGATTTGCCGATTTCAATCGGATTGATAGTCGGGTATTCCGTATCGTTATACGGATGGACCTCAGGGGATGAATCGCTGCTCTACTTCGACTTCGTATCGACCTTCGTTTTTCTAATGCTCGTAGGTCGCTGGGCCCAGTTAGCGGCGATCGATCGGAATCGCAGTCGACTGGCCAAACAGTCGGCCGTTGCCCCGAGGGTCGAAATAAGACAAGCGGACGGACGTTTTGCGGAGCGGGAGGCCGAAGCGCTCAAGTCGGAGGATATCTATCGGATTGGGGCTGGCGATTGGGCGCCCGTAGAGTCGACGCTGCGTTCGCCGGAGGCTCGAATGGGTATGGAGTGGATCAACGGAGAGAGCGTTCCGAGCTCGTTTTTGGAAGGAAGCCTCGTGCCCTCGGGGGCCCGGCAACTCGGGACGGGCGTATTGGAGTTGGTAGCGCGAGAGTCCTGGGAAGGTTCGTTGCTCAAGCGATTGACCGATCGAAAGGAGGAGCGTTCGGGCCGCGACCGATTGCTCCAGGTGTGGATATCCCGCTATCGCAAGCGCTGCGTTTGCAGGATGGATCTTTGCAGGAGAAACGCAAACGGGGCTTCGGGCATTCGTAGCGACCCTTGTGATTTCGTGTCCCTGCGCCCTGGGGGTGGCGTTGCGAGCGCGAGGTCTCGATTTGTGGATGCTAAGCGGGGATGCGAAGGAGCGGGTGAACCGACTGGCTCGTATTGTGGGCTGGCCTTCCCAGCAAGCCCTCGGCGGGATGTCGCCCGACTCGAAGGCTCGCTGGATCGATTCGAATCGTCCGGATCGTTTTCTTATGATCGGAGATGGCGCGAATGACAGCCTCGCTTTCGAAGCCGCGGCTTGTTGCGGGTCGCCCGCGGTCGATCAGAGCCTCCTTTCGACGAAGGCCGATTTCTATTACTTGGGCGATGGCACTCGAAGCGCCCGCGAATTGTTCGAAACGCGGGATGCGAGGCGGGCCACGCTTCGAGCGTTAATGTCATTAGATATTGGATACAATGCCTTGGCTGCGGCATTCGCGGTTATGGGCGCCATTACGCCACTGTGGGCGGCGATTCTCATGCCAGCGAGTTCGATCGTCAGTCTGGCGATCGTATGGGTTGGGCTTGGGCGGGCGAGCGACAAGCGGCCCGAGCGAGGCCAGGCATCCCGGCGGGAGGAAAACCGGGCCCATCGGTTGCGGCCGCAAAACGAATTTTGAGCGATCTTGGTGTAATGCGTTGTTCATCAAGCCTGCGGGCGGGGCTTTCGGGTCTTGCTCGCAGGTCATGATGGGCGAGCGAGTCGTTTTTCAGGGAATCTCCGACATAAATATCTTTAATTTAGGGTAGGATTCCTGCAATAGTGCCTTTTCGGTTATGTTTGGATACGGGAAAATGGCTAATTACGCGATCGCTAGCCTCAGCTACTTGGCGGCGAATTTCGGGTCGGAAGGGTTCAAGGCGAACGCGGCGACGATTGCTAAGGCGCGCGCTTTGTCGAAGCCCTTAGTCGGAAAGCTGATGTCGCAGATGTCGACGGCGGGGCTCGTCAACGGCACTCCCGGCCCGGGAGGCGGCTTTTTCCTTTCTCGCGAGCCAAAGGATATCAATTTGATCGAAATCGTCCGGCTCTTCGAAAAGGTGGAGGAGGGTTTGACCTGTCCTTTCGGCCCCGGTTGGTGCGGCGTGGGGGACCCTTGTCCCTTGCACTACGAGCTTGAGGAAAAGAACGAGGAGATGATCGATTGGCTCACCCGAACGTCTCTCGCTGTGTTCACCGAACATGACGTGAAGCCCGACCGCGGAATCGAACCGGAATTCGCGCCGAACTAGGCGAGCGACTCGCATTGGAGCGATTTTATTCTTTTCAAAGTCCCTGCTTGGAGGCCTTGTAGAGAAGCTCCTGTCTTAGTTTTCCATCGAATACGATTTATGGCTACCTCTGAAACTCTCCTCCTGGGTCCTGGACCTTGCAATGTTTCGCTTTCGGTTAGAGAAGCGATCGGCTGTCCCTTGCTGGGACACTTGGATCCCGCTTTTCTGGATGTAATGGAGTCTGCTAAAGCGGGCTTGCGTCAAGTATTCCAGACCGAGAATAAAGTGACTTTCCCGGTGTCGGCGACGGGCAGCGGCGGCATGGAATTCCTGCTTGTCAATTTTTTGGAGCCCGGCGATACGATCGTCGTTGGCGTCAATGGAGTGTTTGGAGGACGCATTGCGGCCTTGTCCGCAAAATTGGGAGCGCGCGTGGTTGCGGTCGAGCAGGAGTGGGGACGGGCCGTCGATACGGAGCAATTTTCGGAAACGGTCCGCCGCGAGTCGCCTAAGATCGCAGCGTTGGTCAGTGGCGAGACCTCTACCGGCGTGTATCAGCCGATGGACGGCGTGGGGCAGGCTTGCCGCGATGCCGGGGCGTTATTCTTCGTGGATTGCGTCACTTCCCTCGCCGGTATGCCGGTAACCATCGATGCGTGGGGAGCGGACATCGTCTTTTCCGGTACGCAAAAGTGCCTTGGCGTTCCGCCTGGCTTGGCTCCGGTGACGGTTTCCGATCGCGCGGTAGAAGTCTATCGCGCTCGTTCCAAACCGACTCCGAGCTTCTATTTCGATATGGATGCCATCCTCGCCTACGTCGATGGGGAAGGCGGTCGGAGCTACCATCACACCGCTCCGATCAGCATGGTGTTCGCATTGGATGCGGGGTTGCAGGAGATTCTCGACGAGGGCTTGGAAGCGCGTTGGAAGCGGCACGCTCGCGCGGCGGAATACTTGCGTTCGGAGATGTCGACTTTCGGGTTCGAATCTCTGGTTCCGGAAGGGGAGCGCTTGAATCCGCTGACAACGCTACGCTTGCCTGAAGGCTTCGACGAAGCGGGGAATCGTTCCCGACTGCTAACCGATCACGGAATCGAAGTCGGCGCCGGATTGGGGCCGCTTGCCGGCAAAATCTGGCGTATTGGCCTGATGGCGAGCAACGCTCGAGAAGCGTCGGTCGATCGATTGGTGGAAGCGTTGAAAGCGTCCCTAAGCTAGTCCCTCGAATTTCGCAATTACCGGTTCGGTAAGATGCGAGACTTCATTGTTTTCGTCCGGAGGAGCGCTTGTTCAATCCGATCTTTCCGTCCAAATGAAAGTGGAGTCGCCTCGTTCGAAACGATGCTCCCCGCGTTGCGGCGACGCGCTCGACGACGTTTCGATACGGAGGTCCAAATCCGCCCAATCGAGGGCCTTTTGGCTGAGCTCTTGCCGGAGCGCGTTCACTCCCTTTTCGTCCGAGTGTCCGGACGGCGCTCCTGCAGTTCCCGTTACGGGAACGAAACGGCAGGGAAAATGCAGTTCGCTAATGAAGGCCTCGGATCGCTTTCTCAAGACGGCGAGCAGATCGCAGGTATCGTCGATTTCGAAGACGAATAGAAGTACGCCGCCTTCTTTGATCTTCTCGAAAAACAAGGCGGGCAAGCTCCAGGAGGAAGCGGTAAAGACGCCTCTATCGAATGGCTCCAGATCGCGGATACACTCATTCGCATCGCCGCAGATCCAATGAACGTTGCTCAAGCCGGTTCGAGCGATCGCTAGTTGGGCATTCGCTTCAAGGGCGGCGATGCTCTCTACGCTCGTTACCTGACCGCCGGGGCCCACTATATGACCCATCATCGCGGCATTCCACCCACTGCCCCCGCCGAGTTCGAACACGCGCGCATTCGGAGCGAGCTCTAGGAGGTGCAGCATATAGAGCACGAGGGAGGGCTGGGAAATCGTCGATACCACTTGGTCGCGAGAGTCGCGATAAATGCAATAGGGCTGATCCGCGTAGAGGGTGTCGAGCTGGGCTTCGAGCAATGCCTCGTCAACCTCGCTCCACAGGCCCGGTCTGCCATCGGGAAAGCGTGGGGCGAAGCAGTGGCGGGGCGTCTTGAGGAAGGCGCTGCGTACCGCGGGCGAGAGCGTTTCGCCGTAGAGAAAACGGTCGGCCCGGGCGATGAGGATCTCTTGGAGGGCGCGTATCTTCGATTCCAGCATGAGGGGGCATCATTGAGAGCGTCGCGGGGAGAGCAATAGCGATTCGGCGGTGGTTTGGGGATCGTCGCGTTTTTGTATTTGTGGCGCGGCTTCGATGCTTGCTAGAGTTTCGATAATGCCGGGAACGA
>CBFHHM010000034.1:0-21083 GCA_965655705.1 Candidatus Pelagisphaera sp.
ATCGAGGATAACACGATCGTCATTTTCTTTGCGGACAACGGGGGAATGGCGGGTATGAATGTTCACTTTGCCAAGCGGACCGTTTCCGAAGAAAAGCTCGATGTCGCCTTCTCCACCTCAGTGTTGCCTCTCAGAGGCGCCAAGGGCTGGCTGTATGAAGGGGGCGTTCGCGTGCCTTGTGTCGTGAAGTGGCCGGGACAGGGTCAGGCGGGGACCGTGTCGGACGAGCCGATTATCAGTACGGATTTCTATCCATCGATTCTGGAGATGGCGGGGCTTCCTTTGATGGAGGATCAGCACGCGGATGGCGTCAGTATCGCACCTATTCTTAAAGGGGGAAAGGCCCTCGATCGCGAGGCGATTTACTGGCACTTCCCGCACTACAGCAATCACGGCATGCAGTCTCCCGCGGGCGCGATCCGCAGCGGGGATTACAAGCTGATCGAGTATTTCGACAACGGAACGATCCAGCTCTTCGACTTGAAAGGGGACATTGGGGAGTTAAATGATCTATCGAAAACCAGTCCGGAGAAAGCGGGCGAGCTGAGGGCTATGCTACAGGCGTGGCGCTATCGGTTAAAGGCCCAGATGCCGTCGCCGAATCCGGAATACGAGAATGTGGATCCGCATACGTGGGCGCAAAGAGGAAATTGAAGCGGATGCGAGCCGAGTTGAGAATAAAGAATCCAGCGGGTGAATATCGTAGGGTGGACAGCTCGGTCCTCCGATTTGGATGGATGCGGCCGATTGAGCGAATCGTCCCTGCCTTGAGTTTATACTGCGAAATTTAGACGAACTATGAAAATGATGTATCGAACTTCAGTTTACGCTCTGTGTTGTTTTGCAACGAGCGCCTTGTTTGGCGACGCGCTCCAGCTCGTCCAGGATGAGGAAGCTCAAACGATATCGGTTCTCAGAAATGGAAGCGTAGACCCGATCGTAGTCCAGTATGCTCGAGAAGATCATCGGCCCTATCTCCATCCGATAGTCGCTCCGGACGGGCAGGGCGTGCTTACCGAATACAGTCCGGGGCATCATCCGCATCAAACGGGATTGTACTGGGGGTTCACCCGCATAAACGGTCGCGACTATTTTCACAATCCAACGAATGGATACTGGAAGCGGGAGAGTTTCCGCATTATCGCAAGCGAAGGCGAGGTAGTGCAATGGGAGACGGTTTACGCCTTGCTCGATGCGAGCGGAAATCCCGTTATGCGGGAGTCGCAGCTTTGGTCCATGCGCGACACGGATGAACGCTACTTTATCGATTTGATTTGGTCGGGGGAGGCCTTGGTCGATCTCGATTTCGACGAGTACGCCTACGGCGGATTGTTTCTACGCATGCCTTTCAAGCGCGGCGAATCGGAAGGCAAGGCGGTCAATAGTTCGCGACAGGAAAACCAACGCGCCGAGGGGCAGCGTGCGATGTGGGTCGATGTGGGAATGGAGATCGATGGTCGCGAGGACTGGGGTCACATTGCGATCTTCGATCACCCGGACAATCGCAATTTTCCGCAGAAATGGCGCGTCGATCGTCAATTTGGTATCGGACCCGCTCCCTCTCGCATGGGCGAATGGAGTATCAAGAAAGGAGATACAGAAACCTATAAACATCAGATCGTCGTTTACGGTGGCGAGTTCAACGATGTGAGAACGAACGACCAGTGGAAGACCTATAGTGGCCAGGGTGGCAATTGGGCACTGTGGAATATCGCTCGAGAGGAAGGGCGCAATGCCGAATTTCTATCCGGTCCAGAGGCGGTCGAGAAAATGACGGTTGCGGATGGACTGGCGGTCAACCTGTATGCGTCGGAGCCGGAAATCACCCAGCCCATGGCTTTTTGCTGGGATGACCGGGGGCGGCTTTGGGTCGCCGAAAATCGTGACTATGAGACGCGTCGTTCGGGGTTTTCCGCGGATGGAAACAGCCGAATTCTAATCCTGGAAGACGTCGATGGCGATGGCGCCATGGATACGCGAAAGGTTTTCATGGAAGGGATTCCCTTCCCGGCTGCCATCGCTTGGGGCTTTGATGGCTTGTGGCTCGGAGCGCCGCCGAATTTGCTTTTCGTTCCGGATCGCGATGGCGATGACAAGGCGGACGTGGATGATATTGAAGTTCGGTTGACCGGTTGGGGAATTCGGGACCGTCACGAAACGCTCAATAGTTTCATCTGGGGACCGGATGGCTGGCTCTACGGTTGCCAGGGTTTTGCGACGCCTTCGATGGTGGGCAAGCCCATCGGGGAAGGTCGTATCTACCGTCACGGGGAGGCATTCCCGGCGAATCAAGAGGTCCAAGACCCAACGGAAATCGATGGGGGCGTCTGGCGTTATCACCCGATAAAGGATCGATTCGAAGTGGTGGCCCATGGGTTTAGCAATCCCTGGGGCATGGATTTCGACGACCACGGGCAGATCTTCATTTCGGCCTGCGTGATCCCGCACCTCTGGCATGTGATTCCTGGGGGCATTTATCACCGCCAAGGCGGTCAGCATATCAATCCTCACGTGTATTCGGATATCAAGACGATTACCGATCACCGTCACCGCTCGGCCCACGGGGGAGCGCGCATTTACTTGGCGGAGGCATTTCCCGAAAAATATCATGACCGCATCTTTATGGCTAATATTCACGAGCATGCCTTGCTCTCGGATATTCTGGAGCCGAAGGGGTCGGGTTTTGTGGGGCGGCATGGCGACGAAGCGGTTATGGCGAACGATCCGCAGTGGATTGGGTTTAGCATTGAGATCGGTCCAGAAGGCGCGGTCTACATGTTGGACTGGCACGATCCTGACATTTGCGGGACCGACGTGCTCTACAAGGATACGGGTCGGATCTACCGAGTAGCGCCTCCGGGCACGAAAACGCCGGTCGGTTTCGATTTGGCGACCTATTCGGACGACGCCCTCGTCGATTTGCAGATGCATGGCAATGATTGGTATGTGCGTCGAGCCCGCGTATTGCTGCACGAGCGGGCGGTTGAAGGCACGCTTTCGAAGGGCGTTCACGCTAAGCTGTGGAAGCAGTTCGAGTCGGGCCCGGACGCGGGCCGCAAGCTGCGTTCGCTTTGGGCCTTGCATGTTACCGATGGCGTGAATCAGGCTCGTCTGACCCGATTGCTGGATCACGAAGACGAGCACATTCGCGCTTGGGCGATTCAGTTGCTCTGCGAGGATTTCGATCCGGGACGATCGGCCTTGAAGCGATTCGAGACCATGGCGGGGGAGGATCCTTCGCCGGTGGTTCGCCTTTATTTAGCGGCGGCCTTGCAGCGCATTCCTACTGGGAGCGTTTGGAAGATTGCCGAAGGATTGCTCGCTCAAGCGGGCGACGCTTCGGATCACAACTTGCCGAAGATGATATGGTTTGGCGTGGAGCCGCATGTCGCGGGAGGAGCGGATCTCGCCTTGTCGCAAGCGGTGGATAGCGAAATTCCGTTGGTATCGGAGTTCATTGCCCGACGGGCGATTGCCGCGGAAAAGCTGGACGCGATCGTGGCGGCCCTCGAGAAGTCGAAGACGACCGCGCAACGCATCCCCATCTTGAAGGGCGCCCGCGATGGCTTGGCGGGACAGAAGTATCTGAAAGCGCCGAACGGGTGGGATGACCTGGAGCGACGTCTCATGGCCTCCCAGAACGATGAGGAACGCAGTTTGGTTTTGAGATTGGGACAGCTTTTCGGCAGCGCCGAAGCGGGCAAGGCCCGATTGGCCTTGCTTCAGGACCCGTCCGCCAGCTTGGAAGAGCGCCGCGAGATTTTGCAGAGTTTTGGCCAGGAAAAGTACGAGCCGGCATTCCCGGCTATTTTGGCAATGTTGGATGAGGCGCCTCTGCGGCAAGCTGCCTTGCGTACCTTGGCGGTGTATGACCGGCCGAATATTTCCGATGAAGTACTCAAACGTTATTCGGAGTATACCGCTACGGAGAAGTCGATCGCTATTCAAACGTTGGCTACGCGACGGGGAAGCGCTAGGGTTCTAATGAATGCGTTAAGCAGTGGGGCGGTTCCGCGTTCCGATGTATCCGCGGTTACCGCGCGACAAATGAATCGCGTCCTCGGTCCTAGCTTCATCGATTTCTGGGGCAAGATCGAATCCATGTCGCGGGACAAGGAAATCGCCATGGAACGGTACCGAATTCTGCTCTCGGATGAATACGTTTCCCATGCGGATCTCACATCGGGCAAAGCGCTTTATGAGCAAACCTGCGCCTCGTGTCACAAGCTCTACGGAGAAGGCGGGGAGATCGGACCGGATATCACGGGTTCGAACCGCGCGAACTTGGATTACATTCTCAGCAACATGCTCGATCCCAGCGGAGAAATCCCCGAAGGCTATCAGTTGGTGACGCTCTCGACACAGGACGGCCGGAGTTACGCAGGGAATGTGGCGAGCGAGGATGACAATCAAGTTACCTTGCGCATGATCGGCCAGGATGTCGTGATTTCGAAGGCGGATATTCTTTCTCGGGAGACACTGCCTGTATCCATGATGCCAGAAGGATTGCTGAGCGCTCTCGACGATCGGCAGGTACGGGATTTGATCGCCTACCTGCGCACCGACCATCCGCTCCATTAGGCTGGCTTTTAAAAATTCAATTTCGCTATCGCCGTTATGAAAAATCGAATCGCTATTGTATTCGCGTTATTAGGACTCTTGATGCAAGGAGTCGGATCCGAACCGGCGAAAGTAGTCTTTATTTCGGGCAAGCCGAGCCATATGCATTTGGAACACGAGCATCGGGCCGGCAATATTCTTCTGGCCAATCGACTCAATGAATCGGGCTTGGATGTTGAAGGAATCGTGCTCAGCGACGTAGGCTACCCGCAGAGTGTCGGGGCCTTGGACGAGGCGGCGGCCGTGGTGCTTTTTTGTACGGGACATAAGGGGCATTTGATAAATCCGCACTTGGAAACCTTCGATACTCTAATGAAAAAAGGGGTAGGAGTCGTTATGATTCACTGGGCTACCGAGGCGATGAAAGGCGAGGCGGGCGAGAAGTTTCTTAGGTGGATGGGCGGCTTTTGCGATCTCGATTGGTCGGTGAATCCACACTGGGCGCCGCATTTTTCCGACTTCCCTGATCACCCCATCGCCAACGGCTTGAAACCCTTCACTTTGTACGACGAGTGGTACTACCATATGCGATTCGTGGACGATACGAAAGGACTGACCCCTATCCTCGCTGCATTGCCAGGACCGGAAACGCTGACACGCCCGGACGGCCCGCGCTGGGGAAACCCGCATGTTCGCGCTTCGGTCGCGGCGGGTGAAAAGCAGACTGTGGGTTGGGCCTATGAACGACCCGATGGCGGTCGCGGTTTCGGATTTACGGGTGGCCACTATCACAAGAGCTGGCAGGACGACAATTTCCGGAAGGTAGTACTCAATGCAATTCTGTGGACGGCCCAAGTAGAGGTACCCGAAAACGGATTGGAATCCCGTACGCCAACCGATGATGAAATGATGCGTAATCTGGATCCTGGGAAGAAGATTCGCGAGCCCAAATAAGCTTCGTTGCTATCTTGGCTTCCGCGAATGGATATCCGAGATAGGCGACAATGTATATAAAATGCAGATACGTTTAAATTGAACCATTAAGATGCGTCATATGACTGTTAAACACCTCTCCATACTCTTTCTCGTTCTGGCTTCTATGTTGGCAGTTGAAGGCCAGCAACAGCGGAACGGTGGCCGCGCCCCTAATCCAACGGATGAACAAATCCGGCAGCGACTTCCGGAAGGCGTTACGTTCGAAGCGAACATTGCCTATCGGGAGGGCAATGAAGCTTGGAAATTGGATTTGGCAATGCCGTCAGAACCTGGCGATGGTCCCCGACCGGCCCTAGTATTCATTCATGGGGGAGGATGGCGAAACGGGGACAAGCGGGCAGCGGGCTTCCTGAACCCGACCCTGAGCTATGCGGCCAAAGGCTACGTTTGCATAACCGTCAACTACCGGCTGTTGAATAATGGTTCAGCCGGGATCGATGATGGTTCAACCGGGATCGACAATTGCGTGGAGGATGTTAAAAATGCCGTGCGCTGGTTGCGGGCCAATGCGGACAAGTATAACGTAGATCCCGATCGTATTGGAGCGACCGGCAACTCGGCGGGCGCCCACTTGTCTGCGATGCTAGGGCTGTGTCCTCAAGACGCTGGATTGGAAGGCGACGGGCCGTACCAAGATTTCTCAAGCGCCGTTCAAGCGGTTGTTGCCAGCGCGACTCCCACGAGTTTCCTGATACCCATGAGCGAGCGGGCGAAGGAACGCTTCGAGCGAGAAGCGCGCGATCCAGACGCCTCGCGCAATGCGCTCAGAAAAAAGATTTCCCCGGTAACCTACGTTTCGGCCGAAGTCCCTCCTATGCTTCTGTTTCACGAGGAATCCGACCGCACCGTAGGCGTGTATCAATCGGATACCTTTGTTCATGCCTTGCGTAAAGCAGGGGCGAATGACGTGAACTACGTCCTTTTCGGAGACGGTACCGGACATGGAACGTTCAGAGCGAATATTGGCGTTACCGAGGCCATGCGAGAGGCGTTTTTCGCTAGGACGTTGAAGCATGAAGGCGAGTAATGGTCATATTCAGACTATAAGCGATTTGCGATTTATATTGAAAAACCCGATACCTATGAAACGGATTGTCCTATTGCTCGCCACCGTAATGGGTATGCTTTCGGTCGCGGATACAGAACGCCCGAACATACTGTTTGCCATTGCCGATGACTGGGGGTGGCCGCACTCAAGCAGCTATGGGGATGCGGTCGTGCAAACGCCGACCTTCGACAGTATCGCGGCGAATGGGGCATTGTTTACAAACGCCTATATATCGTCTCCGTCCTGCACTCCTTCGAGAAATGCGATCCTCACGGGCCAGCATTTTTGGCGCTTAAAGTCCGGTGGAAATTTGTGGAGCGTTTATCCCGATGGGTTCCCGACCTTTGTGGAAGCCCTGAAAGAGGCGGGCTATTTCGTGGGATCCTATCGAAAAGCTTTTGGGCCTGGCGATTCGGGAGGGAGGGAACTCGCGGGAAAGAAGTTCTCCGGGCTGAACGAGTTCTTGGATCAGCGTCCTGATGACCAGCCGTTTTTCTTTTGGTTTGGCGCGTCCGACCCTCACCGCTCGTACATTTGGGAATCGGGTATGCGGTCGGGGATGAAAGTCGAGGACGTCGAAGTGCCGCCGTTTTATCCGGAATCTGAAATCATTCGCAAAGACATCCTCGATTACTACTGGGAAGTGCAACGCTTTGACCGGCAAGTGGGGGAGGCCTTAGCCTTGCTGGAAGTGAAGGGGGAGCTTGAGAACACGATCGTGGTCATGACCGGGGATCACGGATTTCCCTTTCCCCGAGGAAAATCGAATCTATACGATTACGGGGCTCGGGTGCCGCTAGCAATCAAGTGGCATACGGCGTTTCCTGAGAATCGGGTAATCACCGATTTTGTCAGCGCGACCGACTTGGCTCCAACATTCCTGGAAGCGGCGGGCGTCGACTTGTTGCCGAATACGACAGGACGGTCGCTGATGCCGATTTTGAAATCCAAATTGCAAGGACGCGTCAGCGGCGATCGCGAGTATGTTTTGACAGGGAAAGAGCGGCATACGTTGGCCCAGATGGATCATCCCGGGGGCACGCCTATGCGGGCGATTCGAACGGATGAATTCCTCTATATCCGCAACTTCAAGCCGGACCGTTGGCCAGCCGGCCATCCCGATGGAAGCTATCACGGCAAGGTATATATGGATGTTGATGCGAGTCCAACCAAGGATTACCTGCTAGAACATAAGGACGATCCCGACATGTCTATCTATTGGCAGCTTTCATTTGGCAAACGCCCGGCCGATGAGCTCTATGATTTGCGGCTCGATCCCGATCAATTGCACAATGTAGCTGAGCGTGCGGCATACGCGGATACGTTGATGCGTTTGAGGGAAAAGCTCTTCGAGGAACTCGAACGATACGAGGATCCGCGCATCGTAGGCGGAGCCGATTCGTTCGATAACTACAAGTATACGGGACGACTGGTCCGCCAGCCATGAGCGTCTTTGCCTGAGATATAGCGCCTGATTATGATGAAAAAGGTTTTTAGAACTTCGGTACGATGGGTCGGGAAGCGACAAGGTATGGGGCTTGCCCTTGGCGCTCTCCTATTGTGTCCGCTCCCAGTAAGCGGGTTGGAGGAATCGGAATCGCTGGCCCTCCTGGTTCAGGCTTTGGACGGAACGGATGACGCATCCGCCCAGGCCTCCTTGATTAAAGGAATTCTAAGTGGCCTGGAGGGACGCCGAGGCGTGGAGCCCCCGGTGACTTGGAAGGCGGTTGGCGACCGCTTGATGAAAAGCGAGGATCAGGCGCTCAGGCGTTTGGCCCAGCAGTTGGCTCAGGTCTTTGGGGATGAAGGCGCGGCGTTGGAGTCTTTGGCTCGTTTGAAGGACCGGTCCGCTGAACGTTCGGAGCGACAAGCGGCTTTGCGGTTTTTATTGGCCCAAAGAAACCCTCAGCTGGGAGTGGTTTTGGGGACGTTGCTCGATGACGCGGAATTGAGAATCGAAGCGATTCGAGCTTACGGGACACTGGCTCTGGCCGATACGGCTAGGATATTGCTGTCCCGCTACGCCTCATTCGATGAATCGGCCCGTCGGGCGATTGTGGAGACACTGGCTACGCGAAAGAACACAGCCCAAGCATTGCTCGTTGCCCTAAAGCGAAACCGGATTCCTAAGGAGGCGATTCCCTCTTACGTGGCGCGTTCCCTAGAGTCCTTGCTTGGAGACGCCTTCACGGCGTACTACGGCGATGTCGGGGCGTTGTCGAAGGATAAGAGCGAGCTGTTTGCGAAGTATCGGACGCTTCTGACATCGGATGCGATGGATCATGCGGATGCATTTGCTGGGAGAGCAATCTACGAGCGAACCTGCGCGGCCTGTCATGCGATGTACGGGCAAGGAGGAGCGATCGGTCCGGACCTGACGGGTTCGAATCGAGCCAACTTGGACTACATTCTCTTGAATATTTTGGACCCGAGCGACGATGTTCCCGATAGCTATAAAATGGTCACGCTTACATTGGCGGATGGGCGCGTTCTAGTGGGAGCGATTACGGAAGAAGATGGATCGCGGGTGACTCTGAATGCGGTAGGACAGGAACAGGTGATCTCCAAAGACGAAATCGAGTCACGGGTTGTTTCGGATATTTCCATGATGCCTGAGGGATTGCTGATGACTTTAAAAGACAGTGAAGTGGTGAATTTGATACAGTATTTGAGAACGGAAGAGCAAGTGGAGTTGGCGAAATGAAGAAGAGTGTAATTGAGGGTTTTGTAGGGCGATTGGTCTCGACGTCGCGTCCGCGACGCTGCAGCGCGAGGGACACGTTGAGGAGGAATGTTGCGGACCGATTCCGCGCCGCGCGGCGACGCAGCTGCCTTATGACCGCCATCTGCGCGTTATTGTTAGTTGCTTCGGTTCGCGCCGCGGAACCGAAAACGAGCAATGCTCCCTTTTTGACTCCGGAGCAAGCGGTGGCCAAGATGGACATCCCGGAGGGATTCGATGTTTCGATATTCGCTGCGGAGCCCGACATTGCGGAACCGATTGCGTTCTGTTTCGATGACCGAGGGCGGATTTGGGTGGTTGAGAATATCAATTACGTAAACCGTCGGACGCATACGCTTAGCGAGGTGAGTCGTATTAAGATTTTGGAGGATACCAATGGGGACGGAGTTTTCGATAAGAAGAAAATATTCGTGGACGACATTACCTTCAGTTCAGGGATCGCTGTCGGGTTTGGAGGCGTCTATTTGGGTTCGCCGCCTAATTTGAGCTTTATCCCAGATGCCGATGGCAACGATGTCCCCGATGGTCCGGCTGAAGTCCTGCTCGATGGTTGGGGAATCGATGATCGGCACGAGACGCTCAATAGCTTTATTTGGGGACCGGATGGCTGGTTGTACGGATGCCATGGCGTGTTCACGAATTCCAATGTGGGCAAGCCGGGAGCGAGTGAGGAGGAGCGTCAATACATCGATGCAGGGATCTGGAGGTATCACCCGACTAAACACGAATTCGAGATATTCGCGCGCGGCCTTTCGAATCCTTGGGGCTTCGATTTCAATGATTTCGGACATGGATTCGCGACCTGCTGCGTTATTCCGCATCTTTTTCATGTCTCGCAAGGAGGCGTCTATGACAAGCAGAGCAAGGCTCATGTGAATCCTTACATCTACGACGACATCAAAACGATTCGGGATCATACGCACAAGTCGGCTCATGGAGGCGCTCGCTTTTATTTGGCGGATACCTTTCCCGAAGAATATCGAGATCGATTGTTCATGTGCAATATTCATCAGCACGAGGTTCTCACCGATATCATGATTCCCTCGGGTTCCAGCTACATCGGGAGTCACGGCGACGACTTCCTGCCGATCAACGATTTAGCATGGGTTGGATTTAGCGTGGAGATCGGTCCGGAAGGGGGCGTGTATATTCTCGATTGGCACGATACCGATATTTGCGGCAATGCGATTAATTTCCCGAATAGCGGTCGGATCTATCGCATTCTGCCAGAGGACGCTCCAGGAATCGATCGGCCCAATTTACGCGCGTTGTCGGATCTCGAGTTGGTCGAGCTGCAGATGCATTCCAATGATTGGTACGTGCGGCATGCGCGAACTCTTCTTCAGGAACGAGCGGCGAAGGGAGAGTTGGACTCGATTGCGGTCCATGAGAAATTGGTGGAGCAATTCCACGATGCTCCGAATTCGGGCAAGCGACTGCGCATGATTTGGGCGGCTTGGGTGACGCAATACTTTGACGGATACGAAGGCGAGGACCGCTTGCACTACTTGCTGGATTACGAGGACGAGCATTGTCGCGCCTGGGCGATCCAATTGCTTGGCGAGGACCGCCAATTTTCCGAGGCGACGCTTGAGCGGTTCATAAGACTGGCGGAGACCGATCCATCGCCAATCGTTCGGCTCTACCTGGCTGCCGTATTGCAGCGGATGGAGTTCGAGGATCGCTGGCGCCTGCTAGAAACCTTGGCCAGTCGCGAGGAGGATCGCGCGGACGTCAATATTCCCCGGATGCTGTGGTTTGCCCTTGAGCCCATGGTTCCCGATCATGCGGAGCGGGCCCTGGCGTTGACAGTGAGAAGCGGCGCGAGCAACCTGCAGGAATTTTCCGCTCGGCGAATGCTGGGTGTAACGGATACGTCGAAACGCGATTTCAACAAGGCGATTCGAGAGATCGCGCCCGGGTTTCGCTTCAAGCGAGGCGTCGACGTCAAGCTGTTGGATAGCTTTCGCAATCAAGTCGCCTTGCAGACGCATCCAGAGAATCAGAGGAGAGCGTTTAGCATGTATCGAAATCTGTCGGTTCCCGAAGGAAAGAAAACGACTCTCAAGATTCGAGCCAGCTATCATCCGCATGGAGATTGGCAAATGCGGGTAGTTGTTGGAAGGACGGTATTAATCGACGAAGTGGTCAGCTATGCGAGCGCTCAAGACGAGTGGGTGGATAGAGAAATCGATCTGTCGGAGTACGGGGGTACGAATGTCGAAATCCAGTTGGAGAACAGAGCGAATGGCTGGAACAACGAGTTCGGCTACTGGGGCAAGGTCGAGGTGGTGAGCGAGTGATTGTAGAGAGTGGATTTTCGACCACGGTACTGGCCTTATCCGCGCACGATGACGAAACGACGCCCTGCAGTCGTCGATCGTCTACGGATTGGAAGGTGTTTCGCCATGTCCACGGCGGAACGGTCGAAGGGTACCGTCTCCATGCCGATCCCCTGGAAAAGAGCGATTTCTCCAAAGAGAACCCGAAAAAGACGGAGTTTTTGGTGGACCGCCTGGACGGCTGCCTCTTGCGGGTTGAGGCTCAATTTGCATTGCCTAATCCCGCTTTCGATCCCAATAAATGCTCCGGCGGTATTCGCGATTTCAGAGCGATGCAAGCGAGCCGTTCCCAAAACTGATCAACTGAAAACCAGACGTTAAACTTATGCGCTTCTTTCCTCTACCCGTTCTCCTGCTTCTCGCCGTGTCCCTATCGGTCGCCTCCGCCGATCGGCCGAATATTCTCTTCATCTCAGTGGACGACATGAATTGCGATTCGGTTGGGGTCTACGGGAGTCCGTTGAAGAACATCACTCCGCACATGGATCGACTGGCCTCGGAAGGCGTACGATTCGAATACGCTCATGTGATGGTGGGGAATTGCTATCCAGGCCGCAACGTCATGTTCACGGGCCGCGCTTCCCATAGCAATCTGGTCGAAGGGTTTTACGCGATCAAGGAGCCGCACTACCCGCACGTCGTCGATCTGATGAAGGAGGGCGGGTACTTCACAGGGATTTTCGGAAAGGAGTCTCACACGACGCCCTATTACCCGTATGCCTGGGACATGGAGATGGCGGAAGGCGTCCGGGAGGAAAATCACATCAAGGATTCGGGCGCCTACTTTCGGATGACCGCTAAAGGAATCGCCGCGTCCAAGGATGCGGAGAAGCCGTTTTGCCTGCTAATCAATATTTCGGATCCCCACCTGCCGTTTTATCGATGGAATCGCCGCCAGGAAATGGAAGATCCCTATAAGCCGAGCCAGCTCTACGCGCCGGAAGAAATCCCCGTGCCGGGTTATCTCCCGGACACGCCCAATATCAGGAGGGAGCTGGCCCATTACTACATGTCGGTCAGCCGGGCGGACGATTGCGTAGGAGAGACGCTGCGGGCCTTGTCCGAATCAGGCCAGGCGGATGACACGGTGGTCGTTTTTCTTTCCGACCACGGCATGCCTTTCCCGATGGCCAAGACCTGCTTGTATCACCACAGCACGCGCACGCCTTGGATGGTCCGTTGGCCCGGAACGGTACAGCCCGGAACGCATGATACCGACCACATGATCTCGGCGCTCGACCTCCTGCCGACCTTGCTTGATATCGCGGAAATCGATCACCCCAACGGACTGGAAGGGCGATCGTTCTATCAGGTTTTAAAGGGGAACAAGCAGCCTGAACTGGATCATGTATTCAAGGAGTACAATGAAAGCTCGGGGCGCCGTCGGCATCCGATGCGGGGGGTTCAGTCCAAGCGATTCAACTACCTTTTCAATCCCTGGGCTGCCGGGGGGCGCAAATTCCAAGCGGCCGGTCAAGGCATGCTCTCCTATCAGGAATTGATCGAACAGGCTAAAACGGATCCCTTTGCGGCTACGCTGCTTCATCAATACGACTATCGCGTAGTAGAGGAGTTTTTCGATGTCGAGAACGACCCCGACAATCTGATCAACCTGATCAATCACCCCGAGTATCAGGATGAGATAGACGCGCATCGGGCAAAGCTGGCTGCGTTCATGGAGAAGACCAAGGACCCGCTCTTGGCCGCTTTCCAGAAGCGAGAGAATCTGGGGTATCTAGACGGCTTCGTCGAGGCCCTCCAGCAAGAGGCCTTCCGGCGGTGGGATGCGTCGAGAGAGCGGAATCGGAACGATCGCTGAGATCGAGTTTGATTGTCCACAAATCCCAACTACCCCCGATTGAAATGAAGTACTTCTCTCGCCAGCTCATTGCGAGCGCAGCGATTTGCGCTGCAGCGATTTCCGCTCGCTCCCAGAACGTAAGTCGACCGAATATCGTACTCATGATGGCAGACGATATGGGAATGGGGGACACGAGCGCGTATCAGGATTTTACGGGCAATGCGGATCGAGACCAGCTGGGCACGCCACAGATGGAACGTCTCGCGAATATGGGTATCCGATTTACGGATGCCCATACGCCTTCCAGTCGTTGTTCGCCTACGCGCTATGGACTCCTTACGGGGCGATACCCGTGGCGTAACCGTTTAAAGCACTGGGTGCTTTTCGGGTCGCAGGGAGACCCCATGATCGAGGCGGATCGGCCGACGATCGCTTCCCTGCTAGGAGACCGAGGATACCGGACGGCCTTATTCGGGAAGTGGCATGTGGGGTTGAGGTTCTCCCGATCGGACGGAACGCCTGCGGCGGGCTGGGAGGATGCGGACTTATCCAAGCCCATGCATACGTCGCCGTTGAATCACGGCTTCGATATCGCTCGCTTTACCAGTCGCTCGCACTTGTCGTCTGGTCCGACCATAGCGGATGGGAAGGTGACGAGACTGCGGGGTCCGGGGCATATCGACGGACGGTTTGTCGCAGGGACGACGGGTTCGGCGAAGGGCTTGGTCGTTTCCGGATCGAATGCCTACGTTCTCGAATCGCTTGGCAGTCGCCACTCCGACAACGCTATTGGCTTTATGACCAATCATGTTGGCGACTCCGAAGATCGGTCGCGCCCCTTCTTTCTCTACTATCCGGCTCACTCCAATCACACGCCTCACACGCCGGATATTTCGATTGGCGGCCAACCCGTTGCGGGTGCGGCGCGAACGAAAGATGGCAGTCCGACGAGTACGCGCAATGACTACATCTACGAGAATGATGTCGCGTTGGGTCGTATGATCGATTGGCTCGAGGCGAACGACGATCCGCGCAATCCGGGAAGCAAATTGATCGACAATACGATAGTGATTTTCACGAGCGACAATGGGGCGGAGAAGGATAGCGACATCGCGACGGGTCCTTTCCGAAGCAACAAAGCCTCTTCGTTCGAAGGCGGGCACCGGGTGCCCTTTATCGCAGCCTGGAAAGCGGGAGGCGTAGGGGACGGCGATGCCGGTACTGCCGGTCAGACGAGCGCCGCTCTCGTAGGCCTGCAGGATCTCTATGCGACCTTTGCGGATGTCGTGGACTCGCCGATGCCGAACTATCGAACGGGCGAAAAGGGCGGCGAGGATAGCTATAGCCTATTGGCGGCGATGCGCGACGCGTCGGCAAAGGGACGGTCCTTGATCATGCATCACGATCACAAGGAAGCTGAGGACGATCCGGCGGTGGCGGTGATGAGGATGGATTCGCCGGAAGTGAACGGCAAAGCATTCGAGGGTGAGTGGAAGCTGTTCTTGGATCCAGCCCTGCTGAGGAAGGGTCAAGCGCGTCCTTACTTGCTTTACGATCTAAGTACGGATCGCATGGAGACGACTAATTTGATCGATCGTTCTGATTTGCAACCATTGATCGAATACATGACTGCAAAAGCCGATCTACACCGCAACGCGGGAGGGCATCGACTCGCCGATCTGGCTTTGGGGCCACGCGTGGCGTTCGACTTCAGGTCGAATCCTCGGATCGACGGAGGCAACGCCCGGGGAGTACGCCTAAAGGCGAAGGATTCTTCGCTGAGATTGACGATTAAGGCTGCGAAAGGGAATTCGGATTTGGATGCGGCCACCTTTACCTCGAGCGCAGATGGGCTAGGGGTTAGCGAGGGTTTCTCCGGCAAGGTGGATGGAAAGGAAGCGTTGCTGATCCGATTCAACAAGGACGTTCTCGTCGAGTATGCGAGTCTCTTCGCGGGCGATGGGGCATGCGGCGGGTCCTACCGAGTTGGAGAGGGTTCCCCGCTTTCCATTTATTGCGTAGACGCGGATATCGACGACAAGGACCAGAGTGGCGTCTTGAGCGACATTGGAATCGTAAGGGCAGGGCAAATACTCGCCCTCGATAGCAGTCCCCGCTTCGGCTCTGAAGAGGACGGCAATTGGACATTGCAGTCGCTTTCGGTGCGAACGCTTGAATGAGATTCTTTTTTTCCGGTCAAAGGAACGGAACCTTTCACGCGGCGCCGCTTCGACTGGGTACGCTAGACCGATGATCCGCAAAATGAGGTAGCTCATGATGGGGCTGCGGGCTGCTCTCCTCTTCAAACGCTGCTGGCTCAGCAGTATTGGGCCACTACTTCCGTTTCCAAGGAGGATCCTGCAACCGGCCGTCGGCAGCTTTCTGTTGGATGGTTTCATTATAGACTAGCATCTGGTCGAAAAAGCCCTTGAGAAAGAGATCTAGATTCTCCTCTTCGAAATGCGTTTCCTCAGCTAGATTCCCCTCCATTCGTCTAACGATGACCGAATATTCTTCCTTGGACTTTTCTCTTAGATATCCGCCTGGGAAAGCTAGATCTAACTGGTCTGTTAGCAAAACGGCTCTTTCGGCGCCCGAGCGATAAGGGCCCGGGTTAGCGCATCCGGGCAGAATTAATGAAAAGCTAATAATGCTGAGCAATCGTTTCATCGCTGAAGAACGATCCTATTCGCTTCTTTCGATTTGTCAGGCTTCAAGATTGACTTAAGGAATGGGCTCCGTCGAAACAGCGGAACGATGGCTGGACTCGTTCTTCAGTCGAGGATACGGGCGTTTCACCTCTCGTCGATTCGGTTCAGGGGCAAGCGAACTTTTCAGACAGGTTTTAGAAGAGATCAATCCTGCCTTCATTTGCATAGGTAGTATAAACGAGGATACGTACGATGGCTGAATAGACGCATTTGGAATGCAGTTCCTCTATCGCCAGACTAAAGTTGGTTGGAGATCGGGATTAGGCTGAATGCATTATAGGAGAAGCGCTGCCATGGACTCTTTGCGGGAGGCTTTTTCAGTGTGCCCGCCGATGAGCGCCAGAGGATTCCATTGGGCGTTCGCTCTAGCCGCCATGCGTTATCCGGATGGGTCATGAGCTCGAAGGAGGCCCGGAACGATTGAGAAAGTTCCTCGGAATTGAGGACCACCCCTAGCTCTGTGTTGAGATAGAGGGATCTAGGATCCAAATTGAGCGAACCGATGAAAACCACCTGATCGTCGAAGAGAAGGAATTTGGAGTGAAGGTTGTGGCTGATTCCGCTGTCGCTTGCGATGAAGGCGGGATCGCCCCTCATTTCGTAAAGCTCCACTCCGATCTTCAGAATCTTCTCCCGAAAGTGGCCATAGGCGGCTTGGGCAATGACCGCATCGTTTGAGGCCAAGGAATTCGTGAGCACGGATATCCTAACCCCCCTGCCTATCAACGTCTCCGCTATGGAAAGCAGCTTGTCGGTCGGAATCAGATAGGGGGTGACGATCAAAATCTCGCGCTGAGCGCTTAGGGCGATCTCTGTCAGGGGCCGGGCGCTCTCGTCGGGGTTATTGAACCAGCCAACATCGGGGTCATCGATCACGCTCGCGGACCAATTGAGCTTGGGCCCATTGGCCAGAGCCGCGAAGAGGGCCTTATCGGGATTTCCGTCCGATAATCCTTCGAGGTCGGGGCGCTCGCTCAGCCGTTTCTCAATTCGTTCGCGAATACGATCCAGATCCGCTCCAAAAAGCGACAAGTTAACCATTCTCTTAACGGGTTGGGCCAAAGCGCTGTTCCAATAGGCGTCGAACCCATCCGAGAGTTCAGGGATTACGCTGCCTGAAATAAGGATATCCGAATCGATGAAGTTTCGTTTCGAGCCTCTCCCGAAATATTCGTCGCCAATATTGCGCCCTCCCAAGATGGCCGCTTGGTTGTCGACGATCAGCAGCTTGTTGTGCATTCGGTGGTTCAAGCGCATGCCGTCGAGTACGAATTCGGTGAGTCGCAGGATGCGCAGGCGCATATTGGTCCTTACGCTGAAAGGGTTGAAAATTCTGATTTCAATATTCGGGTGACTGTTGATGGCCCTGATCCGCCCGGTTAGTCCCTCAAGCTCAATGTCGTCTAGAAGCCCCCTAATGCGAACGCCTCTATCGGCAGCGGCGATCAGGCTTTGGATCAAAAGGATGCCCGTTGCATCGTTTTTCCATATGAAATATTGCAGATCGATGCTTTTGTCTGCGGCTTCGATCAGTTCGATGCGACTGGTTAAAGCGAGCTGAGGGTCTTCTATTAACAAGGAGCGGTCGAGGCCGGAAGGCTCCTGGTCGAGCAGAGCGGCGAGTGTCGATTTCCCGCTGGGAGCGATTGCGTAGCTTTTAGGCGTCGTTTTATTACTGTGAAAATAGACGCAGCCGGAAGACAGATGGAGAAGCGTTATCGCAAGAGCAAGGGCAACAAGCCCTCCCGCGTTCCGCATTCTGGCGGATACGTCGAGCGGTTTGCTAACGGGAATTTCGATTGTTTCGAGTGAGTTCAGGGGAGGGTTACGATATTGAATAGCCAAGCGATGGGGCGTCGTTGTCGCAATAGTTGGACCAGGCGGCCGCTCCTTTTCGTTTCGCTGTTGGATAAGAGAGTGAACGGATTTTCCAATCGACCGACTGAACTCCTAGGCCATTCGTTAATACCGTTTTTTTAGCAGTATCGATAAAAAAATACAACCTACGATCGCGGCGCTTTGGATAAGGATTTTTAGCTATCGTAGATAGGCGAGGAAAAGAGGCAAGGGGAGATCTGGAAAAATGGGCGTGTGAGATCGACACTCTCCCGGGACCGGCGAAGGCGAGCCCCGTTTCGGATCGCTTTATGATAGGGCGCGGCGAATGACGGGTTCCCCTATTGATCCTCCTTTTTCGTAGAAGGCCTGTCGGCGCAATATAGTGCCAAAATCGGGCCGGATATCGCTAGAACTCAATATTGCGATTCATTACAATGGTTTCACATAAATTATGATACGCATACAGAAAAACAATATAGGAACGGCTCCATTTAGAGCGAGCGCTTTGGCGCTTTTGTTGTGCGTTTGCGGTTCATCCGCTTTTTTGGGAGCGGAAGATGAGCCGCAAGAAAGGCCTCTGTCTATCAATCGAGAAGGCTGGAGACTGGGTCTGGATCTAGGCGTCGGCAATATCGATTACGATTTATTCGGGCAGTCGAATAGGGGTGAAAAGTTCTACATGGCCCTCAATGCCGGTTATGCTGTTACGCCCCGATTGCGTATTGGAGTGGAGAGCAGTGGCTGGTTGTTGGAGCCGGGAAATCTGAATTACTACGGCTCGTCGAGCGGAGAGGGCATTAGTCAGTTGATTATGCTTACGGGTCATGTCTACCCGATGGATAACTCTCACCTGTATTTGAAAATGGGTTTGGGAGTCAGCAGCTATTGGAACGATCCATTGGGTTATCGCGAATCCGATGCGGGGACCTGGTCGTTAGGGATTGGAAATGACTTCTTCTTCAATGATCAGTCCGGTTGGTCGCCACATGTCAGTTTCAGTAGTGGCGACACTGGGGTGGGGGATTACAACGCCGTAACGATAGCGGTCAGCTTTTTTTGGAATCAAAGATAGTCGTTCCTCGGGGTCGCGATACGCCGATAGGCGGCGTAAAACTGAAATCGCTAGCCAAATAGAATATGAAACATGCAATCCAAGTAATAACGTTAATCTCATTTCTAATCGCGTCCACCTTGATTGCGGGATGCACCACGCTGGCGGATGCTAAAAAGGCGAAAGGCACGGGAGAAAAGGCAATCTACAACGCTTCTTTCGAAGAATTATGGGATGCCATCCCTAATGTAGTAACGTCTGTAGGGCTGGAATTCGTATCGGCGAACGAAAGCGACCATTCAATATTGGCCCAGCGGGGAGTTACGGCTTTCAGTTATGGCGAGAACGTCGCTATTTTCGTAGAAGTCGTAACTGAGGGCGATAAGACCAGCGTAGAGGTTGTATCCCGGAAATCGATGCAGACCAATGTGTTCGCGCCTCGTTGGGCCAAACCAATCTTCGAAGAGTTAGACAAGCGATACGATCGGAGCTAGCAAAGCAGCCGATGAGCGCGTTCGCGTCGCGTGCAGGCCCTACGTTTGTCTGCGGATTGAGCCTGCCTATTTTCATTCCAATCAATCCAGATTGAGATAAGTGGCCGTTTCGTAATCCATCACGAGAGCGTCGACTCCAGATGAAGATTCTTCGAATCGCATTTTTACCAGCATGGTGCGGCGGGGTCGCACTTCCACGTCGGAAGCGTGTGTATGGAAAACGTAATACAGCTCATCACCGTCAATGAAGATATCTCCGTGCCCCGTTCCGTTTATGCCCAAAAATTCTCTGCGAAGGATGGGGTTTCTCGGGTGCCGCGTCCAAGGTCCGGTTGGGGAAGAGGAGGTAGCATAGCCCACCCCATATTCGACGCTCATGAAATGATTTGCGGAATAGATTAGATAGTAGGTTCCCTTGCGTTTTAGGAGGGTAGGGCCTTCGGCGATCTCTTCGCTCGAATAGTCGGGCGTGTTTTCCCATGTGCCATTCTGCACGGAAAGGCAATGGGTCAATGTCTCCCCCTTGATTCCGCTTAGGTCGGTCTCCATTTCGGCGACGTAGATTTGATTCCCGTCATGCTTGCGAACATGGTAGAGGTAGAGCGTTCCATCATCGTCCTGGAATAGAAAGGGATCGATTTCCTGGTGATCTTCGTTGAGCGGCCGGATTTCGGTCTGGAGAAAGGGGCCCGTTGGGTGGTCGGCGTAGGCGACCGCAATTTGTCGATTCGCTGTATAGAGGAGGGTCGTTTTGCCCTGATAATCCAATACCTGAGGCGCCCAAAACCCTTCCGTGCCGAAGGCCTGCGTTCCTGCCTTAAGCGTATAGCCGTCTTCGTATGCGGTTTTAGGCACGCGCCAGTTTTCCAGGTCGTTCGAAGCATAGATGCGAAAGCCTACTTGCGGGGGAGGCTCGGTTCCAAAGAGGTAGTACACGCCATCATGCTTATAGAGCGCGGGATCTGCCAGGCAGACCGTTTCGTCGTCCGCGGAACCGAAGGGCGCCGATACGATGAGACAGGCGCATATTACCATCGCTTTCATTCAATAGAGGCTGAGGGCCAGGGAATCTACGTCAACACTATGAGGCCAGGCTGGTCGCGCTCGAGCTTCCCCAACCACCTGCTCTGACACCCCAGGAACGCGTCTAACGAGTCAGGATATGCGTCGTTTGTATCCAAATAGGCCTGCTGTCGGAAGCCGAGCTATTAGAGGCACTGGCGTTTCAACTCCGCCTAGCCGGAATCGAGAGTGGGATCGGTTTGTTTCAGTCGTTGAATTTGCGCCTATTCCCATACCATAACTCTATAGAATGGCGAAATAATACCATTAATGGGCCCAAAAAATACTAGCTAAAACCTTAAGATAAGAATACGATTGCGTTAGCGGATGGAAGTGCGCGGCTCACGCCGTTTCATCTGATTTTAGAGGGAAAATATCCCTTTACCCCCCATACCCCTTTACCCCCCATACCCCTTTACCCCCCATACCCCTTTAC
>CBFHHM010000035.1:0-16369 GCA_965655705.1 Candidatus Pelagisphaera sp.
TCCAGCACCCGATAAAAGGAATCGCTCACATCCTCCTCGCTCAAGCCAGGAGCCAAGGCCTCGCGTACCCATCGCGTTTCGTGAATCATGGGAACGCCATCCGCCAAACGAAGCCGTTCCAAGAATAGGATGGTCTCGCTTCGATGCGGAGCGACCCCTTCGAAAATCTCGGGAGCTAACCCAGTCGCTTCCAATCGCTCGAAGCGCAGCACTTCCGTCGAAGGCTCCATTCCTTGCTTCCGGGCATGCGCCGTAAAGCTCTCCATTCCATCCAGTGAAGCGAACAAGGTCCGACGTCGCGCCACACGCGTTCCAATGCCCCGCTGCAACTCCAATAGGCCTTCCGCCACGAGCGTCGAAATCGATTTATTAGCCGTCGAGCGACTCACCTCATACCGATCCGAGAGTTCCCGCTCCGACGGAAAACGCTCCCCAACTGCAAATTCGCCCGTCAGAATCGCTTCCCGGCAAACCCCTGCCAACTGCAAATGCACTGGCTCTTGGGCCAACGATTGCTGGGGCAAGCGAGAGACAATCGCTTCCTTCGTTTGGGTCTCTTTCATTTGATGCTGGCAAGTGGACTAGCCACCTAGCCACCTATTGCAAGCCAAAACGCCCTGCACGCCTTATAAAAGGAAGGGACGACCGGCTCGGTCGTCCATCTGTCGCGATCCAACTGGGGAAAACTGAGCCAACTGCCTCCACCCGGAACGCAATCTCATGGCACTAAAAGATACCCGACGAAACCCGCCTTCTACCAATTCGTAATCGACCCATCGCCGCGATGAAACTCGGGATGGTCGTAGGCCGAGGGCTTATCGATGACATTAACTAACTCGACACTGCTCGGATCGAATTCGACGCCCAAACCCGGACTTTCGTTGGGCCAAAGCTTGCCGTTCTTGAATTTAATGTAGTCCCCGTTCAGATACGGAATATCCTGCTTGCCATCGCGCGTCAATTCCGCCATGACGAATCCAGAACTGGAGCCGAGAACATGGACCAAGGCGGCCGTCGAAATCGGCCCCGTGAAGTGAGGGATCATACCCACGTAATGCGTTTCGCAAATCGCGGCGATCTTCCTCAATTCCGTAATGCCGCCCACATTGGGCAAAGTCACGCGGGAGTGATCGATGAGGTTCTCCTCTACCAATTCATTCAGATCCCAGCGATCCCCGAAATGCTCGCCTACCGCGATCGGCACATTGATTCGGTCCCGCAAAGCCCGATAAACGCCTGGATTTTCGGAGCGCACTAAGTCCTCCACGAAGACTGGCTTAAGATGCTCGATCATATTGGCCATGATCACGGCTTCTGCCGTATCGAAACGCGTGTGGAAGTCCGTGCACCATTGACCTCGCTCGCCTACCCCTTCGCGCACTTTTTCGTAAAAGCGCAAATTTTCATCCAAGAATCGATGGGCATCGAATGTCGGCCCATCGGATACAGTGCCCACGCGGTAAGCATAGAAGCCCGCCTCCATACACGCTCTTGCCGTCGCTTGAACCGAACCTTGATCCGGGAAACCGGTCGAATAGCAAGGCACGTAGTCCCGAGTCAGGCCGCCGAGCAGTTCATAGATCGGCGTCTCGAAGTATTTGCCCTTGATATCCCATAGAGCCATATCCAGGCCCCCCATCGCATGCAGGCGCTCTCGACCCGACGGGTAGAAGTACTGTCGATACACCCGCTGCCAAAGATGCTCGATGCGAAACGGATCGCGACCGATCAGCATCTCCCCGCAATTCTGGATCATATCCAAGGATCCCCCTTCGCCGATGCCCGTCAGTCCCGCATCGGTCTCGACCACTACGATGTCGCGCGACTGAGCTAAGGTCGGCTTGATATATTTCGGATCCCGATAATGACTTATCTTGGTAATCTTGATACCGGACTTCGTATTGGCATCGAGAAGCTTCGATCCGGCCATTAATGCGCCCGCGCCCAACATGCCGCGCTTGAGAAAGGTTCGCCTGGGGTAGTTCATAGCAAAAGGCTTTACGCGATTATCGAAAGAAGCGAGCGCGAAAAGACCGATTTCGAATCAATAATCGATCCAATTAACCATTGCCACTCCAACAGCGCTCTGCCCAAATTCCTTCCGCTCCACGCCAATCGCTAAAAGCCAACCGCTTTACCCTAAAAGCCACCAAATGAAAATCGGAATCATCGGAACGGGATGGGTCGCCGGCCTGCATCTGGACGCCCTTAAGACAATCGAAGGCGCGGAGGTTACCGCCATCGCCGGACGCAATCAAACGCAGGCTCAGGAGCTCGCTGCGCCTTGGAAGGCCAATACCTATGAAACGCCGCTAGACATGCTCGAGCGCGAGTCGCTCGACGCCGTCTTCATTCTTCTGCCGCCTCACCTGCACGGCGATCTCGAGCGGGCCTGCGCCGAACACGTCAAAGGCGTTCTCGTCGAGAAGCCGATCAGCCAATCCTTGGATACCGCGATCGAGATCAACGAGACCTTCCAAAAAGCCGGCACCATCGTATCCGTCGCCTACCAAAATCGCTACCGCCAGTCCGTGCAAACCGCTCATCGGCTTTTTTCCGGCAACGAGAATCAGGGCATTCTCGCCAACGGCTGGTGGACCACTCAAATGCCGCCCCCGCTATGGTGGCGCGCCTTCGATCAGTCGGGCGGACAATTCGTCGAACAGTGTACCCATCTGTTGGATATTTGTCGTTACACCATGGGCGACATAGAAGAGGTCAGCGCCTACGCTGCCAATGGCTTCATAACCAACGTCCCGGATTTCACGGTCGACGACGCCATGGTGGTGAATGCCCGATTCGCCTCCGGAGCTCTCGCCTCCTTCTCGACTGGCTGCTTTCCCCTCGGCGGCCACTCGGAAGCACCCGATGGCGGCATTGGACTTAGTCTTTCCTCGCGCCACAATCGAGTCGTTCTGGCCGGTTGGAAATTCGAAGGGACCCTTTACTCTGGCGAATACGACAAGGAATCCATCCCCTGCGAAGAAGACATTTTCGCCAAGCAAAACCGAGCGTTCCTGGAAGCCGTGGACAGTGGCGACGACGCCACGATTCTCTCCAGCTACGACGACGCCCTGAAAACGCTCGCTTCCACTCTAGCCGCCAACGAATCCGCCCGCAACCAACAAGGAGCCCCCGTCAAAGTCGCATATTGAATACAAATTTGCAGGAATCCGAGCGTAGGTCATTGCCTTCCCGCACAAGTTGCGATCGTCCCATGTTACTTCCAACTAATCATTTCAAACGCTCGATACCCATCCTCGCAGCAGCGATCTCCGCCAACTGCCTGGCTCAGAACACCGATTGGAGCGCCTACTTAGGCGACAATGCGTCTGCCCAATACTCTCCGGTCGATCAGATCACTCCAGAGAACGTAGATCGGCTCGAGGTCGCTTGGACCTTCGATGCCTCCCAATTTCCGTCAGAAAATCAATCGGTCCTCGAATGCAATCCGCTCATTATCGACGGCATCCTCTACGGGACCGGAGCCAATAAGATGCTATTCGCGCTGGACGCATCGAATGGCGAACTGATCTGGCGATTCGATCCCTACGAAGTGTTCTACGACGATAACGCTCAGTATGTCAGGCGATCGCGCGTCAATCGCGGCGTGAATTTCTGGTCGGACGAACATGACTCCAGGATCTTCTACGTCTCGGAGAATTTCTTGCACGCCATCGATGCCAAGACCGGCAAGTCGGACGAGAGCTTCGGCGTGGAGGGCTACATTGACCTGACCCTCGGCTTAGGGCGCGACGTCTCCGGACTCATCTACACGTCGACTTCGCCCGGAGTCGTCTATGGCGATCTCCTCATTCTCGGAAGCGCCGTTTCCGAATCCATCCCGGCCGCGCCCGGACACATTCGGGCCTTCGACGTTCGGACCGGCAAACAGGTCTGGCGATTCAACACCATACCGCATCCAGGGGAATACGGATACGACACCTGGCCCAAAGAGGCATACAAAACGCTCGGCGGAGCAAATGCTTGGGCAGGCCTCGCTCTCGACGAAGAACGCGGGCTCGTTTACTGCCCGACCGGATCCGCCACCTTCGACTTCTATGGCGGCTATCGACACGGCGAAAACCTCTACGCCAATTCGCTCGTCTGCCTCGATGCGAAGACAGGAGAACGGATTTGGCACTATCAGATCGTTCGCCACGACTTGCTCGATCTCGATCTGCCCATGCCGCCCAACCTCTTTACAATGCGGCGCAACGGCGAAGCGATCCCGGCAGTCGCTCAAATGACCAAGTCCGGACACATCTTTATCTTCAATCGGGTCACCGGCGAACCGCTCTTCCCGATCGAGGATATCGCAACGCCTCCCAGCGACGTTCCCGGAGAACAAGCCTGGCCCACGCAACCGCGTCCCACCAAACCGGATCCCTTCGTTCGCGTCCATTTCACCGAAGATGAAATCACCGATATTTCGCCGGAGGCGCATCAAGAAATACTGGCTCAATACCAGACGCTCCTTCCCCACGAACCCTTCCGTCCCGGCAGTCACCTGCGCGACACCATCGTCTTGCCCGCCATGTGGGGCGGCGGCGAATGGGGCGGCGCGGCGACCGATCCCAGCGGCGTACTCTACTTCAACGCCAATGAAATGCCAGGGATCCTGACCTTGATCGATACTCACGCCACTAGCGGCTCTGCCGGGAAAACGCTCTACCAGCAAAACTGTATCGCCTGCCACGGGCCGGACCTCAAGGGAGGCAATGCTTTTGGCCAAGTCGTACCGAGCTTGATTGGGCTTTCCGAGCGCAAATCGAGTCTCGAGATTGAAGCGTTCATCAAAAACGGAAGCTCCATCATGCCCCCATTTCGACATCTAAAAGGCTCGGACGTGTATCAGATAATGCGTTACCTAAATGCGCCCGAACAAACGGACGAGCAGCGCAAAGTGGACGCAGCCGCCGACCCAAGCGCCGTACGCTTTCTCCACACCGGCAACCGTCAATGGCTGGACTCCAAGGGCTACCCGGCCATAAAACCGCCTTGGGGAACCATGAATGCGCTGGACTTGAGCACGGGAGAATACCTGTGGAAAAGCGCTTTCGGCGAATATCCGGAACTCATCGAGCAAGGATTGCCGCCTACCGGGCGCCTTAGCTGGGGCGGTCCCGCCACCACTGCAGGAGGCGTGCTTTTCATCGGAGCCAATCTCGACGGATACATCCGCGCTTACGACATGAAAACCGGCGAGGAAATATGGCGGACCCGTCCACCCGCCGCTGCATTCGCGACTCCGTCGGTCTACGCCGTCGATGGTCGACCGTACATCGTCTTCGCTTGCGGCGGAGGACGGGATACCCCCGCGGGCGATTACTATATCGCCTACGCGCTGCCAATGAGCAATTAGTCGTTCAAACATATGCCCAGGCCTTTCGAGGAAAGCCAATCGGTTTGCAGTCAAAGGCGCAGGTTCCCTGAAAGCGCCCGTACACACCCTTCGCAATCTCTCCGATCCGTTGTAGCATGTAACCCTTTTCCGATATTGAGGAGTAAACCCAGCAAGCATGCCCAAGCGCGATAATCCCCCCCATTCTCCTGACGATCGGTTCATTACCGCCTTCAGCGAATCGCAAGCCGCTTTGCGAGGCTATTGCGCGTCCTCCATCGGCAATCTCGACGATAGCCGAGACGTGTTCCAAAAGGTCTGCTTGGTTCTGTGGAAGAAGTCGGGCGTTTGGGATCCCGAGACCTCTTTTTTTAAATGGGCCTTCGCGGTGGCCCGTTTCGAGATCCTCGCATACGTCAGGGATCGCAGTCGCGAACGCCTCGTATTCGATGACGATATCGTCTTGGCCATGGCAGGGACCTCGGAACGGCTGGCGGAAGCGCAGTCGGAACGATACGACGCGCTCGAAATCTGCCTCTCGAAACTCAAGCCTGAACACCGCGAAACCCTCGCCAAACACTACGTCAAAGGCTACACCCTCAAGGAAATCGCCGAATCCCAGAACCGTGGGCACAGCGCAGTGAAGGTTATGGTCATGCGCCTCCGCCAGACACTGGGGAAGTGCATTGAATCTCAAATAGTGGAAACTGCATAGAATCATGAATACGCATGCATCGCCAACCGATCCTCGCGACGCCCCACAGCGCCGCATCGTGGAATTGCTACTAGAGGCGAACGACGCCGGTGCGCGATTTCCGACGAGTCGGCGAAACGAGCTGAACGACCTGCTGCGCGACAACGAGGAGAATCAAGCCTTCGCTTCGCGCTATTTGCTGGATACCCAATCCTTGAAAGAACTGCTCGCCGCCGATGAAATTTCCGCTCTTTCCAAAGGAAGGCAGACGAAATCCGCTCGACCCGCGAAATTGATCCTGATTCCACGATATACCTACTCCTCCTTTGCCATAGCCGCTTCAATCGCTCTGGTCGGACTACTCGCCTATTTCTGGGCCCAACGCGCGCCGATTGCGATCATCCAAGATGAAGCGGATGCCATCTTCGCCGACGGCGCCGCTCCCGAAAACGGCGAGCTCGACAGCGCCGCATACTCCTTGGTTTCTGGACTGGTATCGATCGCATTTCGCAATGGGGTCACGATGACCGTTACCGCTCCCGCCGACTTCGAAGTGATTGATGAGTTTCATGTTCGCTTGAGCAAAGGAAGCGTCCGAGCGATGGCTCCGGAGAGCGGCCATGGGTTCATAATCGAAACGCCCGACGCCAATATCGAAGATTTGGGTACGGAATTTGGGGTGTCGGTCGACAGCGACTCTGGACACAGCGAAGTGCATGTCTTCGACGGACGCGTCGACGTAAAAAACCATGGCCAGAATGGCGCCATCGCTTCGCTGGAATTGGGCGAGTCCGCCCGTATTCTGGACGGTCAGGTCGACCGGAACATCCTCGCCACTCCCGAGCATTTTCTCACCCCTGCCGATGTCAGCTATTCGCGCTGGCTCAAGACGAGCAATGCGATTCGGCAAGACGAGGACCTTATCTTCTACTTCGGCTTCAACGAAGTACCGGGTAAGGATCGCTTGCTCAAAGACGAGGCCGCTCAAGGCGCCTCCATCGATGGCCTCATCTCCGGAGCCCGTTGGGTAAGCGGCCGCTGGCCAGGCAAGGACGCATTACTCTTCGACGCCAAGGGCGACAGCGTCGCCTTCGAGATTCCCCAGGAACTGAAGCAATTGACCTTCGCCGCTTGGGTAAAAGTCGACCGCTTCGACGAACCGCTCACTGCCGTCATGAACGCCATGGCGTGGATGCCGGGCTCCCTTCACCTGCAGATCTCCCGCAGCGGCGACTACATGATGCCCGGCGTCTACAAACGCATTGAGCGGCAGAGGTCCGACGCAACCATTCCTAGAGGCCAGTGGACCCTGCTCGTCGCTACCGTCGACACCGAAATGTCCTTCAGCCGATCCTACGTAAACGGCAGGCTCTCGATCAGCGAGACCCTTCCCGGTGAAGCCACCGTAGCCCCAGGTCCCTTTCTCCTTGGATCCTTCCGCGAAACCATCGGCGGCGAACGCACCCGTGGATTTCGCGGCCGCATGGACGAAGTCGTTCTTTGGAATCGAGTGCTCACCGAAAAGGAGATCCGCCGACTCTATTTCCGCGGTCGCCCGCAAGTACGCACTGGCGACGATTCCTAACCTTCCCGAAACACATTAGTTTTATCCTAAGATCAAAGGTAGGACTGACTATCCCCAGTCAGCCGCAGCTAATCTGCGCCGAACGCGCAACACACTCTCATGTTGAAAAAGACGCTGCTTCTTTAGTCTCTCCCATGAAATTCATTCCCCTCTTTCTCTCCCTCTCCCTCTCCCTCGCGCTCTTTCTCTCCATCTCCTCAGCTCAATCGCAACGGTCCAACGTACTGTTCATTGCGATCGACGATTTGAATACCTGCCCGGAAGGCTTCCATGGAGAAACAACCGTCCACACGCCCAACCTGGCCAAGCTCGCTGAGATGGGCGTTCGCTTTACCAACGCTCACTGCGCTGCGCCCGCTTGCAACCCGTCGCGAGCGAGTGTCATGACCGGCCTGGCCCCTGCAACCTCAGGCGTGTATCTGAACTCTCAGGACTGGCGAGCTAATCGGGTCACGGAGAATCGTACGACCTTACCCCAGCATTTCCGCGATCACGGGTACCGAACCCTCGGCGGAGGCAAGCTCTATCACTCCGCCTCCTTATCCGGCGGCATGCACGAAGGCTATCTCGACGCCCGTCCCTGGGACGAATACTACCCCTCCAAAAACCAGCAATTGCCGGACGAAGTCGAGCCGCCACGCATCCCCATGAACGGCAGTCCCAAGCAATACCGCGGCTACATGGATTGGGCCGCCTTGGATATCGAAACCGACGAAATGGCGGACGCGAAAGTCGTCGCCTGGGCCGAGACGCGCCTCGCCCGCAAGCACGACAAGCCCCTATTTCTCGCAGTCGGCATCTATCGCCCGCACATCCCCTGGTGGACGCCCCAGGAGTACTTCGATCGCAATCCAATCGAAGACGTCGAACTGCCAAAAGTCATTCACAACGACCTCGCCGATGTGCCGGACGCCGGCAAAGCTATGCGCAAGCAGGGCTGGCACGATTGGATGGAAGCCAACGGCAAGTGGCGCGAGGCTGTTCAGGGCTACAACGCATCGGTCAGCTTCACCGACGATATGGTCGGTCGCCTACTCGCTGCCCTGGAAAACGGTCCCATGGCAGACAATACGATCGTCGTTCTTTGGGCCGATCACGGCTACCATCTAGGCCAAAAGGAACATTGGGAGAAATTCGCTCTGTGGGAACAAACCACGCGCGTCCCTCTAATCGTTGCAGCTCCCGGCTTTCAACGCGGCCAGAACTGCCCCGAGCCCGTTAGCCTGCTCGATATCTTCCCCACTTTGAACGAACTCTGCGGCATTCCTTTATCCACACGCTTGGATGGCGTGAGCTTGGTTCCGTTGCTCCAGAACCCCGAAACTAAAACGGGACGCGCCGTCATCTGCACCCAAGGATTCGAGAACCACGCCGTTCGCTCGGACCAGTGGCGCTACATTCGCTACGCCGATGGTTCCGAAGAACTCTACGATCAGATCAAGGACCCCGAGAATTTCCACAACCTCGCTAGCGAAAAACGCTACGATTCGATCAAACGAGAACTCGCCACCTGGCTACCCGCCCACAACGCCGAGCCTCACCCCACCTTCAACGGCCAAAAGGCCATGAACGACGCCTACAACGCCCGGCAAGGCAGTCAATAAGGTCCCCAATAGGTGTAGGCATTTCATTTTGGACACGCTCGTCCCTCGCTGGATCTCCGGCTCGCCCGATCGATGACTTTTCCAATTTTTCCACCGCCTCATCACGCATGGGGGGATGAGGTTCATCCGCATGGCCTCGATCAGCCAAGCTAGTTTCTAGACTCGCTAGCCGATAACCTGCTCTCGGCAACGCCGAGATCCTGCTTCCGCTGCGCAGCTGCGGAATCCCTGTAAAAAACAAACGCCCCTACCGAGTCCAATCTCCAGTCGTACGACGGAACTCTTGCACATGAAGCGAACCAAGCTCCTTGCCCTTCTTCTTGCCATCGCTCCGTCTCTCCTTCTCCACGCAGGTATCGAGTTCGATCTGCCCAGCGCGGGCAACAACGACAAGCACTTGCTCGAGTTCCACTGGAAGAATGAGGCGCCCGCCAATCGCAAAGTCCATCCCGCTCTCGAGCATCGCTCCTACCATTCGCAATCCAACGACGCCGAGGTCGGCTATTTTCTGTATACGCCAAAGGGATACAATAACCCTAAGAACGCCAGCAAACGCTACCCGGTCGTCTACCATTTACACGGAGGTCGCCCCGGAAACGAAGGCAAGAACACCCATACCTTCCCGCTCCTCCTTCAATCGATAGAGGACGGCATTCGCCCCGATAGCTTCGTCGTCTTCGTCAACGGCGGTCGAGTCAGCCACTACAATTGGCAAGGCTACAATGGCGCCACCGCCTTCATCGAGCTCGTCCAACACATGGACGCGAGCTATCGAACCATAGCCGATCGCAAAGGGCGCTTCCTGCAAGGGGGATCCCAAGGCGGCCGCGGCGTCACTCGCTACTTGCTCAAGCATCCTGACCTGTTCTGCGCCGCCCTCTCCATGGCCGCCGGCCATCAAGGCGAATTCCAGATCAGCCAGAACAACGGGGTCGAAGGTAAATTCATCACCATGGATCATCCCGAGTACAATACCTGGGACCTTGCTCGAGCCTACGCCGCCAATCCTCACAATCCGAAGATCAAGCTTATGATCGCGATCGGAGACCAGGATGGCAACTACAAGAGCAACCTGCTCTATCACGTTTTCCTCAGCGAGCTCGGAATCGACAACGAACTCGTCATCGCTCGCGGCGCAGGACATGGCCTGAAATTCGATCTACCTGACGCCGGACCCCGCATGCTCGCCTTTCCAACCAGAGTCTTCCGCGAAAACGGAGTAGTCGAATAGTCTGTAAGGTTTACGTCCCTAGCTCGAAGGTAGGGCAGCAGCGCCGCGCTTAGCCCTAAGAACAGCGTTACGAACGTTCCCAAAACATCAGCCTGCTCTCGGCAACGCCGAGACCCTGCTCCCGAAGCGCAGCTCGGGATCGCTGTTACAGCCCCTTATCATCCTTCCTCCAAGAGAACTCCATCGCTCAATCCAAGCCTTGCCCTTTCCCCGCAACCCTTCCAAATAGATCCCAATGACCCTATACAAACGTTTCGCCCTCTGTTTCCTCCTTCTCTCACTCGCTCCCTCCCTCACGCTCAACCTCAGCGCCAAGCCCAACGTCCTGCTCATCTGCGTCGACGACCTTCGTCCCGAGCTGAACTGCTACGGCGTCGACTACATCCACTCGCCCCACATCGACAAATTGGCCTCTCAAGGACGGACCTTCTACAAGCACTACGTACAAGCCCCCACCTGCGGCGCGTCTCGCTTTGCCCTACTGACCGGCACCTACGGTCCCTCCAGCAACGCCGCCCTCTTCCAGCGAGCCGAAAAGCTCTCCGAGAACCCCAAAGCCTTTCCGCCCTCCATGCCGGCTTGGTTCCGCCAAAACGGCTACCGTACCATATCCGTGGGCAAAGTCTCGCATCACCCTGGCGGACGCGGCGGACCCGATTGGGACGACGAAGCCATTCCCGAAATGCCCAACTCCTGGGATCGCCACTTCCTCAACGCCGGCGACTGGCAGCACCCGCGCGGTTGGATGCACGGCCAAGCCAATGGCGAGATCCGCGGCGATGCCACCCAGATGGACCTGCTCCAAGCCTACGAGGGCCCCGACAGCCTCTACCCGGACGGCATCAGTACCGATCAGGCGCTCGAGCAACTTGACAGCCTCGTAAAGAAGGAAAACGACAAGCCCTTCTTTCTCGCTTACGGCATCCTTCGCCCCCACCTACCCTTCGGAGCTCCCAAGAAGTATTTGGACCTCTATGAGGACGCCGAGCTACCCGTCATCCCCCATCCCAATAAACCGTCTGGCCGCACGACCTGGCATAAGTCCGGCGAATTCTATAAGTACAAGCGCGACGGCATGGATCCCAACACGAATGCCGATTACTCCATCCAAGTGCGCAAGCACTACGCCGCTTGCGTCAGCTACGCCGATGCTCAAGTCGGCCGCGTTCTCGACCGCCTCGACACGCTCGGCATTCGCGACAACACCATCGTCGTTCTCTGGGGCGACCACGGCTGGCATCTCGGCGAACACTCCATATGGGGCAAGCACGCCCTCTTCGAGGAAGCCCTGCGCGCTCCACTCATCATCAGCTACCCCGGCATCAAAAATCCCGGCAAGCTGACTCACTCCATGGTCGAAACCATCGACGTTTTCCCCACCCTCGTCGATCTCGCCGGACTGCCCAAAGCGAAATTCGCCGACGGCGTATCCTTGCGATCGATACTAGATAATCCAAATGCAGACGGCCACCACGCCTACGGCTATTTCAGCCGAGGCTACGGCAACACTATCCGCACCGAGACTCATCGAATGATCGCCCATGAGGACGGCTACATCGAACTCTACGACCACCGTACGCTCGAAGGCGAGACCCGCAACGTCGCCGAAGAGCAGCCCGATGTGGTAAAAGGCTTGCTCGCCAAAATCGAAAAGCGATTCAAGTAAGGGTCGGGCAGCCATGTTTGGGCGCAGTCGCGCGTAGCTGGCTGATTTCAAGCGCCTCAGCCAATCATCCCTACCCAATTCGATTCCGATAGGGACGACCGATTTGGTCGTCCGCCCCTTCTCCTTGCAAGCGACGGCTGTCACTCTATCCTGGGAATAAAGGAGAATCCAAACCATGCCCCACTCCCCCAACCAACGGTCCTTTCTGAAGTCCAGCTCTGCCCTATTCGCAGGAGGGCTCCGCACGAACCTACTCGCTCAACCCGCTCGTCGTCCGCGCTATGGACAGGGAGACTTTCAATACGAGCAGGAACCGGGTTGGGGCGTGCTCGATCCGCAAAAAACGCCGGTCAACAACTGTCATGGAATCGCCTATACGCGCGAAGGCTTCATTGTTCTCCTCACCGACCACACGAAAAACAACGTCATCATCTACGACCGAGCCGGCAAGCTAGTCTCTAAGTGGGGCGTCCAATTCCCGAAAGCCCATGGCCTCGTTCTTCGCGAGGAAGCGGGGCGCGAAGCGCTTTATATCACGGACCTCGATCGCAACTCGGTTTTCAAGACCACCCTCGACGGAGAACTGCTCGACGAATGGGGACCGCCAATCGATCGCCCTCAATACAGTGAACGAACGCGCTACCGACCCTCCTGGACCCTGCACTTCGAGGACGGGGGCTTTCTCGTATTGGACGGATACGGCAAGGATTACTTCATCCACTACGATGACAAGGGGCGTCTGGAGAGAATCAATGGAGGACCCGAAGGCGGCATCGTCCACTGGGGACCCCATGGGGGGTTGCCCATTCCAAGTTCGTCCGACGAAATGCTCATCGCGATGAGCGACCAGCAATATCTGCTTCGTATGAACCGAAGTGGCGACATCCTCCGGACGGTCCCTCTGCCCGGCGGCAACCCCCGGAGCATCACGTACCACCAGAACCACTACTTCATCGCCCACCTCGCCGACAACTGGCCCGCCGATCGAAACTCGCGGGGGTTTCTTTCCGTCCTAAATAACGATCTCGAAGTAGTATCAAACATCGCGGGAAACCCTCCCGAGTACGACAACAAGGGCGCCCTACGTGAAATGGCCCATCGCGAACCGCTTTTCATCCACCCTCACGACCTCGTAGTCGACAGCCAAGACAGCCTCTACTGCGCCCAATTCGCCTCGAATCAGACTTACCCCATAAAACTCGCCAGAGTGTAAACTGAAATCAGGGATCGCCTAACAACGAACCGTATCTTGCTTCGCGAGAGCAATCCTTATCACACGCCAAGAGATTCATTTCGTCGTCAATTCGCTTCGCAACCCAATATACCCGCCCCCGCTAAATTGAAACCCCCTCCAATTCTCCTGTAGCCAAACCCGCCCACATTGGAGTATGGTCCCCATAACCACCGAAATTCCCATGACCCAATCCCCTTTATCTCCCCCTCTCTCCATTTCCCTATCCCTCCTTCTATCCCTCCCCAAATCGATGTTCGCCCATCTTCCACGAATCATTTTTACGCTGGGAGCCGCCTTCGCAACGCTTCCAGCGATCGCTCAACCTTATCCCAATCCCTATGCAGAGGTCGGCGAGTGGGCCAAGCTGCCGAACGGACGGACAATGGGCGCTGTGGGAAAGGTGACCATTGATCCCGACGGGGAGCATATATGGGCTGTTATTCGCTGCGACGCCACGGCGCGGGATCGATTCGGAAGCGAGTGTCTGGGCTCGGACCTGGACCCCATCCTGAAGTTCGATCAAGAAGGCAATGTCGTGCAAAGTTTCGGCGCGGGGATGTTTATATGGCCTCACGGAATCGACGTAGACAATGACGGCAACGTTTGGGTAACCGAAGCGGTCGCCGATCGACGGATACCTGAGGGCGATACGCGAGGTCATCAGGTTTTCAAGTTCAGTCCCGATGGAGAAGTTCTGATGACCCTGGGATCTCCGGGCGTTCCGGGGGACGGCAACTATGAATTCAATTCACCGGCCGATGTAGTCATAGCGGAAAACGGCAACATCTTCATCGCGGATGGCCATGGCACCGATGGCAACAATCGCCTCGTGAAGTATACGAGCGACGGGACCTTCATCAAATCCTGGGGCAAGACCGGTTATGGTCCAGGCGAGTTTCTCAGCCTGCACGGCTTGGCCATCGATAAGCAGGGCCGTATTTTCGTAGCGGATCGCGGTAACAATCGTCTCCAAATCTTCGATCAGGAAGGCGAGTTCATCGCTCAATGGACGCAATTCGGAAAACCCAGCGGCGTAGCCTTCGATGAAAATGGTATGATCTACGTTGCGGATTCGGAATCGGACAACCTCGCTAATCCTGGCTGGGAAATGGGCGTACGGATTGGAGATGCCAGTCAAGGATGGGTCCACTACTTCATCAGATTGCCAAGCGGCGATCCTCGATATACCCGGACCAACGGGGCGGAATTTGTAGCAGTCGACAAATACGGAAACATCTATGGGGGCGAACCAGGGCCAAGGAAACTGAAGAAATACGTACGCGTTCGGCCTTAGCTCGAATCAGGATCGATTCAAATTCTCCTGTAGCCAAACCCACCCATATTAGACTATTATCGCCACTACGATCGAATTCTTCATGACCCGCTTCACTCCATTTCTCCGTCTCTCTATCCCCCTATCCCTCCTTCTCTCTATCTCGATCAACGCCGCGCCCAGAATCGGCGTCATGGAGACCGCTCTGGGCAATCGAGCCAAACTCGAAAGTATCTACCAAGCCAAGGAGGCCGGCTATTCGGGCGTGCAACTGCACACAGGCGAACTCGACGACAAGGGAGTCCTCACGATGTCGAATCCCAAGCTCATCGAGAATTTTTCCGCAGCCAGTAAAGCGCATGGGGTCGAAATCGTCTCGCTCTGCGCCGGTTCGATGAATCGCGAACCCTCCTGGGAACCGGAATCTCGGGCTCGGGCCATCGCTATCGGCAAGCAATCGATCGATGCCTGCGCCGCATTGGATGTACCCATCCTACTGATACCTTTTTTCGGCAAAGCCGAGTTCGGCAGCGACGTGAAGAGCGATAAGCTGAAGGCCGCCACGAGCGTCATTCGAGAGTTAACCACCTACGCGGAAATCAAGAAGATCACCCTCGGCATCGAGTCCAATACGCGCAAACCCGCCATCGACCATATTCTAAAGAAGATCGATAGCCCAAATTTGAAGGTGTACTACGACACGGGCAATCTGTTGCGAACCGGAGAAGACATCTACAGCGTCATCGAGTCTTGGGGGCCTCAAAACGTCATTTGCCAAATGCACCTCAAGCACCACGGTTCCGAGTTCGCTGTGTTCGGCCAGGGCGAAACCGACCTTCCCCGACTAGCCCGTATCATTCGAGACTCCGGCTACGACGGATGGTTCGTTTTCGAAGCCGGCCAAGGCGAGAGAACTTTGGGAATGCCCTATGCAAAAACCAATCTCAAGGGAATTAACCGCATGTTCTCGACGCTGAAATAGTAAGAACCGCTTTACGCCGCGATTCGAAGCGCATGAGCGGGCCGAACCCATTGCCTCCCTTATAGCTTGCTCCTTACTGGATTGCCCTCGCGAAGACTGTTGCAGTCGATCTCATACGGATCAAACTCACGGTCTCGGAACCACGCCCAGACACGCGAGTCTGAAATAACGCGCAAAGCCCTTGAATTCCAGTCAACTGTCTACTAAACGCAGGCCTGATTGTTCCACGAATTGGCGTTAATACACCAGACGAACTAACAAAGCCATGAACCCTACATCCACCCCTTCAGGAGTCCACTCGATCGGACGCCGCCATTTTCTTAAATCAGCTGCATCGCTGATCGCGCTTCCTGCCCTGGAATCCTTACCCGTTCTCGGGGCAGTGAAAACAGCGACTACCGCTGCCCCTCAAGCGCGCGCTCTCGTTTCCATCGGCACCTATCTGGGCCTGCACCAGAATGCCTTCTTCCCAAAACAAGCGGGTCGAGGCTATGAGATGCCGGAAACGCTGAAGCCGCTTGCAGATCATCGCGACGCTTTTACCGTATTCTCCGGTCTCGATCACCGGGCGCCCAACGGTCACGGCGCATGGAGTAATTTCCTTTGCGGCAATACTCCGGGAGCTTACTCCTTCGACCAGCAGGTGGCCGACGCAATTGGTCAGAAATCGCGATTCCCTTCCGTCCAGCTAACCGCAGGCACAGGCGAAGGCAGCAAGGCGATGAGCTTCACCAAGCAAGGCATCGGTCTGCCGAT
>CBFHHM010000036.1:0-12591 GCA_965655705.1 Candidatus Pelagisphaera sp.
TTGGTGACAGGGGTTTACAACCCGAAGGCCTTCATCCCCCACGCGGCGTTGCTCCATCAGGCTTTCGCCCATTGTGAAAGATTCGAAACTGCTGCCACCCGTAGGTGTCTGGACCGTGTCTAAGTTCCAGTGTGGCTGATCATCCTCTCAGACCAGCTACCCGTCTTTGCCTTGGTGAGCCATTACCTCACCAACAAGCTGATAGGCCGCAAAGCCCTCCTTACGCGCCAGGCCCGAAGGTCCCCGGCTTTGATCCCTCTTCCATGCGGAAAAGGTTCACATGCGGTATTAATTCATCTTTCGATGAGCTATCCCCCACATAAGGGTAGGTTCTTTACGTGTTACGCACCCGTTCGCCACTCTCATGTTTAATTAGCAAGCTAACTAAACAATCTCGTTCGACTTGCATGTCTGAACCACGCCGCCAGCGTTCATTCTGAGCCAGGATCAAACTCTCCGAAAAAAAGAGAGTTCAAAAATCCATGGATTTATGAACTACGCTGACAAACAAAATATTGTCTATCAGATACTTAAATAATTGATTGGGGTCACAATCAATCGTACAAAATAAATTTCAAAGAACGTCGCATCCCATTTGGGAAAGACTCCATTAATCTCAAAGTCAAACCAGTGCGTCAAGCGATTTAGAAAAAAATCTGCAATCCGCATTTCGAAGAATAATCTTCGTTGACCTGAAAAGAGCGAAAAGCACGGAAAGTGTGAAAAGCGGATTTGAAATCAAGCCCTTTTTTCAAAAATTTTCCGGATTCGAAAATTTCGCATTTTTACTCGGCGTTATCGCCTTGTTGAAAAGAACGGAAGGGATCGCACGCTGCCAGTTCGATTTCCGAAAGCAAGCAGTTTTTCCTAAAAGATTTTCCAGCCGTTAAGCTGGTTACGATCCCGGTCGCCGAGATGCTGAAAAGAACGAAGAAGCACGGAAAGTGACTAATCGGACGCAGCGATCAAGTCCTAATTTCTTTTTTTTGAAAATAGTTGGACCAACCTGCCTCGCCCGCCCCATTTTCCCTACCGCCCACCCTATTCCAACAGAGACTAACCGTTTCCGTTGGGGCGGAGTTAACGGCCCCCAAGCAATCTCAAAAATACCGCCCAGACCGCAATTCGAACGACTCATTATATAATGGAAGGAGGGCGCCCCTGCTCGAGATTTCCCCTAATGAACAAAAGGGTTCGTACAATCAGGTACGATTGGCGACATTACACGCTCGCCAAAACCGTATATTTCAACAATTTCGCACCAATCGCATGCACTAGAGCATTGCAACCGATGCGAAAGGCCTTAGGAACGTCAGCTCTTTCTTTTAACGCAACCTAAACTCCCACAGAGCTTTGGAAATCAAGGAAATCAAGCAAATCGTCGACCTGATGAAGAAATCCGATCTTACGGAATTCGCGGTCGAAGAGGAAAACTTCAAATTGAAGATCAAGCGTAGCACGGGCAACGAGACCCAGCCGCAGATAGTCAGCTACGCCCCTGCGGCCCCTGCCGCGCCGGCCCCAGCTCCACAGGCAGCGTCGCCTGCCGCCGCTCCAGCAGCCGACGACGACAATGCGACCTATATCACTTCGCCTATGGTCGGAACGTTCTACACCGCGCCTTCGCCCGAGAATCCAGCGTATGTAAAAACTGGTGACAAAATTTCAAATGACTCCATCGTATGTATTATCGAAGCGATGAAGATCATGAACGAAATCCAAGCTGAACAGAGCGGCGCTATCGCCGAAATTCTGGTGGAAAACGGCCAACCAGTGGAATACGGCCAGCGCCTTTTCCGTCTGAGCTAGTCGAGCCATCGATTCGATTCTCGATTTCGCATTGCCTGGCAGTTTCGGGACAAGGACCCCTGCCTATTTTACAAACAACTCTCATCCATGCAGAAAGTACTCATCGCCAACCGAGGCGAAATCGCCCTGCGTATCGTACGCGCCTGTCGCGAATTAGGCATTAAAACCCTGGCGGTCTATTCGGAAGCGGACGTGGAATCCCTACACGTCCAATTGGCCGACGAAGCAATATGCATTGGCGGCCCTCAAAGCTTCGAAAGCTATCTGAAGGCCGATCGCATTATCAGCGCCGCAGAGATCGCCGACGTCGACGCCATTCACCCCGGATACGGATTCCTCGCTGAAAACGCCGATTTCGCCGAACAGTGCGAGGAATGTAACATCAAGTTCATCGGCCCATCTGCTGCGTCCATCAATAAGATGGGCGACAAGGCAGTCGCCAAGGAAACCGTGAAAAAGGTAGGCGTTCCCGTTTGCGGTGGCAGCGATGGCACTGTCGACAACGAAGACGAAGCGGTTCGCATCGCCAGCGAGGTCGGCTACCCCGTCATGATCAAGGCAGTCGCGGGTGGTGGCGGTAAAGGTCTGCGCATCGCTCGCAACGACATTTCTCTCCGCAAGGAATTTATCATGGCCCGCAACGAAGCCGAGAAGGCATTCGGCAACGGCGAGGTACTCATCGAGAAGTACATTGAAAATCCACGCCACATCGAATTTCAGGTACTCGCCGACCAGCACGGCAACGTGGTACACCTTGGCGAACGTGACTGCTCCATCCAGCGTCGGCACCAGAAGCTCATCGAAGAAGCCCCCTCTCCATTCGTTAGCGAGGACTTGCGCCAGCGCATGGGCGAAGCGGCCGTCGCAGCCACCAAGGCGGCCGACTACGAGGGAGCGGGCACGATCGAATTTCTCGTCGATCCGAAGGGGGATTTCTACTTCCTGGAAATGAATACCCGTATCCAGGTCGAGCATCCAGTCACGGAAGAGGTTACCGGAATCGATTTGATCAAGCAGCAGATTCTCATTGCGAGCGGCGAACCGCTGTCGTTCACGCAGGATGAGGTACAGATCAATTACCATGCGATCGAGTGTCGCATCAACGCGGAGGATCCGAGCCGCAATTTCATCCCGAGTCCGGGATGTATAGACCTTTACTATGCTCCAGGAGGGCACGGAGTACGCGTCGATTCCCACGCGTACGGCGGCTACATTATTCCTCCCTATTACGATAGCATGATCGGAAAACTGATCACTTACGGCCGTACTCGAGAAGTGGCCATTCAGCGCATGTACCGAGCCTTGAGCGAATACATCATTCGTGGCGTCAAGACGACAATCCCCTTGCAAAAAGCCATCGTCAGCGACCCGAAATTCCAAGCAGGAGAAGCGACAACCGCATTCATGGAGGAATTCATGAAGCGAAAACCGGAGCTAGATTAGAAAATTCGCATTTTCGCGCAACCAAGCCCCCTCCAAGCAACTCTTAGTAGGAAAAGAACTTCATAAACTCAAACACCCGCATTCAGCCATGGAATCACAAGAAAGCACCATCGAAACAGGAGATGACCAAGAGGGAGCTCTCGGCCAAATCAAAGTCAATCACACCGTCGTATCGACCATCGTAAAGATGGCCGCTATCAATGTGGCCGGCGTCGTCGCAGTCGGCGGCAATTTCGTCGAAAACTTCATTGCCCAGATTTCCAGCAAGGAATCCGACAAGGGCGTGCGCGTTGCCGAAGACGAAGCCGGCAACTACCAGATCGAAATTCGCGTCATGATGGAATACGGCGTCGAGCTCGCCAAGACCGCGGAAACCTTGCAAATGATAGTCGCCAAGCAAGTCACTAATATGACAGGCAAGCCGGTCGCCGGAGTCGATGTCATCATCGAAGGCGTCAAGATGGCAGACGAAGACATGGGCGAAAAAGTGGAAGACGACGAATAGCGTCGCCGCATCGGCGATCGTAAGCGCTCATGCCAGACTTCCTCCATCCCGTTATCGACCTAGTGGACGAAATGCCGCCCCTGGCGATCCTGGGCGTATTTGCTCTTTTCGTTGTGGTCATTATTGGACTGGGTCGGCTGCTGCGGAAGCCACCGTCCCGCCTGATCGCCTTTTCCGATTCGAACGGATCCGTCTCCGTATCGCGCAAGGCGCTGCAGGAACTGATCAAGCAGGCCTGCCTGAAGGATCCGAACGTTCAAGCGGCTAGACCGACCGTACGCATTTCCGGCGACAAGATTCACACCAATGTCGAGATGCGCCTGCAGTCCGCGACCAAACTCAAGGATATCAGCGACCGACTCCAAGCGCGCATTACAGAACTTTTGCAGAAATCTCTCAATTTCGATCAAATCGGCAAGATCGAGATCATGGTAACGAGTTTCGGCAAGAACGACGTGGACGAAGCGTCGGAAGGCCAGGAAATTGCCTCTAGCCTAAGTCCGACTCCCAAGCCCCCTACGCCGAAACCGGACGACGCCCCTCCCAGCTGAGAGAAACGGGCCTTGCCGCGGCGAACCCACGACCAAATCGAGAACTACCGGTTCGCATCTCGAAAACACTACTCCCCGGCAAGCTTCCTAAGAACGCGCCCCGGAAGAGGCTGCTTTCTGAAGTCGAACGCTCGCCCATTCATCCAGGCGATCGATTTGGATATTCGTCCAACACCCCGCTTCCTCGAAGCGAGCGGCCACGTCATCCACCTCTGTCCCCAAAATTCCACTGAGGACCAGCCACCCCCCCGGGGCCACCGAATCGATCAGCAACTGGGAATTGGCCACCAGCACGTTCGCCAGTATGTTTGCCAGCAAGCAATCTATTTTCCCTTCGCCCAGGCCCTCCTCCAAGCCGCATGTCGCAAAGCGAATACCCTTCACCCCATTGATCGCCGCATTCTCATCGGCAATCCTCACCGCATCCCCATCGATATCGAACGCGTCTATACGTTCGAAGCCAAGCTTGGCAGCCGAAATGGCCAGAATCCCCGAACCGCAACCCGCATCGACCAAGCGACTTCGCGTTACGTCCGGGCCGCTTTCGCGCCAAGCGATCATCTGTTCCACGCACAGGCGCGTTGTCCCGTGGTTGCCCGTACCGAACGCCATTCCCGGATCGAGCCACACCGCTTCATGGCCAGGTGGCAGGTCATATTCCTCCTTCAACCACAATGGCGCCCAATGCAAATTGCCTATAGCCCATGCCGTGAAATGGTCCTTATAGCTTTCCTTCCAGTCCCGGTCCTCCAGCTCCGCAACGATCAATTCGCGAACGATCGTCGCCATTCGCTGAAATTCGGACTTTCCATCCAAAGCCGCCTCTTTCGTCTCGAAGACTCCTTGAGCCCAATAGCCCTTGTCGTCGAAATTCTCATACAAATTCCAATTCTCCATCCCTTCGGATTCGAATATCAGAGCTTCCACTAGCTCGAACTCATCCCGTGTCAGCTTGGCCTTAACCTCGAACATAGGGCCGAGTAGAAACGAAGAACGGGTTTCGATGAAGGCAAAAAGCGAATATCCTTCCATGGAGGCCCCGAATTCGCCTTCGCGAGCCAGTTTCGCAATCGTCGCTAGTGCAGCGTCGGCAAGCTCGTCGAGGGCGATCCAAGACGTTTGGACAGGAATCCAATTCCCGCTTCCGGGACCGTCCTAATCGAAAAACTTCTTGGCTTTGTCGAAAAACGTCTTGCCCACAGGTTCGTCCGCGTCCCCGCAGGCCAAAGCGAACTCCTCGAGCTTCTGGCGCTGCTCGCTAGTCAACGAGGTAGGGACCTCGATCTCCACGCGCACCATCTGATCTCCATAGTAGCCTCCCCGAAGACTGGGCATCCCTTTGCCTTTCAAGCGAAAGGTCGTACCCGATTGCGTTCCTGGCGGAATTTTCAAACTAGCCTTGCCGGACAAGGTCGGCACTTCGATAGTCCCCCCCAAAGCCGCGAGCGTGAACTTGATTGGAATCTGGCAGAAGAGATTTTCCTCCTGACGTTCGAAAATATCGTGATCGGCAACGTGGATGACGATATACAAATCGCCCGCAGGGCCGCCGTGGGCGCCGGCCTCTCCATTATTTCCGGATCTTAGTTTCGATCCTGTATCTACGCCTGCAGGAATCTTAACCTTTATCTTGGTAGTCTCATTGACCCGTCCTTCGCCGCCACAGTTCGAACAGGCCTTTTCGATCTTCTGACCCGATCCGTTACAGGTCGAACAAGTTTGGCGAATGGAGAAAAATCCTTTGGACGCAGTTACTTGACCTTGCCCGCCGCAAGTGGGACAGGTCACTACGCCACTGCCCGGCTCCGCTCCCTTCCCATCGCAACGCTTGCATTGAATGGGCTTGCGAAAGGAAATCTCCTTTTCAATTCCCTTCGCCGCCTCATCCAACTCGATCTCCAAGTCGTAACGCAGGTCCGACCCACGCTGAGCGGCGCTGCGCCCCGATCCGCCACGACCTCCGCCGCCCCCGAAAAACTCTTCGAATATGCTGCCGCCACCCGCGCCGCCGCCAAACACTTCGCTGAAAATATCGAAGGGGTCGTGAAACGGACCACCTGCCGACGCCCCGCCGCCCGCGCCGCCACTAAATGCCGCGTGTCCGTATCGATCGTAAGCCGAACGCTTCTGCTCGTCCTTCAAAACCTCGTAAGCTTCGGACACTTTCTTGAATTTTTCCTCAGCCTCTTTGTTGCCGGGGTTCTTGTCCGGGTGATACTTTACCGCCATCTTGCGGTAGGCCTTTTTCAGCTCGTCTTGAGTCGCCTGACGGCTCACTCCCAGCGATTCGTAATAGTCTTCTTTCACGTTGTATTCTTCCCCGCTTCGCTCGCTCTATTCGTTTTCGCCGCCTGCCACGATCACCGTAGCAGGACGTACCAAACGCCCGTTGAGAGAAAAACCGCGGCGCACCAGTTGCAAAATCGCCCCTTCCTCGACTTCGTCGCTCGGCAGCGTCTGCACCGCTTCGTGTTGATTGTGATCGAAGGCATCCCCTTCGGAGGGTTCGATCTCAGTGATGCCATTCTCTTCCAAAACGCTCCTGAACTGAGTTAGCACCATTTGGATTCCCTGCACGACCACAGTTGGATCCGAACTCTGTTCCGCCGACAGCAAGCCCAAGCCGAGATTGTCGTACACCGGCAGGATCGATTCGAGCAAACCCACCAAGGCGTACTGCCTTAGATCGTCCTTCTCGCGAATGACGCGCCGTTTATACGTATCCATCTCCGCTACGGAGCGGAGATAGTTCTGATAGTTCTCATCGGCTCGGATCTTCGCTTGCTCGAGTTCCTCTTCAAGAGTCAGGGGAACCTCCTCGGTCGCTTCGGACTCATCGCCTCCCGCGTTTTCTTCCGGAAGCGCGTTCGCGTCCTCGCTTTCAGCTCGCGCCGATTGCTCAGCCGCAACCCCTTCGTTATTCTCCTCGATTCTGTCTTTTTCCTCTGCGTCGTTCATAACCACACGCTCAATTCTACCCAATTTATATCGATTCTTTCGGTTTAAACCCTTTGCAATCGAAAAGATTTTCGAGAAGGTCCAGCCCGATTTGTTCCTAGACGTCCCCTTTTCCTCCATATTTACGTCACGTTAGTAGCGAGAAGCGCTTATCGACGACGCCTCGATTTCGGATTTCGCCTCGGGAAGATACTCTCCACTACGGGCGATTTCCAAGATCGGTTCGAACAAAGCCATCGCTCCCTTGCCGCTAAACCCGTCCACATTAACGCCCAATCGAAGCGTTTGGCGAGTCGGCTTGGAAACCGAATAATCGAAGATTTCCACCCTATCGACTTTCAGTCGACAATTTAGCAGGACCAGGCCATCGCCGAACCCTTTTTTTTCGCCGAACAAGTCGCTTACGAAACGCTCGATGTTCAGGGCGCCCGACTCGTTTAGAATCAGAACTAAGCGACTAACGTCCAACTCGACGTCTTCCACCAGAATTCGATCGCCGATCAAGGACTCCAGGTTCGCCGTGGCCCGAAACGACCGAATTCGCATCAAAGGGTGAGCGGCGCCAAACTCATCCGAGTTGCCCAACACCGCTTCTTCTATGCGCGCTTCGAATACGAAGGGGTTGCATGCCAAGCGTTCGGCCGACCAATCGCAGCCGGTCGTCCGCTCCAGCCTCCACTCGAATACGGCAGGCAGGGCGATCATCCAGGCCAGAATCGACGATGCCGCGATGAAGAATCCAAAGAACAACGCGGATTTCAGCACGCCCCCTCTTTGAGAATCAAAGCGAACCCACCCGCTTCCCGACGGTCTATTCAACCGTTCCCCCATGAGCATCTAAAGCGGCTCGCGAGCGCGATATGGTAAATCGGATTAAAGAAAAACGGATCGCTCATGAGTCCTTGCAGTTTTCCAGGAAAACACTCTTCTCATCATTTGCATTGAAGAAACAGGCCTCTTCGGAAGCGTCCGACGCCCTCTAGCCTAAATCCATCCATATGCCCAGGAAGCGGAGTTCCAATACAAAAAGCCAATCGGATATCAAAGAGCCCAGTATGCGCGCCCGCTGGCTGTGGGCTGGATTCTGCATTCTACTCGCTTCTCTATTCGCTATCTCGTTCTTCGACTACGAGCCGGCCCAGAATCCGGATAATTTTTCTCCCGACAATCCAGGCGTCCAACCGAACGCGATCGGACTGTTCGGCGTACGCGCATCCATCTACGGATTCTATCTGCTGGGCGGCGCTGCTTGGCTGATTCCGGCGCTCTTCGCCTGGCGCGCTTGGCTGTTTTTGCGCAAGGTACGTCAGGGCGTCTGGGCGATTTGGGTCTCGATGCTGCTTGGCATCGTCAGCTCCAGCGGATTGCTCGCAATCCAGAATCTCATCTTCCTCAATCGAGAGTTCTATCCCACTGGCCCCGGCGGCTCATTGGGCGAACTGCTCTACTCCCGTTTTCTGCAAACCTACATCGGCGATATTGGCTCTGCCCTCATACTCGGAGCCGTCTACATCGCTTGTATCGCCATCCTCGCGGCTCCCGTATTTTCAAACGCGGCAGAAGGGGCTGAAAGCGGACTGCAAAGCTGGCTCGCGCGCTGGCAGTCCGCGCGCGAGGAAAGGAAAGAAGCCAGGCGCCTCGCCAAACTAGCCGTTCAAGAGAAGAAGCAACGACTTAGGGAAGAACGCGCAGAGGCGAAACGCATTGCTCGCGAGGAAAAGGAAGCGACTAAAGCGCTCGTTGCCGATGGCAAAGCGGCCTCCAAGGGACGCAAGGCCAAGCTCAAGCCGGAAATCGATCCGGAACCGGAACCAAGCGGTCCCAAGAAGCGGGCTCGCATTCCCGACCCCGAACCGGAAGCATCGGTAGATGAACCCAAGAAGCCGAAGCTCAAAGACGTCCTCAAATTCGTAAACCCCGAGGAAACCAAGAAAGCTCGGGCCAAGCTGCCCGAAGCTCACGGGGATTACGTCTTTCCCAAACTCGATATCCTCGCCCCGCAAGCGCTTCCCAATCGATCCAATTCCCAAGAAGAACACACGGGCAATGCCGAACGCCTCCAGCAAACGCTCAAGGAATTCGGGGTGGATGTCTCCATGGGCGAGATTCACATCGGTCCGGTTATTACGCGCTACGAAGTCTATCCCGCTCCAGGCGTTCGGGTAGAGAAAATTTCCAATCTCGACAAGAACATCGCTCTGGGCATGCGCGCTCAATCCGTGCGCATTCTCGCTCCCGTTCCCGGCAAGGGGTGCGTAGGCATTGAAGTTCCCAATCAAGACCCCACGCCCGTCGGGATTCGGGAGATCCTCGAGTCCGAAGACTGGGCAAAGTCCAAAGCGGAAATACCCATCGCTCTGGGCAAGGACGTTAGCGGAAAGCCGATTATTTCCGACCTCACCAAGATGCCCCACTTGCTAATTGCCGGCGCCACCGGAGCCGGCAAAACGGTCTGTATCAACGCGATCATCACCTCTCTCCTCTATCACTCGAGTCCCGACAATCTGCGCTTCATCATGGTCGATCCGAAGATCGTGGAGATGAAGGTATTCAACACGCTACCGCACATGCTCATACCGGTCGTCACCGACCCCAAGAAAGTGCCAGGCGCATTGAAATGGCTGCTCAACGAAATGGAGCATCGCTACGAGACCTTTGCCAAGGTCGGGGTCCGAAATATTGCCGGCTTTAACGGCCGCAAAAAACCGGAAGCGGAAAAGACCGAAGCGGAGAAAACCGAAGAGGAGCAAATGGAAATCTCAGTGCCGCGCGACGAAGGCGTGCTGGACGAGATCCCCGAAAAGCTGCCTTACATCGTCTGCATCGTCGATGAGCTAGCCGACTTGATGATGGTTGCCCCAGCAGACGTGGAAACCGGGATCGCCCGCCTTGCCCAGCTCGCTCGCGCAGCCGGTATCCATTTGGTCATCGCAACGCAGCGCCCATCGGTCAACGTCATAACCGGCGTCATCAAAGCGAACTTGCCCTGTCGTATCTCGTTCCAGGTTTCTTCCAAGATCGATAGCCGCACCATTCTCGACGGTCCCGGAGCCGAACAGCTTATCGGCCGCGGAGACATGCTTTTCTCCCCTCCTGGCAGTTCCAAACTCATTCGGTCGCAAGGCGCTTTCGTATCGGACGAGGAGATCGCCGACATCGTCAACAGTCTCAAGGAAAACGGCCCTCCCAAATTCGCTGAAGAAGTACAAAAGCAAATCGAATCGCCGGACGAGCTTTCCCTGGGAGGGGGCGAAGAAGAGGGAGACGACATGCTGCCTCAGGCTATAGAAGTGCTCCGGGCAACTAAACGCGCCTCCACTTCCATGCTGCAACGACGCCTAAGAATCGGATACAATCGCGCGGCACGCCTCATGGAAGCCCTCGAAGATCGCGGCATCGTCGGCCCGGAAAACGGCTCCAGCCCACGAGAAATCCTCGTCGATTTGGATACGATGTAGGCGGATTCGCCCACTACGGAGCGGAGATGGCGAAGCAATCGCTCGAATTCTCACGAATGCCCGCCAAAGCTAAATGAGCTCGGAACTCCCTAGATCACACGAGCCAGGGTCGTATTCGCGACGATTCGCCCAATTCTCGAGAAACCGCTTCCCGCCTTGCGCCGTTCCCTTTGAAAGAACACATTCTATTACTATGCCCCAAAAACGTATTTCCGTCGCCACTCTTCTAATTCTGGTCTTAGCCAGTAGCCTCATCGCTCAAAACCGAAGCGATCGCTGGCGACAAAACTCAGATCGGGCGGAATCGCGCGGTTTGGCCGAGCCCTTCAAAGGCATCACCGCCAACGGCGAAGTCGAAAAAGACCTTTTCAAGATCGAATCCACCGGCGTATCGACCGAGCCGGTTCGCCAGGCAGCCGTCGCCTTGCTAGAGACCTTGAGCGACGATCAACGAGCCAAGACCCAATTCGAGATCGACGATTCCGAATGGCGCAAATGGATGAACCAGCATTTCTACATTCGCCAAGGCGTCGGCTTCGACGAAATGAACGCGACTCAAAGCGAAGCCGCCTTCGGCCTCCTCAAGGCATCGCTCAGCGCCAAAGGCCTCAAACTCTCCAAGGACATCATGAACCTCAACCGGACCCTGGGCGAGTTGAACGATAACGACTTCGAGCAGTACAATGAGCTCCTCTACTGGATCACCATTATGGGCGAACCCTCCGCCACCGAACCCTGGGGTTGGCAAATCGACGGGCACCACTTAATCATCAACTACTTCGTGCTCGGCGATCAAGTCGTCATGAGCCCCGTTTTCGTGGGCTCCGAACCCGTAGTCGCTGAAATCGGCAAATACAAAGGCACCGCCATTCTGCAAGAAGAGCAGGATCAAGCCCTCGCCTTCATGCAAGGGCTCAACGAAAAACAGCGGGCCCTAGCGATCATCCAAAGCGACAAACCCCGCAACAACAACCTCACCGAAGCCTACAAAGACAACGTCGTCCTCGGCTACGCAGGCGCCACGGCATCGGTCTTTTCCAAAAAGCAAAAGAAACAGTTTCTCGATCTAATCGCTCTTTACGTGGATAATATGGACGAAGGCCACGCTCAGATACGGATGGACGAGATTGAGGCCCACCTAGACGAAACCTACTTCGCCTGGGTCGGAGCCACTGACGACGATGCCGTTTTCTATTATAGAATACACAGCCCCGTTATTCTCATCGAATTCGACCACCAAGGCCCCATCGGCATGCGCCAGTATTTCCCCGATCGTAGTCCCAACCGCCAGCACATCCACGTCGTTGTCCGCACGCCAAACGGTAACGACTACGGGAAAGACCTACTGAGACAGCACCACGAGAAGCACGCTCACTAAGCGCGATCTTCAGAAGGACTCCTTCGTAGATACGCCCTAGCTGTACATTTACCTATAGAATCGCGGCGCTTTTTCCTCAACCGAAAAGGCCGCAAGGGCTAACTCCAACTTCGCCAAGGCTTCGATACGCCAAGCGTACAAATGGGGCAATGAGAGAGCGTCAGCCCTCTTTTTGGTACGCGAAAACGCCTACAAAACTGTAAAGTGCCCAAAAAATGTAAAAGAATGCTTACAAACATTAAGTATTCCTTAACTAGCTGAACCTCTGCCACTTACAACTCATGCGAGTACTTGAACGGCTGGGGCCGTCGAAAAACCTTACAGTTACGACGAAGGCGGCAACGTTATCTGAAAATAAATTCAACTTGGTTATCAGCAACTTACGAAGATTTACTTAGAAACCTGAACCCATTGGCAAGGCGTATGCTTACACCCAGAAAGCAACTCTTTTAAAATTAATTTTTAGATCCAACGCCAACCCACGGAAAT
>CBFHHM010000037.1:0-4089 GCA_965655705.1 Candidatus Pelagisphaera sp.
GCGAAATGACGCTAAAATGGGGGCTTCTTGAGATCGAAAATTGCCAATGAGTTGGTATCCTAATTTTTTTCGCGTCCTTTAGCGTGTTTGGCGGATCCCCCAATTATAAACTCGATTCCCTTTGCGTTCCTCGCGGTTAGGTCATCGCCTCCGCTCTGTGGTTAAGTTTCTTTCTCGATTGGCAGTAGGACTTTGAAGATCGAGCCTTGGCCTTTTACGCTGTCGACTTCAAAGCGTCCTCCGTGGGCTTCGACGATCATCTTGCTTTGGAACATGCCGATGCCGAGGCCGCGTTGCTTGGTCGTGACGAAGGGCCGAAATAGATTCTTGTCCAGGAACTCCGCGCTCATGCCGCATCCTGTATCCGAAACTTCGATAATCGCGTATCGATCGTTCGCATGCGTGGATACGCGAATACGGCCATCGCCTTCGATGGCCTCGGCGGCGTTGATGACGAGATTGAGGAGGACCTTGCCGAGTTGGGGGGCGTCGATTCGGGCCTGGAACTCGCCAGCGAGATTCGTTTCGAGAGCGATTCCCTGGGGAGCTTCCCAGGAATCGAGAATGGAAGAGACAAACGCGTCGACTTCGACCGGCTTGGATTCGATTTCCATCTCGTGGCGCACGGAGCTGAGTCGACCGATCAAGTCGTTGATGCGGTCGCCCGTCTTGGAGATGCCGCGCAAGGCGTCCTCGCGAAACTCTGGATTGTCCCAGTGCTTGGGGAGGTTCTTGACCATGATGTTCAAGGTCGATGCGGCATTCTTCAGGTCGTGTACGAAGAAGGCTGCCATGGTCTGAAAGGCTTCCAGCTCCCGAGTTTCCAGCAATTTGCCTGAGAGCTGCAAGTTCATAAGGCTGGATGCGGCATGGGTGCCCACGCAGGTCAGGATATCGTATTCCGGTTCGGTAAAAGGGGCCCCGCTGACGCGGTCGCCGATCATGATCAGACCGAGAAGCGACTCGCGGGCTGTCATGGGGATGCAAATACGGTTTCCCCCATGCGGAAATTTCTTGGGATTGGCCTCGCGTAGCTTTTCGGCCCAGGTCTCTTTGCGCTTTTCGAGATCGGCGGGGCGGGGGGAGTCTTCGAAATAGGATTTGAGCGAATCGAATTCGCCTTGGGAGAGTTCGAGCCCAGGTTTCGGTGGGTCTTCGGAGGCGGTGGTCGCTCCGAGGGCGAGTTTGGGTTGGTTGCGATCGAAGAGCCAAAGGCTGACTGTATGCGCGTCGAAGGTTTCCGCGGTTAGCCTAGCCAGCGAATCGCAGAGCTCGGATTGATTCGTATGAGAGCTGCCCTCTTCCGTGAAGCGCGTCCATACCGTACGATAGTCGTGCATGGGCCGCTTGAAGTGTCGGCTCACGAATTGGCGGACGTTCAGTCGGAAGTGGTCGGACTGAAGCAGAGTGGCCAAGAGGGCGAGGGCGACCAGAATGCCGAGGGCTTTGAGGGGAAAGGCGATATCGCCGCCGATCAGCGCGACCAGCTTGGCGAGGACGCCCACGGCGAGGAGATAGATGCCGGCGAGGAGTACGGTCAGCGAATTGCTGAGGACGGCGTGGGAGGGATAGAGCTCGAGGTCGAAGTGGCCGCGACGGGCGAGGGCTCGCAGCAGGAGAGCGCTGGAGACGATCAGTCCGATCGCGTTGACCGTATCCATGCCGGTATGGGCATTGGCGAAGAGGACCGCTTGGCTGGAGGTATAGAAGCGGACGAGGAAAAGGACGCCGAGACCGAGGAGCATGTATTTGACTTGCCAGCGCATGGCCCCGACGGCGGCCCGAAAGGTGCGTTCCAGGTTCATCATGGCGAGAACCGAGCCTAGAATCATGAGAAAGTGGACGGCTTGCCCCGGCCAGCCAAGCAGAACGGCGATAGCGCCGTCGCCCCGCAACTGCCGAAAGAGAATATAGCTATCGCTATAGAAGATCGCGATCAGGGCGGGAATTGCGAAGATGGCAATGAGGGGCAGGCGCCATCGTTTGAGATGCTCCCGACTGCTGCCTCTGGCGTAGCAGAGGCTGAAGAGCAGCCAAGCTCCCGGGAGGAAGGACAAGGCGACCAAGCGCCATTGCTGCCAGTAGAGGAATTGCTCGGCGAGTAGGGCGGAGGCGCTAAGGCCGGTGGCCAGGCTTTCCAAGCAGACGATGGCCATGCTCCCGCTGAACGCCCAGCGGGCCACGGAGCGGCGTTGCCCCATCAAGGTGAGGACCAGGTAGCCAAGCGAGAACGCGCCGCTGATTCCGGCAGACAGATAAGCGAGCGAAGCGGCGAGGTTCATGGGTTAGGGCGTAAGCAGGAAGGCTTAAGGCGTAAGGAAAGAGAAGGAAGGATACGGATCGAGGTTTAGAGATGGCGAATGGAAAATGGTCTGGGGTCTAACGGCATCCGTCTTCGTGAAACTACGCCGAGACAGGGAGGCCGGAGATTTCGCGGAGGCTTGACCTGAAGGTTTATTGTAGGCGGATCGTTTGATCAAAAAGTGGAATCACTCATTCGATCAAAAGATCAGGTCCACTTTCTTTCGGATCCTCAGTGCTCTCTGCGTCCTCGAACTCGCGTATGCGAGTGGGAGGTTCATTAATCTCAAGCGATGGACTACTGGCCGAGCGCTTTTCGCGCGTCGTCGGCTTTGTCGCCTTCGAGACCTAGTTCGAGCGCTCGTTCGAAGGCGGCTTTGGCTTCCTCGATCTCGTCGAGCGCTGCGTGAGCTTTGCCCAAGTGGTATTGAATTTCCGGGTGCTGGCTGATTTTATTGGCGCTTTCCTTGATGAGGCCGAGGGCGAGTTCGTAGTCGCCCTTCTTGTAGTTGATCCAGCCCAAGGTATCGGCAATGGCAGGATCGGCCGGCCGAAGGCCGCGCGCTTTCATGGCCTGATCGAAGGCGATATCGATTTCGTTAAAGCGCTCGGCGTTGATATAGGCGAGATTGTTAAGCGCTACGCTATTGTTGGGATCCAGGTCAGCGACTCTTTGGTAGACGTCGCGAGCGCCTGCGAAATTCTCGCGTTGCTCGTGTATGCCCCCGATTCGCATGAGGGCTTCTACATCCTGCTCGTTGAGGTCGACCATGGCATTGAGCTTCTCGAGCGCGGAATCCAAGTCGCCGGCAATCGTGTAGTGAACAGCCAAGTACAGATGCGCTTCGCGCAGTGTGGGCTTCAATTCGATCGCCCGCTTCAGCTCCATCTCGCCGGCCTGGTTTTCGCCGGCCAACATGACTTTGCCCTTGAGCATATGGAGGTAGGCCGATTCGGCTGCGTCAGCGAAGAGCGAGTCGAGTCGGGCGATGGCTTCGTCGAAGTTTCGGCTGGCGATATCGAGATCGGTTAGGCGTTTGACGGAGATCAGGTAGTTCGAGTTGCGCTCCAGCGAACGGCCGAGGGCGGCTTTCGCTTCGTCCGGTCGGTTCATGCGAAGCAGGACCTCCGCTTCTAGCTGAGGCGGCGCGGGATTGGATTTCAGTTGATTGCCCAAGGCTTGGTAGAGATTGAGCGCTTCATCGAGGTGCCCCGCTTCGAGGTGGATCTGGGCGAGCAAGGTTTGCGCTTGGACGTTCGTATTGTTCTTCAGAATCACTTCCTCCAAAGAGACGATGGCGCTTTCGGGCTCGCCTTGGCGGGCATCGAGCGCGGCTTTCATCAGAATCGCTTCATTGTGATTCGGATTAATGGCGATCGTTCGCGTCAAGTTGGCTGCGGACTTGATTGGCTCGTTATTGCCCAAGTGCGCTAGGGCGAGCTGATAGACGAGCGCGTCTATTTCGGGAAATCGCTCTACGGCTCGTTCCAATTGTATGATTGCCTCGTCGAATTGATTCTGGGCGAGCTTTAGCTGACTGCTGAGAAGGATGGCCTCGGGATTGTAGGGAGTGAGGCGAAGCACTTCGTCGGAGATCAGGGTCGCGTCTTCGAAATTCGTATCCGCTGATTGGAGCCGGGCTTTGAGCGCCAGGGCGGGCACGTATCGCGGCTCGTTTTCCAGAATGAGATTTACAAGGCGGGTTGCTTCGCTGGCCTCGCCGGAGCGATATTTGAATTGGGCGTAGAGGAACTGTCGGGTCGGGTCATTCTCGGCCAGTTCGAAGG
>CBFHHM010000038.1:0-3706 GCA_965655705.1 Candidatus Pelagisphaera sp.
GGCTTGATCCCCACGGGACCAGTGGAGGCTTCCCATTGCGGTATGCGCTTCGCTAAGGTTCGGATCGATCGTCAGGGCCTCTTGAAAATGCGTCTCTGCGGTATCGAAATCGGAGCCGATCGCGTCCAGCATCCCCAGGGCGACTGCGGCAGGCGCGTTTGGAGTATCGCTATGGATGCCCTCGATGGTTTCTCGGGCTTCGTCCATCTTCTGGAGAAGGACGGATGCTGCCTGGAGCAGAAAGAGAGCCGTTTGGTCGCTCGGCTCTCTCTCTAGGATGTAGAGGGCCTCGTCCCAGGCTTCCTGAGGGCTTCCGCCTTGATGGAGCAGAGTGCCCAGCTTGCCTCGGTAGAACAAGTTGTCGGGAGCCAGGTTGCGGGCATGGGTGAGAAAAGGATAGGCTTCCAGAATGCGCCCTTGACGATGGTAGATGAGGCCGAGATTTCCCACCGCTTCGGCAATGCCCGAGTCGATCTGGAGGACGTTCTTGTATTCGATTTCGGCGGTGCGGAAATCGCCCGAAGCGAAACTCTCATTGGCTTTGGCGAGAAGGTCCTCGAGCTTGGCCTGCTGAGAGCAGCCTAGCGGCAGGAGCGCGAGTCCAACGAGGAAAAGGCGCGAAGCGAATGGCAGCAGGTGTTTCATAGGTGCTTGGGAAATCGGATGGATAGGGTCAGGCGTTAGCGAATTTCGTGAAAAATGTAAAACATGGAGGGTATTAACTGCAAAGGACGCGGAGATCGCAAAGGGATTTTGAGCTGATGGGAGAATGGACTAGGCTTCGGGCAGGGATAACGCGGGTGTCTATAACGAATGACTGAAGGGATTGTCCGCTAAATACCGCTATTCTAGCCTTTAAGGTCGCGATTTGCCCCAAAGGCGCTATGTCGAAACAATGCCGGATGCAAAGAGGGTTGATTAAGAGGGGGATGGGTCCGCCAAACACGCTAAATGCCGCGAAACTGAGTTTAAGAGGAAAGGAATCAGGGGTATCAGAGAATAGGAGTCTTGAATCGCAACTGGGTCCATTCCCCGAAGCTTGCTTCGATGCGCGAGTTACGACTTCTTAAGTATTTCGCGTTGTTTAGCGGACCGAAACTCCCGAATCAGCCCTCTCCCTTAAGTCCCTTTGCGTCCTTCGCGGTTAAATCTGCGTTCTCCTCTCCACAGCCACCAGAGGAAGGCGAAGAAGGGTATGAGCGACAGGGCGAAGAAGAAGGGACCGCCTTTGTGGTGGATCCAGTGGTCGATCATGTGAGGGCCTACGGTTACGCAGAAATAGCTGATCGTAGAAATGCGGAAGCTATTGCGTACGATGGCGAGTGGAATGATAAAAAGGACAAGGGCCCAGCGTTTCCATCTCGTTTGCAGAAAGAGTTCGCCAGCGACGATACTGGTAATGAAAAGCACCAAGCTGGATCGAACGCCGCTACACGATGGCGCGACATGAATATCGATGGTGGACAATTCGAAGATGAGCGGATTCGGTCGAAATATCGATATATCGGCGAGCCGGAGCATTTGGTAGGATACCTCTGCCGAGGTGTACTGGAAGAATACGTTCAACCAGGTTTGTAGAAATACCGGTATGGGAATGAGAAAGAATAGAAAGAGAAGCGAGAAGCGCTGATGCCGCAGCGTTTCTTTTCCAAAGAAAAAATAAGCGACGCAGCTTACGAGCAGCAGGTAGGGCAGCATCCAAGCGGCGATGGCGTCTTCGGGCGCGGATTGGGGGCCTGAAATCCAAGCGAAGGTGGCAGCGGCAAGGGCAATTAGTCCCAGTATGGCGGCGTGGAGCCGGCTGGGCGAGCTGTCTTGGGGCCGTTCATTTTTCTTTATCCACGCGAAATAGAGGGAAACGATGGGTATGAGGATGATGTGCGAGTGCAGTTCGGAACTCAGAGACAGCTGTACGAGTCCATAGAGTGGCTTCGCGAAGAGCAGAGTGAGCCCGGCGACAGCGAAGGCAAAGCGACGCGTTTCTAGCGAGATGGATCGCCAATTATCGAATACTGATTTTCGATTGCTAATTTTGAAACTGGGTTGAGTTGGGTTTTAGAGTTAGCCGCTAAGGACGCTAAGATATTGGAGAAGGTTAAAGGGGTCCGCTAAATACGCTAAAGGACGCTAAATCTTGAATTGAGCGACGGGGCAGGAGGTCTTTCGCGTTCTTTCGCGGAGAGAACTCCGATTGCTTGCCCCTCTCAAGTCCCTTGGCGACCGTTGCGATCTAAGCGGTTAGTACCTCTAGTATTGGTACCCGATTTGGAAGCCAGTTTGATCGCTGGAGAATCCGTATCCCAATAGGTTGGTTGCGTTTTCGTTCTTTCGATAGAATGCAGATACGCTGACCTTGTCTACGAGCTTCGTGCTGAGGCTGACCGAGAAGGAGTCATAGTCGTCGGCGCGACCGACTGCGAAGGCTCCGATGAGGTCCAAGTATTCCGAGGAGCGTTCGCCGAGCGACGCCGTGAGGAAAAAGCGCCCGAGGAGGCGTTGTCGCAAACTAAGCGTCAGGGCTTCGGTTTCGTTATTGACGTTGCTAAAGTAGGAGGCGCTGATGCCTCGGGAGAGCGAAACGCCCACCGTTGTGTAGTCGAACGGCTGGTACTGAAGAGAGGCGTTGTAGGTAGGGTTGTCTTCCTTGCTGAACCCCGGCGCGTCGACCTCCCGGGAATCAATGCCGCCTTGCAGATTGGCGGTCAGCTTGTCGGAAGGCTTGAAGCCGAATCGCAAGAGGAACTGCGTGAATTCGGTATTGAAGCCCGGGTCGATATCCGCGTAGCCCCAGGTAATGCCGATTGAAGAATTGGTAGTGGGCGATGCTTGGTATCGCATCCAAGCGGATACGGAGTTTTGTCGTACATCCGAGAATGAGCGGGTCGACCGAAGGTCCTGGTTAGTGCTAAGGTCGAGATAGAGCGACGCATTCAGCTGGCGCGAGGCGCTCAAGGTCGTGCCCCAGCTCTCTTGCGGCGTTTGGCTTCCCGTTTGCACGAGGGAGTTGCTGGAATCGCGGTAGGTCTGGCTGAATCCAACGCTCCAGTCGGCTACCACGAAATCGCTGAAAAAACTGGCCGAGTGAGAATCGCTGTCATCGAAGGCGTCATTCGAATAGTAGGTCCAGCTCGGTTGGTAGCTAAAGGTCCAGAATTCCTGATAGTCGAAGACCAAATTCAAGCTGATATCTTGAATCTCCGAATCTTGTTCGTCGCCTACGCCGCGCAGCAGATTGCTGGCGTCCGTGTATGTGTAGTAAATGCCGGGTCGGAAGAGAACTGGGCCGAGCTGCAAGGGGGAGGAATCCCGGGAGAAGGGAGCGAGCGCGCTGAAGGACCCAGTTGCGTCATTGCTGTCGATGCGAGATTGCCGTTCCGCTTTGGGCGTGTAGCGGTTGCTCGAATCCTGGGCGGACAGAGCCCCGGCGGCGAGGCTCAGAGCGAGGCAGATCGATAGGAGGCGAAGCGAGTTAGGGATTCGTTTCATGAGATTGTTAGCTTAATGATGTTAACCGCAATGATCGCGAAGTCGATTTTCAAGGGTGGAGGCCAGGATATTCTTGCCCCCCTCGTTAGTATGAGACCGATGACAATAGCCGTACAGTAGTGAGGGGCCAATGGGATAGTGCAAATTCAAAAGCATGGGGCGCGGCCCGTATATGCGATCGGGGTTCCGATTAGGATGGGTTCTTGAAGCGGTCAACCGC
>CBFHHM010000039.1:0-3627 GCA_965655705.1 Candidatus Pelagisphaera sp.
TTTCCAAGCCGCAAGATCGCGTTTCTCGAATTGGCTAAAGCGGTCATGGCCGCAGGCTCTCGCCATAACCTTCATGAGTTCGACCGAGCTCTCCAAATAGGTCGCCAGTTTTTTGGCAGCGACAGATACCTCGAGGCGCTGACGTAGCTCTGGCTTTTGGGTCGCGATCCCAGGCGGACAGTTGTTGGTATTGCAGATGCGGGCTCCCACGCAGCCGATCGCCTGCATGGCGGAATTGGAAAGAGCGATGCCGTCGGCTCCTAAGGCGAGCGCTTTGATGAAATCCGTATGCGTTCGCAGTCCCCCGGTAATGATCAAAGTGACCGTTCCCGTTTTACCAAGTTGATCCAGTTTGTGTCGGGCTCGAGCTAAGGCCGGAATCGTGGGTACGGAGATGTGATCGCGAAAGAGCAGAGGCGCTGCGCCTGTTCCGCCACCTCGACCATCGAGGATGATGTAGTCGGCTCCGGCGGAAACGGCGAATTCGATATCGTCTTCAATATGATTAGCGCTGAGCTTGAAGCCGATGGGGATGCCGCCCGTTATCTCTCGAACGCGATCGGAAAATCGAGCGAAGTCTTCGACGGACGAAAGATCTGCGAAGGTTGGCGGCGAAACTGCCGACTGACCGGCGGGGATGCCACGGACTTCCGAGATTCGTCCGACTTTCTTGCTTGCGGGCAGGTGTCCCCCGGTTCCTGTCTTGGCTCCTTGGCCGCCTTTGAAATGAAAGGCTTAGACGTTTTCGAGCGCCTCTTCCTTGTATCCAAACTGAGCGGACGCCAACTCATAGAAGTAGCGGCTGTTTGCAGCTTGTTCGTCGGGCAACATGCCGCCTTCGCCCGAGCAAATTCCCGTTCCCGCAAGCTCGGCGCCACGGGCCATGGCGATCTTCGCTTCTTCGGAGAGCGCCCCAAAACTCATATCGGAAACGAATAGTGGAATTTCTAGTTCCAAGGGCTTTTTAGCATTCGGTCCGACGATCAGTTTGGTATCGACCGGAATGTCTTCCATTAGGGGCTTGCGACTGAGCTGGGCGACAATGATTTGAATGTCATTCCAGTCGGGCAGGTCTTTTCGCGGCACGCCCATCGCCGCCATCTCGCCATGATGGCCGAGTTGGCTGAGGCCTTCATTGGCTAGCTTGTGAATGAAAGCGACAGTGGGTTCCTCCGGAGTTGGCGAAGCCTTGGGCATCGCATTCGTATCGCCCGAAGGCAGGGCATATTCTTGGCCGACCGCATCCGTTGGGACCTGCGCGTGCGCGCCGTCGCAAAACGGGAAGTTCCCGCTTTGCTTACAGGCGCAGAGATGGGCCGTACCCGTCTCTTCCGCCGTGAACGCTTGAGGGGCGAATCCAGTTCCCTTGTGCGATCCATCGCAAAAGGGTTGATTGGCGGATTTGCCGCAGGCGCAGAAATAGTGCTCTTGGCCTTTTTCAAGATCGACGGCGGCTGGCTTGTTGTCGGCTACGGTTGGTTTGCTCATCTTGATATGGGACTGTGTAGGGGGTTGGGAACGGCTTGCTTGGGGCTTCGATCGTTCGCTCTCGTTTTTGATGCGTAGTCGCTAGAACGTTATCAACGGGTAACCTGGGTCGAGATGAGCGGTGATGATTGCAAAGCGGGCCGGATTGTCGCTCGCCCTTACTCCCAGAGAGACGCGGTCATGGGTTTTCGCCAGCGCGAAGTGTCGGCGATCGAGCTGAGTGGGCTGTCCGTCGATTTCGAGCTGAACCGTTCCTTGAGTGACGACTATGGCGGCCAGCGATTGCGGATCCAGATTCACCCGATAGCGTCCCTCCGATTCGAGCGAAACTTCGTTCCATTCGATGGGCGCGTCGATTTGCGTTGCCCCTTCCGGCCCAACGATTCGCTTGACCGTCGCTCCGGTATCGAGTTGCAGGCGTGGAAACTGGTGGTCTTCGAAGTCGGAGTAGACCGGCGGCTGCCGCAGCGCCTTGCGCATGTTCGGCTCGAACCAGATTTGGAAGAACTCGGTCCGCTCCCCATACATTTCCTCCTGGTGCGAAATGCCCGAGCCGGTTTGCATGGCCTGTATGCCGCCGGCGGAAACGCGGCGATTATTGCCAGCCGTGTCAGTGTGTCCGAGAGCGCCTTCTATCACGTAGGAGATGATCTCGAATCCTTTATGCGGGTGCATACCGATTACGCCGTCGCCGCGGGCGGAGGCCCAGGCCCAGTAGAGTAGGGGGCCGGTTCGGCGAGCCCCGCCCGATTCGTGGGGAAAGGGGATCGGCTTGATTTCCGTGATCTTTCCTCCATCGAAGGCGCCGATGCCTTGCTGCTCCGGCGTGTAGGTTTCTAGCGTGTAGCGAGAATTCGTTTGCGTAGTCATTTGTATTTTAGCTTAAAAAGCTTGATATCAAGACAATAAGGCGTGTTCGTTTTATTGGTAGGCGTTGATCGGGCGGTTCAGAGATTGAGCGCCTCGGCGGTCTTGCCGATTTTCTTGGCTAAGCGAGCGAACTCGGTTTTCTCCTCTTTGGAAAAGACGGCGAAAAGGCGCTCTAGATTGGCGGCATGGAGTTCGAACGCGTCGTTGATGGCCCGACTCCCTTTTTCGGTGAGGACTACATTGACGACGCGGCCGTCATCGGGATCTCGTTCTCTATCGACCCAGCCTTTCTTCTGGGCTCGATCCACGGCGGTTGTCATGGAACCGCTGGTCAGGCCCATTGATTGGCCGATCGTGTTGACCGGCTGAGGGCCTTTGGTCCTTACGTACTCTAGAACGGCGAAGTCGGAGGTGTTGGAGAAACCCAATTCCCGAATACTTCGATTATCGTAGGTTTCCACAGCCTTGTTCGCTTTGTAGAGAACGAGAAAGAGGTGTTCGCCTTTGATGTTCAGAGTTGTGGACATGCGGTTATCTTTAGGTTAAAAGCCTTGAAGTCAAGATAAAAAGACCTTGGCGAAGTCAGAGGATGAGGGGTGCAAGGCGTTCCGAGGACAATCGCTCGCGAGCGATTAATCGCGAGTCGCGAATGGAGGGAGACGGGACGGGAGCGCTTCTGAGAGGGCGGGTCGTTTGGAATTGACTCCAATAAAGAAACAAGTATCTTTTATTAAAGAAAGGAGATTATTGCAATGAGTGCGAATCTAATTGGAAAACGGATCATAGTCGCAGTTGCGTTAAGCATAGCGGCGCTATTTGCGGGTTGCGCCTTGAATGAGAAGTCGCCACTCGGCTTTCGGTTACCGGAGGGCAGTATTTGGAAAGGCAAGACGGCCTTCGTGGAGCTGGGATGCATTCAGTGCCATTCCGTCAAAGACGAGGACTTGATGCCGGATCCGGATCTGAAGCGCGATATACACATCGAGCTAGGAGGCGAAGTGACGCGGGTGAAGACCTATGGCCAACTCGTCACGTCGATTATCAATCCCTCTCACTCCATTAAATGGGAGCATGTCAAGGAGTACACTAATGAGGAGGGCGAGTCGCTTATGCCGGACTTCAGCGACAGAATGACGGTCGGGCAAATGATCGACTTGGCCGAATTTCTCCAATCGCGCTACGAAGTGGTTATTCCCAGCCATGCCTATGAGGACATGGGATTCTATCCCTAGACTGCGAGGCGAGGTGTGGAATGCAGGACTGGCCAGG
>CBFHHM010000040.1:0-3481 GCA_965655705.1 Candidatus Pelagisphaera sp.
GCCAAGCCGTTGTTTTCAACGGTTTCAAGAAACTGTTTGCAGGGCTCGACTTCGGCCCCGATTTCGACCATCGACTTCAGGTAGATTTCGAAATGGCTCAGATATTCTTCGTCATCGGGCGCCTCGTCGCACTCCTCTTCCAAAATGAGTTCGTTCACAAATCGACGTAAAGAGCAGTCGCCGGTCGGCATCCAAGGCTGACTCGTCGGGGCAATTGTCTCCTGGAGGCGTTTCGCGAGGGACATGAAATCCCACACGGAGTACACGTGGTGCTCCATAAACGTCCTCAAATCGCTCAAATTCCGAAGCGAGGAGTAAAGCGGGTGCGAATTAAGGCGTCTCGTTTCGTCCGCCAAATCTGATATCTGGACCTTTTTCATTTCTGAGTATCTTGATCGTCGATCTGTTTACACAAGTTTTATCCATCGCCAGGAAGGAAATCTACTTATCTATTAATAGTTCACGACCTCGGATCGCCGGGTCTAAATCTCTCGGCGTCACTCACCGAAAGAACATCGTTCGCACCCAATCGACTGTTTCCATTGCCAGGTCGCGCATGAATCCATACTGAGACCCCAGAGCTTTGATCCCTCTACTCTTCATTGAAATAGTTGGGGGCGACTTGTATTATTGTGCTGTCTTTTAATTCGTTGTTGTTTCCGCTAATGAAGGAGCCGATTAGCAAGCTATCTTGGTAGACTTTCAGATCGTCGTAAGGCGTGAAAACGGTCCCAAACCATTCGCTCTCCTTCTTCAGTTGGAATTTATCGTGCGATTCCCAAAACACTCTGGCCGCTAGCGAAGGATCTACATCGCTGCTGGTCATGGACTGATAATTCGATCCATCGGTCGAAACGAATACCTCTAGCCGCTTTTCGATATCAATTTGATCTACGACAAACAACCTGACGTCGCCGCTGCCTGACAGATCGAGGTATAGATGCAAATCCCTGCCCAAGTCCACCTCCTCGAAGTAGTAGTTGCCGGTTCCGAAATACAGATGCGTGTATTCTGAATTATTTTTTGTTTTGAGCTTGTCGTAGCTGCCCGGCGAAACCGTGTAGTAAGTTGGCGAACTATTACTGCCCTTCGGAAGATTGATGTCAGAACCGCCCGCGCTAAAGACCGTCGCATCGGGAAGCTCAAGGCTATTCGTTGTCGCCAAGTTGGGGCAAATCACCTCTTTTAGATAATTCGAAGCGTTCGAAAAACTGTCGCCCGTGACAGTCGCTCCCCCGGCTACGCTGACGTTATTTCCCGCATAGGCGCTTCCTTCGATCCTGGCTCCGCCTTGTAAGTCTACACTTTCACTCGCATAAACGGAGCCCACGACAACTGCCGAGCCGCTCATGTAGACGCTTCCACTGGCCCTAATCTCGATTGGGTCTGATACAGAACCGACGGAGCTGCTACCGCTAACGTAAACATCGCCGCCGCACGTGTATATACTCCCATTCACTTCCGCGCCACCGCTAACCTCAACCGTATCATTCGAAAACAGCCAGCCGTTGACCTCGCCGTCGCTGCTTTCGATCGTTATCGTCCCGGAAGCGTGAATATCGCCCGTCATCGTTACATTTTTCACTTCTACCGATTCGGAAGAATAGATATCTCCGGTGATCGTTCCGTCATTCTTCACCACCACCTTGTCGCCGAATATCGAACCAACCACTGTACCCATTATCTCAACATCCTCGTTTAAGGCAACGACATCCCCTTCTATCGCTGTGTCATCTTCGATTTTTACTGCTTGGTCCGCCATCATGGCTACTCTAAGAATAGGGTCGGATGGGGCGCCCGCTCCGCATTGACTGAGAGGCATTATTCCTTGGGCACGCGCCTCTTTAGCGGTACCCGCATCGACAGTCGCCAAAGCGAAAAAATTCCCTGCGTTTCTGAGAACCTCTACCTGGCCATTATCCAGGAAGCTCAGACTCCGAACCCGCCCATGAGGCCAATCCTCGCTGCAATAGATCTGCTGGGCATACCTTAATCCAGATTCCGCCAAGAAATAGGCCTGGCCCGATTCATTCGCTCCGACCTGGCTATTGGCTGCGTCCCTCGTGAGCTCTATGATCGAGGCCCCCAAGACGCTCATCAGGAGCATCGCTCCCAAAATGCTTACCAAAACACCCCCCCTGTTGCCTCGATTGGCCAATCCGCCTCGTTGAGACCTCACTGCTCCCGTGGCTCCCTCGACTATTTTGGCCGCTTGATTCGAACAGCAGTCCATCCCGACGACCGAAGGCGCAAGGCGCTTTGTCCCCTCGCCAAACATCGATATAGTACCGCCCTGCATTTTTTCAGTAGCCATAGAGTGGGTGTATAGTTGAGCTATGCACCACCCCCAAAGACCTCGAGGATTGGATCGACACATTAACAGTGTCTGCCGTCGTGGTAACGGAAAAGCTTCCGACGTTGTTTAAAAGAGTTATGCCCCCTAAGTTGAGGTCTGAACCACTCGTCCCGTCCCATGTAGCCATCAACGATTCGCCTGGCCTATCCGGGTGATCAAGCGTCCACTGAACTGTTCGGGCATTGGTCGTGGCAACAGTGCCGGGCGCAGCGAATGTCAACTCCTTTACTAGGCGACTCATCGCAACCTGGATTTTTTGCGAATCCTCAATCGCGTATTTGCTATCCATATACAGGTTAGTCGAAGTCGTCGTAAGCATTGCGACAAACACAAGTGTCATCCCACCGAGGACCAACACCGCCATGAGCTCAATCAGGGTGAATCCTGCTCGCCTACTCTTCGCCCAAATTTTCATCCTAAGAACATCGTCGCCCTAAGATCTCATCTTGGGCAGCCGCCGACTGGCCCAGCGAGATCCCGCTGGCTTTGCGGAGATCAACTCAACCTCAATTGCCGTTGCCATTACCATTGCCGTTGCCATTGCTGTTCCCGTTGCCATTGCTGTTCCCGTTGCCATTGCTGTTGCCGTTGCCATTGCCGTTGCTGTTGCCATTGCCGTTGCCGTTGCCGTTGCCGTTGCCATTATCGTTGCTGTCGCCATTGCCGTTGCCATTATCGTTGCTGTCGCTATCGCCATCACCGTTGCCGTCATTTTTGACCCAATTTCCTGGGGAGGCCGCCGTCGAACCGGTGCGCTGCAAAGTCACTTCAGGGCCGGACTGGAAGGACAAGTCGCCACCACTCAAGGTCGGACCGCCTGAAGCCCACACATAGTCGGATCCAAGCTCTGTGCTCGAGGGAAGGCCGTCAGACTGCCACCCGTCTGGGCTGAATAACGCGCTCGCCCATTCAAGTTGCTCGCGGCCGTTCAGTTCTGCGATAGCCCCATCGACCGCCCGCTTCTTTGAGCTCTCCGTGACATCGATATACTTGGGTAGGGCAACGGCCACCAGTGTCCCGAGCAGAATGAGAACAGCGATAACTTCAATGAGGGTGAAACCGCTTTTCCGGACGCCGCCCTTCTCCGGCACCGATGTTTCTGTATTCGCTATAATCATTTTATCT
>CBFHHM010000041.1:0-3156 GCA_965655705.1 Candidatus Pelagisphaera sp.
TTGAAAATGACTGCGGCCCCAACTAGTCCAACCAGGCCGGATACGTACCACCAGTATTCGCCCCAGATGCCGTAAAGCCAGACGCCGGCGCTTCCGATAAGACTGGCCAGGGCGACAATCTCGCCCATTGTGAAAAGCGCCATGGCGAAGAAGAATCCTGTTATCGTGGATACATAGCCAAACGACGCGCAGCCGAAGGCGATACCGGCGTATCCGACCGCCAGTACCTTGCGAGCGTCGAAACGGTCAAGCCAGTGGGTAAGGGGAACCTCGATAAGGATTATGAGCAACCCGTTGGACCCCATCAGAAGACCGTAGGTTGCGGGCGAAATGCCATTGTCGGCAGCGGTCAATGCCAGCAATCCGAACATCTGGCTGGAAGCGATGCCCATGAGGAGGCACGCCAGAAGGAATTGGGTGTAGGCGCGATTGCCGGCCACGTCGTTCAAGGCGTGGATCCAGCTTTTCAGGATGACCTTGGGGGAGCTCGTCCGCCCCTCGATCGTACGCAAGCCGTGAGGCAGGCAGACGAAGGCCAATACGGCGAAACACAGCGTCGTCGCCGCGTCGCCGACGAATATGAGCAAGGGCGAGTAGGCGAAGATCAAGCCCGCCACCATAGGACCGGCGGCGAATCCCGCGTTGATGGCCAAGCGGAGCATGGCGAATGCGGTGACGCGCTTCTCCTTGGGTACCAGGTCGGTGATCAAGGCGCTCGTCGGCGGACCGAATATGAAGTTGGCGAAACCATAGAAGCTCGCCATGCCAATCAGAATCCAGTAGTTATCGCAGAGATACAGCGATAGAAGGCTGAATGCCGAGCAGACGAGCGAAAGGATAATCGTGTTCCGGCGACCTATCGCGTCCGCCAAATAGCCGCCTGCCATGGGGCCGAAGAAATTGCCTAGACTTATGGCTGCCAGTACGCCGCTTATCTTGCCTAAGCTGTAATCGCGGTCTTCCAGGAAAAGCGTGAGAAACGGGAAAACGAAGGCCCCGAAGCGATTGAGGAACTGTCCAAGCACGAGGATGTAGACCGGTCTGGGAAGCGACCGGATATCGGCGAAAAGAGTGTTGAAGAAAAGAGCCATTGGACGAGGCGGTTGGAGCGCGTTGAGGGAGAAGCGAAAATGAAAAAGCCTCTGCCGAATCGAAATTCAGCAGAGGCTTTTTTGAAAAATACGCTATCGGTCGCTAACTAGATAAGTCTACTGTTCCGATGCTCCGCTGATGATTTCGATGGGAATCGTTTGATATGACGCATCCCCACAATCGACTGCCATGCGTTTGCAAGGCGCTTTGAGTCGAAGCGATTCGGGTTGAGGACTGCGGTCGAGTTATTCATGCGGAATTGAAGGCGAAAAGAAAGCGGTTGGAATCGCTTTTGGCAAGCGTAATGTTTGTGGTAATACAAGGGTTGAGGGACGACGATCGGAGCCAATCGCCATCGGTCTTTAAGGTCCGGTCATCGCTCTTGACGATCGTATCGCCAATATTACCGATCGTTTTTGGCTGGACCGCAGCGATCGAATCCGTGTGTTTAAGGTCGCTGCAAGTCGTACATCACTGCAAACCGAACCCTATAACTAGCTATGAGATTGCCTAGACTTCTATCAACGCTTTGCGTTTCAACCCTCGCTTTCGCTGCATTGGCCTCTGAAAAGCCGAATATCATCGTCATCATGGCGGACGATTTAGGCTATGGGGATATTTCCGCCTATGGCGCCGATTCCTTTCAGACCCCTTATATCGATCAGCTCGCCTCGGAGGGTCAGCGATTTACCAGCGGCTACTGCTCGGCCTCCACTTGTACGCCGACTCGGTTTTCCTTTCTCACAGGCACCTATGCCTTTCGCGTGCCCAATACGGGTATCGCTCCTCCGAACGGTCCGTCTACGATCAAGCCAGGGCGGATGACGCTGCCGTCGCTGATGCAAAAGGCGGGATATCGTACGGCGGTCATCGGCAAGTGGCACTTGGGATTGGGGGGACCGGACGGACCGGACTGGAATGGCGAGCTCAAGCCGGGGCCCCGCGAGATCGGGTTCGACTACAATTTCCTTTTGCCGACGACGAATGACCGCGTGCCTCAGGTATACGTGGAGAACAGCCGCGTCCTCAATCTCGATCCGAAGGATCCGCTTTGGGTGGGCAACGACAAGCCGAGCGACGACCATCCTACGGGCATTACGCATCGCGATACGCTGAAGATGGACTGGACCCATGGTCACAATTCGACCATTCACAACGGCATCTCCCGCATTGGGTTCTACACCGGCGGACACGCGGCGCGCTTTCGCGACGAAGACCTCGCTGACGAGTGGGTGAAGCAATCGGTCAAGTGGATCGAAGCGAACAAGGACGAACCCTTCTTTCTGTTTTTCGCGTCCCATGACCTGCACGTTCCGCGCATCCCGCACGAGCGTTTCCAGGGCGCTACCAAACTGGGTTACCGGGCCGACTCCATCGTTCAGCTCGACTGGTGCGTGGGCGAACTCATGAAAGCCTTGGATCGCTTGAAGATCGCAGAGGACACTTTGATCGTATTCTGTTCGGACAATGGTCCGGTGATGGATGATGGCTATGCGGACTTGGCGCTCGAGAATCTTGGAGATCATCGCGCAGCGGGGCCCTATACTGGCGGTAAGTACAGCGTCTACGAAGGCGGCACGCGCACGCCATTCATTACTCGCTGGAAGGGACGGATCGAGCCGGGCGTTTCCGATCAGGTCGTTTCTACAATCGATATGGCTGCGAGCTTTGCGGCAATGGCCGGCGTCGCAATGCCGCAAGACGCGTGCTTGGACAGCATGAATATTTTGGGCGCTCTCCTCGGAGAGAAAGGGGCAAAAGGGCGCGATCACCTCGTACAGCAGGACAATGGCAAGGGGGGCAACTACGGTTTGCGCGTCGGCAATTGGAAATTGCAGCGACATGATTCGTTGAGGGCGCGCAATGTCGTGGTGGAGAAGCTTCTCGAGAATACGTCGGTTCCGCAGTATCAGCTGTTCGACCTGTCCAAGGATCCTCAAGAGAAGAGCGACCTATTTAAGAAGCGCCCAGCTGTGGCCAAGCGGATGGTCGCCCAGTTGACCGACATCATCGAAAGCGGTCGCAGTCGCAACTGAAGATTCCAGGTAGCGGACGATCTCCGAG
>CBFHHM010000042.1:0-2725 GCA_965655705.1 Candidatus Pelagisphaera sp.
TACGAAAAAGATAATTGGCAGAGTGTCTAAAATAGCCTCCGGCGACCCGGAACCGCTCGCCCTTGGGAATATTCATGTAAAACGCGATTGGGGATACGCGGAGGACTACATGCAAGGAGTGATGCAAATGCTAGCTCAACCGAATCCCGACGATTTCGTCTTTGCGACCGGACGCCTCCATTCCGTCAAGGATTTCGTGGATATCGCCTTTCGCCAAGCGGGAATCGAATTGTCCTGGTCAGGCAGCGGCCTTGAAGAAAGCGCTCGAGATGCGTCGAACGACCGATTGCTCGTCCGCATCGACGAAGCGTTCTATCGTCCCGGAGAAATACAGGGAACCTGTGGCGATGCGAGCAAAGCCAAGGAAATACTCGGATGGCAGCCGCGCTCCTCCCTCGAGGAAATAATCTCCAAGATGTTTCAGCATGAGAAAACCATTTCAAGCGCCTAGCCTATGAACGAACGCGTACTGGTCACCGGCGCCGCCGGCTTTATTGGCTCCCATGTCGCCGAGCGCTGCCTCGGTCTAGGAATGTCTGTCGTTGCGACAGACAATTTGAGCGGTGGAAGCCTGGAGAACTTACCCAAGGACTGCCCTTTCGTCAAAGGCGACCTCAAAGACGAGGCCTTCGTCGAATCGCTCTGGGCTGATGGGCCATTCGACTACGTGTATCACCTGGGGGCTTACGCGGCGGAAGGCCTTTCCCATTTCATCCGCGCCTTTAACTACAAAACCAATCTCCTCGGCTCCGTCAACCTTCTCAATCAAGCCGTCACGCACGAAGCGAAATGCTTCGTATTCGCTTCTTCGATCGCAGTCTACGGAGCGAACCAGCTGCCGATGTCGGAACATCTGGTTCCCATGCCGGAGGACCCGTACGGAATATCCAAATACGCGTTCGAATTGGACCTTAAGGCGGCCCACGAAATGTTCGGGACGAACTACATTGTTTTTCGCCCCCACAATGTCTACGGCCCGCGACAGAATATCGCCGACAAGTATCGCAACGTCATCGGCATTTTCATGAATCAACTGCTCAACGGCGAGCCCATGACGATTTTCGGCGACGGCAAGCAAACCCGCGCCTTCTCCTACATCGACGATGTCGCTCCGCTCATGGCCGTGTCTCCGCGAAATCGAAACGCCTACCAGGAAGCCTTCAACATCGGGGCCGACAAGCCCCATACGGTCCTGGAGCTCGCCAAGGAAGTCGCCCGGGCCCTCGACAAACCCGCGGATATTCGCCATCTCGATGCTCGAAATGAAGTAGTCGATGCCTATGCGACCCACGAGAAGATCCGCCAGGTTTTCGACTGCCCTGAACCCGTCGATCTCGAGCAAGGAATACGACGAATGGCAGCATGGGCGGCGCAAGCGAAACCCGGAACGTCCGAATCCTTCGAAGGAATCGAAATCGCGAAGCGCTTGCCCGATTCTTGGCGATCCGCCTTCCGCTAAGAACTAGCGAATCCAGCGAATCCCAATCAGCTTGGCCGAGAGCTGACGACCGTCCTCGCTCAAGCCTTCCTCTGCGGGAACGAAATACCGATCGCAGGTTGCGCTGATCTTAACGATGTCCGGGCAATCCTTTGGGATCTCAATCGAAACCCCAATCGAATCGCGGTCCTGGAAGCTTCCCTCGAAGATCTTCGCTTCCTCGAAAAAGACGCAGAGATTCGATCCTTTCCGAAACGAATCCGGCGGTCCTTCAAACTGAATTTCCAATCGTTTCGCTTGCTTCGGCACCATTAGCCAATCCTCGAATCGGGGCCCAATCCAGCCATCCCCACAACGCTTGAATTCATCCCGATCGATCGGCCTGCTCTTTCGGCGCTGATTCCGCAATAGGCCCCAAGCGCGCCCCGGCGAATACCAGAGTGTCGCTATCCAGGCCTGTATACCGGATAGCCATTCCGACCGTTCCCATCGCTCTTGGAACAATAATCCCCAGTGTTGGGACAGCTCCCAGCGCAGGTTCTGTTTTTCACCCACGAATGTCAGTTCGACAGGTTCTAGCCCCCCGACCCTTCGATAGATATCGTGGGTCTTTTGGGCAACCTTGCGAGGATCGAACAATTGGCTCCGCTCCCGCCCCTTTTCAATCAAGTCTTCTCTCAACGCTTGGTCCTCGAGCAATTGCAGTATCTTTTCAGCGATATCCGATGAATCGTACGGATCGAATGCGAGAATGGCGTCGCCGCCAATCTCTCTCAGAGGCGCGATATCCGAGCAGACCACGGGTGTCCCTGCCAAAAATGCTTCCGCTACCGGCAGGCCAAATCCTTCGAATATCGAAGGGTATACCAATGCCGTCGCATTTCGCAACAAACAGCGAAGCTCAAAGGGCGTTCGGTATCCAAGATGCGTGACTCTATTTTCCAACTCCAAGTCTCGAATACGCGAAGCGACTGGATGGCCCTCGTCGAACCTCCCTCCCGTGAATACCAATTTCAAATTGGATCTTCGTTTTGAAACGATACTAAATGCCTCCAATAGCCTCACGTGATTCTTGTGAGGCCAAGCATGAGAGGGAAAAAGTATGTAATCGCCTTGGCCTAAAAGCGCGCCAGAGACACTACTCGCGACTGAAGGTTTAATACGCTCGAGAGCACCTCCGGAAGGGATGTTCCAGATCGACCCCAACTTCGAAGGGTCAACCTTGAAACGCCCGCTCACATCACCCATTACCGCCTTCGTCACACATACGATAGTGTCCGTCGACTT
>CBFHHM010000043.1:0-2519 GCA_965655705.1 Candidatus Pelagisphaera sp.
ATTTAACAACATAGCGATTCAGCGCTCAAGCGGATCCGCGCGGATCGATGCACACTTTGAGGGCTTCGCCGGACTCCATGAGCGGAAAGGCGTCGACGATGCGCTCCAATCGCAAGGTGTGAGTAATAATCTTATCCGCCGGAAAACGCCCGCCCTGGATAAGCGCCTGCGAGGCCTGGAAGTCGCTCATTTTTTCGGAATAGGATCCCGTAACCACGATCTCCTTATAGTGCAGGTGATTCGTATTCAAAACCGCCGTCGGAGCGGACTTGGGCAAGCCTCCGAAAAATTCGACGCGACCGCCCTTGCCCACGATTTCGAAGGCATCCGCCTGGGCATGAGCATTGCTGCACGCTACGATGACCACGCTCGGGCCGAAGCCATCGGTCAATTCGTTCATCGCATCCCGGTGAAACCCGTCCGGCTTTACCTGAATCGTTCCATCGATATCGAATCGTTCCGCCATCTTCAAACGGCTCTCCATCGTATCGAGCATCCATACCTTCTGGGCGCCTTGCAGACGCGAGACCACCGCATGCATGACCCCGATCGGTCCCGCTCCAATCACCGCAACCGTATCGTACAATCCGATGTTCAGCCGTCCATGCGCATTGATGACGCATCCGAGCGGCTCGGCCAGTCCCATCTGATCCGAAGGAATGTCCGACTCGACCTTGAAGAGATGGCCATTGCGGACCGCTTTCGCAGGGACCTTTACGAAGGGCGCGAAGGCGCCGTCGTGGTGATAGGACATCGTCGTACGACTCACGCACAAGTTCGAACGCCCGGCCTTGCAGTAGCGGCATTCGCCGCAGGGCAAAACGATGTACATGACCACGCGGTCGCCTACGGATACATTCGCATCAGCCGCCCGCGACTCCACGATGCGCCCGCAAAACTCGTGACCGAGAATGCGTGGCGGCGCGATCTTCTTGTCGCCGTGGCGATAGGTGCGGAGATCCGTACCGCAAACCGCGCAGGCATCGACTTGTATCAATACCTCGCCTTCATCCAATTTGGGATCGGCGACCTCTGTCACCTCGATCCGCTCCTTACCTTGATAAACTCCAGCTTTCATGACATCCAATTGCGAGCTGCTCCAGCCGACCACTTCTGCGTGACCTTCTTGCGCTTCGTCCAAAAATCGATTCCGTCCGTTCCCGTTATGTCGCCTATGCCGAACTTCGAGTCGTTCCACCCACCGAAGGAGAACGGTTCGCGCGGTACGGGAACGCCAATATTGATTCCAATCATACCTGCGCTGGCCCGATCCTCGAAGTAGCGCGCCGTCGCTCCGCTGCTCGTATAGATCGATGCGGCGTTCCCGTAGGGATTTGCATTCTCGATGGCTAAGGCCTCTTCGACCGTATCCACATGCATGACCGAAAGCACCGGCCCGAAAATTTCGTCGCAAGCGCATTCGTTGCTCGGCTCTACGCCATCAATGAGCGTCGGTCCTACATAGAAACCGTCTTCCATGCCCGCTACCGAAGCGCCGCGCCCGTCTACGAGAATCTTCGCGCCCGAAGCTTCCGCTCGATCGATGTATCCGACAATTCGATCGCGGGCAGCCGCGCTGATAATGGCGCCGAGGTTCTCGCCCGCAACGTAGCGTCCCATCTCTTCTTTGATGGCTCCCATGATACCCGAGCAATCGCCTACCGTTATCAAGGCGCTGGCCGCCATGCAACGCTGGCCCGCGCAACCGACCGCCGATGCGACGACGTTCTTGGCAGTCACTTCAGGATCCGCATCCGGGGCGATGACCAAGTGATTCTTAGCTCCCCCGAGACAAAGCATTCGCTTGCCAGTCGCGATACCGCGCTCGTAGACGATTTTGGCCACTCGGGTCGATCCTACGAAGCCCACCGCCTCAATAGCGTCGTGGTCCACGATCGCTTCCACCGTTTCGCGGCCTCCCTGGACCACTTGATAAACGTCTTCCGGCAATCCCGCCTCCAAGAGCAGTTCGCCCATCAATCCAGGAGTGAGCGGCGTCTGCTCGGATGGCTTCAACAAGAACGTGTTTCCCGTCGCGATCGCGATCGGAAACATCCACAGCGGCACCATCGCCGGGAAATTGAAGGGGGTGATACCAGCTACCACACCGAGCGGATAGCGTCGCGTATAACAGTCGACCCCACGGCTCACTTCAAGCAAGCCTCCCTGAACGAGAACAGGCAATGACGTGGCGAATTCGACGACCTCAAGTCCTTTTTGGATGCCCGCAGCTGCCTCGCCTGCAGTCTTGCCATTTTCGCTACTGGCTAACTCGGATAGTTCGTCCATCCGAGCCTCCGCCAAATGCTTGAACCGGAACAAGGGCTGGACCCGTTCTTTTACAGGCGCCTGGCTCCAGGAATCGAATGCCGTCCGCGCTCGCTTCACCGCTTCGTCGACTCCCGATGCGTCCGTTGGCTGAATACTGCCTATCGAACTCCCGTCCAGAGGGGAAATCACTTCTATTTCACTCATAATGCAAATTGTCCTTACGCTCCTGCCGGTATCTCGCGAATCCG
>CBFHHM010000044.1:0-2437 GCA_965655705.1 Candidatus Pelagisphaera sp.
GGATACGCGAACGCGCTTCTATTGGATGTGAGAACGGGATACCCATATGGAACAGCGGCGGCAAGCGTCACGAAGGATGGACTCGCGAGCGCCTACTTCAAGAGTCAAAAGCGCCGAGGGCTTAGCGATGCCAATCAGCTTGGAGCAGCGATAAAGCTTGTCCCGGAAGTGGAATCGATGCTGCGCGAATTGATTGAAACGCTAGCGTTTTCCGAAGACGAAAATGGCTCGAGAGAGCGTGTTGTTTCGCTCGATCCGTCTTAGTCGCGGCGAAGAAATCGAACTCTTTTCAAAGCGAGTCGATCCCTTTGGGCGAGAATGGTCGCTTTGATAAGCGAGACCGAAATGCCATTCGAACCAACCTCTCCTCCCAATGAATAGAATTGAAATTCCCCTCTCGCTAATGACGGCTCTGATGGTCGTCTCCATCGCAAACTCGAGCTACGCGCGAAAACCGATTAGAGAAGTACCTCAAGCCGTTGAGTACGGCGTTGTGATGGAAGCGTTTCCTTACAACACGGACGGTCCGCATACAGGTCGCGGGCGGGCATTAGGGGCATCGGTAGGATTGGCGACTCAAACGCAAGCGGTGTGGGGTGGCTTGATTATTGAAGATCCCATGGCGGCAGTGTTGGCCACAGCTGCGGGAGGCGTTGTGGGCATGAAGGTCGAGAAAGCGATGAACTCCGAAAAGCTTGTGCAAATTCACGTGCTCTTGGAAAACGGGAAAGAGGAGGTCATTACGCAGCCAACCCATGGAACGAAGTTTAAATCTTTGGACGAAGTGAAAATACTCCGATACAGCAATCGGCGCAATCGGGTTTTCCTAAGAGACGCTAAGGTCGAATTCGAAACGAACCCTTACGAGTAGATCTGTAAATTCCGCATTCGCAGGCTATGAAAATTCGGATATTCTCCCAAACCGGAATCGCTGTTGTATCCATTATTTTCCTATGGGGATGCGAACGCAACTAAGGGTCGACTTGAGCGAAAGCCAGTATCCGAGGCCTTGCGGGTCAAGATGGGAACGGTAGCGGTCATATACGAAAACGAACCGCGAGCAGCGTTGAACTGTGTGACCAAGAACAAAGTCGAAGGAGCGGGGAAAGGTGCTTTGGGGGGAGCTACCTTGGGTACTGCAGTGCCATTGGAAGGTGGACCGCTTTCTCTTATATTTTTATCCGTATTCGCGACGGTAGGAGCGGGAGCAGGGGCAATCGCGGGGTCAGTCGTGGCTACGGATGCAGAAAACAATGGCCAATATTGAGATTGCTCAGAATCGAATGAGCGCCGGATCGGATCGATTGGAAGCGTCGTTGCAGGGCGAGCTGGCTTCGCTGGAAGGGTGGAAATGAGCCTTCCTGGAAGAAGATTCCTTGGCCATGCAAAGGGGGAACCAGGGAGACTCGTGCCTTAATGTTCGACTCGATCGGATTCGCGGAGGGAGAGAAGGTAATCTGAGCCCCTCTTCGGATACTTCCCTCAATTTCGAAGGATTGGTAGCCTTGTATCTCGGCGATACGGAGGTTGCAATCGAAGACCATCGTTATTCGCATACGTACCTGAATATGCCCTTGAAGCGTTGGACCAAAGACGTTGGCCCCGCTTTGGACAGGGAAATTGTTCGAATAGCTAGCGAGTTTTCCGGTTTGATTGCAGACGACTTCTTTCGAGAGGGATTCGTGGGAATTGGAGTCTATCCCCGAAGAGCTCCGGAGTCTTCGGAGTGCGTACCCACAAAAGCGACACGGTAGAATTTTGCTGGGTAGAGATTGATGGCCAGGAGGCAATCGACGAGTCCTTTCAGAATCGATCGCCTATCGTCTTCGCGTCATCTATAACCGAGGATAAACGATAGTCTGCGCAAGAAATAGCTTCAAGTAGAACTGTAAGTGAACCGAGGCTATCGCTGGTTCGGAATACACGGAGCAAATCGAGCGAGCCTCTGGACGAAGGAAATTGGATCCCGTACGCCAAAGATACTTAGTTTGAGCTATGTTCCTGCACCGAACATGACATTCTCATCTATTTTTTTCGAATATAACTTAACTGATTTGGCTTCAGCTGAACGAGGCTCGAATCAGGGATTTTTCTTCTACTTCGGCTCAGAGTCCGTAAGCTCAAATCTTTGCTTTAGTTCCTCTTCCAACCAGTACAGACGATTTGGGTTCTCCGCTAAACACTGCATCGCAAATCGACTGATGTGGGACATGCATCTCGTAGCTAATTCTAAGTGCCTTGGGTCAGGGTTGTGCTGTTTCAGGTCTGATTCGGAATCGCGATCGTTATCACGGCCAGTTTCTGCATCTAATCCGTGAAGAGATTTTTTCTTTTCGGTTATAGTGTAGTCAATAAGCTTATCGAGCTTAGAACTAGGTTTCGACTTACCTGTCTCAAGTTTGTTGTAATAAGAACTAGTAACACCGAGCAAATTTGC
>CBFHHM010000045.1:0-1437 GCA_965655705.1 Candidatus Pelagisphaera sp.
GGCGAATCCCTGTCTCCAGGGAGCTGGGCGCCCGTCAAATCGATCACATCAAGCTCCGACGGCCCGCAAACGCTCGACTACACCCACGAAGTCGACTCTCGCTCTCTCTTCGTACGGGTAAGGGCGGAAAACTAGCTCGGTTTCCGAACAGCGATAGACGGTATCCTCGTCGAGAATCCCGCCCCCCGAATTCTGAGACCCTCGAATCGCAGTCGAGCGGATTAGGGTTAAGCCGTTGGACCTTTGACAACGCCGCCTATAAGTACGATACTCTATGTCGATGAAATCCGTCGTTAATAGCGCATCCATCGCGATTTCGATCGCACTGCAGGGATTGGCAGGCGATGCATTCGGAACTGAAGAATCCAACGAATCGCCGCCAATTGGCTTAGACGTCCGTCCCTCCGACCTTCGTTTCGCATCCAAGCGCGACTTTGGGATCGTTCGCAATCCTCTCGTGGTTGGATTCCGACCGAAGAACGGGCGAGTCATCATCACCGATTCCCACTTGCACCCAATCGCCCGCCACGAGGGGTATCTCTTTTCCCGGGACGCAACATCCATTCCAATCGAAAACTACAAGTGTATCTTTTCCACGGATATATTTTTCCAATTGGCGGATAATCGGGGACATATATTGGTGATTCGATTCAACAGCCCGCTCTCCAAAACGTTTGCTCGCAACAAGCGCCGGGAAATCTATCGGCTATTGGCCAATTCGGGCATTCGCGAAATGGCGAGCTCCAAGGACTTCGTCAAAATGCCCAGTCGACAAACGGGAGTCCGCAGAGGCGGAATCGAATCGGGAATACGCAACAACCTCCCCGTCCAAACGAGCCGTACAGCTCGCCCTATCCTGAGGGTGGCCAATTCGATCGCTAGGATCCTCTATTATTGAAAACGAATGAACGACTGCTGTGACGACAATGAGGGAGGCGAGCTCGACTCGTGTTGCTCCTCATCCCGCAAGTTTGATTGGCTGCTTTGGGGCTCGCTGGCGACGGTAGCCTTGTCCTTCCTCGCTCATCTGTTTTTCCACAACCAGATGCTAGAGATTCGATTCATCGGTCCCTTTACCCATGGAGCCTTCGAGTTGATGAACAAGATGTGGTGGGGATTGATTGCCGGTATCATCGCCGTATCCATTCTCGCTCGCATCCCCCGCGATTTGGTCATCGGTGCCTTGGGCCAGTCTCGCGGCCTTCAAGGCATTCTCAGGGCTACCGCTGCCGGCCTCGCATTCGATCTTTGCAACCATGGGATTCTCCTCCTGGGAATGCAACTCTATCGGCGCGGAGCGAGTCTCGGCCAAACCATGGCCTTCCTGATCGCCAGCCCTTGGAACTCGCTATCGACAACGCTCGTGTTGATCGCCCTCATCGGCCTCAAATGGACCATCTTTATCGTGATTCTCTCGGGCATCGTGGCCATTGTCTC
>CBFHHM010000045.1:1447-2369 GCA_965655705.1 Candidatus Pelagisphaera sp.
CTCGTGTTGATCGCCCTCATCGGCCTCAAATGGACCATCTTTATCGTGATTCTCTCGGGCATCGTGGCCATTGTCTCAGGGCTGGTCTTCGAGCGTCTTGTCTCTGCCAAATCGCTTCCTGAAAATCCGAATACGCAATCCCTGCCCGACGACTTTGATTTCTGGCCAGAAGTTAGATCGTCTTGGAAAGCAGCCCGTTTCAACATTCAGATTATCAGAGAGATGTTGCGTGACGGATTTTCGGAGTCCCGAATGATTCTGCGCTGGATCTTCTTTGGAGTCGTGATAGCCTCTCTCATAAGAGGGCTAATCCCCAGCGAGGAGGCTTTTGCAAATTGGTTCGGCCCCACCATAAGCGGGCTTCTTCTCACACTTGTCGCCGCGACGATCATTGAAGTATGCTCCGAAGGCTCCAGTCCAATCGCCGCCGAATTGGTCACTCGGGGAGGAGCCCCAGGAAACGGATTCGCCTTCCTCATGAGCGGAGCCGCCACCGATTATACCGAGATCATGAGCCTGCGCGAAACCACCAAATCTTGGGAGATCGCCTTGTCCCTTCCTTTGGTAACCGTCCCCCAAGTTCTCGTCATAGGATTCCTATTGAATCTATTGCAGTAGCAATAGTAATTGGATTACCTATCAACATATTTGGATACCGGATCCTTCGCTCGACCCGTTAACGTCAACGCCTCCAACAACTCGGCAGCCCGATTCTTCGCATCCTTCGGAGACAATCCTGCGACTTTGCCTCGAAATTCCAGATTCTCTCCTCCCATGAGATCCTTTTACAGGGCCAACTCCTGAGGCACCACTCCCATTGCTTGCCTCGCGTGTTCGAAGCATCTGAACTGAGCCATCGCTTTCGTGGGTCTGGACGTATGGACGATGTGGGTAACGTTGTGTAGTTTGTCAATGTTGGGAG
>CBFHHM010000046.1:0-2220 GCA_965655705.1 Candidatus Pelagisphaera sp.
TAGGTCGCGCCCTGAGGCGTTCCGGTGGGATTGCCCCAGTCGAGGTAGCCAAAGTCCTGCATGTAGGGCAGGAGGAAGCTATTGACGAGTTCGGTCAGGCGGGGAGCGATATTGTCCATTACGACTTCCTGCTTCGCCGCATTGAACGCGATACGCCAGTTCTTGGTGGGGTTGACGATGATCTCGGCTTCCATCCCCTTGGAGGTGATGTCCATGGTGTCGGCGATGGCTCCGGCCCACTGGATGTTGATATCGCCGTCGGCAAGGAAGCGGGCATTGAAGGATTGAACGAGCTTCTCATCGAAGACGAATTGCTCCAGCGGGGCCATGGCAGCCCGGGTTTGTACCAAGAACGGCCATTGAGCGGCGACCGCGTCGTCTAGGTTTTCGAAGCCATCTACGTCATCTTCCCCGATGAAGTAACGTCCGACCTCTTCGTCGAACTGGATGTTTTCCTCGACGACTTCCGGATCGACTCTGCCGTCGCCTGAGAACAAAAGCTCGCCGGTATCGTTGTCATACGAATCGAAGCGGCGCGAATCGCGATTGAGGCGTCCGTACCACTGGAAGATGCGCGTGAGATTCTGGTTGTAGATGCCGGAAGTCGGCGCCGAGGCATTTTGCAGGGTGGCCTCGTAGAAGTTGAGGCGGGCCACCAGCTTGTTGTTCCACATGTAGGCGCTGACTCCCCAGTCTTTGGTATCGCCAAATTGCGAAGGAACTGGCTCGCGGTACTCGTCGACGCGATCGAGCGAAGGCACGAAGTTGTCGGACGAATTGTAGTGGAAGGTAATGTCGTCGACCATTTCGGGCAGCGGAATTATATCCTTCGGCCAGTAGAGTACGCCTCCGTAGCCGAAAATATCCTTCTTAACGCTGTTGGAGACGCCATCTTCGAGACGCCAAACGTCTGGAGTTATGAGTGGAATTTCATCGAGTCCACTGAGAGGTGGCTCGGTGTTGAGCAAGTTTTCTACTTCGTCTTCGCGGTAGCCCAAGTTGATGACCAGGTGGTCATTGAATAGTTTCGATTGGGTGTTTGCTGCGAGCGATCGCAGGGTGGTTTGCTGGCGACGGACATTCTTGGCCGGCGTATTGATAGACGACCAGGTTCCAGGAACGAATGGCTCGTTGCCGTTGGAACGGTCGAACATGTCATTCGCCAGAGCCTCGGGCGCGCATCCGGCCCCAGGTTCCACGATAGCTTGTTAAAAGGTTTGGCCGGTTGTGCTTTTGAGGTCGTAGAACGCTGGGTGGATGATGAAGTCCGATACCTCGTCGTAGGTGGTCCACGCATCCAACTGCTGGGGCCCGATGTAGACCATATGGGGTGTGTTGCGAGCATTGTTGTTCGCGCCTGGCGGGCGTTGACATCTCAGATGTGCAGCGCGGGTTCGGGATCGCCAAAGGAGCTCCGGACCCAGTTCACGACCATTTCATGATGGCGGCTTTCATCGGCCAATATCGTAAGGGTATGCTCGCCGAAGAGGTTGGCCAGCTTATCGTTGCTCATGGTATCGCGGAAGTCATGTTTCGCGAAGCCGGTAAAGCGCTTGGCTGTGCGTTGGTCGTCATTCGTGCGCTGCCCTGATTTCGTCATGATAACGGGACGTCCGAAGTTCGGATTAGGCATGGCATTGAAGTTGCCGGATTCGACGTAGTTCGGGTCCTCGGGGAGGAGGATGGTCTCGTTGACATCGAAGGTGATGACTGAGTTGCCTCCGTTGAGAGCCGTGTAGCTGTCGCGGTAGAGATCCTGAAAGTCAAAATCGATGGAGAAGCCGCCTTTGCCTTCCCAGAAGGTTTGCACCAAACCGAAAGAGTAGTTGAAGAAATCGCGGGAGTAGTAGTCGTTGTCCCAACCGAGATTGTTGCGGCTGAAGTCGAAGGTTTCCAAATCGGTGAACCCTTGGTCGATCCAGCCGACACCCATGATTTCACCGAGATTGCCTGGGTAGGAGCCTTGAGGGGCGCCGCCGTTGTTACCGCGATTATTGGGGTAGGTTCCGCCTGACCAGTAGTTGGGAACCTCGTTGAAATTCCTAGCAGAACGCCGTTCGATATCCGCTCCGCGGATTTGGTCCGTATACGTGAATGCGGGGCTGTCATAGCCGTTGCTGCCATCCCAGACGAAGCCATAGGCGCCGCCACCCCATCGAATGTTTCGATAAACGAGAGTGGGGTATTGGGCGCCTTCGGGAGCGTGCTCTGGACGATCGC
>CBFHHM010000047.1:0-1720 GCA_965655705.1 Candidatus Pelagisphaera sp.
AATAATGAAAATGGCAAAGCGCCTTCGTTGAAGTTGCGATGATCGCTCATCGCTCCGAAGTAGGCGTAATTGTCTTCCATCAAGAGTTCGGATCCAAGATCGCTTGCCAAGTATTCGTTCCAGAGAAGACCGCCCGATGCTCTGCCTTGGTAATAGGGAGTGGGAGGAAAGGTCCCTTCCGAATTTGCGTAGAGGTTGCCAGTGTCCGATAGACTGTCGCCAAAGGAAACGACACTACGGAATGGAGAAGCGCTGTCCGCGGAGATCGGCAGCGACAGAGCGAGCATAACGATGATGCCTGCGATTGCTCGTTGATATGATGGGCTCGTTTGGGAGGTCATGATGTTTGGGCTTGGGTTGTTGGGTTTAGTCGATGTTGGGTCGACGTTGAGGAGTCTTGGCATAAGGATCCAAACGAGTTTTGAAGCCTGTAACCGAGAATATGATACGTTCAGAAATTCGCCAGAATCCAATGAAATTGAGGATGGGGTTGACCCACGGAGTCATGACGCAGTAGTCGCTGTCCAAATCGTCGCGATGGTGCTTGTAGTGATGCCTTGGCGACTGGAAAACTCCAATATTCTGCAGTTTTGTCGCGATCCATGGACGTTCGCGTTTCGATTGGTGGGCCCACTTGTGAACTTCGTTGGCGTTCCAGCCTAGAATGAGCAGCGAGACGGTGAAGAAATTGAGGCAGTCGAAAAGGACGAAGGCGCCTGCGAAGAGCAGAACAAGCGGAAGACTGCTGCGGGCATTCTGCCACCAGTTGTTTTTAAGGAAGTCTCTCGGGTCTTCATGGTGCAGGATGTTCGCTCTGATGGGCTTCCCGACGATGGGAGTGTCGGGGCTGCCATACGAATCCTCGAGCCAATGGATGACTCCGGCGATGAAGTCGGCAATAGAAAGGGCGAGGAAAAGTTGGAGGGGATAGCTGATCAGATTCCAAAGAGTCATGCTCCACAGCTCGCGAATCTCGAAACGAAGGGATCACCGATATGGAAAATTCCGATTCGCTTTGATCGATGATCCGTTCGCCTCCCCGAATGCGCATTGGAAGGACGAATCTATTTTATTAGTCCCTATTGAATATGAAAAATCCCACTACGCTTTTGTCAGTCGTTCTCCTTGCATTGATACTCTTGTCGGGATGCGAAAGCTATACGACGCAGACGACTTCGGGTCAGGACTATCTTTCGAAGTACCCGACGCAGATTGGTTCGAACGGCTCTGCCGATATTGATCGAGAAGTGAGAGAACTCGCGAATATCGAACCGAGTTTGCGATTTCCGGCGCGAATCGGTTTGGTCAAGGTACACGATGGAAATCTAGCGAACCTTACGGCCCTTGAAGTCGAGGAATGGCGCGCTGCGAAAGCCCGATTGGGAGAGCGGTTTGGCGATTTCGTTCCCGTGAGCGCTATGATTGCGGAGTCGGTGTATGAAGGGCCGAAAACGGGGGGTCGTGGTCTGCAGCCGCGCGAGCTTATGAGGAAGGTCCGTTTGGCGGCTGCCCGTCAGCATTTGGATGTCGTTTTGATTTACGAGGTGTTCTCGTCTTCGAAGAGCGAGGAGCTGGCTTTTTCGGTGGCGAATTTGACGATCATCGGAGCCTATTTCATTCCGTCGGAATCGATTGAAACGACAGGATACGCGAACGCGCTTCTATTGGATGTGAGAACGGGATACCCATATGGAACAGCGGCGGCAAGCGTCACGAAGGA
>CBFHHM010000048.1:0-1651 GCA_965655705.1 Candidatus Pelagisphaera sp.
TGCCCTCATCCCGATAAGCAGGCCCAATTTTCAATCCGTAATATGCAATTTCTGGGGTCAAGGAGTCCCAACGGACTCGTAGGTATCGCCTTGCGAAGCCTAGGTTTATCGGCAACTAGCTTTAGCGTATCTAGCGGACAAAAGATTCAACATTCCAGCCCGCTTTGCGTCCTTCGCGATCTTAGCGGTTAACACAATTAGTAATTCGCAATTCGTCCCATCGGGACTCATTCATGATACGACTTCGCCACAAACTTCTCATCCACGGTCTACGCACCTACGATCAAGTAGCGCTCGCGTTTAGCCTCTTCGTGACCGTCGCCCTCGCCAAAGGCGTTACGACGTGGATACAAGTCCCGGTCGTTTTCCGGCGCGAGTATCCACTCATCGAATCCCTTGCCTTGATTGGCATGCTGATATCTTGGACCTTCGTCTACAATCGCTTCGTTAAATACGATACGAATCGCTTCGTTAGCCTATTCAAGCAGATCTACACGCATGCCAAGGCCGGCACTACCACCGCTTTCCTGCTTCTACTGGCCGGCGTTATATTCGATTTCGAAACCTTGGGCCTCAAGTCGATTGCGATCTTCTGGGCGCTCAACCTAATTCTCGGCATCAGCGCTCGTTTTGTAGTACGCCTTCTTCTCCTAGCCACCCGCAATGTTGAATCCGCCAAGCGAAATGTCCTCATCGTTGGAACGGACGCAAAAACGACAGAGCTCAGTCAAGAAATTGCAAACAATCCTGAACTGGGATACCGGATTATCGGCTATATCGCGGAAGATGAGGAACACGCCTCCCCTGCGACGCTTCCTGTGCTAGGATCCCTTCTGGATCTTGAAGCCATTCTCGAAAAGGAACAAATCGACGAGATTCTCATCGCTCTTCCCTTTCAAGAAAACGTCCAAGAGATCTTCAGAATTATTAAACTCGGTCACGATCTAGGAATTGTCGTGCGTTATACAACCAAATCCGAGCAAACGAGCATTCTCAAAGCGCTTCGCATCGAAACATACGAGGGAGATTATGTTGTTACCTTCTTTCGAGAAAGCCAGATTCTCCAGCTTTTATTAAAGCGAGTCATGGATGTCCTTGGCTCCGCAACATTGCTCGTATTGTTGAGTCCTCTGCTGATTTTCGTAGCAATCGCCGTGAAACTCGACAGCAAAGGCCCTATCTTCTTCGCCCAAGAACGCGCAGGTATGAACAAGCGTCGCTTCAAGCTCCTCAAATTCCGTTCCATGGTGGTTAACGCCGAGGAGCTCAAAGCAGCGCTCGCCGATCAAAACGAAGTCGACGGTCCCGTTTTTAAGATCAAGAAAGACCCCCGTATTACCCGCGTCGGCCGCTTGATACGCAAAACCAGTATCGACGAGCTACCCCAGCTTTGGAACGCCCTCGTAGGCGACATCTCGCTCGTCGGGCCCAGGCCTCCGCTTTTCAGCGAAGTCGAGCAATACGAATGGCTCTTCCGCAAACGCATATCCATCAAGCCCGGCATCACCTGTCTCTGGCAAGTCAGCGGCCGCAACGAGCTCAGCTTCGAAGAGTGGATGGAGCTCGATAAGCAATACATCGAAAACTGGTCCATCTGGCTGGATATCAAAATCCTCCTCATGACCATCCCCACCGTCCTTCTAGGCCGCGG
>CBFHHM010000049.1:0-1560 GCA_965655705.1 Candidatus Pelagisphaera sp.
CCATGCAGGGTGGCATCCGACTGGTCGGCAATGCGGAAATAGAATCCCGAGTTTCCGCCTTCTCCCAGCTTGAAGTCGAACCGGCAGACAAAATCCTGGTACTGTTCGGGAAACCAGAGGTAGGCATCGTAGCGCTTCCAGCCTGTCTCCCCTTCACGAGGCTTGAGGTGGAGAACGTTTTTTTTCTCCTCCATCCAGTTTCCGTTCGTCTCGAAATCGGAGAGTTTAAAGAGCTTTGCAAATGGGGCCTGCGCATCGGGCTGATTGCTCTCCTCTGCGGAGTGCAGGAATAGGGGGTTGATCAGGACGATCAATAGGGCGCTTAGTACATTCCTCATCCCCAACTTGAACCACGATTTCCCCCATGTTGTCACGATGAAAGCGGAGGTTGGCATTCAAGAAATGCGCTGGAACTTGCTCTAGGGATCTTTTTGTGTTCAAATCGGTGTCTCCAATGTAGTCATTATCGCTGCTAATGAATTCATACCTGTCCCGCGCTATCCGCCTGTTTCTTCTCCCAGTTGCCTTGTTGTCTCTTTCGCTGCCCGGCGTTCGCGCCGCAGAGACGGAACCCAACTTCCTTATTATCGCCATTGACGATTTGAACGACTACGTGGGTTGTCTGGATGGCCATCCCAACGCGTCGACTCCCAATCTGGACCGCTTGGCGAATATGGGAACGCTCTTTACCAACGCTCACTGCGTGTCGCCCGTTTGCAATTCTTCGAGGACCGCGATCTGGACCGGTCTCAGACCTGCGACTACAGGGATCCACTCAAACCCAGTTGGCTGGTTTCGGGAAAAGCCCGGCCTGAAAAAGGTGGTTACGCTGTCGCAGGCAATGTTGGCCAATGGATATGCAAGCTATGGATACGGCAAGTTGTATCATCAGGTCAGAAGCTCCGAAGGCGAGTGGCTGCGCTCGCAGGCCTACTTTTACGGTCCCTTGCAAGACCCCAAGGTGAAGTACAATGCGGGTTGGACGTTAACCGATTGGGGCGTTCCTCCAAATGGGGTCAGCGCGAGTCACGATGCTGAAATTGCTCAGCGGACCATCGATGCGTTGCAAGATTCCCATGACCGGCCGGTATTTATCGGTTGCGGTTTCTACCGCCCGCACACGCCCATGTATGCGGAACAGGAGTGGTTCGACCTTCATGCCCTAGACGGGGTGCGTCTCCCGGCGGGCGCAGTGGAGGGCGATACGGAAGACCTAGTCTATTTCGGCAAGCGAGAACGGCGTCCCCAAGATGTGGAGGCGCCGGGACTTTGGACCCATGACTGGGTAGAGGCGAATGGCAAGTGGCAGGAAATCGTCCAGGCCTATCTAGCGAGTACCTCGGCCATGGACCACGAGTTGGGTCGCGTGCTTGACGCCCTGCGGGAGAGCGCCCTGCGCGACAATACCTATGTGATTTGCTTTTCGGACCACGGCTATCACTTGGGCGAGAAACGCCATTGGGGCAAAGCGACGCTTTGGGAGATGGCGACGCGCGTCCCGTTTATAATCATGGGTCCGGGTATTCCAAAGGGCGTCGTATGCGACAAACCGGTCGAGCT
>CBFHHM010000050.1:0-1552 GCA_965655705.1 Candidatus Pelagisphaera sp.
TGGCTACGGTACTGAGCAAGCTGCTCGCCCTGAATGCTTCGATAGTCAATACTGAGATTGCTAAGCGGCATCACTTTTGCGATACTGGTATTGTGATTCCCAGGAGCGCGGCTACGACCAGTATAGTCGTCGAAAAAGTTATCCGGCAGGGGGACAGTGACGTCATCGAGCTCACCGAGATGGCGAAGGGCCGGCTGAAACGGGCCATGAGTCGCCTTGAATTGGCTCATCAGCATGAAGGGTTTGTCTGAATCCCGGCTCTTTAGCCAATCCAGTGATCGGTCCACCACTACGTCCGTGTTGTAACCTTCATACTCTGTGGGTTCCCCGTCAGTGTAGAGGGTTGGATTGTAGTAGCGACCTTGACCGCGCATCACTTCGTGGTAGTCGAAGCCCGTTGGCACGGATTTTAAATGCCATTTTCCCACGATTGCCGTCTCGTATCCAGATTTCTGCAGCAATTTAGGAAAGGTTACTTGTCCTCCATCGAAGGTATTGAAATTATTTATCTGCCCATTGAGGTGGGAGTACTTCCCAGTCAAGACTACCGCACGCGAAGGCGCGCAAATCGAATTCGTCACCAGGCATCGGTCGAAGCGAATCCCTTCCGCACCAATCCGATCAATGTTCGGCGTCGGCACCACTTTGGATAATGGATGGCCGTACGCCGAAATCGTCTGCCAGGTGTGGTCGTCCGAAAAGATAAAAACGATATTCGGCTTATCCTGCGACTGTGCGGCAGATAAGAGGAAAGAGAATATCCAAAATACGGTTACAATTTTGTTTCTTCTCATGGCCGCTCGTCTACTTTCCAGTTCTTGTTAGCATGACGCCCGTAGTGCGGGTAATAGTCCCACTCAATGAGACCTCCAACAACTCGCGGATCCTTCGTCTTCTCCAAATGTGCGAACAACCGCTCTCGCAAGTCCGCTTGAATCGCCTCAAACCCTTTCGAGCCCGCAACGTTGTTCATTTGATGGGGATCATCTTTCAATCGGTACAACTCCTCCGCAGGGCGTTTCCCGAAGGCGAGATGAGCCAACGCGGCGACCCCATGATCGTATTGATGCTCGATCATATAAGTCTTGGTAGGAGATGAATCGTATTCGCCGAATGGTATCAACCGATTGCATGCTTCTGGATCCGGTGAGCCCGCCGGCCAGCGACTCGGCTCGAAATTATGGATATACAGGAATTCTTCTGTTCGAATGGCCCGACAAGGGTAACCTTTCCCACCCGCTCGGGCACCGCTGTGTCGCTCAAACCCAATGTATGCCGCGTCCCAATCCGCAGACCGCAAACCCGAGAAAAGCCCCATGAGGCTACGACCGATCATCATATCTGGAACAGGTACGCCCGCTGCCTCCAGAAAGGTCGGGGCCAGGTCGCTTAGATTGACCGGACTTTCAATCGAACGGCCCGGATTCTTGATCCCTTCCCACCAGCGAATCGCCAAAGGAACGCGGGCACCATCATCGTAAACTGTTGCCTTTCCTCGAGGAAAAGGCATGCCGTGATCGCTGGTAACGACAATGATGGTATTGTCTAACTC
>CBFHHM010000051.1:0-1536 GCA_965655705.1 Candidatus Pelagisphaera sp.
ACTTCGGCGTTGCAAGCCAAATGCCCATTTCAACGATTGAAATGGGCATCTTGCTTGAATTGGGAGAGAGTTCCGATGAGCCAGTGGTCACTCCAGAGCTTCCGAAACGACCAGGTTAGTCGGATCCTTGAACCCCAGCACCTCAATGGCCACACTGTCGGAAGCGAGTTGCCCGCCACCTGGGAGCTCCGCAACAACCCGCAACTGAATCGATCCCGTCAGTGGCAATTGCAAGACGCTAGAATGCGGTGCCTGTGTTGTTTCGCTAACAAGCGTTTCATCGATAAAATAGGAGACTTTGACTGGAGTCACTCCACCAAGGAATGAGGGAGCGAGCTCGATCGCCTCGCCCAAATAATACTCCGAGCCGTCAGCCGGATCTGTCATGGAAAGCAAGGCCACGGGCTCAACGGAAACCTGGAAGGTCTCGGTCACTATATTCACGCCATCCGTAACATACACCGTGACGATAGAAGATCCGCTTTGCCCAGACGCAGGACTGAAGGATATGCTCGAGCCCGATTGATCATTCGTGAGCTGGATAGCTGAAATCGGTATTAGCGACTCGTTAGAAGAGGAGGCGCTGAGCATCAATTGGCTCGAATCCGTCTCTGGATCGCCGACCGTAAAGGCAATCGCTCCGCTTGAGCCAGAATCCGCTTTTACTAACTGGTCCAAAATAGCGCTTATCGTTGGAGGCTCGTTTATATCCGGCTCTGTGGTTAAACTGACTACGTTCGTGTAACCAGATTCACCAAACTCATTGTACGCATTCACCCGGTACCAATAGGTAGTATTCGACTGTAAACCTTTATCTGAATAAGTAGTTGTATCGAAGTCGACAGTAGCTATCTGGGAAAAACTTTGTCCGTCCGAGCTTCTTTCAATTCGAAAACCCGACTCATTGCTAGAGTTATCATCCCAAGATAAGTTTGCTTCCGCTCCTAGCCCCTTTTCCAAAGCCACTACACCTAAGACCATCATTAGATAGCGGACCCATAAAGTTTTCCATTGAGTGAAATTCCGGATACAAGTGTCTGGGGGTGATCCACAATTTAATAAGCGACGTAAGAATGCTATGATTGCCATGCCGCGAGTATTCGACGCTTGCCTAAACCAATGAAGTTCTAAGCGTGAAATTAAGCGGAACAACTTATGCCGATCCGGTCCACTACGTAATCAATAGCTTGTTTCAGCAAATCGCTTATTCGCGATATTCGGGATTGAAATGAGCGCTTTCAAGGCATCGTAGCGGATTTCCGCATGCTAGAAACTGGAGCGGCTACCCATGAACCCCCGCAAATTAAGAAGCCCAGAATCCTTTTTTATCTCTATTTGCAAGACCTTCATCGGCCACCGGCTCGGAACCCACCGCTCAGTTCGCCGGCCCCTGTGGCCTCGAAGTTGGCCTCGAACCGGGGGTCGATGTGGCGACTGGTGGGAATGCTCAGCCAAATCCGGGACAGACGTCGCCTATCCTCTGTATTTCCGCGGTCCTCGAAGGCGGTTCGGCGATGCAGGGTTGTCCAATTGTTC
>CBFHHM010000052.1:0-1515 GCA_965655705.1 Candidatus Pelagisphaera sp.
AAGTCGATGGTCGAAATCGGGGCCGAAGTCGAGCCCTGCAAACAGTTTCTTGAAACCGTTGAAAACAACGGCTTGGCCGAGGCACTTGAACTACGCTGTGTTCCAAGCCCGTCGAAGGCCTTTACTCGATCGACTTTCGATATCATCCACTCGAACGAGCCTCACAAAATCGCTGCGGCGTTTGCTCTGGGTAGAGAAAACATTATACCCGACATGTTTAGGGAGATTCTAAAGAATTCAGAGGTGCTTGAAGAAGCGGCTCCAACGTTCCACTACTACCTAAATAGACACGTGGAGCTTGATGAGGGGCAGCACGGTCCCATCGCTATGCGTTTGCTAAATAGCCTGTGCGGTGGCGACGATGGCAAAGCTAACGAGGCGATTCACACTGCCAAACATGCTATCGAAAACAGGATAAGGCTTTGGGATGGCGTACTTGCTGCGACTGGCAGTGAAACATTGGTGACACCGTGAGAGGTGATCAGGCCTCCGGTTTGGGAAAGTCTCGAGAATCGAAGGGTCCCACGAGGGCGGAATGTCGCACGCAGTCACGGGCAGCTTATGCCCCTCGAGAAAATTGGTGTTCGCTACTAGCTCATTACGGCGAACGAGGGCGCCGCGGGTGGATCAGCTGGCCTGGAATCAAGGTAGCATCCGCCGGAAAACCGCGTTCGAAGCATCCGAACTGAGCCATCGCTTTCGTGGGTCTGGACGTATGGACGATGTGGGTAACGTTGTGTAGTTTGTCAATGTTGGGAGGCCAGGAGGCCATCGGCCGACTGGAGACCCAACATTGGCTCGGTTCGGTTTCCTACGGCAGTTCCTGGGAGAACTCCAGCGGAGCAATGTAGCCCAACGAGCGATCGGGCCGTACGTTGTTCTACCTCCATCGCCAGCCCTCGACCGTAACTCGAGCCTCGCTCAAAGTCCAAAGCTTCTCGCGGTTGAGGCATTCCTCCCGGAAGCGAGCGTTGAAGCTTTCCACGTATCCGTTCTGCCAAGGACTTCCAAGCTCTATGTAAAGCGTCTTGATCCGATTCTCGGCAAGGCAGTGGCGTAGTCCTCGCTCGATGAACTCCGAGTCGTTGTCGCGGCGGATGTGATCCTCCTGACCTTGCGAGCGTTGATCCGTCGATCCACGTGGATGCATAGGCATTCCCGAGTGTACTCGTCGAGTATGGTGAGCATGCGAAGCGTACCGCCGCGCATGGTCGTGTCGTGAACGAGGTCCCAAGTCCAGACGTGGTTGCGATGCGTCGCCTGGGTCGGAATCCCGGTGGAAGGGCCTCGACGTCTGCGCTTGGGCTTCTTAGCTGGAACGGCCAGGCCGAGTTCGCGACGCAGTCGCTGAACGATACGGGCCCCGACCGACCAGTCCTCCTGCTTGAGCAGACGGGCGATCTTCGGGTATCCCATTTCAGGATATTGGTTGGAGACCCGGCGAACGGCCGACTTCAGCTTCGAGAGCCAAGCGTCGGGCTGCTTCGCCCGGTAGGCGAACGCGCTGCGATGCAG
>CBFHHM010000053.1:0-1459 GCA_965655705.1 Candidatus Pelagisphaera sp.
GCGACGATTGAACTCTCCGCCACTGGGACGGTGGTAGAAGACGATGTCATCCGGTCCGACCGCGATCCAGGTGGCCCCCAGGGAGCCATCAAGGTCAGGGCAGACGCATCTAAGTTGCCAATAAATGTAACAAGTAGGAGTGATCCCAACCGGCGCAGAGTTGTTTGGTTTTGATACTTCCCTTTTTGGTGCTGTCTTTCTTGAGGAGATTCAAGGCCAGTCGGCGCAACGTCCCGAGGTTTTCGGCCGCGTGACCGCTTCGAGCCCGGCTGGCATCCTCGCCCATTTGCACATCCAACACCCAGTGCAGTTGATTCTCCACGCTCCAATGTCCCCGGACTGCCCGAGCGAAGGTCTCAATGTCTGGCTTCAGGCTGCTCAGATAGTAACGGCGTTCCACGCTGCGTTGACCCTTGATCTCTCGAATGGCTTCTACCATGCCCACGCTGCTCAGACCTTCCCATTGCTCCCGATCAACAAACCAGTCCAGATGATCGCTTTGGTAATAGCGCCGCGTTTCCAGTCGGCCGTGGTCTTTCTCGACGGTTTCCTCTGACACCAGGCTCGCTGCTCCGGGCGAAGGGGGCACTTCTTTGGGGCGTGAGCTTTGCTGTTCTTCCACCGCATCGTTCAAAAAACTTTTCACCTCTTCATGCACGGTTTCATGGTTGCCCTTGAGGGCCATCACGTAGTCGGCGTCGGCTTCGTTGATCTCCCGGGCGATCTTCTTCTGACAGCCCATCGCATCCACGGTCACAATGCAACCGGCCAAGTCAAGCACGCGCAATAGTTCGGGCACGGCGGTGATTTCGTTGCTCTTGTCGGCCACTTTCCATTGCCCCAGCACCAGGCTGTTTTCCCGTGCCCAGGCACTCACGATGTAGGGGAGTTTCTCGCCTTGATTGAGCGCGTGGCGCAGGGCCTTGCCATCCACGGCGACGATCTCCTGGTCGATCTGCTGACGTAGGCTCTGGGTCCACTGCAAAAAGCATTCGAGAAACTGCTGGGGATCCAGCGCGGCCAAGAGACGGTTGAAGGTGTCGTGGCTGGGAATCCCGTTGGGCAGGCGCAGGAAGGTCTGGAACCAACTGTGCTTGGCGCGTCCAAACTCGGCCATGTGGTAGAAGGTCTGGCCACCGCACAAGAGGCACGCGATGGCGATGACGAGAATGTCGATCAGTTCATGACGCTTGGTGCGATCCACGCGGGGATCACGCAGGTCGGCGAAGTGCTGGTCCAGACTCAAGGCGGGATGCTCGTTTTGCATCCCTACTCATCTATACACATTTCTCAAAAGTACAAGGGTCATTTTGGCGCACTATCTTTTTAGATGCGTCTGCCCTGAGCCCTAAGATCTTCAACCGACGTTTCCGGTGATAATTCAGATGTCAGTTCAGCCACGAAGTTTGACGCTCAAACGTTCGAATTGTGCAGCTCGATTGATTAAGTGGCGGAACCT
>CBFHHM010000054.1:0-1339 GCA_965655705.1 Candidatus Pelagisphaera sp.
TCAACGAGGTAATCAGCGATATCACTGCGTACGATTCCATTGTCTGGAAAGATCGCCGGAACTACGATTTCGCTGAGATCTTTTCCAGTCTTTAACCCCGCCCCGTCTTGATAAAAACGATGCGGCTCGCTCGTGCCCAACCAAAAGCAAAACGATTCATTCCCATCCACTTCCGACAAGAAGTCCGCGAAATTTCCAGCGTAGTCGGTATTGCGGATTCCTCGAAAAGGAGGCTCTAGCGTTCGTTCCATATAAGCGGGCCCCGCCGGATTTTCGGTGCGACCTCCCGGTTCCAAGCGCCCCGGTCCCCAAGATTTGCCCGTGGTCCCAATTTTATAGCCCGCCTTCCGCAATTCATCCGTATAGGTAGCGAATTTCGCCGGCAAGGTGCTCCAAATATTGGCCGCTTCTTCCAGGCGCCAAATCGGCTGGCCCGTCAGAATCGCACTGCGGGAAGGGCCGCAAGTCGGGGCGTCGCAAAACGAATTGACGAATCGCAGTCCCTCGGCCGATACGCGATCAAAAGCGGGCGTACTGACCACTGGGTCGCCATTGGCTCCCGTGTGCGCCCAGGACTGGTCGTCAGAAATACAGAAAAGAATATTGGGACGAGCCGCAGCAAACGGTACGAAAAGCACGCAGACTAAGGGAACGCAAAGACGCGCTGGGAAAAGCGTATTCAGTCGTCGCATTGCAACCCACAATCCCCCCATCTCTCCATCTCTCGATCTCTCCATCTCTCCGCTTCTCAATCCCGCTCTCACGGCTTTTCCTCCACCGTCCAGCCTTCGGTCCTAATTCGCCCGTAGTACGGATAATAGTCCCAATCTACGTTGCCGCCGACGACACGCGGATCCTTAGTTTTCTTCAACTGGGCAAACAACTGGTCGCGGAGCTGAGCCCGCGTCGACTCGTATTCAACCGATCCTGCCACGTTAACCATTTGCTCGGGATCCTTCTTCAAATCGTACAACTCCTCGGCCGGACGAATGCCAAAGGAAAGATAGGCGAGATCCGCGATTCCGTGCGTGTGGCGATTCTCCATCATGAAGGTCTTGGTCGGCGACGAATCGATCTCTCCATACGGTAATGCTCGAGCACATACAGATGCATCGGGCGAACCCGAAGGCCAACGTGTCGGCTCGAAATTGTAGATGTACATGAAATCCGCCGTGCGAATCGCCCGACACGGATAGCCCTTTCCGCCCGCGCGACATCCGTCGTGACGTTCCATGGCGATAAACGCCGCGTCGCGGCCCTTCGGCTTCTTGCCTTCGAATACAGCCACCAGGCTCTGAGCGCTCATCATCCTAGGAGGCTTCAGACCCGCGGCATCTAG
>CBFHHM010000055.1:0-1324 GCA_965655705.1 Candidatus Pelagisphaera sp.
CTTGCTATCTATGCCAACTTGTCCCCCATGCTCCCGCATAATACGCTGAACAATCATCATACCAAGACCCGTGCCTCCTTTTTTTGTGGTATAGTAAGGCTGGAAAACATGGGACAGGTCTTCGTGCTTAATTCCTGAACCCGAATCTCCGAACCGAAGGTAGAAACGCTCTTCATCGGACTGGATTTTGACTCGAATAACACCACCCGGCTGCATCGCTTCCATCGCGTTTTTGGTTACGTTGAAAAACACCTGCTTTATTTGCTGCTTGTCCGCTCGAACTATCGGGCTTTCTGCCCCAGTATCGATCTCCACTGTGATACCACGGTCTTCTAATTCATTGGATTGAAACTCAAGCGCCTCTTCTAGCAGTTCATTTAGATTGAGAGTCTGAAAGTCCGGGATTTGCGGTCGAACCGCTTCGAGAAAATTCTTGATGATCCCATCCAGTCGCGAAACTTCATTACGACATACTTCAATCGAGCCAGCTAGCTTTTCATGGACAGGAGTCTGCTCAAGCTTTGCCAACTGGCGTTCCATCAGTTGGAGATGGATGGTTATCGAATTGAGCGGATTCCCCAGCTCATGAGCGACACCAGCCGCCAAAAGCAAAATCGAACTCACCCGTTCTGACTCCATCGATTCCCGCGTTGATTGCTTCTCGATCGTTATGTCCGACAAAATCACGACGTATCGTGCATCGCCCCCCTCCTTGCCTTCGCCTTCAAAGGGCAAAACATAGAGTCGAACGTATCGATTCTCCGGGTACGTTAGCTGTAGCTCCCTCGAGCTCACGGACGACTCCAACCGAGCTCCCTCGTCTAGTCCGAGCGATCCACGCAATTCCGGAATGAGGCGCCACAAAGAGGCCTCACCAACATCCTTATCCTTGAGTCCTATCATGCGGTGACTCGCCATATTCGCGTAATCGATAACGCCCAGGTCGCTAATCACAAGTATCCCCTCGAGCGCCGTATTGAAGATGGTTTCAAGCAGCTCCCTCTCACGAGCGAGCTTTTTGACTAGATTGGTCAGATTGATTGTGTCCAGAGAATCGATCTGCCCCAGAACACGGTCCAGCGACGATTCCTTCTTTCCAAACTTCATGGAAAGGCTAGTAGAATCAAAAAATACAGATGGCAATCTTTCGTCGCAAGGAAAGCATCTCCTCCACCCCCGACGAACCAGTCACACTCACCGCAAATCAAGTAATACGCGAGCACCCCACCAAATCTTGTTCATACAGTATACGACGACATCATCACACACGTGTTAGTTTTTCGCTTGCCTTTCCCTTTTACGGTTATTGATTGATCTGCAAATT
>CBFHHM010000056.1:0-1294 GCA_965655705.1 Candidatus Pelagisphaera sp.
CCATGCAGGGTGGCATCCGACTGGTCGGCAATGCGGAAATAGAATCCCGAGTTTCCGCCTTCTCCCAGCTTGAAGTCAAACCGGCAGACAAAATCCTGATACTGCTCCGGGAACCAAAGATAGGCATCGTAGCGCTTCCAGCCTGTCTCTCCTTCTCGAGGCTTGAGATGGAGAACGTTTTTTTCCTCCTCCACCCAGTTTCCGTTCGTCTCGAAATCGGAGCGTTTAAAGAGCTTTGTAAAGGGGGAATGTTCCTCGGCCTGATTGCTCTCTTCTGCGGAGTGCAGGAATGGGGTGATAGTCAGGACGATCAATAGGGCGCTCAGTGCATTCTTCATCCCAAATTTGAATCACGATTCGCCCAATGTTGTCACGATGAAAGCGGATGTCGGCATTCAAGAAATGCGCTGGAACTTGCTTTAGGGATCTTAATCGTGTTCAAATGGGCGTCTCCACTGTCGTCATTATCGCAGCTAATGAATTCAAACCTGCCCCGCGCGCGTCGCCTGTTTCTTCTCCTAGTTGCCTTGTTGTGCCTTTCACTGTCCTGTGTTCGCGCCACTGAGGCAAAGCCCAACTTTCTCATCATAGCCATTGACGATTTGAACGACTACGTGGGTTGTCTGGATGGCCATCCCAACGCGTCGACTCCGAACCTGGACCGCTTGGCCGAAATGGGAACGCTCTTTAGCAACGCTCACTGCGTGTCGCCCGTTTGCAATGCTTCGAGGACAGCGATCTGGACGGGTCTCAGGCCCACGACTACAGGGATCCACTCAAACCCAGTGGGCTGGTTTCGGGAAAAGCCCGACCTGGGAAAGGTGGTTACGCTGTCGCAAGCAATGCTGGCCAGTGGATATGCAAGCTATGGATACGGTAAATTGTATCATCAGGTCAGAAGTTCCGAAAACGAGTGGCTGCGCTCGCAGGCCTACTTTTACGGTCCCTTGCAAGACCCCAAGGTGAACTACGATGCAGGGTGGACCTTAACCGATTGGGGCGTTCCTCCAAGTGGGGTGAGCGCGAGCCACGATGCTGAAATTGCCCAGCAGACTATAGATGCCTTGCAGGACTCCCATGACAGACCGGTATTTATCGGTTGCGGTTTCTACCGCCCGCACACCCCTATGTATGCGGAACAGAAATGGTTCGACCTTCATGCGCTAGACGGAGTGCGTCTTCCGACCGGGGCAGTGGAGGGCGATACGGAAGACCTGGTCTATTTCGGCAAGCGAGAACGGCGTCCCCAAGATGTGGAGGCGCCGGGACTTTGGACCCATGACTGGGTAGAGGC
>CBFHHM010000057.1:0-1231 GCA_965655705.1 Candidatus Pelagisphaera sp.
GAAAACCGGCGAAGAAATGGGGCTGATATGACTGGCGAGCGGTATCAAATTCCACCCGACCTGATGGCCAGATTATTCGATGGACGCGATGTTGACTATCTTGATCCATTATCCAATGCCGATGGAGGTGACGCTTATGATGGGCAATGGATAGCGGCGATGCAGCCCGTTTCACTCCCCAAGCGATCGAGAGTTCCCAACGGAGAGCAACAAGTCGATGATCCTGAGAGCAAGCAGATTTCCGATCTTGAGTTGGATTCGCAGGTCCTCGCCCCTGCAGAAGGGAAACAAGAATCTTCAGAAACAACCGATTTACTTGTTCTCGTGCAGTATCGTCTTCAGAAAGTCATTTCCCCTGTATCAGGAATGCGCTCTGCACTTCTTTGGGAAGGCGCCTTCGCATTGGTGTCGATTTTGCTGGTCACATTGGGGCTCTGGTGGGTCGTTCGGAAGTTTAGCGTGCCAGTCGTTTCACTCGAACGCGATTCGAGTCCCAGCAATGAAATAACCGAGACCGTTCGGGCAAGATAGCAGGCCAAGGAGTTGATGCATTTCAGCCGTAGACTAATTGATCACATTCCGAAGCCTTGCTCCTGTCAGAGCACGTCGGCAAGCTTCGGCTCCTTTGCGACGCATATCTTCAAGACCCTCTTCGCAGTAGAAAGCGGAATGCGGATTGATTAACAATCTTTCGTAGGCAGGGTGCGTCTTGTCTCGCCAGGCGACCAAGAGAGGATTTTCGGGTGATGGAGGCTCTTCAGCTAGGACATCGATGGCTGCGCCGGCGAGACGTCCGCTGGCGATTGCATCTGGAATCGCAGCCGTATCGACGACCTCGCCGCGAGACGTATTGACCAGATAACTGCCTTTTGGCATCCACTGCAGTGTTTTTGCGTTGATCAAATGCTTCGATTCCTCGTTGAGTGGACAGTGCAAACTGAGAATGAAGGATTCTTTCATCAATTCTTCGAGACTCTCTACGCGTTTGATACCGTTGGCTTTGTCGTAGCCGTCGGGCTTGAGTGGGTCATAGAATCGGACATCCATTCCCATCGCCGAGGCGCGTCGGGCAGTTGCTGTCCCAATTCTGCCCATTCCAACGATTCCGAACACGCGACCACGGTGTCGGTAAAGGGGTTGAGAAACGTTATACATCCAAGGGTCAGGATCACTTCGCATGCGTTGATTGAAGAAGTGGATGCCACGAGAAAGAGCCAGTGCCATGCCAATC
>CBFHHM010000058.1:0-1076 GCA_965655705.1 Candidatus Pelagisphaera sp.
ATCCACCTGAAGGGTTTCGACCCCTTTTCAATGGGCAGGACCTTTCCGGTTGGTATGGAGACAATCCGCATCAGTCGCGCAAAGCGGATAACCGTCAAGCGGCGATTAAGGGTCAGCAAGAGGAGTTCGAGACGCACTGGACGATCGAGAATGGCGAACTCGTCAACGATGGCCATGGTCCCTACGCGACGACGGTTCGCGAATATGGGGACATAGAGCTCATGCTCGAGTATAAGACGGTGGCTTTGGCGGATAGCGGCATCTACCTGCGGGGATCGCCTCAGGTGCAAATATGGGACACGACCCAAGCGGGTGGAAAGTGGGATATCGGGGCGGATAAGGGCTCCGGTGGATTGTACAATAACCCAAAGGAAAATGCGGATACGAATGGTAAGCATCCCTTGGTTCATGCGGATAAGCCCTTTGGCGAATGGAATAGCCTGAAAGTACGTCATGTGGGCGACCGTATGTGGGTATGGCTTAATGACCAGTTGGTCGTGGAAAACGCGATTTTCCATCCCTTTTTCGATAAGACCAAGCCGATGCCAAAGACCGGTCCGATTCATTTGCAGACGCATGGAGGAGAGATTCGCTGGCGAAATATCTATGTGCGCGAGATTGGCGACGAGGAAGCGAATCGAATTCTGCGAGGCGACGAGTTCGGGACGGCGTTCAAGCCGATCTTCAACGGCCGAGATCTATCGGGTTGGATTGGGGACAAGAACGGCAAGATGGCAACCAATGGTATACTGCAATGGTCGGATGGAGGACATCTGTATACGAAGAAGCAATACGCTGACTTCGTTTTTCGATTTGAATTCAATATGACGCCCGGCGCCAATAATGGCGTGGCGGTTCGCTATCCAGGCGAGGGGAATCCTGCTTATGATGGCATGTCGGAAGTGCAAATCCTCGACGATGGGCACGAGCGCTATGCGGGCGTGAAGCCGCGGCAGGTTCATGGTAGCGCTTACGGGATGGCAGGCGCTCATCGCGGCTACCTGCGCCCATCGGGACAATGGAATTACGAAGAAATTACGGTTCAGGGATCTACCATAAAAGTAGAACTGAACGGG
>CBFHHM010000059.1:0-1032 GCA_965655705.1 Candidatus Pelagisphaera sp.
CCTACCGATCGGGCGGAACCGAGCGAAGGCCTGAAGGCCACCGTTGCCTGGTCGCTTGGGCTCGAGCGCTCGAGCGTGGCGGTATCTTCGACGCAGATCGATGCCTTCCTCAGGGGCGAACGCTTGGCGACGGAGACCGATAAGCGAGGAGTTCGCTGCGCCTATCTCGTCGAGTCGAATATTGAATTGGAGGCAAGCGGTTGCCAAGCCTGGAGCGTTGTCGCGGACATCAATCGCAGCGCGGAGCAGATTGAAGCCTTGCGGTTGGAGTTTTCGGACTCGGACGCATTGAGGCGATCCGTGAAAGCGGATCAGTCGGTAAACGCCGAGGCATTGAGGCGAAAAATCGCCAAGTCAGACGGCCTTCAGTTCTCCTCGAAACCCTTGCGAGACGCGCGGCACTATTCGAACACGATGTTCAACATCATGCGCGGGGGCATTTTCGATGAAGGCTACCGGGTTGAAATTCGGGATTTCGCGGCTTATGTCGAATCCTGGAACAAGGAGGCCCTTCGACGCCATCGTAGAAGTTTGGAAGCGCTGGGCGATTCGATAGGGCGCAGTCAACTGGTTGCGTGGGCGGAAGAGACCAAAGACAGCGTTTTGATTCGCCTAGCGACCGAATACCTGCCGCTTTCGTTCAGTCGAAGACACGGCGACCCCAGTCGCCCTTGGAATAAATTCTCGATCGAAACCCAAGACGAGCAAGGGGCGCCGTCGCTGGATTACGAAGGCAATTGGCGCGACATTTTTCAGAATTGGGAGCCGCTCGCTTGCTCGTATCCAGAATACTTGGATGGAATGATTTCCCGATTCTTGAGCGCATCGACGGCCGATGGCTATAATCCTTATCGGATCACGCGCGATGGGTTCGACTGGGAAACGCTCAACCCGGATGAGCCCTGGTCGAATATTGGATACTGGGGGGACCATCAGATCATATATCTTCTGAAGATTTTGGAGGCATTTCAGGATCGGCAGCCGGAGAAATTGCAGTCGCTCTTGAATGAAGTTCGGTACGTCTATGCGAAT